>CAWAOP010000037.1:0-25906 GCA_963783505.1 Terriglobia bacterium | reverse complement strand
TGGCGCCGGGCATGGGGCATTGCTCCGGGGGGCCTGGGCCGAGCGTATTCGACGCGCTCGGCGCGCTCGATCAATGGGTGAGCCGGGGAACCGCGCCCGCCCGGATCATTGCCTCGCATTCGACCGGAGCCGCGGTGGACCGCACGCGCCCGCTGTGCCCTTATCCCCAAGCGGCGCGATGGAACGCCGCCGGAAGTATCGACGACGCCGCGTCGTTCGTTTGCGCGGCGCCGGAACGCAAATAACGATCGCGGTGATAGCGTATGGATATGGACGTCGAGATCAGACATCTGGAAGCGTTCGTAGCCGCGGCCCGGCACGGAAGCTTTACGCGTGCCGCGAAGACCGTGGGGATTTCGCAGCCCACGTTTACGGTGCAAATCCGCCAGTTGGAGAGCGCCCTCGGCGTCCGGCTCCTCGATCGTAATACCCGATCGGTTCATCTGACTCCAATCGGCCGCGACCTCTTTCCAGTGCTGGAGCGTGTCCTTAGGGAAATCGACGCCGCGCTTGTCAATGTCAAGCCTGGCTCCGCTCATTCCAACGGCTCGGTCACGGTAGGCGCGCTGCCCTCCGTCTCAGCCACCATGCTTCCCCGCATCATTTCCGAGTTTCGCGAGGAGCATCCGGGCATCGCCATACATTTGCAGGACGCGGTGGGAGTTCGTATTGCGGCCATGGTGAAGGCCGGCGAAGTCGATTTCGGATTCGGCAGCCTCCCTGCCGCGGAGCCCGATCTGGAGTTTACGCCGCTGTTCAAAGACCGCATGAGCGCGATATTCAGGCGCGGCTCGCCGCTGGAGCGTTGCGACTCGGTTTCGCTTGCCGAACTTGTCTCGTATCCATTGATTCTCATGAGCCGGGAGAGCAGCGTTCGCGCGGTGGTAGACCGTGCGCTTGCCGCCATCGGCCACTTCACGCCGCCGGCGTACGAGGCCTCCTACATTTCCACCGCGCTTGGCATGGTGCGGGCCGGGCTGGGAGTCACGATTCTGCCGGCGTCCGTGATGCACATGGAGCAGAGCCGGACGCTTGGACAGCGGCCGATTCGGCGGCCCAGACTGGACCGCGATGTGGGGTTCATCGCGAAACGCGGGCGCTCGCTTTCCGCGGCCGCCGAAACGTTCCGGCAAGCCATCCGTAAGACGTGTACGAGCGCCGAATTCCGCGAGCGGGCTTGATCCGGTGGTCCGGGTAATTATCGAAGCGGTCTATAATTTCGTACACATAATTCGAATTGATAAAACTATACCACCGGCTTAAAATAGAAGGAGCCGTGCTTCGTCGCCATTTCGGAAGGGCCGGAATTCGCTGGATGCTCTGCGCGGCGGCGCTTGCGGCGGCCGCCCGCGCCCACGCCGCCATCATTCGCGTGACAGTGGAGAATCGGGAATCTCCCGCATTCTCCGGGCAGTCTTTCGGCTCTGCGGGCCAGTACGAACGCGTTGCCGGCCGCTTCTTTGGCGAACTCGATCCCGCCGATCCCCTGAATGCGATCATCGACGACATCCGGCTCGCGCCGCGTAATTCGCGGGGCAAGGTGGAGTACTCGGCTACGTTCACGCTCCTCCGCCCGATTGATTCCGGCAAGGCCAGCGGCGTGCTTTGGTACGAAGTCCCGAACCGGGGCAGTTCGCCATTGAACCCCCGGCCCCCCGCGGACGCGCTGGCGGCCGGGCATATTGTGCTGAGCAGCGGTTGGCAGGGCGATCTGGCGCCGCGCGCCGGGATCGAGACAATCGCGGTTCCCATAGCTCGCAACGCCGACGGCTCTTCCATAACGGGTCCCGTCCTGGCACGCCTGAGCAATCTGCGAGCGCAGGCTTCGACCGCCACGCTGACCGGCGGGTACAGCGGTCTGCACTATCAACTGCCGGCATCGCTGGACACTACGAAAGCACTGCTGACGAGTCAGGCCTCCGACGACGGCCAGGCGATTCCTGTTTCCCCGCGCGACTGGGCGTTCGCTAACTGCGACAACACGCCGTTCCCAGGCGAGCCGGATCCCACCATGATCTGCCTGAAGGGCGGATTCGACGGAAACCTTCTATTCCAGGTGGTATTCACCGCCAAGGATCCGCTGGTGCTCGGTATCGGTTTCGCAGCTACTCGCGATCTGGTCTCATTTTTCCGATATGCCGGGAAAAATGAAGCCGGCGCGCCAAATCCGGTCGCCGGACTCGTCAAGTACTCCATCGCATCGGGCACGTCGCAGTCCGGCAATTTCATCAAGAGTTTTGTCCATCTCGGCTTCAATCAGGACGAATCGAAGCGAATCGTGTGGGACGGTGTGAACGCAAACATCGCAGCCCGCCAAAACCCTCTGAATTTCCGCTTTGCTATCCCTGGCGGCGCGGCGGGCCTGTATGAGCCCGGCAGCGAGGGCGTATTGTGGTGGGGCTCCTACCGCGACGATGCGCGGGGCCGTCCTACCGCAAGCCTTTTGGACCGCTGCCGCGCCACCAAAACCTGTCCGAAAGTCATCGAGACCTTCGGCGCATCGGAGTTCTGGGGGCTTCGAATGTCTCCGGGGCTCGTGGGAACAAAGGCCGATACCGACATACCTCTTCCTCCGGAAGTGCGCCGCTACTACTTCCCAGGCGTCACACACGGCGGCGGCAGAGGCGGATTCCAGGTGATCGCTCCGGGTACGGCCGGCCGCGGATGTGCGCTGCCGGATAATCCCAACTCCACGGCCGAGAGTATGCGCGCTCTCCGTCAGGCGCTCACCGATTGGGTGGTGAAGAACACGCCTCCGCCGGCAAGCAGCTATCCGACTCTCGCAGCCGGCGAATTGGTCGCGCCGTCGCACGGCGCAATGGGTTTTCCCGTAATCCCAGGTTTTCCGCTTCCGGACAACCTGATCAATGCGCTACCAATATACGATTTCGGAACAAGCTTTCATTACAACGATCTTTCCGGCACCATTTCCATCCAGCCGCCTGTGATTCGCGGCGCGATCCCGATGCTCGTTCCGCGGACCGACGCAGATGGCAATGAAGTAGGCGGCGTCCCTTCGGTATTGCATCAGGCGCCTCTCGGAACGTATCTGGGATGGAACGTCACGGCTTCCGGGTACTTGAAGGGCCGGGGCTGCGGGTTCTCCGGAGGCTTCATCCCATTCGCGCGCACCAAAACGGAGCGTGAAGCAAACGGCGACCCTCGCCCGTCGCTCGAAGAGCGCTACGGTTCGCATGAAGCGTATGTCGCAAGGGTTCGCGATGCAGCGAAGCGGCTTATGGAACGAAGATTCCTGTTGCAGGACGATGCGGATCGTTTGATCCGGGAAGCGGAGGCCAGTGCGGTTCTTCGCTGACGAATCCATGCCACTGGAGAGCTTGAACTCATGATTCGGATCGCCAATGGTCAAGGCTTCTGGGGCGACTCCATCGATGCGCCGGTGGAGCAGATCCGGCGCGGACCGATCGACTATCTGACGCTGGACTACCTTGCCGAAGTCACCATGTCGATCCTGCAGAAGCAGCGGTCGCGCGATCCGGAGGCCGGGTTACGCGCGCGACTTCGTGGAGATGATCGGCCGGGCGTTTGCCGGAGCTCGTCGCGAAGAACATCCGCGTCGTTGCCAATGCCGGCGGACTGAACCCGCTCGGGTGCCGGCGCGCAGCTGCTGGCCGCTGGCCGAGAAACAGGGCATCCCAATTCGCGTCGCGGCCGTGACCGGAGACGATATCTCGGGCCGGCTTGGACGAGATGATGGCGCGCGGCATCGAGTTCTCGCAACATGGATACGGCGAGCGCCTCTCTCGACGGTTCGCGCGACGCGTGCGCAGCGCCAACGCTTACCTCGGCGCGTTCCCGATCGCGCAGGCGCTTGACGCAGGGTGCGCAGATCGTGATCACCGGCCGCTGCGCGGACGCCGCGCTGGCGCTTGGCCCCGATGATTCACGAGTTCGGCTGGGGCGCCGGAAGACTGGGACCTGCTGGCGGCAGGCATCGTCGGCGGCCACGCCATCGAATGCGGCGCGCAGGGCACCGGCGGCAACTGCCAGGTGGATTGGGAAACCATTCCGGATCTGGCCGACATCGGCTATCCCATCACTCGAAGCCGAACCCGACGGCTCGTTCGTCTTGACCAAGCACGCACGGAACTGGCGGCCGCGTCACGCGTCGCGTCCGTCAAAGGAGCAACTGCTTTACGAAATTGGCGACCCGCGCGCGTATATCACGCCGGATTGCATCGCCGATTTCACCACCGATCCGGCTGGAGCCAGGCCGGCCCGGACCGCGTGCGTTTCACCGGCATTCGAGGCCGCCCGCGCAACCGACTTCTACAAGGTTTCGATCAGCTACTCGGCCGGATTCAAAGCGACCGGCGGGGTCTGCTATGCGTGGCCGGACGCCTACAAGAAAGCCCAGGCCGGCGGATCGCATCTCTGCGCGAGCGGCTGGAACGGCTAGGGCTGAAGTTCGACGCCGTGCGCAGCGAGTACCTCGGCGCTTCGGCGTGCCACGCCATTCCGGCCGCCGCGCCCTCGGCCGAACTCGCGGCGCAATTGCCTGAAGTCGTGCTGCGTTTTGGCGTGCGCGCGCAGGACCGCGCGCCCGTGGAGCGCTTCACGAAAGAAATCGCTCCGCTGGTTTTGAATGGCCCGCCTGCGGTCACGGGCTCGGCGGCAGGCCGTCCCAAGGTGGAGGAAGTGATCGCGTACTGGCCCACGCTGATTCCGAAAAGCGAAGTGGAGGCCGAGGTGACGTTGTGAAGAAGGTTGCCGCTGATTGAAATTGGCCCATGCGCGCTCCGGCGACAAGGGCAACATGTGCAACATCGGCCTGATCGCCCGCAAGCCGGAGTACTATCCCATCCTGGTGGAGAAGTCACCGCCGAACGCGTCAAGGAGCACTTCGCGGGCGTCTGCCTGGGAAGGGTGGAGCGCTTCGAGTTGCCGAATCTGGACGCGCTGAATTTCCTGCTGCACGACAGCCTGGATGGCGGCGGCACGGTCTCGCTCCGCGCCGACCCGCAGGGCAAGACGTTCAGCACCGCGCTGCTGCGCATGGAGATCGAAATCTAAAGGCGCCCTACAACAGATGCGAACCGATAGCTCTCAACACGCCACACTCTTTCCGGCTTCTCCCGGCGCATTGGAAGGGATCCGCGTTCTGGATTTCTCGCACGCGCTGGCCGGTCCCTACTGCACGCTACTGCTGGCCGATTATGGCGCGAGGTCTTATAAGCTGGAGTCTCGCGGCGGGGACATGGGCCGCGGATGGGGGCCGCCATTCGCGGGCGGCGAATCCAGCTTCTTCCTTGGGCTGAACCGGGGCAAGCAGCGGTATCTCCATCGATCTGAAGCAGGCGGAGGGCGCTCGATCTCTGCCTGCGGCTGATCGACAAGATGGACGTGCTGATCGAGAATTTTCGTCCCGGCGCGATGGACCGGCTGGGCTTGGGTTACGAGGCGGTGCATGCAGCGCAATCCCGCGCCTGGTCTATTGCTCGATTTCCGGATACGGACAGGACGGGCCTTCGCGCGACGAGGCGGCCATGGACCTTGTGGTGCAGAGTTCGAGCGGATTGCTGAGCATCACAGGCACGGAGGAGGGCGAGTCGGTTCGCTGCGGCTACGGCGTGACAGACGTTACCGCCGGACTCTTCGCCGTCATCGGCATTCTGCTGGCGCTGAGCGCGCGGGAGCGCACCGGCGCGCGGCCAGTTGTGGATGTTTCGATGCTGGACGGCATGATCTCCACGATGAGCTCGAACTACATGGGCTACCTCGGATCGGGCATCGTGCCCGCAGCCGATGGGAACGCGCCTTCCCGACGGTGGTTCCCTACCGCGTCTTCCACACCAAAGACCGCGCCTTCGCCATCGCCGTTGGCAGCGAGAAGCTCTGGCTCAGCTTCTGCCGCGTGATCGGGCGCCCGGATCTGGAGAAGCGACCCGGAGTACGAGACCAATGCGCGACGCGCATCGAGAATCGCCGCGACGCTGGAACACGATCCTGGAGCAGATCTTTCTCGAGCGGCCCCGTGCGCGGAGTGGATGGAAAGGCTGCAGGCCGCGGGCATCCCCGCTTCGCCGGTACGGAACTTCCACGAAGTCGTGGAGCATCCGCAGACGGCAGTCCGCCGAGATGTTCCCGACGCTCGAACACCCCACGGCCGGCCCGCATCGCGTCACCGGCACGCCGGTCAAGCTCTCCGGAAACGCCGGGACGCCCGGCGCGCCCGCGCCCGTTCTGGGCCAGCACACGGATCGCGCGCTCGCAGGAACTGCTGGGACTCGATGATGAAGCCCTCGATGCGCTGGCTGCGCGTGGTGTGATCTTCGAAGCCACCGTCGCGTCAGAAGCCGACAGCGTGGAAACGCATCGCTATGCTGGCCATACTCGGCTTCGCGACCATCGCGCGTGCTGCTGCGGCGATCCTCTTGCAAGAAGACTGACGCCGCTGGCGGCGCTGATCGCGTGTCCCATCGTGACTGCGGCTCTGGCCGGCGGTTTCGGCCTGAAAACCGCGAGCTTCATGGTCCACGGCATCCAGAGCGCTGGCCGCGCGTGGCGGGGATGTTCATCTTCGCCATTCTGTTATTTCGGCATTATGACGGACGCGGGATGCTCGATCCGATCATCGACCGTATCCTGGCGACCGTCGGCAGCAGCCCGCCGCGCATCGTGGTGGGTACGGCGCTGCTGGCCTTGCTGGTTCACCTGGATGGATCCGGCGCGGTGACGTTTCTGGTGACGATTCCCGTGATGCTGCCGCTGTACGAGCGGCTCGGCATGGACCGGCGGGTCCTAGCGTGCGCCGCGTCCTTGGCGGCGGGGGTGAATTTCCTGCCGTGGACCGGGCCGATGATCCGCGCCTCCGCATCCCTGAAGATCCCGGTCGCCGATCGATTTTCAGTCCGCTGATTCCGGTCCAGGCCGTCGGCCTTGTCTTTGTTTTCGCGTGTCGCTTGGTGGCTCGGGCAAACGGAGGCAAAACGGCTGGGCTGGACGGCCGGAACCGCAGCGTGGCGATACGGCAGCGCCGCGAGTGGGCCGAGGAAAGCGCGCGCTGCGCCGGCCGGGGACGAGTCGTGGGTCAATTCGGCGCGACACGTCCTGCTGATGACTGCCATGATCGCGGCCAAGCTGGAGCCGGTGGTCGTCTTCATGGTCGGGGCTCGTGTTGGCGATCCAGATCAACTATCCGAGCCTGGCGATCGCAGCGAGAGCGGGTCGATGCGCATGCGAGAGAAGCTCTCATGATGGGCGGCATGCTGTTCGCCGCGGGGGCGTTCACTGGCATCATGCGGGATCCGGCATGCTCGGCGCCATGGCGAAATCGGCGGTTACGTTCGTTCCGCGGAATCGGGCCTCACCTTCCGTGGCCCTGGGCCTGCTGTCGATGCCGCTCAGCTTGGTCTTCGATCCGGACTCTTTCTATTTCGGAGTGTTGCCGGTGCTGGCGGAGGCCGGCAAGATGTTCGGCATTGCGCCAGTTCACATGGCGCAAGCCGCAGTGCTGGGGCAGATGACGACCGGCTTTCCGGTCAGCCCACTGACGCCTGCTACCTTCCTGATTGTCGGGCTGACGGGATTGGATCTCGGAGACCATCAGAAATTCACGGTCCCATACCTCTTTGGCGCGTCCGTGTTGATGACGGCCGTCTGTCTCATCGTTGGCGTATTTCCGACTTAACACTGGCGCAAATGTTAGGAGAGACAATGCCAGACGACTCTGACGTGGTGATTGCCGGCGCTTGCCGGACCCCCATCGGCGCGTTCATGGGCACGCTGGGCGAGGTGTCCTCTGTCCAGTTGGCGGCCCTGACCATTGCCGAGGCTCTCCGCCGCGCTGGCCTGCGGCCGGAGGAGGTTGACGAGGTCATCGTAGGCAGCGTACTCACCGCCGGTCTCGGACAGAACGTGGCTCGACAGGCCGCCATCGCCGCCGGGCTTCCTGTAACGATCCCTGCCGAGACCCTGAACATGGTCTGTGGCTCCGGCATGAAGAGCGTCATTCATGGTGTCCAAGCCATCCGCTGCGGCGACGCTGATGTGGTAGTGGCCTGCGGAACTGGAGAGCATGTCCAGCGCGGCGCATGTGCTTCGCGGAGCGCGCAAGGGGCTCAGGCTGGGCCCCGCCGATCTGCTCGACAGCATGATTTCGGATGGGCTGACCGACGCGTTCAGCGGCCTCCACATGGGCATCACCGCCGAGAATATCGCCGCGCCGCTACGGCATCTCGCGGGAGGATGCGGACCGATTTGCGTGCGCCAGCCAGAACAGGGCCGAAGCCGCCATCGGAGGCGGACGATTCCGCGATGAGGTCGCGCCCGTCAATATCCCCCAGAAAAAGGGCGGCGCCGTTGCCTTTGAACGGGACGAATATCCCCGCGCCGGAACTACCCTGGAAGCGCTCGCGAGACTCAAGACCGCATTCAAGCCTGATGGCGTCGTGACCGCAGGCAACGCCTCGGGCATTAACGACGGCGCCGCGGCTCTCGTCTTGATGAGCGGGCGCAAGGCAAAAGACCTCGGGGTGGTCCCGCTGGCCAGGATTCGCGGCTACGGCGCATGCGGGGTGGAACCCGAAGTTATGGGTATGGGGCCGGTTCCGGCAACCCGCTTGGCGCTGAACAGAGCCGGCCTTCGCGTGTGCGATATGGATCTTATCGAGGCCAATGAGGCGTTTGCGGTGCAGTGTCTCGCCGTCGCCCGCGAATTGGAATTCCCGGAAGACCGCACAAACGTGAACGGCGGCGCCATCGCCCTTGGGCATCCCATCGGCGCTTCCGGGGCACGGATTCTAGTGACTCTGCTCTATGAGATGGCAAGGCGCGAGGTTCATTTGGGGCTTGCGACGCTTTGCATCGGCGGGGGCATGGGCGCGGCCGTCATCGTGGAGCGTTGAGGCGTCGGGAGCGTGGTTTGCAGTATTGTTAGGAAGAAAAAACTGAAGGCCTATTTATAAAAACAAGTTAACAATGGCGGCGTTGAGCATTAGAATAGGCTCATGGACAGCCGGCGCTCGGTACGAGCGCTGCGCATTGCGAAAGGAAAGGTGCTTTGTCGATGAAACTGAGACTAGTTATCCTGGCTTCCTTGGCGACCGTTGCGATTAGCGCACAGCCGCCTGCCGCTCCGGGGCAGACAGGCCCGGCTCCCGGCGCGCCTGGCGCGGCAGGGCAGGCGCCCGGAAGAGGCATGGCAGGAGGCGGCCGGGGGCCCGCATTGCGCTCCCCCGAGATTCTCGCCGACCAGACGGTGACATTCCGGCTGCGCGCGCCCAACGCCACGGACGTGACACTCAATGGCGACTGGCCGCAAGGGCGGGGCGTCAAGATGACCAAAGACGATTCGGGGGTGTGGTCGGCAACCGTCGGCCCATTGACGCCCGAGTTGTGGGCGTACACCTTCAGCGTCGATGGTGTCAGCCTTCTGGATTCGACGAACGCCAACATCCTGCGGGACGGAACCCGGTACTCCAACTTCCTGATTATCGATGGGGCGATTTCCGATACTTACAAGATCAAAGACGTCCAACACGGCAATGTGAGCCTTGTGTGGTACGATTCGCCAACGCTCGCCAGCGCTTCGCCGCGCCGCATGTATGTCTACACCCCGCCGGGATATGACAAGACCGCGCAACGCTACCCGGTCCTTTACCTCCTGCACGGCGCCGGCGGCGATGAAGATGCCTGGAACAACATGGGGCGCGCGAGCGTGATCATGGACAACCTGATCGCCGCCAATAAGGCCAAGCCGATGCTGGTGGTCATGACCAACGGCAACGCAAATCAGAAGATGGGGCCGGGATATGGAAACGTTCCGGGCCAGAATATCGGCAATACGGGGAATCCGGGCGAGGTAGGCGTTGTCGGCGCGTTTACGGGCGGCCGTGGCGCGGCCCCAGGAGCGCCCAATGCCGCGACGCGCGCCGGCTGCTCCCGGCTCCAGCCAACCCCGCGGCCTCAAGCTGCTCCAGGAGCCCCAGCCACTCCGGGCGCCGCTCCCAACGCGGGCCGCGGTGGAGGCGGAGGCATGTTTGGCGGCGCTTTCCCCGAAAGCCTGGTCAATGACGTAGTCCCTACATCGAGAAGAACTATCGCGTGATCGCAAGTAAGGATGGTCGGGCGATCGCCGGCCTCTCCATGGGCGGCGGCCACACCCTCGCGGCCACTAACGCCCACCCGGAAGTATTCAGCTACGTCGGAGTGTTCAGCATGGGGACCTCGGCCGATGTCAGCGACAAGCTGGCTGATCTCAAGAAGGCCGGCGTGAAGTACTACTATGTCGGCCACGGCAAGGACGACCCGGTTGTTAACATCGCGCAGGGCAGGAACCTGGCCGGTCAGCTCGAAAAGGTCGGCATCAATTACCACTTCACGGAGAGCACCGGCGGCCACACGTGGTCCAACTGGCGCATCTATCTGAACGAATTCGCGCCTAAGTTGTTCCAGTAAGAAAAGGCTGGCCGGATAGTCGGGGTCCTTAAACGGAAAGGGATGCCGGATACCGGCCGGCCCGCAGGTCCGACCGTGAGGACGTCTGTTGGAAGCGTTTCGACAATCCCTCGTGTGAGGGTGGGCGCGTTTGGCTGGCCGCTCGGTTCTTGCGCGACGCGGCGCCGCTGGGAGAGGACGCATGAGTTCAAGGCAACTGAGAGCCGGTGCCCCGCTGGCGCTGGCCGCATTCCTGATATGGGCGCCGGTTCCGGCGCCCGCCCAGTTTCCGGCTCCCCCTCCGGCAGTGACGGGGCCCTGGAGCGACAAGAGCCTGGGTCCGGACGAGCGGGCGCGCCTGCTAGCCGCGCGAATGACCATCGACGAGAAAATCTCGCTACTCCACGGCGGAGGCTGGGACTTCTTGCTGGGCGGCCCGGAAGCGCTTCCAGCACGCTCGCTCGGAGGGGCCGGCTTCATTCCGGGAGTCCCGCGGTTGGGAATACCGGATTTGCAGATGGCCGATGCGGCCGTCGGCGTGGCTCGCTCCGCCATTTTCGGGCGCTACTCCACACCTCTCCCGTCTGCCATCGCCGCCGCTGCAAGTTGGGACCTGTCGGTGGCGCGCGAATTCGGCTCCGTGATCGGCAGTGAGCTGCGCGCGCAGGGTTACAACATGGCGCTTGGGCGGCGGCGTGAATCTCGCGCGCGAGCCGCGCAACGGCCGCACGTTCGAATACCTGGGCGAAGACCCAATTCTGGCTGGAAGGATGGCGGCCGCTGCGATGAAGTCGCATCCAGGAGCAAGGCATCATCACCCACATCAAGCACTACGCCGTGAACGATCAGGAGAACGGCCGCAACTCCGTCAACGTCAAGATCGGCAAGCGCGCCATGCGCGAAACCGACCTGCTGGCGTTCGAGATCGCCGTTAAGGAAGCGGGCATGGGCGCGGTGATGTGCTCCTACAACCTGCTGAACGGCGACTACGCCTGCGAGAACAGCTACCTGCTGAACGACGTGCTGAAAAAGGAGTGGGGATTCCAGGGCTTCGTCGTTTCCGATTGGGGAGCCACGCACAGCACGGTGAAGGCCGCGATGGCGGGGCTCGATATGGAGATGCCCGAGGACACATATTTCGGCGGCGCTCTGAAGAAGGCCGTAGTGGACGGCGAGGTTCCCGCGGCGCGACTGGACGACATGGTCCAGCGGGTCTTGCGCTCGGAGTTCGCGGCAGGACTGTTCGACAATCCGCCAGCGCGTCAAGCCCCGGACGTGGTGAAAGGGCATGGAAGTGGCCCAATCGATCGCGGAGCAGAGTCTGTGCCTGCTGAAGAACGCCAAGGCGCAGTTGCCGCTTTCCTCGACGCGTCGCATCAGTCGCTGTAATCGGCTCCCACTCCGATGTGGGCGTGCTGTCCGGCGGCGGCTCGGCCCAGGTGGATCCGCCGGGCGGCAACGCCGTTCCCAATGCCGGCCAGCTTACGTTCGGTCAGATGGTCTGGCAGCCCTCGTCGCCGCTCAAGGCGATTCGCGCGAAGGCGCCGGGCGCGCGAGTCGAGTACAACGATGGCGCCGATCCAGCGGCGGCCGCGAAGCTTGCCAAGGCCAGCCGATGTTGCCATCCTATTCCTCAATCAGCCTTCGACGGAAGGCCGCGATCTGGCCAACCTATCTCTACCCGACAATCAGGATGCGCTCGTAGATGCCGTCGCCGCGGCCAACCCTCGGACGGTTGTGGTTTTGGAGACGAACGGGGCAGTACTGATGCCGTGGGCCGGTCGCGCGGCCGCCATTCTGGAAGCTTGGTTTCCCGGCATTCGGGGCGGCGAGGCGATCGCGAACATCCTATTCGGAAATGTAAATCCATCGGGCAAGCTGCCCGTGACGTTCCCGGCTTCCGAGGCCGATCTTCCGCACCCCGCTCTGGCTGATCAGCCTGCATCGAGGGGCGACGCCGACTTGGTCGATTTCTTCCCTGGCTATAAGATGAACGGACGAGGCTACGATCTTGAATTCACCGAAGGCCTGAAGGTGGGCTACAAGTGGTACGACTCGGAAAACAAGCAGCCGCTCTTCCCCTTCGGGTTCGGCTTGTCGTACACTACTTTCGCCTTCTCCGGCCTGAAGATCACGCCGGGGCCATCGCCAGCCATCGCGGTGACGGTGAAGAACACAGGCAAGGTCGCGGGAGAAGAGACCGTCCAGATTTACGCCGCGCTCCCCTCGGCGGCGGCGGAACCGTTCCGACGGTTGATCGGATGGGACAAGGTACGGCTCTCGCCCGGCGAGAGCAAAACAGTCAGTGTAGCGGTGGATCCGAAGTTTCTCTCCATTTTCGATGTTACGAGAAACGCCTGGGAATTGCTGCCGGGCGAGTACACAATCCATGCCGGCGCTTCGTCGCGCGACCTGAAGCTGAGCGGCGCGTTGCGGGTCGGTGCGCGTTGACTGGCCGGGAAATGTCTTTGGAGGGAATGAGCGTCATTGAGATTGGTTTACATAGCGCGATTTCCTCGGTGACTACGCGACCGTCATATTTTTAAGTAGGGATCGATTCCAGGCTCGGGGGTCTAAGGAGTAGGGCGGCCGTATTTGGCGGTTGCCTGCGAAGTAGGTAGACTTTTGAAGAAATCGAGAGAGGCACACACCATGAAAGCACATCGAAGTCTCTGGATTGGGGGGCTCGCCGCAGCGCTCCTATCCGCGTCCGTGATTTTCGCTCAACCGGCCCCGCCGCCCCAGCAGGCGCAACAAGGCCAGGCCGGCCGCGGTGCGGCCGGCGGCCGTGGGACGCAGGGCCCTCGCATCGTTTCGCCGGAGATCCATCCGGACAAGACGGTCACGTTCCGGCTATCCGCTCCTAAAGCTGCCGAGGTCACGCTGAACGGAAGCTGGGACGGCGCCACCAATCTCAAGATGACCAAGGATGACGCGGGCGTCTGGTCGACCACTGTCGGACCGCTGGGCGACCAGTTGTGGGGCTACTGGTTCATGGTTGACGGCGTCAAGGCCCTCGACCCCGACAACGGTGAAACACAGCGCGACGGCGCGCGATACGACAACCTGCTGATGATAGTCGGTCCGGCGGACGATCTGTGGGATTTCAAAGATGTCCCGCACGGAACCGTGGAGCAGATCTGGTACCCCTCGCCCACGCTGAAACAAGCCCGCCGCCGCATGTATGTCTACCTGCCGCCCGACTACCAGACCAGTAAGATTAAGTATCCCGTGTTGTACCTGTTGCACGGCGGTGGGGGCGATGAAGACGCATGGACGGTGATGGGACGCGCCCCCATCATCATGGACAACCTCATCGCGCGGGGCAAAGCCAAGCCGATGATCGTAGTGATGCCCAACGGCAACGCGACGCAGACCGTTTCCCAGGGCTTCGGTTTCGGCCCGACGCCGGCTCGCCAGCAGGTGCAGGCACCCGCGCCACCCCCGATTCAGGCGGCCCAGGGAGGACTGGGCGCAGGCCGAGGGCAAGCTCCGGCTGGGCGCTCCGGCCGCTGGCGCTCCGGCGGCGGCCGCCGGGCGCGGCGGGAACCAGCAGGCCTACGCTGGCTCATACCCGGAAAGCCTGGTGAAGGACGTCATTCCCTTCGTGGAGAAGACCTACCGCGTCATCGCCAACAAGGATAACCGCGCTATCGCCGGCCTTTCGATGGGCGCCGGGCACACAGTCACCGCGACCAACAACAACCCGGGCGTTTTCGGTTATATCGGCGTGTTCAGCGGCGGCGGACGGGCTGGAGATCCGGCGTTTGAAGCCCAGCTTGCGGCCGTCAAGAAGGGCGGGGTCAAGTATTACTGGCTGGCGCCGGAACCACCGACATGGCCCGTGCGGGTACGGTCGCCCTTTCCGAATCGGTAAAGAAACTCGGCTTCAAGACCTCTTACAAAGAAATTCCAGGTGCACACTACTGGTTCCTGTGGCGCGATTTCCTTGGCGATTACGCGTCTGTTCTGTTTAAGTAAGAGTTCTCCGGGCTTCCGATCCTGGGCCTTGCGGGGCGCTTCTGTGCGCCCCGCAATGAGAGGTAGCGGCTGCGGCGAGCCACGCCACTCGGGCAGCAGCGCTGTTGACTAGGGGGAACAAGATGATGAGAGTTCTTCGAGCTAAGAGGCTAGTAGGAGTTCTGGTTCTCGCTTCCGCGGCTTTCGCACAACAGCCTCCAGCGGCGACTCCCGGACGGGGGCAGGCGACTCCCGGAGGGCCCGCCGGGGCCGCCGCGGTGCGATCGCCCGAGATGCTTCCGGACGGGCGGATCACGTTTCGTCTGTCTGCTCCCAAGGCATCCGAGGTTTTCTTGAACGGGAACTGGGAGAACGGGCGCGATGTGGCGCTGACCAAGGCCGAGTCGGGAGTTTGGTCGGTGACGGTTGGACCTCTGGTTCCCGAGGTTTGGACATACACCTTCTCGGTGAATGGCGTTGCGACTCTGGACCCTGGAAATTATCACGTAGTGCGAGATGGCACGCGCTACATGAACTCGGTGCTGGTCCCGGGACCAGGCTCTGCTCTATACCAGACTGGCGTGATTCCCCACGGCGCCGTCACGGAGGCATGGTACCCGTCGGCGGCCTTGAAGATGACGCGGCGCATGTTGGTCTACACGCCGGCCGGGTACGTGGGCGGCACGGTCAGGTACCCGGCGTTGTACCTGTTCCACGGCGGTGGAGGAGATGAGGAAGCGTGGGACAGCATGGGCAGTGCCAATGTGATCATGGACAACCTGATCGCGCAGGGCAAGGCCAAGCCGATGATTGTGGTGATGCCGAACGCCAATGCGAACCAGTATGCCGTGCTGGATATCGGCGGCCCGCCGATGCCGACCGCCGGGCGGGGTGCGGGCGGAGCCGGAGCCGTGGGTGGAACGAATTATGACGTGTCCGAAAACGAGATCGTCAACGACATCATCCCATTCGTAGAGAAGAACTACCGCACGTTGACGGGACGGGAGAACCGGGCCATCACCGGCCTTTCCATGGGAGGCGGGATCGCGTTGAACGTGGGGTTGAAGCGCCTGGACACGTTCGCCTGGATTGGCCAGTTCAGTTCCGGCATGTTCGGGGGTGTGAGCGGTTACGCGCCGTTCGACGTCGAGAAGATTTCTCCGGGCTTCTACACGGACCCCGCGGCCACAAACAAGAAACTCAAGTTGCTGTACTTCTCGGTTGGCGCGGAAGACCCGCGGTTCCCGTTCCAGACCAAAGCGGTTGAGGAATTGCGCAGCCACAAGATCGAGCTTCTGTTCAAGAGCTACCCGGGTGCGCACGAGTGGAAGGTCTGGCGGAACTCGCTCGCCGATATGGCGGCCATGCTGTTTCGCTAGCCGGGCGGCTGGCTGTTAGAGCTTGGCAAACAGCTTCCGGTGGGCTTCCGCCCGGCGCCCCGATGGGGAATCGTTGGAAGCGAGAGGGAAGATGGGCTTGTGTGCCGTGCAGGCGACGAAGTCGCGCTAGAGTAGGGGCTTCAGAAGGAAGGGCGCTCCCGGCGGCGTAGCACGCTAACAGGTGCGCCAATGAGGAGGCGTAGCATGCGCGTTGTGAGAATCGGCCTGGCGGCTTTGGCTGCTTTGCCGCTGCTGGCTGGCATTCAGGAGCCGATCAAAGTAGAAGGCGGTTCGATTTCCGGCACGCCGGGGTGGGGATGGGGCGTCCGCGAGTACCTCGGGATCCCCTTCGCCGCTCCTCCGGTGGGGAACCTGCGCTGGCGACCTCCGCAGCCGGTAGCGCCATGGCAGGGCGTGCGCGCCGCGGACCGTTTCTCTCCGGCGTGCGTGCAGCGGCAGTACGACGCCAACAGCAGCTCGTGGAATCGTGGGCTGATCGACACCAGCGAGGACTGCCTGTATCTGAACGTGTGGACTCCAGCGGCCTCGGCCGGCGAGAAACTGCCTGTACTGGTTTGGATTTACGGGGGCGGCGGCACGGCCGGGTCCACCGCCGAGCCCCTCTACGACGGGAACGCAATCGCCAAGAAGGGCGTGGTTGTAGTGAGCATGAACTACCGGGTCAACGTATTCGGCTGGTTCGCGCATCCCGAGTTGACCAAGGAATCCGAGCGCCATGTCTCGGGCAACTACGGGTCGCTCGACCAGCTCGCGGGCATCCGGTGGGTGAAGAACAACATCGCGCTGTTTGGCGGCGATCCGAACAAGATCACCATCTGGGGCGAATCGGGCGGCAGTCGTAGCGTCAATTTCCTGGCCGCTTCTCCGCTACTCAAGGGTTTGGTTCAAGGGCGCCATTGCGGAGTCGCATACCGCTTTTGGGAAGATGACCACGCTGGCGGAAGCTGAGGCCAATGGCGTGCAATTCGCCAAAGCGGCGGGCAAGAACTTCGCTGGCCGAATTGCGCGCGATGTCCGCACAGGACCTGCTAGAGGCTTCGGTCAAGAACCCGGCAGGCATGAACGGCGCCATAGTGGACGGCTGGTTCCTGCCGCAGGATCTCTACACCACGTACTCACAGGGCAAACAGAACGACCTGCGCCTGCTGACTGGCGCGACCAACGACGAGGGCGGGAACATCGGCGGCATCGGCGCGCCTCCGGCGACGGGCGCAGCGCTGAGCCGGGGCACGGCCGCCACCACAAGAAGGGGTCCAGCGACGCCGGCAACAGGCGGCGGACGCGGTCGCGGCGGCGCCCGGACAGTCTGGCCAGTTACACGGCTTGGGCAAGGACCACCTTCGGGGACAAGGCGGAGACGCTGCTAAAGCTTTATCCAGCGAGCGATGACGCCAGCGCGCGGAAGGCCTACCACGACGTCTATCGCGACATCAACTTCGCCGGGCACCGCACCTGGGCCAGGCTGCAGGCGACCACCGGCAAGGCGCCGGCGTACATATACATCTTTAGCCATATTCCGCCACACCCGGCGGGCAACGGCAACAACCCGGCCCCGGCGGCGGCCGCGGTGCATTTCTCCGAGGTCGTCTACGTTTTCCAGAATCTGCGAATGAAAGACCTCCCCTGGACGGATGTGGACCGGCAGGTGGCCGACACGATGGCGACCTATTGGACGAACTTCGCAAAGAACGGGAACCCGAACGGCCCCGGGCTGGCGAACTGGCCCACATACAATCCAAAGGACGATTACTGGCTCAATATCGGAGATACGCCGAGCGTGGAGCGGTTCAATTCGGCGGGCGTAGACTTCATCGCGGCGGTGCAGGAAGAACTCCGCCGCGCCCGGTAGGCTGCACTGGGTAAGTGCCTGAGATACGGATTTCGCGCATTACGCCTCAAAGGTGGATTTCGAGATCGTCCAAAAGACCGGATTCAAAACGCGCCGGCTTGAGACCCCCGGGGCCCGCACGTGGGTCACCTGACGAAAACCCATCTGCCAATTGGCGCCACTCCTGTTCCGCTAATCGGGAGCAATGCGGCGCACGAATTTCACGTGCGCCCCGTGCCGCACCATAACGGCCGATCGCGGAAGAATTACGTTAGTGGACACATACTCTCAGGACGCAGATCCGAAACTTCCCCATCTGGTCAACGCGCGGGAGAAAGCCTCTCCCCGGTTCTCTCCATCCGCAGTTCCGTTTCTGTGTATCTCTTGGGGAGCCACCGCTATCTACCGCTATTGAGCACCGTTTAGCGCCATCTGCCGCTCAGACAGTCCCCTCAACTCGTTGAAAACACAGACCAGCGTGGAACGTGCTGTTAACCGGCGGGTATGATTACGCAGGAGCAAATCGCCGGGTTTCGAATCGGCGCGGCAAGGCGGTCGGCAGCATCAGCCAAGTGCCTGAAAATAGGGAGCGTACCTGCTCGCTGGCAGCGATTCTCGGGTTTTCTTACACCCTTTGGTGTTCGGCGAAGAAACGCTTAGGCCGGCGCGATGGCCACCCTCCGGTTAACAGCGTGCCATTTCCCGCGACGTGCTACGAATTCTCGAAGTCATGCTATGCGAGCCGCAGAAAATAAGGGAAATGGTGAGGTCGATGCCGCAATAACCGTCGTTTGACGGCAGTGATCGGTGCCAGCTTTCGAACCGTCCTGGACTGGCCTGTTAACCAGCGGGTGTCCAGCCGAATGAGGCGGGAATAAGGCGACGGCTGCCTCATTCCGCCCTATTGTCACCAGGCGTCCGCACGATGAACCACGTGGCCCCCCGCCCCCGGCTGCGTAATCCGATCATCCTCAACCTTCTTAAGTGCAGAAGATCGTCCAGGAAGGTTCGGACCGCCACCGTGGGGCCGGCCAATGACCGCAGTTCGCCAAAGGTGATATCCCGCCTTGCAGATAACGCCTGCAAGATCCGGCGTTGACGGTTCGTGAGGTCGTGGCCAATCCGGTGCGGCGCGATGTACGCGCTGGGCAGAAACCTAACGCCAAGCGCCCCAGCTTGCTCGATGAACTCTGGCTCGGGATGCCCCCGCCTGGACGCACAACTCTACGATCTTCTGTGTCCCTCGACTCCGGCCATGGCAACGTTAGCGCACAGCCCTGCTCTTCCTGCTCGGCCGCGAGACCCAAATCCTGAAAAACGGATAGACACCTAGTTAAGGGGTATGGGTCCGATCCGCTAAACGTTTCGAGCCCACCCGGTAGTCCAGCGCACGATCCCACTCGGCGGAGCCCGGCAGATCACACGGTCGCATTGCCATCACCCGCTGCTGCCGAGAAGCAAACACCCCTTGAACTAGAACCGCGCTTGCCTGCGCATATGCGGCGCCGCGTGTAATCGTGGCGCCCGACCAAACCATACGAAGCAACTAAAGAGGAATTGCATGAAAGCTAAAGAAGATAAGACTCCAACGACCTTGAGAAGACTGGTTCGCCGCCGGCGGATTGAGTTGGAACTCAGCCAAGAAGCCTTGGCCAAGAGGATCGGCGTCACCGCCGAGTTCATTTGCATTATCGAGTGCGGAAAGCGCAGGCTGCACCTCGACAGGGTCCCATCTTTGGCGTCGGCTCTGGCCTGCGACCGCAAGCGGCTCTGCAAGATCGCACTCCAGGAGCGACGCTCCGGCGCTATTTGCGGAGTTGTTTGGCATTGCGGTCCCGATAGAGCCGATCAGCCTCTTGGAGTATCCGGACGATACCGCAAGCTTCAAGGCGGGATGCGGAACTTTCGTCATAGATCCGAACGGGAGCCCGGACGATTTCGAAACCATCGAGTGATGCGGACTCCCCGGGGTGGGGCTGGGTCTATCAGCCCCACCCCGGTGCGAGACCGCCCGCCGGCGCTCATCGTTGAGATCCGAAACGCACGCAGCGGCGTACGTAAGCTGCAAATGACCCTTGCGCCTTAGCGGGGCAAAGATTTGATGCCGCCAACGGTGCGAAGTATGGGAGCAATTCAATGGTCAAACAACAATCACCAATCGAGACCAAGGCGCACGCATTCTACGTATTCTACGCAGTCGAGGCGGACCCGACGCGACAAGACAACTGCCACCGGCTGGCGCTTCCAGCGCCGACGAGGACGCGCGGCTGCATTCCCAAGATGTCCATCGTGCCGTCAGGTGTTTCCTCGGTACCCAAACTCATTACACTCAGATGTTTTCTGGGTACCCAAACGAAATGCCCTCAGATATTTCCTGGGTACCCAAGCTATACTGCGTCGAAAACGGCCAACCTAAAAATATTTTGCTTGGGTACCCTTGTAAAACCCAGCAACTACCCTCAGACTGGTCGTGTGAGTGCGACGTTTGATTCTGGATCGTCGGTTGCCTCAGATGCCCCCAATCGCTGCTTGGGCATTTGTGCAGCGGGCATTAGTTGCACGCGCACTGCTCAGATGAACAGAACTTACACAGTTAGAGCGGCGGTCTTCACTGCCACATTAAAATTCGTTGGGGTACCCTTGCAACGACGTACCGATCAGGTGCACACTGATTATCGAGACACAGAACAGAGCGCTCAGTTCCAATCTCAGGAACATGGAGCGCAGCAAGCAATAATCTCAAACCCGCACCGGAATCAGGTTCTGCCCGTTGTCGATGTATAGCGGGCAACTCCTGAACCCGTCCGGAGTTATGGAGGCTTAATGGAAGAATGTGACACACCTCTCTTGGGAACCGTAGATCGCTTCCCGAGACCAATTGATCAAGCCGGGCACTTTGGCATTACGGGCAACATCGCGCGCACACTCAAGCCATACACAGAGGCAGACCAGAACGCCATAATCGTTCAGTGCTTGGTGTTGCTTGGCAATTTCATCGGGCGTAGGGTGTACTACCTGGTGGGTACATCTAGCCGGCATTATGCCAATGAGTTCGTTTTAACAGTTGGGCGGAGTTCGAAGGCGCGCAAGGGTACCTCGCTGAACGATGTTCAAGGAGCTGTCGATTCGGGCGACGGGGCCTTGAAGGTTGCGACTTTCTCCACCGCGCTTAGCTCAGGAGAAGGGCTGGTGAACGCCGTTAGGGATCCGGTTGACGAAGAAGACGCCGGCATCTCTGACAAGCGTTGCCTCTTTGTGGTGTCTGAATTCAGCGGCACGTTTAAGGCTGTCGCACGAACTGGCAACAACCTTGCGGAACTGGCGTGTGAAGCGTGGGACGGAAAAGAGTCTCCGTATCCTCACCAAGAAGCCCCTGGTGGCTACGGAGCCGCACATTTCAATAGTCGGCCACACGACGCAGGCGGCCCTGCTTGACAGCTTGAGGGGAACCAACCAGACCCACCTTTATAGCGGCTTCATGAATCGGTATCTGATTGTGTGTGCGCAACGTTCGCAAAAAAAGGCTCGCTTGACCGGAGACGAGACCAAGAGGCTGACAGCCGAGTTGGGCGAACTGGGAAAACAGATTCGCGCAATTGGCGAGTTCATTGAAACCCTTAATGAGGTGAGGGTCGACTTCGATGAAGAGGCCGGTCGGGCGTTTGAGTGGTGGTATGAGGAATTGGAGGACGGCGATGACCTCCTTAGCGCCGTAACGGACCGGGCTGAAGCACACGTCTGCCGGTTGGCCATGATCGAGGCGGTGCTCGACCAGTCAACAGTGATCCGCAAGGAACACTTGGACGCGGCGTTGGCGATTTGGCGGTACTGCCGCGACAGCGCGGAATATGTGTTCTCTAAGATCCTCCCGCAGCGCGCGTCGGTGGACAAAATGGCTTCAGCGATTATGGAAGCGCTGGAATGGAATCCCGAAGGCCTTTGCAGGACGGAAATCTATAGGGATGTCTTCGGTGCCAACAAGACCTCGGAGATGATTGACGAGGTTCTGCATGCGCTGGAACAGGCTCACCGGGTATTCAGCATTAAGGAGCTTGGCTCCCGGCAGCCGGAGCGGTGGTTTAGAGCAAAGGCGAAGCTAGAGGTAGCTTCGGCCGCCGCATAAGCAGACAAAACGGCGTCGACGAGCGAATAGGTGGAACGGTCACCTAGTGCCCTCCTGAAAAGCGGTGTGTTCAAAGAGAAGCGGGGCAGGACCGCGTTGCCAGATCCGGAATGCTCTGCCCAGTCCTCGCGCTGCGATGGGCACACTAGCCGAATTGTTGACTTAAGAATAGTTAACCCGAGATCACCGAACAACAAGCATGGATTGCCGACAGGGTGTTTAGGAGATAACGCAAATGGAAACAGAGATTATTGGCTCTTCTAAGATTTCGTTAGACAAGACGTACCTCGAAAAGGCCCGGAGTGTGAGGGCGATTTCCCACCGTGAGAAGCTCACGGTGATGAGTATGGTCGATTTGTGCAACGCAGGACGGCTGGTGTTGCCGGTTCCTTACGCGCGCAACATCACCTGGACGAAAGACGTGGGCTGTCAGCTGATCGAATCGGCGATGGTGGGCCTCGTCGTCCCCGAGATCTTCGTCCGGAGGACAATCGTCAACTGTCTTAACCGCGACCAGGTGGTAGACGGAAAGCAGCGCTGCATGACCTTGCTGTGCTTCTACAACAACGAGAATCCGTGGGACAAGGGTGAGCCATTTCGGTTGTCGGGATGCCAGAAGATGCCCATATTGAACGGCTTGATGATCGAAGATTTCCCGGAGTTGATGATGTCGCACTTCCTTGGCTACGCTCTGGGGGCGATCATCGCAGAGGGGACGGATGACGAGGCGATTTCAGAGCATTTCCGGTTGATCGCACAGCCCTGCGTGCCGGTGACGGCGTAGGCGAGCTGCACCCTGCAAGCGGGAATTGAGAGGGTGTTTTGGCTTAGATGCTGGGCTGCCGCCACCGCGCTGTACCCGCGTGCGACGTATCTGGAATGACGTCCTCGTAATTGAACGGCAGAGGAAACCCGACGGGCAGGCGGCAGCTGCAGAATTTGCTACTTGACCGCCTGTTCGCCGGGCCGGCGTTGCGAGGAAATCACCGGGACTCTCAAGACGTCTTTGAGGATCGCGGCGGCAACCTTTCTTCGCTACCCGTTGTGGGATGGGATTCAGGCAACCGGCCGGATTCCACGCTTTGTCCCGGGAGTGCACTGGGAGACTGGCCGCCACTTCGCCGATCACAAGCACTGGAGATGAACCATGACGAAACCGACGCATACTGGCTTTCGAGACCGCACCGCCACACCTAAAGATGACGCCGCGGGCGTTATTCATGCTGCAGCGGAGGCGCAGGGCGCGCTCCCGACGGCCGGAGGGATGGTTGAAGTCGAAGTTCGGTGTCGAGCAGCGTGCTCTGCGGACCGCGGCTAAAAGCCAACATTTCAGTCGCAAGACCAGGTCCGAAGAGCGGGAGTTGGAACTGCGATATTCGAGGGCTTGTCAAGCAAAAGACAGAGTTTAGGACCAGCCCAAGGCTGCGAATTGGAGTAACGAATCCAATTTGCTTAAGACGTCGGACATTCAGTTGCCGACGAGAATTAAGAGGATCACTAGAAATGGTAACGACACTTATAACCTCTACTGAGAAGTCGTTAGACGAGATGTACGCCGGACAGTTGTGGTGTTCGGGCCTGACAGCGTGTCGGTCGAGACTCACCGTTCCGGATATGCTCCGTCTGTGCGGAGACGAGGGGGAACTCGCGATCTCTGGCCACTACACCCTTGACCCCGCATGGACGAAGGCGGTTGCCAGCCGGCTGGTCGAATCACTGCTGCTGAATGTGTTTGTTCCTCCGCTCCATGCACGGATGATGCTGGACGATGGTTTGCCGTACCGGCTGATTTGGGATGGTAAACAACGTTTTCTGGCGTTGACGTGGTTCCACCTCTCCGCGAGCCCGTTTGCGGAGGACCACGAAGGCGACTTCCGCTTGTTGGGCTGCCGGCGGCTGCCAATGCTGAACGGATTGCGCTTCTGCGATTTTACGGCGCAGATGAAGATGGTTTTCGACAGTTACGACCTCGGGATCGTCACCGTCGATGGTCCGAATGACGATGTGGTCTCGGACCACCTCACCCTGCTTACGCAGCAAGCGGTCCCGCGGACGCGCGGAGGGACGCGGCAATAGCGGCAATGCAGGGAAGGGGCCGTGCCGACCTTCGCAGAGTCGTCGGGGCGGGCGTCTGGAGAAGACGCCCGCCTCAGTCGCCAAAACCGAGGTGACGCTATCTCTGGCGCTGATGTCAGACCGGCATCCGTGTCGGAGCCCGGATCGGCGACGGCCCGGGGTGTTGAGTTTCCGGCTTCTGGGCTCGAGTGATCTGATCACAGAGTGGCGCAAGGGGGCCTGGCGGGGGTTGCCGAGATCAAAAGCACGATCCCCGCCCCGCACTCTGCGCTAACCCATCCTGGGACGGGCCGTCGGCTGGCTCGGGCCCGTTCCGCGTTGACCGCTCCGAGGGCCAAAATGTTTTCGATTGGTTGAGCAGCTTGAACCGGGCTTGAGTTGAACTGTTTCTGGGGATTGCCCAGAGGATCATAGAGGGACAGAGCATGACGATCACGAAACAGTGCCTACGACACCGAACCACAACCGGGCGATCCGGGTGACGCGCGTCGTGGGGAGAACCCTGAGTGATCGATACATCATTTGAGAGGCATTACAGCATTGCCGATCTTTCCAAGCAATGGCGGCTCAGCCGTGAAACACTCCGGCTTTTGATCAAGGATGAGCCCGGAGTGTGCAAGATCCAGCTCGGCAAGAAGAAATGCATGTGCCGCTACAGCATTCCGGAATCCGTCGCCCGCCGGATTCACACGCGCCTGCTCTACTCGGCCGCCGAGCTGGCCAGAGCCGCCTGAGCCTACTTTTTCGAGACGCGCGGCATCTCGACGACGACGCCCGGCCGCGGCTTCTCGGTGAAGGCGCCTTTGAGAATCTCTGTCAGGCGTTCCTGGCGGGACGGAATCCAGGCCGCGTAGTGCTTGCGGACCATCTGTTCGGAATTTCCCAATAGCTCCGCGACGTCTCGGACTTCGACGCCGGGACGTTCGAGCAATATACGAGCGAACGTATGCCTGAACCGGTGTGGCGTGGGCTTTGCGCTCCAGGTGAATCCGTCCACTTCGCACAGCCTCCAGAGTCTCTTCAGCTTCCGGCGCCAGATGTCGGTGACGACGTTCATGTCTGTCGTCTCATGCTCGCCGAAGATGAGCGGGCCGACTTCCATGCTACGGCGCCGGATGACTTGTTGCAGCCAATCCGGCACCCATGTGTTCACGCTGGTGCCGGTCTTAGTGGTGCGCACCCGAACCTCGCCATTCTCGTTCATCCGATCAATATGGAACGTAGCGACGTCGCTGATGCGAAGGCCGGTGTATGTCGATACGCTGATGAAGTCGGCCAGATCTCGACCGGTCCATTTATATCGCCAGCAGTTGACGATGCCGTTGGCTGGTTGCCCGTGGCTTGATCGCAGCCACTTGATCTCCATCTTGCCGTAGCGGTTCTCGGCTACGTCGTACATGCGTTTCAGCTCGTCGTCGGTGAACGGCAGCTTCTGCTCATTTCGGGGATCGTCGTTGGACCTGCCCTTGGGGTTCTTCACCAGGCGGCCGGGGTTGCGATCGATCCACTCGTTGCACATGCAAAACTCGAAGAACCCGCGGATGATGCTCATCTCCGTGCTGGCGGTCTTCGGAGCGACCGTCCACGTCGAGCGGAACTCGCGCAGATCCACGGGCCCGATCTGGCGGAGCATGACGTAGCCCTTTACGGCGCAGTATACGGCCAGCTTCTCCAGCAGTCGGCGATACCGCTTCACGGTGTTGACAGCGGAGTCGCGCTCATGTTCGGCGAGGTAGTCTTTGATAGCGCGCGCGAGGGTAACGCATCCGGGCTTCTCGATAGGAGACGGGATGGTTGGCTTGGGTTCTACTCCCGGCCATTGGCCGGAGGCCTCCCAGGCAGCGGCGACGGCCTTCGCCTCATCCCAATCAATCCGTCCAGTTCGAATGCGGCGGAACTTCCCAGCCAGCGTGCCAGCCGCAAAGATCCGGCACTCACACCGCTTCCATTTCTTGGACCGTTCCTGGAGATCCGAAGACAGCAGATCTTCGGGATACCCGGCGATGCAATCCTGTCGGTGACGGCGGTAGAGGTTGAGGGCCATTTCGACCTTCATCCTAGCACCTCATTACCCGATATTACCCGACAGGAATCAGTTTTTCTTGTAAATTATTGATTCTA
>CAWAOP010000036.1:0-48878 GCA_963783505.1 Terriglobia bacterium | reverse complement strand
GCTTGAAATAGAGCGCAGATCATGGCAAGTCTCGATTGGTCACAATGCCCCGCTGTCGAAAGCGTCCCCGACAGACGCAGCGGCGCATGGGTTTTCAAGGACACGCGGATGCCGGTCGCTACGGTCTTTGAAAACCTCGAAGTGGGTTCGGACATCGAGGAAATCATCGAACAGTTTCATGTGACGCGGGAGCAGATTCAGGCGGTTCTCAAATTCGCCGCCCGCAGTCTCGATGCGCCGCCGGTTACGGTGGGCGCGTCCGCTTGGACCGATGCGCATACTCTTTGACCACGGCACGCCAAGCGGCATAGCCCGGTCGCTGATCGGTCACGAAGTCACCGAGGCGATAGAGCGCGGTTGGGACAGGATTTCAAACGGCGAGTTGCTAACGATGGCTGAGGCTGCGGGATTCGATCTTTTGCTGACGACCGACAAGAACATCCGCTACCAGCAGAACTTGAAGGGCCGAAAAATCGCCATCGTCGTGCTGGGCAATCGGCATGGCGCATGGTGCGGAAGCATCTCGACCGGGTGGCTCTAGCCGTGAACGCGGCCACGCCTGGCAGCTACGCCGAAGCTGAGATTCCCTTCAGCTAACAGGTGGTCCTCAAGAGCTCGGCCCCAATGGCTTGCGCCATGGGCTACTATTTGTCGCTCCTCCGGAGCTTGGTTCTCCGGCGATCGCGCGCTTCACAGTTTTGTCACGCATGCCCAAACGCTCCTCTTCCGCGGATGTGCGTGTGCATGCATGTCATTCCGGGTTCAATCTCCTCTATCCGCCGGCGCTCCAAGCGCTCAAACCCTGCGACGCAGCCGCGTGCATCCTGGACGAATCCGAAGACTCTCCGGACTACGGCCAGCGGCTGGAACTGGCATCCATACTGCTTCGAATTTGCCAATCCGCAGCGGCAAGGGGAGTGGCGATTACGAGGTGGTAGAGTTGGTTTCCGGCAAACCCACTCGGGCGCAATCGGAACTCTTCGATTCGCTAAGGCGTCTATTTCGATATGCGAAAACCCGTTCTGGCCTTCCTCTGGTTGGGTCTCGCGATGAGTCAGAGTTCCGCCGCTTCCGGCCAAAACACAAAGCCTTCGGACGGTTCAAAAGCCCAGCCCAAATGCAGCGGCATCACCGATGGTCGTGAGTGGCCCAACCCGGCTATTATTGTGAACGCCAGAAGCGTTGTTGTCATTTTGCACGGAGACTCAGTACCGCGGCACGAAATGCCTTTGAGCGAGTTGGCGGCGTACCTAAAACAACTTCCAAAGGACGCCTGGCCATGCGGAAAGACCGTTGCCGCTCAGGAGGCTGGTCTTCGAGGGCTTGATGACGGCCCCGCGATCAAAGAGAATTGTGCGAAGGTCAACGAGATCCTAAAGGAACTGGAAGTGAAGGTGGACTGGTGGCCGCCGGCGTAGATTCTTAGAATCGAAAGATTCGCCGGCCATGCTACCCGTTTTGTGGACGAGAACCGGCCTCACCCGAAACCACCCTGCCCCCGCTACGCGTAAAAGCACATCGGCATATCCCGCGATGTCCGCAGGCCGGGCTTTGCTTCCACGATCAACGGAACGCAATTGACGGTTACGGCCGCGGTGGCGGTGTCGCCGTGCGTGCCGCCGGGGATGACCAGCTTCAGATTGGGGTCGCCGGTGAGTTCCACCGAATCGGCGGGATCTTCCGCGCCGACGTACATCTGCAATTCGAGCGCGATCTTCACTCGGCCTTTGAAAGACCCGTGCGCGATCTGATGGACGCCGGCCGCCTGGCCGGGCTCGACGCGAAGGAACTCGGTGACCACTTCCCGCGCTGCGACCACGGGCCGGATGGTCTCCGTGATTTCGTCAATCGCGAAGCCCAACCCATCGGCCACCATGGCTACCGATTCCGGCAGGCCGTGATGCTTGATGATGCCCGCGGCCGCCTGCCGTTCGAATTCCTCGACCGTCATGCCCGCGCCGATTTTTTTTTGCAACGGCAGACGGCGCTTGCCGGCATCCACGATGCGCGTGGCTGTGGCCGAATCCACGCGCCTTGCGGCGGCTGAAAGCGTCAGGACAAGCTTGTCCATCACAAAGCCCGGGTTCACGCCCGTGCCCAGAATGGCCACGCCGTTTTCGCGCGCGGAGCGGTCCAGATCCTCGCTCAGCCTAGGATGCTTCCGGAACGGATAGGACAGCTCCTCGCACGTCGAGACCACATGCATCTTCGCCGCCGCGCACTGGAGCAACTGTCCGGCCACTTGCTCCAGCCACGATCCGGTCGTATGGACGACGACATCCGCGCCCGCGCGCAACACCGCCTGCGCATCGGCGGACACCGTGACTCCAAGCTCGCGGCCGGCGCCGGCTACCAGCCCAAGGTCGCGGCCCGCTTTCGCCGGGTCCGTATCGATCGCTCCGACGATCTTCAAACCGGGCTTCTCCAGCATGAGGCGCACCATGCCGGCGCCGATGGGTCCGAGGCCGTACTGAATGACTCGCAATTCACGTTTGTCCATAAGCGCTCCAAGCTATAAGGCCCGCGCCAGCACGGCTCCGAGCAGCACGGCCGCCAGGCACAGCAGGTTGGAAAATGCGACGTTGAGGATGGCGGGAAGCCACTGCCCTTTCTCGGCCAGGGCGAACGTCTCGTACGCGTAACTCGAAAACGTGGTGTATCCGCCGCAGAAGCCGACGGCGATCGTCAGCCGCCAGCGCGGATCGGCGAGCACCCGCTCGCTGGTCCAGGTGAGGAATAGGCCCAGAACAAAACTGCCGGTCAGATTGATGGCGAGCGTCCCATAGGGGAATTCCGGGGAAACAAAACGGGCCGCCTGCTGGGCGACGAAGTATCGGAGGTTCGCTCCCACAATCGCGCCCAATGAGATCCATAAAACAGTCTGCACAGCCGGCTCCCGCCTCTTCTTTGAAATCGGTAGGAGTCATCAGCCCGCGGGCGGTTATGGCGAACTCCATCGCCGTCCCTTCGATTGTATCGCCGGGAGGAAACGCCGGGGCTCTACTGACAGGAAGCGCCGTCCGCCGAGGCCCGATAGCCGATGGCCGATAGCTCATCCTACAATCAGTCCAGTATGCCCGACCCGACTCTCAAGTGGCTTCTCGAAGGCGATCCGTCAATCCGATGGCAGGCGATGCGAGATCTGAAGGGCTCCGCCGAACGCACGTGGCGCCGCGAGCAGCGCCGCGTGGCCGCGGAAGGCTGGGGCGAGAGATTGCTTGCGCTTCAGGACCCCGATGGCCGCTGGGCCGGCGGTCTCTACACTCCGAAATGGACCTCGACCACGTACACCCTGGTTCTGCTGCGAAGCCTCGGGCTTCCGACGGGGCATCCACAAGCTCTTCGGGCGTGCCGGTTGTCGCTCGATGCGGGATTCTGCTCCGATGGCGGAATCAACTTCTGGCAGCCGTGGCGGAAAAGCAGCGAGACGTGCGTAAGCGGCATGTTGCTGGCGGTGTTCTCGTGGTTCGGTCTGGACGACCCGCGCGTGGACCGGCTGGCGGAGCACGTCGTGGAGCGGCAGATGCCAGACGGCGGCTGGAACTGTCGAGCCATGCCGGGCTATGGGACCGCGACGCATGGATCGTTCCATACGACCATTTCGGCGCTCGAAGGGCTGATGGAATATGAGCGGTTTCGCGCCACGTCCGGCACGCGAGCGGCAAGCGCGCGCGGCCGCGAGTTCCTGCTGGTTCACCGCCTGTTCCGCTCGCATCGCACCGGAGCCGTAGCGAAAACGGAGTTCACGCGTTTCGCGTTTCCTCCACGCTGGCATTACGATGCCCTGCGCGGGCTCGACTATTTCCGCGAATACGGCGCGGCCAGAGACGGACGGTTACACGACGCTATCGCGCTGGTCGAGAGCCGCCGCCGGCCCGACGGCTTCTGGCCGCTTCAGAACCGCTACCCCGGAAAGACCTTTTTCGAAATGGAAACTCCCGGCGAGCCGAGCCGTTGGAACACGCTGCGCGCGTTGCGGGTGTTGCGGTGGTTTGGCGGGCAAGATTGGATGCACTACGCCGGATTCGTGGAGTCCGGAGACTCAGCCTCAAGCTCCTCCGTAGACGAGATCGTGTTCGGTTACGCGAAGCGACGTAAGAAAAGCCGAGACGAATTCCGGCTCTGCAGGCTTGACAGCCCGCGCCACGGCGTTACATGAACGGCATTGCGCCTACGGCACGTATGTGCGCAAAAACTTCGAAGGCGATCCGGCGCGGATCTCCGGCTGGCCGCCGGTTTCGGGCAGCAGCCAGACTTCGCCGCGCTGATAACGCTGTTCGCCCATGGCGCCCTCGCCTTCGAGCGCAATCCACATCTGGCATTTCCGCGGCTCGGGCTTCCGCCTTTCTCCCGCGGCTAGGTTTACCAACTCGGTGACGAAGTAACCGCATCGAACCAGTTCCTCGCTTCCATCGGGCAGCGGTGTTGGGCGCGCCGCGCCCGCGTGCACGTCCAGGTCGCAGATCGGAACGGCTTGCTCCACATGGATCTCACGGGGCCGGCCGTAGTCCCACAGGCGGTACGTGATGTCCGATGTCTGCTGGATTTCGCAGAGCGTGATTCCCGCCCCGATGGCGTGCACGGTGTGGGCGGCGGTAAAGTAGGTTTCGCCGGCGCGCACCGGGAACCACTTCACGAGACGCTCGATTTCTCCCGTCCGCGTCGACTCCCAGAGGCGCTCGCGCGTGATCGGCTCGCGGAAGCCAAGGGCAATGGTTGAATCCGGCGCGGCATCGAGGATGTAGGACATCTCCGTCTTGCCGTTCGGCCCGGCCTCTCCGTCGGCCGGATGAACTTGCACGGAAAGCCGCTCGGACGTGAAGACCAACTTGACGAGCAGCGGCAGTTCCCGGTCCGCCAGAAACCAGACCTCGCCTATGGGTTCATCGGAATCGGGGAACCACGGCCCGAGGCGCGTCTTGCCCCAGACTTTTTTTCGGAACGAGGGTGAGAGTCGAATGGGTTGGCTCATGGGTTCACGGTCCGTCTGAAGTATCTATGCTAGCGGGTTGGCGGACTGCCGCGCCCGGCCTGCCCGCTACCGCTCCAGCCGAAGTTCCGGCGATTCATCCCCATAGTGGACGTGCAGCTTCCCGCGGGAGGGATGCACCCAAATGCCCTCATTCTCGCGCGGGAGCGGGATCGCGGACGGATCGCTCACCGTATCGTAGCGGTTGTCTTCCGCGCCTCCGCGTAACTTGCCTATATGGATATGCAAGTGGCACTGGGTTCGCGAACTCAGGCTATTGACCGCCAATCCCCAGTCCTCGCCCCATAGTTCATGCGCCTTGCCTATCGCCGCAGTCCAATAAGCGGTGCGCTCCCGGGCGGTCAACTCCGCTAATACTTGCGGGTTGCCACCGTGAAACCGGGGGACGGCCAGCCAGCGGTTGGGCTTATTCGGACTGGCATCGCGAATCACCTGGAACGCGGGCGACGCCGGCAGCGACTCGATGGCGCGGCACAGGGAGCATTCGCGCGCCGCCATGGTTTCCGGCCGCGAAATGTCGCAGGCGCAGCCGCGGACGTCGGCCTCGCCCCGCAGCGCCAGCATCGCGACCGCGACCATCAGCCAGCGTTTCCACGCCATATGCATCCGATTATATCGGACGGATTTCCGAGGTCTCGAAGCAGTCCGGGGAGCATGGCGCGTTACAATGGCTGGCCATGGGAGCTGGGCTGTTTTCGCCCAATCTCGTCGATCTGCGCCGGCTGAGCGCCAGCCAGATGGATCCTCTGCTCGCCGAAGAGGTTCGCGCGTGGAAACAAGAATTGGATTGGGACTTCACCCGCTCGGCCGATCTGGTGCGCCGCTACATGGATATGCGTTCGCTGAACGGCGCCGCGATCCTGGAGGATGGTTGCGCTGCCGGGTACGTCTACTTCGTGCTCGACGGGAACAAGGGATTAATCGGCGATCTGTACGTGATGCGCGGCCGCGGAAGCCTCGAATTGGAGAACGCTTTACTGGAACGAGCGTTGTTTGAGATTTCGGCCCATCCCGAGATCGGACGCGTGGAATCGCAGCTCATGCTGGTCCGATGGCCGCCCGGCAGGCCGGCCCCGGGTCTGGCGCGGATCCGGACCTTCGATCGCAACTTCATGCGGGTGGAGTTGGGAGGCGCCCCGCTCGAGGAGAGCCGCTTGCGAACGGTCTGTTATATCGAACGATGGTCGGACCAGTATCTGGAACCGGCTGCGCGCCTGATTGCCGAAGCTTACGCCGGACACCTCGATGGCGCCATCAACGACCAGTATCGCGGCGTCGCTGGAGCGAGAAAGTTCCTGCACAGCATCGTCCAGTATCCCGGCTGCGGCTCTTTTGCCGCGCAGGCTTCGTATGTGGCTTTCGAGCCGGACGGCTCGGCGTTATGCGGCCTCTCTTTGGCAAGCACGGTGGCGCCCGAATGCGGCCACATCACGCAGATTTGCGTTTCGCCGCGGGCGCGCGGCAAGGCGCTGGGATACGCCCTCTTGCGCAGGTCGCTTTTGGCGTTGCGGGATATGGGCTGCCGGGCCGCCAGCCTGACGGTCACCACCGCAAACGTCGAGGCGGTTCGTCTCTACGAGCGTGTGGGGTTCTACACGGCCCGTGTGTTCCCGGCGCTGGTGTGGGAGGGTCTGCATTCCCGGTAAGACGTCCTTCAACGCAGCGTCACCACGGTGGCGCCCCAGCCGCCCGCCTCGGCCGGCGCATCCTGGAAGCTCCCCACAAATTCCGTGCGCGCCAGTATGGCGCGGACCATCTCACGCTGGACGCCGATCCCCCTGCCGTGGACGATCCGCAGAGCCTTCAGACCCATCCGGCGCGCCTCAAGCAAATATTCCTCTACGGCTTCCTTCACATCCCTGGGTGGAATGGTGTGCAGATCGAACACATCCGTAATGGGGATTCGTACGGGCTGTTCACCTTCGAATTCCATGGTCTCGGCCAAGCTGCCAGCCGTCAGCGATCAGCCAGCACGCTTTCGCTGACGGCTGAATGCCGAAAGCTGATGGGTTCATAAATCGAAAGCCCGGCTAGCCGAAGCCAGCCGGGCCGAAAAACAGAATCGCGACTGCGCGCGCCCGATCGCTATGCTGCCTGCCGAGCCCGGAACTGGCTCACGATCGCTTCCATCTGGTCTTTCAAACGGAGCTTCAGCTTCTTCAAGCGCGTTTCTTCCAGTTCCTCGTCGTACGTCAGATGCGGCAACGCTTCCAGGGCGTCCAGCTTCTTGGCGTACTCGCTGTGTTGGTCCGACAGGCGCCGAAACTCCTCATTGGTCGCGACCAGGCGCGCGCGCAACTCTTCGTTCACTTCCATGGGCCATTCCTCCCAGTTTGGCTGCCACGCCGGTTGGCGCAAAAGGCGGCCGGCTCCGGCGGGTAACCCAGTAATCTAAAGGACGAAATCTACGTCTACCGAAACGTTAACATGAATGAAACTTCATGACAATGGCTGATTCGGGCGGCGACTCATAGTACCCCGCCCTGACTGCAACTTCTTGAAATCCAAGGCTTTTATATAACTCGACCGCAGGCCGGTTCAAAGCCCGAACCTCGAGATAGGTTGTCCCAGACCTTCCTTTCAGAAACGATTGGACCAGTTCCCGGCCCACCCCCCGCCGCCTGGCATCGACGGCCACCGCCAGGTTCAGGATCTCGAATTCGTCCTCCGCAACCATTCGAAAGGCCAGAAAACCGATGACTCGGCCACCGATGGCGGCCACGGCCAAACCATAGCCAAGGTAATCCTCCACCGGCCAGGAGGCTGCTTCCGGACTGGCTGCCTGAATCGCGGCGATGGCGGGAAGGTCCGTGGGCTCGCCGGGGCGGATCGACACCATCACATCCTGGGAGCGTAGTAGCCCGCTCGCACCCGGACCGTCAAATCTTTGCGGTTCTTGACGTGGACCTCGAGACGGTGGAACAGGCCGTCGGTAATCAGAGGGTCGGGACGGTAGTAGACGTTGTACTGGTGCCGCAGTTCGTTGGCGATGTCCACGAACGACTGCGAAAGCTCGTCCACCTTAAAAGGCGTGAACGCAACTCCTCCCGTCTGCTGAGCGAAATACGCCAGCACCCGGTCGCCTTCCGTCTCGTTCTTGGAGATGTTGGTGGAGATGGTGTAGATCACGGCATCCACGTTTTGCGCCTGTTCGAGGGCCTGGTCGCGGGTGTGGTCGCTCTGGTTGTCGTCGCCATCGCTCAGGATCACGATGGCGCGCCGGAACTTGTAGCGCGGCTGATCCTGGCCTAGCTTGTCGCGGCACGCATAGTAGATGGCGTCATAAAGGGAAGTGCCGCCGCCGACGCGCAGACCGCGGATCGCATTGCTAGCGACCTGCGGATCGTCGGACAGTTCGGAACGCAACTCCGCTTCCGTGTCGAAGCTCACCACCATCGCCTTATCGACGTGCGGATGGATCACGTCTTCGATGAATTCGATGGCGGCTTCCTGCTCGAACCGGAACCGGTCGCGAACGCTGCTGCTGGTATCGACGAGAATAGCGAGGCGAAGCGGCAGGTCGCTTTCCGCGGAGAACTCCTGGATCACCTGGAGGCGCCGGTTCTCGATGACCTCGAATTCGTTCTTTGTAAGGTCCGTGACGAACCGCCCCTTCTTGTCCGTAACCGTGAAAAGCAGGTTGACGCGCGATACGTCCACCGAGATGACGCCGAGATCGCCTTTTTGCGGAGGATTCGGCTGTGGGGACCGTTGCTGCCCGCGAGCCCACACCGTTGTGAAAAGCACACACGCCGCTCCCCATACGACCCATTTTTTCATCGATTTAATTATGCACCATTTCCGGAACGGGAATACCGCAGCAATCGCAGTTCCAGAAGGCTGAAGGGCTGGCTTAGCGGCTGGACTCAACGCCTGTTCGGCGTAGCGGCGTCATGACTTTCCGCCAGGCCAGCCAGCCAGCCTGCCAATTCCGGCGGCAAGGGCGATTCCAGCGTGATCTGATTGCCCGTCACCGGCTGCCGGAATCTGATGCGGTGGGCATGCAGGAAGTACCGCCCCAGCGGGGGCATCTTCTCCACACGGCCCGGCGCGCCGTACAAGGTGTCACCGGCTACCGGATGGCCGATTGAAGCCAAATGCGCCCGGATCTGGTGCGTGCGGCCCGTGCCGATGCGGACTTCGAGCAGGGTGAACCTCTCGAATCTCCGCATCACGCGGTACTCCGACCACGCCGGCCGGCCTCTTTCGAGCCGCGCCGTCATGCGCACGCGGCGCACCGGATCTCGCGTTATGGGCTTCTCAATGCGGCCGGCTTCGTTCGGCGTCCGGCCGTGCACCAAAGCTATATATGTCTTCTCGACATGGCGGCCCGAGAACTGCTCCGCGAGATTGCGATGCGCGGCGTCGTTCTTAGCTACCAGAATCACGCCGCTCGTGAACCGGTCCAGACGATGTACGATCCCGGGCCGCAGCGCGCCGCCCACTCCGGATAGCGTTCCGAACCGGTGGAGCAACGCGTTCACCAGCGTGCCGTCACGGACGCCCGCTCCGGCGTGAACCACCATTCCGGCCGGCTTGTCGACAGCCACGACATCGTGATCCTCATACAGGATGGCTAGCGGAATGGCTTCCGGCACGGCGCGCAGAGGCGGACGATCGGCCGGTTCTACGTCAACTATTTCGCCGCCGCGCAAGGTACGGGAAGATCGCGCGGGAACGCCATCTACGAGCGCCCGCCCCGCTTTGATCCACTCCTGAATACGAGCACGGCTATGGTCCGGGAAACGCTCGTGAAGCATCCGATCGAGCCGCTTGCCGGAATCGCCGGGTTCGGCTTGAAGGCGCATGAGGGGGACTCGCCTCAGGGCTCGGGATGCGGGGTGACTTCCGTAACGTCCGCGGCATCCGGGACGGCCGGGGCGCCGGCGAGGTTCGCGACTTTGGCCTCCCGGAGGGACAGCTCCTTGGGCGTTTTCCTGCGGTCGTAGAACTGCAAACGGCAGAACTTACAGTGGAAGATGCGGCCCCCGGCGAGCTTTTCGAGCCAGTTGAGAAGGCCTTTATTGAACGGGTCGATGGTGTCCGGCTCGCGAAGCATGGAGATACGGTACGTACCGCATTTCGGGCACCTGCATTTCTCCCCGAGGTGATACCGGAAGCGGCGCGGAACCGTCGAAATATCGTGGCATTGCCGGCACTGGTAAATCGCCATGTAATGCACGCGCTCCTGGAAGCTCCGGTGTACCCGGCGCGCTCGGCCGCCACAACGCTCACATCGCCGCATCAGACGCATTCTACAACGTATTTGCACCGGCTGTCGCGCGCGGGGCACAATGATAGTTCCGCTTCGCGCCGTTTGCGTCACTCTATGCTGGACCGGATCACCGTGCATGGCGCCCGCCAGCACAACCTGAAGAACATCGACGTTGAGATTCCCCGCAACGCCCTGACTGTGATCACGGGGCTCAGCGGGTCCGGCAAATCGTCGCTGGCCTTCGACACGATCTACGCCGAAGGCCAGCGCCGTTACGTGGAAACGCTGTCCACCTACGCGCGCCAGTTCCTGGACCAGATGGAACGCCCGGACGTGGATTCCATCGACGGCCTCAGTCCCGCCATTTCCATCGAGCAGAAGACCACCAGCCGCAGCCCGCGCTCCACGGTAGGCACGATCACCGAGATCTACGATTACTTGCGCCTGCTCTACTCTTCGGTTGGCGTGCCGCATTGCCCGACTTGCGGAAAGGAGATTTCGCGCCAGAGCACCGAACAAATCCTCAAGCTCGCCCTGACGATGAAGGCCGGCGAGCGCGTGATGGTTCTGGCGCCGGTGGTTCGGGGTCGCAAGGGCGAATTCAAAAAGGACCTGGAGAAATTTGCCCGCCAGGGATTCGTGCGCGCGCGAGTGGATGGCGTGCTGCGCAATCTCGACGAGGATTTCGCGCTCGACAGGCGCAAGAATCACACTATCGAAGTGGTCGTGGACCGCTTGCAGGTGAAGCCGGGCATCGAGAGCCGTCTGGAAGCTTCCGTCGAGACGGCGGCCAAGCTGGCCAACGGATTGGTGCTCATGGCGGTGGTGGGGGGCGAAGAGCGGCTTTACTCGCAGAAACTGGCGTGCGCGGATTGCGGGTCCAGCGTGCCGCAACTGGAGCCGCGTTCGTTCTCCTTCAATAGCCCGTATGGCGCGTGCGAGGAATGCCACGGCCTGGGCAACAAATGGGCCTTCGATTCCGGAAAGCTTTTGGCGGATCCATCCAAGCCGTTGCTGGAGGCCCTCGGTCCGGTTGCGGGTTCGGTGTACGCGGAACACCGGCTCCGAGAGACTGCGCGGCGCGAGAGCATGGACCTTGCGGCTCCGTTTGAGAAGCTGCCGAGAAAGTCACGGGACGCGCTGCTGGAAGAATTGGTCCGTTGCCTGGACGAAGCTTACCGGGATGCCTCCGAGGGTTATCGCGAATGGCTGGAGGAATCCATGTCGCCGGTGGAGTGTCCGGCCTGCCATGGCTCGCGCTTGCGCCCCGCCAGCCTCGCGGTTCGAATCAAGGACTTTTCCATATCGGAATTCACGGCGCTGCCCGTGGCGCGCGCGCTGACGCTGGCCCGCAACTGGGAATTCGGCGAACGCGAAACGCAGATCGCCGGACGGGTGCTCGACGAGATCCGGCGGCGCCTTGAGTTTCTCTCGGCTGTTGGCTTGGATTACCTGAGTCTGGATCGCTCGGCCGCCACGCTCGCCGGCGGGGAGGCGCAGCGCATCCGGCTCGCGACTCAAATCGGTTCGAAGCTTCGCGGAGTGCTTTACGTGCTCGACGAGCCGTCTATCGGCCTGCACCCGCGCGACAATGGCCGGCTGCTGGATACGCTGACGCGTCTGCGCGACATGGGGAACACTGTGCTGGTGGTGGAGCACGATGCGGAGACCATCGAGCGCGCCGATTACGTCATCGACCTCGGACCGGGCGCGGGCCGCCTGGGCGGCAGCCTGGTTGCCGCGGGCGATCCGCCGGCTATAGCTCGCAATTCCGCTTCGCTCACAGGCCAATATCTTTCCGGCGCGCTTCGGATCCCGCTGCCGGCCGCCCGGCGCCAGCCGGGCGACAAACGCATCGCCGTCCGTGGCGCGCGGCAACACAACTTGAAAAACATCGACGTCGAGATCCCGCTCGGCCTGCTCACGGTAGTAACCGGGGTTTCCGGCAGCGGCAAATCCACGCTCGTGAATGAAATCCTGTGCCGTTCGCTCTCGAAATCTATTTACGGATCTCACGAAGAGCCCGGAGCGCACGATGCCATCGAAGGCATCGAGCATATCGATAAGGTGATTCGCATCGACCAGGCCCCCATCGGCCGCACGCCGCGATCCAATCCGGCCACTTACACCGGCTTGTTCGCGCCCATCCGCGACCTGTACGCCATGCTGCCGGAATCGCGCGAGCGCGGCTACAAACCGGGGCGCTTCAGCTTCAACGTGAAAGGCGGCCGGTGCGAGGCCTGCCAGGGCGACGGCCTCAAACGCATCGAGATGAGCTTCCTGCCGGATGTCTACGTTACCTGCGACGTGTGCCGCGGCCGCCGCTACAACCATGAAACGCTGGAAGTGAAATACAAGGCGTATTCCATCGCGGACATGTTGGATGCCACGGTGGAAGACGCATTGGCGCTCATGGAAAACTTTCCGCAAATCCGCGCCAAGCTGCAAACGCTCAACGACGTGGGTCTGGGCTACATCCATCTTGGCCAATCCTCCACGACGCTTTCGGGCGGAGAGGCTCAGCGCATCAAGCTGGCCAAGGAATTGAGCAAGCGGCAGACCGGCCGTACGTTCTACCTGTTGGACGAACCCACAACCGGCCTGCATTTTGACGACGTGAAGAAACTGCTCGACGTGTTGCAGCGCCTGGTGGGGCTGGGCAACACAGTGGTGGTAATTGAGCATAACCTGGATGTAATCAAGACCGCCGATTGGATCATCGACTTGGGCCCGGATGGCGGCGAATACGGCGGGCGCGTTGTGGCTAGCGGACCGCCCGAGCAGGTGGCGCGATCGAAGAAGAGTTATACGGCCGAGGCGCTGCGCAAGGTCCTCGGCGATGTGAAGGCGGCATGAGCAAATACTCCCGGCAACCTCTGGACCTGACGAACCTGCGCACGGTACGCCTGGCGGAACGCGGCGGCAAGGTTGGCGCCGCGCAGTTCGGTTCACCGTATCGAAAAGGCGCAGGCATTGCCGCCTGGATCGATTCCCTGCCCCGCATCCTCGCCGGCGAGGACTTTCGAAAGGTCGTGGCCGCGATCTACGCTGCGCGCGAGAAAAGGCGTGCGATCGTCTGGGGGCTCGGCGGGCATGTCATCAAGTGCGGACTTGCGCCCGTCCTCATCGACCTCATGCAGCGCGGCTTCGTTACGGCGTTCGCCATGAACGGTTCGGCCGCCATCCACGATTTCGAAATCGCTCTGGCCGGAGCTACCAGCGAGGACGTGGAAGCCGTCCTGCCCGACGGCCGCTTTGGTATGGCCGAAGAAACCGGCTATGAGATGAACCGCGCCATCGCCGAAGGCGACACGGCCGGTTTGGGAATCGGCGAGTCGCTCGGCAAATGGCTGGTGGGGCAGATCTCCAGATCTGCCCAGCCGGCAAGCAAGGATGCCTGCCCCCATGCAAGTTTGCTTCTTCAGGCATACCTGGGCGCCGTGCCGGTGACGGTGCACGTGGCCATCGGGACCGATACTCCGCACATGCATCCGGCGGCCGATGGCGCGGCGATCGGCAGCGCTTCGCTCCGCGATTTCCGCTTGCTGTGCGCTCTGATAGCCGACATGAACGAAGGCGGCGTTTATCTGAATGCCGGTTCCGCCGTGGTCCTTCCGGAGGTGTTTTTGAAAGCTGTTTCGGCCGTGCGCAACCTGGGCCATCCGCTGGGCGATTTCACCACCGCCAATTTCGATTTCATCCAGCATTACCGGCCGCGAATGAATGTCGTCGAGCGTCCCCATGCCCGCACGGGCGGCGCAGGCTACGCCATCACCGGTCATCATGAGCTGATGATTCCGCTGCTGGCCGCAGCGCTGATCGAGAAGGAAGCATGACGGAAGAGCCGCTGCCGAGCAGCCCCGCAACGGAGCCGAATGCGGCTGCCTCCGTAGAGCCGCCGGCGCCGCCTCCGCCTGAGCGCGACCCGTTCTGGGGCTACGGCGATTTATTTCTGTTCTTCGGCCTGGCCGTTCCGGCCCTTCTCCTCGGCGTCGGATTGGTCAAAGGCGCGGAGGCCTTGTTTCGTCTGCATTTCGCGGCCAAGGCTATCGAGCCCATTACCGAGCAGCTTATTGGATATCTGCTTCTGTTTGGAGCGCTGAAGATCATCTTCCGCATCGAGTACGACCGGCCGTTTTGGCGCTCGTTAGGCTGGAATGAGTTTCGTATCCCATTTCTCGCCGTGGTGGTTTTCGGAATTGGCGCTGCCTTTGCCGTGGCGCTCCTTGGCGCCGCGCTCTCCGTCCGCAACACTCCCAACACCGTGACCGAACTGATGCGCGACCGCGTGTCGATGATCGTCCTGGCCGTGTTCGGCGTCACGCTCGGCCCCATCAGCGAAGAGTTGGCGTTCCGCGGTTTCCTGCAACCCCTGCTGGTGCGTAGCCTGGGCGGCGCCGCAGGCATTATACTGGCTGCGATTCCGTTCGGCCTGCTGCATTACCAGGAGTATGGAAACTCACTGCCGCACGCCGCCATCGTCGGCGCCGCCGGGGTCGCCTTCGGCTGCATGAGACACTTCACCGGCTCGACAAAAGCCGCCGCGCTCATGCACGCTTGCTACAATGCGCTGTTCTTCGCCGTGGTGGCGTTCGGACCAAACCAACTGCCTCGGTGAGGGCTCGACTGGCTGGTCACTCCAGACGCCCCAGGTGGCGCGGTGGCCTTGGCCTCGACTGAAAGGCCCCACCGCGCGATACTCTGATGGAAGGAGCGCAAATCATGACAGGTCTCGATTGGACGAACTGCGCCGCCGTGGAAAGCGTGCCCGGCAAGTGCAGCGGCGCTTGGGTTTTCAAGGACACACGGATGCCCGTCTCGCTTGTCTTCGAGAACCTCGAAGCGGGGGCCACGATTGACGAGATCTCGGAGTGGTTCCGTCTCACGCGCGAGCAAGTCGTGAGCGTTCTTGAATTCGCCGCCCGCAGCGCCGACCCGCTGCCGCCCCCTGCGGCGCCTCTACCCGCGTATGCTCGTCCTGCTTGACCATAGCGTGCCCGCGCCGCTTCGGTTTTCCTTGAGAGGCCATGTAGTCGTCGAAGCGGTGGAGCGCGGCTGGGAGAAGCTCGCGAACGGCGACCTTTTGAACTCGGCGGAGACGGCGGGATTTGAGGTTCTGGTGACCGCCGACAAGAACATGCGCTATCAGCAGAACCTGTCCAACCGGAAGATTGCCCTGATCGTCCTGGGAAACGCGCAATGGCCGATATTGCGACGGTACGTCCAGCGTGTGGCCGCCGCCGTGGACGCGACGGCCCCAGGCGGTTTCGTTGAAGTGGAAATTCCATTCAGCTAGCCCCCGCCGCGCCTTGCGGGCGCAAAGCGCGGGCGAATTCCCATGGGGGCTTCACGGAACTGACGGACTTCCCTTTTACTTCAGGTGCTTCGCGGCGAAGTCAATGAAGAACGGCCAGTTCGGTTGGTCGGTGTGACCGCTGGAGTGCTGCCGGAAAGAGACGTCCGAGTTCGCGCCGATCAGCGTTTCGATGGGCGGGAATACGTCTGTCTCCATCGGCTTCTTGCCAAGCAGCTTGTATACGGGACCGGCGGCCGCGCCGGCCATGAACGTGCCTTTGGCGTCCACCCAGCTATCGCCGCCCGGTTCGGCGTCGTAGCCGCCCTTGCCGGCGCTCAGGAAAACCGGCCGCGGAGCGCACATGGCGATGAGCTCGTGCGAATCCACGGGAAGGTCGTTCCAGTTGAGCGGTCCGGCGTACTTGAGGAAGTTGCCGGCCATCCAGTGATACTCGCTCGCGGCATCGACGTTCTCGATGATTTCGCCCCAGTTGCGCCGGTGCAGCTTGGCGCCGCCCTCGCCGGAGGAGCTGACATACGCCGTCCACAAGCGCGGCTCATATGCCATCGCAACAACGGTGCCTTTTCCGTAGCGCGAGTGGCCTTCGAGAGCGATGTGCTTGGCGTCAACGGCTGGGTTGGTCTCGAAGTAGTCGATAGCGCGGCTCACACCCCACGCCCACGCGCGCAGCGCGCCCCAATCGTCCGGTTTGCGCGGCTGGCCTTTGTTTACCAAGCCGATGATGCCGAGCGTCAGGCCCGCGCCGTTATCGGCCTGAATGCTCCCGGGATTGAGAAACGCGTATCCCCAGCCTTTGGCCAACACCTGTTGCTGCCACGTCGGCCCCGTGGGACCTCGACCTGCGCCAGGGGCGCCGCCTCGGCCGGCAAGACCAGCCAGGCCCGCCGCGCCGGCTGCTCCACCCGGCGCTCCAGCGCCCGCCGCCCCACGACCTGCTGCCGCTGCACCAGCCGCTCCCGCAGCTCCGCGCCCGGCCGCGCCTGCCGCACCGGCCCCGGCGGCTCCCGTCGCTCCGCGCCCCGCTGCGGCGCCAGCGCCGCCAGCCGCCCCAAAACCCCCTAGAGGCGCGGCAAACGCGTTCGGTCCATACGGCGGTCCGGTCGGAGCCGCGCCGCGTCCGCCACCGGGGGCGCCGAAGCCACCGATGCCACCGAACTGCATGATGACCGGCACCGGGCCTTTAGCGTTGGCCGGCGTGACCAAAGTAAGCGAAATCTTGACCTCGATATCGGGATAGGAACTGTTATCCACCACGCCTTCCAGTTGCCGCGTGACGATATCTACATCGCCGCTCTTACTGCGGCCCAGGCTGAGCGTGCGCCAGTTCACCTTGGGCGTGTTCTTGGGCACGCGGCCATAAACTTCCCGGTCGAAATCTTCGACGATCTCGGGCCGCCGCTGGCTCCACCATTCTTCCGCCGTGGTGACCATCTTGCCGTTTTTCAGCTTGAGGGGATCGGGGAGAACCGGGTACGGATTGGCCTTCGATTCGTCGTAGTTGGCGAATGTCGGGTCAGCCTTGTTGGTACCGTTCTTTCCCTTGCGCAGTTCGGTGATGTGCAGAAGATTCATCATGCGCTGGTGGTCTTCTTCCGTGGTCTGGCGGACCACCTGAGGAAGTTTGTCTGCCGCGCGCGCGAAATGCATCAACATGTTTCCTAGGGGAATAAGAAACAGGCCGGCCAGCAGGATACTAATCGGCCACCTGTAAGATCGTGGTGCGGACATTATGACCTCCCTGACGTTAGCCGGCCGGGCGTGCGAGTCAAGTCCACGGCGGAGCCCCTGGACCTGGGCGATCACACGCGGCGAGTCGGCTTTGTTCAACACTCGAACTATAGTTACATGCAGGGTCGCTGTCAAGGGCCGCGAAGCTCAGGCGTTGCGTGGGGCAGGCGCTTTCGCCTGCCAACGCGCCGGAGGCGCGCTTCGCACGCTTGGCAGGCGAAAGCGCCTGCCCCACCAAATCGTTCTACTTCGGCATCGGATCGCCGCGCTTCAGATAGTACGGGTCGTCGTAGATGGCTTTCAGCGCGCTGGCTCCGGGTTGAAGCCTGGCGATAATGTGACGCAGCGTATCGGCGCTCGCGCCTTCGGGGATCGGATACGCCGTCCCGCCGCGGCCACCGCGGCCGCCGGCCGCCGATTGCTGCTGAAGCTGCGCGATGATCTGCCGCAACTCGCCGGGCGTAGCGTTGTCGGGAACCGGAACGGACTGAGGCGGCGCCTGCTGCGCGGCGCCTGGCACCGCCGCGCCCGGCGCCACCGCCGCCCGCACCGGCCATGCCGGCCCACGTCATATAAAAGGTCCACTTCGGCTGCGTGAGCACAATTTCCGGCGGAGGCGGCGATCCGACTTCTCCGAACCCGATCGGCTTGCCGTTGGCGATGGTGAGGATCTCATCGTAATAGCGGTGATCGAGCGCGCTGTAGTTGTCGTAGCTGACAATATCGCAATACTGCGGGCCGGGGAAAAAGCTGTAGAATTCGCCGCCTGGGGCCGGTCCATTCTGGTTCCACACCCAAACCAGGTTGTTCAGGTGATGGACGTTCGTCATGCGGTTGTATACTTCCCGGAATAACTCCGCCGTCCCATATTGGCCGGGACGGCCGCCCCACCAGAAAAACGTTCCGTTGTTCTCGTGCATGGGCCGGAACAGGACCGGGATGTGCGCGTCCGCAAGCTGTTTCAGATAGCCGGCGGCCGTATCCATATATTTTTCCCAGCGCTGGTGCAGCGGCGAATCGGAAGTGATCAACTCCAGCCACTGCTCGTCGGTGAGCCTGGCTTGCACGCTGCCGCTCCAGCTTGCGCCGGGCGTGCCGGGTTCGTCTTCGGTCGGCCTCAGCATGTGCCAGCACAGGTAAATGATGGAGCCGGCCGCGTACTGCCGCTTGGCTTCTTCGATCATCAGGTTGCGATGCGTGATGGCGTCCTTGTCTTCATTGTTGGTGAAGCCGAAATCCGAGCCCCAGATAGCCGGATATTTGCCCGTGGCCGCATGGATCGCTTCCGTGTCGAGTGTGCGCTCGTTCGGGAAATTATGCTGGCCGGTCAGTATCCCCTTTCCGGTCACATCGCAAACCTTCTTCAGCAGGTCTCTCGCTTCCTGCGTCGCGTTGGGGTTCACTGGAACGCACGGTGGCGGCGCTTGTGGCCGCGCGGGCGGCTGCGAGGCCGCCTGAAGGCGGGTTATGGTCTGATTCTGCTGGTCGATCGTTTGCCGGAGTTGCTCGGGCGTTGCGTCCGCGGGCGGCGTGACCGCTCCGCCGCGTCCACCTCTCCCGCCGGCGCCGAAGGCTCCACGCCCGCCGGCAGCCGGGGCCGGCATCGCGTCCAGTTGTTGCTGCAATTGCTGGATGCGCGCCTGGATCTGCGCGGCCGGCAAATCGCCCGGGTATTGGGCGGCCATGCGTTGTTGCAGCACCTGTATCTCATGCTGGATTTCCTGGCGCGTCGGCCCGGCCGGAACTGGAGCTTGACCTGCCACCGCGGCGGGCGCCTGAGGAGAGACAGCCGGCGCAACCTGGGAATAACCGTACGAGGATATGGAGAACAGCGCAGCTAGAGCCACTACGGCTTGTTTCATCTTCGGCGCCTCCGGGAAATAAGTTAGCATACGGACAATCCGCGTGTCGCTACAATCGGAAGCGCCGCATGTTTTCGTCACGCTTTCACTGGGACCTTCGGCCAAACCGTCTGGCTCAAGCCGTCGCGGAACGGCGGCGCAACGGCGCCCGCATTCTGGATCTCACCGAATCGAACCCGACTCGGGCCGGTTTGGTCTATCCTCCCGGGATGCTCGGAGCATTCGACGACCATCGCTCGTTGCTTTACGAACCCTCACCAGCGGGCTTGACGGATGCGCGCCAAGCCGTCGCGGATTATTACGCCGCGCGCGGGCTGAGCATCGCGCTGGATCGCATCCTGCTGACTGCCAGCACCAGCGAGGCCTACGCTTTCTTATTCAAGCTGCTGGCCGATCCCGGCGATAACGTCCTGGTCCCGCGGCCCTCTTATCCTCTCTTCGAATTCCTGGCGGACATGGAATCGGTAAAGGTCCACCAATACCCGCTCGCATTTCACGGCGGCTGGTCGATGGACATGCTTGCGCTGGAGGAGGCGATCACCGAGCGCACGCGAGCCATCGTGGTGGTCAATCCTAATAACCCGACAGGGTCGTTTGTGAAGCGCGCCGAACTGGACGCCCTGACACAGTTGTGCGCCGCGCGCCGCATCGCTTTGATTTCCGACGAAGTGTTTTCGGATTACGGGTTCGCGGCGGATGCGGAGCGCGTCTTCTCCGTCGCGGGCTGCGAGGAGTGTCTGGCCTTCGCCATGAGCGGCCTATCGAAGATCGCTGGCCTCCCGCAAATGAAGCTTGGATGGATTGTCGTGAGCGGCCCGGCGGATCTGCGCGCGCAGGCCATGGAGAAACTGGAGTGGATCGCCGACACCTACCTTTCCGTCAGCACGCCGGTTCAATGGGCCGCGGCGCGCTTGCTGGCCGCAGGCGAGACGGTGCAGCGCCAGATCCGCGAGCGAACCGCGTCGAATCTGGCTCTGGCGCGCCAGACATTCGCGGGCTCCGCGGCGAGCGTACTGCCGGTGGAAGGCGGATGGTATGTCACGCTGCGCGCGCCCAGCATCAAAACGGAAGAGGAATGGGCTCTGGAATTGCTGACGCGCGACGGCGTCCTGATTCAGCCCGGCTACTTCTTCGATTTCGAATCCGAGGCTTTCTTAGTGTTGAGCCTGCTAACGCCGCCGGAGGAGTTCGCCCAGGGAATCGGCCTCGTGAGGCGGGCAGTGGGGCAATTTTGAGCGGTCAGCGTTCAGCGTTCGGCTATCAGCAAACCCTTCTCTGGGGCTGACGCAAGGCCATTCGAACCAAATATCCATTTCCCGAATCCGAAAATCGGCATGGAAGATCGGACCGCTCCAAGCTGATAGCTGATAGCTGACGGCTGAAAGCTGAGCGCTTTCTCACGCCAGCTTCAGCAGGCTCCGCCGCAGAAGGTCCAGCGCCATCGCCACTGCCAGAAGTGCGGATTCGCTGGCGGTCGCCGAAGGAAGATGCGGTGCAGGACGCGCGAGTCATCGGGGCCGGCGAGGCCTATATACACGGTTCCCGCCGCAATCTGTTTTCCGCCCGGCCCTTCGGACGGCCCGGGACCCGCGACGCCGGTCACGGATAACGCGTAGTCGGCGCCCGTGCGCTGGCGCGTTCCCGCGGCCATGGCCTCCGCGGCTTGTTTACTCACCGCGCCAAAGCGCTCCAGCGTTTCCGCGCTCACGCCGAGAAGCTCGCGTTTGGCGGCCTCGGTGTAGACGATGAATCCTCCGCGGAAATAGTCGGAGCCTCCCGGCACGGTAGTGAAGCGCTCGCCGAGCATCCCACCCGTGCAGCTTTCCGCCACGGCCACGCTGGCGTGCGCGGCGCGAAGCAGGTTCCCGACCACCCGTTCGAGCGGTTCGTCGTTCCGCGAGTAGACGCGGTCGCCGAGAATGCTCTCAATAGGTCCGGCCACTTCGGCGACGAGCGAATCGGCCTCCGCATCGGTCGAACAACGGGCGCGCAAACGGATCTGGATTTCGCCGTTCGCCGCGAGAATCGAAGTCGATGGGTTGCGATACTTCGTGTACACGGGCGCAATGGCCTGGTCGAGATCCGATTCGCCCATCCCCACGATGCGCAGCACCAGCGTTCGGATGGCTTGCTTCGGAACCATGCTTGCGAGCCGGGGCAGGCACTGAAACTCGAACATGGCTTTCAATTCGTGCGGCGGACCGGGCAGCAGCATCACCACGCGATCCGATTCACGCACCCATTGGCCCGGCGCCGTGCCGCGGCCGTTGGGCAGGCAGCTCGGCGCCATCGATCAAGTACGCCTGGCGCTTGTTGATCTCGGCCATTTTGCGCCGCGCCATCTCGAAGCGCCGTTCGAGCGCCGCCAGGGCTTCCAGAGAAAGCGAGAGCGAGCGGCCCAAGGCCTGAGCCACCGCTTCGCGAGTGAGATCGTCTTCCGTCGGCCCCAAGCCTCCGGTCAGAATCAGGATGGGAACGCGCCGTAGCGCGGCGCCGACGGCCGCGGCCAGCAAATCGCGATCGTCGCCGATCACGCTCTTGGCTTCCACTTCCACGCCAATGGCGTTCAGCTCGCGCGTAAGATACAGGGAATTCGTATCGACGCGCTCGGAGGTGAGCATTTCCGAGCCTACCGCGATGATTTCCGCGTTCATGGATGGGGCGTGAAACCGCGAATGCCGGCGTCCACGCGGTAGAGCGCGCTGGTGGTGGCCAAAATCATCGCGCGCGATGGCGTAAAAGCCAGCCCCACGACGCCGGGCCCGGACAGGAACAGCTCGGCGCTGCCTTCCGGCGAGATCCTCACCACGCCCTTGCGCCCGCCCAGCGAGGCCGCGACGTACAACTGTCCCGATTCGTCGAACGCCATGCCTTGCGGGCGGCCCAACCCGCGGTAATACGTCTCCACCACGCCCGCCGGCGTGATGCGCTGCACGCAATCGAAGCTGGAAGTCGTGGGACCGGTGACGTAGAGGTTTCCATCGGGCCCGAAGGCCAAATGGTAAGCGGCGATGGAGGGTTCGAGGGTCGCAAAAACGAAGATCTGGCGAGTGGGGCTGATCTTGAAAATGGTGCCGCTTCGGTCTCCCACGTACAGATTCTCTTCGGCGTCAAAAGCGAGGCCCGTAGCCACGCCCATGCCCTCGACAAAAACGGTCATGTTTCCGGCGGGCGATGACTGGTACACGACGCCGTCGAACCGGCTGGAAATGTACAGCATGCCTTGCCGGTCGAATGCCAGACCCGTGGCGTTCATCAGCTCCGCGATAAACGGCTTCACGTTGTAGTTCAAGTCAACGCGGAAAACCGCCACGGGAGTCTTCTGGCCGCGCGACCCGCTGAAGGTGCTGTAGATGTTGCCGGCCGCATCCACGGCCGGGTTCGCGACGGGGTGCATGCCATCCGCCACTTGCACGCCGATGTCGCACGTCCAGGATTCGCTCGACCGGCCGTGGGCGGCGATAACCAACTCACCGACCGTAGCCCCTTCGGGAACGCGCGCAATCACGTAGGAATCCGAGCCGATGATCACCGGCGCCGCCACTTCGCCGATGGTGACGCGCGGTCGGTCCGCCTTGGCGAAGCCCTTGCCGCGGATCTGCAGTTCTCCGCCCGCGATGGCGGCTATCGGCGTCACGCCGGAAATGGTGGGCTTAGCGTCGGAGGACTTCCTGAGCGGCATATTTAATACAGATTGAAACATCCGGCTACGAATAACACAAGCGCGCCGTAGACGCCCGCCATGAGGTCGTCGGCGACAATTCCCCACCCGCCGCGCAGTGACTCCAGCTTGCGGACCGGCTGTGGTTTCCAGATATCGAAAAGACGGAACAGCGCGAAGGCGGCCAGATAGCTTTTCCAGTTGTACGCGTTGTGCGCGGCTGCGCCGGCCAGCGTGACCCACTGGCCGAGGACCTCATCGACCACCACGCAGCTCGGATCTTCAACTTGGAGGACTTCCGCCGTAACGCCGGCGGCCCAGACGGAGGGGAGGAAGAAGACAGCGGTCAGAACCAGAAAGCCCCACCAAGGCATCGCGAAAGCGGATCGCAGGAAAATGCCGATGGCCAGCCCCGCCGCCGAGCCCGCCGTCCCAGGACCCCAAAGCCAGTATCCGCACCCAAAGAACGTTGCGAACAGTTTGGCGGCTCTGACGCGCATATTCTTTTCGCTATTAACGCTTACTGGCTGCCCGGCAACCGCCGATCCTAGATTCCGAAGTCGCGCCCGGCGAGGTAGAATCTCCGTTGCGGCCGCCCTTTGGAAAACTATGTTTGCCGGGGCGGGCATGTAGTTGTGGGGCGGACCCCCTGGTCCGCGGCCGGTCCCCTGACCGGCCTTCGGCCGGAGGCCGACGAGGGCGTCGGCCGCGGACCAGGGGGTCCGCCCCACGAAGTCCAACTTCGGTATTCGCTCTAGTCCTCCGTCTCGTCATCCTGTGTCTCGGTCGTTTCAATCGGCTCCGATATCACATACTTTCCCGAAGCCCAGTTGCCCAGGTCGATCAGCCGGCATCGCTCGCTGCAAAACGGGTATTCGGGATCCGGTCTCCCGCACTTTCTTCTTGCAGACTGGGCATTTCATCGGGCAATCTGTACCAGCGCCGGAACGCCGGCCGGCGGCTGGGCGAAAACCGGCTGCGGCTTCATCCGGCTCCAGCAGGGCGCCCACCACATCGTAATCGTGCGTCTCCGTAATGCGCAACCGCCGCATCTCTCCGGGACGCGGCTCGGCGCCCTCAAAATCGTTGACGAGGATCTTCGCCATCGATCTCCGGAGCCTGAGTGGGCATGCGCGCTTCCCACAACAGATCGGTCTCCTCCGACCGCCCCTCGACCAGCGCGCGCACTTCCTTTCCCGCCAGCGCGCGGTTCCGGGCGCGCGAGATCTTCCGCTGAATCCCCATCAGCCGCCGCCGGCGATTGTGCGCGGTAAGGCCGTTCACCTTTCCATCCAGCCCGTAGCTCACGCTCGTGTCCTCATCCGAGTAGGTGAAGACTCCCAGGTTGTCGAAGCGCGCCGCTTCCACGAATTCGCACAGCTCGCGGAAATCCGCGTCCGTCTCGCCGGGGAAGCCCACGATGAAGCTGGTGCGAATCGCGACGCCGGGAATCGTGCGGCGGATGCGCTCGATCAGCTTCAGGAAGATATCGCCCGAGCCGCCCCGCTTCATGCGCCGCAGCACGCGCGCGCTCGCGTGCTGCAACGGCATGTCGATGTACTTCACCAGCGCCGGATGCTCGGCGATGGTGTCGAGCAGCTTCTGCGTCACCTTGTTTGGGTAGGCGTACAGAAACCGGACCCACTTCTCGCGCTCGGTCTCGATGCTCGCCAGCCGCGCCAGCAGATGCGGCAGGCCGTCCTCGATTCCGAGGTCCTCGCCGTAACACGTGGTGTCCTGGCCGATCAGATTGATCTCGCGCACGCCCTGCTGGAACAGGCGCCCGGCTTCGGCGATCACCGATTCCGGCCTGCGGCTCCGGAACTTGCCCCGATACTGCGGGATCACGCAGAACGAGCAGGGATGATCGCAGCCTTCCGCGATTTTCACGTACGCGAAATGGCGCGGCGTGGCCAGCACGCGCGGCGTCAGGTCGTGGTACAGATACGGAGCGCCACGCGGAGCGGCATCGGCGCCTTCCGAGAGCGCCACGATGCTTTCCAGATCGTTCGTGCCCAGGACCGCATCCACCTCCGGGATTTCCTTACGGATATCGCCGTGGAAGCGCTCCACCAGGCAGCCGGCCACAATCAGGCGCTTAGCGCGGCCGGTCCTCTTGTATTCCGCCATCTCCAGGATCGTGTCGACGGATTCCTTCTTGGCCGGGTCAATGAAGCTGCATGTATTGACCACCAGCACGTCGGCCTCGGAAGGCTCCGCCGTCAGCTCGTGGCCTTTGGCCACAAGCTGGCCCATCATCACCTCGCTATCGACGAGATTCTTCGGGCATCCCAGGCTGATAAAACCGATTTTCAAGCGCGTGTCCTATAGGGGGAAAAAGGGGGAGACGATTTCAGAATAGCATCGCGGCGAAGCGGCGCTCGCCGACGGAGAGTCACGCCGGAGCGTCATCGCCGCCGGTTGGGGCTCAACTCAAGGCCGTGGCCGCGCCTTCGGCAAGCGGGAAATTCCCCCCGCGCCCCTGTTGTATAATTGGAAAGCATCCGACTTTTGTTTTCCGTTTTCGTCTCAGAAGGGGGCTGCGTGAGTCCTGCCGCGAGCCCCTTTTTTGGTTTGGAGCGGGACGCGGAGATGGATGCGAATCGAGCGATACGAAGGACTAGAAGCAGATGAGAGAAAAAGGAACGGTGAAGTGGTTTAACGCGGCCAAGGGCTACGGTTTCATTCAGCGGGAAAACGGAGAGGACGTCTTCGTGCATTTCTCTGCGATTCAATCGCAGGGGTACCGCAGTCTGGATGAGGGGGCGAAAGTAGAGTTCGAAGTCACCAAGGGTCCCAAGGGGCTGCAGGCGACCAACGTCACTGCGATTTGACGTTCCGGCGGACCGGCGTTAGAGGGACTCGCCCGGGCGACGCTCTAACGCCGGTTCGCCTTCCGGTTCCGGAGGTTTATGAGCAAAGAGGACAGCATCGAAGTTACCGGCACCGTGCTCGAGAAATTCCCCAGCGGTCTGTTCAGCGTCCAGCTTGAACACGAACGTATAATCCTGGCCCACCTTGCGGGCAGATTGAGAAGGAATCGTATCCGTGTGCTGGCTGGCGACAAGGTCACGTTGGAAATGTCGCCTTACGATCTAACCAAAGGCCGAATTACTTTCCGCCACAGATAGCTTTCCGAGCCGTTTTCCACTCCTATCGAAACTCCTGGCGGGCTGCGCCAAGTCCGGCCCAGTCCTCAGCCCGATAGATTTGCGCTTTCGCGGCGCCTTCCCACTATATAATTGAAGCGGAGGGGGCTTGGAGAAATCTAAGCGGACGGCGTCTCGCGCCCGCAAACCCATTGCGGAATCCAGTGACGACCTGGCGGCCTTGCTCGGCCGGAAACTGGTGGGCCAGCCTGCGGCCATGCAGGCCCTCATCCCCTACGTCCGCATGTTCCAAGCCGGGCTCGCCCCGGAAGGCAGACCTGCGGGAGTCTTTCTCCTCCTGGGACCGACGGGCACGGGCAAAACTAAGACCGTGGAGGCTTTGGCGGAAGCCCTGCACGGGAGCGAAAAGAAAGTCCTCAAGATCGACTGCGGCGAGTTCCAGTTGGAGCACGAGGTAGCCAAGCTGGTGGGCGCGCCTCCGGGATACCTGGGTCACCGCGAGACGCAGCCCATGCTCACGCAGCAGCGGCTCAATTCCGTGGCCAGCGATAAGTGCGGCTTGTCTCTGGTGCTCTTCGACGAAATCGAGAAGGCCGCGCCGTCGCTGACGAGGCTCCTGCTGGGCGTCCTCGATAAAGGGGGCTTGCGCCTGGGGGACAACACCTCGGTGGATTTCGAGAAATCGCTGGTGTTTCTCACCAGCAATCTGGGCGCGCGGGAGATGCTCCACGAAATCCATCCCGAATTCGGATTCCAGCCGGCTCGGCCCGCCGAGGAACGGGCAGACCTGGCCGCCAAGTTGGAGACGATTGCGTTGGCCGCGGTACGCAAGCGATTCTTGCCCGAGTTCGTCAACCGCCTGGATTGCATCGTGACCTACCAGCCGTTGAGCGCGGAATCGCTCGCGGAAATCCTGGACCAGCAGATCTCCGATTTGCAGCGCCACGTCACCACGCGCCTGGGCGCGCGATCGTTCACGTTGGAAGTTACGCCGAAGGCGCGCCAGGTTCTGTTGCGTAAGGGATCGAGCGCCGAGTACGGGGCCCGCGAATTGAAACGCACGATCCATCGCTTGCTGACGCAGCCGCTCGCCACCATCGTCGCAGCCAGCCAGGTAGCTCCGGGAGCCACGGTGAGAGCGGTGGCGTCCGAAACCGGCGATAAACTGCGCCTGGACACCCTGCCGCATGAAGCCACCCCCGGCCCACACCATCCCACCGTGATGCTCGTGGATGACAACCGCGATCTGCTCCAATTCCTGGAGCGGCTCATGGCGGACGCGGGATGGCGGCTGCTCACCGCCGATTCGGCGGCCGAAGCCCGGCGGCTGCTCGTGGACAACAAGCCGGACGCGGCCGTGCTGGATTATATGCTGCCGGATGGCAACGGCGTCGAGCTAGGCGCCGAGCTCCACCGCGCGGATCCCCACGCTCTCGTCATAGTCATGACCGGAGCGGTTCTTGCTCCCGAAGAAGAGGCTCTCTGCGAAGAGCGCGGCTTTCCCATTCTCCGCAAGCCCTTCCTGGCTTCCGACGTAATCGGCCAGATCCGCGGGAGGCTCACCACGCAGGCGAGCCCCGCGCGGGCGACATAAGGGCAACCCCTTACCATTAAGCAAGAAAAATGGGCGGCTCTTCGGAACCGCCCATTGCGAAAACTAACGCTCGGTATTCCTGACTGTTAGAACCTGAGCGAGATATGCAGGCGCATATTGCGCGGACCCTGGAATCCGTTCGCCAACCCAAACTGCGGGTCAACGCGGATGCCCTGGCTCTGCATCAACTGGTTGATGTTGATGCCCTGCGAAAAAATGCTCGCGGTTCCGGCGGGAACGTTGATCTGCCCGTCGTCGGTGTGCGAATACAACATGTACTTGCTGGTGACGGTGCCGCTGTTGAGCAGATTGAACGCCGTGAATTCGACGCGCATGATCCGCTCTTCGTGATTCTTGAATGGCTTCATCTCATGCGCCACCTGGAAATCGGTGTTAAAGAAGAACGGCGTGCGGCCCATGTCTCCGCGGCCCCAGGGGTAGACCCAGCCCTGTGTGTCGATCACCTGAACTTCGGCGGTGAGCGGAGTGCCCGAGAAGGCCTGGATGTTGGGTGAGAACGTCGTGTCGCCCAGCTTGCTGTGGAGCGTGTATCCGCCCATCAGCTTAAGAGTGTTCGGGCGGTCCGTACCGAGGCGGCCCTGCACGATGTTGCCGTGCGTGTCGCCGAAAATCCACGGCTGGTCGAAGTAACGGGAGTTGTCGGGGTTGTCGCGCCCGGCTTCATCCGAGCTGGCCAATCCGGAGTAGTTCCCGTAAAGGCGGCTGAGGGTGTAGCTGAACGAATACTGATAGTTTCTGGAGAACCGCTTGTCGACGCGCAACTCGAGAGCGTCGTAGTCACGGACCGCTTTGGGCGTCGTCGGAATGCCGGGGCCGTCCCATTTCAGCCAGTTCGCCGCGCTGGCCACCATGCCGAAGCCGGGATTCCCAATGTTATACACCTCGCCGCTGGGGCTCTGGTAGCCAATGTCCTCAATGGTGTGGATGAGGCGCCTGTCGGTGAATCGGGCCGAAAAGACCAATGTCGGGCGAATGGTGTACTCGTACGCCGCGTCAATCGTCCGGTCTTTCATCGGCATCAGGTTCGGATCGATCAGGTTCTGGCTCGGATCGTTGGACGGTATGCGATAGTCCACGACCTCGATCAGCTTGCCCGGAAGAGCCGTCGGGTTTGCCGCGATGCCCTGATTTGTATGGACCAGGTTGGGATCGTCGAGCGTATAGAAGTACTCCTTCCACACATCGCCGCCGAAGCTGCCGCGCGGAAGGCTGTACTTCATGATGTCGTACGCGTACATGAAGCCCGCGCGGATTACCGACTTGCCGGTACCCGTCGGATCGATCGCGATTCCAAGGCGCGGGCTCAGCTTCTGCTGCCAGCCAAACGTGATCGCCGTCTGCTGCTGGCCTGTCGTGTTGAACCCGGGCACGAACTCGTGCTCGGCGCGCAAACCCAGGTTCAGGCTGAGTTGCTTGTTGACGCGCCAGTTGTCCTGAATGTACATGCCCTGGTTGTTGCTGGCGGCGGCGCCGATCGTGCCGAGTACGCGATAGCGGTAGTAGCCATACGTGCCCTTGCCCGAGCAGGCCGACAACTGGCACTGGTAGGTCAGACCCCAGTAATAGCGATAGTAGCCGCCGGCGTAGCTGGAATCGAGCACGTTGTTTGAAAGGCCGTTGTATTGCCAGCCGCCCTTCAGGCTGTGCTGCCCGTGAAAGTTCAGGATGTAGGAAGCATCCGCGGAGTAGTTGTTGCGCGTGTTCTTGTCATAGATGTCGGCGGCCACGGCTTGCGAAATCCAGCCATTCGGGGCTTGCAGGGCCGGCGGCGGCAAAGTCGTGCTCGAACCGGAGTAGTAGATCGCCGTGGTGGTCGGCGTGGCGTACATGTTGTCGTAGTTGTTGTAGTTGTAGCCGCCCCGGAACGACAACACCAGCTTGCTCGAAGCGATGTAGTCGATCTGACCCGCCAGGGTGTTGCCCGCGCTGAAGTCGCCTTGGTCCTTCCAGTCGTTGGTGTAGGAATCGGTTCCGGCTACTGAAGGCAGCAGGCCGACGTGCTTGTTCGGGTTGAAGATCCAACTCATGCTCATGCGGATCTTGGAGACCGGCGCGAAATCGAGCCTGCCGTTGAAGTACTGCTGCTTGTATTCCTGGCTGTACGATCCCTTTTGACCGGTCGTGTACGTCACGTTGCGATCGGTGTAGTGCAGTTGCGGCATGTAGCCGGCGAAGAAGAACAGTTTGTTTTTCCAAACCGGGCCGCCGAGGTTGAACACCGGGTCCCAGTGCCTGAAGGAATCCTTCGGGTTCGGGGCGTACATCGCCTGGTTGTCGTTAACCGGATTTAGCTCGAGCCCCGACCGGTTGGAAGCCCACAAGCTGTCGTTTGTATAGTAAAAGCCAGCTTCCCCATGGACGTCGTTGGTGCCGCTGCGCATCACCGCATTGACCACGCCGCCCATGGCGCCGCCGTACTGGGCTTCCATGATTCCGTTCTTTACTTCGACCTGCTGGACCATTTCGACGGGAACCTGGTTCTGGGTGGTAAGCTGGCCGCCCTGGATGCTCTCCATCTCCATTCCGTTCAGGTAGAAGGTATTCTCGGCGCCGGACGCTCCGTCAATCTGGAAGCCTCCCGCGTTGCCCTCATTGCGGGCGCCTGGAGCGACCGAAATCAGATCGTAGAAACTCTGCCCTTTCGGCAGAATGTCAAAGAAGCTCTTGTCGACCGTGACCGCCGAGGAGCTGGATTGCGTATCCACCATGATGGCGGAGGCGGCAACCTCTACGCTCTCCGTCACGGCGCCGACTTGAAGCTTCACGTTGACCTGAGCTGTTTTCCCAAGTTCCACGTTGAGGCCGCTGAGCTTATTGCTGCGAAAACCCTGAGCCCCAACTGTTACGGTGTACCCGGGGCCGGGCGGCACCTGCATGAAGTTGAACGAGCCCGTAGTGTCGGTCTTCCCGTTGGCCGCGCGCGGCAGCAGGCCGCCGGCGAGTTCCACGCTGGCGCCCACCACGGCCGCGCCCGAAGGGTCGGTCACCGTCCCTTTGACGGTGCCCCATGTTTCCTGCGCGGTGACGGATGCGCAGAGCACGAACATCAGCAGAGCGCAACCAGCCGCAAGCCGAAAAGACCCACCCCTTTTTCCAGTGAGCTGAATATGCACAACCTTCCTCCTTTTGACTTGTACTTTGACCTGCATAACGTAGATTCAAAAACGCCGGGCCACAGCCTTATGCGAGCGCGCCCCCGAAACCGAATCCACCTTCAAGCCCATCCGCGCCAGCGCCGTCAGGCGAAAGCCAAAAAATCGAGAAGGCCCGGAACGAGTCATGCTATCACAACGAGCCGCCGATTGAAGCTAAAAACATCTTAATCTTTTCAATACCTTAGATGCCAAACAACGCCGCTGGGCCGACAGGCAAGCCGAAAGCGCACAAAGCCACCTACCCTACATCACCGCAGTCAACAGGCGCTCTCGGAGAGCAATTGGTCCTCCAAAAGAGGCACCCCTCGTAACTAACTCATAATATTAAACTTAGAGAAGCCACCATCGTCAAGGTCCTGGCAGGTTCTACCAACCCACGGAACGCCGGACGCGGCCGGAGGCGTCCAAGGCCCCCGCAAACTTGGGGGATCGCCGGCCGGTCGCGCCCTGCCCCGTGATCGCTGGCAACCCGTCGCGCGGAGCGCCCGACGCAAGTAATTGCCGGGAGGACTAGACGCGCGGGGGATAATGCCTTGTCCAGACGTTGATTCGAGGACTAGGCATAGGCTACGGAATACAGAATATTGGAGAGGAAATCCACAGAATCATAGTGGCACGCAGAAAGCCGAGTGAACAGGATCGACTGCCAGACAAGGCCGGGGCTGAGCGGAAGAGAAACCCAGCCGCGGCTGAACTCCTCGTTAAGCCCTTAGCCTGCGATCGGCCTTCAGTCTCGGGAGCGGCCCGCCGGCCGCCCCCGAGGCTGTTTGTTTCTTGGGCGGACTGACCCGCTTTTCTCACAGTTCAAGAGCAACCGTGGCGCGGGCGTCCACGCCTGCTGTGTCGAGATTCATCTCGACATTCCTCCAGGGTGGGGGCAGAGCGTCGCCAGCTAACGCCGGCATGACTGCCGGCGCGGCAAGCAGGAATGCCCACGCCCCGGAGCCCGGGCGAAATCAGGGTGAGATATCCGGGCTAAACCTGAATTCCGGGGTTGGGCTTGAGTGGGGCGGCCAATCATGGCTGCCCCACTTTATGGCCCCCCCCGACGCCACCGTCTACAATAAAAGCATGGCCGATTGTCTCAAGATTGCCGGCCGCGAGTTTCAATCGCGGCTCATTGTTGGAACGGGCAAGTACCGCACTTTTCAGGAAATGAAGCGCTGCCATGAGGCCAGCGGGGCGGACATGGTTACGGTTGCGGTGCGCCGCGTGAATCTTACGGACCGGTCCAAAGAGTCTTTGCTGGATTATATCGACCGCTCGCAAATCTTCATCCTTCCCAATACCGCCGGATGCTACACGGCCGACGATGCCGTGCGAACGGCCCGCCTGGCGCGCGAAGTGGGCCTTTCCAATTGGGTCAAGCTGGAGGTCATCGGCGACGAAAAGACGCTTTTCCCGGATAACGAAGGCCTCCTCGAAGCCACGCGCACGCTGGTGAAGGAAGGCTTCGTCGTGCTGCCCTACACGAACGACGACGTGGTCAACGCCCGCAAGCTGATCGACGCCGGCGCGGCCGCGGTCATGCCGCTGGCTGCTCCGATCGGTTCGGGCCTGGGCGTGCAGAACACGGCCAACATGCGGATACTGCGCGAGATGATCACCGCGGTCCCGATGATCGTCGATGCCGGCGTGGGAACCGCGTCGGATGCGGCCATCGCCATGGAGCTTGGCGCCGATGGCGTGCTTATGAACACCGCCATTGCGGCGGCGGACGACGCGGAGAAAATGGCCCGCGCGATGAAGCTGGCCGTGGAAGCCGGCCGCCTGGCCTATGAGTCCGGCCGTATGCCGAAAAAGCTGTACGCCTCCGCAAGCAGCCCGCTGGCGGGAGTGGTGGGGTCGTAGTTATCCGCTGACCGCTCTCCGCTGTCCGCATGCGCTCGACGCGCGACGCATCTCGTGCTTGCGGAGAGCTTCGGTAAGCTAAAGCTAGCTGAGTACCCATGACTTCCCCCGCGCCCGCCGATCGCCGCTTCACTACCATCAGCGGGCTTCCCATCGAGCCGGTCTTCGGGCCCGAGCATTTGGCAGGCTTCGATGCCGCGCGCGATCTGGGCGCACCCGGAGAATTCCCTTACACCCGCGGCATCCACCGGAGCATGTATCGCGGCAAGCTCTGGACCATGCGCCAGTTTTCCGGCTTCGCCACGCCCGAGGAGACCAACCGGCGCTACCGTTACCTCATCGAACAGGGACAGACGGGCCTCTCCGTCGCGTTCGACCTGCCTACGCTGATGGGCTACGACGCCGACCATTCCGCCAGCTCCGGCGAGGTGGGCAAATGCGGCGCCTCGGTGTCCTCGCTCGAAGATATGGAAACCCTTTTCGACGGCATTCCGCTCGAAGAGGTCACCGTATCGATGACCATCAATTCGCCGGCGGCCGTGCTCTGGGCCATGTATCTGGCGGTGGCCGAGCGGCAGGGGGCCGATTGGGCGCGCCTCTCGGGAACTCTCCAGAACGACATTCTGAAGGAATACATCGCGCAGAAGGAGTACATCTTTCCGCCGCGGCCTTCCATGCGGCTGGTCACGGATACCATCGAATTCGCCACGCGCCGCACGCCCCGATTCAATCCGATTTCGATCAGCGGCTACCACATTCGCGAAGCCGGATCGACCGCGGCGCAGGAACTGGCGTTCACGCTCCGCGACGGCGTCGAGTACGTGGATTGGGCGCTCGCGCGCGGCCTGGCGATCGACGAGTTCGCGCCACGATTGAGCTTCTTCTTCAACGCCCACAGCGATTTCTTCGAGGAGATCGCCAAGTACCGCGCGGCCCGGAAGCTCTGGGCGTATCTGATGCGCGACCGTTACGGCGCGCGCGACGAGCGGAGCTGGAAGCTTCGCTTTCACGCGCAGACCGCCGGCTGCTCGCTCACCTGGCAGCAGCCTTACAACAATGTGGCGCGCACCGCCCTCGAGGCGCTGGCGGCCGTGCTGGGAGGGGCGCAATCGCTGCACACGAATTCGCTGGATGAGTCCTATGCCCTGCCCAGCGAGCGGGCCGTAACTCTGGCGCTCAGGACCCAGCAGGTGCTGGCCTATGAAACCGGCGTCACGGCGGCGGCCGATCCGTTAGGCGGAAGCTATCTGGTCGAGAAGCTGACGCTCGATCTGGAGGCCGCGGCGTCCGAGTACATCGGCCGAATCGATCGGATGGGAGGGATGATCGCCGCCATCGAGGCCGGTTATCCCCAGGCCGAAATCGCCTCGGCGGCCTACCGTTATCAGCGCGAGGTGGAGACGGGCGATCGCGCGATCGTCGGCGTCAACCGGTTTGAGTCGGGGCACGAGCCGATCGACCTGCTCAAAATCGGCGAGAGCTCGGCGGCGGGGCAGTGCGAGAAACTGGAGCGCCTGCGGTCCCGCCGGGACTCGGGCAAGGTGCGGAGCGCGCTGGACGCCCTGACGCGCGCGGCCCGGGGCGATGCGAATACCATGCCGTTCATTTTGGACGCCGTCCGCGCATACGCTACGCTGGGAGAAGTCTGCGACGCCCTCCGGGCGGTTTTTGGAGCCTACCGGGAGCCGGCGATTCCATAAGAGACTAAGGATGCATCGACGGATTCGAGTGTTGGTGGCCAAGCCGGGGTTGGACGGCCACGACCGCGGCGCGAAGATCATCGCGCGCGCCCTTCGAGACGCGGGCATGGAGGTCATTTACACCGGGCTGCGCCAGACGCCGGAGATGATCGTCAACGCGGCGCTCCAGGAGGACGCCCAGGTGATCGGGCTTTCGATTCTCTCGGGCGCCCACAACTCGATCGTGCCTCGCGTTATGGAGCTGCTTCGCGAGAAAGAGATGACGGACGTGAAGGTCGTCGTGGGCGGGATCATCCCGGACGCCGACGCCGAGGCGCTGAAACGCGGAGGCGTGGCCGCGGTATTCCAGCCCGGCGCGTCGCTCGAGTCCATTGTTCAGTTCATTCGCGCCAATGCCGGCTGAACCCGGCGGGCGCGGCACCGGCCGGACCGTTGTGGAATCGAACTTGCGGCTGTCTGGACGGATGCCCAGGAGAACGCGTATCGGCAACAAAGATGAAGGGCTCGCGGATGTGCCCGCCACGCACACCTGTGCCTGGCGTCGCGCGTTGTTCGGCGCCCCGAAGATCCGGTAGAATGGGGATTCGCTGTCAGCGCAGCCGGCAGTCGGAAGTGAGAGTGTACCCCGCGTGTTCATGCGATTCCCTTCGCGCCCATCGGAGATTGGCGCCGGCATGACTAGATCGACTCGTGCGCTTCAAGCCGCCGCTCTGGCGTTATTGTTGATGGGCGGCGTCCCTTCAATTACGGCTCAGTCCCAGCAGCCGAGTCCGTCCGCGCCCGCGCAAACGCCCCAGACCCAGCCTCCGCGCCCGAATAATCCGTTCGAGAATGTGCCGCAGGCGCCGGCTGGGCCGGCGCAGAACCAGCCCGCCCAGCAGCCGGCGCGGCCCGCGAACCCGTTTGAAACCGTCCCGCAGGCGCCGCAGGCTCAGCCCGCCCCCGCGCCCGCGCAACAGCCTGCGCAGCCGCGGCTGGAATCGCCCGTGATTCCTCCCTTGCCTGCGAACTTGACCGGGCAGCGGGTCGACTCCGTGGAAATCAGAGGCACGCGGCGCGTACCTCAGGATACGCTGAAAGCGCTGATCCAGACCAAAGCCGGCGACCCGTACAGCGAAGACCTCCTCCGCCGCGATTTCATGACCCTGTACAACACGGGCCGCTTCGACGACCTTCATCTGGAAGTCGAACCCGGAGCGAAAGGCGTGGTGGTTCGCTTTGTGGTCGTCGAGAAGCGCATCATCAAGACGATCGATTACCAGGGTCTGCACTCCCTTACGGTCTCGGACATTCTGGACCGTTACAAAGAACGCAAAGTGGGGCTCTCGACCGAAGATCAATTCGACCCCGCCAAGGTGCAACGGGCGCTTTCGGTGCTCAAGGACTTGCTGGGCGAACACGGACACCAGTACGCCACGGTGGAGACGGTGATCACCCAGGTTCCGCCATCCTGGCTAAACATCGTGTTCAAGGTCGATGAGGGCCCGAAAGTCAAAGTCGGCGTGATCGATGTCGAGGGCAACAAGGCCTTCACCAAGAAATGGGTGGTTTGGCAGATGAAGGCTTTGCGCCCCATCGGCATACCGCATTCGATCCTCTTCGAAGATATTTTCTCCAAGACCTACGACACCGAAAAGCTGGAATACGACCAGGACCAGATCCGCCAGGGCTACATGAACAGCGGGTACATGAAGGCCTCCATCGGCATCAAGGACGTGGAAATTGTGCGGACTGGCGGCTCGGGCTGGCGGCTCCCCATTTTTAGGATGAACCTGCCCAGCATCGACGCCAACATTACCCTGCAAATCGACGAAGGCAGGCAGTACCGCCTCCACGCCATGAATTTGGTGGGCGTCAAGTTCTTCCGCGCGCCGAATGCCTTTCTTCCACAGGTCTTCAGGATGGGGCCCGGGGACGTCTTTTCGGCCGACAAGCTCAAGAAGGGCATGGAGCAGTTGCACAAGCTGTACGGGACTTTCGGCTTCATGGATTTCACCGTGGATCCGGACCCCGAACTGGTTCCCAACACGAACCAGGTTGACCTGACGCTGACCGCCGACGAGGGCAGGCAGTTCTTCGTGCGGCGCATCGATTTCACCGGAAATACCACCACGCGCGACCGCGTGATTCGCCGGGAATTGCTGGTAGACGAAGGCGACATGTTCAATATGGATCTCTGGAACACCAGCATCCTGCGTCTGAACCAGTTGGGCTATTTCGAGATGCTGAAGGAGGAGGATTCCACCAACATCCAGCGGAATCCGAACTCCAACACCGTGGACCTGACGCTCAAGGTGAAGGAGCGCGGCAAGAACACGATCGGCCTGAACGGCGGCGTCTCCGGCATCGCGGGAAGTTTCGTCGGATTCAACTATTCGACGAACAACTTCCTGGGATTGGGCGAAACGCTTTCGCTCGAGTCGCAGATCGGCACCCGCACGCAGAATGTCAGCCTGGGCTTCACCGAGCCGTATATGTTCGACCGGCCTATCTCCGCCGGAATCCGGGTTTACGTCAGCCGCTTCAAGTACAATCAGGCGCGCGAAGCCTCCATTCTTGCGGGCACGAATCTGATCTCTCTGTATAGCAACCTGGGATCGCAGAACCTGCTGAACTACACGCAGGATAGCCGTGGCGTCACCTTCTCGCTCGGCACGCACTTGCGCCGGAGCTTCGCGCAAATCGGCATTTCATACGGGTACGACCGCTCCAGCATCACCACGCTGACCACCGCCGCGCAGAATTATTTCCAGTACCTCAACTTCACCGGGGTGTCCGGACCGAATTCTCTGAACGGCATTAAGACCAGCCACATCACGCCTTCTTACACGTACAGCACGGTCAACCATCCCATCACGCCGACCAACGGACGGAGCGCGTTCTTCTCGCTCGACTTTGCGGGCAGCATCCTGGGCGGAAACGTCAATACCATCCGGCCGGCGCTCGACCTCAAGTTCTTCAAACAGGCGCCGTGGGCCAAATTCAACGATCCCTCGCGCTCCCACGTCATCGCCATGCACCTGATGACTTCGACCATCATTGGCTATGGAGGGCGCGTGGCGCCGCCCTTCGCCCGGTCGTTCATCGGCGGCGAGCAGGACGTGCGCGGATTCGAGATTTGGGGCATCACTCCGATCGCATTCATTCCGAACGCTTCCTCGGTCCGAGTTCTCAACTCGGATGGGAGTTCGGTAACGCAGACGAGCATCGTCAACGGTATGGTCCAGCAGACGCCCGTGTCGATGAGCGTCCCGGCCTACCAGCTCGTCACGCCGGGCGGCGACACTCAGGTCGTCTTCAACTTCGAGTACCGCATCCCGGTAATCGGGACGACGGTGCAGGCCACGCCGTTCTTCGACGCGGGCTTGAACAAGATTCTGTTCCCCAATCAGCTCAAGCTGGAGCAAAGCCACATCGACGATCTGAACCTGCAATTCCCCCAAGCCTCTTTCTCGAATAAAATCCAGATCGAGCCCGGAACGCAGAAGCCCAGAGCGTCGGCGGGGCTGGAACTCGAGGTCATGCTGCCCATCGTGCAAGCGCCCTTCCGGGTGTATTTCGCTTACAATCCGTCGGTGGTGCGGCGCTACATGCAGCCCCCGATCCTCATCGACCGCGCCGCCTTTCCAAACGGCGCAACCTTCGCGAATTCCGTCCTGTCATTCGGCCAACAATTCCCATTCTTCGAAAAGCGGACCATGCTCCGCTTCACCATCGGCAGAACGTTCTGATGCGCGGCGGCGGTTACGATATGTTGGTATTCTCACAGTTAGGAGTTTTGAGCTTGAAAAAGAACATCGCAGTGCTCCCCGCGCTTGGATTAGCTTTCGCCACGCTGGCGTTCTCCCAAGCCCCGGCCGCGCCGGCCGCCCCGGCCGCCCCCCCAGCCGCGGCCGTGTGCGCCAATCCCACCAAAGTCGCCATCGTTAGCATGGCCGATGCCCTTGGCATCACCAGGGAGGGCCAGAAGGCCCAAGCCGACTTGCAGGGGAAGTTTCAGCCCAAGAAGGACGCTCTCGATAAGAAGCAGGCGGACATTCAGAGCAAGCAGGCCCAGTTGGCCAAGGGCAAGGCCACAATGAGCCCCGAGGCGCAGGCGAAGCTGCAGGCCGACATCGATGCCGCCATCAAGTTGCTGAACCGCGATACGGAGGATGCCCAGGCCGAGATGGACGACGAGAGAGGAAAAGTCCTGAACGCCATGGGCGAGAAGATGATGGGGCTCCTGACCCAGTATTCGCTCGACAATTGCTTCGCGATGGTGCTCGACGTGAGCATGGAGCAGACCCCGGTGCTTTGGGCCGCCTCGTCGGCGAACATCACCAACGATATGGTTAAGCTCTACGACGAAAAGTATCCGCTCGCCGCCGGAGCAGCTCCAGCGGCTGCTCCGGGAGCGGCAAAGCCCGCCGCGGCTCCGGCCGCGGGCGCTCCGAAGCCTCCCGTAACGGCGGCGCCTCCTCCGACGAAGAAGCAATAGCCGAAAACGGCCGCATCCTCCGCCTCGCTAAGATGTTTCTCTCCCTCCGCCGGATCGGCCCGGCGGACGGACCAATCCTTTTGATGCGCCCCTCCTGAACGCATTGGTCCCGGTCGCGCCCCTATAATAGAGTTTCCAATCGGAGGGCTCCATGCGAAGTAAAGTCGCTATTTTCCTCGTTCTCCTGGCCGTCGCGTGCGCTATGTTCGCGCAGAACGCGCCGGCGCCTGCCGCCGCTCCCGCCGGAGCTCCGCCCGCGGGCCGCGGGTTCGGAGGCGGCGGAGTTCGGTCCCCGGAAGTCGCCGCGGACGGGCGCGTGACGTTCCGCCTTCGCGCGCCGAACGCCAAGGAAGTATTTGTGACGGGAATCGGCCAGCGCCTCGCGATGCAGAAGAACGACCAGGGAGTCTGGTCGGTCACCACGGACCCGCTGAAGCCGGACGTTTATCAGTACTCGTTTTCCGTCAACGGAGCGACGTTCAACGACCCCGGCAATCCGCATTTCAAGCCGTCGTGGGGCAGCGGAGGCCAGAGTCAGGTGGTGGTTCCGGGCTCCGCCCCGTGGGCTCCCGCGGCGGGCGTTCCGCGCGGCGCGGTGACCCATCATTTCTATCGCTCGGCGGTGGCCGGAGACGATCGCGATTTCTGGGTCTACACGCCCGCTAACTACGACGCCAAACGCAAGGAACCGTATCCGACCTTGTATCTGCTCCATGGCTTGGGCGACGACTCCAACGCCTGGGTGGATACGGGAATGGCCAACGCGATTCTGGACAATCTGATCGCGCAGGGAAAGGCCAAGCCGATGGTGATGGTGAATCCGCTCGGTTACGGCAACTCCGGCGGAACCTCCGGCGCGATGGGTTCCACCATGCTCCCGAGCTACTCGCGGACGCTGATCGAAGAAGTCATCCCGCAGGTGGAGAAGGCTTACAACGTGTCGAAGAACCGGTTGGATCGCGCCATCGCCGGCCTTTCCATGGGAGGCGCCGAAGCCACGTTCACCGGCTTGAACCACCTGGACAAGTTCGCCTGGATCGGCTCTTTCAGCGGCGCCTACGTCATGTGGCCGCGTGAGAACGCCGGCCGCGGCGCCGGAGCGCCCGCGGCGGGGGCCGGCCGTGGAGTTGGGGCGCCGGCTCAGCCGGCAACGCCGCCGCCCGCCGCACCGGGAACTGGAACTGCGGCCGCCGGCGCAGGCCGCGGAGGTCGCGGCGGAGGCCAATCGCTCAATCCGGAAGACATCGCGAAGAACTTCCCCACCCTGGACGCCAAAGCCAACGCGCAGATCCGCCTGCTGTGGATCGCCGTCGGAACGGCCGACAGCCTGATGGGAGTCAACCGGCAGTTTCGCGATTTTCTGACCGCGAAGAACGTGCAGTTCAGCTACAAGGAGGTCCCGGAGATGGCGCACGTCTGGCCGTTGTGGCGTGATAATCTCGCAGAATTGGCCCCTCTGCTCTTCCAGCCGAAGGGGAAATAGACGAGATGAAGTGGGGCAGGCGCACTCGCCCGAAGCGCGCCTGCTCTGCAATCCACAGCCCACACGTTAAAAAGCGGCCGGGGCGGCTCGCCGGGAGTTATCCTCAGGCGGCTTTCCGGGAGCGGTGCCCTTTGGTTTTGGCAGCGGGAACGAAACGGATCTCAATTCGCTTTCCCAATGCCTCTGCCACGCGCCGCAGCATCGCTAATGAGTGCCCTTCGTAGTCGGCGTCCTCCAGACGGCAGATCACTGAAGCGGTGGTACCCACGGCTGTCGCCAATTGCCGCTGCGACAAACCCGCTTCCGTCCGCATGTCGTGAATCAACTGCGCAATTTCGATGTCGGCGCCGATTTGTTCGTACTCCGCAATTCGTCCCGGATCGTCCCCGACATAACGTTCCCAAAAGAACTGGAGCGTATCGGACCGAAATCGCCGGCGTGATGACATATCAAACCTCCTTGAGCCAATCCGGCAATGGAATACCGCCGTCCGCATTGCGAAACACCAGGACCTCTGTCACCGGCATGGGCCTTCTTTAGCGTTCGCAAATCTGCGAACACTTGTCAATCGGGTCCGGCTTCGCTCATGCTCGATGTGTATCCGTGGCCGATGAGGCCGCCGGGTCCTTGTTGATGCGCGTGTCCGTCGAAACAGAGGAGCCCGTGACCCATCGGAGGCAAAGCTCCGGAGGAGCGACAGAGGTTAGCCCACGGCGTAAGCCGTGGGTAGGTAGCAAATCGACCCAGCCCCGGAACGGGGCGGAAGATCGCTCTTTCGCCCCGTTCCGGGGCTCTCCGGTTTATTATCCCTTCCCAGGGCTCGCGCCCTGGGCTAACTTCTTGCGCCCTGACGGGCTAAAGATCAGATGTGGGCATCGGCTACTCCTAGACTCTAAGGAACTACTTCCAAATTGGAGGCTTCGCCATTTTTGTGTCGCGAACCCTTTGTCGCCGGAGGCGGCAGAAATGTAATCTTTCCGCCCGCCTAACTCCCCCAAACCATCCCTCCACGCTTCCGCCCGGTTCAGCGTCAACCTTTTCGTGAGCCTTCGCTGGTTGTGGATGGTTGCGCTCGCTCTCCCGGCCTTTGCCGGCGACGCCGGCCTGAACGCTCTGCTCAAGAACGTCGAAGCCCGCTACAACCACTCCGGAAGCCTGCAAGTATCGTTCAGTGAGACATATGCCGGCGCAGGCCAGATGCGCAGGACAGAGGGTGGCGTGCTTTTTTTGAGTAAGCCGGGGCGGATGCGCTGGGAGTATTCCCAGCCGAAAGGCAAGTTGTTCGTTTCCGATGGCAAGCTGCTGTGGATGTACACGCCGGCCGATAACCGCGCCGAGAAGATGAGCCTCAAGGAAACCGGGGATATGCGTGCGCCGCTCGCGTTCCTGCTCGGCAAGTTGAACTTTCAAAAGGAGTTCCGCAACATTCAGGGACGCGCCGATGCCGGCGGCACGCATATCGCTGCCGAGCCCGTGTCCGGCGACTTACCCTACACTGCCGTCGAATTCCTGGTCACAGCCGACTTCCGCATCCGCGAGGTCACGGTGACCGGCTACGACCGATCCATCCTCCAATTCGCGTTCGACGACGAGAAGATGGACCCGCCGCTGGACGCCAAGCTCTTCCGTTTCGCGCCTCCGCCCGGCGCGGAAGTAGTGCCGGCGGAGCAATAGCCATGCCGGAATTCATTCTCAAGTACGCGGATGGCAGGGGGCAAATCCACCAGCAGGTGGCCACGGCCGACTCCGAGCGCGAAGTGCGCGACCGGTTGACGCAGCAAGGGTTCCTGATTTACTCCATCAAGGCGCGGGCCGCCGCCCCCGGCGCGCGCCTCTTGGGCAAGCGCAAGAAGATCGACATGGAGAAGTTCCTGATCTTCAATCAGCAGTTCGTCACGCTGATCCGCGCCGGGTTGCCCATTCTGAAATCGCTCGACCTTCTGGCCAACCGCCTCACCGATCCCAAGCTCGGCCCGCACGTGCGCGCGGTGCGGGACGCCGTCCGCGATGGCGCGCTGCTTTCCGATGCCTTCCGCCGCCAGCGCGTGTTCCCGAACATCTATTGCACGTCCGTCCTGGCAGGCGAGAAAAGCGGCAGCCTTCCGGACGTGCTGGACCGCTACATCGGCTTTCAGCGCGTTTCGCTCGCGGTCAAGAAGAAGCTGATCACTTCGCTGATGTACCCCTGCGTGCTGGTCGTGCTGGTCATTTTGCTGATGACCTTTCTGGTCACTTACGTGGTGCCAACCTTCGCATCGCTGTACAGCAGCATGCAGGCGAAACTGCCGGCCATGACGGTGGCGCTGATCGCCATAGGCTCGGCGGCCCGCACCTACTTGCTCGGCTTTTCGGCGGCGCTCGTGGGAAGCATCGTGGCCTACCGCTGGTGGTCGCGGGCGGAATCCGCGCGCCTGAAAATCGATAGCCTGAAACTGCGCATTCCGGTGGCCGGCGAAGTGTGGGTGAAATACCAGGTGGCCCAGCTCGCGCGCGTGCTGAGCACGCTGCTCACCGGCGGCATCCCGCTGGTGCAGGCCATGGAGACCGCCTCCGATTCGGTGGGCACGCCGCTGCTGAAAAGAGCCATCGAGCGCGCCGGCAAGAGCGTGCGGGAAGGCCAGCCGCTCTCCAGGTCGCTGAGCGCGTCCAAGATGTTCCCCTCGCTCGCCATCGACATGATCGAGGTCGGCGAATCCACCGGCGCCCTGCCCGCCATGCTCAGCAGCGTGGCGGAGTTCTTCGAAGACGACGTCACCACCCGCATGACCGCCGCGCTCTCGCTCATCGAGCCGGCCATCATGATCTTCATGGGCATCTTCGTAGCCTTCGTCCTGGTTTCGCTCTATCTCCCGATCTTCTCTCTGGCGGATACGATACGGTGACGAACGCCGCGTCTGGCGAAACTCCCGCGGCTCGTTGAGCCTGCCGACTCAGAGCCCTTCCCATTCCTCGCGATCGATTCCAGCTTGCCGGAGGACGCGGACGAGCAGCCCCCGGCTAATGTCTTCGGCATGAGGATTCGGGATGCGGAGCTTTCTGCCGCGTCCTCTCATGTACTGGTGGCCTCCGCCTGCTACCGGGGCGTCGAAACCCAGAGCGCGCAAATAGGCGACCAATTCTCTGCGCTTGATTGGGCCGATGACCGGCATTTACGCCGCTTCGCGAACTTCTATGCGAATGCCGTCGATGTCGGGAATCGGAGTATGATCCGAGATACTCAGCAACAACCAGCCTTCCAGAACGCTCTCCAATTCCTCTCGGCACGCTTCGAGCGTCTTAGCATTCGCCCAGACGCCGGGGATGGGGGGAATCTCGCCGTAGAACGACCCGTCATCCTCGAGAATCTCGTACTTGGCGGCGCGCATGGCCACCCGTACGTACGAAGTGAGCATAGCCCGATTATCGCACCCCGGCGCAGGCCTGCCGGCCGCCGTTTCCAGCGGCGGCCCCAACGCATTCTTGCGTCACGAAGGCGGCAAGCCCAAGCCACCGCTAGCCCAGGTGGCTGCTAGACCGCTGCCCCACCCTGCTGGAAGAAGTCCCCGCTGGGCATTGACGGAAGCGTCTCCGCGGACATTAATCTGGCCAGCCAGAGACACGCTGCTCGTGCCGGTCGCGGGGTCTGTCCTAATTGAGATTTGGGGCATCCCGGTGTTTGTCGTTGCGAAATCGCCGGTTGCCGTTCCTGGAAAACCTACTTCTTCCGTGGCCGCCCGATCTTCTTTGCGGCTCTGGCCGTGGAGCGGCGCGCCTTCGGCGCAACCCGCCCGCGCGTATTAGGTTTCGCCCCGGGCGCACTCGCCGCTTTCCCCGCGCGCTTCGGCTTGGCCGGTTTAGGCTTGGCGGCTTCCGCGGCGGGCGTTCCGTCCGCCGCCATCTCGAGTTCGAAGATCCCAGCAAGATCCTCGCCTTCCAGGACCTTGCCGGCGCGCGGCCCTGTCTTCGTCAGCGGGGCCGCTTGGCCGGCGCTGGCGATCAATTCCGTGTGGTCCACCGCGCGCAGGTGGAAAAGAAGCTCGGGCTGGCGATCGAAACGCGCGCCGACGCCGTACAGCACGGCCGCCACGTGCTTGCACATGCCGGCCCAGTCGGGACAACTGCACGAAAGCTGGATCTCGTGCGGAGCGGGAAACAGGCCGTGGCCCTGCCGGCATATCCGTTCCATGACGCCCTTGGACAATTTGCCTTGCAGCAGTTCGATCAGCGAATCGATCGCGCCGGCGCAGTCGGCGCAAATGGACTTCCACTGAGTCTTCGCTACCGGAGCGATCTTCAAATCGACCTCGTACAGCGCGGACCCGGCCACGCAGGCGTGAATCGCGCCGGGAGCGATCTGAAGGTGGACTACGGACCCATTCCGCACGTAAGAACGCCCGCGCGGCAGACGGTTGGCGTAGTCGCTGTACCGTTCGAGGTTCTCGCACCAGGCCTTACCCCAAAATGTCTTGGCAATGGTGCGGCCCTCGATGGTCACGGGTGAGACCTCGTGACCCTGTTTCTTGCGCTTCTCCATTGCGCGTAAGGCTTTGCGCCTCCGCTCCGCCACCGAAACATAGGGTCTCCATCCCCATTCGTTGTAGGACATCGATCATGTCTCCTTCAGCGCCTTACCGATATCGAGCGCAACCAGCTTGAGCAACTCCTCGTCTCGCATCTCCGTGAGCGCCAGTTCGGCGCCGCCTTCGAGTAACTCCTGCGAAAGTTGCCGCTTGGATTCGATGAGCTGGTCGATTTTCTCTTCCACCGTACCGCGGCACACGAACTTATGCACCAGTACGTTCTTGGTCTGGCCGATTCGAAACGCGCGGTCCGTGGCCTGGTTCTCCACGGCGGGGTTCCACCACCGGTCGAAGTGCACCACGTGCGAAGCCGCCGTGAGGTTCAGTCCCGAGCCCCCGGCCTTAAGCGATAGAACGAAAAACCCCACGGTCTCGTCTTCCTGAAACCGGCGGACCAGGTCTTTGCGCGCCCTTACTTCGGTTCCTCCGTGGAGCGTCAGTCCGGGGCGCTCGAAGATCGAACCGAGAAACGTGGCCAGCGGCGCCGTCACCTCGCGGAACTGAGTGAAGACGAGCATCTTTTCCTGGCGGGCCGCGGCCGTTTCCGCGATGTCGCGCAGGCGCGCCCATTTGCCGCTGTCGCCCTCGCTCCACGCGCCGTCTCCCAGCCATTGCGAAGGATGGTTGCAGATCTGCTTGAACCGCATCAGGAAGGCGAGCACTAATCCCCTGCGCCGGATTCCCGTGGCCTCGGCCAGTTGTTCGGCCAGTTCCTTCACGGCCTGCTCGTACAGCGCGGCCTGCCGCCGGCTGAGCGGGCAGAACGCCTTGAGCTCGGTCTTGTCCGGCAAATCCGCGATCACCGTTTTGTCGGTCTTCAGGCGCCGCAGAATGTATGGCCGCACCAATTCGCGCAGCGGCCCGTAAGAGCCGTGAAGGCGTTCGCCGAGCCGCTTGGCGAAGCTCGTGAATTCCTTCGAAGTTCCCAGCAGCCCCGGGTTGATGAAGTCGAAGATGCTCCACAAATCGCCCAACCGGTTCTCCACCGGCGTGCCGGTGAGCGCCAGCCTGGCGCCGGCCTTGAGCTTCTTCACCGCGCGGGTCTGCTTGGCATCGGGGTTCTTAATCGCCTGGGCCTCGTCCAGAACGGCTAGGCGCCACTGGGTCTCCGCAATCCATGGCGCGCGGAGCAGCGAGCCGTAACTGGTGATTACCAGGTCGATACCCCCAAGGCGCGCGGCGTCAAGGGCCTTCAGGTCGGTGGCCGGCATCGCCGAAGGATGGGCGATTAGCGCCTTCAATCCCGGCGCGAACCGATCGATTTCCGCGGCCCAGTTCGCCAGCAGCGACGCGGGAGCCACCAGCAGGCTCGGCTGCGGCTTTGCTTCGGATTGGCGTTGGAGAATGAGCAGCAACGCTAGCACCTGAATGGTTTTTCCAAGGCCCATGTCGTCCGCGAGGCACGCTCCCAGGCCGAGTTTCGCAAGCAGATACAGCCATCGCACGCCGACTTGCTGGTAGGGCCGCAAGGCTCCCCGAAGAGCGCCGCCGGCATCGACATCCGCTAACCCCTGCGGGCTGCGCAGGCCCTTCAAAGTCTCCGCCAGCCACGGACCGGCCGCCACTTGCGCCCACTCGGCCTGCGCCGGGGCGTCCTCATCCTCGGAGCCGAGGTCCGTGCCCGCCAGCAGGCGCATGGCCTCGCCGAACGCCAGGCCGTTTTCCCTGGCCGCGCGTTCCACTTCGCGGAAGCGCTCGATGGCGCCTTGCAGGTGTTCGCGGTCGAGTTCGACCCATTTCCCGCGCACCAGCGCGAGCCCATCCGTTTGAGCCAGCAGGTCGCGGATTTCGGCCTCGGTCAGCGGCTCGCCGTCGAGCGTCACTTCCGTGCGGAAATCGAGCAGCGCGTCCCGGCCCAGCCCCGAGGGGGCTGAGTCCCGACGGCGCCCGTGACTCGCGGCCGCGGCGGCCGGTTGCCTCGCCACGCCGCCGGCATGCGAACCACCACGCCGGCCGCCTCGAGCTGCGGGACATCCCTCAACAGCCGCAAGGCCTCGCGCGGCGTCCACCGCAACGGATGGAAGATCTCACCCGCGTCGACCATTTCCCTCAGCCAGGCGCACGTTTCCGAGGCGCGCTGCACCGGCACGAGCAATGACAGAAGGCGCCCCTTGTTCGCCGCCCCGGCATACTCGCGCAGAGCCTGCCCGAGCGGCAGGTGTTGCGCCCGGGCCTGCGCCGAAAGGCGCGTGGTGTACGTGGCCAGAAAGGCGAATGGAGAGTCCGGGTCCTTGCGATTCTCGGCCAGATTGAAATGCACGCGCCCCACCAGATTCCACGCGGGGTTCCGGCGCCGCAGAAACTCCTGCACGCCGTGGCCGGATTCGGAGAGCTCCGCCCGGAAGGCCGCCTCCAACTCGCGCCACAACGCCTCCAATACCTCGACGGTCAGATACTCCGCGCCGGTCATGGGCGGCGCCGCCAGCGCGATGCTTTCCAGTTCGCCGGCTGGGGGAGCGTCAGGGCGTGCTTCCTCGGGCGCGGCTTCGCTCTCCTGCCGGGTGCAGAGAGCGGTCACGAACCGCGCCCCGAATTCGCGCCAATACGAAAACGCCGGCGGCAACGCGGTCCCCGTCTCGTCGGCGCCCAGCAGGAGAAGGCCGTGCCCCGGCCCGCGGTCGAACGCCCTCGGCAAACGGTCTTGGAGCTCACCCGCCAGGGGCGTTGCCCCGGCGTCGGGGACTAAGACAAGCCGGCCATGCGGGGTGAGTGCCAGGCCAAGTGAAGGGGAGTCCATTCGGTGGGTCTGCCGGCTAGTGTTGTCGAAGGGCGGCAACGGCCCGGGGACTTGGTGGATGCTTGGAAACCGTCGTCCTTGCAATCATCGTCCTCACCGGGCGGCTCCTTTCCCTTCCACGAGTTTAACTAACCCCGCGCGAGGGCCGCTCGCCCATGCGAGGATACGTACGTGCAGTCCCAAGCCCAATCGTCGTTTTGGGTTCGCCTCCGGGGCGGATTCCCCAGTCTACAGTTGGGTAAATCGGCTCGCCGGTTGATCCAGAATTAAAGTAACCTATTGTAATGCGGAGCTGCAATCTTCTCCCGCTCCGCGCACCGCGCGGCGCGACTGGGGAGCTTTCTGCGGCTAAGGAAGAATCATGGATAGACAACAGGCGCACCAGTTGCTCGATGAACTCGGCCCTGTCCAGTTCGACGCCGTCGCTAAACTGCTGGAAGCGATCGTGCGGGACGATGAGGACGAGGAACTGAGCGAGGCGGACCGCCGCGCCGTGGCCGATTCGCGGGAGTATTTCCGCCGGAATCCGGAAGGCGGCCTCTCGTGGGAACGGATGGTGGCCGATTGCGGCTTCGGAAGCGATCGGATCCGGAACCGCGAGGGCCAATGAATCTCCCGTGAAGAGAATCCGCTTCTATTCATTCCCTTCTTCGTTGGCAGTTTCGTAGGCGGCGCGCGTGAGCGGCTACTTGAGTTCGCGCCAGTCTTGCTCGTTCAACTCCACGTTATGCTTCTTCGCGGCGGATTGGATGCGCTTCCAGGCGGCGTCGCGCTCGGAGCCGGACACCCCTTGCACCTGCTTGAAGCGGGCGATCGCGTTGCGAACATGAGCGGCATCATGGATGGGTTCCTTACGCTCTCTCAAAGACCCTTGAAGTGGGGCAGGATACCGTCCTGCCCTCTTGCCCGCCGGGGCAGGATACCGTCCTGCCCTCTTGCCCGCCGGGGCAGGATACCGTCCTGCCCTCTTGCCCGCCGGGGCAGGACGGTATCCTGCCCTACTCGGCCGGCGGCTTCATCGGAATTGGCGGGCCGCAGCGGCCCATGGGCACTCCTTCGGAAAAGCGAAGTCTTCATCGGCGATATGTTCGCAGCTAGCTGGTAGGGAGCATCTTTGGCTGCAATGACCTGTGTCACGGTCGAGCTCGGTACAGGATAAATGCGGCTATGCCGAATCCGCCGATCGCCAGCCCGGCGAAGCGATTCATCGATCAACAGGATGCGGTCACTGAACCGGTCACGGAAGCGGTTCACGATGCTGCCCAGCGCAATCCACCACGCCATCGAACCGCAGAAGATCCCGCCTGCGAGAAACACGGTCAACCACCACTGCCTGTGGCCACGCATGCCGAGCGCCGCCAGGAGTGCGAGAAACGACAGCACCGTGGTCGGATTCGTGAGGGTCAAGAGAAATG
>CAWAOP010000035.1:0-293434 GCA_963783505.1 Terriglobia bacterium | reverse complement strand
TAGTCTGCTGTGAGTTCGCTATCGGGCAGGATACGGACTCACACCGGGAGTTTGAGGTCGCTTCGGTCAAGCCAGCGCCTCGGGGCCAGAACTCCGAACGGCACGGTGGACCGGGGACGAGCGAGCCCGGGCAGGTTACTTATCTAAATACGTGGCTGCCGGGCCTTGTGGCAGAAGCGTACGGAGTTCGCTCCGATCAGATCTCTGGCCCGGACTGGATGCAAACCGAGGTCTTCGGCATAATAGCCAAGATTCCGGCTAATACCACCAAGCAAGAATTCAACCTGATGATGCGAAACCTGTTGGCGGAACGGTTTCACTTGACGCTTCACCATGGGCCGAAGGCGCTTTCTGTGTACATCCTGTCCGTGGCTCCGGGCGGGGCGAAGATGAAGCCATCGCCCGCCGACGCGAATTCGACCATTGTGCTGCCGGCCAGCGGGTCTGGTGGGGAAAGTCGTTTTCCAGCGCTGTCGCCGGGGAGAACTGAGGCGCACTGGTGGCGTGAAAGGGCGTACTACACCTACCGCCAGACAATGGAGGAATTTGTGCTGGGTTTGGGTGCCTTGGTGAATATGTCAAATGGAGAAGGCATTGTCCGCGGAAGTCCGCCCACGCCCTATATCGTCAATGAGACCGGGCTTGAAGGAAGATTCGATTTCACGTTGGAGTTCGCGGGCTCTCCGATGCCCTCGCCGGCCTTGGCAGCAGCCTTGGCGGCGCAGGGCGTTCTACCTAGCGAAGCGGCGAACGTGGCCTCCACTCCGGCCAATGGCCCCAGTATTTTCAGGGCGCTTGAACAGCAATTAGGTCTGCGCCTGGAAAAGGGCAAGAGGTCGATAGATTTTCTGATAATCGATCACGCGGATAGAGTTCCGACCGAGAACTAAAGTCGCGTTTTATCGACGTCGCACGCTGTTTCTCTTGTGGTTTTAATGGTTTAGACAGGTTTAGAAAGTCACGGGGCTGGTAAACGAGAATTTTGCGCTCGACTGCGTGCGGTCAATTCGTCGGGCCTCTCTTCCCTTTCCTATTACTTCAGACGGCAACAACCGGAACGTCGCAGCCGGAAGCCCTGACCAGCCGTCCAATATCGTCCGGGTCGCTTGTGAGAATGGTCGCATCCTTGCGAAGGGCTGTCGTCACAACAACGGCGTCAACGACATCCGCAGTTCTGGTCTTGCCTAGCAGCCATCCTGCTTCGTGCGCCTCGCGCTCGCTAAGAGGAACGACCGCGCACCCAGTCAAGAAGCGCCGGAGTTGCGCTTGTTGCGGCGACCGGCTGACCTTGGCGACGACCGGCGCAGGCACGAACGGAATGATGCCAAGTTCCAGACGGGCCTTGTGTTCAGCCCACGCCCGCCGATCGTTTCTATCCGCCGCCACATGCCCCATCACGCAAGGCGCGCTGTTCCGGTTCCACTGACGCGCCGGCGTGGAGGCGACCGCGGAGTCCGCAAAGCTTCTCCTCGAATCCATCTCCTCCCTCCCGCGGCACGAATTCTGGCCGGACGATATTTCTTATCTCGACATGCCGGCCACGGGAATCGCCGGGCATCGTCAGGTCACTGACGCATACCTCGTGCCGCTGGCGCGGAAACACGGTGGATCGCTAGCCACCGTGGACAAAGCGCTCGCTGCCGTTCACGCAAGAGTCACACTCCTCGCGTAGCTCCCTGCTCCTCCAATAAGCGCTGCGCTCCACAGATTGCATCCTGCCGGGCCCAGCGGGCGCCCGGTAACCGGCGATTCTCGCACCACTGCACGCGTCCGAAAGCGGGTCGGCAACCCGCCGCAGGTTTTCAACCTGCCCCACGTGCCCACAGCCATCGTCACTGTATTTGGCGGGCTTCAGTAAACTCGTGAAAGCAGCCAGACATCCAACCAGCCACCAAATATGTGGGGGATACGAACCACCCGGGTTTCACTGTTGTTGCAAATTCGTTATAGTGCGAGGTAGAGGTGGACGGATCGATCGATTTCCGCCTCGCCTGTCCCGATAAATACCAGGTTCTTTCGAAAAGAGAATATGAAGCCATCTTCCACTCCGAACAACCCTTGTTTTTCCTCCGGCCCCTGCGCCAAACGCCCGGGCTGGTCTCTCGCGGCGCTCGAAAGCGCGTTTGTCGGGAGGTCGCACCGCCATAAGACCGGAAAGGCGAGACTCGCCGAAGTCATCCGGCGCAGCAAGCAGGCGCTGGGCATGCCGCCCGGATACGTGCTCGGTGTTGTTCCGGCCTCCGACACCGGCGCTCTTGAAACGGCGCTCTGGGCCATGCTCGGCGCGCGCGGCGTGGATGTGTTTTGCTGGGAGAGTTTCGGTAACGGCTGGGCGAATGACTGCAAGAATCAGCTCAAGCTGAAAGATCTGCGCGTGTTCAAAGCCGGTTACGGGGAGCTTCCGGACCTTTCGCAAGCGGACTCAAGCCGCGACATCGTGTTTACGTGGAACGGCACCACCTCCGGCGTTCGCGTGCCCAATGGCGACTGGATCGCGCCTGGCCGCGAAGGGTTGGCTATCTGCGACGCTACGTCGGCCGTGTTCGCCATGGAGATCCCCTGGGACAAGCTGGACGTAATCACCTGGAGCTGGCAAAAAGTGTTGGGCGGCGAGGCCGCGCATGGAATGCTGGCGCTCGGTCCGCGCGCGGTCCAGCGTCTGGAAACCTTCACACCGGATCGGGCTCTCCCCAAGATTTTCCAACTCACCAAAGGCGGAAAGCTGATTGCGGGCATCTTCGAAGGCGAGACCATCAATACGCCCTCCATGCTGTGCGTCGAGGACGCGCTCGATGGCCTGCGCTGGGCGGAGAGCATCGGCGGTCTGCCGGAACTGATTGCCCGGTCTCAGGCCAATCTCGCGGCCATCGAACGATGGGCGGCGAAATCGGAATGGGCGGCGTTCCTGGCGCGCGACCCGGGCGCCCGTTCCAGCACGTCGATTTGCCTGAAGATTGTTAACCCCGCGTACCTCGCGCTGCCGCCGGAAGATCAGGCCAAGAACGCCAAGGCGATCGTTTCCCTGCTCGATAAGGAGCGGGCGGCTTTCGACATCGGCTCGTATCGCGACGCTCCGGCGGGCATCCGCATTTGGGGCGGCGCCACGGTAGAGACCTCCGATATCGAACTTCTGCTCCCCTGGCTGGACTGGGCCTACGCTCAGGTCAAGGCCGGATTCTGATTCGTTAACGAAAGGAGACGCGGTGAGATCAGGCAACTTTCTTCGACTCGGGTTTTCCATTGGCATGACGCTGATTGGCGGCCTCTGTCTGGGTCCATTCGGCGTTCTCGAAGCGCAAGAAAACGGCGCCGCGAAGAACGCGCTCGCGCCCACGCCGCCGATGGGGTGGAACAGTTGGGACTCTTACGGCCTTCGCATCGACGAGCAACAGTTTCGCGACAACATCAGAGAAATGGCGGCGAAGCTGAAACCGTCCGGCTATACCTACGCGGTCATCGACGAAGGCTGGTACATGGCCAATCCCGAGGACAGGCCCAAGCCCGAGCTGTTGAAGTACGAGTTGGACGGAACCGGCCGTTTCATACCGGTTACCACGCGTTTTCCGTCGGCGCTTCAGAATGACCGGAACACCGGTTTTGAAGAGCTTGGGAAGTGGGTCCACTCTCAGGGGCTCAAGTTCGGGATCCACATCATACGCGGCATCCCGCGCGAGAGCGTGACGCGCAATACGCCGATCGAAGGCACGGACTTCAAGGCTCAGGACGCCGCCGATCTGACCGACCCCTGTCCGTGGGATCCCACCAGTTGGGGAATCAAGGACAACGCGGCCGGCCAGGCCTGGTACGATTCCCTGCTCCGCCAATATGCCAGATGGGGCGTCGATTTCCTGAAGGTGGATTGCATCGCCGACCACCCTTACAAAGGCAACGAGATCCGCCAGATCGCGACGGCCATCCACCACAGCGGCCGCGACGTGGTTCTGAGTCTCTCGCCGGGACCGACGGCCGTCGAGCGTCATGCGGAAGTGGCGGAGCTTGCCCAAATGTGGCGCATGTCGGACGACGTCTGGGATGTCTGGAAGGGCCGAGGCTGGCCTAACGGCCCTGGGAACCAGTTCGAAACTGCCGCGCGCTGGGCCCAGTACGCCAAGCCCGGGAACTGGCCGGACGCGGATATGTTGCCTGTGGGCGAATTGAGGCCGTATCCCGATGTCGGTCCCGGACCGCGCCACACGCGCCTGACGCCGACCGAACAGCGGACGCTGTTGAGCCTTTGGGCGATGGCGCGCAGTCCGCTGATCGTCGGCGCCAATCTGACGCTTCTCGACGATGACACGCTGCGCCTGTTGACCAACGCCGACATTCTGAGGATCGACCAGACCGCGACGGCCTCGCGGCAGATATTGCACGAGGGCGATCTGGTTGTCTGGACGGCGGACCTGCCCGGTAACGAACACGCCCTAGCCGCATTCAACGTGGGCGATCAGCCCATCGCCCTTGATCGCGCATGGTCGGAGCTTAGCCTGGCAGCGAATCAGACATCCGTAAAGAACGCCTGGACCGGAGAGCGCGTGCAGCCGGGCGCGCATGTCACTGCCTCGCTGGAACCACATGCCAGCCTAGTCCTCGTGCTCGGCAAGTAGCGGAACCGAGCTCGGCGCGGAGGCCATGCGGCGGGGCGCCTCCCGTTAAAGATCGCCCTTCAGACCCAACGCCTCGGCGTTCGCCTGCATGGCTTTCACGCAGAAGTCGATGTGATCCTCCAGAGGCGCGCCCAGTTCCTGTGCGCCGTCTACGATTTCCTGGCGGTTCACGGATCGCGCGAAGGCCTTGTCCTTCATCTTCTTCTTCACCGAGGCCACGTCCACCTCGAACACGCTGCGGTGCGGTTTTACGTATGAGATAGCCGTGATGAAGCCCGCCAGTTCGTCGCACGCGAAGAGCGTCTTCTCGAGCGGCGTCACGCGCGGCACGCCAGTGAACGTCGCATGGGAGAGAATGGCGCGGCGGGTTTCTTCATCGACGCCCCGCTCAGCCAGAATCGGCTCGCCCTTCATGGGGTGATCCGGCAACTGCGGATGGATCTCCCAATCGAAATCGTGAAGCAGGGCCGTTATGGACCACTTCAGTTCGTCCTCGCCGAGCTTGCGCGCATAGGCGGCCACGCACGTCTCCACGGCCAGCGCGTGCTTGCGCAGCCCTTCGGACTTCGTGAATTCGCAGAGGAGGCTCCAAGCCTGTTCCCGATCGAGCATGGAGCCATCATAGCGTGAGATGGCGAACGAAAGCCGCCGGCTGTCGCGCCCGCAATCCGTCCGAAAGGCAGCATCAAGCCTCACCGCGCAGGCGCCGAGACGCAGAGAGGAATTAAATTAGTATAGGCTCGAAGGCAGGGACAGAACCATGAAGCTCCGAAGAGAATTCAACATTGTTCTCGCGATAGCCGCGGGCCTGGGCTTGCCAAAAGTCACAACCACCGCACGCGCTCAGAGCGCTCCCAGTGGCCCGGACCCGCGAGAGATTCCCGTACCGCGAATCAAGACGCCGATGGGGACTCTGCCGGGCGTGAATCAGTTGCCTCGACGCGACGAAATGCCCGGCGTCATGGTTATGAACGACGGGACGAAGGTGACGACTCGCCGGCAATGGGAAAAGCGCCGCGATGAGATGAAGCGGATCCTGGAGTACTATGCCGTCGGACGAATGCCTCCCCCGCCGGGAAACGTGAAGGGGAAGGAAGTCAAGTCGGAAACCGTGCTGGAGGGCATGGTCCAATACCGGCTGGTTCACTTGACCTTTGGCCCCGCGGAGAAACTCAGCCTCGATATCGGCATTTTCACGCCCGCGATCGGCGGACCGTTCCCGGCGATAATCCTGCAAAGCGGCACTCCCCCTGGCGGGACGGTATTGCCGCGCCTGCCGCAAGGACCCAACCAGGGCCGCGGCGAAGACGTGTTGCTCCTGGTAGGACCGGCGGCGCCCGCGGCGGCGGCTGTTCCGGCCGCGCCAGGCCCCGGCGCTCCCGGCCGCGGTACCGGCTTCGGGGGAGCGCCGACGGCTCAATCTGTCGCGAGTCAGAACGCCAATGTGTTCCGCCGCGGGTACGCGCTGGTGACCTACAATCCCAACGACTGCGCCGAGGATACGACTCTGCGAAATCCCGACGGCAGTTGGGCCTTCCGCAACACGCGCTTTTACCCTGCCTACCCTGGCTACGACTGGGGCATCCTGGCCGGTTGGGCCTGGGGCGCCTCGCGCGTCGCCGACTATCTTGTGAAGGACCCCTCGATTGACAAAACCAAGCTCATTATCACCGGCGCCTCCCGGAACGGCAAATCCTCCATGATTGCGGCGGCCTTTGACGAGCGGTTGATGGGCGCGCCGGTCGTTACCGGAGGCGGCGGCATCGGGGCCTATCGTTTCGCCGGCGCGCGCGGAAGCGAAACCCTGGATATCATGCAGAAGAAGTATCCCAACTGGTTCTCTCCCAACCTGCACGAGTTCTGGGGCCAGCGCGAGAAGCTGCCATTCGATGAGCACTGGTTCCTCGCGCTCGCGGCTCCGCGGCCCTTCATAACCCTGGAAGGCATCACGGACACTATTTCGCTCGCGGAGGCGGTCCGGCAATCGATTCTGAACGCTCAGCCCGCATACGCCCTATTGGGCGCGCAGGACCGCCTCGGCGTGAATTACGCCAATCACGGCCACGCGTTCACCGCCGAGGATTGGACCGCGATGATGGACTTCTTCGACAAATATCTCCTCGGCAAGAGTATCGATCGCACGTTTGGCCGTTTTCCAACGGAACAGGAACTGGACGCGGCGGCCGGCCGTGGCGCCCCGCCGCCTCGGAAGCAATAGTCGCGCCGTATTCCTCGTCCAGCGCTTGCATGAGCGGAACGCGCTCGGTAGCTCACTCAGAACCGCTGCGGTCTCGTGCTGCCGCGGCTTCCAGGAATCTCGGCGCGAATGCCGGGACGGCAGACAGGACTGTCCGCGCCACGGACGTGGCGCAAGCATTTGGCCCAATGCCACTTAGTTTTCCCATAATCGAGAATCGGCCGAGATTGTGTTGCGGTTCGTATCAGGGCACGACTTGAGTCGTGCCGAATTCGCTTGGAATACGAGGGCTTTAGCCCCTGATCGTCCGCAACTCGTTCAAGACCAGGGGCTAAAGCCCTTTCCCATCTGCTCTCTCTCGGCACGACTCAAGTCGTGCCCTGATACAAAGCATTTTCTTGCGCTGCGCCGCGAGCGTTTGATCCAATTTACATAGAATAACCGGATTTGGAAAAACTAAGTGGCATTGGGCTTTTGGCCGCGCCCTCGCGGCTCCGTTCGCGGCTTTATACTGGTGGAACCCCGTTGGCTTATGACGGGCACGCGAAAGAGAGGTTCGACCGATGGCGGAACCCAACAGCCTGCTGAAGTACCCCGAGCAACCCTCTCAGGTTTCGTTCCCGCTTTTCAAAACCGAGGGCGAACGGCCCAAGAACTTCATCGAGAAGGCGCTCTCGATCTTCGCCGACGTGAGGGCCGGAGAAGGCGTCTCGGCTCTGCTGATGTGCGTCAACGTCTTTCTCCTGCTCACCGGATACTACCTGTTGAAGACCGCTCGCGAGCCGCTCATCCTCACGAGATTCGGAGCCGAGGTCAAGACGTACGCCTACGCCGGCCAGGCCCTCGTGCTGCTCGGCGTCATTCCGTTCTATGGCTGGATCGGCGCGCGTGTCAACCGCTTGAAACTGGTGGCCGGCTCGAATCTCTTCTTCGCCGTGAACCTGCTCATCTTCGCCGTGGTAGGCCGCGCCGGGGTTCCCGTCGGCGTCCTGTTCTATATCTGGGTCGGAATCTTCAACGTATTTGTCATTTCCCAATTCTGGGCTTTCGCAAACGATATCTACACCGAGGGCCAGGGCCGCCGGCTCTTTCCCATGATCGGCGTGGGCAGCGCGCTGGGCGCTGTGGCCGGGGCCGCGCTGGCGACTTTTCTTTCGCGCAATTTCGGCTCTCCCTTCCAGTTGATGGCGCTGTGCGCCGCCACGCTTTTGATTTCCATCGGAATCGTGTTCGTCGTGAACAAGCGCGAAGTCGCGCGCGAGCCCGCCGAACTGGCGCGGGAAGCCGTGGAACCGCTGGGCCGCGAGGGCGGCTTTCAGTTACTCCTGCGCGACCGCTACCTGTTCTGGATCGCCGTGCTCTCGGTGCTGCTCAACATCGTCAACTCGTCGGGCGAGTACTTGCTGAGCAGCATGGTGAAGCACGAGTCTCTGGTGCGCTACGCCTCTTCGGTCGCGGAGCAGAACCGTTTCATCGCGACGTACATGGGAGCGTACCTCACCTGGTACAACGCCGTAGCCCTGGCCTTGCAACTGCTGCTGGTCTCGCGCCTCATGCGCTACGCCGGCGTTCGCGCCGCGCTGTTCATCCTGCCCTGCATCTCGCTGGCGGGCTACTCGGCGGCGGCGGCGATCCCGGCCTTGAGCCTGGTCCTGGCGGTGAAAGTGGCCGAGAACTCGGTGGACTACTCGCTGCAAAACACCATCTTCCAGGCGCTTTTCCTCCCCACCTCGCGCGAAGCCAAGTACAAAGCCAAAGCGGCGGTCGATACGTTCTGCAAACGATTTGGCGACGTCCTCACCGCCGTGGTGGTATTCGCCGCCAGACAGTGGCATGCGGGAACGAGAGAAATCGCCGCCTTCTCGGCCGCGCTGGCGCTGGTGTGGCTGTGGTCCGCCACGCGCGTCGCCAGGGAACATCGCAAGCGTACGGTCTGACCGCTTCGAGGCGGGCGCGCCGTTACTCCGGCCGCCGCGGCATGTCGAACATCGACGCCGCGCCTTTGTCTTCGAAGAGCTTCACGATTTTATCCCGCCGCGCCAGCAGACCAGTGATGCCCATGGGTTCGACGTAGCCGCCGAGTTCCTTCTTGAGCGTCGCTGCGTCGAGTTGCTTCATCTTCGCCAGCAGGTCCCGGTCGCATTGCATCAGGACCTTGCTATCCAGAATGTTCGAATTGCTCCGGAAGGAGCGCGAGAAATCGATCATCCAGATGTTCCAATCCTTGTCGATCAGCAGGTTCGTCATGTTCAGGTCGGTGTTGTAAATAAGCTGGTTGAACACGTTGACGACGTGCATCTGGCGATTCCAACTCGTCGCGTCGGGCGATTGGGACTTTTTCTTCTGCCGGGTTTCCTCATCCATCTGGACGTCGTTAACCCACCAACTGAAGCTGCCCTTTGTGCCTTCGTAGGACCGCTCCACATAGGGCGGAATCATGTTTGTCCCGAGGAGCTTATCGAGCCTGTAGGCCGCGATATTGTACTTGTACGAGTCGCGGAAAATCAGCTCCGTTCCGGTGGGCGTCTCGTAATTGCGCTTGGTGTCGTCGATCCGCTGGATGCTGGAGTCGTGCGTGATCTTGCCATCGCTCAGCGTGGCGCGGATCGTATCCGTCACTCCCTTTTTGGAATGCTCCGTTTTGACGATCTGGGCATGCAGGAGGAAGTCTTCCTTCTGCGCGCGAGTGAGTGAAGTGGAAGCGCCGGGCGCCGCCGCCGGTTGCGCATTTATTGCCAGGGATGCGGCGAACATGGACGCGAAAGTGAGCCGGGCAATGCCGGCGTAGCGACTCAGACGCATTTTCTCTCCTCCAAGGAGCGCCGAGCTTCGCTCGGACGCCATCCGCATCATTATATACGCACCAAGGTCGCGCCGCGCGCCAAATCGCGGCCAAATCGCGGCGTGCGCCGCGGGGCGCCAAAGTTGGAGCGCCGTCTGTTCACTCGGGAATCTCGGGGGTTTCGAGCGTACCACCTACTGCGGGCTTACCGGAATGCAAGAGCGAGCCCCGAAACGGGGCGTGAGAGAGTAGCCCAGCGCGTGAGCGCTGGGAACCTGGAACCAAATGGCGGAGCCCCGGAACGGGGCGTAAGATACGGCCCGCGAGAACGGTATCGAACGCACAACCTTTCGCCTCGATCCGGGGCTGATCGTAAATCCACGCTTTTCCCAGTGCTCACGCACTGGGCTACATATCTTACGCCCTGGCGGGCTGATGTGACGCGCCTCCAACTTCCACGTACCATCGCGTCCGCGGATCAAGACTCTCTTTTTGAAGATGCCTGGGCGCGGTTACTTGGTTTCCTGACTCTTCATCTTGATGACGACTGTCGCGCTGGCTCGCATGAGATCTTCGAGCACTTCCTGGGCCTGGCGTTGTTCGGTGGCAGGCGGACGCTCCCCCACCACTTGAAAAAGAGCCTGGCAGGTTTTCGGCGGGAGTATCGTCTCCAGGTACTCCAGCGCGGTCGCCCTGAGATGGCGGTCATCCAACCGCAACGCACGGAAAGCGACCATCAGAGGTTCGCGCGAATACTCGAGCGCGAGCAGGGTGAAAACGTGCTGGAGGCCGACATCCGATCGCTCGCGGAGGAAGTCATCCAGGCCCGGCAGGCCGAAGGTTTCATCCTCCATTTCGGCCAGACGCTGTCCTTCTCCGAAAATCACGCCTGCCGATAGCTCCCGGTCCACCGCGGCCAGAATCGCCTCCCACTCGACGCTCAGCTCCGGGTTCGCCTGTTTCAGCGTGAGCAGCGCGCGCCCGCATTGGATGCGCACTTCGAGCCGCTCATCGCTCAATCCGCGCACCAGCCCGTCGGCGGCGCGCTGGTCGGAGACGCGGGCCAGAAGGCCGGGGATCTTGCGTCGCACCTCGAGATCCTGGTCCTTGCGCGCCAGGCAATCGCATAAAAGGCCGACCCACTGGCCGGCGGCTGGCTGGAGCCGCGCCGAGGCCGCCGATCCCGCTATGCGCGAGCCGAGCAATTGGACCAGTTGGGCGGCCACCAGCGGATCGGAAGCGTCGGCCGCGGCGATCGCCGCGTGAAGCGCCTGCGCATTGTTCGACCGCAAACGCGCCACCATGGACAGCGCTCGATCGCCTGCAAATTCCGCGGGCGGCGCCGAAGACCCTTCCTCGTCCGCGTGAGCCGTAGCAAAGGCCTTGAAGTATCCGGAGCGGGATAGGACCGTGCGCGTGGTCAGGTCCAGGCTTCCATGGACATCCAACTCCGCGCCACGGCTCAACAGGCTGCGCGCCAGGGCCTTCACGTAGGCTTGATCCACAAGCCGGGTCACAATCAGAGCGCCCGCCGAGAACACCCCGGCGGCCGCGAGCATCCACTTGTCCGGCTGGCTGGCTGCCACGCGAAGAAGCAGCTTGGCAATCAAGCTGCCCGTGAAATCGCCGGAACGCTCTCCACCGACGTCGATGATGGTTTTGAGCCGCCGCTTTTGCGCCGCGGGCAAAGGGGTAAAGCAGACTTCGTAACCCGATTTGAAAAGCGAGTTGCGCAGCGAGGCCTCCGCCACACGCGCGAAGCCGAGCGGCGCGATGCCCGGAACGAAAAGCGAGAGCAGGCTGCCGCCGGCCGTCGCCGAAGGCAGCGCCGCCATGGTCTTGGCAAGCCCCAGCCGGTTGAGCGAAACGTTGCTGGCCAGAGATTGCAGCAGCAGCGTAACGAGCGACACGCCCACGTAGAACAGCGCAAAGAACCGAAACAGGTTCGGCCCTTTGCCGAAATGCTCCGTGGCTTTGAACTTGAAGGCCATGTCCAGCAGGGCGGTGGCCAGCGCCGAAAGCATCACCAGCGCTGCCAACATTCGGAGATAGCGGCCTTCGCCGGCGTCCGGGGCTGGGGCGGCCAGCCGCTCGGGGCGGGTCTTGGCCGGCGCACGCTCCTGCGCGCCTCGCCCTAATTCGAGCAACACCACGCCGCAGAATATGTGAACGACGCCCAGCATGAGCATCAGGCTGCTGGACGGGAACCACACCACCATCCGCTCCGCCACGAGGCCGCCGGCGAGACCGCCGGCCGTTCCGGCCGCGGAGATGCGCCCAATTTTGTTCTTGGCTTCCCTCGGATCGAACTCCTCGCTGAGCAGCGACCAGAAACCGGAGAACAGCACGGCCCCCACGCCAAACATGTGCAGGTAGACGAGCACGGCCGCGGCCTTCGGTTGAACGGGCAGCAACAACCACTCGCCGAACTGAAGGACGCCACTCACGAAGAACAGAGCGGGCAGTGATTGCTTGGGACCGCGCCGGGCGAACAGCCGGGCCCCCAGATAGCTCGCGATCAAAGCGAACGCAGCGGCGGCCGCCACCATCTCCGGCAGGTGATTGGGGCCGAAAGAGCTGAGGAAGAATCCATCCCGCGCGGCTTTGCTGGCCAGTTGGTGCCACATTAACAGCGCCGCGGCGATCTGGAAGCCGCGCACCATGCGCTCCCTCTCCTGGCTCGGTAACCGTGCTTCGCGTTTCGATGCAGCCATCGGTGGTCTTAGGATCAGACTAACAGAGGTGGGCGCAATGCGACCCGAGACAGCCCCGAAACGGGGCGAAAGAACGTTCTTCCGCCCCTGCCGGGGCTCATCGATTTGCGGCTCGATCCCAATGGCTCACGCCATGGGCTACTATCTATCGCTCCTCCGGAGCTTTGTTCCGTGACCGCTTCGCACTCCACTTTTTATCGCGCATCCCGGCGGATCTTTGGATGTTCCGTTCAGAGGGACTAGAATACCCCCATGGGCGCCGATTTAACGGGACAAACCCTGTTGCACTACCGGATCCTGAATAAGTTGGGTGAAGGCGGCATGGGTTCCGTCTATCGCGCGGAAGACGGGAGGATGAAGCGCATCGTCGCTTTGAAGTTCCTCGGGCCGTCGGCGGTTGGAGATCCAGGCGTGCATAAGCGCTTTGTTCGCGAGGCCCAGGCCGCCGGAATGCTGGACCATCCCAACATCTGCACCGTGTACGGGATGGAGGAGGCCGACGGAAAGGCATTCATCGTGATGTCCTGCGTGGACGGCCCCACGCTGGCTCGCAAGATGTCCGAGGGCATGACCCTCGGCGAAGCGCTGGACTGCGTCATCGGCGTGGCGGACGGGTGCGGATACGCGCACGACCGCGGCGTGGTGCATCGCGATCTGAAAGCCGCCAACATCATCCTCAGCGGGCGCGGGTCGCCGAAGATCACCGATTTCGGTCTGGCGCGTATGGAGAACCGATCGCGGCTCACCATGCGCGGCACCATCATGGGGACCGTGACGGCGATGGCGCCCGAACAGTTGATCGGCGAAGACGCCGACCGCCGCACGGATATCTGGGCGTTGGGCGTGCTGCTCTACGAGATGGTGACCGGGCGGAATCCTTTCGAGCGGGCCTCCATGGACGCGACCATGCAAGCCATCCTGCATGAAACGCCTCCGGCTCCGCACACCGCCGATCCGCGTTTGCCCAAGGAATTCGGCTGGGTGTTCGAGAAGTGCTTTGCGAAAGCTCGCGCCGAGCGCTACCAAACCATGGAGGAGTTTGCGACCGATCTGCGCGCCATCCGGTCGCGCCTGCTGCCGCCGCAGGAAGCGATTGTCGTGCGCCGCGGAAAGAGCGCTCCGTCCAGCGCCATGACGGCCACTCTCGGAAAGGCGCCGGCTCCCGCATCCGCCGCGGCTCCGGCGAAATCGGCGGTTCCCAAAAAGACCGGCCTCGGCTGGCCGATGATTGCGGCAATTGCGGTGGTGGCGCTGGCGACCATCGCCCTGCTGGTCTGGCTGCTGAAGTAACGCCGCCGATGGCCGTTCGCGGATAGCGGGCCGCTACTTCAACCCCGCCGTCCAGTTCTGCACCAGCGTGAGCGGCTCGGCCGGCCCGGCCTGTTCGGGCTGAAGCACGGCCAGGAAGCGCTGGCCGTCGGGCTCCGCATCATAGAGAAACCCCAGACCCGTAATCATGCCTCCAAACAGAGCCTCGATCCGGCCGGTTTCGAAGCTGCCGCCCTGAGCGCCCACCTCGGCCGCCATCAGCTTGCTGTCGGGCGCGATATAGAAAAGCTCCTTGCCGTCCTTCCGCCAGCGCGCAAGCGCGCCTCCGTTGGTCGAAACCTGGCGCTTTCCTCCCGCTGGACCGCCTCCCGGAGCGAAGGGAACGACGTAAATCTCCATTCGCCCGGAATCGCTCGCTTGGAAACTTACCCACCGGCCGTCGGGCGAGAACTGGGCATTCTGCTCGTTGAACGGTGTTTGCACCAGCGGAAAAGGCTTCGCCCCGGCCGCCAGCGGGAGAACCCAAATATCGGCGCCCGTCTTCGCATCGCCGGAAGCCGTGTACAGGAGAAACTTGCCATCCGGCGACCAACTGGTCGGGTGCTTCTCCAGTTTGTCGGCATGGAGCAGATCCTCGGCCCCGGTTCCATCCGCGGCCTTGCGGTATAAGTCGTACTGCCCCTTACGGTTCGAGCTGAAAACGATGGTCCGCCCGTCCGGCGACCAGACCGCCTCCGTCTCCACGGCTGGATCGAAGGTGAAGCGCGTGCGCAGCCCGCGCGCCAGGTCGTAAATCCAGATGTCGGTATTGGTCCCATCGTTGACCGCGACCGCGGCGCTTTTCTGATCCGGGGACAACTGTATCCTTCCCAGGTTGCCCGGATTGCCAATGGTGGAGAGCCGCTTGCCGTTCCGGTCCAGCCACGCGAGGCGGACGTAGCTTGAATCCGTGCCGGTTTGATACGCCAGCAGCCCGGTCCCGGACGCGGAGAAAAGGCCGTAGAGGGCGCGGGCAGACCCGAAGATGTTCTGAACGTGCTCCGCCAGCGGCACGGCCTCGGCGGTGAGCGCTAACCGCCTGGCATCGAACGGCTGCGCCATGAGCGTGGTGGCGCGCAGAAAGAGCAGGTAGCCTTGCGAATAGATGGCGTTGGACTCGGCTTCCAGAAGCGCCCTGGCCTCCGGCGAATCCAGGGCGCCGACGCGAACGTTCACGTGCGCGCCGCCGGCGCTGCCCGAACCATAGAGGAAGTGGCGGCCGTCCGGAAGGAACCAGGGATACCGGTGCGTGACCTCGTTGCGAGCGGCGTCGATCTTGGTCACGGGCGTGGCCGCGCCTCCGGCGGAGGACACGCGCATCAGGGGGCCGGCCTGGCCTGGCGCGAAGACGATGACGCCATCCGAATTCCAGGAGCCGCCGCGCAGGTTGGGGGCGTCCGCCAAGGTTAGCGGCGGTCCGCCCGTGGCCTCGATCTTTTTGAGCTTGCCATCGGCCCCGAACCCGATAGTGCGGCTGTCCGGCGACCAGAACCCGGCGATCCCGCCGTCGGTTCCAGGCAGCGGCTGAGCCGTCAGGACATCCAGCGAGCGAATCCACAACTGGGACCTGCCGTCGGCGGAGGTGGCGCTGAAGACGATGCGCCGGCCGTCCGGCGAAACCAAGGCCGGGCTGGAGGGGCCGAAGAAGGGCGTGAATGCGGCCTTTTCCGGCGGCCCAACGGCGAAGCGCACCACCGGCAACGCAACGGGCCGGTGGCGAACATGGATGATCGCGAGCGCGGCAAAACCCGCGGCGAGCATGGCGGTCAGCGTCATCCAAAGCCACGGAGACTTCCACGATGGCGCGGGTGGCGCGGACGCGGGCGTCTCTTCCGTGCCCCTCCCGGCCAGCGCGTCCTCGATAATGATCCGCGCCTCGCCGATCGATTGCAGCCGCCGCTTCGCGTCCCGTTCCAAACAGCGCCGCGCGAGCCGCCGGATCGACGGCGGCGTTTCAGCCGGCAGGCCGCTCAGATCCGGCTCGGCCGCGATCAGCATCGCCAGCGGCAGCCTTCGGCCGGTCAGCAGCTCCACCAGGATCACCCCGAACGCCCAGATGTCCGAACGCCGGTCCGCCGCTTTCCCCCGCGCCTGCTCCGGCGACATGTACGCCGGCGTGCCGAGCACGATGCCCGTGACCGTGGTTTCCGAAGTGACGGTGGCCGACGAGGTGGGCTCGCCCGATCCGGTTTCGCTCGCCATGGCCTTGGCCAATCCGAAATCCAAAACCTTCACGCGGCCTTCCGGATCGATTTTGATATTCGCACGGCTTCAGGTCGCGATGGACCACGCCTTTGTCGTGCGCGTATTCCATCGCCTCGGCGACTTGCCTGGCGATCTCCAAAGCCTCGTCGATTGGAATGGGCCCCTGCGCGATTCGCTCTTCGAGCGTCGGCCCTTCCACCAGCTCCATAATCAGCGCGCGTTCTTCCACGCCGAAAATGCCGGCGATGTTGTTGTGGTTCAGCGAAGCCAGCACGCGCGCTTCCCGCGCAAAGCGCGCCAGCCGGTCGGGAGATTGCGCGAAGGCTTCGGGCAGAATTTTGATGGCGACGTCGCGCCCGAGTTTGATATCCGTAGCGCGGTACACCACGCCCATTCCGCCCTCGCCGAGCTTGGCGGTGACGCGATAGTGCGCGATGGTAGATGGCGAACCGGCGGAGCCTTCCACTTACCCCCCTCGTTTGGGGTAAGTATACCGCATGGTTAGCCTGCATTTCTCATCGGGCATCGCCCGAGAACCCGCTAATAAGCGGCAAGCCCCATTTGGCTCTGTATCAGGGCACGACTTGAGTCGTGCCAATCGACAGAACAATGTGTGGGCTTTAGCCCCTGGTCATCGCCGCTGCGAGAGCTTGCTTTTTCCGTAACAAACCAGGGGCTAAAGCCCCGTCTTTTTCGCCCTCTGCGGCACGGCTGAAGCCGTGCCCTGATACAACCCATGGCCGATGAGCAAACGGCCGATGAGAAATCCGGGTTAGGAGACCGCGGTTCGCAAAATGTCCGGCCTCGGCTGGCCGATGATCGCGGCGACCGCGGTAGTGGCGCTGGCGACCATCGGCTGGCTGGTCTGGTTGCTGACGTAGCGGCCGGGGGATCTTTCGCTTGGCAGGATGACGTAAGGAATCTCGGCACGAATGCCGAGACGGCAGCCAGGACTGGCCGCGCCACTGTTGTGGCGCAAGCCTCCAGGCTTGCAGCGCCGAGATTCATCTCGGCGTTCTTGTGAATAGAAACCTACAGCAACACCGCGTTGGCGGGATTCCGCGTTTCTCCGGCGCTGGTGACTTGGATGGCGGGACGGTCCTTAACGACGCACTTAGTTACACAGATGCCGCAGCCAATACACAGGTCCGGGTCCACGTGCGGCTGCTGGACGGTCACTTGGCGGCCCGGACCGCGTGTGACTTGTGTCTCTTCAAGCCAGATGGCTTTCTGTGGCGTGGGACAATGCTCTTCGCAAACAATGCATGGGCGGCCTAAAGCGAAGGGCAAACAGCGGTTGCGGTCAACGTACGCAAGGCCGATTTTGATTTTCTGTTTCTCGGCGACCTCAATCGGGCGGATGGCGCCTGTGGGGCAGGCCTGAGAGCATAGCGTACACTCGTACTCGCAATAACCAACCGTCATTTTCAGAACCGGCGACCACATGCCTTCGAAGCCGGCCTCGAAGAGCGTGGGATGAATCGCGTTGGTCGGGCAGACCTTCATACATGCGCCGCAGCGAATGCAGGTCTGGAGGAATTGGTCTTCCGCAAGCGCGCCGGGCGGACGCACCAGCTCGGGATTGAACGAACGCCCGCCGGCCAACGGCGAGGCGCGGAAGACGAGCGCGACGCCCGCGCCGGCCGCGCCCGAAGCCAGCAATTGCCTCCGGTTCAACCCGAGCCGCGCCGGCTTCGGCGTCTCGAAGCGCGCGCGCAGCCACTTGAGAAAAACGCTCATTTCGCGCTCCTCTCCCCGGCAGGGTCGCCGATTGAGATGAGGATCGCGTCCGATGGGCAGTCCGATTTGCAGTTGAAGCAATAGAAGCACTCGGCAGGCTTCCATTCTCCGGCGTGCGGGTTGGCGCCGCCCTGGCAATCGGCAACGCAGAGTCCACAATCGCTACATGCGTCCGTGCGGTGCAGGCGCACCACGGGATTCCGCGCGAACGCGCCCAGAAACGCGCCCAGCGGGCAAATGTATCGGCACCAGAAACGCGCGCGGAAGAAAGTTCAGCGCGAGCGCGGCCAGAAACAACAGGCCGATCAAGACGCCGCCCGAGTAGCGCAGGGGATGCGACGAAAGAATCGTCGCGCGCAGAACCGAATACACCGGTTCCGTGATGGCGGTGAGATGAAGCGGACCGATGTTTGGATCTACATTGTAGATCCATGCGAAGACTCCCGTAATGGAGTTGTCGATTGCGGGGTAAACGGACGTACCGAGAGAGCGCAGGAAAAACGAGAACGGATCGAGCCAGCCCGCCAGATTCGCGCCGAACAATGCCGCTCCAAGCAGCGCTGCCAGCGCATAGTATTTCGCCGTGTGCCAGCGGGAATAGCCGGCTGTATCCAGGCGCTCTTTCACGCTCGCGCCGCGGAGGCTGGCGACGCAATTGTGAACCGTTCCCAGAGGGCACAGCCAGCCGCAAAACCAGCGTCCGAAAACGAGCGTGACTCCGATCGTTACGAGTGACAGCAGCATGTCCGCATCGAGCGAATGCGAAGCCAGCCATGAGGACAAACCCGCGAGAGGATCGATTTGGAAGAAGAACTCAACGCCCCCGCCGGCCTGATTGACCGGTCGCTCGACGGTGGCGAGAAACAGGATCAGGAACAAGGCGAGGAACGCCGTTTGAACCGCGCGCCGCAGCCACACCACCCAATAGGTCCGCTTGCGCGACGCCATCAAACCTCCACCCTCGCTGGAGCGAGAGACTCGAAGTTCATCGTCCCCAGACCTCGCGCGCTCGCTTCCACGACGCATGCGATATCGGAAGGATCGAGGCCCAGCAGCGTCGGCGCCAAAAGCGTCAACGGCCACTTGATCGACTCCGGCGGCGATGACGTCCTTACGGCGGACATCCGCCAGCGCGCCTCCGGTGGGACCGTTGTGGACCAGCGAGCGAATGGCGTCCAGCACCACGAGTTGCGGCTTGAGAAAGCCCGCCAGATCCGCAAGCGTCGCGCCGATATCCTGATGGAAACGATTACGCTCGCTTCCCGCAAGGCCCATCAAATTCTTCATGCCGAGCGAGGCTTTCGATAGGCTGTGCTGCTTCACGACGCCGAGGTTGATGAGCCGGTCGGCCTGGAGAACATCCACGTAGATCTCGCACTGTTTGAGCATGCGGGCGTTGCGCAAACCCATCGTTGCGGAATTTCCTCTCGTCCAGGATCTCGCAACGCGCGCCCGCCTTACGGACAGCGGCCTGGATGCCGCTTCGGACGTAGCTTTTTTCGGCGCTGACGCAAGGGTTGTCGCCGACGATCACCTTGGCCGCGCCGGCCTGATAGCACATCTCGACAATCGCGGCCGCCACATCGGGGTTCGAGCACGCGGCTTGCTCGGGCCGGCGGTCCCAACCGATATTGGGTTTCACCCAAACCGTGTGTCCCTTGGAAACGAAGCGGCTCATTCCGCCGAGCGCGTCAATGGCTGCGCGCGTGAGGCGGCGGGCCTCTTCGGCGATGGCTTCGGGAGCCGTCTGCGGCGATCTGTAATGCGCGATGGATAGCGAGGGAGGGTTCGCGCCCGCTGCAAACACGGCGGGAGCGGCCAGTGCGGAGGCCAGAAACTGACGGCGGGTGGCGGTCGCCATGCGCGCTACTTCTTTCCCTGCGCGGCCGCCCGCCCTGCCGCGATTCGTGCGGCAATGGCGCGGCCCAGCTTATCGAGCGCCGCGGCCGTATTCGACGAACTACCGAAGGCCAGCAGCTTAACGTAATACTCGCCGCCGGTGAAATTCAGCAGGCCCTCATCGACGTAACCTTCATTTCCGATGGAAACGGTTCTGCAGTCCGGGGGGCGCTCGATGGAATAGATCCGGGACGAGTGTGCGCCGTCGCCCATGTCAAAAATGTCGGCGGTGATTTCGATATCGGCCGTCTTCAGCTCTTGATGAATCATGGCGATCATGCCGCCGATGAGATAGGCGTCCGCGCCGCCGTCGAGGTACTTGTATAAGTCGGAGGAGTACGTTTGGTAAGGCCCGGAGGCTTTGGCTGCCAGCGATGCCGGATCGGGAAAAAGCGCGGCGAGCTTGGCGCGCTGTTCCGCCGAAACGGGACCCGGCTGAGGGACGGCGTTCACGCTGTCTTTCTGCGCGGAGAGAGTCGCCGCACAGGCCAGGAATACCGCCAGAATCCGCATGGGGACCGCCAAGCCTACTGTAACGTAATTGCCCGATGCGGGTTCGGCTTGCTATGCTCCCGAATGTGCTCGCGGATGGAATCAGACTGCTGATCGCGCTGTGGACCCGGCCGGCCTCGGCGATGGGCGACGTGCTGGACCGCGGCAGCGCGCTGTTTGCGCTGGTTGCGGCGCTGGCTGCGTCGCTCGTCCTGCGCAGCGCGGCGCCGATAGGCCTGAGTTTCTTTATGCCGCTGATTGTGCTGGCGGCGGTGTATGTTCCCGGGCTGCTGGTGGCGGGCGCGCTGATCGGACGGACGGGGAATGTGGGCGCGGTGTTCCGGCGCGATTATTCGTCGCTGCTGACTTGCGCGGCGCTGGCGTTTACGGCGGCCGTCCTGCCGCTCGCGGCGGCGTTGGAGGTGGTTCCCGGCGAGGCCGCGGCCTGGCTGGAAGGGGCGGCGTTCCTGTACTTCGCGGCGCTGATGTTCTTCGCGGTGCGCACGCTGTTCGGCCTGGGAACGGGCTCGGCGATCGGAACGGTGGCGGCTTCGTGGCTTTCGCTCGTGGCCGCGGCGCTGGTGTGGCCGACTATTCGGTTCATGATGGGATGGCTGGCTTCGCCGTTCTTTCTGTTTTACGCCTGGTATTTCTTGGGCGGAGAGTTAAGCGGCCTGGGCTCGGGTTTGCGCGGACGCCAGAGCTTTACGCGGATGCTGGAAGCCGCGGCGGTGAATCCACACGACGCCGATGCGCAGTATCAGCTCGGCCTGATTCACCTGGAGCGGCGGCAATACACCGAAGCGGCGCGCCGTTTTCGGAATGCGGTGGCGATTGATACGGAAGAGACGGGCGCGCACTATCAGTTGGGAAGGCTGGCGCGCGAGCAGGGGCGGGCGGAGGAAGCCATACGTGAGTTCGAGACGGTTCTGAGATTGGACGAGAAGTTCAATCTGAGTGAGGTTCACCGCGATTTGGGAGCGGCGTACCTGGATGCCGGACGCCTGGAGGACGCGCGCAGGGAACTGGATATCTACACCGAGCGGCGTGAGTATGACCCGGAAGGCCTGTATTACTTTGGGCGCGTTTTGGAAGCGCTAGGGGACAAGGCCGCGGCGAAGGTTGCGTACTCCCGGGCCGTGGAGGCTGCGCGTACGGCTCCCCGATACCGGCGGCGGTTTACGGCGAAATGGAGCCGCCTGGCGCAGAGGCAGGCGGCGAAGATGTGAGCGGCTTGCCGCGGTGAATGGGCAGGCGGAAGCACGCAATGCCAGTTAAATGAGAGTCGGCGCCCGCAGCCGGAACATCCCGATTGGTCCTGTTTGGAATCGAGAAACGTCGAGATGAATCTCCGAGCTCCCGATGTCGCCCCGGCATTTGGGGCTGCCAGGGAAAATGAGGTGACCCGCCCTGCGCCCTGCCGCGGTGGTCGAGGTAGCAGGAAACCAGGCAGAGATTACGGCTCGGAATTTGACCGACCTTCTTGTTTTTTCAGTGAATTCTATCTGGAACGCAGCCTGGGATTTCCTGGAGCCGCCGGCGACGGCGGGAGTGTCCCGAGGTGGGGTTAGCCCTTTTGGGCTGGCGCCGGGCTTCGGCCCGGCGTTGAGTGGACAGTTGTGCGCTTCCTGCCGGGCTGGCGCCCACCGGCTGCCAGTTCCATCCCCGAAGACACGGATGCCCGCGCCGCTCAGAGGCGGTGCGGGCATCCGTGCTCAGAGACCTTGGAACTTCCTTACTTCTTCACCGGCGTTGGCGCCGCCTTCTTCGTAGCGGGAGCCGGGGCGGCTTTCTTGGCAGCCGGCGGCGTGCAGGGGTCAACCTTGAAATCGGGCTGATCGTCCTTGTCCACGTCCAGCGTCAGCATGAACGCCGGTTCCTTCGTGAACGCCGAGGCTTGGCCCTTGAATCTGACTTCCTGATCGGGGACCGGCTTGCCTTTGATGGCAGCCTCCAGCTTCAGCGTGATCTCGGCCGGCGGCGTCGCAGTCTGATCGGGCTCCTTCACGGCGATCAGGATGGACTTGGGGTTGCACTCCGGGGTGCCCCCGACCACCACGCCCTTCAATCCCGAAAGCGCCGTATCCTTCACGTTGGCGGCAAAATAGGCTTCGCCATCCTGCACCGCGAGCAGTTTCTTGATGCTCAGCCACAACGCGATCTCGGGATATTTCGCCTTGAACGCCTCTTCCTTCTTTGCGTCGATTTCGGAGGCGGTCTCAATCTTGAAACTTGCCGGAGGGGTGACAGAGGCGAGCGCCTGCGTCTTGAGCTGATCCAACCCGTCTTCCGTGCCGTGGTAGTTGGTGTAAAGCTTTTTCAGCGCCGTCTCGTACTGCGTACGGGTCGCCGCCGGGGTGATTCCACCCTTGGCGGGGTCCATGGCCACGGCCCGCGCGATATAGTAAAGCCCCTGCGCGTACTTGTCCGTGTCCTTCGCCGCGACGGCATCGCTCACCACGGTGGTGCCCATCGTGTACGCCAGCGCGCCGTGATCCGGGAACGCCTGCATGGCCTTAATGAAAGCCTCTTCGGCCGCCTTGTAGTCTTTATTCTTGAGGGCTTGGTTCCCAGGGAAGACCGCGATAGCGAACAGCGTCTGACCGGCCGCGTCGTCCATCTGCTTCTTGGCGGTAGCCCAGTCCGCATCGCTTACGGCAGGCGGCTTGTTGGCGGCCGCGAAATAGACCGGCGTCAGCTCTTGCAACTGCTTGGCGGCTTTCGTTGCTGTATCGATCTGCCGCTGTGTCGGGGTTACGTTCGCGGCTCCGATCACGGCGGCGCCCGCGGCGCATCCGCGGAACAGAACCGGAAGAATCTGAGCGTTGTTGTTGTTAAACGTTACTTTCAGGTCTTTGTCAAGGAGTTGTCCCGCATATTCCAGGACCTTGTCTCCCTGGTTTGCCGCGAAATACGCCTGGACGTAGAGCGAGAGCCGGTCGTTGTCCTTGTACACAGAGTCGGGGTACTTCTGTGTCCATGCGTCCAAGTCGGCGATCGCCTTCTTGGCATCGGTCTTCGCGGGATTCAGGTCGAGGAGCACGGCGTTAAAAATGTCCGCTTCGCCCTGATCTTTAGGGCGCCGCTCCGGCTGCGCTGCCGCTGCGGGCTGCGCCGCAGCCGCCGGCTGCGCTTGCGCACGGGCGGGCGCTGCGATTCCCAGGCCCAGGACGCCGCCCAGAAGGGTCGCCGCCGCAAATCCGATCATATTTCTAGTTACTTTAAACACGTGAGCCTCCTGCCTTCTTCCGCTTCGATGAACCGCCATGCCTTCGTGATCCGCTGTGCGGAGTATACCCGAACGCGCTTCCCCCCGCAACTTCTTGGACACCGCGCGGGGTTCCTCGGTTCCGAAGAACAAATAATAACAGATCAACGCTATGCTGGAATACGATTTCGATGCGCTACGCAGACTTGGCGGTCATCCTGGCCTACCTGGCCGGCATCACCTGGTTCGGAGCCCGGTTCCGGAGCGGGCAGAAAGGCCTCCGGGATTACTTCCTGGGAGGGCGGACGGCGCCATGGTGGGCCATTGCGCTCTCGATCGTCTCGGCGGAAACCAGCACGCTGACCATCATCAGCACGCCGGCCCTGGCTTTCGGCGGCAATCTGGCCTTTCTCCAGCTCGTCCTCGGTTACCTGCTGGCCCGCATCGCTATTTCGGTACTTTTCCTGCCTCATTATTTTCGCGGGGAGATGTTCACGGCGTATGAATTGATGCGGCGGCGGTTCGGGGAGCGGATTCGCCGGCTGACCGCATCCATCTTCCTGGTCACCCGGGCGCTGGCCGAAGGCGTAAGGGTCGCGGCCATCGCCCTGGTGATATCCGTGGTTCTGGGCGTCGGCCAGACGGCCGGCATCGCGATCATCGTCGTCCTGACCTTGTTTTATACGTTTGAAGGCGGAATGACCGCGGTTATATGGACGGACGTCGTTCAGATGACGCTGTATGTGGCGGGCGCGGCCTTGAGCTTCGTTCTGATTCTGGCGCGGATTCCCGGTGGATGGCCGCATGTCGCGGCAGTCGCGTCGGCGGCGGGCAAGCTCACCGTCTTCGATTTCCGTTTCGCGCCGACCATGGAGTTCTTCGCCCGCAAATACACATTTTGGGCCGGGATTGTCGGGGGGTGTTTCCTGACCACGGCCAGTCACGGCACGGACCAACTGATGGTGCAGCGGCTCCTGAGCGCGCGAGACGAACGCCAGAGCCGCCTGGCGTTGCTGTCGAGTTGGGTCGTAATTTTCGTCCAGTTCACGCTGTTTCTTTTGATCGGCGTGGCGCTGTGGGTGCATTACCAGGACGGTGGGAGCGCTCCACCCGCAAAGCTCGACCGCCTGTATCCGCAGTTCCTGTGGAACGATCTCCCGCCCGGCGCGGCGGGGCTCGCGATAGCGGCCATTTTAGCGGCCGCCATGGCGAATCTGAGCGCTGCGCTCAATTCCCTCGCTTCCACCACGGTCGTTGATTTCTTCGCCGTTGAGCGCCGCTCGCTCAGGCTGGCCCGCGGGGCTACGGTGGTCTGGGCGGCCGTGTTGCTGCCCATAGCGATTCGCGCCAGCCAGTCGCAATCGGTCTTGGAGACGGGCCTGACTATCGCATCCATCCCTTCGGGCATTCTGTTGGGAGTGTTCTTGCTCGGCGTGTTGACCAGGCGTCCGCGAGAACGCGCCGCCATGGCCGGCGTGGCCGGAGGGTTGTGCGCTATCCTCTTCGTCTGGCTCCGGACGCCTGTCGCCTATACCTGGTACGTGCTGGTGGGAACCCTGGCGACTTTCGCGATCGGTTTGGCCGCCTCGCTGTTCGAGAGCCATTCCGGAGGCGGCCCTCCGGAGGAGTCACTGGTCCGCCAGCCTGTGGGCGGCTCGCCGCATTTGCCTTCCAGAAGCGCATCGGCGGAGGAATAGCTGGCAATGCAAACCAAGCCATCGCCGGAGTTGAAACGCGTCCTCGGTCCTTGGGCGGCGGCGTCCATCGTAGTGGGCACCGTGATCGGAAGCGGCATATTTCTGGTGCCGCAGAGCATGATCCGGAACGTCGGCTCGCCGTCCCTGGTCTTCGCGGTGTGGATTGTGGGCGGCGCGCTTTCGCTTGCCGGCGCGCTTAGCTACGCCGAGTTGGCCGCGGCTATTCCGGAGGCCGGCGGCGAATACGCCTATTTGCGCGAAGCCTATGGACCGCTCTGGGGATTCATCTATAGTTGGACCCAGATGTGGGTGGCAAAAAGCGGATCGATCGCCACGCTGGCCACTGGATTTTTCGTTTATTTGACGAATTTCCTGCCGGGTCTGGATTCGGTCGTGTGGACGCTGCCCCCGCCGCTCGGTCCGCACGGCGGGCCGCTGGAGATACGCACGGGACAATTATTCGCCATCGCGCTCATCATGGCGCTGGGTCTGCTCAATTATTTCGGCGTGCGCGCCGGCGGCGACGTGCAGGTGGCCGTCACTGTCCTGAAGGTCGCGCTCATCGCATGGATCGTCTGGGCCGGCCTGTTCCTTGGGCATCCGCACTCCGCGGCGGCGCAGGCTCCGGCGCCGGCCGCCACGTTTTCCGGCTTCATAGCTGCGCTAGTAGCGGCTTTGTGGGCCTTCGACGGCTGGAACAACGTCGGCATGGTGGCATCCGAGATCCGCGATCCGCAACGCAATCTCCCGCGCGCGCTGATCTGGGGAACTCTTGCCGTAATCGGCGTTTACCTGGCGGCGAATGCCGCCTATTTTCGGGTGCTTTCGGCCGCGGATGTGGCGGCCGCCCCGCGCGTGGCGGCGGAGATGATGCGCCGCCTGTTCGTAGGGGCGCAGTCCGGTTTCGGAGCCGGAGTAGTTTCCGTGGCCGCCATGATCAGCATATTCGCCGCGCTCAACGGTTCCATTCTGTCGGGCTCGCGCGTGCCTTACGCGGCGGCGCGCGAAGGTCACTTCTTTTCAATTATCGGGCGTGTAACTCCTAAATACAGCACGCCCGGAGCCTCGATTCTGGCGCTGACCGCATGGGCCTGTATTTTGACGCTTTCCGGAAAATACGACGATCTTTTTAATCTGGTTATCTTCGCGAGCTGGATTCTCTATGGAATGACGGCGGCGGCGGTCCTCACCCTACGCATAAAGCGCCCCGACCTGGCGCGTCCGTACCGAACCCTGGGATATCCGTTCGTTCCGTTGCTTTTCGTTTTCGCGGCCATCATTCTGTTGCTTTCAACTCTCCTCAGTCGCCCGCGCGAGTCCATTCTGGGAGTCGGACTAATAATCTTAGGACTTCCGTTCTATTATTATTGGCGAAAACGCCGCCACTAGGACCTCTTGGGCCAACCGTACTAGGCGGTAGGGGTACCAATTCTTATTTATTTTTCACAAAAAAGCTAAAAACATCTTGAAATAAAGTTAGCAGTCGGGTGAGAATCAAGTGAAGTCGCGAGCTGCCTGAACCGGGTTACGCGGCCCGCGGAGGCCTAGGCCATGGATGTCGCCAAGATCTTGGTCGAATTAAAGTCGGAACGGCAACAAATAGAAGAAGCAATTCTGAGTCTGGAGCGGTTGGCGCGCGGGCGCGGCAGACGCCGCGGCCGTCCTCCCGCCTGGATGAGCAGCGGCAGCGCGAGCGAACCCAAGCGGCGGGGCCGTCCACCGGGGAGCAAGAACAGGGCCACTCTTGCCGCGGAAGCGGCGGAGTCACTCTCCAAGACACCCGCGGTGGCGTAGAGTCCACGGGCTCCGCATCGGGCTCACGCGCGCCCGTAGGCTTCTTGCGGCTGGATTCCCGCCCGGCTGTCCTCACTCCCGGCTAAACCGCCTACTTCTTCGGCTGGTTTCCTGGCGCGGCTTTTTGCGCCGGCGCTCCGCCGCCAAGCAATTCCGCGATCTTCGCGTGGATATTGGCCGCCATCTTATCTTCCGCGAAAAACGCTTCGTAGCCCTCGTACTGCGCTCGAATGGTTCCCTGCCGGTCGATGAACGCGATCAGCGGCATGCGGAGCTCGGCCATCGACGGATGCTGCATAAAGTCCTCCGCGGGCCCCATCTCGTTGTAGCCGACGGGAAAGGGTGGCTGGAACTGGCGCACAAAATCAGGCGCCTTGGCTGCCGCGCCGTCTTCAATGGCTGAAGCGACAACTTGAAATCCGCGCGGTCCAACGGCTTTTTGCTCCTCGGTCAGGCAGCGGATGGCCGCCTGACAATGGGGGCAGGTGGTCAGAATAAAAATCATGGCGACCACTTTTCCCGAATAGTCGCTCAATTTCACCTGTTTTCCCGAACCCAGATTCACGGTGAAAGCGGGGGCCTTGCGCGGAACGTCGGCGGCCTGCGCGGCGAGCGACGCCAAGAGTGCGGCGCAGATTGCATTGCGTAGGATTCGGGCGATAGGCATGCCGTCTAGTTTAACTCTGTGGGTAGCCCTTCCAGGCTCGTGACCACCGTTCCCGACCGGCGTAGTTTGAAAAGTCCGTCGTCACCCGAGCCTTCCACCGAATCGGGCGCTTCCGATGCCGATTTGAAGCTCTTCCACTTCTTTTGCAGGGCTGTTTTGTATAAAGCGAAATAGTCGCGCGCGCTTTCTTCGCTATCCCACTCCGCGGCGTATAAAAGAACGATGCGGCCGGCCTTCCGGTTCTCGCGAAGCTGGAACGCGGATCCCTTCCAGTGCGGAGCAAGCCGCGCGGCCTCTTCCTTGCTTCCAAACTGCTCGATGAGAACCGATTCGTCGAGTTCCCCGAGGCAACCCTCCACCAGGGTCTTATATCCATGCGGAAGCCGGACGGTGGGCAAATCGGGCTTCGACGGCTTCTCGTTCGCGAAGTATTTTTCGGAATGAAGGATCTGTTGGGTGGAAAGCGGCGGGCGCTGGAACGGCTCCGCGAACCCTTTCTGCCGGTCGCGCTCGACGAGCGCGTTTTGAAAGAGCAGTCCCTTCGTATACGGAAAAAGCAGCGTTAAACGGAAATACAGCGGGGCATTTTCGAAAACGGGAAACTGGCCGCCGGTTACGTCTCCCATGGCGCTCATCGCGGCTATCAGCATGGGATTCGTGGCGAGCGATTGGCCCAGCTTGCGGGCCATGTACTCGGACATGATCCAGGTCGCCTGACCCTCCATCACCGCCAGACGCGCGGTCGAGCCGTCGTCGCTGTCCTCCCCTTTTCGGACATACTTCGCGAGATTAAAATGCTGATCCGCCAGGGCGTGCGCCAATTCGTGCGCAAGCACGGTTTCGTCCATAGCCGCAGGCGTGCTCTCGGCGACAAACAGCTTCTTGCGGTGGTAATCGTAGAAGGCCGCGGCTTGTTCGGTGAGAAGATCCACCGTGGTTTTAGCCAAATCGAAATCCTGCGGAGCAAAACCGAATTTCTTGAGAACGGCCTCTTCCGCGCGAATATCGGAAGGGCTGGTCTCCTTTTTCATGGTTTCCTTCACGTACTTGTTGAGCTGGTCCTTGTCGATGAAATCGCAGGGGACGGGATGAAGCAAGGCCCAACCCGTGATCTCGGCAAGCTTGCGAGCGATATCGCCGGTCTGGGCGCAAACCGCCTTGGCGCCGGCCGCGGTCTGGGCGTGGCCGCTCGGAACCATCAGCCCCAGCGCGAGGGCGGCGCAAGCGACGGCGGCCCGGATTGCGCGCATCCCGGATCCAAGCGTGCGCCGGCCGATCATCGCAGGTTCGGCGCGAGCGCCGCGGCTCCGGGAAAAAGTAAGCAACTCGGCGGCTGTCCGGCGCTTTCTCCAGCAGGCGTTCGCGATATAGAATTCGGGCTTGTGGGCTCGCCTTGTATCGGGGCATGGCTTTAGCCGTGCCGTGGAACCGCTAAAAGGTTCGGGCTTCAGCCCCTGCGAACCCGGGAAAACCCCAGTGGCTAATGCCTTTGACCGCGGACGCTGCGGCACGGCTAAAGCCATGCCCTGATACGAGGCCAAAAGGAATTCCTTGCGTACCGATACGCTCAGGTTCACCCGAATTGATTCGGAACGGAGAGTCTCGTCATTCTCCTGTCGCACACACGTCTCGCAGGTCTTCACCATCGTCTCTTCAGAATAACGTTACAATGAGAGTTTCTAACGATACCTTCGAGGGAGATTCGTTTGGCTGAAAAGACTCTCTACAAAGCCGAGTACCTGGGCAGCGGCACCTTCGTGTTCACCAAGCCTAAGCGCAAGAAGTCCAAGATGCGCCAGTCCGCCCTAAAGAACCCGCAGCGCGGATCGCGCAAGTAATCCGCTTTCCGAGCGCGTTCGCGGGGCGTCCGGCCACGGCGCTGCTATAATCGGTCCAATCCAATGAGGCTATTGGGCTTTTTCCTGGTTCCGGCGGGGTGGATTATCGTGCTGGCGGCCGTAGCGCTCTTGCGCGCGGCGGCGCCGGAGGGAGCCTTCATGCTGGCCGGCATCGTCATTCAAGCGGCCGGCCTGACGCTCGTCTTCCGTTTCCACCTGCCCCACGGGAGAAAACCGTGACGGTTGCCGCCGAACCCGTGTTGCCGGTTTCCTCCGCTCTCTCGTTCGCTTGCGCGCTACTGATCCCCTGGGCCAGCGCGGGGCTTGCGCTCATCAACGCGGGTCTCGGCCGTTCCCGCAGCGCGGCTCACGCGCTGTTGGCTTCGCTCTGCGCCGCGGCGTGCGCGGCTCTCGCGTATTTCGCGGTGGGCTTCGCGTGGCAAGCCTATCCGGGCTTGCATGCGCACTCGTTCGCGATCGCCGGCAAATCGTGGGATTGGATCGGCGCCGGACCTGCATTTCTGAGCGGTCTGCCATTCGATGGATCGCCCGCCTCGCTCGCGGCCCTGGCGGGTGTTTTCCTGGCGGGCCTTGCCGCGCTCATTCCTTTGGGTAGCGGCGCGGACCGTTGGCGGCTCGGAGCAAGCCTTGCATCATCGGCGATTCTAGGCGGGTTGGTTTTTCCCTTGTTCGCACATTGGAGCTGGGGCGGCGGCTGGCTTGCCGGCCTCGGCCGCAACTACGGATTAGGAACCGGTTTCCTCGACTTCGGCGGCGCCGGCGCCATCCATGTGGTTGGCGGGCTTTCCGCGTTGACCATGGCCTGGATCCTCGGGCCCCGAATCGGCAAATACAACATCGAAGGAATGCCCGCGGCCATCCCCGGCCACAACGCGGCCTTTGTGTTGTTCGGTTGTTTTCTGGCCTGGATCGGCTGGATCGGCGTCAACTGCGCCGGCACGCTGCTCTTTAGTCCGTCGCCGTCCGGCGTGTTCGCGGTTCCGGTCAACGTCACTCTGGCTGCGGGCGCGGCGGCCTTGGCCGCGGCCGCGACCACGCGGGTCCGTTTTGGCAAACCGGACGCATCGATTTGCGCCAACGGCTGGGTCGGCGGTCTGGTTTCGATAAGCGCCGCGGCCGGCTTCGTTCAACCGGCGGAAGCCGTAGTGATCGGCGGCGCTTCGGGGCTGCTGACCGTCCTCTCCGTTGAATGGCTGGAGTTGCATCTCAAGCTGGACGACCCAGGCGGCGCGATCTCCGTCCACGCGCTCGGCGGCGTCTGGGGCCTCGTGGCGGCGGGCCTTTTTGCTCGCGTCCCGGGGAGTCAAGGCCACGGCCAGTTGATGGCGCAGATCGTCGGCGTATCTACGCTCGTAGGTTGCGTGCTGCCTCTCGTTTACGGATCGAACTGGCTGATCGGCCGCTTCCTGCCGCATCGCGCCGCGCCGGAAGGCGAACGGCTCGGCCTGGATTTGCACGAACTCGGGGCCGGAGCGTATCCCGACTTCATGAGCCACAGCGACGAATCCTGGCCGCGGTAGGGAACGGCTCAGAAAAGCCTTCGTCCGCTCACCCTGGCTTCCAGATCAAGCAATCGTTTCTTGAGCGCCAACCCGCCGCCGTAGCCGACGAGTTTGCCTCCCGATCCGATTACACGGTGGCAAGGAACGATAATGGCGATGGGATTCGCGCCGTTGGCGGCTCCCACCGCGCGCACGGCGCCCGGCGAGCCAATGGCCTCAGCGATGTCCATGTAGCTGCGCGTCTCCCCGTATGGGATTTTGATCAGCTCGCGCCAGATCTGCTTCTGAAACTCCGTACCCTGCATATCGAGAGGCACGCTGAACTCGCGCAGATCTCCCGCAAAATACGCGCGCAGTTGCCGCTCGCTCTCGGCCAGTACAGGATCGGATTCGCTCCGGTGGAAGCCGTCCTCGGGAGCCTCGAAGCGAACGGATTTCAAACCGGTCGAGGAGGACTCCAACCACAAGCGGACATCCGCCGCCTCCACTTCAAGCCAGCCTGCCATGGAGTCAGTGTGGCACATCGCTCCGAGCCGCCGTCGCCCTCGTGTCGCCCGCGCATGACCCACCAGAGTTCTCCCCTGATCCGTCCATAGCGCCACAAAGAATCCACCGCGGAGTCGCGGAGACGCCGAGTTATCTTGATTTCTCCGCGATCTCCGCTCGCTCGGCTGGCGCGCCTCCGAGGTGAGGGGGAATCTCAGAAAGGTCTTGTACGTCTTGGGCATCTCGTGGCGCCCCCGGATGCGCGCGGAGCCGGCAGAGGCCGCGAAGGGTTCCTAATCTGTTCATTCTCGGCGTCTCCGCGCCTCCGCGGTTAAGCTGGATTTTCCCTTACGGACGGATTACGGCTCTCCGCGCCAGCCTGGCCGCGGTCTGCTACTTTCATGATTATGGAAAATCGCTTGACTCATTTATCCACGCGACGCTTCGGCTCGGCCGCGCTAATCGCTTTATTGCTGCTGGGGCCGGGGTTCGCCCGGGCGCAAACGGCCGCCGCGCCCGCAACCCAGGCGCAAATCGCTGTGCCGGATTGGGCGCTTCCGGGTGGCAATGGTCATACGCAGGTTGCGCCGCCCAGGGATTTCCATCGGCCTGCGGTCACGTTCAATACGCCCATTGGCGTGTTCGAGGGCCAGTCGGATATCGGCGGGACTCTCGTGCCTGGCAGCGCAAGCTATGACTCGGCCACCAGGCAATACTCCATTACCTCCGCCGGTTATAACATCTGGTATCAGCGCGACGAGTTTCGTTTTTTGTGGAAACGGATGTCGGGCGATGTCTCCCTTGCGGGCGATGTGTCTTATGTGCAGGCAGCCGGCTATAGTGATCGCAAGGTGGTCCTGGTAATCCGCCAGAGTCTGGAAGACGATTCGAAGGAAGCCATGGCCGGGCAGCACGGAACCGGGATGATCCATCTCGCGAATCGCCCGGACAAGGGAGCCCAAATGGTGGACGCGGAATACCGATTCGCAGGGACGCTCGCGAACGTGCGGCCCAAGCGTATTGGAATCGAGAAACACGGCGACTCGATCGCGCTCTTCATCAGCATCACCGGAGAGCCCCTGCACCAGTTCGGACCGCCCATTACCATGCACTTCGACGAGCCGTTCTACGTAGGGATCGGATTCTGCTCGCATCAGCCGATAACGCCGGACACCGGAATAGTATCGAACCTGGTTCTGGAGAACGCCGCCGGAAGAGTGCAATAGCGAAGAGCGCTCGGACTTCAACCGGGGGCGTCTCCCGGCCATTAGCGCCGCGCGCCCGTGCTGCGCCGTGCGATGATGGTCTCGCCATCGTGTTCCCCATTGTTACCGGCCACGGCTCTCCAATCGCGACAGTTCCCGGTCCCGGGCCTCGCATCAGTTCGGTGCTGGTGAAGCCGGCGTCGGCGGTCTGCAACCTCGACTGCGAATACTGTTTCTATCTGGACCGCGCCGCCGACCCCTACGAGCATCTTGCGGGCCGCACCATGAGCCTCGATACGCTCGAGACGCTCGTGGACAGCTATCTGTTCTACTCGCATCCGGAATCCACTTTCGCGTTTCAAGGCGGCGAGCCTACCCTGGCCGGTCTGAAGTTCTTTCGGAAACTGGTCGAGTTCCAGCAGGCCCACGGACGCGGCGGGCAGAGCGTCGGCAATTCGCTTCAGACCAACGGCATCCTGCTCGATGCCGACTGGTGCGAGCTATTTCGGGAATATAAATTCCTGGTCGGCCTCTCGCTCGATGGGCCGGAAGACGCGCACGACCGTTACCGCTTGAACAAAGCCGGGCACGGATCGTGGAGCAAGGCGATGGAAGCCGCCGAGCTGATGACCCGTGAGAAGGTGGACTTCAACATTTTGTGCGTGCTGAGCAAAGCCAATGTAAACCGGGCGGCGGAGATCTACTCGTTCTTCCGCGGGTTAGGCATCCGCTATCTCCAGTTCATTCCGCTGGCGGAATTCGGCCCCGATGGCGAGCCACTGCCGTTCACCATCTCGGCGGATGAATACGGCCGATTCCTGTGCGAGGTTTTCGACCTGTGGTGGCCCGAGCGGCGGAACGTGCGCGTGCGCTTCTTCGATAACGTCGCCGAGGCGCTGGCGGGACAGAAGCCCGGCTCGTGCACCCTTCACGAGAGCTGCGATAGCTACGTGGTGGTGGAATACAACGGCGACGTGTACCCCTGCGATTTCTTCGTCGAGAGCGGATGGAAGCTGGGGAATATCGAGACCGAAAGCTGGAGCGAGATCGCTCGCCGCCAACGGCGCTACCTGTTCGCTTCCAAGAAGGCCGAGCCTCACGCCGAGTGCGCGGCGTGCGATTATCGCCGCATCTGCCGTGGCGGCTGCCCGAAGCTGCGCCATGCGCCGCACGGCCGCTTCGAAGATCTGGATTGGTTCTGCGGCGCGTACAAAGCGATCTTCGCCAAAGCCGTCAAGCCGCTGGAGCGCGATGTCCGGTATTTGCTCGCCCAGGGACAGACCGCCCGCCGTCCTTCCGTGCGGTAAGCTATATTCGCCGTTCGGAATGGACTGAAATCGCCATCCAACCCACAACCTACGGATGGCATTCCTTACAGGACGTGAGGTTCTTCTCGTGATGGCAGGCGTCATAGCACCAAGTGACGCTTACTTTGGAAACGTCGATTGACCCTTCGGCCGGCAGCGGGTCCAGCGCATGCGCCGTGTGGCAGTGTGTGCAATCGGGAATGTCCTCTTCTTTTTTCGAATCGTGCGGCACGTACCGATGCGGGCTGCCCTTTTCTCCGCTGGGCGCGACGTGCTTCGCGGAAGCCTCGATGATCTTGTCGTAAGGTCCGTGACAACCGAGGCACGGATTGTCGGGTGCCTTCGCGGCGCGCACGGCTGCTGCGACGGCCGGGCGCGCCGCGGTCCGGAGCCTGCCGCTTGACGCAGGCTCTTTCGCGCTCAGAAGCCAGGCGCAAACCGAAATCAAAATCCCTAGGAAGCAGAATCGAGATAACATCAGAGCTTAGTACCTGTTGATCATAATTCTATCTGATGACAGGATCGCAACTGGCGGTGCGTTCGGTTTCGCGGCGGCGAACCCTTCGGTCCGGAAAAGGAGCAAATCGTGGCCATCAAGGATAAGTTGGTGAATCGTCGCAGTTTTCTTACAAGCTCGGTAGCTGCCGGCGGTTTGGCCGGCGGATTGACGGCCCAGCCGGCGAAGGCCGAGGCGGTTCCGGCCAAATGGGATAAGGAAGTTGACGTCGTAATTGTGGGCACGGGCCATTCCGGACTCGCGACCGCCATCACCGCGACCGATGCGGGCGCGAAGGTTGTGATGATCGAGAAGATGAAGAAGGAGTTCGAGGGCGGCAATAGCAAAGTCTCCGGCAACATGTGGTGGACGCCCACGGACCTTCCGCAAGCTCTTCAGTACATCGAAGCGCTGAGCTACGGCCTCACCGACAAGGAGTGCATCCAAGCCCTTGCCGAGGAGATGTTGAAGCTGAATGACTGGCTCAAAACGCTGGGCATCGCCGCGACTCCGCTCGGCATCTTCCAACCCGAGCACCCCGAGCTTCCCGGCGCCGCCTGCGTGCGCACCTGGAGCAACAATGGAAGCTCCGACGCCAAGCTCTATCTTCCGCTCCGCGAGCAGGCGGCCAAGAGAAACATCGAAGTGATGTACGAGTCTCCGGCCAAGACGCTGATCCAGACGGCCTCCAAGGAAATCGCGGGCCTCAAGGCCGAGGTCGCGGGCAAGCCTTATTACATTAAGGCGCGGAAGGGCGTGATCCTGTGTTGCGGCGGGTTCGAGTTCGATTTCGAAATGCAGAAGCAGTTCCTGCCCGGCTGGCCGATTTACGGCCAGGGCACGCCCGGCAACACCGGAGACGGCATTCGCATGGCGCAAGCGGCAGGCGCGGCTCTCTGGCACATGAACAATCCGCTGGCCGGTTTGGGCGGCATGGTGGTTCCGGAACTGGCACCCGTATCCATCCCGGTCACTATCGCCGGCGCCTCAATCCGCGTCGACAAGCAAGGGAAGCGTTTCATGTCGGAGAACCGGCCGAGCCGTCACGGTTTCGGACAGAAAGAATACCTGATGTTCTTCGACGGAGTGATCGGCGACTTCACCCGGCTGCCCTGCTGGGCCATCTTCGACGAAAGCGGGCGCACGCGAGGTCCGCTGGCTACCAAGCGCAAGTTCGGATGGTACGGCTGGTATTCGGATTACGAGTGGAGCCGCGACAACAGCCAGGAAATCGCGAAGGGATGGATCGTCAAGGGCGATACGATCGCCGAGCTTGCAACTAAGATTTCGATGAAGCCCGCGGACCTGGAGGACACCATCGCCAAGTACAACGGCTACTGTAAGACTGGCGTGGACCCCGAGTTCGACCGCCCGAAGAACAGCCTGCTTGCGCTTGAGAAGCCTCCCTACTACGCCGTCAAGCTTTACCCGACCATGGTGAACACCCAGGGCGGCCCAAGGAGAAACGCGAAGTGCCAGGTGGTGGACCCGTACAACGAGCCGATTCAGCGGTTGTACAGCGCCGGCGAGATGGGATCGTTCTGGGGCTGGATGTACAACGGCGGCGGAAACAACGCGGAATGCCTCTGCACGGGGCAAATCGCCGCGCGCAACATCGTCGCCATGAAACCGCTGGCATAGGACCACGGCTCCCCAAGCTGGCTTGGCAATTGCCGTCCGTCACGGCTCAGCGATCCAACGCGATCCGTCATTGTGTCCGAAACCCGGGCTGACTATACCGCCTTGCTATCATGGCTCCAATGGATGAAGTGAAAATCGGCATCGTCGGCTTGGGCAATGTGGGCTCGGGCACAGTGACGATTCTGGCTGAAAACGCGCGCCGGATCGAAACGAAACTCGGCTTCCGGTTGAAGGTTGTCGCGGTGTGCAGCCTCGATGCGCACACGCGGCAGTTGCCTCAGGCGCTGGGAGACGTGTTTCGAACCACCGACTGGCGTGAAATCGTGACCCATCCGGAAGTACAGATCGTGGTCGAATTGGTGGGCGGAACGACGGTGGCGGCGGAGATCATCGAGGCGGCGATTCGGAACCAGAAGTCCGTCGTCACGGCGAACAAGGAATTGATGGCGCAGCGCGGGGTGGATTTCTGGGACCGCGCCATTCAAGCCGGCATCAACTTGGCGATGGAAGCCAGCGTGTGCGGCGGTATCCCGATTCACGCCGTGCTGCGCGAAGGCATTTCGGGCGATAGCGTCGTGGCGCTGTACGGCATTCTGAACGGCACGTGCAATTACATTCTCACGGAGATGGAAAAACGCGAGGCCAGCCTCGACTCCGTGCTCGCCGAGGCGCAGCGGCTGGGTTACGCGGAGGCGAATCCGAGCGCGGATATCGACGGCTTCGACGCGCGCTCCAAGCTGGTGCTGCTCTCCGCGCTGGCGTTCGGCGACCGCATCACGCCCTCCGACGTGTTCATGGAAGGCATTCGCCGCATTACGCCGGTGGATTTCCAGTACGCGCGCCAGTTGAAACACACCATTCGCCTGCTGTGCGCCGCCCGGCAGACGCCGGATGGCGTGCTGCTTTCGGTGCGCCCGGCGCTGATTCCGCGCTCCACCATTTTGGCGAGCGTGCAAGGATCGTACAACGCGGTTTGGGTCAAAGGGAAGTACGGCGAGGATACTTTCTATTACGGCCGCGGCGCCGGCTCGCTGCCCACGGGCGTGGCCGTCGTAAGCGATTTGATGCGGGTCGCGCGCGAGATTCGGAGCGGAAGCCCCGATCGCGTCTCGCCATTCGCGCACGATCGCCTGGGCGAGAATAAACCTCTGTCCATTTTGGCGAAGCGCAGCGCATATTACCTGCGCTTCCGCGTCGAGGACCGGCCCGGCATCATCGCGAAGCTCGCTGGAATACTGGCTTCCAAGAATATCAGTCTCGACGCGGTGTTGCAGGAGCCCGGCCAGAATCCCCACGATCTGCCGTTCGTGATGACCGTGGAACCGGCTCTGGAACGATCCATTCAGGAAGCTGTCGCGGAAATGTCCGGACTGGATTTCCTGAAAGACGCTCCGCTCGCGCTCCCCATTGAAGCCGGCTTGTAAGGTAAGAAAGGACCGAATGAAGAGCATCAGCCGAACGATCGCCGGCGCGGGGTTGGCGCTTGCCTTGGCCCTCCCGCTGGCCGCCCAGGTCCCGACGGATACCATCAGCCGCCAGCAGGCAGATGAAATCATCAACGAGCTGCGCCAGATCCGGCAGTTGCTGGAAAAACAGCAAGCCGGGGCCAACGAGGGCGCGAAAGATCAGCCGGTTCACGCCAAGCTCAATCTGCTGGACGCGCCCATGCTCGGGAACAAAGACGCCCCACTCACCATCGTGGAGTTCACCGATTTCCAGTGCCCGTTTTGCCAACGGTTTCACACCGCGGTGTTCCCAGAGCTGAAGAAAAAATACATCGACACGGGCAAGGTCCGGTTCTTCAGCCGGGATTATCCCCTGAGCGATATGCACGCCGATGCGATGCGCGCCGCCGAGGCCGGCCGCTGCGCCACCGATCAGGGCCAGTACTGGGCGATGCGCGATGTGATGGCCGCCAACCCGGGCAAGCTGGATCTGGCCAGCTTGCTGAAAACCGCCGGCGATTTGAAACTCGATGCGGCCGCTTTCCGCGCGTGCGTGGAAAGCGAGAAACACAAGGACGACGTTCAGACCGATATCATGGAAGCGCTCAAGGCCGGCACGAACGCCACGCCAACCTTCTTTGTGGGCAAGAGTACCGCTTCCGGCGTCGACGGAGAGAAGGTCGAGGGCGCGCAGCCTATCGAGTTCTTTGAACTGAAACTGAACGAGCTTCTGGCGGCGAAGTAGACGGGCTGTAGCGCAACACCGCCATCGGCCCGCCGGCCGGCATCAGGCCGCTTCGGTCGATCCCTCTGTTTTGGGTTTTGTGCGTTCGCAGGGCTGGTCATCCAGGACCCAGGCATCGGTCTTGTGGGACTTGATGTAACCTAACTCGCGGGCCAACAGGATCGGCAAACCGAGGGCCGCAACGCCGCCGCCAAACAGGAGCCAGAATTCCAGCGTCGGCCCACCGTAGGTTCCGAGGATGCTGGCCATGATCGGGAGCGCAAAGATGCCGCCCGTGAATACGCCTACGCAAACCAGGACAAACGCGGCCCGTTTAAACGCAGTGGTTGTCGTTCCCTTTGGCATCCGGCCCCCTCGGGGCTCTGCTATAGACAAGAATACCAGCGACGACTACCCCCGTCTGCATTCTTTCGTACATTTGGACGCCGTAATTCTCGGATTGGGGCAATGGCGCACAGTTGTCGGACCTCGCGAACTGGACTGACGCCGCGCGGGCTCGGTGGGGCAGGATGACATCCTGCCGCCGGTTGTTAACCGGCGCTTTTCGGCCCTGTCCTCACGTCCGGAGGCGGGTTGCTAACCCGCCGCAGGTTGACAACCTGCCCCACATACTCTACCCCGCTAGCACCAGGCCGGAAGGGAGATCTTCGCCGAAGATGCGGCCGAGCGCTCGCTCGTCTTCGGCTTCGCCATCCAACGTCTTCAGGAGCCGCTCCGAATTCGGCGCCGTCTCCAGCTTGCGCCTGATACTGTCGCGCGTAGCGGCGGGGAGGTCTCGCGCCAGATCGCCAGTCTGGCGGGCCAATGCGGCTAACGCATCGGCCGACGCCGGGACTTTCAAAATCGCTTCGGCCCAGCGAGCGGCCGTCGAGGGAGGCACGGCCAGATTCACCGGAGCGTAGAACGGTTTTCTTGCGCCGAGACGCGATAGGCACCACAATTCGCTTTCCCCTGCGTCGCCGGCTTTCACGCGGCGGACGAGCGCGTCGCCCAATTCGGTTTTGGTCCCTATAGGCAGCAATTCCAGGCTGGCCGCGGCGCGCCACATCTCACGCGACAAAGCCGAGTTGATACGCTTGGGCTTTTGCTCGCCGCGCGGCAACAGGTGCTTGGAAAGCCGCTGATAGGCGTCCGCCTGCTGGCCCTTGTTTAATCCGCCGGACACGCGGCCCCAGAAGATCCACCAATCGATTTCGCATTGAGCCTGGTTCGCGTAAGTCAATCCTCCGGCATATACCGCCCGCGCTTTTTCCATGCGCAGGTCGTCGCCAGGGAAACCAAAACCGGGGCGCAGGCAGAAGCCGCACAGATTCAGCCACCGGCTCTCGAACGCAGGGCTCTTCTTACGGCCGGGCGCCGCCGACAAAAAGGCGTCCGCCATCCGGCGGATCGCGGCAATCGGCCACGAATTCCGCCCCAGCCCCATAGTCTGTTCCAGTTTGGATGGCAGTTCCTCGGGCGGAAACGGCGAAGCGGCGTCGGACGAAAACGCGGCGCCGATGGATTCCAGCGCTTTCTGCACGCCCTCTTCGCTCGCCACGGCCACGCCGGAGCGCTCCAGCGGCTTCTCCGAAGCCTTTTTGCGAAGATCGAACTGAAGTCTCCAGCGGTCCTCTCCGGCTTTGGACTCGCACCATGTTTCGAGCGTGCCGATTTCGGTGAGGCGCGCGCCCAGCTTCACGGGGATGAGCATCTCCTCGGATTTCCGCCCCACGCGGATCAACGCGTCGAGCGGAGCGTGGCGATGCAAATCGGGATCGTCCACGGCGAAATCGAGCACCTCGCCGAGACGGTCGCCCGCTCTCGCGAGCGAGCTGTACAGACGGAAAGAGACGGGGCGGTTGGCAACCAGCTTCAACTCGTCGCGATCGACCACGGTCACCGCGCCCTCTTCGGTCCCGCGAGGAACCAGGCACGCGGCGGGGAAACGGCCTTCCTTGGGTTCTCCCAAACCGATGTAGTACGTGCGCGGCAACCCGCCCAGCACGCGAACGCCGCTGCCGGTGGAACGCACATAGGAATAGTAAGCCGCGCCGCGGGCCACCGCCAAATCCAGCTCGGTGTTTTCCAGAATCTCGGGACGCTTCCCGAACCAGCTTCCGACCACGTCCGCCACGCGCTCGCGAAGAACCTGTGGAATGAAGAACCCGCCGTTGAAGAGAATCGCGTCCGGCGCCTGACCCGCCGGCTCCAAGAACGCGTTGAGATGCCGCGTGATTGCGGCGTCGGAGACATACGGCAGGCCGCTTTCCCTGAACAGGCTGTTCTTCTCGTCACTCGGAGCCTCGCCGCGCGCCGTGAAGGGGAGAAAGCCCTCAAGCGCCAGCTCCAGCGCTTCGGCGCGCAGCACCTGGCCCTTCAGCGAGCGGCCAATGAGCGCGGACCCCGGAGCCGAGCACGGTGATCTCGATGCCGGGAAGATCCGGCTCATTCAGCAGGCGCTCTTTGGCGGAACAACACTGACGGCGCAGCCCGCTGCGCTGGCGGATGGAAAGCTGCGAGCCCAGCTTGGATTCAACGAGCCAGGCCAGCGTGAGATCCAGATTATCGCCGCCGAGCAGAAGATGCTTGCCCACCGCCGTCCGGGTGAACTTCACTTCCCCGCCCTCGAGCGAAACGCGGATGAGGCTGAAATCGCTGGTTCCGCCGCCTACGTCGCACACGAGCACGGTCTGGCCGTCGAAGAGCTTCTTGTGCGACTGCGCGAGGTTGTTGGAGATCCAGGCGTAAAACGCGGCCGCGGGCTCTTCCAGAAGCGTCAGGCGATCGATGCCCGCATCGCGCGCGGCCATCACGGTCAACTCACGGGCTTCTTCGTCGAATGACGCGGGCACCGTGAGCACGACGTCCTGATCGGCCAGCTTGGCGTTGTCGGACGACTCGCGAGAACGATCCCATTCCTCGCGGAATTTGCCCAGGAAACGGGCGGAAGCCTCCACCGGCGAAAGCGCGCGGGCGCCTTCCTGCGACCCCCATGGCAGGATCTTGGCCGTGCGGTCCACATCCGCATTGGAGAGCCATGACTTGGCCGAGTGCACCAGCCGCGTAGGCACCAGCGCGCCTTGCTCGCGAGCGTACACGCCTACCGGTTGCCCCTCTTCGAGAAACAGGAACGAAGGAAGCGTGCGGCGGGCTTCCACCTTTCCGGGCGCTACGAGTTGCGGCGTCTCGAAAATATGCACCGGAGGGAAATCGCGATCGGCCGCCTCGCGCGCGTCGATGTAGGCCAGCGCGGAGTTCGTGGTGCCGAGATCGATGCCAATGTTCATGGGGGTTGAACGCTACGTTACTCGACTTCGAGCTCGGCCGGCGCAATGACGCCGGCGTCCTGGCCCGTGCGCAATACGGGCAAATCCACTCGGGCCGCGCGCCATCCCTTGTGCCGCAACATGCCGCCTTCGGGCGGTTTCATGGGCACATTGCCCACAAACCGAACCAGATCGGGCGAGCCCGCGGGCGCCTTGGCGTAGGTGTTCTCGACGCCATCGATCACGGGATCGAGCCGCACGTGCCGTTTGAGCGCATCGCGGCACTGATCGTGCAATTCACGCACGGCCGCGCCGACCCGATCGTCGGAGTACGATGCGATATCCTCCATCAGAAAATCCACCAGGCGCGAATCGCGCTGAAGAATCGAGAGGATCTGCATGGCCCCGTCAGCGGCCTTTTCGGCGCGCGCGGCGGGAGCGGCGGGAACCGCGACGGGCCCGCGCTTGAGGAGCCGCAGTTCGGACATCGATTTTTCTGAGAGAGTGCCCTTTGACAGGACATCCATGAAACAGCCAATAGCAAGCGATAGACGGCTCAACGAATAGCCTCCAAGTATTCAGGATACCCGGGGGTGGCTCGCTGCGCTCGCGGGGCTGGCGCTGCTGGGGGCTGCGGGTTGGGGGCGAGCCGCGGGCACGCTGCACTCGCGGGGCCGGGGGCCGGGCTCGCTTCGCTCCGTCGAAATCGCGCTCGTGTGGGGCGGACCCCCAGGTCCGCGGCCGACCCCCTGGCCGGCCTGACGGCCGGTGGACCGACGGGGGCGTCGGTCCGCGGGCGAGGGCGCCCGCCCCACGGACGCCTCGCGTCTTCATCAGTTTTGGCGGGTGTTTGTGTTGAATTTGGGGGAACGAAGCCAATTGGGTGGGGGGAGGATTTTTCGGCGTGGAATTTGGGCGGCGTGCGGACGGGGAGGGTCGGGGCGGGCGGGTTGGTCTGGTTGCGGCTGCGGGCCGCGGGTTTTGCCCGATCGGGCGGCTGGAGGCGTTCGAGGGCGCGGAGAGCGCGGTGGTATGCGCGGTTAGCCGAGTCGATGCGGCGCTGGAGGTGGAGAAACGTTTCCTGCTCGCGGACGAAGGTGAGGCCGAGGGCGATCTTTTTTTCAGACTCCTCCAGATTGTCGACGAAAGCGAAATCCTTATCCCAGAGCTGGGCTTCGACGACGCGCATGCGGCGGAGGAGCCACTCCGAGTCGATGAGCGTATCGACGAGGAAGCGTTCCTCGGGCGCCGACGGCTGGAAACGGGCGTGGTATTCGGCGGCTAGGGAATCGAGAGCGGCGGGGTTTTCGCCGCGGATGACCTGGGATTTGGCGTCTATGCCAGTCCTGAGGGCGTTCATTCGCGAGGCGGTTTTGCCCTCCACGGTTTGCGGACCGGTGGAGGATTTGGCGTTACGGCGGTTAGCTTCAGTTTGCTTTTGGGTGGCGATGGGCGATCTCCGGTTTCAAGTTAGCATTGGCGGGCGTGGGAGAGCGGCATAGTCGGGTGATAAGTGCATTTATTTCAGTAGATTGAGAGGTGGCGATGGGGCGTTAACGCGGATCGGGGGGTGTGGGTGGCTCTCTCGAAAATGCCTGTCTGCCATTGGCGCTTCGCGCCTCGGCCCGGCTGCTCAGGAGCGCTTGATCGGCACCCTCGAAAACACCCGGGGCGACTCCTGTAAGTCCTGTGTTTTCATTACAATCGTTGGCCAACAGCGACGGCCAGGGAACACGACTAAAGGTCGTGCCCTGTTACAAGTCAATCGCCTCGGTTTTCATCCTTGATTAGGGCTGCCCTCCTATTGGGGCTGATACAAGGCCTCTCAGAATCGGATTTCAGGACAGTTCATGTGGGCGATGCGGCGGAAGAAAAGCCGAGACGATCTCGGCTCTGCAGGCTGGACAGCCCGCGCCACGGCGCTGAATGGACAGTATTGGGCTTTGGCCGGGCGATGGGTAAACGGTTGCGCGCCTCCGGCCGGGCTGGGGCCCGGCTGATGACGCCGGAAGGCGTCATCGCAGGCCAAAAGGCCTGCCCCACCAGGAAGGGACAGCATCACCACGCGTCAGGCGGGGAAGACTGGCGGCAGGCTTCGGACGATGCGGACGGTTTCCATGCTGACTCTTACGACTTGGCCGACCAGGCGGACGATGTATTGCGGGTCGTCTTCGCGGTTGGGGTCGCTGCGGATGCCGCAGCGCTCGTCTTCGGTGACGCGGTATTGATCGATCACCCATTCCAGCGCGGAGCGGTTGCCCAGGCGGTATTCGAAAACCTCGGGCGGAATGGCGGCCAGGGTGAGCGACGAATTGACGGCCAGCGAGGTTTTGTCTTTCGAGAGGCGCATTTTTTCGACGCGGTAGCAGAGCGGCTCGCCGGGGTTTTCGATCCATTCGAGCGGCCAGGGTTCGAGTCGCTCGTAGTCCACGTGCAGATGGGCCAAGTCGCGGCCGGCGGCGGCGAAGGCGGCGAAATCGGGCGCGAAGGGGATGCGCGGCAATTCGCGCTTGAGGTTATCGGCGAACCGCTCGCGGTAGGCCGGATGGTGCAGGACGGCGTAGATGTAATGGAAGATGTCCCACTTGGAGATTACAGGATCGGCGTAGTGGGCGCGGAATTGTTCGAGCGCGGCGTCGGTGATGTTTTCGCGGCGATTGGAGCCGTCGGGGGAGTAGGTGTAGAAGGGGAAGCACTGGTGGCTGTCTAATGAAGCGCAGAGGTGCAGATCAGGCACGCGCGCAGTCACCAACGAGCTGAAGATCGGTCGCTCGATAGCCGATGTCACTGACGGCCAGTACCCGGTTCTCCGCCCGGGCCGGTGGAAACAATTGCGCCCAGATTGCGGGGCGGTGGATCAGAACCCGATCAAGAAAGACATTCTGCCTTGAAAATGGGCGGTAGTCTGCTGGGCGGATATCGTTGGAATCGAAGGCAGCGTATGTGCCTTGTGTCAGTTTCTGCTTTAGCGTGCTGCTCCACTTAATCCGTTTCTCGTCGGCAAGCACAAAGTCATCAAGATCCGTCCGTTTCGACCGCCTCCAGCGGTCTACCTCGCTGTTGTACGTCTCGATGAACCGCTGGACGTTTTCCGCGGCCGTTGTGCGCTGAAAGCTGTAGACCCAGTTATCTCGCGTGGTTTCAAGCCCTCTGCAATGGGCATCGAATACCGCAGTGACTGGAAGGTATTGCTCGAACTCGTTTGTGTGCGCGGCCTCTAGCCACCGGCCACCGGCGGGCACCAAGGCCTGCCACGCCACATCACACGTGTGCAGCCACGCCAGCTTTTCTTCCTTTCGCCAGAGCTCGGGCACGCGATGGTAACGTAACCGCCTTTCGCCTTCGCACCGCACGGCCACGGTAATCCCCACGCCCACCTGAATGCCAAACACGTTGTGCGTCGTTCCGCTCAGTTTCGGGTTTCTACGGACATTGCCGTGCAGGTCGATGTGGTCGATGCGTGTGAAATCGCGCATCAGGTGTTTGCGCATGCCGTCGAAGGCGATCTGATCCACGAAACTATTGTTGGAGACGAAGCAGACAATGCCGTCGCGGCCTTCCAGTCGGTCCGTCGCCCAGCGGAAGAACTTCACGTACGCATCGGAAAGCGCGTTCTTGTTGGTCGCTTTGGAATCCCTCGCATATGTGTCGTGTATGCGGCGGTCGATTACCGGGTACTTGCGGTTTTTGTTATTGTCGTTCTCGTTCAACTGACCGACGTTGTACGGCGGATTGCCCATGATCACCGTGATCTTCGCGTGCTTCTCGCGGTCCACGCGGCCGGTGTTGGCTTCGCTGAACATGGGCATCTGGCGGCCCTCGGCCAAGTCCAGCGTGTCCACGAAACACAGTCCTTCGAATGGCTCGTACTGGCCCGTCAACTCCATGTACGCGTGCTCGATGTTCAGCGCGGCGATGTAGTACGGCATCAGCATCACTTCGTTGGCGAACAACTGCTCGCGGTACATGCGGGGCAGGTCGCGCTTGGAAATGCGCTGCATCAGGTGAACGATGAAATTGCCGGTGCCGGTGCAGGGGTCCAGGATGTTGACGCCGGGCGAGGAAAGCGAAAGACCGAACTCCGCTTTGAGCGCTTCCTCCACCGCGCCGCACATGTAATCGACGATCTGAGGCGGCGTGTAGACGATGCCGTGGGTATCCGCCACCTTCACCGAATAGCCGCGGAAGAAACGCTCGTAAACGCCGTTGAGGAAAAGCTGCTTTTCGCTGAACTCGGAAATGGTCCGGCCAGCGTTCTCGATGGCCACGTAGAACGGGTCCAGGCTTTTCAGGTATTCGGTGCGGCTGAAACTCTGGCTCACGAGCGCTTCGACGACGCGCTCCACTTCGGCGGCGATGGCGTTGCGGCGGGTGAACTCGGGGTTAGCGAAAATCGTGCGGAAGAGCCGCTCGGTGAGCAGGTGCTGCACCAGCATTTCATCCACGGCGTCGCGGGAAATGTTGGGGTTGAGCGAAAGCTGGCAGAGAGAGAAAAATCCGGCGAACGCGGTTTCAAAGGGGCGGTTGTGGGCGTGCGCTTCCTGAATCTTGCCGGCCAGGCCGCGGGCCAAATCGGGAACGCGCTGGCCGAACTCTTTCACGGCCTGCTCGAACTCGCGGATGGCGGGCTCGGTGTGGGCGTAAAAACGGAACAGCAGATCGGCGAGCTGGCGCGGGTCGGCAAGATCGGCGGTGCAGGCCGGCGCGCGATCCTGGTAGAGCACGGCGCGGCGGGTGTCCTCAAAGATGGTGTTGGCGAGAGGATAGCCGCGGCGGATCTTGCGCTCGATTTCGCGATCGAGGTCGTCGTGCGAGTCCTTGGATTCCCAGAAGCCGCGCGGGTAATTGTTGGGGTCGAAGACGGTGCCATCGGGCCGGATGCGGTGGCCTCCGGCCTGGGAGCCGGATTCGGCGACGAATTGCCAGCCGTGCTGGCGGGCGGAATCGGCGAGCAGGTTTTCAAAGGGACGGCGCAGGCCGAGCTCGTGCGAGACGCCTTGGGCGCGGAGCTCTTCGAGCGAGCGGTGGTAGGCGCGGATGAGCGGAGAGGCGGGCGAGATGGCGGCCGAAGCTCGCGGCATGGGAGAAACGATTGTAGCGCCGGGAGCGGAGGGATGTGGTTTGGGCGGGTTTGGGTAGAGGGGCGAATCCATCAAGCCACGGAACGAGGCGATCGAAATCTTACGCCCCGTTCCGGGGCTCTCCCCGTTATTGGCGCTTCCCAGGGCTTACGCCTCTGGGCTATTTTCTTGCGCCCTGACGGGCTAGGCGATGCAGCGGAAGAAAAGCCGAGAAGAATCTCGGCTCTGCAGGCTTGACAGCCTGCGCCACGGGATCCCGGGCTGTCCGATATGGGGAACAGTGTTGCCCCTGGGCCCCCGGCCCCCGGCTCCCGTCCCCGCCATGACTTATCATGGGTCTCTGGCTGGAGTTCCCATGCTGCTGCATATTATCGTCGCGTGGTTCGTTGGGGCGTTCGCCTTGTGGCTGGTAGCGCAGATGGTGCCGGGGATCGAGGTTAAGGGCTTCGGCGCGGCTCTCATGGCCACCATCGTCATCGCCATCGTCAATGCCACCATAGGATGGGTCCTGAAGTTCCTGCTGTTTCCGATCACGTTTCTTACGCTGGGGCTGTTCTTGCTGGTCCTCAACGCGTTTTTGTTGAAGCTGGCCTCGCTTTTCACTCCGGGCTTCAGAGTCCGCGGGTTTTTCTCGGCGGCGATCGGCTCGGTGGCGCTGACCATCCTGACGCTCGTCCTTCGCCACATCGTCTTCACCAGTGGCAGAGTGGAGAGGTTTTTCTAGGCCCGCAATGCTGGTTCCGCAGACCCCCCAAGAACTGGCCGAGGCGCTGGGCGAAGCCGCCCTGCGATTGCGAAGCATAACGATTGAAGGGCAGGGGTCGAAGCGACTCATGGGCGGACCCGTGGAGGGCGCGGATTGTCCCATTACGACCACGGCGCTCAACCGAGTGATCGAGTTCGAGCCACGGGACCTGACCATCAGCGTGGAGGCGGGAGTTCCCTGGCGCGATCTGGCGGCCCTGGTGGCCAGCCACCGTCTGACCATCCCGCTCGATCCGCCGTTCGCGGCCGAAGCCACGGTGGGCGGCGTGGTGGCTTCCAACACCAGCGGACCGCGCCGGCGGCTTTACGGAACGGCGCGCGACATGATCATCGGCATGAAGTTCGCGACGCTCGGGGGCAAGATCGTGCAATCGGGCGGCATGGTGGTGAAGAACGTGGCCGGCCTCGATATGGCCAAATTGATGATCGGATCGTTTGGCACGCTGGCGGCGATCGTATCGGTCAACTTTAAGCTGGCGCCGGCGCCGGACGCGGAGCGCAGCTTTTTGCTGCCGTTCGATTCGTTGGCCGATGCCATGGGCGCTCGCAACGGCATTCTGAAAAGTCCGCTCCAGCCCGCCGCGCTCGACCTGCTGAACCCGGACGCCGGCGAACTGATCGGCAGGCGGAGTTGGGTGCTGGCTCTGCGCGCGGGCGGCAACCTGGCGGCCATGGGCAGGTACGAACGCGAACTGTCTTCTTTCGCGGGAGGCGTGGCGCTCGACGCCGCCGGGCACGAGACTCTGTGGCGCCGAATCGAGGATTTCACGCCAACATTCCTCGAGGATCGCGCGGAAGGCGCGGTGGTGCGCGCTTCCTGTACGCTGAAGGGAGTAGAGGAGGTCATGGCGTCGTTTCCGGGCTGCGCCGTGGCTCGCGCTGGTACGGGAGTCTGTTATGGGTACTTCGAGAACTGCGTCGCCGCCTCGCTATGGATGAAAGGCGCCACGGAGCACGGCTGGAACGCGGTGATCGAGTTCGCGCCGGAAAGGCGCAAACGGCAGCTCGATTTATGGCCTTCTCCCGGGCCGGATTTCGAAATCATGACGCGGCTTAAGAAACTGTTCGATCCCGACGATCGGCTGAACCGCGGCCGGCTCTATGGCCGTATCTGAAACGATCCACGGTCGCCCATTTGGTCGATCTCGACCGGTGCGTGCATTGCGGGTTGTGCCTCAACGCCTGCCCGACCTACCGCGAGCTGGGCCTGGAGATGGACTCGCCGCGGGGCCGAATCTATCAGATGGTGCAGGTGGCCGAGGGCGCGGCCATTACTCCCTCTTACCTCGAGCACATCGGTCTGTGTCTGGCCTGCCGCGGCTGCGAGTCGGCCTGCCCCTCGGGCGTGCAGTACGGGCGGCTGGTGGAAGGGGCGCGCGCGGAGATCGCCTCCCGCCATCCGGGCGGCTGGCTGACGCGGCGGGTGCGCGGCCTGTTCTTCTCGCACGTGCTGGAATCCCCATTCCTACTGGGAGCGCTGGGCATGATGCTCTACGCCTATGAGGCGTGCGGACTGAAGGCGCTGGTCAGAAGCCTGGCGTCGCTTCGTTTTCTCGGCAGATTAGGAGACCTGGCGCAACTCGCGCCCTCGGCCGAGCCGCCCTTCTTTTTCGCGCAGGTGGGACGAACGTTTCCGGCGCAAGGCGAGCGACGCTACCGCGTGGCGTTCTTCTCCGGTTGCATCGCCAATGTCTGTTTCGCGCGCCTCAATGACGCCACGGTACGCGTCCTGCAGCGTAACGGGTGCGAGGTAGTCGTCCCCGAAGGCCAGGGTTGTTGCGGGGCGCTTCCGGCCCATGCCGGACTCATGGATCAGGCGCGCCGGCTGGCCCGGCGAAACATCGAAGCGGTGGCCGGCGGCGGCTACGACGCAATTGTCAGCAACGCGGCGGGATGCGGAGCGGCACTCAAGGAATACGGCGAATTGCTCGCGGAAGACCCCCAGTATGCCGCGCCCGCGCGCGATTTCTCGGCCCTCGCGCGCGACATCAACGAGTTCCTGGCCGCTATCGAATTGAATCCGGCGATGGGCCGGGTGGACGCCGATGTGACGTACCAGGATTCCTGCCACCTGGCCCACGCGCAGAAGATACGGTCCGCTCCCCGAAAGCTGCTGAAGCAGGTTCCCGGAGTGCGGCTGAAGGAAATGCGCAACTCCGACGTGTGTTGCGGCAGCGCGGGAGTGTACAACGTAGCCCAGAATCGAATGTCGATGCAGATCCTGGCGAGCAAGATGCGCGCCGTCGGCGCAACGGGGGCTCAAGTGATCGCCACGGCCAACCCGGGCTGCATGTTACAGCTTCAGGCGGGAGTCCGCATACATGGCGGGAATCAGCGGGTGATGCACGTGGTGGAAGTGCTGGACCTGGCGTACAAAAACAACGGGCGGTGATTGAAGGGCCGCTGAAAATGCCTGTCTGCCATCGGCGCTTCGCGCCTCGGCCCGGCTGACGCGGAGCGATCGTTCGGCACGACTCAAGTCGTGCCCTGATACGATGCAATCGCTCCCATTTTCATCCTTGCGGATGGGGGCTTGCTTCATAATGGGGCCGATACGATGCAGTTGCTCCGATTTTCGTCCTTGCGGATACAGGCCACCTTCCTCATGGGGCCGATACAGACCATCCAACTTCGGATTTCAGGCTAATAACTTAAACCGGCGGTGGGCGTTGCGGCGTTCCCCGAGGGCGCGGCGACCTGGAGAGTGGCGATCATGGCATTGAACGCCGATTTCGGCCGATAGGCGCCGTCAAACGGCAGAGCGGCGCCGAAACCGGGGAAGTATACGGGAATCCACGAGTACTTATCGCTAAACTCCCAGGTCTGGAATGCCGTGCAGCCGGCCGCCTGTAGGCACGCAGACAAGATCCGTTGATAGATCTGCGCCTGGGTGTTCAGGCCGGCGGCGGAAGCGTTTCCATTGGAGTCCACGGGAAGGCGAACGTCCATCTCCGTGATGTGCGCCTGCAGACCCAGGGCGGAGATCCGCTCGATGTTCCGAATGAGCCCCGCCGTGGTCGGGTAGCCGGAGGTATCGAGGTGCATCTGGAACCCAACGCCGTGAATCGGCACGCCTCGGGAGACGAAATCCCGAACCATGTTGTACACGGCCTCGAATTTCGGCCCTTCGTCTTCGATGCCGTAGTCGTTGTAGAACAGCAGCGCATCCGGATCGGCCGAGTGCGCCCAGCGGAAGGCCTGCTCGATATAGCCCGTCCCGCTTAACCCGATACCAGGGCTGTTGTACCAGAGGGAGTCTCTGAGGTCGGTTCCGATTCCCGTGGCTTGGTCGCTCACGGCTTCGTTGACGAGGTCCCATGCGTACATCTGGCCGCGGTAGTGGGCCATTACAGTCTGGATGTGGTCTTGAAGGAGGGCAGCCATCGCGGAGGGCGTGGCCGTGGTTGCGAACTCGGTAAGCCAATCGGGGTTGTCGATTTCCCAGCAGAGAGTGGTGCCGCGAAATTTCATCGCATGCGCGTTCGCGAAAGCCACAAGTTGATCCGCGGGCTCAAAGTTGTACGTCCCCGGCGCGGGATGCACGATCGGCCATTTCAGGGCGTTCTCCGCGGTCAGCATGTTGTATTGTTCGCTTAGCGTCGCGGTGTAGCTCGGATCGTAGAGCGGATCGGGAATCCAGGGCAATTCGTCGGCCGTCGCCGCCGCGCCCATGAGCAAAGACCGAGGCGCCGCCTGCCGAAGGGTGGTATTCGGCGACGGAACCAGCGTGATGCTGGCGCCGGCCTGCCGGGCGGGATTCGCGGCGTCCGCCGCGTTCACCGTTACCGTGAGCGCCAAGGCAATGAACGCCGGCGCCGTATAGAGCCCCTCGGATGAGATGGTCCCAACCGGCGGACTCAGTGTCCAAATGATAGGATCACTTGCGCCTCCCGGAGCGGCCGCGACAAACTGCTGTGTCTCGGATGCCGCCAGAGCGCTTGTGCTCGGGGAAATCACGACCCCGTTGAAGCGTCTCGCTGCAACCGGCGTTTCCGGTTTCGGCGCGTACGTTTGCGCGCAAACGACTCCGGCCGCGAGCACGACTGCCGCGGCGGCCGCCAGAAGATTGCACAAACGCAGGCCGTCCAAGAACGCTGAACAGGCGCTTTCAGGCTTAAGGCGCCCATCAAGCCGTCCGGCGAAACCGTGAAGCTCGCTGGTAACCCGCCTTGCATCACAGATCATGGCCGATCCCTCGGAAGATCCGTTACGCAGCATCTATCTCCGTATCGGCGGAAGGCCCGTTTTTTCGAGCGGGATATGGCGGCTGGATCCGGCTGCCGCCAATCGCCGCCGGAATCCAACACAAGGCTACGGCTGGGCCGAGGGGCGTTCAATGCTATCGATAGTTAGCTGGCTAGTGCTCTGACGGGTAGATTCGGTGCTATTCGGAAACCGCTCCATGTCTGTCGCGGCTCGGAGCGGGTCATAGCGCTAGCCGCGGCTGCGGGGGGTTGCTGCCCTTCTGCCAAACCAGAGTACTGGGACCTTTCCAGGGAAATACCGGGACCATTGGGGCTGATATGGACCCACCGGAAACTGGGAGAATGAACTTATGTACCGCGGTTGTAACAGCGAAGCCGTTCGTGTGCACTTTTGCGCGCCTCGGTGCGCGGAAGTCCTGGACGGCGGCCGGAAGCTGACGGGGGGCAGGGGATGAGATCGGCTTCGGTGGTTGCGCTGTTGGTCCTTGGGATTGCAAGGTTCATGCTGGCGGGCCCGCCTGTACCCGGCCCGGAAATCGATATTCGGTTCGCCGGGAGCGCGCTTACTTTCTTGAGCGGCGTTTTGCTGTTGCGCAGGCGCCGCTAGCGGCATCGCGTAACAGCCGTGATTGCCGGGTTGGCGGCTTCGGTTCCCAATCCCAGCGCGGTTCCCCATTGACGGTCCGAAATGGATGCCCGGCCCAAGCCGCTGCTTGAAGGCCTCACTCACCCTCCCGCGAGCCTGAGGTCGGGGGAGCGCGTCTTTTTCGTCCGCATCGGCCGCGTTTCCCTGTTGTTCGCCCTCGAGTTGCTGCTCTTCTCCCTTTTCATCGACACGCACGCGCTCCGGGGCAGCAAGGGACTGGCCGGAACCCTCTACCTGTGGGCCGGACCCATGGCTAGCGCGTTAGTAGCGGCGGCCACCACGTTCTTTACCTTCGCCTTCTTGCGATTCAGAGAACCGCTTCGCGAGATAGCCGAGGAATCCGCACGATCGCGACTCTCGCTCGCGCTGTTGGCCGGTCATTTCTGCGCCATCGTTTGCCTCGGATTGGTGTCACAAAGGTTATTCGGCGCGAACCCGGCGAACTCCCGAAGCGATGTTCTGGTTTGCGCCTGGGTTCTTCTCGGCGCGATCGCGATGGTTTTCGGCGCCTGTGCGTCCCTCGCTCCCCGACTTTGGGGCCAAATGCCGATGCGGACCGGCGCCACATGGTCCTATGCGCTGGGCGTCGGGTTGCTTGCGGCGGCGTTCGGCGCATACGGTTCGGAACTCTGGGCGCCAACCGTCGCGCTGACTTTTCGTCTGGTAAGGGCCTTGCTGTGCCTTTACTTCCCTAGCGTGATCGCCGATCCGGCACAGCATATCATTGGAACCGACGCCTTCAGCGTGGAAATAGGACCCACGTGCTCGGGCATCGAGGGCGTCGGACTGATCCTGGTATTCAGCATCCTTTGGCTTTTCATCTTTCGGCGCGAGTGCCGGTTTCCGCGGGCATTCCTCCTGATTCCAGCCGGCATGACGGTCATGTGGGTCCTGAACGGGCTTCGCATCGCGCTTCTGATCGTTCTCGGCAACGCAGGATCGCGGGACCTGGCGGTGGGCGGATTTCATTCTCAGGCGGGCTGGATTGCCTTCAACGCCGTGGCGTTTGGCCTTGCCGTTGCAGCGCGGAGAATCCCTTGGCTGACGACCAGAGAGGCCGCGGGGATCGATTCCGAAGCCGAGGCGGGGGACCCAAACATCGGATATCTTGCGCCGTTACTGGTCATTCTCGCGACCGGAACGATCGTGCGGGCCGCCACCGACCGGCAGGGATGGAGCCATCTACTTCAGTTCCTGACAGGAGGAGTCACACTCTGGCGCTACCGATCCGAGTACCGGCGATTGAGTTGGCGCATAAGCTGGATCTCGCTTGCGCTTGGCGCCGGAGCTTTCGCAATCCGGTTTGCGCTAGACGGTTTGCCGGCGGGGCCGAAGGGGCATGTGACGCTCGCGTCGCCGCCCGGCCTGGTCCCGGCGATCTGGACTGGATGTCAGGTTCTTGCGGCCGCAACCATCGTCCCTATAGCCGACGAGCTGGCATTCCGCGGCTTTTTGATGAGGCGGCTTCGCTCGCGTTTCTTTCTCTCGGTGGATCCTCGCAGCGTGGGGTTCGTTGGCATTCTGGTTTCGTCTATCGCCTTTGGCGTACTCTACGCCGACCACTGGCTAGCGTCCGTGGCGGCTGGGGCGGTATTTGCGATTGCCTATCGGCGGCGTGGAAGCATGGGAGACGCCGTAGCGGCGCACGCAACTTATGGCCTGATGCTGGCCGTCAGTGGGCTGCTTACGGGCCAGTGGGTTCCGCGGTAGCGCGGCCGGCAACCAATCTGGCGTCCCTTCGGCTGGATCAGTTTCCCGTGGCGACGGCGGCGGCGCCAAGGAATTCGGCCAGACGGCGGTCGGCGCCACGGATGTGTTCGGCCGTCCAGACTTGCGCGAAGAGAGCCAAGGCGCCACACGAGCGGATCTTGCCCGCGGCGAAATCCGATCTGGCGACCGCCAGTTGGTCGAGCAGTCCACTGTGCTCGGCTATGTGAGCGTCCGCGTCGGGATAGGATGCCGTCCGCATCCTATCGGCCTCGCTGGAGAAATGCCATGCGACAATCCCGGCGAATGCCTCAAGCGTGCGCCTGGTTTCCTCGTGGGGCCGATTCAGTTCGATGGCGGCGCGAAGGTCGTTCATGGCTTCGAGCACGCGTTTGTGCTGGCTGTCGATCCCAGGCTCGCCGAGCATCAGTTCGCTGGTGCGGTGAAGGGCTTGCATAGCGGGCATAGTAAGGCCGGGCGGCGGGAAATCCAATACTTTCCTCGGATAATATAGAACTAATGGATAACGGAACGGTTTAGGACGACGGCTCTAAAAAGCCGGCGCCCCGTATCCTGCACGCTCTTCAGATCGTCTTAATCAGTTGGAGCCTGACCGCGCGGAATGCCCATTCACAGAGCCCTTGTACTATCGGTCGTTTTGGCAGCCTCGATTGCGGGTTTCGCTCCCTGCGCAACCAACGATCCGCCAAGCCCGTTGGGCTTCCCGGCGCAGATTGTCATCACTGTCCAATCCAAGCGTGCGGGTACGGCCCCCAGGACATTGCGCCCCAAGGACATCACCGTCGAGGAAGACGGCAAGCCCACCCAAGTGATTGGCCTGGACCGCTTGCGCGGCAGGCTGGCCGGAATCCAACTCTTTGTTCTTCTGGATTTTACCGGCGACAACGCCATCGGGCCCGCCCAGCTCTCGAACTTGGAATCCTTTTTCGGCGGTCTGCCCGAAACGACCGAATTGGGAGTGGGCTATTTGCAGGAATCCGGCATCTCTTTGACCCAGCCCTTTACGGTCGGTCATTTGTCGGCCGTTCAGGCGCTCGGCATACCGGGCGGTCCGCAGGGCGCGAGCGGAGGCCTGTACGCCGGGCTATCCTCCTTGATGAACCATTGGCCCACACAGCACCAGATTGCCCGCAAGGCCGTGCTCATTCTGACCGATGGGGCAGACCGTTACCAGGGAGCCCCCGATGCGGCGATCCAGGATGCATTGAGGACTGGGGTCCAGGTCTACTCCATTGCGCTGCGGGATGCGGGCCCCGTAAGTCAACGGCCCGGCGCAAACTCCGGCGCGACGGACCCATTGGCAGATGTTTGCCGCCAGACGGGAGGCGAGGCGTACGCCCCGGATTCGCCGAATCCTTCCGCTATCGGCCCCTACCTCGACGATCTGACGGAGCGCCTGGATAGCCAGTACCGGGTGACGTTCACCGGCGAAGCCGGGCGCGGAACGCTGCCCGTGAAACTACGGACTGATTTGACGGACATCAAGGTGGCTGCGCCATCCAGCGTCTACGTGCGGTAGCCTTAGTAGTGTTCACTTAGGCAATCCGCCGAAAGAAAAGCCGAGACAAATCTCGGCTCTGCAGGCTTGACAGCCCGCGCCACGGCGTTAACTGAACGGTCTTGGCCTTAGCCTGCATTTCTCGCGCTCCTTCTACTGCGGCGCCCGTTAAGAGACTCTCCTGCCTGCAAGGATGGCGGTTCAGGTCCGCCGGGAAGGCTGTCATCACGCGCTACCCTGGAGGTGGACGGACCGCCTATGAAACTGCGCGAAATTGTGGAGGCCCTTGGCTGCCGGCTGGAAGGCGACGGCGAGATCGAGATCACCGGCGTGACCGGTATGGAACAGGCCGGTCCCGGCCATCTGACATTCCTTGCCAATCCAAAGTACGCCCCCAAGGTGAAACGAACGCAGGGCCGGCGCAATTCTCGTCCACGCGCCGATTCCAGGGCTGGAAACCGCTTTCCTGATCACGCGGAATCCGTATCTGGACTTCGCGCGCGCGCTGGAGCTGTTCTACCAGCCGCCGCGGCCCGCGCCCGGGGTTCATCCGCTGGCTTACGTAGCGCCGACGGCCACGCGATCGGCGAAAACTGCTCCATCGGTCCGTTCGCCGCCGTGGGCGAACGGGTGAGGATCGGCCGCAATGCCGTGCTGCACCCGCACGTGGTGATTTACGAAGGCGCGGAAATCGGCGACGATTTCCTGGCGCACTCGCACGCCTCGGTGCGCGAATTCTGCCGCATTGGCAACCGCGTGATCCTGCAGAACGGCGTGGTGGTGGGCGGCGACGGCTTCGGATTCGCAAAGCGCGCGGATGGCACGCACAAGAAGATGGTTCAATCGGGCGTCGCCGTGATTGAAGACGACGTCGAGGTGCAGTGCCTCACCGCGGTGGATCGAGCCACCGTGGGCGAAACACGCATCAGGCGCGGAGCGAAGCTCGATAACCTGGTGCAGATCGGGCACGCCTGCACGGTGGGCGAGGACAACATTATTTGCGCGCAAACAGGCTTGGCTGGAAGCACGGTATTGGAACGGAACGTGCTGCTTGCCGGTCAGGTTGGCTCGTCCGGGCACTTGACCGTGCATGAGGGAGCCATCGTGTACGCGCAGAGCGGGATAGGCGGCGACGTTGAGGCCAACGCGCTGATCTCCGGCTCACCGGCCTTCCCGGCCAGCGAGTGGAGGCGATCGATTGCCATTTTTCCCCGCCTGGCCGAGCTGCTCAAGACCGTGCGTGAATTGAAAAAGAAGGTGGAGGAACTGGAGCGAAATGGCAAACGAGACCTTGCCGCAGAGTAACCGCCGGCCGCTGGCGTACCTGGACCCGCAGTTCATGGTCAGCCCCGATGCGCGGGCGTTGCGCATCCTGGCCGAGTTCCTGGAGCCGCTGGCGCATTTCCGCCGGCACCGGATCGGGGACACGGTGGTGTTCTTCGGCTCGGCGCGCCTGCGGGAGGACGGACCGCTAAGCCGTTACTACGATGAAGCCAGAACGCTGGCGCGTCTGTTGACGGAGTGGGCGCGCCAGTTCACCAACAGCGCGCGCCGGTTCGTGATTTGTTCCGGAGGAGGACCGGGCATCATGGAGGCGGCTAACCGCGGGGCGCACGACGCGGGCGGGATGACGGTGGGCCTCAACATCGGACTGCCCTTCGAGCAGCTCCCCAATCCCTATATCACGCCGGAATTGAGCTTCGAGTTCCACTACTTTTTCATGCGCAAATTCTGGTTCGCCTACCTGGCCAAAGCGCTGGTGGTCTTTCCCGGCGGCTTCGGCACGCTCGACGAAATGATGGAGATTCTGACGCTCTCGCAGACGCAAAAGCTCGATAACAAGATCGCCATCGTGCTATATGGCTCCGAGTATTGGAAGGAGATCGTCAACTTCGACGCGCTGGTGCGCCACGGCGCGATATCGGCCGAGGATTTGAAGCTCTTCCAGTTCGCGGACGATCCGCATAGCGCCTTCGAAATTCTCAAGGCGGGGATCATGAGCGAGGAACTCCCGGTGGAAACGCCCGAGACACCCGCAATTTCGCATTCCCGGAGGCCCCAAAACCCGACGGAAGACCAGTAAGCGGACGCAGGGCGGACTGCCTTTTCCGCCGGTGCGGCGTTTACCTCTTCGCGAATACCAAGTTGCGGGTGCGGGCCAATTACCGCCGATCGGAGTTGACGCTGCCGGGATGATCGGGCGAGCTTCGCTTTTGTTCCGGCGTCGCCGGAGGCTGGAGCCTGCTGGGAGCCGCGGACACCGCGGTCGGGACTGGTTGACCGGCAAGTTGCGCGAGCGCTAACACGAAACCGTCCGAATAACCGCCGGCGTAGACGTTGGCATTGGCGCCGGCTGCGGGCAACCCCAGGTTCGTGTAGCCCCCCACAAAGACCTGGCCGCTGTATCCCAAGGTCAAACACGTGGGCACGTGAAGTCCCACGTCGCCAATATAGGTGGAGAACAGCATACCCTTCGTCCCGGAGACTCCCGGCTGCAGCTTCACGACGAAGATATCGATGCCATTCCCGTAATGGCTCACCACGGCGTCGGGAGTGGTCGGGAAATCCGGTGACATCGTATATCCGGCGAGATAGATATTGCCCGCCGTGTCGGCGGCGACGTCGTAAGCTACGTCGTCGCCCGAACCACCCAGGTACGTCGAGTACACGAGAAACTGCGACGGCGTCGGCGGCGCCATGTTAACCACGGTCACGAACACGTCGCTGCCGCCGTGGGGAGCGTGCTGCAAGGCGTCGGGAGTGACGGGGAAATCCTGCGAAAGCGTGTAGCCGGTCAACACCACGTTTCCATTGGGGGTCACCGCTATCCTCTGGACCTCATCGATAGACGTCCCGCCGAAATACGAGTCGAACACAAGCGACGGATTCCCGGATTTCGTCATGTCGATTAGCCCAACCACGGTGTTACGGACGCCCGCCAGCGTGGTGCGATACGGAAACTCACCGGGCAGGTAGCCTAAGGGAAAGGAAGCGGATTGAGTGGCGACTGCAAAGAATACCCGCCCCCGCGCATCCACGGCGATGGCGCGTCCATCGTCTATATCCTCGCCTCCGATATACGTGGCGTATGCCATGAGGGCCGTACCGGTATCGATCTTGCACAGGAACGCATCCTGCGATCCCCAGAGCACCGAGGAATAAGCGTTGGCCGTGACGGGGAAATCGACCGAATTAGTTGACCCGATCAGATAGATCAGCCCGTTTCCCCCGGCGGCTATTCCATATGCCCGGTTGTCGAGAGAACCGCCGACGTAGGTCGAATAGACCAATGCGTCCGTACCGGCGGCGGCGGGGTTGAACTCAACCGCGAATGCGTTGGAGGTGGTACTCAGAGGAGTGATCTGGACGGAATTGCCGGCCATGGGAAAGTCGCCGGAAGTCGTGTAGCCGGTGATGTAGAGGTTCCCCAGGTAATCCAGGTCCATCGCGGTCGGGTAGTCGTCGCCGGTGCCTCCGAGGTAGCTTAAGTAGACCGTGGAGTAATTCCCGGCCGCCGTCGTGTCAAGGACCAGGATGAACATGTCGTTCAAATAGACGCGAACGTTCTGAGCGGCGTAGTTCGCGACGGTCGCCACCAAATCGCTGGTCAACGTTCTCCCCACTATGTAGAGCTGCCCATTGGGGCCGGCTTTTACGGCGTTGACTTGATCGGCGGCTGTTCCGCCCCAATAGCTGGAGTAGACCAGGAGGGGGTCGATAACCAGCGGCTTGGCGCGGTCGTACTTGGCAAGACGAAATCCGACTTCGTTGGACCCGAGAACCCTGTAACTTCCTTCGACGATGCGCCGATCGCCCGTCCGCGGATCGCTCTGGTACACGGCGGGCAATTTCTGGAGCAACTGGCTGCCGCCCGCATCGATGGTCAGGTCCCCCTGCTCGCCGACGGAGACGCGATCGGCCCCGTAGACATGGAGACGGATATCGGATGGATCGGCGCCGGGCGCGATCTGGAAGTCGTACTCGATGCAACTGGCGCTGCCGTAATAGGCGACATCGATCCCCGGATAAACGCCGCGATAAACGATACGGGAGAATACGGGAACGCTCGTCCGCCATTTGTCCTTTGCTCCAATAAAATAGTCCGTGCGCTGCGGGACGCGGTTCTGGCCTTCAATCTCGGGGGCGGCGTTCCCTCCGAGCAGGGCCAAATCGACGCGCTGACCTTCGGCAAGGACGATTGACGGACCGGCGGCGGTGAACATCACCGAATAGCCGTCGCCATGGGCCGCGTAACGAACCGCGGAGTTCCATTGCCCGGCATTCCGCTCGAAGCGCAATGGCAGACGCGCCAGTGCCGCCTGAGCGCGCGCTGTGGACGGATCGGGCAGGCCGGGGCGCCCCGAGGCCACGAGCCCGGAAGCCGCGAGGAGCGGCAGGATGTAACGAACAAATCGCATAGATACGCGGTAGCGGTTTCTATTTGGCGTATTCGCCGCCTGGCGCAAAAAGGCCCATGGCGGATAACCCGCAAGAACTATTAAAGCACGGCCCGCGCAAGACCCGGAATGGGCGGAATGTTCACGCGTGTGCCGAAGCGCGTAACCAGGCTCCGGACCTTGGTTTCGCGGCTTGGCTGAAGCTTCCTGCTCGGATCCGTGATGCGCTGCGCGAAGGCGCGGAATAATTATCAAACTTGCTAGGTTTTTTGACAACCTTAGCAAGTTTGCTTATGGTGAAGATATGACGGCGAGCGAGTTGAAGCGGAAACTGGCGAAGCTCGGATGCACGTTTGAGCAGGGAAGCCGCCACCTGATAGCTATGCGCGAAGGGAAGACTTCGCCCATCCCTCGCCATCCATCGCAGGAAGTCAAGAAGGGGACCTACCACAAGATCCTGAAGGATCTAGGACTGAAGGAGGAATAGAGGCAATGAAATATCCCGCGCTGTTCGAGCCCGCCGAGGAGGGCGGGTTTGTTATTACCTTTCCGGACTGGGACTGGGGAGTGACTCAAGGGGAAGACGTGTCGGACGGCGTAGAGATGGCTCGGGACGCCTTGGTCACCATGATCGCCCACTGCGTCCGTCATGGTAAGCCCGTTCCTTCGCCCAGCCGTCCGAAGGGAAAGAAGTTCCGCATGATCGAACTCCCCGCCATGATGGCGATGAAAACGGAACTGTATATCGCGTTCCTGTCCTCCGGAATTCGCAAGGCCGAACTGGCCCGCCGGCTCGGAATCCCAGCCACCACGGTGGACCGGCTATTCGATTTCAAAAACCATACCAGGCTGGATCAGATCGAGGCGGCGTTCCGGGCGCTCGGTAAGCGGCTCTCTATCGAGGTTTCAGACGCGCTCGTGGCATAGCCTGCACCCATGGCCGCGATCCCGCCGGTGAATCAAGTGCCTGCCCTCATAGGCGCTAAGGCGAGGCCGATTTCCGGCATTCCCGTGGCGCGGGCTGCCAAGCCTGCAGGGCCGAGAGTTGTCTCGGCCATTAGAAAGTCGGCTTGGCAGCCACGCCCAAAGGGCGCCCGGCAAGTCGTGGCGGCTTGCGCCACGGGCCAAAAGCGGCGTTGCCGCACCGCGTTCCGGATCCAGCCGGCTCAACGGCGGGATTGCGTGAAATCCGCCAGCGCCGCGAGTTTGGCTGTAGCCGCACCTTCGTCAATGGAACGGGCCGCTAGAGCGGCTCCCTCCTCGAAACCAGCCGCCGCGCCGGCCGCCACCAGCGCCGCCGAGGCATTTACGAGGACGATATCGCGTTGAGGACCGGGCTTCCCGGCCAGGATCGCGCGCGCGATGGCGGCATTCGCCGCACGGTCGCCGCCGCGTAAGTCTTCCGGTTTAGCCTGCGGAACGCCGAAATTCTCGGGAGTCAATTCCAAGCGTTCGATGCGGCCCGGCGAGATGGAGTACGCGAGTGTGGGACCCGTGGTGGTAATCTCATCCAGACCGTCCGAGCCGTGCACTACGAAACCGCTTCGCAAGCCCAGCGAGGCGAGAGCGCCGGCGATCAGTTCCGCCGCGCGAGGCGAGGGCGCGCCGGCCACTTGCACATCGGCCCCCGTCGGATTGGTTAACGGGCCGAGCAGGTTGAATGCCGTGCGCATTCTCAACGCCACGCGCACGGGCTGCGCATGCTTCATCGCCGAGTGGACCATGGGCGCAAAGAGAAATCCGATGCCGATTTCGCGAATCGCACGCCCGGCTTCGGCCACCGGTAACGCCACGTTAACTCCAAGCTCTTCAAGCAGATCCGCACTGCCGCAGCGGCTCGAAATCGAGCGGTTGCCATGCTTGGCTACGCGCACCCCGGCGCCGGCCACCACGAATGCGGATATGGTGGAGATATTGAATGTGGACGCGCCGTCCCCGCCTGTCCCGCAGGTATCCACAAGTGGCCCGGCGGGCGCTCCGGAACCCGGGCTGCAATCCACCGGCGCCGCCCTTTCCCGCATGGCGCGCGCAAAGCCAACCAGTTCGTCCGAGGTCTCGCCCTTCATGCGCAAGCCGATCAGAAAACCGGCGATTTCCGGCTGGCCGGCCTCCCCGCTCAGAATGACGCGCATAGCTGCCAGCGCGTCCTCCGCGGACAGGTCCTGGCATGACACGACGCGCTCCAGGTAGGGCAAAAGAGACATGTTATATTGTGTTGGTCTGGCTTTCCGGCCATCCTAGCACAACGACTTATCCATGAAAATTCATGAGTATCAGGCCAAGGCTATCTTGGCTCGCTTCAATGTCCCCGTCCCCCGCGGCGAAGTGGTTTATACGGCCGAAGAAGCGGAGGGCGCCGCCAAGCGAATCGGCGGCAGCGTGGTGGTAAAAGCGCAGATTCACGCCGGTGGACGCGGCAAGGGCGGCGGTGTGAAGGTGGCGAAGGACGCCGCGGAGGCCGCCGAAATCGCGCGCCGGATTCTCGGCATGAAACTGGTGACGCACCAGACGGGACCCGAAGGCCGGATCGTCCACCGTTTGCTGATCGAAGAGACGCTGCCCATCGAGCGGGAGCTGTATCTCGGTATCGTTCTCGACCGTGTACGGGGCCTTCCGGTCTTCATGGCTTCTTCGGCGGGCGGCATGGAAATCGAAGAGGTAGCGGCCAAGAGTCCCGAACTCATCCTGAAAGAGGCTTTTCGTCCCGACGCCGGGTTGGCGGCGTTTCAGTCGCGCAAACTAGCCTTCGGTATCGGCATCCCGGCCGCCAGCGCCAACGCGGCGGCGGCAGCCATGCGGGCCCTGTCTAACGCCTACACGGCCATGGACGCCTCGCTGGCTGAAATCAACCCGTTCATTCTGACCACCGACGGCCGCGCCATCGCGCTGGACGCCAAGATCAATTTCGACGACAACGCCATCTACCGGCACAAGGAACTTCCGGAACTGCGCGATCTGCACGAAGAAGACCCGTTGGAAGTGGAGGCCTCGCGTTTCGGCCTGAACTACATCAAGCTGGACGGAACTGTCGGTTGCATGGTCAACGGCGCCGGCCTTGCCATGGCTACGATGGATATCATCCAGCACGCCGGAGGAAGCCCCGCTAACTTTCTGGATGTGGGCGGCGGCGCGAGCGCGGAGCAGGTAAAGAACGCCTTCAGGATTCTGTTGACAGACAAGAACGTGAAGGCGGTGCTGATCAACATTTTCGGCGGCATCCTGCGCTGCGACACGTTGGCCACGGGCGTAGTGGCGGCTGCCCGCGACTTGAAGATAGAAGCTCCCATCGTCGTGCGCATGGAAGGAACCAACGTGGAGGCGGGCCGCAGGATCCTGACGGAATCCGGCCTGAATTTCACAGTCGGGCTGAACATGCTCGATGCCGCGCAGAAGGTAGTGAAACTAGCCGCCCGCCATCAGCCGTCGGCGATCGGCTAATTTAAGTTGGCTGAGGGCAGTGGGCCGAAAGCTGATAGCCGATAGCTGAAAGCTGATAGCTAAAAACTTCTTATGAGCGTACTGGTTGACCGAAATACAAGGCTGATTGTCCAGGGATTCACCGGCAAGGAAGCCACTTTCCATTCGCAGCAGTCCATTGCGTACGGGACGAACGTGGTGGGCGGCGTGGTGCCCGGCAAAGGCGGTTCGAAGCATCTCGACCTGCCGGTGTTCGACACCGTAGAGAAGGCCGTCCAGGCGACTGGAGCGAACGCTTCGGTGATTTTCGTGCCGCCGCCGTTCGCCGCGGACGCCATCATGGAAGCGGCCGACGCCGGTTTGCCGCTGGTGGTATGCATCACGGAGGGCATTCCCTCGCTGGATATGGTCCGCACCTGGGAGTTCCTGAAGAACAAGCCCACCCGGCTGATCGGGCCGAACTGCCCCGGAATTATCTCGCCGGGAAAGTGCAAGATCGGCATCATGCCCGGCCACATCCACAAGGAAGGCCACGTAGGCGTCGTATCCCGCTCGGGCACGCTGACCTACGAAGCCGTCCATCAGTTGACCGAGCTCGGCATCGGACAGTCCACTTGCATCGGCATCGGCGGCGACCCGATCATCGGCACGACGTTTCTGGACGCTCTGACGATGTTCAACGAAGATCCGGACACGCACGCCATCGTGATGATCGGCGAAATCGGCGGCAACGCCGAGGAAACGGCCGCGGCGTACGTCAAGGCCCACGTGAAGAAGCCGGTAGTTGGTTTCGTCGCCGGACAGACGGCCCCGCCCGGAAGGCGGATGGGCCATGCCGGCGCGATTATCGCGGGCGGCTCCGGCAAGGCGTCCGACAAGATCCGCGCCATGCGGGAAGCCGGCATCACGGTGTGCGAAACGCCTGCGGACATTGGGGAGAAGGTGAAGAGCAGGCTGTGAGCTAGCAGCCCGTGGCAGAATTCGTCGAGTCGGAAAAACGGGGACTGGCTTCGAAATTCCGAGCCCTGAATCCCCTGAAAATACAAACAGTTCCGTCGCGGAATTTGGTTGCCTGTCCCCGCTTTTCCAGCCGCTAGGGCGACAGCTAAGCAGCGCTCCATTCGGGCAGTCGGCGAGGTCGAGTGATGGCCGGTCAAATGGCTCGATGATACGACTGCTGACATCCTCCACCTCGGTTGGTGCATCCTTACCCGAGCGTGCGCTTTGACGCCACCCATGCAAGGTAGGAGCCGTATGCGGTAGTTCCGCTCGTACGGACCTGTGCCGGGGGGCGGTCAGCGATGGCCGTCCCTACCGCGCCCCGGCGTTTTGTCACCGTCGTTTGAACACGGAAACGTCCCGTGTGTCGCCGGCGTTACCGCCGTTTTGTCACCGCCGTTTGGCACCGCAGTTATGGCCGTCCCTACCGCGACCCGGCGTTTTGCCACCGTCGTTTGAACACGGAAACGTCCCGTCTGTCACCGTCGTTGTCACCGTCGTTACCGTCGTTACCGTCGTTACCGTCGATCGGAAACGTCCCGTCTGTCACCGTCGTTTCGTCTGTCACCGTCGTTTGTCACCGTCGTTGTCACCGTCGTTCGCAGATCAGCCTCCCGCGGAGAAGCCAGTCCTCTCAGCGATCCCAAAACGCGCGGCATGGGGGCTATTTGGTTGCGAGAACCATGGCGTTCAGGACGCTCGCGCCGACGCCCGCTTCACCCAACTGGCGGAGCCCCTCCGTCGAAGTTTCGAATTGGCACTTCGAGCTGGCAATCCTCGCGAGAATGGTCGCGCTGTCAACCCCAGCCTTCGTTAACGCAATGATGTCCTGGTTCCGGAGAATCTGCGGGGCCTGTTCCGGCACTGCGTCCTGCGGAGCGCTCGCCGCGGGCACGGGCGGCGCAATCTGGCCCTGCGATTTGTTTGTCTCGCGCGCCAGCCTTTGCAGCGTCGCGGAGATGTACCGCGACACCGCAAGTTGTTGGGCGGTTCCCTCAGTGGGGCACGCCACCAAAATGTTGACCTTACACTGAACGCCCCATGGGATGAGGTCAAAGTTGTTGTTTTTGTTCTCGACTCGGATGTTGAATGATACATGTCCAGCGGCGGAATTATCCAGCACAGTCGCAGTCCCTTGAGACGCCGGTATGCCAAATACCTCACGCCCATCAGCAGTCGCGAACGATATCTCCTTCGAACGAAGCGAGACGGTTCCACGTTCGCAATGGAGGCCCTTCTCATGGCATACCGGAAATGAAACCGTTCCGCCCATGCTCAAAGCCTTATCCCAATCCCCAGCAGCATCTTGGGCGCGGCCAGCGCGCAGTGCGCGGAGTCCGTCGGCGAAACAGACCTGCGCCTCCTGGCAGGAGATGCCGCTGGTTGCGCCGCCCGGCGCATCTGTGTCAACCGCGGTATTTCCAGCAGAAGTGGCCGGGGCACGCCCCGGAGCGGGCGTCTCGGACCCAACGCACTTAACGTATTTTTCCTTTGGAAGATAGTAAGGCCGTTGCCCTCGCGAACCGCTCTCCTCCAAAGGGCCACCGAAGCCGCCAGTCACGGCCACGTCGATGCAATCGTGCCGCCCTTCCCCTTTCCATTCGAAGAGCTGCCCCCCGATGCCTCGCTGCCCGCCCTGACTAAAGACGGAGAACAAACAGTATATGCCGGGCTCCATATCGGTTGCCGGCACAAGCAGTATCATCTGCGACTGGCCGGGCACCGGCTTCTGCAAGAGATCCACCTTCAGCATATCCGTTTTCGCTAGTACGTATTTCTGCAACGGGGATACGTTGCCCTGAGACTGATTGCCTGATCCGGCGCGCCCCGACATCTGGCCCAGGGCCGCCCCGACCTGCCCAAGCGCATCGAGTCGCGTTACCAGGTTCCTTCCGTATGGGAGCCTGAATAGCTCAAGACCCGCGGTCTTATCGGCGACCGCGGCGTCGAAGACCTCAAAACGCAACTCACCGCCCTGGAAGACCAGTGCGTCCTGCGTATCTGCGGACATTTTTTGATAATCGTAAACCTGTAAACTCGTCTTCTCTGGCGTAAAGGTCCCTTTCCCGCCGATTAGCGGTGCCAGTTTGCCGTCAACGACAGCGTACACGCCAAAAAATTCTGGAACTTGACACGGAGCGCAGACCGAGAAAACCGCCAACAGCAGGCCGACGGTGAGACCTGACCGGCCAAGTAACAGGCTCGGCCTGAGCGAAGCCGCTATGGCGGCGCGGGGGCACGCGCCGAAATGATGGTGCGATACAGCGTCCTTCATAGTTGCATTCCTTCCTCTCGCACGAACAGCAAGAATGGGATAAGGGAATTGTTAGCTACCAATCCCAGCTAAGTATACACCCGGTACGCACGGAGTCCAATGCTGCGACAAGGCTCGTGTCGCTAGTATGTGAATTGTCCGGTCCAATTCACAAGTGATCTGTCCGCTTTGGTCCGGGGCGGGTGATGCTGGGTGGTGGATGAAATCCAGCAGTACTCCGCCGCGGAGATGGAGCGGATGATGAAAGTTCAAGACGTGTTGTTGAAGGCCATGGCCAGGAAGATCACCTGGTGGGCGGCGGCCGAGATCATCGGGGTGACGGACCGGACGATGCGGCGGTGGCGGGAGCGGTTGGAAGCGGGCGGCTACAGCGGGCTGGCGGACCGGCGTAAAGGCAAACCGAGCGCGCAACGCATTCCGCTGGCCATGGTGGAGGAGGTGCTGCGGCTGTACAAGGAGACGTACTACGACCTGAACATCCGGCACTTTCACGAAAAGCTGCGGGAGAAGCACGCGATCCAGTTGAGCTACACCTGGGTGCAGAAGGCGTTGCAAGGAGCCGGCCTGGTGGCCAAACGGCACAAGCGGGGCCCGCACCGGCGGAGGCGGCCGCGACGGCCGCTGCCTGGGATGCTGCTGCACATCGACGGCAGCAAGCATCGCTGGTTGAACGATGACCGCTGGTACGACCTGATCGTGATTCTGGACGACGCCACCAGCGAGATCTATTACGCGCAGTTGGTGGAAGAGGAATCCACGCGGACGGTGATGGCCGGCTTGCGGGAGGTGATCGAAACGCAGGGATTGTTCTGCGCTTTATACAGCGACAGGAACGACGGTGACAAACGACGGTGACAACGACGGTGACAACGACGGTGACAGACGGGACGTTTCCTAACGACGGTGACAACGACGGTGACACAACGACGGTGACGACGCACAACGACGGTGACAGACAGGACGTTTCCTTGTTCAAACGACGCTAACGACGGTGACATCCAATTGCACCTTTTGCTCAGCCGCTATCGAAATATCGGCCGTCGGACTTTCGATGGAGACCAACGCACGACGTTCACAACCCCTCGCAATCCTTTACATGCGTGTTTCGGCGGACGGTTGGTACGGCCTGATGCCGCGCATCTCCTTTTCCCTGCTTCGGGTCTTCGCAATATCGTAGGCCGATTGCATCCGCATCAGCGTATCCATCCTTACGCCAAACGCCTTCTCGATGCGGAGCGCCATCTCGCCTGACAAATCCGCCTTGCTGTTGAGCAGGCTCGATAAGGCAGGACGCGACACGCGCAACACGGCGGCGGCCGCCGTCACGGTCAGGCCGGCGGGCTCAATAATCTCCGTACGGATGAAATCTCCGGGATGGGGAGGGCTCTTCATGTGCATCGTCTGCGCTCCTTCGGGCTAATGGTAATCTTCCAGGTTTACGTCGCAAATCTCGCGGCCGTCGTCGATTCGGAAAGTCAAACGGCGGTTCCGCGTCACGGTCAAACTCTACGCGCCAGCGCGGTCGCCTGTTAGCATATGGGCTTTCCAGGCAGGCAGAGCCCTCAATTCCCCGGCCTCTCGCATGCTCTCGAGAAACGCGAGCATCTTTCGCAACTTGTCCGCGCTGTCGGGAGGGACGCCCTTCGCCGCATCGTCCTCGTAGAGCCGCTTTAATCCCTTATGGACAAAGCTCCGAATCTTCATCGCCAGACCGTAGCCTGTAGCTTAACACTTATCACGTCGCCGTAAACCAGGGACGTCCACGATAAGGACCGGTCAAGGGAAAACGCACTTCTCCCTGCACTTCCCCGAAGGATTTGAAGCGCGCGCATACGCCCGATCGCCGGTGCGACGATTGACCTTGGACGATTCGTTCGCAGTTTGGACCAACGCGTCAGCGTGGCCAGACATCCATGATAAGGACCTGTCAGGAAAAATCAGGGACGGTAAAAATCAGGGAGAGAGAGTAACCAAAAATCGGGGGACTGCAACCACTTACCCCTTGGTCGGCGCGGCGACGGCGCGCCCTTGCGTTTCGCAGCACCCCGAATTCAGAAGAAAAAGGAACTGGAGCATTTTTCGATCACGGCCACTTATCGTTGATAACATTGGTGTTACCTCCGCCTCACCCTGCTGCCCGTCGTACCCTGGTAATGATGGCGTCCACGCCCGCTCCCGCTAAACCAAGGCTCGCCCACTCTCACCCCACTCATCGCCCATGCCGCTCCCGGCATTTGTCAGTCAGGCCTTCACGCCAAACGCCGACCCGGCCATTGCGGCCCCCAACCTACCAGACGAGTGTGTCTGCCCAGGCCACCGTTTGGCCCGCCAAGCAGAGCGCAAACCCCGCGTATATGCGAAACGAACCTACCAAGTCGTTGAAAAGAAAGGAACACGTGAAAACAGCAGACTGCATTTTACGAAAGAACGCCCGGGCCATCGGAGTGCGCGCCCCCCCGCCAACCGACATTGCCCGCCGCCCCCGCCCATGCGGAACGAACCCAGGAAGTGATTGAAAACAAAGGATGGCGGCAAAGATGTTTTTATGTGATTATGCAAATATGAGAACCACGGTGGATCTGCCCGACGATCTGTTCCGGCGCACCAAGGCGCTCGCCGCTCTGCGAGGCGATAGCTTCAAGAACCTCGTGGTGCATGCTATCGAAACCGAGATCGGCGGCCGGGGCCCGGCCGCAGGCGCTCAAACCGCGCGTCGTGTGAAACTCCCCTTGCTCCGCCTGCGCGGCCGCCGCAGGCTCGATCTTACCGGATTCGACTTCGATGACCTGCTTGTCTGACGTGAATGTCTGGCTCGCGCTGGCGGTGGCGGAGCACGTTCATCACCGGGCGGCCAAGTTGTGGTTCGATGGCGCTCAGAACGATTCCATCGCTTTTTGCCGCGTGACCCAGATGGGCTTTCTGCGCCTGTTGACTAACCCTCGCGCGATGGGGGAGGACGCCGTCGCTCCAGCCCGCGCCTGGCGGCTGCTGAATTCGTTTTACGAGGATAGCCGCATTCTGTTCGCGGCGGAACCGCCGGGATTGGAAGCTTCCTGGCGCGCGCTGACGAAGCCGAGGGATCCGGGCGCCAACTTCTGGACAGATGCCTATCTCGCCGCGTTCGCTTCCGCCGCCGGGCACACTCTGGTCACATTCGACAAGGGTTTCCGCGGATTCGATGACCTGAAACTGCGCTTGTTGGCGTGACGATTCGATTCCGCAGCCCACGCCGTGCGAAAATAGAGCGGATAACGATCCTATTGGAGCTTTTCTAACTTGAGTTTGGAACGTACGTTAGCAATGATTAAGCCCGACGCGGTGGCGGCGGGCCAGGCAGGCGAGATTCTCGCCATGATCGAGAAGGCCGGCTTTCAGATTGCGGCCATGCGCATGACGCGCCTTTCCGTGACCCAGGCGCAGGCCTTTTATGGGGTTCACCGAGGTAAGGGTTTCTTCGACGGCCTGGTGAAGTTCATGACGGAAGGGCACATCATCGCCCTGGCGCTGGAGCGGGAGGACGCCATTCTGAAATGGCGGGAAGTGATGGGAGCCACCAATCCAGCGAACGCGGCCGAGGGGACCATCCGAAAGCGGTTTGCGACCAGCGTGGAGCGCAATTGCGCCCACGGTTCGGACGCTCCGGCGACGGCGGCGGTGGAACTGGCGTTTTTCTTCAGCGGGTCGGAACTGGTCTAGTTCTGGGCTGTTTTCCTTTCGAGGGGATTTCGGTAAAATCTGGTATTGCGCCGGTCCGGTGAGCGGACGCCGCTCTTCCGGGCTTTCCGCACAATGGAGATGGAATGGCTGTAACGGTTGGCATTGTCGCTGAATCCGCGCCTGGAGAACTTCGCGTCGCGATGGTCCCCGGGGCGCTGACGACGCTCGCGAAGACGGGCGTGCAATTGGTTCTGGAAGCCGGCGCCGGCGCGCGCGCGGGCTATTCGGATTCCGAATACGCCGCCAAGGGCGTGCGGATCGCCGCCACGCGCGAAGAGGTCTTTGCCGCGGCGGACGTGATTCTCCAGGTCAGGTCTCCCGGCGCCAATCCGGAAGCGGGCGCGGGCGATCTGGCGCAGTTCCGCCAGGGACAAACGGTCATCGGTTTTGGCGAACCGCTGACCGCGCTCGATACGGCGCGCGCGCTGGCGGCGAAAGGCGTGAACTTCCTCTCCATGGAGTTGATGCCGCGCATCACTCGCGCGCAGAATATGGACGCTCTCTCTTCCATGGCCACCGTGGCGGGCTACAAAGCCGCGCTCATGGCGGCCGATACCCTGCCCCGCATGATGCCCATGCTCATGACCGCGGCCGGAACCATTACGCCGGCGCGCGTGCTGGTGATCGGAGCGGGCGTCGCCGGTCTTCAGGCTATCGCCACTTCGAAGCGCCTGGGCGCCGTGGTCAGCGGCTACGACATTCGCCCCGCCGCGAAGGAGCAGGTGGAAAGTCTAGGCGCGCGCTTCGTCGTGCTCAACGTGGAGGCAGCCGGGAGCGAGGATAAGGGCGGCTACGCGAAGGCCATGGGTGAGGATTTCTACAGGCGGCAGCGCGAGGCGCTAGGAGACGTGCTGGCCGACCAGCACATAGTCATTACCACGGCCGCGGTGCCCGGAAAGAAAGCCCCCATCCTGATCACCGCCGAAATGGTCGCCCGGATGGCGCCGGGATCGATCATCGTCGATGTGGCCGCCGAACGCGGAGGCAACTGCGAGTTGACCAGGCCCGGAGAGACCGTCGAAACGGGCGGCGTGCGGATTCTGGGGCCGCTCAACCTGCCGTCCACGATTCCTTACCACGCCAGCCAGATGTACGCCAAGAACATCGCGGCGTTTCTCAAGTACTTGATCAAGGATAACCAGCTCGACATCGACGCATCCGACGAGATCGTGCGCGAGACTCTGGTCACATCGGCCGGGCAGGTTGTTCATCCTCGGGTGTTGGAATTAATGGGGCAGGCTGCGCCCCAAGCGTCGTAAGCAGTCCGCACGGGAGTTTCTTATGCCGTCCAATCTGGAAATGGGATTGTTTGTATTCATGCTGGCGACCTTCGTCGGCCTCGAAGTGATTCGCAAAGTGTCGCCGCTGCTGCACACGCCGCTGATGTCGCTGACCAACGCGATTTCGGCAATTTCGGTGGTCGGAGCCATACTAATCACGGGCTCCGCGCACGCCACGAACTTGAGCAAGATACTCGGGTTCATCGCCATCACGGCTGTGGTCACGAACATCGTTAGCGGCTACCTCATCACGGACCGCATGGTGAAGATGTTCAAGAAGCGGGAGGTGAAGAAGTGATCGCCCATCTCGTTCAGTACATCTACATTGTTTCGGCGGCGCTGTTCGTTCTCGCGCTGAAGTGGATGAACCATCCCGATAGCTCGCGGCGCGGCGTCTACGCGGGCGAAATCGGCATGTTGCTGGCCATAATCGGCACGTTTCTGATGTTCCACCAGCCCGGCTCGGGCCTAGCGATCGACATTCATAACCTGTCGTGGATTGTCGTGGCGTTCGCGATTGGAATCGCGGCCGGCATTCCCATCGCGCTCATCATGCCGATGACGGCCGTCCCCCAGCGAACCGCCATGTCCCACGCGTGCGGCGCCCTGGCCGCGGCGCTCGTAGGGACCGCCGAGCTCTACCAGCGCCAGCCGGTGGCTTCGACCGAACTGACCGCCTTCGTCATGGTCGCCCTGATGGTGGAGACCTTGCTCGGCTTCCTGACCTTCACGGGCAGCTTGATGGCCATGGGCAAGCTGATGGAAGTATTGCCGCAGCGGCCTATCACATACAAGGGCCAGAACGTTGTGAACTTTATCCTGTTCACCATCGCCGCGGCGCTGGCTGTCCGGCTGGTGCTGGTTCCCACCGACACCTTCCTGTTCCCGATCTTCGCGGGCCTGGCTCTGCTGTTCGGCGTGCTGCTGATTATTCCTATCGGCGGCGCCGATATGCCGACGGTAATCGCCATCCTGAATTCCTACGCCGGCCTTTCCGCCTGCGCCATGGGATTCGCCCTGGGCAACAACCTGCTGGTTGTGGCCGGCGCGCTGGATGGGTCCTCGGGCCTGATTCTTTCGATCATCATGTGCAAGGCCATGAACCGCTCCTTCACCAACGTTCTGTTCGGAGCGTTCGGCCAGATGCAGATGAAGGCCGGGCACGCCGAGCAGCGCACGGTGCGGAGCGCCAGCCCGGAAGAGGCCGCCCAGATTCTGGAAGCCGCGTCCAGCGTGATTATCGCCCCCGGCTATGGCCTGGCCGTTGCGCAGGCGCAGCACAAGATCCGCGAACTTTACGATGCTCTGACGCGCCGCGGCGTGAATGTGAAGTTCGCCATCCACCCCGTCGCCGGCCGGATGCCGGGCCACATGAACGTGCTGCTGGCGGAGGCCGATATCCCCTACGACAAGCTGATTGAAATGGACGAGATCAACGGGGAATTTCCGCAATGCGACGTGGCGCTGGTGATCGGCGCCAACGACGTGACCAACCCGGCCGCGCGCAGCGACAAGACCAGTCCCATCTTTGGAATGCCGATCCTGGACGTGGACCGCGCGCACACCGTGATGGTCATCAAGCGGTCGATGAACCCCGGCTTCGCCGGCATCGACAACCCGCTCTACTATCTGGACAAGACCCTCATGCTCTTCGGCGACGCCAAGGCGTTCGTCACGGAGATACTGAAAGAGCTGCCCGCGGCGAAAGCGGCGGCGTAGGAAGGGGGGTCGCCCTGGCGAGACCTAGAGCCCATCACCGCATCGCTGCCAATTGGCGATACGTAGTTGTTTCAGCAGCTCCGCGCATCAGCTTGAGCGCATCCAGAATCCGGCTTTCGTCCTCGAACGCGTAGGACAGGCGCATCTGGCGCTTCCCTGCCTCGGCCAAGTCTCCGCGCGGATGTACGCAGTACGTTCCTGGGATGTAACTGACGCGCGGCAGGCGCGCCTCGGGAGGCCCGTCCATCTCCGGTTCTCCGGTGGTGCGCGACAGGATCCGGAAAAACAGCGAGCCTGGCTGCGTTTCGATATCGCGAAACGTAAGGTAGAAATAGAAACCGGCGCTGCCGCCGCGGTATTCGGAGAGGAATTCGCCGAGCTCGCGCTCGATAGCCGCGCGAACCGCCAGCGCCTTCTTGCGATAGCCCGCGTTCACGGCGCGAAGTTGTTCGTTGACGTGCCGGCCGATCATGTAGCCTGCCATCTCCTGCACGAACAGCGGCGCGCTGAAGCCCGCGTCGCTGGTTTTCTGCGTCATGGCTTCCATCAGCGGCCCAGGGGGGCCAAGCAGGTAGCCAATGCGCAGCGATGGAGCCAGGATCTTCGACAGCGTGCCGATTTCGTAGGCGATATCCAGACGGTCCATGGGCAGCACCGACTTGAATCGGGCCGCTGCCGGATCGTGAAGCAGCAGTTCGTACGCCAGGTCGAAGACAATGGGAATGGCGCGATTCTGTTCGCGCGACACGCGGGCTGCAATCTCGTAGAGCGCGCGCCTGCGGGCGTTCGAGAGAATCGTGCAGGACGGGTTATTGACGGTGACCACGTAAAAGAAAGAAATCTCCTGCGCGCGATCCCCCAGCGCGCTCAGCTTTCTTTCCAACGGCTCCAGCGCGATGCCTTCGGAATCTTCCGGAACGGCGAGCAGTTGGAAGCCTTTGCGTTCCAAGGCATCCGAGTAAATGTAGTACATCGGGTCGGAAGTCACCACGATGCCGGACGCCAGAATATCGGCCAGGCCTTCCAATATGCTCGTGGCGCCGCACGGTCCGACGATCATCCGTTTGCGCTCCAGCGTGGCTTCGTCCAGCCCTTCGATTCCGGGACGCGAGAGAAACCGCCGAATTTCCGCCAACAGATTCGGCGAGCCATGCGGGCCGCCGTAATTGAAGGCCTGGCGATACGCAACGGGATCGCCCGCTACAGCCTGCATCGCTTCCGTAAGCAACGGGATGGGTATGGTCTTCTCGTTGACGTAGCCTACGCCAAGGTCGATATCCACTCCTTCCCGGAAATCGGCGACAAAAGCCGACATCAGCCGGCTCACCGGCGACGGCGTAACCGACGCGGCGCCATACTTTGACAGGCGAAGGTCCATAAACCTCTATCTTCCTCCCTATGCTGCGACGCGTAGTTCGCCGCCCGGCCCCTGGCTTGTCCATGACGTCTTCGGCTCAATTCTTTCTCGGCTGAGTGATATTCCAGCTAATTCTGAGAAAATGAGAGCCATCAGGGTACTTTTATTTTCAGAGGGGTTGGTACACAATCGTATATGGCAATGCCTGGGTCTGAGGAGCACTTGCGAGACGAGGACTTCGAGCGATATTCCATGGGCGACCTGCGCCCGGACGAATCGGAGCGATGGGAGGACCATCTCCTGGTTTGCGGAGCCTGCCGCGCGCGCGTTGAAGAAAGCGATTTCTATGTGGCGGCGATGCGCAAGGCGGCCACCAGGCTCCGGACCGAGGCGCGGCCCAGCGAGCAGCGGAGCGCTTGGGAGGCGGCGCGGCAGTGGTGGACCGCACTTCCGGCTTGGGCCCCGGTGGCGGCCGGCTTGGCGGTTCTTGCCCTATCGGCGCTCTTGTTCTTTTCCGGACGCCCCCGTCCGGTGACGCTGGCGACGTACACGGTCCACCTGACGGCCATGCGCGGAAGCGACATTGGAAACGCCGCGCCGGCGAACGCGCCGCTCATTCTGGAGCCCGATCTGACCGGCATCCCCGCAGCGCCCATCTATGCGCTTGAGGTGGTGGATAGCGGCGGCAAACAGATGGCGCACGCATCGCTTTCGCCGACTGGCGGAAGCGTGCCTATTCCGCCGCTTGCAGCCGGCCTCTACTTTGTACGCGTCTCATCCGAGGACAAAAAGCTGTACCGCGAGTACGGTCTGGAAGTGAAGTAGCTTTCAGCGGTCAGCGATCAGCTTTCAGCTCCTCCGCGCCCAGCCATGGACTTACAGCGTCCGTCGGTTTCGACTTCCCGAGCATCCTGAGCGGCATCCCTTCGCTGCTGATAGCTGATTGCCGATAGCTGACGGCTGACCGCCGAAAGCTGATGGCTGAAAGGCGACCGCTGCCAACTGATACAATCGGAATCCGCGGAGAATGCAACATGGGTGAAGCGCTGGGAATGATTGAAACGCGCGGCCTCACGGCCATGATCGAGGCCTCGGATGCCATGGTAAAGGCCGCCAAAGTGACGCTTGTGGGTTGGGAGAAGATCGGCTCCGGTTACGTGACCGCGCTCGTGCGCGGCGACGTGGCCGCGGTCCGGGCAGCGACGGACGCAGGCGCCGCCGCGGCCCGGCGGGTTGGCGAGCTAATTGCCGTTCACGTGATCCCCCGCCCTCATCAGAGCCTGGAAGACATGCTGCCGATCGGCAAGCCCGAGCCGCAGGGCGGAAAGTAGCGAAGCGAGCCGGTCATGATCCTCGCGCGCGTCGTAGGTACGGTTGTCGCCACGCGGAAAGACCCGCGTCTGGAAGGCCGCAAACTTCTGATTCTTAAGCCGGTCTCGCCGGAGGGAAACGACGAGGCGGGCTACGTGGTCGCCGTCGATACCGTCGGCGCCGGCTACCGCGAACGAGTCCTCGCCGTGGCGGGCAGCAGCGCGCGCATGGCCGAAGGCTGTAAGGACACGCCGGTCGATACGGCCATCGTGGGCATCGTCGACGGCGTGCAGTTGGAGTAGCCCGGTGTTCCTGGGCCGCGTGGTGGGCTGCGTTTGGGCGACCGTGAAAGACCCTGGCTTGGAAGGCATCCGGCTGCTCCTGGTCCAGCCGGTGAATAGAAATCTGGAAGCCTCGGGGCGGCGAATTGTGTGCACCGATTCGAGCGGCGCGCGTACGGGCGATCTCATTTATTGGGTGCGCAGCAAGGAAGCGTCGTTCCCATTTCTGCCGCAGGAGACTCCTTCGGACGCTTCCATCGTGGGAATCGTGGACAGCGTTCGCATCGAGCCGGCTTCGGCGCCGAAACCGGACGCGGCCCGGCAGCCGCGCGCAAAGGGCGCCTCGAAACGCTCCAAGTCCGCGAAGGATGCGTCATGCTGATCGGGCGGGTGGTCGGAGAGGTGGTGGCGACGCACAAGCACGCGAGCCACAAAGGCCACAAGCTGCTGCTGGTGCAGCCGCTGAACCTGGATGGATCGGACCGCGGCGATCCGCTCGTGGCGCTGGATGCCGTGGACGCGGGCGCGGGCGACCGGGTGCTGATTGCCACGGACGGTTTCGCCGCCATGACAGCCGTCGGCGCTCCGGTTCCCTCGCCCATCGACGTAGCCGTCATCGGCTACATCGATAGCATCGAACTCATACCCGGCGTGCGCTGAGGTAACCGAAGGGCTTCCGGCTTCAGCCCAATACCGTTCACTTAGGCGATGCGCCGGAAGAAAAGCCGAGACGATCTCGGCTCTGCAGGCTTGACAGCCCGCGCCACGGCGTTAAATGAACAGTATTGGGCTTCAACCCGCTACTGCACCAGAATACTCACCGAGTTGCTGTGTAAGCCACCCAACAGGATCGTTACCGGCTGCGCTCCGGCCGCGAGACCAGCCGGGACCTGAACATCCACCTGATTGAGGCCCAGGAATCCTGGCGCACGGCCGCTAAAGATCACAGGCGCCGAAACCGGCCCGACGAACACCTGCGGCGTGGTCACCGTCCATTGCAGATTTCCGTAGGTTGCCAACGGCCCTAAACCCGTGCAGTAGATCTCGATGTAATCGCCTGCGTGCACGGCAGTGGTGGTAGCGTTTACGCTCGTTCCCGCGAGCAGTATGGCTCCGGGGAAAATGGCAGGCTGCGCCGCGACCACAGAGACCGCGGCGGTGTCCGTGGTGGACGAGGTAAGACTTAGAGTGGCTGCGCCCACCGGCACGGACGGCGGCACATAGAGGCTTACGCCGGCGTCGCTCACATAGTACAGCGGCAGTTGGACTCCGGCCAGACTGACGCTCACCCCGCCAAGGCTGAACGGCCAGGCGCCTTGCGCCGCCAGGCCCTGCGTCACTCCGCCCGCCAAGTTGAGCCCCTGAATGGAGACCAGGGAACCGGCCGCCACTCCGCCGGACTCGCCCGAAGCGGCATTTACAACGGACGTAATCGATGCCGCCTTAGGACCCGCCAGAACCTTCACATTGACGGAAGGCGCGCCGGTGAGCGCCAGCGTCAACTGGCTCACACCCGCGCTGCCAGGCGTCCAGGCAAAGGCAGCCTGGCCCAGGGAATCCGTAGCGACGGAAGCCGGAGAGACACTTCCATCGCCGGACGCAGTCGCTGTGAGGGGCGCGCCAATATACGGCAGATTGTTAATGTCCGTGACCTGCACGACGATCGGTTTCGCCAACGCCCCGCCCGACGGCGATGGCTGGTTATCGCCCGAGACCACGGCCAGCTTCAGCGTGGATGCGGCCGCCACCTGAACTCGCGCATACGCGGTTTCATACGCGCCGGAAGGCGTTGCGGTGATCTCTTCCACGCCCGTCGAGATGCCATTCACCGGAAAGCTGTACGTAGCGGTTCCCGCCGGAATCACGATGGACGCGGGGACGGTGGCATGGCCGTTGGGAGCTTGGAGAGTGACCGTGAGATCCGACGGCGGCGCAGCGCTCAAAGTCAGGGTGGCCATGGCCTGGGTTCCCGTCACTATGCCCGCCGCGGGATACAGCGACAACTTCATGCCGCGGGCAAGCGTAATATCCGCCGAGGCATTGCTATCCGCCGCGGCGGCATAGTAGAGCGGGAACTGCGCTTGAAGGTTGTTCAACTGGTTCAATGACGGGCTCGACCCCTGCGGGACCACCAGGATGAAGGCAAACCGGAAGCGCCGCTGCGCAACCGTTGAATCCGGAGTGCGCCGCCCCATCGTCTGCGTAAGACTTCCGATTTGCACGTTGAGACGGCCTCCATTGAAGCCTACCGGACTGGCCGGCGGATGGCCCAGGGCGGAGTAGGCCGGGTTAGGATTCTGGACCACGAAAGTATCCAGCACATCCGCGGGCGGTCTGAAGCCCATCAGGTATTGGTCCAGCAGAGAGTACCGGCTAACCGTGGAGGCGGTGATGAACTCGTATGGCTGTGCGTTATGTCCACCGTCCAGTATTTGTTCGCCCTCCAGGAACGAAGCTTCCGAGTCGTACAAAAAGCTCCAGTGCGCATTCTGGTAACCCAGCATGGGACTGCTTGCGGAGTTTTGCGGATCCTGGATGCTGGCGAAGGCCAGGAACAGGTGCCCGGACTCGTGCGAAAGAATCGAGAGCGCGGAATCGCCCGGTCTGCCAAACACAGCCTCCTGCGTGGGATCGACCGGATACTGGTTCAGCGGGCCCATGTTCAGTACGGACTTCAACCGCGAGGTTGAGCCGTATAGCTGGCCCGAGTCGAACGGTGCGACGCCATATCCGGTCCCTGTGGTACGCACGGTGGTCTCATAGGCCAGCGCATCGTTGTACGCCGCGATATTCTCGTTGTTGTAGATCACGAGATAGTCGTAGGCGTCGTCGTGAGTCTGGTAAAAGCGTTGAGCGACGGTAACGATATCAATGCTCGGACCGGTTGCGAACCACTCGGCAACGGTAGCCGAATAATCGCCCGTGGCTTCCGTACGGTAGTCCACCAGCGTGGTGACGCCGGCCAGATTGCCAGGGGAGATTCCCACCACGGCCGTGACGTTTGGGTCGATGCTTGAGTAGGAGAACGCGATCCGGCCGCTGGGGTAGAGCGTCGCCTGAAAGGTTTCCGGGATGCCGCCACCGGTGGCCGAGTACTCCGGCACGGCTATCCAACTCACCACCACGTGATTCGAATCCGAATAGACGCGCACGCCGCCGGCGGTCTGCGCCGGGTTCAGATCCGTAAAGAGCGGCGAAATCCGCGGCGGGCCGGCGGTCATGCGGCCGAGCGAACGGTCGGTGCTGGCGCTGTCGCCGGCGTTGAAGGTGAGATTGCCGTCCGAGTTCACGTAGAGCGAGTTGTAGGGGACGCCGAAGAACGGGAAGGCGAAAGGCAGCGAAATGAGGCGGCTATCGTCGTCGTCCAGCGCCACGAGGGGCGATCCGCCGGACGCCGCCGCCGAATCGTAGACTTGAACCGCCAGAGAGTACTGATAGTCCGTGGCAGCGGAGGAAGAAGGCGCGAAGGCCAAAGTCATTCCACCCAGATTGAAGGGGTCCAAGCTTGAGACAACGCCGTTCGTGTCCTCGATGATGGCAACGTTGCCGATATCGCGGTCGCCAGTAGTGGCCGCTTGAGCGCTCAAAGCCAACGGCGCGGCGCGGGCCCGCTGGCGCAGAGCCTGGCGATGGAAGAACTGCCGTTCCACCGGGGTCTCGCGCGACGTCCCGCAGCCGCCCAAATCGATTCTTCGCGCCCAGACCGCGGCGAGGCAAACCAGCGCGACGGAGATGATGCGCGGACGGAACATCGGAGGCCTTCGGTACAATTCTCGCAAACTCCGGACGAGGCGAATCGTCCGGGCCTTATGTCTCAACCGGCCCTTATAATCGGGTTAGGCATCCGACATGCGAAAGCGTCTGCTCTACGGGTCCGCGGGCGTGCTGCTGATCCTCTCGGCGCTGCTGGTGATCTGGCAAGGATCGTTCCGGCTTCGCCCGACCGAGGCGCAGCCCGAGACCACCTTGATCCTGTGGGCAACCTCCATCCTTCTTTTCGTTCTGATGGTTACGCTCGGCTGGATTCTGATCCGCACCGGCATCAAGTTGTATATCGAGCGGCAGAGCAACCGCGAAGGCTCGCGCATCAAAACCAAGCTGCTCGCGGGCGCGCTGGCTCTGAGTTTCGTTCCGGTGTTCTTCCTCGTGCTCTGGGGATACGAGGTTCTGAACTACAACGTGAAGGTGTGGTTCAACGCGCCGGCGCAGAACCAGCTCCAATTGTTCGTCACCGCGGCGCGCGAACTGGAGGACCAGATCAGTCACGAACTGGTGGAAGAAGCGAAGTTGCTTGCCGCGCAACCCGAGACGCGAAAGCTGCTCGTGGATGGCGTGCGCTCGCCCGGATTCCTGGAGCGGTTCTGCCGGGAACAGGAGTTGCTTTCCGCCACGGTCTTGCCTGCTAACGGAACCATGCCGCTGGATGCCTGGAGGGCGCCAAAGCCGCCGGAAGGCGCGGGCAGGACTCTGCAGCACGCGGTACGAGCTAAAGACGGTTCCAGGACGATCGGCTTCCTGGCCCTGGAAGACACCGTCCCGGTGGACGAGGCGCGCACCGAAGCCGAAATCAAGAAGCTTCAGGACGAGTGGGCCGGCATGAACCAGCGCAGCAAGGATGTGCGCAGGCAGTATACCGGTTTGCTGGCGCTGATCGCCATGTTCGTGCTTTACCTCACCACGTGGATCGCGCTGATCCTGGCGAGACAGATCAGCGTCCCGATCGCCGCATTGCTGGAAGGCGCGGGACAGGTGCGGAGCGGCAACCTGGCCTACCGGGTGGATGTGCGGGCGGCGGACGAAATGGGGACGCTGGTGCGCAGCTTCAACCAGATGACCCGCGAGTTGGAAGCCGGCGGCCAGGAACTGGACCGCCGCCGCCGCTTCACCGAAGCTATTCTCGAAAGCATCCCGACGGGGGTGATCTCGGTCCGCTCGGATGGAGCGATTACGAGCGTCAATCGCGCGCTGGGCAAAATCTTCCCGGCGAACCAGGCGGCCCGCGCCGAGCGTCTCGAAGACCTGTTTTCTCGCGACGACGCGGCCGTGATCCGCCGGCTGATGAAGCGCGCCCGCCGGACGGGAGGCGCGTCGGCCCAGATCGAGTTTGCAGGGGCGAATCGCAAGCTTCAGCTTGAAGTCACTGTGGCGGCGCTTGAGGAGAAACTGACTTCCGGCTTCGTGGTGGTGCTGGAAGACGTTACGGAATTGCTGCGCGCTCAGAAGGCCGAGGCGTGGCACGAGGTGGCGCGCCGGGTGGCGCACGAAATCAAGAATCCTCTCACGCCGATAGCTCTTTCGGCCGAGCGCATCGCCAGGCAACTCGGCCGGCTCGAACTGCCTCCGGCCACGGCGCGAATTGTGAACGAATGCGCCGCCACGATATCTCACTCCGTCGAATCGGTGAAGACTCTGGTGGATGAGTTCTCTCAGTTCGCGCGCTTCCCTTCCAGCCAGCCCGTGCGCTCGGATCTCAACGAAGTAGTGAACGAAGCGCTGATGGTTTTCCACGGAAGGCTCGATGGCCTCGAAATCGGCGCCGATCTGGCGCCGGGCTTGCCCGCCGTGAATCTGGACCGCGAACAGTTTCGGCGCGTGGTAGTGAATCTGGTGGACAACGCCGCCGAAGCCATGCAGGATGCGCTGGTAAAGGAGCTGAGCGTCTCGACTCGCGCGGCCACCGCCGAAACCATCGAACTCGTCGTCGCCGATACGGGCCGCGGCATCGACGCCGAGGATAAGGAAAAGTTGTTCCTTCCGTACTTCTCCACCAAGAACCGCGGGACCGGCCTGGGCTTGGCGATCGTCAGCCACATCGTGGCCGAGCACAGCGGCCAGATCAGGGTGGAAGACAATCAGCCCGTAGGCGCGCGCTTTATCGTGGAACTGCCGGCGATTCTGGAAACGGAGACGGCCGAAGCAGAGACGGCCGCCGATCACAATGCGGCCGGACGGACGGCGGCGTAACTCCCATTACTGCGCCCCGCATAATCCAGCGCGCCTTCGAGCCGAGCCGCGACCGTAAGGGCGCGGAGACCCGACGGTCGTGAACCGGCTCCGCAGTGTGCGAGTCTCCATGGCGCACCGACCCTTAGCGGCCCTGATAGCAAAACGATGCCGTGACGCCCCGTTCCGTGGCTTCCGCCTGGGACCACACCAAGTCCGAGAACGGTCGGTCCAGCGCCATGTAGACCGCGCCCTGCGCGACTAGCGGAATCCTGGGAAAGCACTGGACCCATATAGGCCCGGGGTTCCGGCGCGCGAATGCGATGAGCTGCTCGGTCGGCTGCGCTCTTTCCTCGAACTGCCCGTACTTCTTGAACCACAAGATTCCGAGGTTGTGCGCCAGCAGCGCCACCAGGATCAGCGCGATCCATCCCCTTCGCACGGAACGATTCGACCACAGCCAATCGAGAGCAAGCCCGACCATCAAACTAAGCCCCGCGCTGGCCAGGTAAAGCTGGCGGCTGGGTATGCGCGCGGAGTAGGTCAGAAAGCTGTACGGGATGAGAGCGATGCCGAGCCACGCCAGCGCGATCGACGCGTTGCGAACCAGCTTTAGGTCGCGCGCAAACGCAATCGCGATTCCAGAGAGCCAGCCCCAAATCCACAACAAGCGAATCGCGTTGGCCGGGAGCGTACGCCAGAACAGAGCAGTCACCGCGAAACTGCCATCCGTAAAGCGCGGGGACGAGGCGCGCGTGCCTGCGATCAGCGCCACATCAAATAGAACCAAGGCGGCGTATGGATACAGTCCGCGCGGAATCCGCCTCCGGTTTCCCTCCGAACCTCGAAGCCACATCAGCGGAAGGAAGATGACCGCGGACTCTTTGGAAACGAGCGCCAACGCGAACAACAAAACGCCCGCCAATTCCAGCGCCCAGCGCCGTTTGCCGCTTCGTCCGGCCTCGATGTGGCACAGCACCGCTCCCGCCCCAAACAGGAACATCAGCAGCTCATTGATGGCCGAGAACCACATGACCGCTTCCTGATGGCCTTCATGGATCGCGAAAAACGCGGCGGCCCAAAGCGCGGCCCGCCTCATGCGCGGCCAGTTCAGCGCCAGGAAGTACAGGAGCCAGGTATTGGCGATGTGCAGCGCGAGGCTGGCAATTCGATAGCCCCATGCGTTCATCGCCACGATGCGCCACAGCAGATACATGGTCCAGTGGCTGGTGGCGCGCGTACGCAGGAAGCCGTCGTGCAGTATGGTAGAAACCGCGTGGGGCGTTCCGTAAATCAGAGAGAGCCAGAGGTTCGGGTAATCATCCTCCAGCAAAGGCAACCGCAGCGACGGCGCATACGCCAGAATGCAGAGTGCGGCCAGCGCGGTTAGCGCGATCGCAAGACTCCGCCGGCTTTTCTCCGCGTTGTAGCGCTTCTCTTCCTGCATCGCGTACAGACTCCATTCTCTCCGAAGGCGGAGGATCCGCGCGGCCCGTAATCCGTCCGCTAGGGGAAAACCAGCTTCACTGCGGAGGCGCGGAGACGCCGAGAACAACCAAATTAGAAACCCTCCGCGGCCTCTGCCAAGTGCCCCCTGGGCGCGGAGCGCGTCCACAAGCCGCCAAAAACGTGCAAGACCTTCCTGAAGTATCCTCTCACCGTGCAGGTTCGCCAGCCGAGGGAGCAGAGATCGCGGAGAACTCAAGAAAACTCTGCGTCTCAGTGACTCTGCGGTGGGTTTCTTGTGGCGCTATGGACGGATCAGCGGCGGATCACTGGTACGCTATGAATTGGGTGCAGCAATGAGGCCGCAACGCATTCTTATCGTAGACGACGAGCCAGCCATACGGTCTTCGCTGAGCGGAGTGCTGGAAGACGAAGGCTACGATGTCACCGCGGTCGAGAGCGCCGAAGCGTGCCTGGAGACGCTTCCCGGGGGCGAGTTCGAGCTGGCGTTGGTCGATATCTGGTTGCCGGGCATGGATGGCATGGACCTGCTGGCGCGCATTCAGGCCATGCCCGCGGCCGAGCGCCCCGTCGTAGTGATGATCTCCGGGCATGGAAGCATCGAAGCGGCAGTGCGGGCCACCAAGCTCGGAGCATTCGATTTCCTGGAAAAACCGCTGTCGATCGAAAAGGTCGCCGTCGTCGTCAAGAACGCTTTGGCCAATCGCAGGCTGGCGATCGAGAACAGCCGCCTGCGCGGAGATTCGAGCGCGCGTTACCGCATCATCGGCGCGAGCGTGCCCATCAAGGCGCTCCGCCAACAAATCGCCCTCATGGCCGGAACGAACGGCCGGGTGCTGATCCTCGGCGAAAGCGGCGCCGGCAAGGAACTTGTGGCGCGCGCCATTCACGCCATGAGCCCGCGCGCCGCCGAGCCGTTCGTAGAGGTGAACTGCGCGGCCATACCCGAAGCGCTGATTGAAAGCGACTTGTTCGGCCACGTTAAAGGGAGCTTCCCCGGAGCGGCTGAAGACAAAGTCGGAAAATTCCGCAAGGCCGATGGCGGAACGCTCTTTCTGGATGAAGTCGGCGACATGAGCCTGCGCACGCAGGCCAAGGTGCTACGAGTGCTCGACGAGCAGCGCTTCGAGCCCGTCGGCGCCCCCGAATCCGTGCAGGTGGATGCGCGCGTGGTGGCGTCCACAAACAAGAACCTGGAGAAGGAAATCGAGAGCGGCAATTTCCGCGAAGACCTTTTCTACCGGCTCAACGTGGCGCCGTTCTTCGTGCCGCCTTTGCGCGACCGCCGCGAAGATATTCCTCTGCTCGCCGATCATTTTCTGCGCGAGTTCACGACGGCTTACGGGCGCAAGCCCAAAGAGCTGACTCCGGACGCTTACGCAGCGCTCTCCGAATATCACTGGCCCGGCAATGTCCGCGAGTTGAAGAACCTGATTGAGCGCGTCGTGATCATGAACCCGCAATCGCGCGTCGATGCGAAGCACATTCAATTACAGGCCGCCAGACGTCCCGCGGACCGGCAGGCGCAGAGCTTTCGCAGCTTGCAGGAAGTTCGCGAAGCCGCCGAGCGCGAGTACATCCTCAAGAAACTGGAGGAGACGCACGGCAACGTGAGCCGCGCCGCGGAACTGCTCGGCCTGGAGCGCAGCAATCTGTACCGCAAGATGAAGGCGCTGGGAGTGGGGCCGGTTGGGGAGTAAAGGCACGCTGGGCGCACATTGCGCAGGCCGGAATCCCGAGTCATACTGTGGAGTATGAAAGTCGGTGAGCGGGGTCAGGTCACTATTCCGAAGGAGATCCGCCGGAAGTTTGGGATCGGACCGAACGCCGAAGTGGAGTTCGCGGTTGTCAACGGCGAGATCACGCTGAGAACGACGCCGCGCAAGTCGAACTTCGGGAAGTGGGTGGGCTACTGCAAAGGAAGTCTGGCAGAGCTCGGATACTCCTCCGTGGATGAGTTCATAGAAGACATTCGCGGACGATGATCACCGCTATCGACACGAACGTGCTGGTGGATCTCCTCGAGGCCGACCAGAAGTTTTCCGCGCTTTCGCTGCGGGCTGTCGAGGAAGCCGCTGCCGCCGGTCCGCTGGTGATGTCCGACATGGCGTACGCCGAGCTGTGCTTCCACTTCGTGGAGCAGGCCCGATGCGACGAGTTCTTAAGCGATAACGGGATCGCGGTTGAACCGCTCGACAGGTCTGCGCTCTTCCTGGCCAGCCGAATTTGGAAGAAGTACCGGCAATCGGGCGGCCGGCGCACCCGCATCCTGACGGACTTCCTGATTGGCGCTCACGCGGTCACACAAGCGAATCAATTACTCTCGCGCGATCGAGGTTTCTACCGCAAGCTATTTCCCGGCCTCCGACTCCTCGACCCTTCGCGCCAGAGAATGTAATTCCCCCTGCTGCTATCATAGGAGAGCCATGCCGGAATCCCTCCCCACGGTGGTCATCGTGGGGCGGCCGAATGTCGGCAAGTCCACACTGTTCAACCGGATCACGGGGCAGCGGCGCGCCATTACCACCGATGAACCGGGCATTACGCGCGACCGCATGTATGGACTTGTCGAACGCCTCGGCCGCCGCTTCGAAGTAGTCGATACCGGGGGAATTCTCGTAAACGATCCCGAGCACATCGCGACGCAGATTCTGCGTCAGGCCGAGGCTGCGTTCGCTCACGCCGCGCACATCATTTTCGTCGTAGATGGCCGCAGCGAACTGACCCGCTCGGACCGGGACCTGGCTCAACTGCTTCGGCGTCTGGGCAAGCCTGTCGCGCTGGCCGTCAACAAGGCCGATACGGCCTCGCGAGAGGAACTCGCGCAGGAGTTTCACGAGCTGGGAATCCCGGACCTGTTCCCCATTTCGGCGGAGCACGGACTGGGCGTCGATGCGCTGCTCGATCACGTGACAGCCGGCTTTCCCGTGAACGAGGCTACCGAGCAGGCGCCGGCGCGCGAGACCATCAGGGTCGCTATCATCGGCCGCCCCAACGTAGGCAAATCCACTCTGCTGAACGCACTGACCGGGAAAGACCGCGCCATCGTCTCGCCCGTTCCCGGAACCACGCGCGACGCCGTCGATGAAACGGTAACTCGCGATGGCGTGGACTATGTCTTCATCGACACGGCGGGCATTCGAGCCAAGGGAAAAACGAAGCTGCTTGCCGAGAAACTGAGCGTCGTGATGGCGCGCCGCAACATCCGTATGGCGCATGTGGTCCTGCTGGAATTGGACGCATCGGAAGGCGTGGTGGCGCTTGACGCGACCATCGCCGGATACGCCCACGAAGGCGGCCGCGCCATTGTGGTTTGCGTGAATAAGTGGGACCTCATGAAGGGCCACTCGAAACGGAAGTTCGAAGAAGACCTGCGCGACGATTGCAAGTTCCTGGATTATGCACCCATCGTTTACATGTCGGCCATGACGGGCGTGGGCGTCCAGTCTCTATTCCCGTTGGTGCGCCGCTGCTACGAATCGGCTTCACGGCGAATCCCGACCGCCGAACTCAACCGCTTCGTGGAGACTTTGCACTTCGAAGAGCGGAAGCTCCTGTTCATGACGCAGCACTCCATCCGTCCGCCCAGTTTCGTGTTATTCACCAACCGGCGGGCGCCGCTGCACTTTTCGCACGAGCGCTACCTGATGAACCAGATCCGCAAACGATTCGGCTTCGAGGGGACGCCCATCGAACTTACGGTCCGTGCCAAAGGCGCGGCCCGCTCCAAATAGAACGCGGTCCCGGGGACTGCGACACCGCTGTTATCCCGCGATACACTCAGGCTTCATGCCGCCGTGAGCCTAACGGACGCACATCACCTTCGCGCCCAGGCGCTCGCCCGCCGCAATCCACGCGCGATCGCAGGTCACCGCCGTCATTCCGTTGCGGCTGGCAAATGCGAGGCACACCGCATCGCCGAGCGACAGGCCCCATTCGCGCCCCGCGGCGTGGAATTCTCCCGCGGCGCAGGCTTCATCCACGCTCAACTGATCGACGGCATCGAGCGCCAGCTCATCCAGGAGATCCCGCGCCTCGCCGGCCGGCACGCCTTTCCGCGCCAGCTTCGCCACCACTTCGGCGAGATTCACCGTGTGGATGGCGGCGCCATCGATAGTCTCTTCGACGCGCTCGGCGCCCGCCTCCCCAAGCAGCAGCGCAAGCACGGCGGAAGCGTCCCACAGGAACAGCCGCTCTCGGCTCACTTTCGCTCGTCCAGTTTCGCCTCCCGGCGGCGCTCCGCGATCAGCTCCCCTGCTAGGTCGCTGCCCTCGGGAATGTACTGCCGCAGCCGCGCCCGTATTCCCTTGAGCGCCTGCCGCCTTGTATTCAGGGAGAGCCCGGAATCGTCGACCCGAACGATCAGCTCGCTCTCTCCCTCGCGGATTCCAAGTTTGCGCCGAATAGCTACCGGGACTAGTATCCTGCCAGATTTCTCAACAACGGCAGAGAATTGTTCCATACGGCAATAATAGCATTCCTGCCAGATTTGTCGATGAATCCAGATCCAGGACGGGGCGGCTCCGCTCCCCTGGCCCTTGGTCTTTGGGCCCGGTTCATGGCTCTTGCCCGTCCTGCCAAGTGCTATAACGGAATCGGTATATCCGTTATGCGAGGGGGAGCTACCCAGTGGGGCGGATCTCCAGTTCTGCCCAGCCGGCGTTACTTAGTACGGCTTGGCGTGACAGGCGCTTTGGCCGGTTGTGCGCCTGCCGCCGAAAGGCCCCGCGTCGCTATTGCCCGCGATGCCTCCCTGCGTCCCGTGGGCGGGTCCGCCGATTCCGCGCGTCTGCTGACGCTTCTCGACCGCGTCGATTCAGTCCGTCTGCGATTGCGATTCTCCATTGGAGGGCTGGAAGCGGATCGTGCGGCCCGGCGAGACGGTCGGCCTGAAGGTGAATTGTCTTTCGGGACGCGGAGCATCCACCAACCCGGTTCTTGTCGACGCCGTTTGCGAACGGTTGCGGCAGGCGGGCGTCGCCGCGAATAAGATCGTCGTTTGGGACCGGCTTAATGCCGATTTCGAACACGCCGGATTCCCGGTGGGCGCGCGGCGCGACGGCGTCCGGTTCATCGGGAACGATGACGCGGGGTACGAAAGCGATCTCACGATCTCGGGTTCCATCGGAAGCCTGCTTTCGAAAACGCTCACGCGAACCTGCGACGCCGTCATCAACCTTCCGGTGCTGAAGGACCACGGCATCGTGGGCGTCACTATGGCGCTGAAGAACATGTTCGGCGCCATCCACAATCCGAACAAGTACCACATCGATAACGGCGACCCATACGTCGCCGATGTCAACGCGCTTCCCGCCGTACGCAAGAAAATGCGTCTGACCATCTGCGACGCCATCGCGCCGCAGTACGAAGGCGGCCCGTCGTACATGCCGCACTGGTCCTGGCCGTTTAACGGGTTGATGGCGTCGCGCGATCCCGTAGCGCTCGACGCTACCGGATGGCGGATCATCGAGCAACAGCGGGCCGAACACGGGTTGCCGACGTTGAAAGCCGCCAAGCGCGAGCCAACCTACATCGCCCGAGCGGCCGACGCGCAACACAAGCTGGGCATGGACGATCCGGCGCGCATCGACAAGGTGGAGGTGTAGGTTGCCGATCATGAGGGGCGGCGCGGGTCAGTTTGGCGAGCAGAGGCGGGTTGCCAACCCGCCGCAGGCTATCAGCCTGCCCCACGCGGGCCTCGACCGCCGCCGGTTCCTCGAACTCGCGACTCTCCCCTGCCTCGGCGCATGCGCGATTCGCGGTGCAGCCGCAGCCACGCCGAGCGACGCCCGCTTCATCCAGGAAGCCAAGTTCTACGAGAAGCAGTCCTACAAAAAGATCAAGTGTAAGCTGTGCCCTCGTGAATGTGTAATCGACGATCAGGAGCGCGGCTACTGCGGCGTACGCGAGAACCGCGAAGGCAAATACTATACGCTGGTTCACTCGCGAGTCTGCGCCGCCAACGTAGACCCGGTCGAGAAAAAGCCGCTCTTCCACTTCGCGCCCGGCACTCTGGCATTCTCCGTAGCCACCGCCGGCTGCAACGTGAACTGCAAGATGTGCCAGAACTGGGACATCTCGCAATCGCGCCCCGAACAGGTGCACGCCGATTACATCCCGCCGCAGAACCTCGCCGCTTTGGCGCGCAACAATCGCTGTTTTTCCATCGCTTACACCTACAGCGAGCCAACGGTCTTCTGCGAGTATGTACTGGACTGCGCCGACGCCGGCCGCGCGGCGGGCGTACGCAGCGTGGTGGTCTCCGGAGGCTACATCCAGCAGGACCCGCTCGCCGAGATGTGCCGCCGCGTGGACGCGATCAAAATCGATCTCAAAGGCTTTACGGAGAAGTTCTACAAGGAAGTGGTCAACGGCGAACTAAAACCCGTCCAGAACACGCTCGTGGCCATACGCAAGCAAAAAGTCTGGAACGAAATCGTCTACCTGGTCATTCCGACGCTCAACGACTCCGACCAGGATTTCCGCGGGATGTCGCGCTGGGTGAAAACGGAGCTCGGCCCCGATGTTCCGGTCCACTTCACGCGTTTCCACCCCGAGTACCTGCTCAAGAACCTGCCCTCCACGCCCGTCGAGACACTCGAACGGGCCAAAGCCATTGGCGATGCCGAAGGCCTCAACTACGTTTACATCGGCAACGTTCCCGGGCATCCGGCCGAAAACACGCGGTGCCCTAAGTGCCGGCGGGTGGTGGTGGAACGCAACGGATTCACGATCCGCGCGTTCCATATCGATAAAGGCAAGTGCCAGTTCTGCCAAACGCCCATTCCGGGCATGTGGGAAGGAGCGCTACAAGCATGAGGATTCCCCGTTGGTCGTTCGCGTGCGCCACGCTGGCGTGCGTAGCCCTGGCGCAATGCGGCAAGGCGGGCGTCAGCCAGACTCCCAAGGTCCGGCCCATGGCGGTAGCGGGAGCGCCGGGCCAGGGATTCTATCCGTCCGATCCGAAATTACTGGGACAGATGATCGACGGCTTTATGGCCAACGCCAAGCAGGAGCCGCTCGACCCGGTGGCGATCGTCGTCCCGCACGCGGGCTACGAATACGCAGGACAGGTGGCCGCTTACTCCTGGGCCGCGGTCAAAGGTAAGAAAATCGACCGCGTCGTGATTATCGCGCCGTCACACTACGAAGCTTTCAACTTCGCCTCCGTTTACGATGGCTCAGCCTACACGACGCCCTTCGGCCAGGTTCCCGTAGATCGCGCATTCGCCGCCAAACTCGCCAATGGCAGTTCCATCACGCCTCTCGGGCGCCGGCCACACGCCGGCGCCGGATAAGCTCGAGCATTCCGTCGAGGTTCATCTGCCCTTTATCCAGCGCGAGATCGGCCAGGTTCAGATTGTGCCGATCGTGGTGGGCAACCAGGATTACGATACGTGCCGCACGTTAGGTCTTGCGCTCGCCAAGCTGCTTGCAGAATTCACCCACCACGCTGATCGTCGCCAGTTCCGACCTCTCCCACTACCACACCTACGACCAAGCCGTGAAGATGGATCACAAGACTCTGAAGGGCATTGAGGAGTTCGACTACCTCAGCCTGTCGCGCAATCTCCCGCAGCAAATCTGGGAAGCCTGCGGAGGCTGGCCTATTATCGCCGCCATGATCGCCTCCGAACGCCTCGGAGGCACGCAGGCCAGGGTTCTGAAATACGCCAACTCCGGCGATGTGGCCATCGGCGATAAGAGCCGCGTGGTGGGCTACGGAGCGGTGGCGTTTGTGAGGAAGCCGCCCCGCGGTTCGGCCGATGAGGCGCCATTCTCGCTTCCCGAGAGCGACAAAGCCGCTGCTGCTTTCCATCGCTCGCCAGTCAGTCGAAGCGGCCGTCCGGACCGGCAAAACGTACCAGCCGCCAGAACCGGCCTCCGAAGCGCTGAATCAGGAACGCGGCGCATTCGTCACCCTGACCGAGCGCGGCCAGTTGCGAGGCTGCATCGGCTACGTGGCGCCGATGAAGCCGCTCTACATCACCGTCCGCGACGTGGCGAAGTTCGCCGCGACCGAAGATACCCGTTTCCAACCCGTGGACTCTTTGGAACTCACAAGCCTGCAGTACGAGATATCGGTTCTATCCCCCATGCGGCGCATATTGGACACCAAGGAAATCGTGATCGGCCAACATGGCCTGCTGATCCGCCAGGGCCGCCGCGAAGGATTGCTGTTACCTCAAGTAGCTACCGAACAGAAATGGAATCGCGGCGAGTTCCTCAAGGAGGTTTGTATCAAAGCGGGCCTCAACACCGATGCCTGGCAGAGCGCGGATTCGGATTTGTTCCGGTTTACGGCGTTGGTGTTCGGGGAAGCCAAGGGAATGTAGATGACCGGTTCTCGGGCGAGTTTAGCTGGCCTCAAGTGTATTGTCCGGCGTGCAAGACTCAAACGCTCCGATGACTATCGTAGAATAAGAACGGAATGAGCCTTGACGAATACAAGGTAGTCTTGTACCGGAACCAGCCGGACGGCTGGGTGGCGGAAGTCCCTGCCATCCCCGGCTGCTACGCTCTCATGCCGACGCGGGAACAGGCCCTGGCCGAACTCGGCGGCGTCTTCGAAATGATCGCCGCTGAATACGGCGAGAAGGATTCGATGAATGCCATCTGATCCTTCATTTCGATCTTCAATCTCACCTTGGTTATCGGTGCGCGGGAGCGCGCACGCCGTTGAATTCTACAAGTTGGCGTTCGGAGCCACCGAGGTTTATCGGCTAGAGGGCGGAGGAGGCGTCGTAGCGAGACTGTCTATCGGCGGCTCGGAGTTCTGGGTCGCCGATGAATCCCCGGAGCACGGTAATTTCAGCCCGGAAACCCTAAGAGGAAGTTCCGTCCGGATTTTGCTAACGGTTGCCGACCCGGATTCTTTCTTTGCGCAGGCGTGCGCGGCGGGCGCCTCCGTGGTCTATCCGGTTAGCGAAGGACACGGCTGGAGAGTCGGCCGCGTGGCCGACCCCTTCGGACATCACTGGGAGATAGGCCGTCCGCTGGGAGCTTAGGCGCGGGAACTCCGTTGTGATCGCGCCGAATCAGTGAAACGGAATTTCGATTTCGTTGTGGTCGAGGAGAATGCGCAATCTGCGTGTCACGCCGCTATCGGAGCACCCAGGCTGCGAGAGGCGTGTTCCAGCACTATCTTCACCTGCTCGCGCGATACGCCGGGAAACCATTCGAGGAACTCGTCAACCGTGGCGCCTCCCTCTAGATTTGAAAAGAGAGCGGAAACCGGTACGCGAGTCCCCCGAAACACCCAGGCGCCGCTTAGCTTCTGGGGATGCCTATCGACAGCCGCGCAGGTTGTCCACTCAATCATAGGAACCCTCGGTTCATTATCGCAGCCACCCACTTGAACCGCCAGCAGTTGAGACCCAGGCCCCGCTCTCGCGCGCGGCCGTAATCGCCGCAGCCGCCGGCCCCACATTCACCACGGCCGCCAGCAGCGCCGTCCTCATGAACCCTACGACGGGAATCAGGTACGCGCCGAATAGCAGCGCGCCCACGCAGGAACCCGCCAGGTCCAATGCATAGAGCGCGCCCACTCCGCGTCTCGGCTCCGAGAAGAACACCCGGCTCGCAATGGGAAACTGGAATCCCCCCATCGCCCCACAGAGGAATGCCGCTGCGAACAGCGTCGCCTGGCCTGCCGAGGCCGGCATCCGCGCCAGCGCCGGGAGAATGGCGCATGACGCTAGCGGGGCCACGGCCGCCGCGCCCTGCAGCCACGCCAGAGCGCGCTGGTTGCGCCCCATCGCATCCGGACCGGTCATCGAGCGCCAGCTTCCTAAAGCCATGCCCGCCATAAACGCGCCGATCAAGATCGCCAACCGCTGGTACACGCTACCATACGCCGCCTGGAACGCCAGCAGCAGCAGCACTTCGAGGCCGATCAGCGTGAATCCCATGGTCGAGGTACAGCACGCCGCGGCAAATGTCTTCCTTCTGCCGTTCGCGCGCCACGCCATTACTAAGACAAGCGCCGAAACCGCGCCGGCCGCCGCCAGAAGCCAGCCGAAGCCTATGCTTGCCAGGCTTCGCAGCGCGGTGGAGTATCCTTTGCCGAACCGGCTGGTCCAAAGGACGGTATCGAAATAATAAGCAGCCGGAGCGAAGTCCCGGTTAACGCGCGTCTCCGGCCGCGGCGCAATCGCCACTTCCAGCGCAGCCACCCGTTCCGGGGACATGCGAAACGGCAAGTAGTATTCGCGGACGTACTCCGTTTTGACGCCGCGTGCGCCGAGGCGCGCCAGCAACGAATCGGCGTCGCGAACCAAAACTCCGGCACGCTTGGCGGCGAAGAAGTGGACCGTTTCTCCCGGCAGCACGGCCACATCCGGAAACACCGTGCGCAGCGTTTTCAGAATCGTCCGAAGGAACTCCGCCCGCTCGGGTGAAATGTAGGTCTCGGAAGCGGGCAGACTGAATGAGAACACGCCCGCAACCGTGAGCTTCGCCGAGGCCTCGCGGAAGAACTCTTCGGTGTAATAGCGATTCAACTGCGCCGTTTGCGGCTCGGGCAGATTCACAATCACAACATCGAAAGACGCGGGAACGGTCTGAAGAAACATCCGCCCGTCGGTTACGTGAATGTGAACGCGCGGATCGCGCCAAGGCCGCCTTCCAGGTCTCCGGAAAATACTCGCTCGCCAATTCGAGCGCCGCCGGATCGAGCTCCACGTAATCGATCCGCTCGATTGACGGGTACCGCAGCGCCTGCCCGAGGCTTCCGTTCATCCCGCCGCCAATCATGAGAACGGCGCGTGGCGAAGGGGTTTCGAGCAGCGCGTAATGGACAGCCTCTTCCGCGCCCTCCGGATCGGGCGCGTGGAATTCCAGCAGTCCGTTCTCATACAGGCTGCGCATGCCCTCGGACTCAACCACGGCCAGGTTCCCATACGCCGAATTGCGCGCGGCCAGCAGCCGGTAGCCCGGCCACAGACACGCGAGCGAGCGCATGTCCAGAAGCGTCCCCGCCGAGAACATACCGGCGAAGGCGAACGCGGCTACGGCGGCCGCAACGGCCAGACGAAGCCTTTTCCGCCGTAACACGAAGTACGCCGCCGCTATGAAATTCAGCGCTCCGAGGACGCAGGCGATTTGGAATGGCGAGAAGAACCGGACCAGCGCGACACCCGCCAGCAGACCTCCCGCCGCCGAGCCCACGCATTCGTACACATACACCACGCTTGTGGCGTCCGCTCCGGAGACCCCGGCCTCCATCGCGCGCAGCCGCCCCGCCGCCGCAAACGACGCGCCGGAAACCAGGCAGAAAAGGCTCAAGGCTCCTACGGAAACCAACAAAACCGCCGCCGGGCCCAAGCTTTCCCCTGGCACGGCTTCGAGGGCCGTCTTCGAAGCACGGATGGCCTGGATGGTCAGAGGAAACGCGACCGCCGCAAGCGCCTCCAGCGTCGCGAGGGAGAGCCGCGGCCGGCTCATGCAAAGCGTTATCCGTCCGAAGATCGCGCTGCCGGCGGCCGTCCACAGCAACCAACTCGCGAGCATCAGCCCCAGCGAGATTTCGTTCCCGCCGAAAACAGCCATCAGCTCGCGCATGAGTGTAATCTGCGCTACGGCGGCCGTGAAGCCGATCAGGGCAAATGCCGTCCGCCTCCCCAATTTGGCGCCCACAACTCCAGGAATACGCGCCCTCAGCCGGGAAGTCAAAACCTGCCGCTAGAGAACTTCCCCAACGCGCCGATATGCCAAGAGAGCAGACGGAATGTTCCAGGATCACGAGCCGGACTACAAAGAACTCCTCAGGAGTCTCCCGATCGGCGTGTATCTAGTGGATCGCGATCGCCGCATCGTGCTTTGGAGCGAGGGAGCGGCTCGCATTACGGGCTACCTGGAGCAAGAGGTGCTCGGCCGTCATTGCCAGGACAATCTTCTGCTCCATTGCGACGCGAATGGTCTCTCGCTTTGCGGCCAGAATTGTCCCCTGGCGCTCACCATGCACGACGGCCATTCCCGCGAAGCGGACGTGTTCGCGCTCCATCGCGACGGCTTCCGCGTGCCGGTCCGCGTGCGCGCCACGCCGATCCGGGATAACGACGGGATGATCATCGGGGCGGCGGAATGCTTCGACGAACTCCCTGGGGGGCTTCCGGCGCGCGTATCCGCGCCTGCGTCGGAGCAAGCGGATGACGCCACGGGGCTGCCGGACGCCGATGCCATGGCCGGTCGTTTGCGGCGGGCTCTGGATGATTTCAGGCAGACCGGCGTGCCCTTCGGCGTCCTCATAGTCTCGATTAATAACCTGGACCGCGTTTTCCGGGCGGATGGCCGCACGGCCACTGCCGCGATCCTCTCCGCAACCGGACAAACGCTGGCTAAGAACATCGGCCCATCGGATGTGGCGGGCCGGTGGCTGAAAGACGAGTTCATGGTATTGCTGCGCGGCGTGGGCGTTGCCACGATGACGGAAGCCTCCCGCTCGCTCCTGCGCATCGCCGGCTTGGAATCGATCCCCTGGTGGGGAGACCGGCTTTCGGTGGCTATTTCGGCGGGAGGCTCCGTGGTTTGCCCGGGCGATACGCCCGAAGCGATGGTCTTACGAGCTACGTCGGCGTTGGGAACGGCCGTGGGTAACGGCGACGGGACGGTAGTAGTGGTTTAGAGCGAGGATGCAACTTCGAAGAGGCGACACATGTTCCCGATCATAGGCATCGTAGTCGTGTTTGGAGCGATCGTTGGCGGTTACCTGATGGAGAAGGGCAACCTTCTTGTGCTCCTGCAGCCGGCTGAGTTGCTCATCATCGGCGGCGCGGCCCTGGGCACGTTGCTGATTGCCAACCCGCCCCATGTCTTACAAAAGATCCTGCACAGCGTGATTCGCGTGTTCGGCAAATCGCCGTTTACGCGCGAGCGCTATCTGGAGTCGCTCAAGATGCTTTTCGATCTGTTCAATCACGCCCGCAAGGACGGCCTGTCGGCGGTGGAGGCGGATATCGAAGACCCGTCCAAGAGCAAGATCTTTTCCGCCCACCCCTCCATCACGGGCGACGCTCACGTTATCCAATTCATTTGCGACACTCTGCGGACCGCGACGACGGGCGTAGTCGATCCGTTCGACATCGATCAGATGATGGAATCGGATCTCAGCGTCCACCACCACGAAAGCGGGCTCCCGGTGGCAGCGCTCACCACTACGGCCGATTCTCTGCCCGGGCTCGGCATCGTGGCCGCGGTGCTCGGCGTCGTCATCACCATGGGCGCTCTGGGCGGACCTCCCGAAATGATCGGCCACAAGGTCGCGGCCGCGCTGGTTGGAACGTTTCTCGGCATTCTGCTGTGCTACGGTCTGGTCGGACCGCTGGCCTCGAACCTATCGAAACTCGGCTACGAGGAAAGAGCCTATTTCCAGGTTCTGCGCCTCGCGATCATGTCGTTCATCAAAGGCACGCCTCCCATCATGGCTGCCGAGGCGGGCCGGCGCGCGATCCCGGGCCACATCCGCCCGACCTTTCAGGAGTTGGAGGGCCTCTGCCGCAACAAACCTGTTGAGGTAGCGAAGGCGGCCTAGGGACATCGAGCCATGTCGCATCAGCGTCCAATCATTATCAGAAGGGAGGCGGAACACGCGGCCCACCATGGCGGCGCGTGGAAGGTCGCCTATGCGGATTTTGTGACCGCCATGATGGCGCTGTTCATCGTGCTCTGGCTGATGAGTTCGAGCGAGAGCGTGCAGAAGGCCATCGCCGGGTACTTCCACGACCCCTCGGGAACTTCAAAAAAAGCCGGAACCGCCAAAGCCGGCAGCGGAAACAACGTTCTGCTGGGCAAAGAAAACATGGGCTTGCTGAAGGATGCCTTGCAGAAAAGCGTCGAACAGGTGCCGGGCTTCGAAAAGCTCAAGGATCAGGTTCAGATGACGGTGACTGGCGAAGGCTTGTGCATCGAGCTTCTCGAAACGGAGAGCGGCACGTTCTTCCCCTCCGGCGTTTCCGACTTGAACAACGACGGGCGGGATATTCTGACCATGCTGGCCAAGGAACTGGGGCAGCTTCCCAACACCGTCTCTATCGAGGGCCACACGGACTCGCGGCCGTTCTCGGGCCGCAGCAACTACGGCAACTGGGAGCTATCCGTGGATCGCGCCAACTCCGCGCGGCGCGTCATGCAGGAAAACGGACTGGGACCGAAACAAGTCACGCAGGTCCGCGGCTTCGCCGACCAGCGCCTCCGCAAGCCCGAAGCCCCCGAAGACGCCTCGAATCGCAGGATCTCTCTGGTGGTGCACTACGTGGAGAAACCGGAACCCGAAGACTCGGCCAAGCCCGCGGCCAAGTAGGGCGGCCGGCTCGGAGCCGTCGAAGACGAAGCCGGAATCCGCGCGGATAGCGCCGCCACAATCCGCTGCCGCGGTGTCGCGCTGTGGCGGTAGAATTCTCTTGATGTCATTTCCTGTCCATCGCATGCGGCGCTTGCGCGCTACCGAGTCCCTCCGCAACCTCGTCCGCGAGACGCGCCTTGAACCGGCGCAGTTCATCCTGCCGCTTTTCGCGTGCCCCGGCGAGGGCGTGAAACGCGAAATCGGCGCCATGCCGGGCAATTTTCAAATGTCCATCGACGAGCTGGTCAAGGAGTGCGCCGAGATTCACGCGCTCGGCATCGGCGGCGTCATCCTCTTCGGGCTGCCCGAATCGAAGGATGAGATGGCCTCCGGCGCCTATGACGATAACGGCATCGTGCAGCGCGCCTTGCGCGCAATCCGCCGCGAGACGCCCAAACTGCTGGCCATCACCGATGTCTGCAACTGCGAATATACCAGCCACGGACACTGCGGCCTGATCAAAGACGGCGACGTGGATAACGACGCCACGCTCGACTGGCTGGCGCGTTCCGCCGTTTCGCACGCTCGCGCCGGAGCCGATATCGTGGCGCCCTCGGACATGATGGACGGCCGCGTCGCGGCCATCCGCACGGCGCTCGACGCGAACGGCTTCGAGAAGACGCCCATCCTGGCCTACTCCGCCAAGTTCGCGTCGGTTTTTTACGGCCCGTTCCGCGAGGCCGCCGAATCCGCGCCGCAGTTCGGCGACCGCCGCAGCTATCAGATGGATCCGGCCAATGGCCGCGAGGCCATGCGCGAAATCGAACTGGACCTGGAAGAAGGCGCGGACATGATCATGGTGAAGCCGGCCATGCCCTATCTGGACCTGATCGCCGAAGCCCGCCGCCGTTTCGACGTTCCCATCGCCGCCTACCAGGTGAGCGGCGAATACTCTATGATCGTCGGCGCCGCGCGCAACGGCTGGATCGATCGCGACCGCGCCATGATGGAAAGCCTCACCTCCATCGCGCGCGCGGGCGCGGGCATCATCCTGACGTACTTCGCGAAGCCCGCGGCCCGCTTGTTGGGCTGAGACCGTCCGTCAGCGCATCTTGGCGGCTTCCTGGGAGATGAGCTGCGCCTGGCGCCACGCCTCCTGGGCTTGTGGCCAACTCACCTTGGAAGACTGCGTGCAAAAATCGGCGCCTTGCTGCACCCTGGCCTTGAGGTTTGTGGCCTTGCCGATCTGATAGTTCGCCACTCCGAGGTAGAGCAGCGCCATCCCATACATCGAGTCGTTGCCCTTGATGTAAGGCAGGGCCGCGCGCAGGTCCTTATCGGCCTGAATAAACTGGTTGCGAGAAAACTGCACGCTCCCGCTGGATAAGTAGCCGATCCCCAGACGAGACGCCTTGGTTTTTTCCCAATCGGCGTCGGGGACGCCTTCGGGCTTGGTGGCTTTTCCCGCCGCCGCAACCAGGCGGTTGGCATAGGCGAGCACCTTATCCGCCTGATTCTTGCTTCTCGCGGAATCCAGGCATGTGGCGAGCAGATCGGCGTCCTCCGGGAAGTTAGTCAGCGCCTTTTCCGCGATATCGGGGACCTTGGCTGCGGCGCCGGTGTCCCTGAGCGCCTGGAGATAGATCGGATACGCCGATTCCAGATACTTGCTCTTCGGGCTGTTCTGCTCCAGCGTGGACAGCAGATCGACCTTCGTCGCCGCGGGGGCCTGCGTCGCCGCATTGAGAAGCGCGTACTCGCCGTACTCCTGGACGCTCTTATCGAAGTCCAACCGATCTTTTTCGTCGGGTTTGGCGTCCGCCAGATCCTTGCGCCCGCCGGTGATGCACTCCACCGCGAGCGACTTGATTTGATCCACGTTCTTCTGCGCTTCCGCGCCCTTCAGCAAGGAAAGCGTTCCCTCTAAATCGGCTTGGGCCGCCGCCACGCCGCAACCGGCGAGGAGCACAACCGCCGCGCCTAGAATCCGCCGCATCATAAAATATAAAACCTCCTGATTCGGTACAAGTACACCGAAATCATAACTCGATGCGCAGCCGCGGGGAAGGGGCAGGCGTCTGGCGGCTCGGACCGGCCGTCTGGACGTGTGCCGGCGGTGATCGGGGCGCGCCCTCTACCGATCCATTGGCGCTAGAACTAAGGGCAATTTCCGACAATCCCGTGGCGCGGGCTGTCAAGCCGGGCGCCCTCAGGGCGCGGCCGAGACTCGTATCGGCCTTTTGAAAACTCGGCGCGCCCAAAGGGCCCCCAGCCGACTCTGCACGCGGCCCAAAGGGCGCCCCGGCTTGCGCCACTGTCCGAGATCGCCATGTTTTAACGCCGATGCTCTACCGGGCGTCCCCGCCGGTTTAGCGTGCTGGGCCGGCAGGTGGAGACGGCTCGGCTGCGGGAATGGACGCCTCCACGGCCGCGCTTCGCGGCACGACCTCGCGTGCCACGTCGGCGTCCACCTCCGCGGCGTGCGTCGAGTGCAAATCGGCGTCCAGGCGCCGCAGCGCAACGCCGATGATGTCGCGGTGATGCAGCTTCGCGCCGGGTCCGCGCGCGCTCAACTCCAACCAGAGGCGGTGAACTAAGTCGACATCTTCGGGCCAAAGCCGCGGCGGGTGCGGCCCCAGATCGAAGAACAGGTTCTTCTCCTGGTCCTCCAGCGCGATCTCGAGCGAGAGGGACGGCCGCGGCTCGGGCAGCCGCTCCCAGAAGTAACCGACGCGCGCGCCCTGCTCGGCCGGAGTGAGCTTGGGCGATAGGCCCATCACGATGCGCGAAGATCCCAGCCGCGCGGCGGTCTGGACGGCCGCCTCGTATGGGTCCGTTCCGGGCACGACCACCAGTTCGACGTGTTTGCCCGCCTTCTCCGCCAGCGCCACGACTCGCGTAAACACCTCGGTTTCCGCCGTCGAGAAAATCTGCGCCGCTTCCAATTGGTGCTCGCCCGACGCCGCTTGCGTCACCCTGCGCACCGAAAACACGACAATGTCCATCTTTCGCGTATCCGTCTTTTCCAGAATCCGCGCCAGGTGCCGCAGGCGGTTCGGATTGCGCACGGCCACCAGGACGTTCCCGGGCCTGACGTTCACCGATTCCGAGGAAACGTCCTCGCTCGCTTCCAGGCGGAACTTCTCCATCTCCGCCCCGTGCGCCGGCTTCCGCTTGCGGTTATAGATATCGGAGTACTCGAACACGATGAAGAAGGCGATCGTGAAGCTCACGCCGGAAATCGTCGCCACTCTCTTCGTCAGCACGTTGATGGTCGCAAGCGCGAACAGCGCGAGAGTGATGAGGATCAAGCCTAGCGGAATCTCGAGTTTCCCGACGTGGAAGTTCAGGGGCACTTTCCACTCGCGCTTTCCCGGCTGCTTATAACGCAGCACCAGCACCGAGAGAGCCTTCATGGCGAAGCTCCACACCACGCCGAAGGCGTACGCCTCGCCCAGCATGTAAACGTCGCCGCGGCTGATGACGATCGTCACAAGCTGCAAGCCCACAATCAGGTTGATGAGGCGTGAGCTGGTTCCAAATCTGTGGTGCGGATGCCGGAACCAATCCGGAAGCACTCCGTCTTCCGCCACCCGGTTCAGCACGCCGTTCGAGCCGATGATGGCCGTGTTCACGGCCCCCGCCAAAATCAGGGTGCCGACCAGAACCACGAACCCGTGAAACACCAGCCGCAGCCCGAGCGGTCCCACCAGAAACATCGACAGGCCGCCGATCAGATTATCCAGATATCCTTGGCGCGCCTTATCCGGGATGATCATCACCGCGAAGAAGGAAACCAGCGACGTGAACACCATGCTGTAGACGAAAATCACGAACCCGGCGCGCTCCAGGTTCTTCAGCTTGGGGTGCGCGATTTCGCGGTTCACCTGCGCCAGGCTCTCCTCGCCGCTCATCGCCAGCAGGGAATGCCCCAGACCGATCATGATGGCGATCGCCGTAATCGAGGGAGCCATCGTCCCCTTCAGCCATCCGAGCGACTCGGCGCCGAATTTCAGGTTGGCGCGCGTCGGAAGCGGCACCGGATGGTAGCCGTTCTTGAGGACCGTAACCACGCACCACACAATCAGCATCACCACCATGACCGTGGTGATCTGCATAATGCGCAGCGCCTTCTCGCTCGACTCGTGAATGCCGATGATGTTCTTTCGCCAGAAGTAAATCGTCACCGCCGCCGCGAACACGGCCGCGAAGTACGGCGGGTTCACGTGCACTCCGGGCATGTGGAAATACTCGGCGGTCTCGTTGATCAAAACGCCGAGATAGAGGCCCGCGCTCACCGCGCTGATCGGACCCGTCAGCACGTAATCGAACATCAGCGCCGAAACCGAGAACTTGGCCAGAAGGCCGCCCATGGCTTCGTGCACCACGCGGTACACCCCGCCGCGCACGAACATCGAGCAGCTCTCGATGTAGATGGCCCGCACGGCGTAGGAAAACAGCATGATCGAGAGGATGAACCAAGGCGCCGATTTGCCGACGGCTTCCTCGGCGATCCCGCCCACGTAATACGCCGACGAGGCGAGGTCGCTCAGTACGATCGCGGCCGCTTTCCAGAAGGAAATAAACGACAGCATGACCGTGGTGGCCACAACGACCTTGACCGCCCCCGGCCGCTTCTCCAGTGCCAATGAAGTCGCTCCTAAGGTGTCACAACACGGTGACTTGCAAATACGCCTGCGGGGGTTAGCTGACGAGCTCGGGCTTGAGAATACCGGGTCCCTATGGGCATCGCCCCAAGAATGGGTCCCCCGCCTCCAGGTAGAGTTTGGCTTTCTCATACTAGCATGAAGGAGATAAGTGGGGCAGGTCTCCAGACCTGTCCGGGCGCATGACATCCGAATCTCTCGCGCGTAAGATTATCGCAACGCTGCGCGGCGCCGGCCACCAGGCATGGCTCGTGGGGGGATGCGTCCGCGATCTACTGCTCGGCGTCCAGCCTAAGGATTTCGACGTCTCGACGGACGCGCGTCCCGAGCGTCTGCTGGAATTGTTCCCCGGGTCCGGCTGCGTGGGCGCGCATTTCGGAGTCGTGCTGGTGCGGCGGGAATCGGCGCAAGTGGAAGTCGCCACCTTCCGCAGCGACCGCGATTACTCCGACGGGCGGAGACCTTCGGAGGTCCGCTTCGAAACCGATCCCCGCCAGGATGTTCTGCGCCGCGATTTCACCATCAACGGCTTGTTGATGGATTCCGTTACCGGCGAAGTCCTGGATTTCGTCGGAGGGCGCGCCGATCTGGAGCGCCGCCTGGTACGCGCCATCGGCGATCCGGACGTAAGATTCCGCGAGGATCGCCTCCGCTTGTTGCGGGCGGTTCGCTTCGCCGCGCGGCTCAACTTCGAGATCGAACCGCTTACGTTCGAAGCCATCCGGCGGAACGCAGCCGCCATCCAGCGCGTCGCCGCCGAGCGCGTGCGGGATGAATTGGTCCGCATTCTGACGGAAGGAGGCGCGGGGCGCGGCTTCGAGTTGCTCGATGCCTCCGGCCTGCTCGCAGTGATTCTTCCGGAAGTGGCCGCCATGAAAGGCGTCGCGCAGCCTCCGGAGTTCCATCCCGAAGGCGACGTATGGGCCCACACGCTGCTGCTGCTGGAACAACTCAAAGCTCCAACGCCGGCGCTCGCCTTAGGCGCGTTGCTTCACGATGTCGGAAAACCTCCGACGTTTCGCGTGGCCGGGCGCATCCGCTTCGACGGGCACGTGGAGGAAGGCGTCAGGCTGGCGCACGGTATTCTGGAGCGGCTTCGCTTCTCGCGGGAAGAATCGGAGCAGGTGGAAGCGTTGGTAGCCAACCACATGCGGTTCGCGCACGTCTCGGAAATGCGCGAGAGCACGCTCAAGCGATTCATGCGCCTGCCGCGGTTCGAAGAGCATTTGGAATTGCATCGCCTGGACGCGCTGGCCAGTCACCGTCATCTCGATCACTACGAGTTCGTACGGAGGAAGCGCGAGGAATTCGCGGTGGAGGGTCTGAAGCCGCCGCCCTTGATCACCGGCGACGATCTGATCGAAATGGGCTACCGCCCGGGGCCCGTATTCTCGCAGATCCTCAACGCCGTGGAAGACGCGCAACTGGAGGGTTCGGCGTCCACCCGGGAAGATGCAATGGAATTAGTGGGAAGGCTGTTTCCGGCGCCGAAGGAAGACCGGGAAGGGCCGCGGGCCAATGCGCCCGCGCCACCATTGAACGGCCGTGCTTTGTAAAGGTGGGACAGGCGCTTCCGCCTGCCTTCTTCTCGGGGTATATGAAGCGGCGCGAACTACGCGGCCTTCTGAATTTTGCCGGAGCGGATGCAGGCGACGCAGACGCGCATGCGCTTGGCAGCGCCCTTCACCAACACGCGGACCGACTGTAAGTTGAGGTTCCAGCGGCGCTTGGTAACATTATGCGCGTGGCTGATCCGGCTGCCGAACTGCGGCCCGCGGCCGCACACATCACAAACTTGAGACATAATACGGGGATCTCCCTGCTTCAGGAAAGTCTAATCATATCAAGCTAAGGCGCCGGTTCGCAACCTTCTCCAGTCTCGTCAGCGGAGGTCAGCTCGTCGCCGCCAGTCGATACCTGGCTGCGCGGGGCGAAATAGTTCTCCGCCGGCCGTGGCCTGGATTGATTCGGCAGGCCGCCGTATTGTAACGGTAACGACCTCGTCCGCAACTCTCGCGAGCCGTCGAAAGTCCGGGCTGATACGATGTGGCGTTATGCCGCCACCGTGTGTCCGGATGACACGGAGACCTGCTTTGAGGGGCTTCTAGGCCGTTGGTCCTGAACGGGCCGCCTTGGAAGTCCAATTGCGCATAGTACCGACCGGCAAGGAGGATCTTCCATGCGCCTTTTCTCTGCCGCGGCCCTCGCTTTGGTCATCCCGTGCTGTGCGTCCGGCCAGATTTTGGTGGCTTCGCTCGGCATCACGAAAACCCACACTGGAATCTTCAACCAGGGGCAAGCCGGAGCCACCTATACGGTTACGGTGAGCAACGCACTCACGCTGAGCGACGGCTCCTCGGCACATCCCACCATCGGCACGGTGACGGTGACGGAGGCTGCACCGCCCGGCCTGACGCTGGTGTCGATGGCGGGGGCGGGCTGGAGCTGCCCTGACGGCGGGACGACCTGCACGCGGGCCGATGCGCTGGCGCCGGGCGCCAGTTACCCGGCGATAACCGTGACAGTAAACGTGGCCGCCAATGCGACATCGCCGCAAGTGAACGCGGTTAGTGTGGCCTGCGTAAACTCGGCCAGCGCGAACGCCGCCGATTCAACCATGCTGTTTCCTACTGTAACCGTGCCTGGCCAGAACTACACCATCCAGACGTTCGCCGGCGGCGGCGTGCCGCAGAATGTCCCGGCAACCTCCGCCAGCCTGCAATCGCCGAATTCCATTGCAGTTGACAGCGCAGGTAACCAGTACTTCGCCGGGCAAAACAACGTCGTGCTGCGAGTCGATGCCGCGACGGGTGCATTGACTCTGGTGGCGGGAAACGGGACGAGCGGATTCAGCGGCGACAACGGCCCGGCCGCCAGTGCCCAGTTGAACTCTCCGCAGGGCGTCGCTTTCGATACAGCCGGCAACCTGTACATCGCCGATGCGGGGAACAACCGCATCCGCAAGGTCTCGAACGGAGTAATCACGACCGTGGCGGGAAATGGGACGGCGGGCTTCAGCGGCGACAGCGGCCCGGCCACCGGCGCCAAACTGAACGGTCCCACGGGCGTCGCGGTGGATGCTGCGGGCATCCTGTACATCGCCGATACAGGCAACTACCGCGTCCGCAAGGTCTCGAACGGGGTGATCACCACTGTGGCTGGAAACGGGACGGGAGGAGGTTCCACCGGTGACGGCGGCCCGGCCACCAGCGGCGGGTTGGGGGGGTGCTTCCCGTATCTGGTTCCTTGTCCGCTCAGCGTTGCTGTTGACTCCTCAGGCAACCTGTACATCGCCGATTCAGGGAACAACGCCGTTCGCAAGGTCTCCAATGGGGTAATAACTACCGTGGCGGGGAACTATTGGGCGGGAGGTTACTTCGGCGACAACGGCCCAGCAACCAGCGCCCAATTGAACTTTCCCACCGGCGTCGCCACGGATGCCGCGGGCAACCTGTACATAGCCGACTCTTACAACAACCGTATCCGCAAGATCTCCGGAGGGGTGATCACTACCGTAGCGGGGAACGGGCCGACGACTACGCCGCCATACTTCGAACTCCAGGAAGGCGTCCAACCCCCTAATGGGTTGATTACCGCAGCCGCAAGACGAAGGCTACTCGATGCCATCGGCGATTCCGGCCCGGCAACCAGCGGCCAGTTGAACCTACCCTCTGGCGTCGCGATGGATTCCGCCGGCAACCTATTCATCGCCGACTCAGGGAACAACCGCATCCGTAAGGTTGCCAATGGGCTAATCACAACCGTTGCAGGAAGCGGCTCGTCGTGCACCAACATCGATGTCATTTGGCTGGGTTGCTACATTGGCGACAACGGCCCGGCCACCAGCGCCCAATTGGACTTCCCCCAGAGCGTCGCTGTGGATACCGTCGGCAACGTCTATATTGCCGACACCGCTAATGACCGCGTCCGAATGGTCTCTAACGGCGCGATCGCCACCGTGGCCGGAAATGGGACGGCGGGCAACGGCGGCGATAACGGCCCGGCCGCCAACGCCCAGTTGAACGTTCCGAGGGGTGTCGCTGTTGACGCCGCGGGAAACCTGTACGTCGCCGATACGGGCAACAACAGCATCCGAGAGGTGTTAAACGGCGTGACCAGTACTGTCGGGACGCAGTTGTCTTCTCCTTCCGGCGTCGCCGTGGATGCGGCGGGCAACGTCTACATCGCCGACACAAACAAAAACCGCATCCGCAAGATTTCGAATGGGGCGGTCACCACTGTGGCGGGTAATGGCATTATAGGCTTCGCAGGGGACACTGGCCCGGCCGCCAATGCCCAGTTGAACCAACCTTTCGGCGTCGCCGTGGATGCCGCCGGCAACCTGTACATCGCCGATGCGGGCAACCACCGCGTCCGAGAGGTCACCAATGGGGTAATCACCACGGTTGCGGGAAATGGGACGGCGACCTATGGCGGCGATAACGGCCCCGCCGCGAGCGCTCAGTTAAATAACCCCGCGGGCGTCGCCGTGGATGCCGCCGGGAATCTGTACATCGCCGATACATCGAACGCTCGCATCCGCAAGGTTTCAAACGGCGTGATCATCACGGTGGCAGGAGGCGGATCGTCCCTGGGCGATAACGGCCCGGCCACCAGCGCTCAGTTGAGCAACCCCACGGGCGTCGCCGTGGATGCCGCCGGGAATGTGTACGTAGCCGATGAGGCCAACAATCGCATTCGCGTTTTAGTTCCAGCGGGCGGCTCCTGCTCGGCCTCCGTCGCACCTCTCGTTTTATCGCCATCCGCGGCGGGCGGCAACTTGACGGTCACGATCCAAACTGATTCATCCTGCGCCTGGGCGATTCAGAACCTGCCGGGCTGGATTACCGTCTCTGGCAACCCCGTTGGAACCGGTCCCGGAAGCGCAACGCTCACCGTGGCCGCCAACCCCGCCGGTGCGCGCGCGGCCACCATATCCGTTGCGGGAATCTGGGTTCAAGTCAATCAAAGCCCGGAGCCCTGTATATACGCGCTCACTTCTACTAGTCAGGCTGTCCCCGCGACGGGCGGGGCCGGATCGTTCGGCGTGACTTGTCCCAACTGGTGTTCGTGGACTGCCTCTAGCCCGGTGAGTTGGATCACGGTCACCGGGGGCGCATCCGGCACGGCCAACGGTACGGTCAGCTATCAGGTCGCCGCCAACACCGGGGCCGCGCGGTCGGCCGCCCTCACGGTCGCCGGGCAATCCTTTGCCTTGCAGCAGGCAGGCGCGGCCCCAATTGTCCTATCGATCGTCACCCCGTCGCCGCTGCCGCAGGGAACGGTGGGATCGGCGTATTCGCAGACGCTCGGCGCATCTGGCGGCGCTCCTCCTTACGCATGGTCGGTGACATCGGGCAGCCTTCCCATCGGACTCTCGCTCGCCGGCGCTACCGGCGCGCTTTCCGGCACACCCACTACGCCGGGCGTCTATAGCTTCGCGGCTCAAGTGACGGACAGCGCCTCGGCCACGGCTAGCGCGACTTTCGCTGTGACCATCCAACCGCCCGGTTGCACGTACTCGATCTACCCCGCCGGCCAAGCGTTTTCGATCGCGGGCGGCTCCGGGAACATCACGGTGACGGCGCCAGCGGGCTGCGTGTGGAATAGCTCCGGCTTGCCAAGCTGGGTCAACGTCACGAGCGGCGCATCCGGCAGCGGCAACGGCGCACTGACTTATCAAATCGCGGCCAACACCGGCGCGTGGCGCTCGGCGGCTTTCACCGTCGCCGGCGCCTCCTTCGTCGTCGAGCAATCCAGCGCCACCGTCGGCTCGCTGACCACCATTGGCGCCATTCCTCACATGTCCATCGCCGGCGGATGGCAGACCTCCATCATGCTGGTCAACCTCGGGACATCCTCCGCGCAGGCACGCTTGAACTTCTTCGACGATAACGGCGCGGCCATGCTCGATCCCCTATCGTTTCCACAAGCTCCGTTGAGCGGAACGTTTCTGGCCGCTCAGTTGGAGCGGACCATCGCTCCGAACGCGGCGGTGGTGATCCAGACCTGCGGCACGGGCGTCAACGCCTTTGCCAGTTGGGCGCAGTTGCAGTCCAACGGAAGCATCACGGCGTTCGCCAGGTTTACCTGGAACACCGGCCAGGGCCCGCAGGAGGCCGTGGTCCCGCTGGAGTCGCGCACGCCAAACTCTTTCGTGCTGTGGTACGACCAATCGGACGGATTCGTGACGGGCATGGCGGTCGCGAATATGGCGGCCGCCAGCGCAAGCGTCGCCGTGACGGTGCGCGACGACACCGGGACGGTACTGGCATCGAGCACGCTTCCCACGCTCAATCCATACGGCCACACGTCGTTCCTGCTCACCGACCCGGCCTATTACCCCGTGACCGCGGGCAAACGCGGAACGGTGGAATTCAAAGTTCCCAGCGGAGGGCAGATCGCCACACTGGCTTTTCGGGCGGCCCTGGGTACGCTCAGCACAGTGCCCGCGATGGTCAAATAGGCCCGAAATTCATGGGTGGGGCAAAGCGGGGACAGGCACGAAGTTTCGCAAACAGCGCGAAATTCGAGCCTGTCCCCGTTTTGCAATAGGCCAAGATTCATCTGCGGGCGGCGCGGCGCGCACTCGCTCCTGCGATAATCGAAGTGACTTATGCCCGCACGTTCTTTTTGGTCCCGTCCGCCGGTCCTGCTGGGGCTGGCCCTTTGCGCTCTCGCTATTGTTCTCACCCTGATCGGCAAACTGGCCGTGCGTCCCGACGCGGGCAAGGCCACCGCCCTGACTGCCACGCGCGGGTCGGAATCCTACCCTGCGTTTTCTCCCGATGGCAGGCGTCTGTTCTTCAGCGCGCGCAATTCCAAGAACGAGAACTTCCACATCTTCGCGCGGACTCTGCCCCGCGGCGACCGCTCGCAGCTTACTAACGGCGCCTCTAGCGACGTAGCTCCGGCCGTCTCGCCCGATGGCTCCTCGATAGCCTTCCTGCGCTTCGATGGCGATAGCGCCTCGTGCATGATCGCCCCGGTTGCAGGCGGGCCGGAAAGGAAGCTGGCGGATTGCGCCGTTTTGCCCGCTCGAGATTTCCCGCTTCCCGCCATGGCCTGGATGCCCGATAGCCAGTGGCTGGCGGTCTCCACGGTCGGGGATACCCAGCAGCCTTTGATCGCCATTGTCTCCGCCGCCGGGGGCGCGCTCAAGGGCATCACATCGCCGCTCAGTTCTTCGCTCGGGGATTCGTCGCCGGCGGTGTCGCCCGACGGCCAGTCCGTCGCATTCGTCCGCTGGACAAGCGCGGAGGGAGCCGATATTTACGTCTGCAGCCGCTCCGGCGGCGATTTGAACCGCGTCACATTTGACGACCGGCCCATTCGCGGTCTGGCCTGGTCGCCGGACGGCGCCGCGCTGATTTATGCGGGCTTCCGCATGGGCTCGTGGCGGCTCTGGCGCGTGCCGGCAGCCGGTGGCAGTCCCGCGGCCGTTCAGGAAGCCGGCGCGGGCGCCCAATTCCCCGCCCTGGCTCCCGCCGCTTCCAGAATGGTCTATGCGCGAAGCGAGACCTCCGCCGCGGTGTGGCGCGCGCCGCTCGGCTCGAACTCAGAAGGCGAGCCTCTCATCCGCTCGACGGGCCGCGAGTATTCGCCCGTGTATTCGCCCGATGGCAATTGGATCGCCTATATTTCGGACCAATCCGGCGCCGACGAACTCTGGCTCAGCGACGCCAAAATCCGACACAGCACGCAGTTGACCAAACTAAACGGCAACGGCAGCCCCAATACGCCGAGTTGGTCGGCGGATGGCAAGTCGCTGGCGTTTGCGGTTCGCGAAATGAACGCCACCTCGGTGGATGTCATCCCCGTGGACGGCGGCGGGGCCAAGCGGGTTCTGGCGGATGCCAATGACCCTTCCTGGTCGCCGGATGGAAAGTCGATTTACTTCACGAGCCGCAACACCGTTTGGAAAGCGGCTTCCGACGGCAGCAACCGGCAGATCATCACGCCCCAAGGCGGCTTCGGCGTGGCGCAACCGGAGGAATCGCCCGACGGCAAGTACGTGTACTACCGCCAATGGCGATCCATCTGGCGAATCCCCACCGCGGGCGGAGCCCCGGAAGAATTCATTCAGCCTGAACGCGGAATGATTTTTGGCGGACCGAGGGTAACGGCGAAGGGCGTATATTTCGTCGAGGCCGGCAACGGCCGCCGGGCCGCGGCGCTAAGCTTTTACGATTTCGCAACCAAGAAGAGCTCGATTCTGTTCGAGACGGACCGCATCGATCGCTCGGGCTTATCGGTTTCCCCCGACGGCAAGTATGTCCTTTTCCCCCGCGTTGACGAAAGCGATACCACGCTGATGTTGGTCGAGGGTTTTCGATAATCAATTGACATCCGGGTTGACCAGATCCAGCTCGGTCTCTTGGTAGCAGCATACGCACGGGCCGGGCGTGTATGCCCTGATGTGACACGTCTCGCACCAGTACGTGATTCGCTTCAGCTTGCCGTTCTGCCGAACCAGGAGCGGAGTCATATGAAACGGTTCGAGATAGAACCTGCCTGGAAAAATCGTTGTTCCCCTGGCTTCCACCTCCAGGCCGTTCAACCGCGCGTCGCCCAGAATCTGGCGCATGGTCTCGTCGCCGTCCAATTGGATCAACTTCCGCCCGGAAGTTTCAAGCGCCGGAGCCTTGCCGGCGCCGATGACCAGCTTCCCCGTCAGAGTCTCGGCAGCCGCGGCTCCGCCCGCAAACCCACACACGAAAACCGCGGCGAACAGGGCTGGCGAAACTCTCATCTACCCCATTGGACTTCCGAGCCCTCGCCGAAGTTGCCGAATACGTGTGACCGAGCCGGGCGTACCACCCCACCCCCGTGTGGGTCCAACTCGCGCCGGGTGTTAGTCTGATTACGTGCGCAGCCTGTTGCTGTTCCTCTCGCGCCGGAAAGCGCTGAGGCGCTGGATTGAGAACTCGCGCGTAGCGCGTCGTCTCTCGGCTCGTTTTGTAGCGGGCATCAAGCAGGAGGAGGCCTTGGCTGTGTGCCATCGCATCAACGCCGAGCGCATCGCCGTCACGCTCGACCATTTGGGCGAAAGCGTCACCTCGCTCGTCGAAGCCGCCGAGGCCCGCGACGCGTATCTCAAGCTGCTCCCCGCCATTCACCGGGAAGGGATCGGCGGCAATGTCTCGCTGAAGCTCACGCAGTTCGGCATGGACTTCTCCTACGACGAATGCCTGGCCAACGTAGACGCTCTGGCGAGCGCCGCCGCGGGGCTTGACGCGTTCATCCGCATCGATATGGAGGGCAGCGAGTACGTGGACCGCACGCTCAAGCTGGTTTCCACGCTGCATGCGCGGCACGGCTCCGTGGGGACGGTGATCCAGGCTTATCTTCACCGCAGCCGCGCCGATGTGGAGAGGCTCATTTCCGAGGGCATCCGCGTGCGGTTGTGCAAGGGGGCTTATCTCGAACCCGCGGCCGTCGCGTTCCAGCGCAAAGCGGAGGTAGACCGCAATTACGTCGAGCTGATGAAGTTGCTGCTCGCGAGCGGCCAGCGCCAAGCCATCGCCACCCACGACGAGCGGATGATCGATGCTGCCAAGGAGTACGCCGAGAGCAGAGGCATCCCGCGCGACAGCTTCGAGTTTCAGATGCTCTATGGCATTCGCCGCGACCTCCAGCGCCGGCTCGTCGCGAAAGGCTACCAGGTCCGTGTGTACGTTCCCTTCGGAAACGCGTGGTATCCGTACTTCATGCGCCGCCTGGCCGAGCGCCCGGCCAACCTGTTCTTCCTGATGCGCAACCTTTTCAACGGCTAGCGCCGGCTGTAGACTGAAACCAGTGAACCGTCTACCGGGTTGGCGCGTTGTGGCCGCGGCTGTTGTGCTCGCCGGCCTGTTGTTCTTCGGCGTTCTGTTCACGCCCGCTTACGTTCGAAATTACAAGCTCCAGAGTTTTGTCGCGGCGCTCCCGCAACAAGCCGGCGCGGACCTGCCGGACGCCCGATTGCGCGAAATGATCGTCACGAAGGCCCATGAAATCGGCGTCCCCCTCGAAGCCGGCGAGATCGACATAGCGCGCTCCGCCACCGGCGGCCACGTGGAAGGGATCAAGGTCCACTACCAGGTGCGCGTGGATTTCCCCGGCTACACCGTAAACCTCCACTTCTACCCCGGCGCAGGAAGCCAGTGAAGCAGAAGCCAGAAGTCAGGAGCCAGAAGCCAGAATGAAGCGGCGTGCGCCGGATGCTATGCTCCAGTCACGAGACTCCCATGGCACAACGTCCCCCGGCACGAACCTTCAAAGATCTGTTGGTATGGCGAAAGGCGCACGAATTCGCGCTCGCGGTCTACACATTCACGGGCTGTTTTCCAAAGCATGAGTTGTTCGGCCTGGCATCGCAAATGCGGCGGGCCGCGGTCTCCGTTGCAGCGAATATCGCCGAAGGATTCGCCCGGAGAAGGCTCGGTATATGAACATTGCTCAGGGTTCACTCGAAGAAAGCCGGTATTACTTGGTATTGGCGCAAGATCTGGGATACGGAACTTCAACTGAATTGGAGGCGCAGTTGGAGGAGACCAGCCGTCTGCTGGTGGCGTACGCTGCCGCAATTCTGGCTTCTGGCTCCTGACTCCTGACTTCTGGCTTCCGTCTTCCTTTCCCCCCTCCGTGCGAGAATTGAATCGAGTGCCCAAGCGAACGATGCGAGTGCGCGTCCCGCGGTCCGCGGGGGTGGCTCGGTTCTTCCTCGGACGGACGGGCCGAATCCTGGTAGCGAGCGCCGCCGCCGTGTTCATACTGGCGGTGGGCGCGTTCACGTTTTTCTGGGCCCGCTACTCGCGGCTCATCGACGAAAAGCTGCGCGCCGGCCCGTTCGGCAACGCGTCCAAGATTTTCGCCGAGCCGGAGACCGTGGCTGTCGGGGATTCGCTTGGCCCGGCCGATATCGCCGCGTTCCTGCGGCGCAGCGGGTACACCGAATCGCCGGGCGATGCCGTCGGCTATTTCGAGATCACTCCGCGTTCCATCCAGATCTTCCCCGGCCCCGATTCCTACTTCGACCAGGAAGCCGGCTTGATTCGTTTCTCGGGCGGGAGAATATCGCAGATCATCTCCCTCCGCGACAATACCGAGCGCGGACAGTTCCAGCTTGAGCCGCAGCTCATCACCAACGTTTCCGGGCCCAAGCGCGAGAAGCGGCGCATCGTAAAATATCGCGATATCCCCAAGGTGATGGTGGACGCGGTCATCTCCGCGGAAGACAAGCGCTTCTTCCAACACAACGGGTTCGATCCCATTCGCATCATCAAGGCGGCCTACGTCGATGTGAGCCACGCGCGCAAGGTTCAGGGCGCATCCACCTTGAGCCAGCAACTGGCGCGCAGCTTCTGGCTGGACACAAGAAAGAACTGGACCCGCAAACTGGCCGAAGTGATCATCACGCTGCAAATCGAGCAGCGCCTGTCCAAGGACGAGATCTTCGAGGATTACGCCAACGAAGTCTACCTGGGGTGGCGCGGCGCTTACCAGATCCACGGTTTCGGCGAGGCGGCGGAGGCCTTCTTCGGTAAGGACCTCAGCCAAGTCAGCCTGCCGGAGGCTGCCACTCTGGCCGGCATGATTCAAAGCCCCGCTCAGTTCGATCCGTTTCATCACCCCGACCGCGCCCGCGAGCGCCGCAACGTAATCCTGGGCATGATGCGTCAGAACGGCCTGATCAACGACCACGATTACGCCCTGGCGGTGGATTCGCCGCTGGTGGTATCCGGTAACGCCACTCAGTCGATCGAGGCGCCCTACTTCGTGGACATGGTCAACGAGACCATGACCGGCCTGTTCCAGGATGCCGATCTGCAATCGAACGCTTACCGCATCTACACCTCGCTCGACCTGCGCCTGGAGCGCGCGGCGGCCGAAGCCGTCCGCATCGGGATGCAGACCGTAGACGACCAGATCAAGCGCCAGCGCCGTTTTCGCGGGCATACGCCGCCCGAGGCGCAGGTGGCGCTGGTGGCCATCGACCCGCATACGGGCGAAGTGAAAGCGCTCGTGGGAGGCCGCAATTACGGCGTCAGCCAGCTCAACCACGCGCTGGCGAAGCGTCAGCCGGGGTCCATCTTCAAGCCCTTCGTTTACGCCGCGGCGCTCAATACAGCCATTGAGGGCGGCCCGAAGGCGCTCACGGCGAGCACCCAGGTGCTCGACGAGCCCTACACATTCCACTTCGACGATCAGCCCCCGTATTCGCCGCACAATTTCGAGGACGAGTACAAAGGCCTGGTGACGTACCGGGAGGCGCTGGCGCACTCGCTGAACGTGGCTACGGTCAAAGTCGCCGAGGGCATCGGCTACGAAAAGGTAGTCGATATGGCCAACCGCGCGGGCATGAATTACAAAATCCAGCCCACGCCGGCGGTGGCGCTGGGAGCTTACGAGATCACTCCGCTGGAAGCCGCGGGCGCCTACACTCTGTTCGCCAATCACGGCGAGTACGTGGAGCCGACCTTTGTCTCGCTTGTGCGTTCCGGTCAGGGCTCAGTCGTGTACAAAGCCAAACCGGAGCGGCGGCAGGCCATCGATCAGCGCCTCGCGTACGTGATGACGAATCTCATGCAAGAGGTTCTGGCCAGCGGCACGGCGCGGGGCATACCGGCTCGCTACGGTCTCAATTTTCCGATCGCCGGAAAAACTGGAACATCCCACGACGGTTGGTTTGCGGGATACGACTCGGATCTGCTGTGCGTGGTCTGGGTGGGATTCGACGACAACCGCGAATTGGATTTGCAAGGCGCCGATTCGGCCGCCCCCATCTGGGGCGAGTTCATGAAGCGCGCGGCGCAAATCCGCGAATTTCGCGACCCGAAAGCGTTTGAGGTTCCCGGGGGAATTGTCTCCATTGTTATCGATCCCGATACCGGAATGCCCGCCACCGCGAACTGCCCGCGCAAGCGGACTGAAGTCTACATCGCCGGGTCCGAGCCCATGGGAGCCTGCACGGTTCATGGCGGGCGGCTGGTAACGAACAACGCGGGATGGGACACTTCGACGGCCGTTCAGCCGGAGGCCGCCGAGGCCTCGGACGACGCATCGGCGGCGCCGGATTCGGCCGCCGGCGCGGCCAAGGGCTCACGGCGCGCCGAGCGCGGCGTCCGGTCGCGGGCTCCCGCTCAAAAGGATCGGGCGACTCCTCCGCAGCCCCAGCAGCCCCCCAAGAAGGGCTTTTGGAGCCGTCTACTGGGTGTGTTCAAATAAGAACTGGAGGCCGGCATGGTATTGATGATGGCGGCGATCCTTTTCTCGGCTGGCGCGAGCGCTTCCGCGCGCCAAAACCCGCCGGACGTGGAGCAAAGCGCAACCTCCGCTCCGGCTCCTCAATCCTCGCTCGCGGCTTTGGCTCCCGAGATGCGCGGCGATTTGCTCATGGTCCGTAAAATGTACCGCGAGGCGGTGGATGCATACACCGAAGGGTCCAAAGATAGCGCCGTGCTCGCCAACAAGGCCGGCATCGCATACCAGCAGCTCGGGCAGCTCGATAAAGCCCGAAAGCAGTATGAGCGCGCGCTCAAACTGAATCCCCGCTACGCCGAAGCCCAGAACAACCTGGGCACGGTTTATTACGCGAACAAAGGCTATCGTCGCGCTATCGATAACTACCGGAAGGCCTTGGCGGTGATGCCGGATTCCGCGTCCTTCCACATGAATCTCGGCACGGCCTACTTTGCGCGCAAACGCGAGAAAGACGCCGTCGATGAATACCAGAAGGCGATGAGTATTGACCCGGACGTCTTTGAGCATCGCGGAACCTTCGGCGTAATTCTCGAAGACCGCAACGTCGAAGAGCGCGCCAAATTCCACTACGCGCTGGCCAGGCTGTACGCGAAAGGCAACCGCACCGAGCTGGCGTTGCAGTACCTGAGGAAAGCGCTCGAAGAAGGTTTCAAAGACAAAAAGAAAATGGAGCAGGACGTCGAATTCCAAGCCATGCGCGACCTCCCCGAGTTCAAGGAACTCCTTGCCCTGGAGCCGCGTGTCCTCTAAGCGGCTGCTCTTCGCCGCGGCCGCCCTGTTCGCCTCGGCCTCTTGCGCGCGCCATTCGCAGCCACACGCCTTCGAACGGCTTGCCATCCTGCGGTTTGAGAACCTTGGAAGCGACCCTTCCGCCGATTGGTTGGGGCGCGCGCTCGCGGAATCCGTAGCGTCGGCGCTCGAGTCCGCGCCCGGCATCTATGCGATTCCTTCCAGCCGGATCTTCGCCGGCGAGCGGAACTTCGGATCACGGGTTGTCACTGCGCCCGGCGTGTCTACGGAGCGGGACCTCGCCATGGTGGCCGGGGCGAACCGGATTGGTTACGGGCAGTACGCGATACGGGGCGGGGTCATCGAGGCCCGGCTGACGCTGGAAGATCCTGCGACCGGCAAGCAGGCGTCCGTTTACTCGTATGCCGGGCCTGCCGGCCAGCCGCTCGCGGCCGGCGTAGCGTTTGCCCGGCGAATCTGGACCGGGGCCAGCCCGCGCCTTAGCTCCTCCGCGGATGCCGTGCACGATTACGTGATCGCCGTTGAAACCGGCGATCCGCCGTCGGCGATCGCACACCTGGAGGACGCGGTTCAAGTGGACCCGGACTGCGGCCAGGCTTGGGGGGCCTTGGCGCAACTAAAAGTCCAGCAGCGCGATCGGGAGGGCGCGGAATCCGTCCTGGACCGCGCTCTCGCACAAAAACCGAATCCACCGGACCGCGCTCGGCTGGAACTGGTCAGGGCGGAAGTCCGGGGCGATCCAGCGGCGCGCCTCGGCGCGCTGGAGCGGCTCTCGCAACTCGGCCCTTCCGATCCGGTAGTTTGGCGCGACCTCGGGGACACCGCCTATGCGGCCCACAAATTCGATGAATCGGCGTCCGCCCTGGCGAAGGTCGTGGAAATCGAGCCTGACGACGTCCTGGCGCTGAACCAAATGGGCTACGCGCGCGCTTTGGCCGGCGACCTGGCCGGAGCGGAGGCGGCCCTTCACCGCTACCAATCCATGCGCCCATCCGAAGCGAATCCCTTCGATTCGCTCGGAGACGTGAACCTGCTTTCCGGACGCTTGAAGGAAGCGGAGTCGTTCTACCTCGAGTCGGCGTCCAAGCAGGCGCACTTTGAATCGGATGGCTCCCGATTCAAAGCGGCAATGGCGCGGCTGCTGTCCGGCGACGTCGCCGGCGCCGATGCCCTGGCTTCGCGGTATCTTAAGGCGCGCGCCGACGAGAAGGACCCCGCCGTCGACCTTCGGGCGGCCGAATGGGATTGGGTTGCGGGCCGGCGGAAAGAGGCCTGCCAGCGCGTGGCCGCGTTTGCGCGCAGCGCGGAGGATGGCCCGCACCGCGAACTCGCTTCGCGGGCCTACGCCGAGTACTCCGTCTGGGAAACCACGCTGGGTGACCGCCCGGCCGCCGAGTCTGCCGCTCAACAAGCCATGGCGCTGGCCGGCCCCGCATCCGCGACCGTCGCTATGATCGCGAGCTTTTTGGCCCAGCCCGCTGCGGGCGAACAGGAGTGGCAGGCGCGCGCCAACAAAGCTTTCCCCGGACCGGCTCGTGATTCGCTCCGCGATCTGGCCTTGTCGTACGCGTTGCTGCGCGACAAGCTGTATGGCCCGGCCGCTAGTCTCCTGGAAAAAGCCTGGGTGGAGGGCCAGCAGGCTTATGGCGAAGGCCTGCCCGTTCTGCTGGCCTGGTCTTACACCGAGACTGGCCGAACCGGGGACGCGGCGCCGCTCCTGAAGTACAATCCGGTCCCTCCCGTCTCCGGACCAAGCCCGTTCTTCGTTTTCTATTTTCCCCGTCTGTTCTACTTACGCTCGGCTCTTGCCTCAAGCCAAAGCCCGCGCGCTGACGCGGCTAAGAACCTCGCGCTGTTCCAGAAGATCTCCGGCCCAACGCCCCTCGTGTGGGACGCGGGGCGGTAATCGTCTATTCGTGGCGAAGTGCGACGGCGGGGTCGATGCGCAGGGCGCGGACGGTTGGCGGCAGCGTCGCTATCGCCGTAACCAGTGCCAGAACGCATGAGACCGCCACGAAATTCATGGGGTCGGCCGGGCGCACCTCCGGGACCAGGAACGCGGATAGCGGACGCACCGCGAATGCGGCCACCGCAAGGCCGATTACCATCCCGGCCCCAACCAGCCTGAGGCTCTTGCCGGCCGTGATCGCCAGAATGTCGCGCGGCGTTGCGCCTAGCGCGACGCGAATGCCGATCTCGCGAACCCGCTGCTGGGTGGCGTACAACATAACCCCATAGAGTCCGACGGAAGCGAGCAGCAATCCGAACAGCGCCATGGATCCCAGAAGGGCGGCGACCACGCGGCTGGGCATCAACGCGCCAGCGAAAATCTCGTCCATCGAGTGCGTTTCCACCGCGGAGCCCGCGTCCAGACCGGCGAGCGTCTCATTCACCTGGCGGAGCATGGTCCCCGGCGCGACCCTGGTGCGCACGAAGAAGTGGGCGAACGCCGCGTAGTTCTGTTGGGCATGAGGTTCGTAGAGCGCCATGGAGTTCTCTTCGCCCAGGGTGACGTACTTCGAGTTCCGCGCGACGCCCACCACCGTCGCGTCGCGATTGTCCGGGAAGCGAAGGATGTGGCCCACGGGGCCGGCGCTTCCAAACAACCGCCGCGCCATGTTCTCGTTCAGAATCACCACCCTCGGCGTCCCGATACCGTCCGATTCCGCGAAAGCGCGGCCTTCGAGAATCGGAATCCCCATGATCCGGAAATAATCCGGCCCCACGTTATTGAAGTTGTACTGCACGCGCACGGCGCGGCTTCCCGCGTCCGGCCGGAATTGGCCCCCTGGCCGGTTGAAAGCCAGGAACGGGTTGAGGGGCACGGCGGAAGCCGGCGAGGCCGCATCGACTCCCGGCAGCTCCCGCAGGCGTTCCAGCGCGGTATCCACAAGCCCCGCGAACTTCTTTGGCGTGTACGTGCCCCACGCCGTCTGGAGCGTGGCCACTACCGTATGGCTGGTGTCGAATCCCGCGTTGAACGACGTGGCGTACATCAGGTTGCGGATGAAAAGCAACCCCACGGTGAGCAACAGAATGGATACCGCCAGTTGCCCGGCCACCATCGCATTCCGCAGTCTGTTGCCCGCCGGTCCGGTTTGCCGGCCGCCCTCCGTGAGCGCGCCGCCGATTCCAGCGCGCGTTCCCTTCAGCGCCGGCGCCATTCCGGTCCCCAGCGTCACCAGGAAGGTCAGCGCTACCGAGTAGGCCAGCAGCATCCCATCCGGTTGGATCACCAACTGAATGGGCAGCGGCGTGGGGATGCGCACGCCGCTCAGCAGCCTGGAAAGCCATAGGTTGAGCAGCAGGCCGGCGCCAGTTCCGAGCAGCGCCAGCAGCAGGCTCTCCGTCAGCAACTGCCGGATCAGCCTCCCGCGGCTGCCGCCGAGGGACATCCGGATGGCGAACTCGCGCGAGCGGGTGAAGGCTCGCGCCAGAAGCAGGCTGGAGACGTTGGCGCACGCGATGAGCACGACAATCGCCGTCACCACCACCAACATGCCGAAGAATCCCGCTATCGTGATCGCTTCCTGGCCGTTCCCCGCAAGCCGGTCCAATCCTCCCACCGCCGAGAGCCGGACCTCGCTCGCCCATTTGCGATTGACATCCGGGTACACGCGGTCCAGTTCGCTCGATACCGGCCTGAGGCGGGCAAGCGCCGCCTGGCGCGACATCCCTCGCGGCAGCCGGGCATAGACCATCGCCTCGATGGGATCCTTGGTCAGGTAAAGGTCCGGCGTAAAACCGAACCCGGCCAGCATTCGGTGGTCGGGCGGCAAGACTCCGACTACGGTGTACGGCTCGCCATCCAGCGTGAGCGTGCGGCCGAGCGCGCTGGGATCGCTGCCCAGGCGATTGGTCCAGAACCTGTGCGTGATTACCGCGACGTTCGTATCGCCGCGCCCAATCGGCCGCCCCATGGCGACTGGAATGCCCATCAGTTCGAAGAAGTTGCCGGTGACGCGGGTTCCGGCCAGGCGATACGTCCGGTTGCCGTCGCGCCAGTTCGCCACCAGTTGGATGTTCATCCCGGCGACCCCCTCGAAGGCGTGCGCGGCCTCCAGGAGCCGATATTGCGCCATGGGTATCCAAGGGTTGCCGCTCACGGAAATCTGAACCAGCGACTGCGGATCGCGGCAGGAGGGTTGGCTGAAGAGCGCTTCCCGGGCGACGCCGATTACGGTGGTGTTGGCTCCGATTCCCAGAGCCAGCGAGCCCACCGCCGCCAGCGTCAAGGCAATATCGCGGCGCAAAGCGCGGACGGCATAGCGAAGATCGGAGACCAGGTCTTCCAGCCAGCGCACTTGCCACGCGGACCGGCTCTCTTCCCGGCTGCGCAGCATGGGACCGAACTGCCGCCGAGCCTGCCGCAGGGCCTCGGCGCGGGTCATACCGCCCTGTTCCAGATCGTCGGCGCAAGCCTGGATGTGAGACCCTATCTCGTCCTCAAGTTCCCGGTCGAACCGCGATCGCCGGAAAAGCCAGGCGAAACGATTGCCTATTTCCTTCCACAGCGCCATGGAAATCTCCGTTCAAGCGGTGCGCATCACAAGCTGAATTGCGCGCACCAGGCGATCGAATTCTCCGGCCTCTTGATCGAGTTGCTTGCGGCCTTCCGGTGTGAGCCGGTAGAAACGCGCCTTGCGGCGGTTCTCGGAAACGCCCCATTCCGCCGCGAGCCAGCCCTTGACCAGCATTCTGTTGAGCGCGGGATACAGGGAACCGTCCTCGATTTGCAGGCCTTCACGGGAAGCTTCCTTGATGCGCTTTACGATGGCGTACCCGTGAAGCGGGCCATGGCTCAGGGTGCGCAGAATGAGCAGGTAGAGCGTGCCGGGGAGCAGTTCGGGGATGGGAGTTGGCCGCATGTTTCCCTGTCCAGACTAGGTATACGGCATGACGCATGGCGGTGTCAAGAGGTTCTGAGAAGAACTGTTGCGCGAGGCCGCGTCGCGGCGCGGAAAGAAGCGTATCCCGGTGCGCCGGCGCACAAAGCTAGGGGTTTCTGGAGAGGCTTACTCGACCACGATGCGAAATCCGAGCAGCCGAATCCGGAAGAACCGGGTATCGCACGGATTGCAGCGGAACGGGAGCGCTACCAGGGAAAGCAGCCTCTCCCACGCGTTCTGGCGAGAAGACCTGCGCACATCGGACGAACCGCACGAAGGGCAAACAATACCTCGGGCTTGCTCCGACGCTTCTGGAGCGGTGCTGGCCATCATCACAACAATTATATCAATTGATTTATCGTCGAAATAGTCGTGAATTATCTCAGAAAAAGAGAAAAGTAGACGTTAGTACAGATCTTCGGTACTGATTCTCACGCTCCGTGCGTCCGTAAAAGGGCCTTATTGCGCGATCACGATGTAGGCTGGAGAGCTCGCCTGCCCGCCGACGCTCACGACCACGGGCTGAGCTCCCGGCGCCACGCTCGGGACCACAAAATCGATTTCCATTACCGCTACCGACCAGGACGGAATTCCCGCGAAGAGTATCGTCGCCGGGACCCCGCCCACGGTCACCGTGACCGGTTGCTCGGTGGGCCTCGGCAGGTTGTTGAAGCTCGCGCTCGCAAACGGAGCCGCTCCACTCGAGACCGCCGGCGAGACCGTGCCTTGTCCCGTCACGAAGACGGCGGTGTAGTCTCCCACATGGGCGGTCGAGTCGACGCACAACTTCGGTTCGCCCGCCGCGGCGCTCGCGCTGGAAAAATCCCCGCAAATGCCCGGCGCCGCAGCCTGGATTTGCGCCGTGGCCGGGTCGGACGCCTGGCCGTTCACCGTTACCACGACTTGCGCGGAGCCGGCAGCAACCTCGAAAGGGACCTGGACGTTGAGCTGCGCCGGCGATACGGCATAGAGCGGCGCCTGAATGCCATTGATGGTCACCACGGTTCCGTTCAGTTGGTTCACGAACGGGACCACGGGCGTCAACGCCGCCTGTGTCCCGGTGGTCAGGTTCGTGCCCCAGATGGAGATCACGGAGCCGGGAGCGATCTTGCCTTTAATCACATCCCATGCGTTCGTCACGCCGCCCGAGTTGATCACGGGCTTCGGGCTGGCTGGTCCGACGCGGAAGGATACCGGGACCGCCACGAACTGCGGAGACGCCTGCTGCGCCACAATCAACAGCGTCGCCGAGTAGTTGCCGGCGGCGAGGCCCTTCGGATTGCCGGTGACGGCGATCGTGCCGCTTCCCGAGCCTGACGCAGGGCTGAGCGAAAACCAGCTCGACCCGTATTGGGCCGCGACGCTCGCGGTCCACGCCACCGAGTTTCCTCCCAGGGTTACCGCCAATTGCACACTCGGCGACGAATCGGTGATCGCCGCCGACGATGGCGTAACGCTGAGCGCCGGCGGATTGGAGAGCTTGGATCCCGACGAGACGCCCGCGCTGGCGCTCACCAGGTTGCCGTAATCGTCCGTCCCCGAGATTTGCACCGGAGAACTCGGCTGGCTCGTCAGGCACAACGAGCCGAGCAACGAGCCGTAAGCCGGCAAGCGAACGGTTCCGAAATCGCGCGCCATTTCGCTGGTGAAGTCCGTCGAGCCGGCCAGCAGGTTGGTGAGCAGCGCCGGGTAACCGTTGGTCTCCTGAACGATCAGGTTCTCGGTCCACTGGCACGCGGCGGCGGAATTCTGGTTCTGATAAACTGCGCCGGGAGCGGCCGTCAGCCTTAACGAAGGCCCCTCGTAGGCGGCGTAAAACGGCGCATTCTGGGTAACCTGCCAAGTCCTTCCGCCCACCACGTCCACTCCGTCGATTTCAAATTGGCGCAGCGCTGGTACTGCCAAGCTAACCTCATATACGCTCGCGCCGACGGAAGCCGGGCCGGTGATCGCGCCGGCGCCGAACAGCGACGCAATCTTACTGGTCTCGTCCTTCGTCGAGAGCAGTAGCTGTCCCAGGATGTCATAGGTGTAGATCTTGAAGCCCGTCAGTTGGATGCTCGCGCCCGCGCTTTCCGTCAGTGTCAGTGAGTAGTTCCATTGAGCCACGCCCGGAGCTTCAAACACGGGATTCGGGTTCAGCGCCAGCGTAACCACCGATCGGGTGAACCCGATCGTGGCTTCGACGAGCAGCGTCAGGCTGGACGATCCTGTGGACGGCGTAACAGTCACTGTTCCCGTGAACGTACCCGGCGTGTTCAGCACGGAGGTATCGATGGAAATCGCGGCGTTGTACGGAGAGGAAGCCGAGACAATCCCGGATGCGGGCGCCTTCAGCCACGCCCGGCTGGAAGTCATTGTGAAACTCACCGGGTTCGTCGAAGTGGTGGAGATGTTCACGGTCTGCGCCACCTGGCCCGCGCCGTTGGTCAACTGGAAGTTGAGGTGGGTCGGGTTAGCGCTGAACGTCGGCGAGGTATCGTTCAGATACGGACCGAATGCGGAGGCGGCGGCGGAGAACCGTGCGTAAACGGCAGTAGGCCGAACGCTGCACGCGCTCTGGCCTGTCGATACCACCGGACCAGCCGTGAGCGTGCCGACGAGGTTCCCGTTGCTATCGAGCAATGGCGAGCCCGACGAACCTTCCTCAACGAGTCCGCTCGACCAGCTCACCTGGTAATACAAGTTGGCAGGCGCAATGGTCCCGCTGATATTCGTGGGCGCATCGGCCTGGCGGGTCCCAATCGCGATGCGCGTATAGTCTCCCTCGGGATGGTGAATCCCCACCACCGTCGCGTTGCTCGCCAGCGTCGCGCTTGTATTCAGAAAACCGACGCCGGCCGGGGCGTTCTTCGCGAAAAGCAGCAGCGAGTAATCCCCCACAGTCAGATCGCCGCCCGTCAGGAACGTGGCGGCCTGCAAGCTTGGCACGGAAGAGAGCGAGGGCGGCGTTCCGTTGCAGGCCGGAGTCTGATAAAGGAAATAGGCTACGACGGTGTTCGCCTCCGTCGCGGTACCAATGCAGTGATTGGCCGTGAGGAAATACGGCAGGTGGCTGACGCCGGCGGTGTTGACCATGGCGCCGGAGCAGACATAAAAGTCGCCATCGTCCCCGCGAAAGTCGATGAGCGCCACCGCGCTCGCGGCCGACGCCACCCACGGCGCGTAGCTCAGATAGCAGCTCACATCCAGTTCGCACGAAGCGGCCGCCGCGTTCGGCGCCGCCGACGCCGCGGGCGTTGCCCACTCATGCGCAACCGCCGCAATGGCGAAGGGGAACTCGGCGGTAGCCGCGCCGGGCGCAGCCAGATAAGAGACCACAACCGCTGGCCCGTCCACTCCGCCGGACCAGAACTCGCCCGTCCCGAGTATTCCCCGCCCCGTGTAAGGTCCCTCGCCTGTCTCCGCTCCCGGGGCGTAGACCCACGCTTCACCGGCGCCCGCATCGAAATCGGTAAAGTGTACGCGGATGCGCGCTGCGCCCGGAGAAACGATAGAGGCCGTGATCACTCTCCGCCCGTCCGCCGTTTGTGAGACCGCCGGCCGCACCAATCCGCGCGAGACCGCGCGCTCCGTCCCGGCCAGCAACGCGCGTTTGTTCGACGCGGGGCGCTGCGCGAGAGGCCCTAGAGACGCCGGTTCCGGCGCCGCAATCGCACGCACGGCGTCAGGGACGCGTTGCTCCTGCGCCAACGCAAAAAAGGGGACAGACGCAATGACGAGAAGAAGCCACGGGAGACTGAAGCGCATGGATTTGGAAGTGTATCACGGCTGCGAGCGTGGCTGGCTCTCAAGCGTGATCGAGCACGTCACTTTCTGAGCAGACGCGCGCTCCACGGAAAGCGTTGCGCCTCCTCGCTTCACGGGAACCAAGGTATCCGGAGGAAGCGGCGTCGTCTGCTCGATCATGATCGCGCCGCCCACAAGGCGCACGGTCCGCTTCCATTCGCGGCTAGCGAATACCAGGCTGTCTCCCCGATCCATGACATCGACCGATCCCCGCGCGCCGAACTCGCCCTGCTCGGGAAGAAAGTTGACGCCGGCTTGCTTGGAGGTGAACTCGATCCACCGCCCGCCATCCTGCGCCGAAAAAACCGCTCGCGCGTCCTGCGATTCCAGAACCCATTCCGGCGAGCCATCGCCGTCCAGGTCCGCGCTCCACGTAACGGCGCCTTCGCGCGCCAGCGCAACCGCGCGCATTGCGATATCGACCGGGGGCCCATTGGGCGCGCCGCCGCTCACGCGCAGCCGCCATGGCCGCAGAGCGGGCCCGTCCGCGGAGCCGAACACGCGAAACGCAAAGGGCCGTTCGGCCAGCGCTCCAACCGCCAGATCCACGCTGGGCGGAAGGAATTCCAGCCCCTCACCGGAGGCCTCCAGACGATAAGTCCGTATCTCCGATGAATTATTGCGCAGCGCAATTTCAATTTCGGAGCCGCCCTTCGGCTCGAAGCTGGTGGTAGGAATCTCGGGAGCCACGCGCAGGTTCGGCCCGAAATGAATCTCCGCCGGATGCGTCAGCCGCACCACAAACGGGCGGAACAATTCGAGACGCGCGCGCCCCATCGGCGCGCCATCGGCTTCCAGCGTCAGCTCCGCAAAATCCCCAGCCACGGCGTCCGCGGGCGGCGTGATTTCGTAATCGATTTCCGTGGGAGACTTCTCCACCGCCCGCGCCGTATAACCCTCCGGCAGCTTCAGCATGGAACGCTTGGCCAGCTCCGGCGACGAATACGCCGTCGAAATAGTGTTCGCGCGCCCGATCAGCAGCCGCTTGGCGTCGTTGAAAAACGCCGTGGAATCCGGCGCTTCCATTGCCAGCCCTACCCGCACGCGATGGGTCGGACCAGAGCCCGCCGGAATCGGCAGCCGCACCCGCAGCGACTGCGGGTCGCAATCGAACGCGGACGGTTTCCCCGCCGCGAGATACGGGCCCGTGGGCTTGCGCGCAAGCTGCAAAATCGCTTCGCCGTTTACCGGCGCGGAGAATTCCATGGCCAGAATTCCGTTTTCGTATTCCACATCGGTCAACTCGGCCGTAGCGTAGACAATGTTTTCCGCGGGCGAAAAGTTTGTGCAGTCGCGGCACAAGCCTTGGGAGCCGAGAGTGACCGCCACGGGCAGCCATAGCGATTCGCCCGCTGGAACGCTCACGCCCGGAATCACCAGCGAGCGTTTCGTGTTAGGCAGCGCCACCGGAACGTCGCCGTGAAAAGGCGCTGGGCTCGCGTTGGTGATGCTCACGGCGGAAGCCGACGCCGAAACGAAATTCGCTACGCGCAGCCCGGCGGGCCACTTTCCTCCGCTGGGCTTCCGTGATGGCGCCGGCCGCAGATCGCCCAGCAACGCCGTCCAGTTGCGGAGCAACGCCGCATCTCGCAGAAGAGCCGCGCCCGATACGCTGCCCGCATCGTCTCGTCCTTTCCTCCCGAAGGGCGGAGCGTAGTAAACGTCCCTGAGACCGGGAACGTGGTCTGAATCGTCTCCTGTGGGCACGGTAAACGTCAAAACCGAAAATTCCGCCCAGCCCGCCGGGTAGAACTCGTCTTCGACTCCAGTCCATAGGAGTGCGCCGGCATGACCCGCGGCGGTCGCAATGGCTTCGCGGCTAAGCGCCGGCGCACCGGCGTCCCCCGCTCTAATCACCGTCACGCGCAAGGGCGGAGCGGGAATGCCGATGATTGAGGAGCGTTCGTCGGTTCGCCCTTCGATGTACGCTACGGCCCCGCCGTGGTTCACCGTGTGGGGCGCAAACCGGCGCTCCACTTCATCAAGCCACGCATCTAGTCCGGAGCCCTGCGAGGCCACGACGGGGAATCCGCTAAGTCTCCACCCTGCCAACGGCGGCGACGGCTTGACCCAAGCCTGAAGTCCCAGCTTCCGCAACATTCGCAGCAAACCCATCAAGTCGCGCCGTGGGTTGGTGCGTCCTTCGAAATCGAATTCGCTCCCCCCAAGCTGGTGCCAATTCCATGGAATGGAGAACTCCACGGTTCGGATGCCCATCGCTTTCAGGCGCACGAGTTCCGGCTCCCAGCGGTTGGCCGGCATGACGTAATACGGAAAATCGACGGCCAAGACAAATTGCGGCTTCCGAACCGGCTCCCGCGGCGTCTGCGCGGCCAGAAGGCCCGCGCAAGCCACCACCAGCGCCGCCGCTCGCATCAGAGCGTGCGCGCCTTCCGCAACCGGTAGTCTTCCACCAGCGGCATCCGAATCACCGTGCACATCTCGAACAGGCGTGACCGCGCGCGCCCGCCGATGCGGTCCGCAAGCGTGTCTCTGTATTCCGGCGCGCCCCCCGCCGAGCGGTGCATGACTTGGCTGCCGGCATCGGGATCGGGCAGATTGGTCGTTGCGATCAATGGTTTCCGGCTATCGCAACGGTAGGTCACGATGGAGTTGATGGTGTCTTCCACCCAGCTCGTCACGCGGTGCGCTCCGATATCGTCCAGAAGCAGCACTTCGGTATCCAAAGCCTCGCGGTAGGCTTCGCGGTCGGACGAATTCGAATTGGCGTCATAGCCCGAGCGGATGCGGTCCAACAGGTTCTGGTAATTGTAAAACAGCCCCTCGAATCCCTTCTCCATGACGACTTTTCGCAGCGCGGAAACGGCCAGGTGGGTCTTGCCCGTCCCCGGCTCTCCCACCAGCAACAGACCCGGACGCGCCGGATCCGGGAAGTCCTTCACAAATCGCTTGACCTCCAGCAGGACCGTCATGATCTGGCCGCGCGCGATGGGGTTCTCCGGTCCCGGCACCACGAAGTTATCGAAAGACGCGTTGCGGAACAGCGGCGGAATCTGCGCGCGCTCTTCCATGCGCTCGGCCCGGCCCAGAAAGCGGCAGTCGCACGGCTCGGCCACCGATACGCCTCCGCTCTCGCTGGTGATAAAGCCCGATCCTCCGCACTTGGGACAATCCACTTGCACAGCCATCGCATCCATTATCGGTCTTTGCCTGGCGCAGTGCACTCAAGGTTGCGGCGCCGCTGATTCACCCTACCGAGCCTCGCATCATACCGCGCGCCACCGAACCGAGCCGCGACCGTAACGTAGCGTCCATGAACCCAAGGCGATGAAGACGCGGCAAAGTGGGGCCAGGGCTTTAGCCCAGCCGCCGCCATTTCTGGCGGCGTGGCGAGGAAAGTTCGACGCGCCGGTCCGAAGACCGGCGGCAGCCCCAAAGGGCTGACCCCACAAACGCCGCGTTTCCAACTTCAGCGCCCCCCGCTCTCCCTCGCGGGTTCCCGCCCATATTGGCGGCTCACGCAATAAATCCGAGAGGGCTTCCCGTCCGACGCGACTATCCATAGCAGGGAAGAAACTCACAAGGAGAGCCGACCATGGAACCATCCAGCATTACTCAAGCCGCTTCGGGAATCCTGATCATCCCATTCATATTGAGATTCCTGCGGCTCCGCATCAAGAGGTAGCCTCTCGCACATCCTGGTTGATGGAAGCGCGCGGCCGGATTCATTGGGGGCGCGTGGCCCACCGTCCGCGCTACTTCTCCGTCCGCCGCTTCCCGCCCCGGCGCTACGCTGCCGTGGCCGGCTGAGCCACCCGCACCAGCACTTTTCCCATCGGCCCCTCGGCAAGGCGCGCGAAGGCCTGCTTCACATCCTCAAACTCGAACACGCTGTCCAACACCGGCCGCCGGCCGGCCCGAGCGAGCCGCGCCACGATCTCCTTCCAAATCTCCTGCGCGGCCTCCGGCAAATAGTCGGCCACCGCCACGCCGCCGATGCGGTTACGCCGGAAGAACAACATGCCGGTATTGAACTCTGGAACCGCCCCGCCGCTTCGCCCCACCACGCTGATCTTGCCGCCGTAGCCGAGCACGCCGATAAGTTGCTGAAATCCGGGCCCCGCGACGTTATCCACCACAAGATCCACCTTCCGCGGTTCGAGCGCGCGAAGGATCTTCTGGCGCAGCCCGGGATCGGCCGGATCGAAAACGAAATCCGCGCCTAGTTCTTTCAGCCGGACGCCTTTCTCCCGGCTGCGCGAGAGCGCCACGACATCAAGTCCCATCGACTTGCCGAGCATCACCGCCGCCACTCCCACTCCGCCCGAAGCTCCCGTCACCAGCAGCGTGCTTTCGCTATCGGGAGGCCGCGGCGGCTCGCTCCATTGCGTCAGAGCTTGCCAGGCCGTGAGAAAAGTCAGCGGAGCCGCGGCCATTTCCCGATCGTCCCAGCCTTGAGGAACCGGCGCGAGGCTCGCGGCCGGGAGCGCGGCTTTCTCCGCAAGCGTTCCCCATACGGTCACTCCCGCGTTGCATCGCAACACGCCTACGGCCTGTCCGAGCGCCACGCTTTCCACGCCAGGCCCAAGCGCGACAACCGTACCCACCCCGTCGCGGCCCAGGACATGAGGCAGCTTCGGCTTGGCGGGATACTGCCCGACGGCAAGGAATGCGTCCGCCGGATTCACCGCCGCGAACCGAATCTCGACCAGCGCCTCTCCCGGTCCCGGCGCCGGTTCCTCCACCTCGGAAAGCCGCAGCTTTTCAATGCCTTCGTACGAATCCATCAGCCAAGCGCGCATGGCTCCATTCTCCTGCACATCGATTCCCGCCTCAAACTCGGCTACCATGGCGGACATGCGGTTCGCATTTCTGCTTTTCATTCCGGCAGCCGTCTTCGCCGGGCCCTGCATCACGGCGTCTTCCGCCTGCACGGAGTGGGTCACTCTTGGCGGCGGCCCCGGCCGGTCGCTGATCTACCGCACCTTTTCTCTGAACACGCCCAATCCGCAGATCACGCGCGCGCTGGTCATGGTGCACGGCGCCAGCCGCGATGCCGATAACTACTTCCGCACCACGCTCGCCGCAGCTTTCCTTGCCGGCGCGCTGGATGACGCCCTCGTCATCGCGCCTCGCTTCGCGTCCAATCAGGGGCAAAGCTGCGCGGACAAGCTGGACGCGAACGAAATCAACTGGAGCTGCGGCGGCGATAGCTGGCGCTCCGGCGGCGTAGCCCTGAGCGACAGTAAGCTGACTTCCTACGATCTCGTGGACGAAATCCTGCGCCTCCTGGCGCGGAAAGACGTCTTCCCGAATTTGAAAGCCATCGTCGTTGCGGGGCACTCGGCCGGAGGTCAATTCGTCACCCGGTATGAGATGGCCAACAAGGTGCATGGGACGCTCGGCGTGCCCATCGCTTACGTGGTGTCGAACCCCTCCAGTTACGCTTACCCCGATTCCAACCGCCCTACTCCCGACGGCAAGGAAGTCGCCCCGTTCGCGGGCGCCGCGAGCTGTCCAAACTACGACCGCTGGCCCTATGGGTTCCAGAATCGCGGCAGCGGCTATGCCTCGAAGATCCCCGACGATCAACTCCAGAAGCAGTTGGCCGAGCGGCCCACCGCCTATCTGCTGAGCGAGTTGGATACGCTCCCGCTCGCCGGTTTCGATTCATCCTGCTCCGCCATGGCTCAAGGCGCGTCACGGCTCGCGCGCGGCCAGGCGTTCGTGAAATACGTCAACCAGAAATACGGCGCGAAGCACGACCAGGTAATCGTCCCTATGTGCGGCCACAACGCGCGTTGCGTGTTCACCGCCGAGAACGCGCTGCCCGTGCTGTTCCCCAAGCAGTAGCGGCGCGCGTGAGCAGAATTCCGAAATTGAACCAGACCGCGTCCGGCTGTTGCCGCAGAATCTGAAGAAGCGGAACGGTTTATATCAGGGCATGGCTTTAGCCGTGCCGAACAAGGTCGAAAACCGACGGCTTTAGCCGCCGCGGAATCGGCGCCTGAAGGCGTTGGTCTTATTCGCGCTTATCGGCACGGCTCAAGCCGTACCCTGATACGAGGCCTATCAATTTCGGATTTCAGGCTTACGCCGCCGGGTGGCACTTCTCGCAGTTGCCGGGCATTTCAAACGCCCGGCCGCTCGCCGTATGGCATTCCCTGCACCCATTGCTCGAGGTGAGAGCCTTGGCGGTGGATTGCGGCCAGAGACGCTCGTGGCACATCGTGCAGTCGTTGCTCTCTCGGGCGCTGTGCGCGGCGTGATCGAACGTCACCGGTCCGCGTTTGGAAGGGAAGATCAGTTTGGTTGGCGCATGACTGTTCTGCATCGCCACGGCGCCGGAACAAATCAGCCCGGCCGCCAAAATCCACCCGAGCATGGTCTTCATGGAAGGCTCATCATAACTCTTGGCGATCTGGGGTATCCCGCCTTCCCCGCGCCGAAAGGTGGGGCAGGCGCTTCCGCCCGCCTCGCGCCGGAGGCGCGCTCCGCCGCCATTTCATCGGCGCGAACAATAGAAAAGCCGCCGGCCCCACGCGCTGGTTGTCCCTGGCGCGCAGAATCGGCGGCTCAATATGTCCGGCTATCCCGGAACTACTGATCCCAGTTCTTGGTCAAGAAGATGCCGGCCATCATCGGGAGCAACCTCTCTCGCGAGCCCAGTTGGATCTGATCTTTATCGAGAACCTTAACCAGCTCGCCGAACGCCTTGTACTCGCGCTGATTCATTTGAGCGTGCAGCGAAGTGTCGGTGTCTACAAGTGTCTTTACTTCATCCGTGCTCTTACCGGCGACGATTGCCGAATCCAGCGCCGCTTTACTCGTGGCAATCTGCTTGCGCAGCCCGTCGGCGTCCTTGTCGGCGTTGTCGAGGATCGTCTTGAACTGCTTCTTTTGATCCTTCGTCAACGTGCAGGCGGTCGCCATTTGGTCCAGCTTGCTGACCGCAGCCCTGCCCATACCGCCGCCACCGCCCATGCCGGCCCCGCCACCGCCGCCCGCGCCACCGCCACCACCGCCGCGGCCACCGCCGCCGCCCATGCCGCCGCCTTCTTCCTGAGCGAATGCAAGGCCCGCGGCGAGCAGTCCAGCCAATAAGATTCTTAAGAACATACTGTCTCCTTTCGGGCGAACGCCCAGGCTACTGTTACCGTCTCCAGTTCTGGCCCATGAACATACCATCCATGAGCTGATAGAGCTTAGAGGCTTTCTTTTTCTGGTTGTCGTCGAGTTTGGCGAGCGCCTTGTTGAACGCGTCCACCTCGACCATCTTGATCTGACTTTCGAAGGCGGCCAGCTTCGCGACTTCGCCCGAAGAATCCTGGCCCTTCAGTTCCATATTGACCATGACTTGCTGCTCGCCAAGGACCTGCTTGAGAAAAGGCGTGGTCGCCTTCTGAGCATCGTCGAAGATGGCGATGAAAGCCGTCTGCTGCGCCGGCGTAAGCTTGAACTCCGAGGCCAGCGTAGCCAGCCTGTCCACGCTGGCGCGGCCGCCGAATCCTCCGCCACCCATGCCACCGCCGCCGCCCATGCCGCCGCCACCGCCACCGCCGCCGCCACCGCCGCCACGTTGCGCAAACGCCAGCGCGCCGAGCAGGAACAACATTGCGCTCGCTACGAATATCCTGCGAATCATCCTCGCTCCTTCGAACCGCCGCCGCTTGCGATCAAGCGCGGTTCCAATAATGTCTACTCGATTAAAACACAGATTCATTCGAAACGGCTAAGCGGACCGCCCTCGAAAGCCCAACCGCAGCGCCCGGCGCGCGTGGACAGCCGCGGCGTATAGCACAAGGTATCCGGCCGCGAACGGAAACGCGACCGCCCGCGCCACGATCCGGACGGCCCCGGCTTCGGCCAACCCGGACCGGGCCGCCAGAAACCGGACAATGACGCCCAGGTGCGCCAGGTCCAGCCAGAAGTAGTCCCCGTTCTCATTAACCACAAACACTTTCGCGGGAAGGACGAGCGTGAGGATGAGTTTCCAACGCGCGAAGAACGGCTCGCCGGTCGAAACAACCCCTACCTGCGTGTAACCGTTCGATCGCAGCTCGCGGACCAGCTTCCAGCGGCTCCCAAAGGTCCGGCTCTCGTTCGGACGGTAGACGCGCGAGAAAACGCCTTCGAGCCCCTCCGGCAGTCCTGGGAAGCAGGTGGCGAGATCGATGGAAGCGTGCTCGCACCAGGTAGTCCGAAGGCTCCGCACCAGCGGCTCGATCAAGTCCCGCGATCCGCTTTCCACCAGCAGTACGGCCTCCGCCGGAGGCTGATTTCGGGTCAGAAGATAACGCAAGTCCCAGAATACAGCGTAGTGCTAGGCTGAAGGATGGCCGGCGTCCGGCGGCCGAATCCATGCTCGAGGACCTGCTCACCGAACAGCCCAATCCGCGCTCCGCCTCCATTGACGCTCTTTCCACCGAGGAAATGTTGCGCGTCATCAACGGCGAGGACCGGCAGGTGGCGGATGCCGTGGCGCGGGAGATCCCCTCGATCGCGCGAGCCGTGGACGCCATCGTCGCGTCGTTTCGCGCCGGAGGCCGCCTGTTCTATATCGGCGCCGGAACCAGCGGCCGGCTGGGCGTGCTGGATGCCGCCGAATGCCCGCCCACGTTCGGCGCTCCGCCGGAAATGGTGCAGGCCATTATCGCGGGCGGTGACGCCGCCTTGACGCGCGCCGTGGAAGCGGCCGAAGACGATCCCGCGCTCGGCGCGCGCGATTTGACCGCCCGCGGCTTCACTGGCCGTGACACGCTGGCGGGCATCGCGGCGAGCGGACGCACGCCGTACGTGCTCGGCGCCATCGCGGAAGCGCGGCGGATGGGCGCAGTGACTATTGGAATCTCCTGTGTTCCCGCTTCGGATCTGGCGCGCGCCGTGGATATCCCCATCACGCCGCGGGTTGGGCCCGAGGTGGTCACCGGTTCCACGCGCATGAAAGCGGGCACGGCTCAGAAGCTCGCGCTCAACATGCTCACAACCGGCGCGTTCATTCGCTTGGGATATGTGTACGGAAACCTGATGGTGAACGTGCAGCCCACCAACGAGAAGCTGCGCGACCGCGCGCGGCGCATCGTGGCGAACGCGGCCGGCTGCGGACGCGAGCGCGCCGCCGCGTTGCTCGCCGCCAGCGGCAACCGCGTGGCGGCCGCCATCGTCATGGGCAAGGCCGGCGTGGAACGCGAAGAGGCCGAGCGGCGGCTGCGAGAGGCCGGCGGGCGCGTATCGCTGGCCCTCCGGGAGGCAAAGCATTCGAATGGATAAATTCCTGATTCAGGGCGGAACGGCGCTTCAAGGCGAGATCGTCGCGAGCGGTTCGAAGAACGCGGCGCTGCCGGCCCTGGCCGCGGCGCTGCTGACGGAAGAGCCCGTAACGTTGCGCCGCATTCCGCGCGTGCGCGACATCCGCACTATGCAGCGGCTGCTGGCCGACGTCGGCTCGAAGGTGGAAACCGATGGCGACGCGGTCCGGCTCGAAACGCCGAAGATTGTCTCTCCCGAAGCGCCTTACGAGCTGGTCAAAACCATGCGAGCTTCGAGCCTTGCGCTCGGCCCGCTGGTGGCGCGCTGCGGCCGCGCGCGCGTATCGTTGCCCGGCGGCTGCGCCATCGGCGCGCGGCCCATCAACCTGCACATTGCCGGACTCGAGCGGCTGGGCGCGCGAATCCGTCAGGCGCACGGGTACGTCGAAGCCGAGGCGCCGGATGGCTTGCGCGGCGCAACCGTCCATTTCGACCGCATCACGGTCACTGGCACCGAGGACCTGCTGATGGCGGCCACATTGGCGAAAGGCGAGACCGTGCTCCTGAACGCCGCCCGCGAGCCTGAGGTGACCGACCTGGCCGAACTGCTGGTCGCCATGGGCGCTCAAATCGAGGGCGCCGGCACGTCCACCATTCGCATTCAAGGCGTTCAAAGGCTCCGCGGCGCCGAGCACCGCATCATCCCGGACCGCATCGAAACGGGCACCTTCCTGGTCGCGGCGGCCATCACGGGCGGAGACATAACCGTCTCCGGCTGCGTCCCCGAGCATGTTGGCGCGCTCACGGCCAAGCTCCAGCAAGCCGGCGTCGAGATCACGCAACCGGACGCGTCCACTCTGCGCGCGCGCGGCGGCGGAACGCTTCGCTCCGTGGACATATCGACCGAGGAATACCCCGGTTTTGCCACCGACCTTCAGGCGCAGTACATGGCCCTGATGACGCAGGCCGAAGGCATCGCGCTGATTGTCGAGACTATTTTCGAGAACCGTTTCATGCACGCGTTCGAACTGGCGCGCATGGGCGCGAATATTCGCCTCGACGGCCGCCAGGCCATCGTCGCCGGGCCGCGCGAGTTGACGGGCGCGGGAGTGATCGCAAGCGATCTTCGCGCCAGCGCTTCTCTGGTGCTCGCGGCTCTCGCGGCCAAGGGCGAAACGGTGATCGACCGCGTATATCACATCGACCGCGGCTACGAGCGCATTGAAGCCAAGTTGGCGTTGTTGGGCGCCAAAATCCAGCGAGTGGAGTAAGAACATGCAGCACAATCCCGGTTTCCTGAATCTTGTGAACGACGCAAAATCGCGCATCCGAGAGATCGATATCGCGGGCTACAGGCAAATGCGCGAAGCGGGCGTTGCCCACATCCTGGTGGACACGCGCGAGGAAAGCGAATGGGCGGCGGGCCACGTTGCGGGAGCCGTGCACATGAGCAAAGGGATCGTTGAGCGCGACGTCGAGACCAAAGTCCCCGATAAGTCCGCCGCGTTGGTGCTTTATTGCGGCGGCGGATTCCGCTCCGCGCTGGTAGCCGATAATTTACGGAAGATGGGCTACACGAACGCCATTTCCCTAGACGGCGGCTGGCGCGCACTCAAAGATTCCGGCCTCCCGCTCGAGAAGTAGCCAGTGGGGCAGGTCTCCAGACCTGCCAACCGCGCGCAGCGCGTTTGAACCTAACCCAACTTCGGTATACCACCTCGCGGTGGTGAGCGACCCCAGGGCGTATTGAAGGACGTATCTCGTTTACTTGCTTCCAGTAAATTCCAGAATGCTCGAAATAGTGACTAAAAGGTAGGGCCGATATGGGCGGCCTATATTTGCTTTCGCGGACTTCTATCGTTGAACATTTGCCTTGATTTCTGTTTTGCTTTAGTGTCTAAGCCATGTACATCCGCAAAGCTTCGCGGACCTACAAGGGCAAGACCTACTCCCACTTTCTCCTCGTCGAAAGCCTCCTCACTCCCAAGGGCCCCCGCCAGAAAGTCATCTGCTCGCTCGGCGACCTCAGCGTGATCGCCAACCGACCCGAGTTGGCCGACAACGTCGGCCCCCAGTTTGTGGAAGTCACGCCGGACAATAAGGCGGTCTCGGCGCCGCGCGAATGGGCGAACCTAGGTCCCGCGACCAGCTATTCTGGTTTGGGACGACCCCAGTGTTCCGGAAATGCCCGGGGAATCGCGACCCTGATCACGGTGTTTCATTCGTACCGATAGACCGTCACTCGCATCACGGTATTGGCACGCAGGCTGAGAATCTCCCCCTGTCCCGTGTCGTCGCCTCCCAACTGGCGGACCACGACCCACTTGCCGTCCACGAACCGCCCCTCCTGCACATCGCCGAGCCCTACTGTCGCGGGTCCCGGTGAGTTGGGCGTAAACGCAATCCGTATCCCGCCCGAACCGGCGCACATGAAGAACTCGTCCGGCCCCGAAGCGACCAGAATCGCGTTGGCTTGCGCCGGCCCTGGCTGCGCGCCCTGGCCGCCGCGTCCACCCGCCTGAGCTTGTGGCGGTCCCGCTTGCGCCGCCTGCCCGCGCCCGGCCGGAGCGGCCGGCTCCGGCGCGATCGGGACGCGGCCCCTGCCAACATAAGTGATGCTGAGCGTGTAGTCGCCAAGCTTGACCTTCGCAGGCGCATCGCCCTGATTCATGAGCACGGTCGCGATCGTGTCCTTGCCCTGCTGCGCCAGAATCGCAGGCGCCATCTCCGAGAGCACGTGGTACGCGGCGGCCAGTTCGTTATCCGGCGCAACGCTCCGTTCGATGCCGAACGGCGAAAATCCAATGGCGTTGTACTTGCCCACAGCCAGAAACGCGTTGGCCGCGTTGGCACTCGTTTCGGGGACGAAGAACGGGTTTCCGTTTCGCGTGAACCTCTGGGCCACCTCGTCGAAGTACTGCAAATAGAGGTCCGGCGCAAGGATGTCCACGGCCGGCGCGCCGGCGCGCCAGACGTCGTGCACCTGCGGCAACGGTCCGCCGCTCGGGTACGTCCCCGGCCAAGCCATATTCGGCTGCTGCAGCCATGCATTCACGTACATCGGGATGGCGTACTCCGCCTTGCCTTGCTCTATCACCTTGTTCACGTACTTCGCATAGTTCCAAGCCATGAAGAACTCATCCGCCGGCCAGTGCAGCTTGCGCCAGCCGGTCTGGTACTCTTCCTGGCTCAGCGGAGGGCTGTTGGTTTGGATGGGCATGTCCACGCTAGCGGGTTTGCCCGGCCCGAAAACTTCCTCCCACGTCCCGGAGGTCTTGGAGCCATTGGCCGTCCAGACCTCCTTAAGTTCCGGCGCTAATGTGCCTTTGTGCTGCTGGAGGTAGTCCATCAGTTCTTTCGGGACAAGTCCGGCGAATGTCTTGTTGGCCGCATCGGAGCGATCGCGCGAGTCGCGCAGCACGCCCACCTCGTTTTCCACCTGGATCATCAGGACAGTGTGCCGCTGCCCGTCCACTTCCTTGATGTGGCGCATGAGGGCGCGGAAAGCCCGCGCATCGGCATCGCGGCTAGCGTCGCCAAACGTGCTGAGCAGTTCAATGCTTGTGCCTCCTTTGATCCGGATTCGCGGGTACTTCTTGTAGTCCCGCTTCACCCACGTTGGCGCGTAGCTGGAAAGGCCGTTTTTCCAACTCCCGAACCACAGGAACACAAGCTTCAAATTGTTGCGCCGGGCCTCCTGGATCAAGCCATCCGTAAGCGCAAACTCGTACCTGCCTTCCGCCGGTTCCATCTGGGCCCATGAGATGGCGGCCAGCACGCAGTTCATATTGCCCGCCACCAGCCGCGGCCAGATCGGCTGCATATTCTCTAGACTGGTTGCCGTGTTGTTCCCCATCTCTCCCGTCAGCGCCAGGAAAGGCTTGCCGTCCACAATCAACTGCGTCGCCGTCCCCTGTTTCTGCAAGTGGGGAATGCCCGATGCGGCCTGTCCGTAGCAGGGAGCCGGAATCGCCGCTGCGCAACACGCGAGCGCGATCCATGCGATGGTCGTCGATTTCATGTCAATAAACCCCAAGTGAAACACGCAATGCAATCGGTTCGGTGCGGAGGTTGAGCCCGTTGTCGGTTTCGTCGCCGTTCAGAATGCGAATAAACTTGAAGATGCCGTTCTCGTACGTCCCCTCGTCGACGCGCATGAACTGGCGGCGTTTGTCCGCGGCGACCGGCCGGAAATCCACCCGGCAGGAGTAGCCAGCCACCAGGAAGCTGTCGTTTCCAAGTTGCGCCACCAGGACCCGCCCTGTGGGATTGGGATTCGGCGTGGGGGTTGCGCCGCGGCCGCCCCGGCCACCGCCGTAAGAAATGGTAGCGTTCCACGCGCCGAAGTGGAGCGTCTGGTTCGGCGTGGCGGCGTCTTCCGCAATGGCCTGGAGCTTGCCTTCGAAGTTGAGGCGCGCAACATCTCGCATCATCGGGCCGATGAGCCTGTAACTCTGCGCCGTGGGAGCGAACTGATCCTGGGGCGCTGACGCCGGCGCTGCGCCCGCGGCACCAGCCGAAGCAGGCGCAGGTGGGACCGACGGCACGCCGCTGTAGTCTAGTCCGAACGGCGAGAAGCCGATTGCCTGAAGCCCAAGAGCGGAGAAGAAGAACCTGGAGACGGAAGCGCTGCCGCTGGTTTCCGGTACGAACAGAGCGTTATCGTCGCGGTGATAGAGGTCCAGCACTTTGAGATATGCCACTGGGTCGTTCATGTAAATGTCAGGCGACACAATATCGATGGCCGGGGCCGCGACCTTCCAAATGGGAATCACATTGTCCGTGGGGCCGCCGGCTTCATAGCTGCCGGGAGCGCCGGGCTTGATAGGGTCGCGCAAAGCGGCGTTGGCGTAGAGCGGCAGCGAGTAGACCGCCTTGCCCGCCGCCGCGACCTTCCCTACGTAGGTGGCTACCGCCCAGGCGTGGAAGTTCACTTCGGCTTCCGTCCCGAACGCGTCCGTCCAGTTCACCGGAGCGCCGGCCGGCTTGCCCATGGCCTTGAGCGCTTCGGCTGGAACGGGCGATTCGAAGAGTTTTTGCGCGGCCGGTGAATAGTCGCGGGTCGATCCCCACGTGCCGGACTCGTTTTCCACCTGCACGATGATCACTGTGCGCTGCGGATCGAACGCCTTCAGATGGCGCATGAAGGCGGCGAACGCGCGGATATCCAGCTCCTGCGACGCGGTGCAGAACGGCGAGGGCGAATCCGCTGGCCGTCCGTTCTTGTCGATCAGGTGGAAGTACTTCGCCGGGTCCGCTTTCATCCACTCCGGCATGTAGTGCTGGCTGCCGTTCTTCCAGGTGCCGAACCAAAGCAGATCCAGCCGGACGTTGTGCGCGCGCGCCTGCGTGATGATGGTATCGATCACGGAATAGTCGAACTCCCGCGGCTTTGGCTCGAACTGTTCCCAATAAATGGGTATCTCCAGCGTGTTGGCGTGGAGATACTCGATTGCCGGCCACACTTTCGGCAGCATGCCCGGCCAGCCGCTGGAATTATGCGCCTGTGCGCCCAGCATCAGGAACGGCGCGCCGTCGACCATGAAACCGTAACGCCCGTCTTTTTTCACTACCTGCGGGATGGGACGCTCTTTCACCGGCGCCTGTTGCGCGACGGCGTGGCCACCGACTCCAAGAAGGGCCACGAAGCTGGCCGGCAGTAAATGCTTTCCAAAACGAGATTTCATAGAATACCTGCTCCTTTCGGTCGCATCCAACGTCTCTACGGCTTTATCGGTTTGATTTTCGAGAGCCACGATCCCATGCTAATCGTCTGCTGTAGCTTGACATCAGCCGAGGAGGATCCCACCATCAGGTTCACCTTGTCATCCTCTACCAACCACGCTTTCCCCTTTGTGCCCCAGTATGCAAGATCGATCAGCGTAAGCGGAATCTGGACGGTCTTCGTCTCACCCGCTTTCAGGGTGACGCGCTGGAAGCCTTTAAGCTCCTTGATCGGGCGCTCCACTTTAGAACCGACGTGCGTCAAGTAAAACTGGACCACCTCCTGGCCATCCCGCCTGCCCGTGTTGCGGACGCTCACGGCGACGGTGACCGGGCCCTTCTTCGCCACGCTGGACATACTGACGCGAAGGTTCGAGTACGCAAACGTCGTGTAACTCAATCCGAAGCCGAACGGATACAGCGGCTGACCCTTGAAGTACATGTACGTTCGGCCATTGCGGATGTTATAGTCCATCATTGGCGGCAAATCGTTTATCGACTTCACCCAGGTCTGAACCAACCGGCCGGCGGGGTTGTAGTCGCCGAACAAAACATCGGCCAAAGCATTGCCTTCCTCCTGGCTGTTGTGTGCCATGTGAACGATGGCGGGCACATTCTCCTGGGCCCAGTTGATGGCGAACGGAAAGCTGGCCTTGAGCACCACTATGGTCCGCGGATTAGCTTTGAACACGTCCTTGATCAACTGTTCCTGCGCGGGTTGCAAGTCGATGGAAACCCGGTCGATACTTTCCTTGCCCTCGCTGGGGTCGCACTTTCCCCCGTACGACATGGTCTCGCAGGTGGGGTGGTTGCCGACCACCACGATGGCGACATCGGAGGCCTTGGCCGCTTCGACCGCAGAATTGTTGTCGTTGTTGAGGGCGAAGTTCACCTTGACGCCGTCGCCGACTTTGTTCTTGATGCCGTCGAGCGGGGTAATCGCGTAGGGGTACGCGCCGCTATACCAGTCCCAGGCGACGTCGTTGGATCGCTGGCCGACCACGGCGATGGACTTCAGTTTGGACTTGTCCAGGGGTAGCAGGCTGTTCTGATTCTTCAGCAGCACGATCGCCTCTTGCGTCACCTGGCGCGCCAGCAGTTTGTTCTCTTCCCTCGCCGGAGGCTCTACGCCGTCCTTAATCTTCGTGTAGGGAACCATCTCGGGAGGATCGAGCATGCCGAGTTGAATCATCACCCGGAAACTCCCTCGGATGACTTCCTCAATCTCCGGCATGGTGATGATGTTCTTCTGGAGCGCCTGATTGACCGCGTCCTTGTATATGCCGTCGAGAAACTGGTTGATGCCCACCTTAATTGCGCCCGCCGCGGCCGTCGGCAAGTCCGGAAAGTACTTGTGTGCCCTCACCATGGCGTCGAGAGACCCGGCGTCCGTGGTGACGATCTGGTTCACCCCCCACTCCTTGATGGTGATGTCCTTCAGAATCGGCTGGGCGGTCATGGGAATGCCGTTCATGCCGTTGTAAGCGGCCATGTAGGAGCGGGCCCCGGCTTCCACGCCCATGCGGAAAGGCACGGAGTAGTATTCGCGCAACAGTCGCTCGTCAAAATCCGAGGACGATCCCATCCGGCCGTTTTCATTACTGTTGGCCAGGAAGTGTTTCAACAGAGCGGCGGTCTGCCAGTAGTTGGGATCGTTGCCCTGGAGCCCCCGGACGAACGCGGCGGTCAGCGTTCCATTGAGGAACGCATCCTCGCCGTAGCACTCTTCATTTCGGCCCCAGCGAATATCCCGGCCGAGATCCGCGTTTGGGGCACGGACAATCAGAGACTGAGAGCCGCCGCGGCTGTACTTCGCGGTTTGGTTGAACCAGCGCGCCTCGTAGCCTTCTTCGGCGGCCGCCTTTTGGATCAGATCCGGGTCCCAGGTTTCCCCAAGCCCGATGGACTGAGGGAAGGTCGTCGTCGGTGTGCCATTGGGCGGTTTGCCGCGCGAGAGTCCATGCAACCCTTCTCCCTGGTTGTAACCGTGAATCCCGAGGCGGTTCAGAGAGGGACCGGGACCGCCGCGCCCGCCCAGATAGTAGTTCGCGCCCAAGACGTTCGACCTTCTCCTCCGGGGTCAACAAGGAGATGATATTCGTGACCCGTTCCTCAATCGAGAGGTTGGGATTCTGGAAGGGATACTGGTACTGAGTTTGGGTGGGCGTCTGGGCAATAGCGAAAGCTATTGCGATGCACAGAGTGCATGACCAGACCGTGACGTTTCTCATGTTGGTCCCTCCTTCAGAAAAAGACTTTCCACTCCACATCGGTGCCGGTGGACGCCGTGTAATCGACCGTCAACAGAGGACCGTCCGCCGCCGTCTTCGCCGTCAAACCGCCGGACAGTTCCACGCGCTTCGCGGCGAAGCCGTCCGGAACGTAAATGCGCAATTGATAAGGATCGCTTGCCACCGCCCGCGAAACGCCTCGCAGCATTCGCTGACTACCGTCCCAGGCGAGATCCTTGATGTCGAACGCCATCTGCCGGACGTGCCGGCTGGTCGAGATCAGCGTCGGGTGGTCCTGCTTCTCGACGATGCTGTAAATTTCGCAATCGTACGCGTTCAGCGGGCGCGTCGCGAAGCTACCCTTGAAGGTCCCGATCAGCTTCTTGCTCCAGAACTCGTAGACGATGTACTCCTTGTTCGGGTCCAGACGCAGATCTTTCGCCGCGTCGAGCGAAGTGGTGAACGGCCGGCTGCCGGCGCCCGTGTAATTGAACACCGCCAAAACGTTCCATTTGCCAAACGGCCGTTCGACGGGCATATTCCAGACGCGCGCCGGCCGGCGGACGAATAAGTCCACGGGATAGGAAACATCCATGGTGGGCGGGCTAATCCGTTTCAGCAACTCAATCCGGTCGGCCGGATAGGGCACATTCAAGGCTTCCGATAGAAAAAGCGTATTTCCCGCAATCGCGTGAAAGTTGGCATCCACCTTGCCCTGGGCATACGAAAAATCCTGTTTGTCCGGCGCGGCGTACTTGAAGATATGGAAGCCGTCGGCATCGTTCCAGAAGACGCGGCCGTTGTAAAAGAACCTGTTCGCCGAGCCCAGCACGGATTCCGTCAACAGGCCCGTAAATTCCTTCCCCGCCAGGGACGATCCAGGCTCCTCATACCCCTGATCCGCGTCCTCTGAGATCCGGCAGATGTCCACAATCCCGTAGGAATGATCGACGGGCTGCATATTGGACCGGATGACCATTCGCGGAGCTCTTTGGTCGATCGCCTCGCGCCAGAGCATGCCATCCGCGCGATAGGTTTCCAGCCCGCTCATGAAGGGGTCGAACTGCCCGGGCCAGGAGTCCCACCAGTCCGCAAAATCCATCTCCGCCCGCCCGGTGCTCTTCTCCTGGCCCGTGATCCACTGAAGAATCCGGTCGCGTTCCAGCTTGACAGTCACGGGATTGGAGAAATCGATCACCCGTTCGCCGCCGTACTTGACGGTGTGTACCGGCAGATAGCACTCGGCGGGATAATTCACGCGGGCGGGGCGGCCTTGAGTACCTCCACCCATGCCATAGATTCCAAAACTCCCCTGCGGGCCGGGACCACCCATGCCCCAGTAGAAATCCACCAAGCCATTATCCTGGAAGAACTTCGCGGCGCTCGCGTTGTTGCCTCCCGACATCCACCCGTGGAAGCGGCTGTAGTCGTTCGCGACCCACTCCCGGTCGTCCAGATCGATCGGCCGCCGCTGCTTCAGCCGTATGTCGTGGGCGATGGCGATCAGGTCCGCCTGATGCTCCATGGCGCGCAGCGCGTCTTGATTGAAGTCGATGAGCAGCTTCTCTCCGTCAAAGCTTTTGCCCGGAGGCACAATGATCTTGTAGGCGCAATATCCCCGAACGTACATGCGGTCGGCTGCCTTGCCGCCCCAACCGGACCTCACATCGAACCGGGCCGCGCCCTTGAAGGCCGTCACATGTCCCATCAACAGGCTGTTGCCCGTGTCGGCATCCCGGATCACGTGATTTACCTCGTAGGTCTTGGTGGCAATCAGATTGATCACGGATAAGAGATCGTATAAATCGCGGTTGCGGGAGTGGGTTCCCAGCGAAATCCACTTGTCCTCGGCGCCGCCCAGGCGCGCATCGGCGGAGGCAAAATAAGTCATCTCGCCGACGTCGACCGCTTTACCCGTCCTGTTCGAGCGGCCCAGGCTGACCAGGATGTCGTTCCCGGTCTTGCTGACCGAGATGCGATATTCGAAATCGAGCTGCCCGGGTTTCTTCCCGCGTAGCGTCACCGTGGTGAACGATCCGAGATTGTTGGTGTCGTTGTTGTCGACCGAAGACGTCACGGCCCAGCCCGCCGGATCGTCGCCAGGAAGAAAATAGACGTCGTTCAGCAGCATCGGCGTCCCTTTGACCTCCGCCGACCAGCGGCAGGCCGTTGGGTTGACCGTGACCAGCAGGTTCTTGGCGTCGATCCTGATTGGCGTCGCCGCATGGACCGGCTGGAATGGAAAAAGAGCCAGCGCGGCGAACAATCCGACCGCCCTTAGGTTGGTTTTCTTGTGCATGAATCCCTTTCCGCCACCTATAGCTTCCACCCGGCCCGGTAGGACGGAGTGACGTATTGATTTGCCTGATCGCCGTTGCTCACCGGCCCTTGTCGTAAGCACACCACATGGTAAGTCCAATGCCGCCGTTGCGCCAGATCCACGGCTCGATTCGACATCAAGTTACGGTAAAGCGCCTCAGGTAACGTTACGTAGCGGTAACTATACAGCCCATTTGGGTCTGAATCGCCAGACATAGGCTATAGTGCTAGTGAATTCAAGGAGACCCGCTTGAAGACCTTCTTGCTTGGCGCGGCATTAGCCACAGTTGCGGCCGGCGTATCCGCTATGTTGTTGGCCGCCCAGGACCTACCGCCTCTGACCGACGGGAGCGGCCACGGCGACCCGCCGTTTCTGTTGGAAACTGGTTGGAAGCCCCTCTTGAACGGCAGGAACCTCGATGGCTGGCAGCTCGTCGATTCCACCAAAAAGGGCCAGTGGGTCGTCACAAAGGCGGTAGTTTGGGGCGGAACCGCCAATCCCACCTTGCTGATGGCCGCGCCGGGGACAGGCGACCGCATCGTCAATACCGGCGTGGACCCCAAGGGAAACGCCTCCAACATATACACCACCGAGAAGTTCGGGGATGTCGAGATCTACGTCGAGTTCATGGTCGCGGCGCATTCCAACTCCGGCTTCTTCATGCACGGGCTTTACGAGACGCAGATCTGGGATAGCTGGGGGTTTACGCCTCGGCTGGACACGGACCAGTGCGGCGCCATGTACCACTACGACGGTGGCCCGATCGGCGGAATCGATGGCGGGATCGTGCCCATGGTGCGTGCAGACCGTCCCCCGGGGCAATGGCAGTCGTTCCAATATTGGTTTCAAGCGCCCCGCTTCGATGCCTCGGGAAAAAGGATCGCCCCGGCTCAGTTTCTCCGCATTTTGCACAATGGCCAGTCGATCCATGAAAACGTGGTGAGGCTCGGCCGGACCGTCGCGTCCCTGAACATTCCGGAGGCCGCCACGAACCCGATTATGCTACAAGGCGACCATGGCGCGGTGGCCTTTCGAAATATCTACGTCCGACCTTTGCGCACGCTGCCGAACCTCCCGGCTCCGGCGCAAGAACCTACCGGCCAAACCCCCGAGCCGGCAGGCGCCAGAGGCGGGCGCGGCCCGAACCCGCCCGCCCCTCCAGCCAAGCAGTGAAGAGCAGTCGTGGCCTCAAGCAACATGGAACGACGCTGAAAAGGAAACCCGCTCTAATGGATTCGACCGATTCGACCAAGAACCCGCTGTCCCGGCGCGCCGCTATCGCCGCCGGTCTTCGCGCCGCTGGTGGTCCCGCGCCGCGTGCTTGGAGGACAGGGCTACCAGGCTCCCAGCGACAAGTTGGCTATTGCCGCCGTGGGCGTCGCCGGCATGGGAAGGAACTACCTCAACGGCTGTAAAGACGAGGCCATCGTCGCCTTGTGCGACCTGGATTTCGAATTTGCCGCTCCGGTATTCAAAACCTACCCTTCCGCCCGCACCTATCGCGATTTCCGCCAGATGTTCGACAAGGAACGGAAGAACTTCGACGCCCTGATCGTTGCCACCCCCGACCATTGGCACTCCCATCTGGTGCTGGCGGGCTTGGCCATGAACAAGCACATCTACTGCGCCAAGCCCATCACCCATTCGGTCGCGGAGGCGCGAGCGGTAAAGGCGGCCGTGCTGGCTTCCAAAGTTACCACCAAAGCCAGCATCCAGGATTCTCGCACCAGCTACGCGCGCGCCACCACCGAACTCCTGCTGAGCGGCGCCATCGGCCCGATTCACCAAGTTCATCTCTGGACCCCCACCTACAGCCCGAGCGGGCTGGCGAGGCCCGAAGCGCAGACTCCGCCCGAAGGTATGAACTGGGACGAATGGTGTGGACCGTCGCCCGCCCGGCCGTATCACAAGACCTATCACTATGGCAATTGGCGGCCGTGGTGGGACTTCGGCACGGGGACCATAGGCGATTTCGGCTGCCACACGCTCCAGATGTTCCACGACGAACTGGAAATGGGCGCTCCCGACTGGGTGAGCGGCGTCGGAAGCCAAGCCTTCTCGCTGGCCGGCCCCGTGCAGAATCCCGAGTGCATGAGCATCGCCAACACCGTCCAGTGGCACATTCCCGCTCGCGGCGCGAAGCCCGCCATGATGGCGTTCTTCTATGACGGCGGGCTGCTGCCGCCGCGGCCGGAGAGCATGCCGCCGGAGGTCCCCATGCCTGGCAGCGGCATCATGTTCGTGGGCGAGAAAGGCGTGCAAATCTCGGCGTTCTACGGCGGCAACCCATGGCTGCCCTTCGGCGCGCAGCCCAAGCCGGGACAACAGGTGCGCGGCCTGCCCGGCGGCTGGCTCCTGCCGGAGGCCCGATTCAAGGATTTCCAACAGCCGCCGGCAACGCTGCCGCGCTGCGAAAAGCCCGATCACTACACCGAGTGGGTGCGCATGTGCAAGGCCGGAAAGAAGTCCATCACGCCCATCGAATTCGCCTGCGGCTTGACGGAGTTCGCCTTGCTGGGAACGCTGGCTCTGCGCCGCTACGCGCTGCCCGTTGCGCCGCCCACCGTTGGCGGGCGCGCGAACCGGGAGGCGAAAGTCCTGGCGTGGGATTCGAAAGCCATGAGGATCGCCAACGACGATGCCGCCAATGCCCTCGTCGATCCGTCCTATCGCAAGGAGTGGGACTACAAGGCGTGAGTTGGCCGCGCGGCTTGGAATAGCGGCGCAGGTGCGCTTACAGATGACAGGATATACGATTGATAATCCGGAACCTCCCTATGAGAAGCCCCTCTAATCGAAGTCTTGCTCTGCTTCTGGCCGCCTGTGCGACACTCGCCGTACGCGCCGCCCAACCGTTCCAGGACCCCACGCTGCCCCTTGAAAAGCGGGTGGAAAACCTGGTTTCGCTCCTGACTCTCGACGAGAAGATCGCCATGCTGGGCCAGGTTCAGCCAGCGATTCCGCGGCTGAATATCAAGGCATTTACCAACTTTACCGAGGGACTGCACGGCCTGGGCTGGGCCCGCGGCGGCAATCTCACTGCCACTCAGTTTCCGCAGTCGGTGGGACTGGGCGAAACCTGGGATCCCGAGTTACTCAGGCAGGTGGGCGCGGTGGAGGGATATGAAGCCAGGGTCTATTTTCAGAAATTCAACGGTACTAGGGTTGGTCTCGCCATCCGGACGCCGAACGTCCACCTGACTCGCGATCCGCGCTGGGGCCGGTCCGAAGAGTCTTTTGGCGAGGACCCGTTCCACGTCGGAACCATGGCGGTCGGGCTGATCAAGGGCTTGCAAGGCGACGACCCGAAGTACCTGCTGGCCGCGGCGACCATGAAGCATTTTCTGGCCAACAGCAACGAGGACGGACGAACCAGTTCTTCCTCCGATTTCGACGAGCGAAACCTGCGCGAGTATTACCTGGTTCCCTTTGAGATGGGCATTAAAGGGGCCGGCGCGCAGTCCTACATGGCATCCTACAACGCCGTCAACAAGATCCCCGACACGGTGTCTCCGTTCATTCGGAACATCGTAGAAAAGGAATGGGGCTTCGACGGGATGGTCTCGACCGACGCCGGCTCGCTGGGTAACCTCGTACGGCAGTTCCACTACTATGAAGACGCGACGGCGGCGGCCGCGGGATGCGTCAAAGCGGGCATCTCCGTGTTCCTCGATCCTTACGCGGCGCAAGTGAAAGACGCTCTGGACAAGAATCTGATCACCGAAGCCGACATCGAGCGCGACATCAAAGGCAACCTTCGGATGCGCATGAGGCTTGGCGAGTTCGATCCGCCTGAGGTGGTTGCCTACAACAGGATCGCGGGGGCCGAGGAGCCTTGGTTTAGCGACAAGAACAAGGCGATCGCGCGCAAGGCGACGCAGGAATCCATCGTGCTTCTGAAAAACTCGCCTGCGCAGCCGGGCGCCGATGCGGGCACGGAGAATCTGTTGCCTCTGGACAAGACCAAGCTGAAGTCGATCGTGGTGATCGGGCCTTCGGCCAACGACGTTTTCATCGACTGGTACGCCGGAAACCTTCCCTACGCGGTAACGCCGCTGGAGGGCATCCGCAACAAGGTGGGGCCGGGCGTCCGCGTGCGGTACGTGCCCGATAACAACATCAACAGCGCCGCGGCGAACGTGGCGGCGGAATCCGACGTGGCGATTGTTTTCGTGGGCAACAACCCCACCTGCAACGCGCCCTTTGGCCGAGGGTGCCCGACCAGCGAGGGCAAGGAAGCGGTAGACCGGAAGACCATCGAACTGGAGCAGGCGCAGACCCAACTGGCGCAGCGCGTGAGGCAGGCAAATCCGCGGACGGTTGTCGTGGTAGTCTCCAGCTTCCCGTACTCGATGAATGCGGTCCAGCAGAGCGCTCCGGCTATTCTGCACATGGCGCACTCTAGCCAGGAGGAAGGCAACGCGCTGGCGGACGTGCTGTTCGGCGACTACAACCCGGGCGGGCGGCTCTCGGTGACGTGGCCGAAGTCTCTGAACGATCTGCCTCCCATGATGGACTACGACATCCGCAAGGGCCGAACCTACATGTACTCGAAAGCGGAGCCGCAGTATTCGTTCGGGTATGGGCTGAGCTACACCACCTTCGAGTACGCCAACCTGAAGACGTCGGCTGAGACGGTGGCGGGAACGGGCGACATCACCGTGAGCGTGGACGTGAAGAACACGGGCAAGCGCGCCGGGGACGAAGTGGCGCAGATGTACGTCAAGTACGAGGGCTCCGCGGTAGAGCGGCCGATCAAACAACTGCGGGGGTTCCAGCGCATCACTCTGCAGCCCGGTGAGACGCGGACGGTACGGATTCCCCTCAAAGGGAGCGACCTTTCCTACTGGGACGCCGAGAAGCACAGCTTCGTAGTTGAGCCTGGAAAGATCGACGTGCTGGTGGGGGCCTCCTCGGCGGACGTCAGGCTGCGGAAAACTCTGACCGTAACGCCGTAATCGATTGGAAACCGTTGACTGACGCTGAGTCTATAATGATTCGCACATCATACCTGGCAGGCGCGACCCTACGCGAGGGCCCAGTTCGACAACTTCAAGGTCGTTCTTTTGAAACCCTGACGCCGGGCCTTTTCACTTCGCGCACCAGAACGAGCGACAAATCAGCCACGTCGTTCCGCACGATCCCGGTGCGGACTACGGCTTGAAAGAACTCCGGCAGAACACGCTGACGGAGTGAGTCAAACCTTCCAAGGAGCGCATCCACGCCCGCTGTGGAGGTAAGGAATTCGATCCCAGCAGATGTGCCATACGTGTCGAGGCCCGCCGAACTGACGATCTTGGTTCCCGGCGTGATTCCGGGCAGAACGCTGATTAGGGCGTAACTGACAGTGAGCGCTTCGGTGGCAGGGTCCGATTCCGTGGCGTAGTAGGGCTGTTCGCCGGGCCGTGGTTCGGAGTTGACGATCCGGCCCTCGCTGTTGCAGATCAGCGGCGTTTGGCCTGGATTAACCTTGTCTTGCAATTCATTGGCCCAGGGGGACCCCAAGAAGATCACGTTCGCTTCCCGCATGGCATCGTACGTGAGCGCGCGGCTGCGAACCACCTTCAACGGCCGTCCGGCTTCCGTAAACAGCTTGGTGAGCCGAAAGACGCTGAGCACTTCGCCAGTGCCCGTCCAGCTACTGCTGAAGATGAAACTGGAACCGAGCCTGACAATCTCGGGGTCTACATTGGGGTCGCCCGGCGAAATATTTACCAGCCCGCCAACGGGAACGCTCACCGGACCCGAATACGGCACGAGAACTTGATTGTGCGACGTCCGGAAGCGCAGAAACACCGGATTCGTGAACGAGATCACGCAGTCGAAATCGGGACGGAGCATGCCGCCCCAAACCGCCGAAAGCGGCAGCGCCCGGAGGTCCTCCCGACCCCCCGGCGTACGGCCCCCAATCTCCGTCCGGAAGGCGAGGGCGCTCGTTAGAACACCCGCGAGAAATACTCCGGCAAACGCCCCCCACACCAGCGCGCGCGGGCGTCTCGGTGCCGGCCCAGCCGGAAGCGCCGTCAATTCGCCCTCAGGACTATTGGCGCCAAGCGCCAGGCCTCCGGCGGCGACCTGGCCTTGATGGCGCTGGAACGCCGGAACGTAGCTTCCCTTGGGAATCGTAATCCGGAACTCATCGGCCGCGCCCTCGGCTTCGTAGTACCCTTCGAGGGTCTTGCGGAGCCGGTGAGCCTGGACGCGAACGCTGTTATCCAAACGACTGTCGAAACTGGTGGGACGCCCAAACACGTCCATCGCGATGGTCGATTCCTTGATGTCGTCCACCGAGCCTTCGGCGCACTTCCGAACCAGATACTCCAGTAGTTGGCGCAAACTGGGCGACTTGCGGAATCTATCGGCCCGCAGCAACCGATCGAGATACCGCGTCAGGCCGTCGGCATCCACCGTAGGGGGGATCTGCGGTTGAGGTACATCCATTCTCGTCTACCACATGCTATCTCAAATCTCCGAAATGCACGGCCTCGGGAACGGCCGGCTCGTCGAGCAACTGAATCGTGGTCGAAGGCCCGAGGTTTACCGGGTCGCCCCACGCCCGCAATGCCCACACGACCTTCTTATCCGGCGTGACCTCCAGCGCCTGAACGGGCGCCGTGCCGGGATCGGCTGCCCCGTTCCACTGATTGAACCAGGTATTGACGAGCGTGTTCCCGTTAGGTAGCCGTTTTGCGATTTGTATCGAGTTGAACAGGTAGTCAGGCACATCCGCGGACGTGAACTCCCAGACGGTGGCCCCGGCGGGGTTCACCTCGCGAACCGACCGCCCTCCTGAGATCAGCGTGTTGCCGTTCTTCAAACGCTCCGCGGACCAGAGGGCGTTATCCACCTGATACGACCAGAGGTCCTTGCCGGCGGAATCGTATTCGACCACCTTGTTCAGATCCATGTGCGCCACCAGCAACGTGCCGGCCTCGGTGAGCCGCGCATGGCGGAAATGGCCATGCACGCTCTTCGGATTCCTGACCGGCACGGTGAACTCGCGTTCGTTCTTGCCCGTGACAATATTCACCACCACGACTTTGGCAGGGTCGCCGTTCTGCACGTAGAGCACGCGGTCGTGCCCGATTGGCTGCGCGGTGTGTATCTCCGTTCCGGGCGGAGCATCGTAGCTCCAGAGCGTCTTCTTGTCCCGGTCGATCAGCTTCACGCCGAATTGGTGCGCAAAGAGAACGTTGCCGTTGGAAAGCAGCGTGGCATCGCTGATTTCGCCCTTCCCCTCGGGATCGTGATACTCCCAGGCGACCTTGCCGCCTCGCACGATGTACATGTCCTCCGTCTTTGCCTCCCCGGCATAGAAGAAGTTATGCTGCGCCAGACCTTTGCCGGGCAGGATGCCGGGAAAAGCGGGTTTTGCAGCCGTTGCAGGCTTGGCTTCCTGCGCCAGCACCGGCGCGAGGGCGCACACGGCGCCAGCAGCCACAATCAGAGCAATGAATCGCGTGTTTCTCATTTGATGAAAGACTCCTTTACGGGGCGCTAGTATTGGTAAATCTGCAAATGGACTGCTTTGGGAGCGCCGGCAGCCAGTCGAAAACCCTGGCCGGACTCGCCCTTGATGGCCTTGTTCGGAGCATCGTAATTCAACATGATGTCATCGCCGTTCAGGCGCCGCCCCGAAACCCAGCGTCCGTCCACGTACGTGCCTTCTTCGAGTTTCGCCACCGCGGCCGCCGACCCGCCCGGGCCATTGAACGTAGCTTGTAACCCGCTGCCCAGGATGGTGTAGTCGTCGGGTCCGGTGGAGATCACGATAGCGTACGAGGAGGTTTGCGCGGCGCCCGCGCCAGGCGCGCCCCTGCCACCCCCTGCCGACGGCGCGGCGCCGCCTGCCCACCCGCCGCAGCCCCCGCGGGCGCCGCTGTTACTGGCGGCGCCGGCTGCCGGGATCTCCCCATGGAGAATGCGAACGAATAGTTGCCCAGTTGCACCGTCTCCGCGGGGTGTTGGGCGTTCAGCGTGACCGCCTTGATTGTGCCTTTAGCCTGCGCCTCCAGAACCTCCGGGGCTGCCTGCGCCAGCAGCGCGTATGCTTGCGCCAACGGCGTGGTCGCATCGGCCTGGCGCTCGATTCCAAAAGGCGAGAACCCGATTGCGGCGTGGTTGCCGATGGCCGTGAACAGATTCGCGGCGTCGCCGCGGGTCTCCGGAATCCACAGCGGATTCCCGGACCGGTCGTAGCGCGCGCACCATTCTTCGAAGTTCGGGAGATAGATATCGGGCCCGATGATGTCGATGCCCGGCGCGCCCTGCTGCCACACATTCAACTGAATGGGCAAAGCTCCGCCGGCGGAATACCCGCCGATGGACTCACCCAGATCCACGTTGATGTACATGGGCAGGGCATACTCAGCCTTGCCGGCTTTGGCCACCTTGTCGACGTAGAGAGCGTAATACCAAGCCATGAAGATCTCGTTGGTCATGGGGTGGTCGCCGAAAACCTCCGTCCACGTTCCGGACGTCTTCCCTCCGGCCGCTTGCCAATACTCGCGGAATTCCGGGACCAGGTTTTCCTTGTTCTTCACCATGTAATCCATGAGTTGCTTAGGCACGGGCGGCGTTGAAGGCGGCCTTGGCCTCCGGAAGCTGGTCGCGCGTGCCTCCCGGACAGCCCACTTCGTTCTCCACCTGCATCATGATCACGGTGTGGGCGTCCCCATCCACCTCGCGGATGTGGCGCATTAGCGCGGCATAGGCGTTGGCGTCGGCTTTCCAGTTGGCTTCCTTGAAAACCGAAAGGTAGGTAATGGTTCTGCCCGTTCTCCGCCAGAAACAGCGGATACTGTTTCGGGTTCTTCTTCACCCAAAGCGGCGTATAGGTAGAATCCGCGTTCTTCCAGCTTCCAAACCAGAGGAATATGAGGCGCAGATGGTTTTGGCGGGCTTCGCGGATGGCGCCATCCACCAGCGAAAAGTCGAATTGGCCGGGCTCCGGCTCGACCAATTCCCACGTGACCGCCGCCAGGACTGTATTCATGTTGGCCGCCGCCAGTTTGGACCAGAGCGGCTCCATGTACTCCATGCTGGAGGAAGCCGAATTAGTCAGCTCGCCGGCCAGGATAAGAAACGGGCGGCCATCCACGATCATCTGTGTGGCCTTGCCGCGCTTCTCGAGGTGTGGAATGGAAGAGACGGGGGCGGACTGGGCGTCCGCCATGCCTATGCCCAGCAGCGCAACGGCGCAGGGCAGCACGCAGCGACGTTTCATTCGCAAATACGATACCGCCATGCGCCGTGCCGCACAATGCTCAGTGCGCGCGGCTCGGGTCGGGCCCTATCACGATGACTTTCGCTTCATAAGGTCCGAGTGAGAGCGGAAAGCGCGCCGAATCGCCCGCGGCAATGGCGGCCGGGAGAGCATGAATCTCACCCGTCGCCAGGTCCCATGCTTGCGCCTGGCCGCGCCCTGCGACAGTGGCTATGCGGGACTCAGCCTGATTGCTCTCGTTGAAAAAGAAGTACATTTCCGCGTCGCGCCAACTCCGGTGCGTGTACGTCAGCCGCTGCCACGGACTGTCGAGCGTCACATCCGGCTTGGGCAGCGCCGCAAGCACGCGCGCCGTGATGTCGCCCGATGGCTCGACGAGCGTGGCGAAGCTCAGGTCCGGTACGTCTTTCGCATCCAGGAATGTCTTGTCCACGATCAGCCCGGGAGTCTTGCCTACGAAAATGGCCTTCCCGCCCGCCTTCACGAAAGCTCGCAACCGCTCCAGACCGGCGCGCGTGATGACGGTCATCGACGGGAAGATAATGGCCTTGTAAACCTGGCCGCTGAGGTTCTTGAATCCGCCGTCTTCGATGGCCGCTACCGAACCGAGCGACTGCTCGTCGAAATAATCCCAATCCACCTGATGCTCGAATAACTGCCAGCCCAGCTTGGTCGTGCTCTGGTCCGCCTGCTGGTCTCCCATCCAGATGCTGTTGCCCGGATGGTACAGCGCCACCTGCGCGGCCGGCCGGCCGATGGCCATCAGGTAGCCGCCGCGATTGGCATACCACGCTGTCATTGCGGCCTCCGGTGGGACCGCGGGCAGCGTGGCCGCCGGAGCCGATGGGTCGCCGCCGCCGCGGATCGCCGGAACCCGGATTTGCAGCAGTGTGACTCCTCGCACCAGTTGAAAGTCCATCTGGTACTTACCATCGACGCCGATTCCGCCGCCCTCCTCCGCCCAGACCTTGGGCTTGCCGAAGAGATGCGCCGCCGAGGAGGCCAGCTTGGGGAAATTGTTGTTGACGTTCCAGGTCCCGTCCGGCCGGTGCACCGCGTCCGGCACAAGCTGGTTGAGGTTATCGATTCCCGGCACTTCCACTTTGAGGTTGTCCCGAAAGTAATCGCCTTCGCTACGCTCCAGTGCAACCATGGTCTCTTCGTGGTTCAGGTGCACCAGGTACTCCACGTTATACTTCTTGCACCATTCGGCCTGTTCTCCGAAGAAGCTGTTCTGAAAGACGCCGCTCCAGACGTCCGCGAAATCGGCTCTGGCCCGTTCGGTGGCCGGCGTTTCCTCCATGCCTCTGCCAACGAAAAACGCCGGGATGTAGGGCCGCAGATCGTAACCCTTCCGGGCCTGGAATTCCTCGAACAGTCTCGGCGTGTACGGAAGTCCCGCGATGGAATAATCCGGCTCGTCGCCGAAGAAGCCCAGAACGGTTTTGCCGAACTGGTCGCCTACCGCCTGCCGGTATGTCTCGTGCGTGATCTTCAGAAAGGCCTGAGTGGCCGCCGGATCTAAGTAGTCGATGAGCGAATAGAGAGCGTCCTTGGCTCGCGTGCCGTCCTCGCGATTGAAATTCCGCGTCGGCGAGCTGACGTAGATGTGCCTCACGAAAACCACTTCCCAGGAAAGGCGCGGCTCGTTGGGCGTCGAGCCCTCGGCCGGCACGGTCCACTTCAGTTGGCCGTTCGGCGGAACCGGAATGTTGACGACCCCTTGTGTCTTCTGGTCCGTGGATGTCTTGGTCGCGAAGATCGCCAGCGTATCGGGCGGCGCCGGCATCGTGAGCGTCTGCCCAGGCACGACGCGGACGTGGATATCGGCCACCATTCCCTGCATGGCGAGCTGCGGATACTGCCGGCTGATATTACCGCCCGCGAACCCGCTCGGGTAGTCGGATTCGTCCTGTATCCACAGCCGCATGCCGCGCTTCGCCGCTTCCTGAACGGTGAACTTCACCTGGTCCATGTGTTCCGGCGACAGGTACTTCGGCTCGCCGCGCCCCGGCGACAGGTTGACTACGAAGATGCCATTGGCCGCGAGCAGGTCGAAGTCCCGGACGATTCTTGCCCTGACCTCCTTCGGGTCCGCGCCGTTCCAACTGGCAAACGGCTGAATGGCGCCGTACTCGTGCGGCGGCGCCTTGAAATTCGCCGCAACCTCGCGAAGCGGCGGAACCGTGATCTGTTGCCACGCGCGCTGCGCCGGCAGCGCGCTGGCCAGTAATACAAACAGCGCCAGCAACCGAGAGATCCGTTCCATAAGAACCTCCCTCCGCAAAAGTGCGCACGCGGAGCCGGATGGAATTGTCAGCCGCCCCAACGGAACAGGCCAGGCCGATTTGGTCTGTGCTCGGCGCGACGCACGACGAAGCGCCCCGCCGCGCCTGACGACGCCCGACATCCGGTACTTTATCACGACGGAGAACGTGCGGAACCCCGCAATACTGTCAATACTCGCGCCGGTCTGCGTGCGGAATCCGTACGTCCGCCACCGGCTGGCAATGGTGCGTCTCGAAGTTCTCCACGCTTAGCAGCACGAGCGTTGAAACGCCAGGGGTCTTTTGCGACCGGACGTTTTCAAAGCTGGCGCCATTCACCCGATCCAGGACGAACGCCGGCCGCCCATCCCCCTGCAGGAAACCGACCTCCACGTTGGAGAACTCAACCCCCTTGGCGTGACGGATGAAGAACCCGTATGCAGGGAGCAGGCCGAACATGGAGGGCTCGGGATATTCTTTCTCTCGCTCCGGTGTTTCGAACGGCTCACGCGGTGGCACGCCGCCCTGGGCGCGGAAGAAGAACGTGTTTACCACCTCGGCCGGCTGCTTCGCGACCTGATCGAGCGTGAGGCCGCCCCGGTACCAGATCCGAATGTCGCTAAGCCGGACATCCTCGACGTCATGGCCGGGAATTCCGCCGATGATGGAACCGTAGCGCGGATCGGCGTCATAGACGTTGACGCCGCTAATCGAAACGCGGCGAATGGAGCCGATGGCGGTCCCCTCCGGCGCGCGCATGCGGCTACCCAGCCGCAGGAAAATCGGCGCATTGGAAACATCCCTCATGGTGATGTTGGAGACGGTAACGTCCTCGACGTGCGCTCCATCGACGCTCTCGATCGCCAGGCCGCGGGAGCGGTCGAAAACCACATTGGAAATCGCGATATTGCGGAAGTCGCCTTCGGTTTCCGTGCCGATCTTGATCCGCCCGGTGGGGCCGTCGCGGTCCGGCGCCTGTTTCACGTTGCGCTTGTAGGAGCCATCCAGAAGCGACCCAATGTCGTAGCCGCTGACCAGCCCGTTGGTAATGGTCACGTTTTCGGTGGCTCGCGCGAACCCCAGCGCGTGGCTGCCCTTGAGGACCAGCGCGTCGTCGTTCGGCGAGTTGATGCTGGTGTTGGAGACGCGGACATTGCGGCAGCTATCCAAATCGATCCCGTCGCGGTTGGTGTCGATCTTGAGGTTGTCGATGGTCAGGTTGTCCACGCCTGTGGCCAGGATGCCGAAGTGCCCGCCGTTCAGAATGGAGAAGTCGCGAAGGGTCACGTTGCGGCACAACTTCAGCGCGATAAGCTTGTCGCCGACCGCGCCCCGCTCGCGCACGAGCGCGTCTCCGCGAAGCAAGCCGCCGCCGACGATAGCGACGTTTTCCACGCCATCGCCCCAGATCAGGCTGTTGTGCCAATGGCTGTGACCAAAGTCCTGAAACTGGTCCCACTGGTTGGGCTCGGCGGGATCGTACGCCGCCGGGTCGGAGGAAGCCTCCAGGATCGCGCCGTTCTCGAATTGCAGCGTGATGTCGCTTTTCAAGCGAATGGAGCCCGTGAGGTAGGTCCCGGCCGGAAAGTGCACGATGCCGCCGCCCGAGGCCGAGGCCGCTTCAATGGCCTTGTTGATCGCATCCCGATCCGCGGCCTTGCCATCGGCCTTGGCGCCGAACGTCTTCACGTCGTACGTGGCGGCCGGAAGACTCATGGAGACGGCCAGAACAAGACAGCCAACTAAGGTCTTTGACATCCCACCTCCAGTGACTCGTTCCTGAACGTGCGCGAACGACGCCCGCTTGATAACATAGCATCTCGTTATCACCGCTTTCGGAGATGTCATGAACCGGCGATATTTCTTGTATGGTGCGGCGTCGCTCGGCGCGGGCCGGGCAATCGCCCAGGATGCGCGCGCGGCGTCGCAGGAATCCGAGTGCAAGCGGCGGATAGGCGGAGCCACCACGGCAGCCATGGCCATGCAGCGCCGCGATTGGGAGCAGGGCATCTTCGCTCAAGCCATGCTCGAAGCGGACAACCGCGAGGCAGTTGTCTTGCTGACCAGGGCGGCCATCGTTCAGCGGGTGCGGGACGGCCGCCTGGCTGTGGTGGGGAGCGGGAGCCCGACCGATCCATCGATGGGCGGAGAAGCCTACGCGCGCGCCGCCGACTGGACTGCGGACCCGCAGATCCAGGAGGCCGTGCGAGGGCTGCTCGACTGGATCCGGAGCAAGGCTCCGCGAGCCGCGGACGGCGTGCTCATCACTCGTTCGGAGGGCCCGAGATGTGGTCCGACGGATTCAACTGTGCGCCGCCCTTCCTCGCCGCGATGGGCTTTTACGACGAGGCGCTGGCGCAAATTGAAGGCTATCGGCAGCGGCTTTGGAACCCCGAGGCGAAACTGCTCTCGCACATCTGGGACGACGGGACACGGCAGTTCAAGGACAAGAACTTCTGGGGTGGCGGCAACGGGTGGGCCGCGGCGGGCCTGGCTCGCGCGATCCGGCGACTGCCTCGCGAGCGCGGGCAGGACCGCGAACGCCTGGCGGCTTTTGCGAAGGACATCGTGGACGGCTGCCTGGCGCACGAACGCACCGATGGGCTGTTTCACGATGTGATCGACAGGCCGGATACATTTATCGAGACGAACCTTGCCCAGATGCTGGCGTTTGCGATCTATGAAGGGACTTCGGCCGGATGGCTTTCGCGGGCTTATCTTGCGCGAGCGAACCGGCTGCGAGAGGCCGCGCGGGCGAAGATGGACGCCTCCGGCTTTGTGCAAGGAGTGTGTGGAGCGCCCAACTTCGATCGTTCGGGAATCTCGACGGAAGGCCAGTCTTTCTGCATCATGATGGAGGCCGCCGGCGCGAAGGCGGCGGCCAGAGGCTGACATCATGAAGATCACGACGTGGCGGATTCTAGCGACGGCGCTGCTCGCCACAGCGGCCGTCGCCCGGGCGAGCGAGAGCAAGCGCTTCGAGATCACCGGATTTGGAGCCGTGGGCGACGGCCATACGTCCAACACGCAAGCCATCCAGGCATTGATTGACAAGGTCTCCAAGGAGGGCGGAGGCGTCCTCGTGGTCCCGAGCGGCACATTCCTCACCGGCGCGCTGTTCTTCAAACAGGGGGTGAACCTTCTGATCGAGAAGAACGGCGTGCTCGAGGGGTCGGCGCTTCAAGACGACTATCCGCAGGTGAAGACCCGCTGGGAAGGCGTCGAGCGGGAGTGGACCTCGGCGCTGCTGAACTTCAACGATATGACGGGCGTGGCCGTCGGCGGTGAGGGCACGGTGGACGGGTCGGGCGACGAGTGGCTGCGTCTAGGCAGTCCCGGGCGAGGAGCGCCAGCGGGGCCCCGGCTGGGACGGCCCCGCATGATCTGCTTCACGAATTGCAAACGCGTCCGGATTTCCGGCCTTCGCTTGAAGCAGCAGGCCATCTGGTGCCTGCATATTCTCTACTCGGAGGACGTGACGGTGGACGGTCTGGACATTCGGGCCAACCACAATATTCCCAGCTCGGACGGCATTGACATCGACTCTTCCCGAAAAGTGCGGGTGCGCAACGTCGATATCGACGTCAACGACGACTGCATCTCGATCAAGTCGGGCAAGGACGAGGACGGGTTGCGCGTCAACCGGCCGGCGGAAGACATCGTCATCGAGAACAGCCGCTTTCACTACGGGCACGGCGGGGTGGCCATGGGCAGCGAGACATCTGGCGGCATCCGCAACGTGATCACGCGAAATTGCGTGTCCGACGCGGGGAACTGGGCGCCCATCCGGTTCAAGACGCAGCCGAGCCGAGGTGGCGTGGTGGAGAACATCGTCTACCGCAATATCGTGCTTCAGGATACTCGCCAGGCGTTCGAGTTCAACCTGGAGTGGCGCATGGTTCCGCCCATCGCCCCGCCCGCCAAGGTGTTGCCGGTCGTCCGCAACGTGACGATTCGCAACATCACGGGGACCGTGCAATCGGTGGGCATGATGCACGGCCTAGCCGGCAGCCCGATTCTCAACGTGAAATTCGAGAAGTGCGACATCAAGGCCGACAAGGGCTTCGTGATGGAGAATGCGCGCGGGGTGGACCTGTCGGGGTTGAAAATCACCGTGAAGAGCGGCGACGCGATTACGAAGAGAAACGTGGAGTGAAGGCGTATTTCAGCGGCCTACTTTACCGACACCCCCCACACGTTGGCGAGCCGCGACTTGCCGGCGGGGCCTTCCACTTCGAGGATAGCGGTGTAGTCCCTCCCATCTTTGTACTCGTGAACGGGGTTCTGCTCGGTGGAAGTTGAGCCGTCCCCGAAGTCCCATTTCCAGGATGTGATCTTGCCCCCGGATTCGTCTTTGAAGGCCACCAGGCGGCGATCCATATCCGCCACCTGGTACGACCATTTCGCCTCGATGGCTTTCTGGAACTGTGTTTCGAGCGGCATGAGCCGGAATCCAACCAAATCGCTGGCGTCGCCGAAGAACGTCTGCTTGTGGGAAAGGTTCCAGAAGCCCACGCGATCACGCGCGTTGACGTCGTCGTAATCGATCACCGCCCAAGAGAGGCCGATCAGCTTGTTTTCGGTGAGTACGGATTCCACGGCGCGCTGCGGACCGTCGCATGGAGAATAGTCGAAGGGCGTAATCCAGAATTCCAGGACCAGCTTGCCGCTCTCACCCGGTTTGAAGTCGTAGTTGTAAGCGGCGTTGGCGTACGGCAGTCGCTTGATGTACTGCGCACAGCCCCAGGCCATGGCCCAGTCTTTGTCGCCCGGCGGCGTAAAGATGTGGTAGTTCTGCGCATGGACCCCGTGCGTGGCCCAGTGCGCGTCGCGCTCGCCGATGCGCGGGTCGATGACAGAGCGCGACTTGCCCACTGCATCGGGAGTCCAGACATCGCGGTGGTAGATATCGATCAAAGGCCCGCCGGAGAGATCGCCATCGACCACCACTTCGAAGATGTCGTTATGGAGGTCAAGCGCGCGAAAAGTCCCAGTAATTGTCGTAGGCCTCGTAGAGGAAGTAGAGGCGGTTGAGCCCCTTGACCCAGCCCACCTTTACCTTGACGTCGAGATTCTTGGGGTCGTGATTCATTCCGTGGCCCTGCTCGGTGTCCATGAGCTGATCCATGCCGATCGAGTAACTGTCGGGGACAATAGCCCAATCGTCGGTGTTGCCGTCGATGCGGGGGATCTTGTCCGGCGGGAACTGAAAGATCTTGAATGTCACATCGGGACGCTCGAGACCGTACTGCGGAGGAAGAAATAGAACGGCCAGAAAGGCGCAGAGGAACCAGCGTTTGGGCATGGGAATCACTCCGAGCGACAAGTATATATCCGGGCGCCGAAACTGGCTCGCCGGGAATACCGCATTCGGATATGATGGCGGAATGAAATACGCGCTCCTGGTTCTGGCCGCGACCGCGCTCCATGCGCAAAACCTCAAATTCGATTTCGTTTCCGAGAAACCTGCGTCGGGCTTTCGGACAGTTCTTCCGGGAGCGCCGTACTCGGAGGAGACGGGCTACGGGTTCGAAAACGCCGACCGGCAGCCGCCATTCTACTTCTCGATTCGCGTGCCCGACGAGGGCAACTACAGAGTCACGGTGACGTTGGGCGATCCTTCGGCCGAGTCGGTCACTACGATCAAAGCCGAGTTGCGCCGCCTGATGCTGGCGCGCGTGCGCGTCCCCGCCGGCAAGGTCGAGACACGCTCGTTCCTCGTCAACGTCCGCACGCCGAAGATTCCGGGCGGCGGCGAGGTGCGGCTGAAGGATCGCGAGAAGACTACCGAAGCCTGGGCTTGGGACAACCGCCTCACTCTGGAGTTCACCGATGCGCATCCCGCCGTGCGCACGGTGGAAGTGGCAAAGGCCGGCGACGTCCCCACCATCTACATCGCCGGCGATTCGACTTCCACCGACCAGCCGCGCGAACCTTTCAACAGTTGGGGGCAGATGCTGACTGTCTTTTTCAAGCCGGAGATCGCCATCGCCAATCACGGCGAATCGGGCGAGTCTCTGCGCGGGTTCCTGGGCGAGAACCGCTGGGCGAAACTCCTCAGCGTCATCAAGCCCGGCGATTACGTTCTGATTCAGATGGGTCACAACGACCAGAAGGAGACGGGCGAGGGTATCGGCGCGTTCACCAGTTACAAGGCCGACCTCAAACGGTTCGTGGCCGACACGCGGCAGCATGGCGCGACGCCGGTGGTGGTCACGCCCATGAACCGCCAGACTTTCGACGACGCGGGCAAGATCACGAACAGCCTGGGCGATTACCCCGAAGCGGTTCGCCAGGTTGCCAGGGAAGACAATGTGGCGCTGATCGACCTCAACGCCATGAGTAAGCCTTTCTACGAGTCCCTCGGCCCCGCGGACGCGCACCTGGCCTTCGCCGGCAGCGACAAGACCCATCACGATAACTACGGCAGCTACGAACTGGCCAAGTGCATCGTGGAAGGCATACGGCAGAACAAACTGCCGATCGCGAAGTACCTGTTCGACATGCCGCCGTTTGACCCAGCGCATCCGGACCCGGTGGGTCAGTTCGATATCCCCGCCGAACCCGCGGCGAATGCGCCGAGGCCGTATGGACAATAAAGGAGCGGTCCCTTCGGCTGGTCCAATCGGCGGAGGAGGCGGCGCCAAACGCCAGTGAGTTTCAACGCCGGTTACCCGAGCGTGCGCTTTGACGCTACGCGCCATCCCTTTAATCGTAGCAAGCCGCATGTTGGCCGGGTGGCGCATGCTTCAGCGTGCAGCCGTGGGCTTCAGCCCACGGTTTCGCGGCCCTCCGACGATGGCGAGCTGAAGCTCGCCACGGCACGCTAAAGCGCACGCCACCACCGCCGTTGGTAATGTTATCTCCGGACGAGCCCTAGAATTGCCGAACGATCAAGCGCCAGCTACGGCTTCTTGAAGTTCCAGCGCGACTTGTCGCTCTTCGGGTCGTACTTGGCCAGGGTTGGCGTGCTGGCGCCTACCGCGGTCAGGACCACCGGCTCCGTGGAATTCGGAACCGCCTTGGGCATGATGCGGTACGTGCCATCGGTCAACTGCTCGATGCGCCAGAGTTGTTCGGGAGCGCCCGTAAAGTTGGGAAGCGTCACCACCTCATTGCCTTCCGCGGCGGCCAGCGTGCGATCGGTGTCGGCGATCTGGATCTTGAAATAGGGCGAGCCCGGATAGCCGCCGGCGTTGGTGACGGGCGTGATGGTCCACTTCTGATGGGGCCGCATCATGTAGTCGCCGATGCGAAGGTCGATGTTGCCGGTTGGCCAGCCCTGCAACACGTCGTAGAGCCGCTGTCCCTGAACCGGCGTCACGGCAGCAGCGGCAGCCGGAGCACCGCCAGGAGCGCCAGCGCCACGACCTCCAGCGCCCGGAGCGCCACCGCCAGAAGCGGCGCCTGCCCCAGGAGCGCCCGCGGGAGCGCCGGGGGCGCCAGCAGCACCAGGGCCACCAGCAGGAGCGCCAGGAGCGCCGCCACGGCCTCCACGGCCACCACCGCCGCCGCCGAACCCTCCGCCGCGTCCGGCCATCCGCACGAACTCAACGGCCAGCTCCAACGCGAAGCCGCTGCGTTCGGACTGGATCTCAAACGTGCCTCCCCAGAAATTGTCGCCGCCGACCGGCCATCCGTCTTTCCAGATCAGCGGGCGAATATCCAGCACGCTGCGGCCGCTGCGGTCCAGGTCCGCTTCGTAATGGCAGGAGAATCTCTCCACGCCTTCGTCCACGATCATCCTGCCGAAGTGGCCGAGCCCGACGAAACGGCCGCTGGCGGACGCAACCAATTTGCCGCCGCCTTTCAGCGCGTCGATTCCCACGTTATCCACGTATGGTCCCAGCACGCTCTTGGAGCGAGCTACGCGGATGTTGTAGGTGGAGTTGGCCCCGTCGCAACAGGTCCCGTGAGTGCCCAGCAGGTAGTACCAGCCGTCGCGATAGAGCAAATCGGTGGCTTCCATATCGATGCCAATGTTCTTGGCCTGATTGCCGGCGACGCGCTTCCCGGTCTTGGGATCGAGCTCGACGATGCGTATGTTGCCGAAGTAGGTCCCGTAGCTGAGCCACAGCCGGTTGGTGGTGGGATCGAGCAGGAACGAAGGATCGATGGCGTCGCAGTCCTCGACGCCGTCGGACGATGCGACGAGGGTTTCGTCGTTGAACTTGAAGTCGGGGGAGTTGGGGTCGAGCGACTTGGTCCACATGACGTAGACATTGCTGGCGTGACCGCCGGACATCCCGCCGCCTCCCCTGGCATAGGCCATGTAGTAGCGGTCCCCGATCTTGATGACGTCGGGAGCCACTCCGCCGCCGGGGCGCTGAGCCCCGCTGTGCCAAGTCCAGCCGTCTTCGGACATCAGGCCGCCACCGCCGGTGCCGAAAGTCCAATATTTGCCATCGCTGAACACGACGGTCGAGGGATCGTGGATGAAGGGTTCGCCGTCGAGCGCCGGCGCCTGTGCAGGCAGGGTACGAATCGCCGCGGCTAGAAGAAACGCCGCAGCCGGAATGTAGGATTTCATAGAAGCTCCGAAAACAAATCGATAAAGATCCAAAACAGGACGAATCGTCAATTCGCGCCGCCGTCAAGGCTGAGGGTGATGTCCTTGATCGGCGCGCCGTTCTCGTCGATAAAGCGGACGCAGAAATCGCTGAGGCCGGGTCCGTTGATGACGGCGCCGCGAACGACGTTCCGGCCCTTATTGAGCGTAAGCCGCTTGGATATGCAGTCGTCCATTTTCATGCGCCGGTCGGTGAAGAGGTTGACGGCCTCCTTGCCGTTGAGCCACCAGATGGACGCGCCGTTGACCCCGACGGCCATGCGAGCGTTCTGAATATCGCGCGGGCTGTTGACCACGGTGACGGCCCAGAAGATGACGCCGTACGTCGTCTTGTTCAGGCCATAGGCGAGGCGAAACAGCTTGACGTTGAAAGCCGTGGAATCTAGAGCGTGCCATTCGAGTTCCTGGTCGCCCACCTTCACTTTGTCCCCGTTTTTCGGAATGACGGTGAATTGGTTGGGGAAGTACTCGGTATTGAAGGCGGCCCGGACATAGGAGTCGGTAAACACCGTGTTGGTGCGGTTGGGTTTGTTGATCGGATCGAGAAGCAGCCACCGCTGGAGGAAGCCTTCGGCGTCCGGCGCCTTGGGAGCCGATGTGGCCGGCGTGAAGTAAGGCGCGAGGGTGCGGGGAGCGGCGAGGGCCGCCGCTGCGCGAGCCGCTGCTTCACTCGTCCCGGGCGCGGCGTTGGCCGGCGCGCCCTGAGCCGCGCCGCCACGTCCGCCTGGCGCAACTTGAGCACCGGAGGGAGGAGCGCCGGCCGGCGCGGCCGGGGGGGCTTGAAACGCGAATGCGGCCTGGACGCCCATTGCCAGCATCACAATCTTGCGGATCGTATTCATAAGAGGCCTTTGGCAGGATTTCCGATCTAAGTATGCAAAACCAGAGAGACTCTCTCCCTGAAGGAACTAATGTAAGCGCTTTCCGCCGAAATGTCCAGAGCGGCCATCCGATCACCCGGCCGGAGGCCCCATAGGCGTTCACTTAAGCTCGATTTCCGACGATTCCGTGGCGCGGGCTATCAAGCCTGCTGGGTCGAGAGTTCAGAAAGTCGGCTTGACAGCCGACTCTGCAAGCCTGGCGGCTCGCGCCACGAACTCCGGCTGACCACTCACTGCGTTCGCGGCACGGAAACGTCAAACTTCCGCATGGTCCCGGACCTTGCGTCTACATGCAGATCGGGCCGGAACGGTTGGGCGCTTTCAGCGGCTTACGGTCGCCGTTAAGGGAGTACTCGCGGAAGAACCGCCGACGAAAATCTTGTACTCGCCGCCAAGGAGTTCCCAATCGTCTTTCTGTTCGTTGAAGATCGAAAGGAACTTCGGTTCGAGCTTCAGCGTGACGGTCTTCGTCTCGCCGGGAGCCAGTTGGACCTTGTCCCACGCGACCAGACGCTTGGGCGGCTCGTTGGCCGCGGCCGGCAGACCGGCGTACACCTGCGCAATCTCGGCGCCGGGCCGCGCGCCGGTGTTGCGAACGCTGAACGTAACACTGTCGATCCCGGCTTTCAGGCCCGAGTACGAGAACGTCGTGTAGGAAAGGCCAAAGCCGAACGGGAACAGCGGCTGCTTGTTCTCCGCTTCGAACCACTTGTACCCGACTTTGATCCCTTCGGTGTAATCGACATCGAATCCCGCCATGCCGCCGCGCCCGCCGGCTCCGGCTCCCGCGGGAGCCAGGCCAAATACCTGAGGATGAGGCAGATCGGCTTCCGATTTCGCGAACGTTGCCGGCAGCTTCCCGCTCGGATTGACGTCGCCGAACAGGATGTTTGCGAGGGCATCCGCGCCCTTCACTCCGGGGTACCAGACTTCGATGGCCGCTCCGACGGAGCTTATCCACGGCATCGCGGCCGGGCCTCCGGTTTCGAGAACCACAATCGTGCGCGGATTCGCCGCCGCTACCGCTTTCACAAGGTCGTCCTGCTTGTTGGAAAGGGTAAGCGTTGCCAGGTCGCGGCCTTCGCTGGTGGGCTCGTTCACGAATACGATGGCGATCTCCGAGGCCTTCGCAAACGACGCGGCGGCCGCCGGATCGGCGCCATCGTTGTACTCCACCTTCGCCTTCGGCGCTTTCGCTCGGATGGCCTTCAACGGCGACGAGGGGAACCAGATAGCGGGGCCGCCGAACCGGCTAGCCCCTCCGCCGGGAGGATCGACCTGCGCCGATCCGCCGCCGGAAAGCACGCTCGTATCGGCTTTGGAACCGATGAGCGCGATGGAGTTCACGCGCGCCGCGGCAAGAGGCAGCAGATTATTGGCGTTCTTCAATAGCACCGAACCTTGCTCCGCGATCTTCTGCGAACTGTCCGCTCCTTTGAACGGGTCTACGACGCGCCCCAGCGGAGGATCGTCGACGATTCCGGATGCAAACTCGGTACGGACAATCCGGTGCACCATATCGTCGATGCGGCTCAGAGGGACTTCGCCAGCCTCTACAGACTTCTTCAAAGCGTCGCCGAAACGCGCCCGCTCGGGCGGCGCCCCAGGCTGCTCGTTGTCCAATCCGGCGAGGGCGGCTTTGGCTGTGCTGTGAGTTCCGCCCCAATCCGAAAGGACGAAGCCCTTGAAACCCCACGTCTTCTTCAGAACCTGGTTGAGCAAATAGTCGTTTTCGCACGCGAAGTCGCCGTTCAGCTTGTTGTACGAGCACATCACCATGCCGGGCTCGCCTTCGGTAATGGCGATTTCGAACGCCAGCAAATCGGTTTCGCGCATGGCGCGCTTGTCCAGCTTCACGTTGAGGCTGTTGCGTCCCGTTTCCTGGTCGTTGAAGGCGTAGTGCTTGATGTCGGCGATCACTTTTTGGCTTTGAACACCCTTAACAAGCTGGGCCGCCATCTTACCGGCCAGGACGGGGTCTTCGCCGAAGTATTCGAAATTGCGGCCGTTGCGGGGTTCGCGCATCAGGTCCATGCCGCCGCCGATGGAGGAGTTGTACTGCTGGTCGCGCAGTTCCCGCCCGATGGTTTCGCCGTACTCGAAACCCAATTTCGCATCCCATGTCGCCGCGGCGGCAATTGCGGACGGCAGGAGCGTGGCATAGCGGCCACGTTCCGCCGCGCCGCGCACCCCAACCGCCGAATCGGCCAGTTGGATTGCGGGCAGCCCAAGCCTGGCGATGCCCTGGATGACGCCGGCCCCGCCGTTCGAGGCCGCGCCTTCCGCCGCGAAACCGCCCCGCCCGTGCAGAAGCGAGATTTTCTCATCCAAGGTCATCTGCTCGATGACCATGTCCGCTCGCCGATCGGGGGGAAGACTCTTATCCATCCATGGCCCTTTCGGAGCGGATTGCCGCCCCGGTTGCTGCCCGAAGACGGCGGCCGCCAGCGCTCCAGCGAGCGCCGCGCAGGAAGCGAGATGAAATATCGAAAACCGTTTGTTCAGCATTTGCTTCTCACCATTCAGTCACACACTATCAGACAATCACGGACGAGCGCTACGACGGCCGACGCTGGCCAGTGCGGTCGAACTCGCGCTCGCGTGGGGCAGACCCCCAGGTCTGCGGCTGGCCCCCTGGCCCATAGGCGCTAACTTAAGAATTGATAAAGGTTAATTGAGGCGCTACAATGTGGGCATGCCCCCTCTCGACGAGGATTGGAACCTGCTGCTTGGCTTGTTGCCCACGCCATGGCAGCAACAGGCCGTATTGACTGGCGCCTGCGAACGCCTGCGAGGCTTTTCGAGCCGGTCGGACCTTCTGTGTACGCTGCTGCTGCATGTGGGCAACGGGTACTCTCTACGGGAAACCGTGGTGCGTGCTAAGGCGGCAGGCTTTGCGGCGGTTTCCGATGTGGCGCTGATGAAACGATTGCAGAAGGCCGAAGGTTGGCTGCGCGGTCTCTGCGTGTCCCTGTTGCAGGAGAGCGGATGGGAGATGCCGCTGGAGACGCGCGGCTATAACGTGCGCGCGTTGGATGGAACGTTGGTGAAGGAGCCGGGTCGGAGCGGATCGTTGTGGAGGATTCATTACAGCGTGCGCATTCCCAGTCTGGTTTGCGATCACTTCGAACTGACCTCCACCAGAGGTCCAGGGACCGGAGAGACGCTGGGGCGATTTTCCGCCAACCCCGATGACTTGGTGTTGGCGGATCGTGGTTTCTGCAACGCGAAGGGAGTGGCCACGCTCCAACGCCAGGGCGCCCCGGTGATCGTGCGGCTGAACACCTCGACCCTGCCGCTGCTGGGCCAAGACGGTTCACGCTTGGCGTTGCTCAAAGAAATCGAAAAGCTGAAGGAAACCGGCGTGGAACGCGAATGGCAAGTTGAGGTGCCGGACGCCCAAGGCCGTATCGCCGGGCGGCTGTGCGCCATTCGCAAGAGCGAGGAGGCGACCGCCCGAGCCCGCCGCCAAATCGAAAGGAAGGCGCAACAAGGAGGACCGAAAACGAAGCCGGAGACGCTGCAATATGCCCGCTACATCATGGTTTTCACCACCGTACCGGCCAATCGTTTCAGCACGTCGGAAGTACTGGAATGGTATCGAGTGCGGTGGCAGATCGAACTGGTATTCAAGCGTCTGAAGACGCTGGCGGCTTTGGGCGCGCTGCCCAAGCACGCGGACGAGAGCGCGCGGGCGTGGCTGTACGGCAAGCTGTTGGTGGCACTGCTAGGGCAAAAGTTGGAACGCCTCGGGCGCGATATTTCCCCCTGGGGCTACCGTTTATCGGAAACCTGGCAATGGCAGCGCGTGGCGGGTTTTTAGCTACGCACTGCACGCCATACAGCACGCCATCGAACCGGCGATTCCCCTTCGAAGCACACTGAAGCAATGGAACCAGGTGGAAATGGACTTACGCGAGCGAACACGGAAGCGGGTTCCTCGAGTGAATATTCTATCATCGTTAAGTTAGCGCCTATGGGCCCCCTGGCCGGCCTCGCGGCCGGTGGACCGACGGGGGCGTCGGTCCGCGGGCGAGGGCGCCCGCCCCACGAACTCCTCGCGTTTTCGTCTATATTGGCGGGTCGCCGCGGCCTATGGGCACTCGCTCCGCTACTCCACCCGCACGTTTCTCGACAGAGCGATGTTTGCGGACGATTCGCCGGCCATGATGCCGATCTGTTCGGGTTCGACGGTCAGGGCCTTGGTCTTCTCGTCCCAATAAGCCAGCCTGGAGGCAGCCACGGGAATCTGTACCGTCTTGGTCTCGCCCGGCTTCACGGTCACGCGCTCGAATCCCACGAGCTGCTGGCGAGGGCGTTCCACCTTCGAGTTGAGATGCTTTGCATACAACTGCACGACATCGTCTCCCTCGCGGGTCCCCGTGTTGGTGACATCCACGCTGACCGTCATGGAACCGTCCTTGGCCAGGCGAGGCGCGCCGGTCTTCAGATTCGACAGCCGGAAGGTGGTATAGCTCAGGCCGAACCCGAATGGGTAGAGCGGTTCCTCCTTGAAATACATGTAGGTGCGCCCGTGGCGGATGTTGTAGTCCATCATGGGCGGGAGTTGCGCGAGCGACTTTGGCCAGGTGACCACCAGCCGGCCGCCCGGGTTGTATTCGCCGAACAGGACCTTCGCGATGGCCGTTCCTTCGTCCTGCGAGGAATGCGCCATTTGCAGGATGGCCGGAACGTTCGCCTGGGTCCAGTTGATGGCGAAGGGGAAGCTGGAGACCAGCACGACCACGGTCTTCTGGTTCCCTACCATCACTTGTTTGACGAGCTGTTCCTGGTACAGGTCAATGGTCTCGCGGTCGCGGCCTTCACGCCCCTCGCTCGGCACGGTGCAGGGCAGCGTGAATCCGTTGCCCTCCTTCGGATCGGTGTACCATTCCGAGCCCATGTTCGGACCGCATTTGGGGTCGTTGCCGACAATCACCACCGCGACATCGGATTTTCGCGCGGCGGCCACGGCGGCGGACCCATTCTGGTCGAGAACCTGGTTGATCGCGACTCCAGGCCCGACGGCATCTTTGATCGCCTGCAAAGGCGTGACGGCATACGGCGGCGTACCGCCATACCAATCCCAATGCACCACATCCGCCATCGGACCGATGACCGCGATCGACTTCAGCGCCTTCTTGTCCAGCGGCAGCAGGCTCTTCTCGTTCTTGAGAAGCACGATGGACTCGAGCGCAGCGGAAAGAGAGATGGCGTGGTGTTTGTCCGTGCCCCACGGTTCGGGCGAATCTTTGATCGACGCGTACGGGACCATCTCCGGGGGATCGAGCAGTCCGAGGCGAAACACTACGCGGAACTTCGGTCGGAGAAGGCCATCGAAATCGGCCATCGTGAGAAGTTTCTCGTCGAATGCGGCCTTCGCTTCGGGGGCGTATGGATCGAGGAACTGGTTGATGCCCGCCTTGATGCAGGCCACGACGGACGTCTTGTGGTCCGGGTAAACGTTTCGTGGAACGGAGAGAAAGCGCGAGGCTCCGGAGTCGGTCGAAATGATCTCGACGCCCCATTTTTCGCGCAGCACGCTACGGAGCACGGGGTTTACGGTCATGGGCGTGCCGTTCCAAGCGTTGTAGGAGGCCATTACCCCCGTTGCGCCGCCTTCGACGAAGCCCATGCGGAACGGCACGGAGTAGTATTCCCAAAACAGGCGCTCGTCGAAATCGGAGGAAGAAACGTTGCGGTGGTCCTCATTGCTGTTGGCAAGGAAATGCTTGAGCAGGGCCGCGGCTTGCCAGTACTTCGGGTTATCGCCCTGGAGCCCTCTGACGAACGCCGCGGCCATCGTCCCGTTCAGGAACGGGTCCTCGCCGTAGACCTCTTCGCTGCGTCCCCAACGCGGGTCGCGCGCGAGATCGGACTGCGGGCCCCAGAGTTGCAGCATCTGACGGTTGTATTTAGCCGTTTGGGTGACGAATCGCGCCTCGTAGCCTTCGACGCCGGCCGCCTGGCGAACCAGAGCGGGATCCCAGGTTGCGCCGAGCCCCGGAGGCTGCGGAAACTGCGTAGTGGTGACCGCTCCGCCGCGTCCCCCGCGCTGGACGAGGCCATGGATGCCTTCGGAGCTTCCGATATTAGGCACGCCGAGCCTCGGCACGCTGGTCCGCGTGCTGAGGCAAGCGATCTTTTCATCCACCGTCATGAGGCTCAGGAGATTGTCGATCCGCTGCTCGACCGGAAGCCGCGGGTCCTGGAAGGAGTAGCGAGGCTGCTGCGCCAAAGCGCACGCGACGAAAACGAGAGAAACGAGGTAGTGTTTCATACTCGGGAAGTCCTTCTTAACTGCCCCTCCATACGTAGCATGACGCGCGGAGGACGACAATGGAGCGTCTGGTGGCGCGCCTGCCGCTAATTCGGTCAACCAGCCCCGCAGAAGTCGATGGTGAACCGATCCACCGACTGAAACCTGTAGTTGCGCAGGACTCGTTCCTTGTTGGTCATGGCTTCCTCCGTGCGCTATGCCGGCTTAATCGCCGGAATGCTGGCTGGGCCATCCAACTCCAGTTTCACGATGGTGTTGACGGCGTGGCGCTGAGCGGCTGGCACGGTGACTTGGATCCCCGACCCAGTCTGTCTGACTGTGGCCCGGCCTCCCGTCAGCACGACGCTGCGGACCACCTTGCGCGGAATCGCGGGCAACGCAATCGTATCGGAAGGCCAACGCAGAATGTGCAGGAAGACGACATTTTCTTTATGCGTGCTGCCGCCCCACCACGCGCCCTCGGCCAAGGCGAAGCCGCGAGCGTTCGCCGGCCGCTTGTTTTCATCCGGCGCGACGAAGGGCCCTCCGCGCGTGGCGTAAATGCTCTCCCCGTATTTGGCCAGGAACGCGCCCATCTCGCGGAGGCGCGCGGCGTGTGAAGGCTCAATCAGGCCATCGGGGCGAGGCCCCACGTTGAACAGGAAATTGCCGTCGCCGATGGCGCAGCAAACCAGACCGCGCAGACACTCTTCGATGGGGCGGAGTTGATCGTCGGGTTTGTACGCCCACTGAGCGCCGACCGTCGCGCAGGTCTCCCAGGGCCGGTTGTCCTGGAACATCCCGATGCGCTGCTCGGGCGTATCGTTATCGGCGGGGATACCGGCGCGGTTGTTGACGGTCTCGGGCTGGGATGTTTACATCGATCGCCACGGCGTGCTCGCCATCCAGGGGGAACGCGCGCGCCGCTCCGCCATTCACCCGCAAGTATAAGCCGACCTCACAGGACTAATTACCGGGCAGGCAGCGGCTCCTTTCGGCGGGCCAGAACGTAGACTGCGACCAGGGCAGCGGTGAAGCACGCCCCGGCGCCCACTGCGAGCGACCAGCGCGGGCCGAAGTGGTTGGCGACCCAACCGACGATCGGAGCGCCGATCGTCATTCCCCCCAGTGCAACGCCGACCCGGAGCGCCATCACCCTGCCGCGCATGGATGGTTCCGTCGAGAGCTGCATGATGCTGTTCGTGCCGTTGGTCAAGGTCAGGGCAGCCGCGCCGCTGACCGCGAGAGCTGCCGCAAACCACCAGTATCCCGGCGCGAGCGCGGCTAGAGTACAGCCCAGCCCGAAAACGCCGGCCCCTATCGACAGAGACGCTAAGCCCGGTTTCTTTCGGCCAGCGGCAAACAACGCTCCCGAGAGTGCGCCCACGGCCGTGATGGAGGAGAGCAGGCCGAAAGCACGCGCGCCGGAGTGGAAGACATTCACGGCCATCGTAGAGATGAAGATCGGAAAGTTCAGTCCAAAGGCGCCAATCAGAAACAACATGACCAGGATCGCTCTGAGGTCCGGTCTTCTCCACACGTAGCGAAACCCTTCTAGAAATCCGGAGGTGGTGGGATGCGCTCTGACGCTGGCACGCAGTTCCGAGAGACGGAAGAACGACATCGAGAGCAGCACGGCCGCGAACGAGAGCCCATTGAGGAGAAAAGCCCAGCCGATGCCAACCTTTGCAATCAGTATACCGGCAACGGCCGGACCAATCATCTGGGCGGCATTGAACGAGGTTGAGTTCAATGCCACGGCATTGGGAAGGTCCTCATCGCCGACCATCTCCGCCACGAAGGTCTGTCTCACCGGTGCATCCAGCGCGGCGCCGGAACCGGACAGGAAGGCGAACACATACACATGCCAGAGCCGGATGACTCCCGCGATCGTGAGAACTCCCAGGATGAGCGCAAGCACCCCCATCGTTGCCTGCGTCAGCATCAGGAGCTTGCGCTGATTGAGCCGGTCCGCAGCCAATCCCGTCCAAGGCAGGAACAGAAGCTGCGGGGCGAACTGCAGACCCGTCACAACACCCAGCGCCGACGCATCGCGATGAGTCAGTTGCGTCAGCACAAGCCAGTCCTGTGCGACGCGCTGCATCCAGGTGCCGACGTTGGAAACCAGAGCGCCCGCCGTCCACAACCGGAAGTTGAAGCTGTTCAGGGAGCGAAAGACGCCGCCCACTCGATTCTTCATGGGCGCGACGGCAAGTTGCCCCCATGGAACCGCCCGAAGTGACGCGCCGAAAAGATGCCGATGAGCAGCGCGCCCAGGCCGAACGCAAGGATGTGGCTTGTCGTGCGCGGATGGAAAGCGCCGACGTGCGCGACGAGCAGATACCCGACCACCGCGTTGAAGAATCCCCAAACAACGTTGACCGTCGCAGAGGAGAGCCCTTGGCCGGGCGGTTTTGCGAAGGGACTTTGAAAGGGGCGTCCCATCGCGCCGGCGACAAAGTGAGGGACGGCGTTTGCCGCAAAAACGCCCCCAAAGAAGTACGACAAAAGCCAAAGCCAATTCATGATGCAGATCTCCTTCTTTCCAGCAGCGAAATTACTTCCTCTGTAGACTCTGTCTCGCCAAGACGAGTCAGGACGCCGTGGGTTCAATCCTCGGCAAGCCGCGTAAGCAGTTCGAGCGCCGTCCGTAGCTTCTCCTGCTCGCGAGCAGAAAGCTCCTGCGAGATGGTCGCGGTGAGCCAGTCCTGTCTCGCGGCCCTGCCCTCCTTAAGCCTCTTCAGACATTTGTGGGTGAGAGACATTAGAGTTTGCCGCCCGTCGCTCGGGTCGGGAGAACCACTGACCAGGCCCGCTTCCCGCAGCGGCGTCACCACGGCGCTCATGGATTGCGGACGAATGCCTTCCGCTCGCGCCAGACTGGAAACCGTAGCCGCACCATCCTTCTCGAGTCGAAGGAGAACGGAGACCTGTGACGGCGTCAGGTCGTCGCGCCCCCCATGCTCGCGTAAACGCCGCTTGAGCTTGCCGCATACCGCACGGATTTCGGCGGCAAGCATCGAAGCGAGCCCGGCCCGAGTAGAAGACTTTCCAACGCTCACCGGATTAATATCTCACATCTACAGGTAATCTGTAAAGATTCCCTGTACACATGTCCGGCCGCCGCCTTTCGCGGATCTCTCACGCGCATGGCCGGTCCGAGACGCCAGCGCTAACAAACGATGGGCCCGTATCGTTTAGGACCGGTTTCCGGCGCGTCCCTATGCGGTCCCAATTCACTTTCCGAGGTTCCCGGTTCGCGACCACCGGCGGGGCGCACGACAAGCAAGACGCATGATATTCTTCGGAGGGTTTGGAGAACGATGAGACGCTATCTCTTGATCTTGTGCCTGTCGCTGCCGTTGTTCGCCACAAAGGCGGATGACCTCCCGGCCTGTCCGGCGAATCCGGAACGCCCCAAATATGACTGGCTCGTATCGGGCACGGCTTCTCATGCGATCCTCTGCCGCAACGCGCATCCCAATGAAATCGCGATGTCAAACGGGCTGATCCGGCGAGCGTGGCGGTTAGAGCCTGACGCGGCGTCCGTGGCCTTCGACAACCTCAGCACCGGCGCGGCGCTGCTGCGCGGAGTCAAACCCGAAGCTGCCGTTACACTGGACGGCCATCCATACAACATCGGCGGCCTGGCTCGGCCAGCCGGACTATGCCTATCTTCGCTCCGAATGGCTCGACCGGATGACAGCCGACCCCGCGGCCTTCCGGTTTACCGGTTTTGAGACCGGGAAACCGGAAGCGCCGTTCGAATGGAAGCGCACGCGCCATTCGGACGATCTTCCGTGGCCCCCGCCCGGCGTATCGCTCGTCCTCCGCTTCGAACACGCGGACCGCAAGGGCATCGCCGTTCTAGTGCACTACGAGATGTATGACGGCATTCCGCTGCTCGCGAAGTGGCTGGAGGTCCGCAACGGCGAGCGAACGCCCGATCACCGTCAACACGTTTACAAGCGAGATTCTGGCCGCCGTGGAATACGAATCGCAGGTGGAGACCGCCGGCCTCGCGGAAAACCCGTACATTCAAGTCGAGACCGACTATTCTTTCGTGGCCACGCACGCGGGAAGCGGGAGTAACAAGGTCGCCAACTGGATTCCCGACAAGCAATATACGACGCAGGTGAACTACCGTCTGGAAGCGCCCTTGCTGCTGGAGACCAAGCCTCCGCTGGGACCCGCGCAGGTTGTGCAGCCCGGCGGCGCCTTCGAAACGTTCCGCATCTTCGAACTGATTCACGACGGCACGGAACGGGAGCGTCGAGGGCTGGCCGTGCGGCGCATGTATCGCACCCTGGCGCCCTGGACTACCGAGAACCCTATACTCATGCATGTCCGAAGCGCCGATCCGCAATCGGCGAAATTGGCCATCGATCAGTGCGCCGCCGTCGGCTTCGAGATGGCGATCATGAGTTTCGGCAGCGGGTTCAACATCGAGAAGGAAGACGCTGTTTATTTAGCGCAAGTCAAGGATCTTGTGGATTACGGCAAGAGCAAGGGCGTGGAACTCGGCGGCTATTCTTTGCTGGCGAGCCGTAAGATCGACGACGAGGATGACGCCATCAACCCCGCGACAGGCAAGCCGGGCGGCGCGATCTTCGGCAATTCGCCGTGTCTCGGGAGCCGGTGGGGCAATGAGTACTTTCGCAAGGTAATGGCGTTCATCGAAAAGACGGGCATCTCCGTGCTGGAGCACGATGGCTCGTATCCTGGCGACGTCTGCGCCTCCACGACGCATCCGGGACACCGCGGCCTGGACGACTCTCAGTGGGCGCAGTGGAAGAAGATCGCGGAGTTTTACGCCTGGTGCCGCGCTCGCGGCGTATACCTGAACGTGCCCGACTGGTATTTTCTGGAGGGATCCAACAAGACGGCGATGGGCTATCGCGAAGCGAACTGGTCGCTTCCGCGAGAGCGGCAGATTTTGCTGGGACGCCAGAACATCTTCGATGGCACATGGGAGAAGACGCCCAGCATGGGGTGGATGTTTGTGCCGCTGGTGCAGTATCAGGGCGGAGGCGCGGCCGCGACGCTCGAGCCTCTTGCGCGAACACCTCGATGCTTACGGCGCGCACCTGGCGCAGAACTTCGCGTCCGGCGTCCAAGCCTGCTACCGCGGCCCGCGCCTGTACGACTCCGAAGAGACGAAGGCTCTGGTCAAGCGCTGGGTGGATTTCTACAAGCGCCACCGCGGCATTCTCGATTCCGATATCATTCACGTTCGCCGGCCGGACGGGCGGGACCTGGACGTGATTCTCCACGTCAATCCCGCGACTGCCTGAGAAGGGACTGGCCGTTGTCTACAACCCGCTCGACCAGGAAGTACGGAAGAGCGTTACGGTCCCGCTGTATTACACCGGCCTCGCCAAGTCGGCGCTCATCCGCGAGCGGAGCGGAAAACCACAACGCTATGTTCTAGACCGAGCGTACAGCGTGGAAGTGCCATTGAAAGTGCCGCCCCGTGGGATGACCTGGCTCATCATTCAATAGCTCGCCGCCAGTTCCACTCCGGCTCAGTCCGCCAGTTTCTCGTCACTATGCTTGTCAAAGTCACTCGCAATCTACTTACGCAGCACGTTCCAGCCGTCCACCGCGACCGCGGGGGCGGCGCCGGGAGCATCGTCGGACCGCCAGCGGGCTGTCAGCGATCGCGTCTCGCCTGGCATCAGCGAAACGTAATTATCGCTCCACATAGAGGGCAGGACCTCGGCGCCGCCCGGTTTCTGTAGAACGCGCAGCCGCACGAAAAAAGCCAGCGAGGGTCCGGGGTTCGTGAGAGTTACGAGGGCGCGGCTGTCGGCTCCGTCATGGTCGAAAGCGGTTTTCGCGCCGAGCGTCGCCGGCGGCAGTGTTGCGAGCGCGGTGAAATCGCCGTGGACCGTGGTCGGCGTGAAATACCACTCTCGCTTGCTCCAGTCGAGCACGTCCGCGACGGTCGAGAGCCAATAGAAGTTCTGGCTCACGACCGCGCCGCGCTTGTCCGCGAGCTTGAGCGATAGAAAGTATGTCTTGGACAGGCCGGCGAGATCGGGAATGGCGAAGGCGCGCACGACGCCATCGGGCGGCACATCAATGACCGACGCCTTCGACCACTTTTGCGCGCCGGCGAAGTCAATTACAGCCGCGCTGACGGTCATGCCGCTGGACTGACCGAGTGTGCTGTTGACCACGGCTACGGACTTATCGTCGTAGGAGTACTGCACGTGCAGCGGCTCGAGGGATTTCTTGGTTCCGTAGTAGCCGCTCCCCGCTTCGAGGTAATAGTCATACAGGTGCCACGCCAGCGACGGCCAGGCGTTGTTCAGCATCCACTTGATGACTCCCGTGGACTTGTACTTGTTGCGGCCGTAGGCTTCAAACATGGCGCGCTCGTTGTCGTAGGCGATCAACTGTCCCTTGCGCACGTAATCGTTCAGATCGGCGGCAGGGCCGTAGCGACCGCGCATGCCGTCGTCGAAATGCGTAAAAGGAGTGTAGGAGCCGCCCTGGCTGTGCTGTATCCATGTGTTGTCCGCCGGCCACAGGTGGTTGTCGCCAAGCATCCGGCGCATGTCTTCCACGCTGGGGAGGGTTTTGCCGGTCCCAATCTCGGTGGCGAAGCCGAACGCTCCGCCGTCATGGTCTGTATACCAATAGGAAGGCGGCTCATAATCGTAGGGCCCCTCCATCTTGACGCCCGTCGGCCCGACGGTCGTGGTGTACTTGCCGGCCGAGGCGACGGTTGGGTTCGGCCATTCCGTCTGCTCGATGACCTTCAGATACTCGCGCTCAACCTCAGGCGGCGCGAACTTGTCGCTGCCATACCAGAAGGTGAGGACGCTCGGATGGTTGCGCAAGAGAGTGAGCTGGTCGTGGAGCGAAGCCACGGCGAGTGCCTTTGTCGCGTCATTCCACTTCCCCCACTGCTCCCACCAGTCGCAGCAGCAGAACCCGGGGATGGCGAAGATGCCGTTCTCGTCGAGCAGTTCGAACAGGTGGTCCGAGCCGATCTTGCCCTCGAAGCGCACCGCGTTCAAGCGCATGTCGCGGACCAGGCGGATTTCCTGTTCTTCGCGTTTGGGCGTTTCCATGAAGAAAAGGTTGCGCGCCCATCCCCCGCCGCGGATGAGAACGGGGCGGCGGTTAACGTAGTAGCGGCGGTATCCCTCCGGCGTCAGATCGGAGGTCACCTCACGCACGCCGAAGCGGATGGTGCGCTCGTCGGACACGCTGTTGCCCGCATTCGCGCGCAACTGGAGGCTGTACATGTCGGGTTCGCCGTAGCCGATGGGCCACCACAATCGCGGCTTTGCAAGGTGGAGGCCGGGATACTTGGCCCCATCAAGACTCACCTTCTGCGTGGCGCCGGCGGCCACATTCACCGGGATGGAAGCGGTCACGCCGTTGAAGACGACGGCCACGGAACCGGTTACCGGCTTGTCGCTGGTATTCTCGAGATCCGCCGAGACGATCACGTCAGCGGAGGCCAGGTTGGCGGCGAGGCGGCTGTGCACGAAGGGGTCGCGCAGGCGCAGAGCGCCGCTGGAGGTGACGAAGACGTCTCGCCACAGCCCCTGCATTTTATCCGGCGGCATGGGGGCCCAATCCACCCAGGTATGGCCGAGGTCCTCGGGGCCCTGCCCCTGGATGAGCAATGCCAGCGCGTTCTTCTGGCCCGGCCGCGCGGTCCTGGCGATATCGAAAGCAAAGCGGCGCATGGCGCCAACAACCTGGGTGTTGTCGGCGAGCCGCTCTCCATTGAGCCAGATATCCGCGCGATAGTTGATGCCCTCGAAATCGAGGATGATCGCGCGCCCCGCCATGGCTGCGGGCAAGTCGAACTCGGTCCGAAACCACCAGCCGACGGAGAATGGGTTGTTCGGCGCAGGGGCTGCGCCGGGTGCGGCGGACGCGCCCGGCGCGCCGGTTCCGGCGCCCCTGCCGCCTCGGCCCATGCCCGGCCAATCCCGAAGATTCGTGCCGAAGAACGGGTCGGGGTATACCTTCGCGTTCGCGAGCACGCCGGAAACCGTCGCGGGAATGGCGGTTGGATACCACCCGGTTGCAGCGAATCCGGATTTCGAAACGACCGCGCCATCCGGCTGGCCGCTCGATGTCTGCACCTGCCAACCCTCGCGGAGCATCAGCCGGACTCCAGGGGACAGGCTCCAAGCCGCGCCGGCGCTCGCATTCGCCTTCGCGCCGCGACCCTGGCCTTGCGCCAGCGCGACATTGTGCGCCACAGGGGAAATCCATAAGACGAATACGATCGACGCAACGCCCGCCACGAGCTGGAGAATTCGAGACTTGCCGATTGCAGACACAACGGCCAGTACTCTCCAAAGAACCTGCGAAGTCCTCCGCAAAAGTAAGCTCATCTCCGTCACTCCATTCGAAACAACTTAACCCGCAGCATGCCGATCAGGCCGTTCCCCGGCAGACCCCGGCCGGCTTCGTCGCCGTTCAGCCTGCGCCCGGCGATCCACTTGTCATTCTCGTAATGCCCCTCGTCTTTAGAGGCGATTACGGCGCGCCCGGGGCCGGATTCCACGGCGAAGCTGGGCGTGAAATTGGAGCCGACGAAAAGGAACTCATCGGGCGCGATGTTCGCGATGAGAGCGAAGGGTCTTGAGGGCTCGACCGTCTCGCAGCCGTTAAAAGCGCCTGCGCACTGGGGAGGGCGCGGAGGCGTTTGAGGCGCAGCGCCGGCGGTTGTGCCCGCTGGGGCCGCGGCGCCGGCCGGGCCGCGGCCTCCCCGGCCGCTACGCCCGATGGTGATCTTATACCCGCCCATGGACACGATTTCCGGTTGCTCTCCGTCCACCAACACCGCGGTCACCTTGCCGGCCGCCTGCCATGCCGCCAACTGGGCGCTGACTCCGCCCAGAAGCTTATATAGCGACGGGAACTGACCCTCGGTGGCCGCATCTTCGACTCCGAAAGGAGATACCCCCAGAGCCGCGTGTTTGCCGATGGCATACAGATAGTTGGCTGGGGAGTTCCGCGATTCCGGAAAGAACAGCGGATTGCCGGCGCGGGCGTAAAGCGCACTGAGTTCTTTGAACTGCTGGTCATAGATATCCGGCCCGAGGAAGTCAATGGCGGGCGCCGCGGCGTGGTAGATATCCATGACTCGGGCCACCGGGCCGCCGCTCGGATATGACCCCGGAGTGGGCGTTCCGGTCACCCCGTATATCCACGCATTCACGTACATCGGGATGTTCAACTCGGCTTTTCCGGCTTTGACGACCCCGTTCAGGTACCGGCCGTAGAAGTAGGCCATGAAGATTTCGTCGGCGCGCGGGTCGTTTCCAAAAACTTCGGCCCAGGTCCCGGACGTCTTGTAGCCGTTGCGTCCCCAAACTTCCAACAGTTCGGGCAACAGGCCGTCCTTGTTCTTCGTCAGGTACGCCATCAGATCGCCGGGCACGGGCTGGGCGTAGGCGGCTTCCGCCACGGGCGAACGGTCGCGGCTGTCGCCGTACACTCCAACCTCGTTCTCCACCTGCATCAGAATGACCGTGTGCCGCGGATCGGTCTGGCGAATATGGCGCATCAGCGCCGCGTAGGCCCGCGCATCGGTAGCCATATTCTGCTCGGCGAAGGCGCTCACCTCGCCTTCGTAGCGATCGTTGACTCCGCCGCGGCCACTCGCCGCGGGGCGGATCTCCAGAAGCGGGAACCGCTTCGGGTCCTTCTTCACCCATAACGGCGCGAAGGCCGAGTGACCCTTCCAGCAGCCGAACCAGATGAGGCCCAGGCGCATGTTACGCTTGCGAGCCTCCTGGATCTGCGCATCCACCAGGCTGAAATCGAACTTGCCCTCTTCGGGTTCCAGCAACTCCCAGTTCACGGTTCCAATCACCGTGTTGAGATGCATAGCGGCCAGGCGATCCCAAATCGGCTTCATGTACTCCACGCTGGTCGCGCTGGAGTTGTGCAGTTCGCCGGCCAGCATGAGGAACGGCTTTCCATCCACGAACATCTGCTTCACCGCGCCATTCTGAACGATGCGCGGAAGCGGCGCCGGCGCTTTTGCGGCGGGCTGCGATTGCGCCAGAAGCGCGGCAGGGATAAGAAGCACAAAAAGTGAAAGATGTCTCATATCAACTCCGTTTCACAGCGCCGGGGCTCACGCCGACGCGGCTGCCTCCAAGAAGATGCCGAAATCCGAAAGCGCGGGGCACGCGGCGGTTTTGGTTATGCGCAACCGCACGCGATTTGTGGAAACGTCCCCCTTCGTGCGTATCAGACGGCAAGCTCCGATGCTCGTTGCTTCGGCGAACGGCGTCCAGGCGCCATCCTTCCACTGGTCCAGAGCAACCGCGTCGATCCGCTGGCCGAGTTTAATGTTCTCGCGCAGCCGGATAACGTTGAACTTCACCGCTTTTCCCATGTCGAACGCGATTTCGGGCGTCAGCACGGAATCGTCCGTGCTCCAGTAGGTGTACCGGTCGCCATCCAGGAGATTGCGCGGTCCGAATGCCTTGGCGTCTTTTGCCCGCACATTGGAGGCGACCACCTTCGCCTTCTCCGCAAGATTCTGCCTGAACGTGCCCTTGATCATGGCGTTGAATGCGCGCACCGACGCGGCGTCGTTCTCATGAATGAGCCCGCGGCGGTCCGGAGGCAGATTCAACAGGAAGCAACCCCCTCGGCCTACCGAGTTGTAGTAAAGGTCCATCAACTGCGCCGGAGTCTTTACGCGCGAGTTCTCTTTCTCGTGCCAGAACCAGCCGGGGCGGATGGAGGTATTGCATTCGGGCGGCAGCCAATACTTCCCGTCGCGGTGCCCGGTGGCGCCCTCCTGACCCGCCATCGAAGCACCGGGCGCGGGGGGCCCGCCGTTCCGGCCGTGCGGAGTGTAAGTCTCCCAGCACGTTTCGTTGGCGTGGCCGGCTTCGTTCCCCGCCCAGCGAATATCCGGGCCTATTTCGCACCAGACGACGGCGTTCGGCTGGAGGGAGTGTTCCAAATCCCAGGTCTGCTCCCAACCGTAGTAGGTGGTTCGGTCGATTCTCCGGGTTTCTTTTGCGCCCCCGTAATACCCGCTCCCGCCGTTTGCGCCATCGTGCCATATCTCGAAGATCGGTCCATATTGCGTCAGCAATTCACGCAACTGCTCCCGGTACATGGTGACGTATTCGGGCTTGCCGTAGTAGGCGCTGTTGCGATCCCACGGCGAAAGATAGACTCCGAATTTCATGCCGGCCCGCCGCATGGCCGCGGCCAACTCTCCGACGATATCGCCCTTTCCGCCCTTCCAAGGGCTTTTCTTAATCGAGTGCTCGGTGGTGGCGGTCTGCCAAAGGCAGAAGCCGTCATGGTGCTTGGCGGTGAGGATTGCGCCAGCCATGCCGCCGGCTTTCAGCGCCGCGGCGATAGCGTCCGCATCGAACGCAGTGGGGTTGAAGACCGCGGGGTCTTCGTCGCCGTTACCCCACTCCAGGTCCGTAAACGTGTTTGGGCTGAAGTGGAGAAATGCGTAGAAGTCCAGCTCGTGCCAGCGTTGCTGGCGCTCGGTTGGAAGAGGCCCATACGGCGCGGGCGCCTTGGCCGCAGCGGCTCCGACGGCCGCCGGCAGCAGGGGAACGGCGGCCATGAAGCCGCGTCTGGATATTCGTTGGTCCACTTTCGTTTCCTCCTTCATTTGGCGCCCACAAGTTCTTGCGCGTGGATCGGCACGCGAGTGAGACATTACTGTGTCGGGAGTCTTCTGCGGCGCCCGTCGCCGAACATTGCTATTCCGCGCTGGATAGTCATGACGAAACGGGTAGTGGCTGCAGAACCCGTGCGCACATGCGCTGCACGAGTTCGGGGTCTTCGAGCATATTCCGAAACGCCAGCGCGGCAGCCCCCTTCAGCCGAATATCAAGCCCCAAACCGCTAACCACGATCTTGACGACCTCCAGCGACCTCGGCCGCGTCAGCAACCGGATCTGATCCCAGATGATCGGTAGCAGAACGTCCTCCGCGACAATGAGATCGCCGCCTAAGATTACGATCTCCGGGTCCAGCAAACTGATCGCCGTCGAAAGCGCGGAACCGATCGCCCGCCCGGCCCGCTCGAAAACCGATCGCGCAATGGAGTCTCCACGCCGGGCTTCTTCCAGCACATCGACAAAACGAAACCTGTCCGACGCCACGCCGGTACGTTCCGCATACTGGCGCACGATATTTACCCCGGATGCGATCGCCTCCAGGCAGCCTCTCTGGCCGCAGTTGCAGAGATCTTCGGCGCCCGGGACGAACTTGCAGTGGCCGATCTCTCCCGAAAAGCCCCGCGCTCCCATCAGGCGACTGCGATTCGCCAAGATGCCCATGCCGATGCCGCCCTCGGCAATCAGGAAGAGGGCGTTGCCGCAATTCTGGGCGGCGCCGAGCCAGCTCTCGGCGTGAATGCAGGTTTCCTTATCCCGTTCCAGGAAGACCGGCCAGGGGAACGCCTCTTTCAGAACCGCTGCGAGCGGCACATTGGTCCAGCCCAGATTCACCGCGCTCAGGCGTCCTTCGGCGTCGAGCAGGCCGGGATAGCTTACGCCGGCCGCCAGAACGCGGGAGAGTTGCGGCTGGTCCAGGTCTCTCGTCACTTTCCGGATTCCCTCTATCACCTTCTCGGTCGGGAGCGGCTCACGGAATTGAAGAGACTCTTCCCAGCGGCATCGGACGTCCCCCACGAAGTTCGTCAAGGCGAAACGCAGGCGATCGCCTTCCAGATCGAGCGCCACGAAATAGCCCGCTTCGGTGTTGAGCGTGAACACCTCGCGCCGGCGGCCGGCGCCCGCATCGCAATCGCCCGCTTTGTGAAGGACGCCTCTCTCTAAGAGGTGGCGAAGCGCGTGACTGACGCTCGCCGGGTTCAAGCCAGTGGCCTCGACGATCTCGATTCGGCTGAGATTCCGGCGCCGGTAGAGCAAGCTCAGGATCTGGCGGAGCCACTCGTCCGCGATCTTGATTCGAGATTTGCGTTTCAGCGACGCCCGGCCGGCGATTGCCATTTTTCCCACATGGTAGCGTGGACCGGATTTGCGGTCAATGTTTATTTCACAAAATTAGCGACTCAGACCATCAATCTAGCCATCCGATGGGCTCGTCGATCGGATGAGTTTACTTGACAAATGTTCAACGGAGAACTATATTCTCTCTTCAGTGAAGAGCCGTGCGTCGATTGCAAGGTGTGGTGTATCCGTATGGCGGGCGCCGATTTCAGCGCCTGGTGATGAGCGCCCGTGGAACACGGAAGGAAGGAGTACGCCGCAGATGCCTCAGGAGGCGGAGAAAGTGAAAATCGGGTCCGGGGCCGTCGCACGGGCGTTGCTGTCGTTTGGCCTCTGCGCGATTCCGCTGTTCGCAGCCGCCGAGAGCCCCGGAAGAATTGAATTGATAGCGAATTGAAAGCTCGCGTCCGCACAGGACGCGCAATCCGACGGGGCAACTATCTCCGCTCTCGACTACAAGGATGCCCGCTGGCATCCCATCCACAGAATGCCCGCCAGAGTGCTTGAGATCCTTCCCATCGAGTACGACGACAACTACATCACCGTCTTCCCGGGCGAAACCGCGGAGATTCACGCCGTGCTACCGAAGGGCGTTATGCCCGGTTGGGTCAAACTGGAAGGTTAAAATACTCCTGTCACTTCCGTTCCCGTGCCGTAGGACGTCGATGTGAGAGATGCAAGCACGCAGGCGGATTCTCAGAGCGCGAAGGGCGCTGCCCGGCGTTGGGGGGACGGCGAGGAAGCGGTCATGGGCCGCCGCAATCACAACCTCCCGGCGCCTGCCATCCCGTCACTCCCCGTACGCCTTGCCGCCCGCTTGGATTGATCGTCACTGCGCCGGAAATGCGAGGGCGACGACATGAAGATGTCCGTCACCTTCGGCGGCGGCGACATGCCTCCGATGGAGACGACTCTGAAACGGGCCAAATAGGCCACCCGTTTTGGCTTCTGGGAGGCATTACCCGCGAGCGGCTTTGCGCTGTTGCCGCAAAGGCCTGCGGGCTCAGCGACATTGTTCTGACTCCTGACATCCGTATCCCGAGAGGGACGTGGCGCGTGAAGTCCGCCTCGTAAACCGGGGCTCAATGCCGCTTCTTCGCCTGCGCCGCCCTTACCCTCGCGCTTGACACCTGCCGCAGAGAGCCTCGGCGGGTCAGTTTCCCGTAACCTCAAGGCCACAACGTGCCCGTTGCGGCTAAACCAGCACAGGAGATCCCCCGGCTTTGCCGGGGTGGCAGTAGCAGTTTGACATTTCCGGCAGTCCACCGGAAAACTCCAAGACGTGAGCAGCCAAGCACACGAAAAGGAGTTTTCACGATGGACGAATATGAGAGTTTAAGCCATACGAGGTGGGAGTGCAAATACCACGTGGTGTTCATCCCGAAATGTCCGAGGAAAATACTGTACGGCAAGCTGCGGGTGCACCTTGGGGAGTTGTTTCATAAGTTGGCGAGGCAGAAGGAGAGCCGAATCGAAGAAGGGCATTTGAAGGACGATCATGTGCACATGATGATCGCAATCCCGCCGAAATACGCCGTGTCAAACGTGATCGGGTACATAAAGGGCAAGAGCGCCATTCACGTAGCACGGGTATACGGCGAGAGGAAGCGGAATTTCGTTGGGCAGCACTTTTGGGCTCGCGGGTTCTTCGTATCGACGGTCGGACGAGACGAGACGAGGCGACGATCCGCGCCTACATAAAGAACCAGGAGCAAGAAGATCAGCGCCTGGAACAGATGAAACTGCTGGACTGAGTGGCCACCGTCGAGGTGGCCAACATCAATGCGGGGCCGCGTTAGCGACCCCGCTCAGCCGCTTTGAGCGGCTAAAATCTTAAAGCCTCCGGCTCTGCCGGAGGATGCTTACTCAGGGCCAAAACTAAAAGAGTTGGCGCGTTTGACGCCAGCGAAAGCCGGTAGCCGTCGCGTTCGATTCCCGTTAGCGCTACCAAGTTTTCATAGACTTACGCGCCCCGAGTGGCATCGAATGACGACGCGCAACGCGCCAGTAAGAAAACGCGCCAAACCCGCGTCAATCGGCCTCCAGACGCCCCTTTTTGCCATTTCCAAGGCCCCAAGTCAGCGCTTTTGACCCCACCGCGCTAGCGGCCACCTTCTCCCTTGCGCGCCCCACCGTCCGAAGCGACAAATAGTGGCAAGGAGACCGGCAGGAGCAGGCTGCGGTGGTGTCTCAGCCAGCCGTGATTCCGTAATCGACGCAGTCAGCCGAAGTTCGAGATTGGCGATCATGCCAATCTGGAGGTTCTTCTAGACACCGCTTTCGCCGCAATGTTAGCGTAATGAGCTTACTGCTCACGAGATTCGCCATGAAACCAGAATCTGCGCAGCGATCTGCGCCCAAAACGAATCCTGAGTTGCGTCTGCTCGCGATTCTCGCGCTGGCTGGGGCCGCGTGCGCCGCCGAGCCAATCCGGCTCCATCCGGATAACCCGCACTACTTCCTCTTTCGTGGCAAGCCTACGGTGCTGGTCACGTCCGGAGAGCACTACGGCGCCGTCCTGAACGCCGAATTTGATTTTGCGGTCTACCTGTAAGAACTCGAGGCCCGGCATCTGAACGGCACGCGCGTGTTTTTCGGCGCCTATCGGGAGGTCCCAGGCGCCTTTTCAATCGGCAACAATACGCTGGCGCCGCAGCCCGCGCGGTACTTTAGCCCGTGGCCGCGCTCCTCGACGCCGGGGGCAGCCGACGGCGACGCCAAGTTCGACCTGAGCCGTTGGAACGGCGCGTACTTCCTGCGCTTGAAGGCCTTTATGCGCGAAGCCGCGAGGCGGGGCGTCGTGGTGGAACTGAACCTGTTCTGCCCTTACTGCGAGGACTCCGTGTGGAATGTGAGTCCGCTGAACGCACGGAACAATATCAACGGCGTGGGCGACGCGCCGCGCACGGAGGCGCTCACGCTCAAACATCCCGACGTGGTGGCGGAGGAGGACGCCATGGTGCGGAAGATCGTCGGGGAGTTGCGTGATTTCGACAACCTCTATTACGAAATCTGCAATGAGGCCTGGACCGGCGGCGTGACAATCGAATGGCAGCGCCACATCGCGCGGACAATCGCCCAAGCGGAATCGGATCTGCCCCGGAAGCATCTCATCTCGCAAAACATTCTAGCGCGCTCACCACGCCTCGACGGGCCCGGAGGTCCCGTCTCGATTTTCAACTTCCACTACTCCCGGCCGCCGGCGGTGGTAAGTGACAACGCCGGGCTGAAACTGGCGCTGGGCAACAATGAGACCGGTTTTGACGGCAGCGCCGACTCTGCCTATCGCATCCAGGGCTGGGATTTCCCGATGGCGGGCGGCGCCCTATATAACAACCTTGACTACTCTTTCGCGGTGACGCACGAGAACGGCATGTTCGCCTACGATGCCGCGACGCCCGGCGGTGGCAGCCGCGCGCTTCGGACGCAACTCGGCTTCCTGCGCCGGTTCTTCGACGAGATGCCTTTCGTACGCATGTCGCCGGACACGGTGGTCATCCGCGGTGGCTTGCCGGACGGCGCATCGGCGCGCTCTCTCTCCGAGCCGGGTAAGGTCTATGCCGTCTACTTGCACCACGGCCGGGTAGACGCGAGGGCGAAACCGCGATACGTCGTTGACGGCCAGCGGCGCCAGGCGACCCTGGCGCTTGGTCTCCCCAAGGGCGCCTACCGGGTCACATGGGTGAATCCCAAGACCGGAGCCGTGGACCGCGCCGAGCGGCTGTCGCATCCCGGCGGCGAGGCGCGGCTCAGCTCGCCGGAGTACTCCGAGGACATCGCGCTCCGGCTTGTGGCAGGCCGTTGAGCCGGGAACCGGGCGCTATCGTGTGGGTGCAAGTGTGGTGGACGCAGACGATTCGATCAGTCCAACGCACCTTCCCCTGAAGTTGAGACCCGCGCACATTCCTATTTCTTGAAACGAAGCCAGCGCCCACTGTACCGTTCTAAATCGATCGGCTGGACGAAAAGGCGACCTACCGGATTCGGCCCATCGACAACAAACTCGTCGAGCAGTTGCAGACCGCCAGCGGGGCCTACCTGATGAGCCGCGGAGTGAACCTGCGGCTCGGAGGCGATTTCGACAGCACCGCGCTAGTGTTGGAACGGGCGCAGTAGGCCCGGCGTGGCAGCGGTAAGCCCGCCGCCAGCAGCGCAAGAGGGACAAGAAAAGAGAATCGCTCGCTGATTTCTTGAAACATTCCAAGCCCGGGCGGTCGGGACCCCGCTATTTCAATTTCCACCGCGCATCGACGAATTTCAGGTACTGCTCCCAGTCGTAAGCGGTGATGTCGTGCTTGCCCGTGCGGATGTGATACGCCACCGTGTGCCCGACGGGCCGATTAGTCGCGGGCATCTGGTCCGTGCCGATTCCCTGCTTCCCGAACAGCGCCCACACCGGCGACGCGGCCACCGCGGCCAGAAACTCGCCGCGCGGGTCCGACCACGTGTCTTCCACGGCGCTCGCCACATACAGCGGGCGCGGAGCGGCCAGCGCCAGCAGGAAATGCGCGTCGAACGGCATCTCCTCTTCGTGGCCGCTGTATTTCTTGAAGTTCGCGTCGAACCAGTGCGGGAAATGGGCGTTCAGGTCCGCCGTGGTCTCGCCGAAATTCCTCCGGCTGATGGCCGCCCCGCCTTCCCCGGATTCGTTGGAGATTACCGCGGCGAAGCGGGTATCCTGCGCGCCCGCCCACAGCGCCGTCTTGCCCAGCCTGGAATGCCCGATCACGGCCACGTGTTTGGCGTCTACGTCGCGGTCGCTCTCCAGGTAATCCATCGCGCGGCTCAGGCCCCACGCCCAGGCGCCGATGGCCCCCCATTCGTCCGGCCCCGGCTGCGTCTGTCCCGGGGGGAAGAACAGCGGACGAACGCCATATTGCATGCCGCCGTCGAAATCCGGCTCGATGTCTTCATAGTCGGCCGTCGCCAGCCCGTATCCGCGGGCCAGGATCGTTTCCACCGGCCAGCGCGACGCCGCCGCGCCACGCTGGCTCTCCGCATCCTTGCGCTTCATCATCTTCTTGGTGACCGGATCGGCCGCCCACTGTTCGCCCAGCTTGACTCCCGTGTCGGCGCTAACCCCATCGTTGCCCGTGAAGCCCAGCCCCAGGAACATTGGTGACGGTTTCTTCGCACCCGCCGGCAGGTAGAGGAGCAGGTTCATCTTCGGCTCCCCGTTTCGGCCGGCGAACCACACCGTCACCTGCTTTCGCACCGCCTTCCCGCCCAGGGCCGCCTTGTCCACCGAAGTGACTTCGAAGTCAATCTTCGCGGGCGCGGCGGGGCTGCGCCCGAAAACTTCGGAGCGGTAGATCTCGAGGATCTCCGGCCTCCGCCGCTCCGTCCACATTTTCGCGTCGCGAACCCGCTCACCGTTGCGTGTGGTCAGCAGGTCGGGCAGCGTGTACTGGCGCACCTTGGCTTCGTCGTAATTGGTCGTCGCGGGCCGCTGCGCCGCCGCGGTGAGACATGCCGCCAAGCCCGCGGCCCCCAATGCCAGCCGTGTCATCACGGGAAATTCTAGCACTTCGTGCGCGCCATCGCCGAATCTTCACGCGTCCCTCGTCTCCAGGGTCTACCGTGGCTCACCGAAGCGCCGATCGGCAGGAGCTTCCGGCCGCCTTCGTCGGCCGTCATTCTTGCTTGGGCGCTTCATCTTCGTTCTAAGACAGGCGCGGTGACGTAAAATCGAAACCATGTCCATCGTCAAACGGAGCGCCCGGCTGGCGGCGCTGTCCCTTCTGCCTCTCGCCGCCTTCGCGGACGTGACTCTTCCTGCCCTGCTTTCCGACCACGCGGTGTTGCAGCGCGGGCTTCCGATCCACGTGTGGGGTAAAGCCGCTCCCTCCGAAGCTGTCTAGGTGGCGTTCCGCGGCGAAACCCGGTCCGCGGTGGCCGACGATATCGGCCTGTGGTCCGTGTACCTGTCGCCCTCGCAAGCGGGCGGTCCCTTTGAACTCACCGTCCAGGGCGCCCACACCATTACGCTCCGCGACGTAAGGCGCGGCCATCCGGCTGTGGTTTGATCACGCCGCGGGCGGCCTGGAGGCCAAGGGCGGCCCGCCGAGAGGATTCCAAATCGCCGGCGCCGATCACCGCTTCGTTGCGGCAGACGCCGCCATCGACGGCTCCGCCATCGTGCTCTCGAGTCCCACCGTTTCGCGGCCCCTCCACGTGCGCTACGCCTGGGCCGACACGCCCGACTGCAACCTATACAACAAGGACGGGCTGCCGGCATCGCCATTCCGCTGGGGAGAATAGCGCCGTCGCGCAAGCGTCTATGCTTGCGGCGCCGGCCATCGAGCCAGATCTTCGGAAGACGGGTAGCTGGCGCCTTTGCGGCGAGGGGCGGCCCGGCGGAATTGGCAGCCTCCCGCGATCGCTACCGCTCCGTCCGGCATTCGGCTGCGAGATTCTCCGTGCTACTCTGTTTCCGAAATGATACGTCGCATCCGGCGTTTTATCGCTATCCTTCCGCTGTTTGTGGCAGGCGCCTTGATCGTCGCGCAGCAGCCGGCGGCCACCCCGCCCGAGATCCAGGACCCGCATACGCTGGGCGTCGATAAAGAGCCAGCGCACGCGACCTTTACCCCGTATCCCCGCGAAGCGGACGCCGCCGCGGCGGACGCCAGCCTTCCCTCTTCGGCATTCACCATGTCGCTCAACGGCGCGTGGAAGTTCCATTGGGTGAGCGAACCTTCCGGTCGTCCGGTTGAGTTCTACGATCCGGCCTTCGACGTCTCGGCATGGAAAGAGATCGAGGTCCCCTCCAACTGGGAATTGAAGGGCTACGGCACGCCCATTTATTCCAACATCCCGTATCCATTCAAGAGGGACGCGCCGCGCGTGATGGGCGAGCCGGACGACAAAACCTGGACCACTTACCGGGAACGGAATCCAGTGGGCTCTTACCGGCGTACATTCACGCTGCCCTCCGCATGGGCCTCGCGCGAAACGTTTGTGGTGTTCGATGGCGTTTACTCCGCGTTCTACGTCTGGGTGAACGGCCGCCAGGCCGGCTACAGCCAGGATTCGCGCCTCCCTGCCGGGTTCAACATCACCCGCTTCGTGAAGCCGGGCAAGAACACCATCGCGGTGGAGGCATACCGCTACAGCGTCGGGAGTTACCTGGAAGACCAGGACACCTGGCGCCTGAGCGGCATCTACCGCGGCGTAACGCTCGAATCGCGGGCCACCGTTCAGATCCGCGATTTCCACGTCTCGACCCCGCTGGACGCCCAGTATAAAAACGCCACTTTGAAGCTTCACGTCACCGTGCGCAACGACGGCGCCGGTCCCCGGGCTGCCATGGTCGAGGCAAGACTGTTCGATGCCGGGCGCCGGCCGGCTCTCGCGGCGCCGCTGACTGCGCGCGTGGAGGCTCCGGCGAACGGCGATGCCTCCGTGGACTTGAGCCAGTTCGTGCCCAGCCCGGCCAGATGGTCGGCCGACGAACCTAACCTTTACCGCTTGATCCTAACCCTCAAGGACGCCGCTGGCCTCACCATCGAGAGCATTCCGTGGGATGTCGGCTTCAGGCAGTCGGAAATCCGGGGCGATCAAATCCTGTTCAACGGGCGCAAGCTGTATCTCAAAGGCGTGGACCGCCACGAGTTCGATCCCGACCTCGGCATGGTCATGACTCGCGAACGTATGCTCCAGGATATCCGCCTGATGAAGCGGAACAACATCAATGCGGTTCGGACCAGCCACTATCCCAACGCTCCGGAATGGTATGCCCTGTGCGACCGGTACGGAATCTACGTCCTCGATGAAGCCAACATCGAGTCTCACGGATACGGCGCCAACAATCGCACTCTGGTTTCGGATGGCGAAGATTACCGCGCGATGCACGTGGATCGCGTCAGCCGCGCGGTGGAGAGGGACAAGAATCATCCCTCGGTCTTTGCTTTTTCCATGGGCAACGAGGCCGGTATCGGCCGCAACTTGGAAGCGGCCAAGGAATGGGTGAAAACGCGTTACCCCGAGTTGATCGTAAACTACGAGGCGGGAAACAGCGTCCACGGCGATGCGCTGACGCCAATGTACACGCCCGCCGCGCAACTGGTCGCCACGCATGAGCGTCTGGGACGGGGCCGGCCCATGTACCTGATCGAGTACGCCTATTCGCGGGGCAACGCCACCGGCGACATGCGCCAGTATTGGGATATCTTCGAATCGCAGTCTTTCCTCCACGGCGGGTTCATCTGGGATTGGCAGGATAAGGCGCTTCGCCGCAAGGACGCCGCGGGGAAAGAGTACTTCGCCTACGGCGGCGACTACGGCGACAAGCCCAACGACGACGATCAGTGCGCCAACGGCATCGTCTCCGCCGACCGAACGCCGCACCCCGCGCTGGCGGAGGTGAAGAAGGTGTACCAGAACATAGCCGTGGAGCCGGTTGATTTGGCGGCGGGGAAGATCCGAATCCGCAACAAGCACGTGTTCCGCGATCTATCCTTCGTTCGGGGAAGCTGGGCTCTGGAGGAAAACGGAACGGCCATCGAACGGGGCGAGTTTCCACTGGTCGCCACTGCCGCCGGCGCGGCGCAGGAAATCGCCCTGGCAGTGAAGCGTCCGAGACTCAAGCCTGGCGCCGAATACTTCCTGAACATCGCTTTCGCGCTACGGCGCGAGACGCTGTGGGCGCCGGCGGGCTACGTCATCGCCACGGAGCAGTTTCCCATGCCCTATCCGGTTCCTCCGGCTCCGCCGCGGCTCTCGATCGCGCCAGCGCCGCGCCTGGTGGAATCCGCCACCGCATTCGTAGTCTCCACGGACCGGTTTTCCGCGACCTTCGGTAAGAAATCGGGCAGCCTGGAATCCTACATGTGGAACGGACAGCAGTTGCTTTCCGGCCCCACCGCGCCCAATTATTGGCGCAGTGAAACCACTGACGACCGCGGCTTCGGAATGGCGAAGCAAATGGGCGTTTGGCACGATGCAGGGCCCGCGCGCGTAACCGCCGGCATGAAAGCCGAGACTGCCGGCGGCGCGGTGCGGATCACCGCGAACTTCCAGTTGCCGGCCGGCGAATCCACTCAGCAGTACGTCTACACGGTGGCCGGCGACGGTTCCATCGAAATCGAAAGCTTGACTGCGCCGCGCGGCAGCCTGCCCGACATACCCAGGGTGGGAACGCAGTTCCGCATTCCCGGCGAGTTCCGGACCGCCACATGGTTCGGCCGTGGCCCCATGGAGAACTACTGGGACCGGAATACCGCGGCGGACGTTGGCCGCTACAAGGCCCTCGTGGCGGATCTGTGGTTCCCCTATGTGAAGCCCCAGGAGACTGGCAATCGCACCGATACGCGCTGGGTCACGTTTACCAATTCGGCCGGACTGGGTTGGAATATCTCGGGCGCGCCGACGTTTTACTTCAGCGCCTGGCCATTCCGCATGGCGGAGTTGGATCAGGCGCCGGTAGCCGGCGCCGCGGCCCACCGGCATCCTTCCGAGATCCGCATGGCGGACGACATCACAGTAAACATCGACTTCCGCCAGATGGGCGTAGGCGGCGACGACGGCTGGGGCGCCAAGCCCCTCGCGCAGTTCCTGCTGCAGGCAAACACCGAATACCGCTACAAGTTCCGCATGGAACCGATCGGCGGCAGCGGACCGCGCCGCGCGCGCAAGTAAGCTGCCGCAAAAGCCCGTCTTTGCCGAGCCGGCGCTCACGGTCGCTTTGGAAAGGCGCCGCGGGCAAGCCTCCGCGGTTCGCGACAATTGGTGAGCGCAACGTCGTCCGCAGGTTGGGCTTTCGCGAGGTTTCAGGAGACCCTTTTTCTGAAAGGAACTAGCTACCAGCAGCCGCCGAAACGAGGTGCGACCGGTCTTCCACCGTCTGGCGATTTCGGATTTGCCGGCGCCGACGCGAATCAGTTTCCGGATCTCGGTGGCGTGGACGGCCGCGGTTGCGGGCCGCCTCAAGGAGTCTCTCGCGGGCTTCCCGCCGCACCGCACCGGAAATCACCTCGCGAACTTACAAAGCACTCGTCCAGCCGCGTCGCGCAGCGTACTTCCGCATTGCCCGGTTTTGCATCGCCAGAGTTTGCCGATCGTTCGTGGAAACGCTGGCGTACAGGCCGCCCGGAACATTTTCGGCTGCTTCCGTGCCTGGCCAAAAACGCATTCGGATTTCGCTAATGCATCGATTGCCTGAGCCGCCTTCCGCGGCTCCTACAGGCCCGTCAACTTAAAGCTGACGAATAGCGCCGGTAGGGCTTGAAGCAAATCTATATCCGGCTCTCGACGCTATGATGGGCATACGCTGGATGGAACCTGTCAACTCCCACTCCTCACCGGATGCCAAGATCGCGCTGTTTCGCTCGCTCTTCCGGGGCCGCGACGACGTCTATCCGCGCCGCTTCGAAAGCGGCCGAACAGGGAAGTCTGGATACGCCCCTGCGTGCGGGAACGAGTGGGTCCCCGGAATCTGCGAAAAACCGCGGATCAAGTGTGCGGATTGCCCGCACCGCCGGTTCCTCGCCGTTACCGATGACATGATCCGGTGGCACCTTTCGGGCCGCAATCATGCCGGAGAACCCTTCGTCGGCGGCGTCTACCCGATGCTCTTGGACGAGACGTGTTTCTTCCTGGCCGCCGATTTCGACAAGGATGCCTGGCGCGAAGATACTGCCGTTTTTGTCGAAACTTGTCGCGGCCTGAATCTGCCGTGCGCCCTGGAACGCTCGCGCTCGGGATCTGGCGCCCACGTCTGGCTTTTTTTCGAGGAGGCCCTCCCGGCCGCCTTGGCGCGCAAGCTCGGCTCGCTGATTCTAACGGATACGATGGAGCGTCGGCCCGACATCGGTTTGGATTCGTACGACCGCTTCTTCCCCAACCAGGACACGCTTCCCCAGGGCGGTTTCGGCAACCTGATCGCCATGCCCTTACAGAAGCAGCCGCGCGAGCGGGGCAACAGCCTGTTCCTCGATGGCGATTTCAATCCCCACGTCGATCAATGGGCATTTCTCTCCTCGGTCGGGAAGATTGGCTGTGCGCAAGTGGAGGATCTCGTGCGCAATGCCGAACGTACGGGGAATGTGGTCGGTGTCCGGTTCCCGCTCCCCGAGGACGATGAGCCCGAGCCCTGGACGGCGCCGCCATCGCGCCGCCGGAAAGAGCCGCCGATTTCAGGCGATCTGCCCCGCAACCTGGAACTTGTGCTGGGGAACGAGATCTATATCGCCAGAGACGGCCTGCCTCCAGCCCTGCGAAATCGACTTCTCCGCATCGCCGCATTTCAGAATCCGGAGTTTTACAGGGCGCAAGCAATGCGTCTGCCCACCTACGGGAAACCGCGAGTGATCTCCTGCGCCGAAGAACACCCGCAGCACATCGGCCTTCCTCGCGGATGCCTGGACGATGTGCGACAGTTGTTCACCGGCCTCGGGATCAAGTGGGCACTAAGGGACGAGCGTAACCCAGGCCAACGGCTCGACCTGGCATTCACGGGCGAACTGCGGGCGGATCAACAGGCTGCGGCAGAGGCGATGCTCGGCCACGAGACCGGCGTATTGGCCGCTACCACGGCTTTCGGAAAGACCGTGATTGCGGCCTGGCTGATCGCACGGCGCGGCGTGAATACGCTGGTGCTGGTTCACCGGCGGCAATTGCTCGAGCAGTGGATCGAACGATTATCGGCGTTTCTGAACATCCCGGCCGCGTCCATTGGCCGAATCGGCGGCGGGCGCCGCAAACCTCGGGGGACGATTGACGTCGCGCTGATCCAAAGCCTCGTCCGTAAGGGAGTCGTAGACGATTGCGTCGGGGGATACGGACACCTGATCGTAGACGAGTGCCACCACCTGTCGGCGCACAGTTTCGAGCAGGTTGCGCGCCGCGCCAAGGCGAGGTTCGTCACGGGGCTGTCCGCGACGGTCGCGCGCAAGGACGGGCATCACCCGATCATCTTCATGCATTGCGGCCCGGTGCGATACCGTGTAAACGCGAGAGCGCAGGCGGCGATGAGGCCGTTCGAGCACACCGTGGTGGTCCGTCCCACGGGATTTCGTTCAAAGCGTGGACCAGACGCCAATCTGCGAAACGAGTACCTTTCGCTATCCAGGGAACTGGTGGAGGATGAGGAGCGCAACCGCCTGATTTGCGACGACGTGATCCGGGCTGTCCGCGAGGCCCGTTCTCCCCTCGTTCTGACGGAGCGCAACCGCCACTTGGACGCGCTCGGCGCACAACTGGCGGGAAGCGTCCGCCACTTGGTAGTGCTGCGAGGCGGAATGGGGAGGAAGGAGACCGCGGCAGTTACGGAGCGCTTGACGCGTATTCCGTACGGCGAGGAGCGCGTCCTGCTCGCCACGGGCAAGTATATCGGGGAGGGATTCGACGATACTCGTCTCGACACGCTGTTCCTGACCTTGCCAGTATCGTGGCGCGGCACTGTGGCGCAATACGCTGGCAGGCTCCACAGGCTCCACGAAGCAAAGCGGGAGGTTCGTGTGTACGATTACGCCGATCTCGACATTCCGATGCTGGCGCGGATGTTCGACCGGCGTTGCCGCGGCTATGATGCCGTCGGCTACAAAATCATCCTGCCTGCGAGCGCGATTCCTGGATGGCCTCTCGATGTTCCGCTGCCTGTCGACCCAGTTTGGAAGCGCGATTATGCTGCGAGCGTGCGCCGGCTCGTCCGCGACGGTGTTGAGTCGTCTCTCGCGAATCTGTTCGTCGACGCGGCGGGTTCGATACCTCCGGATGCGGAGGGCGTGGATCGTGCTCGCAGCGCAACCGAGGCTTTTCTCTATCGTCGGCTTCAAACCTTAGCGGTCACCGCCGGACATTTTCGGTTGAACGCGGGGGTGCCGATCCCATTCGATGGATCGAGCGGCATGGAGGTCGATCTTCTATGCGACAAGCCGCGCGTAGCGATCGAACTCGACGGTCCGCAGCACCTCGGCGATCCTGCCGCGTACCGCCGCGACCGGCGCAAGGACCAACTCCTGCAGGAGAACGGCTATCTTGTCCTGCGTTTTCTCGCCGAAGACGTCGCGAAGGATCTCGACGCGGTCCTCGATGCGATCCTGCGTGCAATCGCGAATCGTCGGCGACTCGACACGCAGAATCGGCTCGGAGCGAAGTGACGGAGCTGCGCTTTGGAACGGCTATTCAGGATCGCGAAGGTACGCCACTATCCGACCCGTTGTCCGGGTGGGCACGCCGCAACCGAAAGAATCGGTATCTTCCGTCCAGATCGGACAGGCGATGGCCAGCGCAGCAGCGAGGATCGGCCGGTCTTCTGGATCCCGGTCGCCCAGTCGTTCACGCGCGGTGTCCTCAAATTCCGCGTGGCAAAGCGGGGACTGGCACGAAGTTTCGCAAAAGGCGCGAAATTCGAGCCTGTCCCCGTTTTGCAGGCTGTAATCATAGTGTGCTGGAATTGCGCCGCACTGCTCTAGCGGACATGCTGGTTCTTCTTCCGGGCCGCCTGCCGGATTCGCTTGTACTCCGCGATCAATTCGTCTTCTCCGGCGCCCCAAGCCGCGATCATTTCGTCCAAGTCCTTCGCCGCCGCTCGCATGGCTTCAAGTTCCGCCCTCCGGTTCCGCTTTTGAGCCGGGATATAGAACCCAATCGTCTGACCGTGCCGCATGATCGCTAAGGGCGTGCCGGATTCGAGGCGCCCAGCTAGGTTCTCCCGGAACTCGCGGATGCCGATTCTAGTCGTCTCCATGACGGATTGGTGCTAGATAGCACCGGATTGCGCTATTTGGCGCTAGATGGAATTGGCTCAATTCGGCCCTGACATAATCCGATTGACAAGTCACGAAACAACGCTGAAAACAAAGAACTTCACAGTACCCTCCGGTCCGTAAGACAGAGAAGTTCGCTAGTTGAATCGGGGCGCCACAGCGACGCCTTCGAACCTGCGGCAGGCTTGGACGTGGCGAAACCTACTCCTGCGGGTCCCTGTTAGACTGGAGGTCGAGAGGTGCTTCATGGAACGAGAGTCTGTGATCGTCAGCGATCCGGAAATCCTGGGGGGCACGCCGTGCTTCCGGGGAACGCGTGTTCCCGTCGACTCGCTCATCGACTACCTCGAAGCCGGCGATACCCTGGACGAATTCCTGGACAACTTCCCTTCGGTGAGCAGAGAAGCTGCGATCACCGCGCTCGAAGAAGCTAAGGCGCTCCTCACCAACTCGCGATGAAGGTCCTGATCGATGAGAACCTTCCGCGCAGGCTTGCCGGTTACCTGAGAGGTCATGAGTGCCGGACCGTCGCGGAATGCGGCTGGGCTGGCAAGAAGAATGGTGAGTTGTTGTCTTTGGCGGAGCCCGAGTTCGACGTTCTGCTCACCCTCGATAAGAACATCCCCTACCAGCAGGATTTGAAGCTAGGTCGAATCGCTATCTTGATCGTGCGCGCGCCCTCGAACCGGATTCAGAACCTCCTCCCCGTGATTCCGGACTACCTTGCCGCTCTACGGAGCATCAAACCGGGTCAGGTCGTCCGCATCGGGAACCCTCAAACTCGCTGAGTAACGCTACGCGTCTATCTCTCTCCAGAGGACGACGATCTCGTCCGTGGCCGGATCATATTCTATCCGCTCAACGGCGTCACGAAACTGGCCACTCCTCATGCCGCGGCGCACGGGCCAGGGGAAGTGAGCATGCACCTCCGCTTCAAGCCGGCCTGCCGGAACTTGGTATCCGCATGGCGGCCGACCGCCTGAGGTGGCCCGGCAACGATAGTACCGGTAGACAATGACCCCGTGTCGGCAACTGTGTGAAGTCAGCAATCGGCCGCAACGGTGGCAATAGATCTTGCCCTTCAGCAGCCAGACTGCTCCGTAGCTGGTGCGCTTTGGTCCCGCGGTCCTCCGACAGTCCAAAGCGCGGCCCACGGCCTCGAACAGGTTCATGTCAATGATCGGCTCATGGCACGCGGGCCGGACACCCTTTCCATCTTTGAATCGACCGACATAAACCGGATTGCGTAACGTGGCCACAACTTGCCGCGCGCTCCACGGCCCGTTCGCCTTCGTGCGAAACCGCCGCGCGTTCGCATTCGTTGCGATCGCCGCCGGGCGCTTTCCGGACGCGGCTTCGGCAAACATCCACCGCACGATCTCAGCCTCCATCGGATTCGGCGCCAGTTGCTTCGTGCGCCGGTCCGAGTCGTAGCCAAGTGGAACGGCGCCGGCGAACCGAAGATGCCGCTCCTTCAGTTGAGCCCGCGAATCCGCGATTCGAGCAGCAATGATCTCGCGCTCGAACTCGGCGAAGGAGGCCATGATGCTCAACATGAAATTGTCCTGCGCGGAGTGGCCAAGCTCCGGCGCGGTGACGATCACGAGTCCGACCTCGAGCCGCCGAAACTCATCAAGCAACGTCACGCAATCACGAACGCTCCTCGACAGCCGATCGAGGCGATGAACGAGGATCTGATCGACCCCGCCGCGCCGAATGAGAGCAAGTAATCGGTTCAGTGCCGGACGATCGAGCGACGCTCCAGAATAGCCGTGGTCGTCAAAGCGGTCGGCCAAAAGCGTCCAGCCGTGCGCTCGCTGGAACTCCAGATACAACCCGCACGCCTCGTGCTGGACGTCGCACGACGACAGAGAGTCCGAGGAACTCACCGACTGGCGGGTGTAGATCGTGCATCGAACTGGCCTTCGGCGCAACGCCTCTTCGGAGGCTTTGAGCGCTGATTTTATTCTCTGTCATCGCGATGCAGTTCGAAAGCGGCTGAGAAAGGGCGGCCTTTCTCAACAGGGCTGTCAACAAACGCGGAGGCGTCAACGGAGAAACTGGAGAGTTCGCGCGGTTGAGAGAGGCCAACGCTCCGAACCAGCATGGTTGAGAGCGCACTCCGGTCTTAACCACTTCGAACTGGAGAAACCGGCTCGACCGCAAATACTGCGGAATGTTTGGGATACGGGGACGGGGAAAAAGGGCGTCGGCGTCAACTACAACAGCGAGAGAAACTTAGCAAAACAGAAGGTGGCTCCCCGTCGTGGACACGTTTCGAACTCTGGCCTGTTCAGCGGCCCCGGTCGCCGGTTTCGGGCCGTAGTCGCCGTTGAAGGGCTGGTTCGTCGCCGGATTGTCGAGCTACTGTTGGAAACAAGAGAAAGGGATTGGCGGGGACGCCGCGAGCTAAGTGGTTGTTCTTTTTCAGTACCCGTCGATCATGGTACTCCAGGCTGTATCGACGTTTCTATCCGACGGATCTTCGCCCGTCTTTTTTGAGTAAATCGTTAGCCTGTAATGAGTTGGCACCGATTGCGAAGCTACAGGTAGTCATGTAATATGCGAGTTTTGCATTTACTTTAATGGATTCGTGCAGTATAATATACGCATGTACGTAGCGGAAATCCCCAATCGTACCTCCCCTCCGGCCATCCTCCTTCGCGAGGCGTACCGCGAAAACGGCAAGGTCAAGAACCGCACCATCACCAACATCACTTCCTGGCCTCGTCCGCGCATTGAGGCTTTGCGCCTCCTCCTCCGCGGTGATCTCGATGGCGTTGCCTTGCCCGAACCCACCTCCGGCCCGGTCTTCGGTCTCCTTCACGCCCTCAAACAAGTGGCAGACGACATCGGTCTTTCCGCCGCCCTCGGCAAGTCCGAACTTGGCAAACTCGCCTTGTTCCTGGTCCTGGCCCGCATCGGCCATCAAGGTTCGCGTTTGTCCGCCGTTCGTTGGGCTCGCGATCACGCCGTCGCTGAAGTGCTCGGGCTGGGCGAGTTCGACGAAGAAGTACCTTTACAACGCTCTCGACGATCTTTGCGCCCGCCAGGAGAAAATCGAGAAGGCTCTCTTTCGCCGGTATCTCGAGCGCAACGGCGCGCCTCCCTCCTTGTTTCTCTACGACGTCACCAGTTCCTATCTGGAAGGCGAACACAACGCGCTGGGCGAGTTTGGCTATAACCGGGACGGGAAAAAGGGCAAACTGCAAATCGTCATTGGGTTGCTCGCCGATCCTTCGGGAGAGCCGCTGGCGGTGCGCGTGTTCAGCGGCAACACCGGCGATCCTTCCACCGTGGCCGAACAAATCGATGCTCTGACTAAACAGTTCGCCATCAAAGAAGTGATCTTCGTCGGCGACCGCGGGATGGTAAAGAAAGCCGGCAAGCAGGCGTTGGGCGAAGCAGGGTTCCGGTATATTACAGCGCTAACAGATCCACAAATCCGCAATCGGCTGGCGAACGGAACCCTGCAACTGGATCTGTTCGCAGAGCAGAGTTTGCGAGGTCGAGGCCGATGGCGTGCGCTATGTCCTGCGCAACAATCCCGACGAGACAAGGCGCATCGAACACCGACTGGAAGACAAACTGGCCAAGCTGCGTTCGAAGATAGCCAAGCGCAACGAACGCGTGGAGAAATCTTCCCGCTGCAAGCCGGAGGCGGGCTTGGCGATACTGAAACGGTGGATGTCTCAGCACAAGCTTGCCAACATTGTCGAACTGAAATTGCGGGAACGCCAGATTGTCGAAAGCGTCAACGAAGAGGCAAAACGCAAGGTCCTTGGAACTCGCCGGATGTTACGTGCTGATCTCCGATGTCGGCAAAGACAACCTTTCCACCGAACAGATTCACGACAGCTATATGGCGCTACAGAAAGTCGAGCGAGACTTCCGCACGATGAAAACAGGGTTGCTCGAAATACGCCCCGTGTTTGTGCGCAAAGAATCACGCACGCGCGGACATGTCTTCTGCTCCATGCTTGCTTTGAAACTCCAACGCGAAGTGGAGCGCAGGCTGGCCGCTAGTCTTTGGCACCACCGACGCTGACCGCTACGCGGTCACTGTCCCCGATGCCCTGGCCGCGTTGAGCCGTCTCACCCTGCTGCATTACAAAGTGGACGACAAGATCGCCGTGACGAAGCTGCCCATGCCCGACGAACAGCAGAAGCGCATTCTCGATGCGCTCAAAGTCTCCCTGCCATCCAAGTAGATTGTAGTCAGACAGATTTTCACTCTTCGTTTCGATAACTCCAGCTCAGTCAATCGATTACCGTAGAAACTGGCCCCTGACTGGAATCTAAGATCCGTCCGGTATTCAAGTGGCATGGGGCGCTTTAGCCTGCCAACCGCACGTCGCGCGCCTCGCTCACAGCAACCAACGACCACCCTCCGTGGAGCGGGCCACCTGGCTGCCGCGTCGAGAGTCCGAACTCCTGATGTCGCCCCGTGATTTTGGGGAGGCAGGGAAAATGAGCTGGCCCATTGATCGGGTCGCCCGATTCTCGCGGTCGCGGTCTCAGGAAAAACACTAGGGCTACGGACTATTAAATGATTATTTTTCAGTTGTTTATCCGTTGGCTTCCTACTGAAATATCCTGCGCTCCAGTTGCGCCCTGGACAGGCGTGGTGGCGGAATCTGGGGCATGGGTCAACCCTGGTTCCACGACATCAGGAGTTCGGAGAGTCGTCTCGACGTTCGGCCTCCGCAGTCGCCATCTATTTAGCCGTCCATCCAGAGCCTGGCCTCACACGCCCCGCGCGTTATCATGGGTTCTCTATGACCATAGCGGTAGCTTGCGATCACGGCGGGTTCCCCATCAAAGCCCGTATCATCCGTACAATTCAGGAAGCCGGCCATGAAGTGTTGGATCTCGGAACGGACTCCTGCGCGTCCACCGACTATCCCATTTACGCGCGCGCCGTGGCGCTGGCCGTTAAGGAAGGGAACGCGCAGCGAGCGATTTTGATTTGCGGCTCGGGCGCGGGCGCCTGCGTGGCGGCCAATAAATTCAAAGGCATCCGCGCGGCTACATGCCATGACAGCTACTCCGCGCATCAATGCGTGGAACACGACGACGTCAACGTGCTCTGCCTGGGCGGCCGCGTGATCGGCGAGGAAGTGGCCGCCGAACTGGCGCGCATTTACTGCGCGGCGCGGTTCACCGGCGAGGAGCGTCACAACCGGCGTCTCGCATATGTCGCCGAGTTCGAGGAAGAGTTCGGAAAGTAGCATGCCCGCCCATCAGCGAGAGATCGCCGTCTCCACGCGAGGGCATTGCGACGTATTGGACATCACGGCCCAGGTCGAACGGATCGTGGAGTCGAGCGGCGTGCGGCTCGGCGTGGTGAATGTCTCCGGCGTTGGCTCCACGCTCGGCATTACTACGCTGGAGTTCGAACCCGGCTGCGTGGCCGACCTTCAGCGCGCATTGGAGAAGATCGCCCCATCGACTACCGATTACGCGCACAACGCCCGCTGGGGCGATGAAAACGGCTTCGCCCACCTGCGCAGCGCCTTGATCGGTACGGCGAAAAGTTACCCCGTATCGGGCGGCCGTCTCGCGATCGGGACCTGGCAGCAAATCGTCCTCTGCGACTTCGACGACCGCCCCCGCCAGCGCAAAATCGTCGTGACCGTCGTGGGAGACTGAGCCACGCCCTCATCGGTGGCGCGGGCCGGGATACCCCCAGGGTCCGCCTGCGTTCTGGCCATGGCGTTCTGTGCATGTCCCCGTGCTCATGCGCGGCCGTACGGAATGACGCGGCGCCATTCCGGACACACTACGGGCTCACGCCCATCTCGGCAGGTAACGGGTTGCGGAGGACCGCTCTTCGAGTGGCCGGCTGACCAGCGGACTACGGGCGGTAGTCCATCCACTCGCCGGATTCGAGCGCAATCCACTCCGGCGGCGCGATGGCGGACACGTCTTCGCCCTTCGACTGAAGGTAGTTGGAGGCCGCCTGAAGCGCATGATCCTTGGCCTTCGCCTCGCTGAACTGGCGCTGGCCTTGAACCGTGAATCCCGGCCCCATCGCCAGGACTCTCCACTCGTCGAAGTCCGCCGAAACGACAAGCATGAAGTTCTGATACTTCGCCTTAAATCCCCGTAACGGTCGAAGCATATCCGTTTCTCCTTTGTCAGGCCGGAGGGCGGCGACCCCGGCAAAAAGGTCTTGGCCCCGGCGGTCCCGGAAGTTCCATTTATCGGGTATAGCGCCGTCGTTGTCAAGTCCCGTAGTTTCGAGGACGCGTCCATATTCCGTCTATAACCAATCTCGCCGCGAAGGGCGGCGTATGAAACGCCCTGCCTGGGCTCCGCGCTTTCTTCGCCCATTCGCTTTTCAGCGGTGTGAATTGCCGTCCATCCGAGGACGGATTACGCGCTGGCGCCGCCTATCAGCTCTAGTACTGCGGCCTTGTAGAACTATTGGTTCTAGTACCGCAATCGGGGGTGTACCACCGGCGAAACAGCAGAAAACACGTAGACCACCGAGACCCCGCGCTAAAATTGAATTAATTCCCACACGAATGCGCGTTCCCAAATCGATTGGAAGCCCCCTAGTGCGTCTGACGCGATGGGCGGCGATGGCCGCCATTTTGTGGTGCGGCTCGCGCGCCGATGCTACGACCATTGTTGTCAACTTTTCCGGGGTGGTTCCGCAAGGCGCCCAGAACGTGTTTAACAACGTCATCATCCCCCGTTATGACGCGCTGTTCAGCAACGCCGGAACGATCAACATCACCGTCGATTTCGAATCGCTAGCGGCCCTCGCAAATAATGTAACGACCACCGCGTCGTTACCGTACGCCACCTGGGTATCGGATATGAAGGCGGATTCAACCGCAAATCCGGGCAATCCCTACCTTGCGGCCGCGGTATCGAAGCTTCCTGCGTCCGATCCAATAGGGAACGGCAACGTTTACGTGACCTTCGCCGATCTCCTCGCCTTGGGCCAGAACGTATCCGGCACGTTCGCCACGCTGAACTTCTCCACCAATTACGCCTGGGAGTACCTCGGCGTCGCCGCGTCCGGCGACTACGATTTCACTACCATAGCGGAACACGAACTGAATGAGGCGCTGGGACTCCAATCCGCCCTCAACGGCACGAACAATGGCGGCTCGCTCCCGACGGAGTACCAAGCATACGATTACTTCCGGTATTCTTCTTCCGGGACGCGCCTTCCAACGACGTCCTCCAGTGCCGCGGTGTACTTCTCTTACAACGGAACCACGGACGTTGCGCAATTCAACCAGAATGTGAACCCCACCAACATCCCGAACGACCCCCCCAGCAACTACCTCGACTACAGCGGCTGGATGTACGCCAGCGCCAGTTGTCCGGGATCGAGCCCAGGGCCGTACATCAACGATTCCGTCGGCTGCCCGGATACGAATGCGATTTTGCTGGCCGCCACCATGCCCGAGTCGATTGCGCTTCAGACGCTGGGTTGGGACGAAGTCCCCGAGCCGGCCCCCATGACGCTGGTTGGCTTGGGTCTCGGCGCCGCGCTGCTGATCGGGCGGAAGAAACAAAGGGGCCGCGGGACAGTCTAAGACTGGGTGTTTGAGCGCTCGCCTCAACGGGCGCGTGGTAGTCTTCTTTCTATCTGGGTATCTGTTCGGCGTCTTGTAAGCGAGGGGGCTTCAAGTGCGAATTCTGAAATGGGCAGTCTGCGCCGCCGTACTGACCTGTTGTGTTCCCGCGAACGCCACAGGCATCATTGTCAATTACAATTCGAACGTCCCGGCGGCTGCGCAAACCGCGTTCAACAGCGTCGTGGCCGAATACAACTCGATGTTCTCCATCGACTTCCCTGTCGTCATCGATGTGCAATTCAATTCCACCGGCCTGGGAAGCAGTCAGACCTATATCGGAACCACCACATACGCCAGTTGGAGGTCGCAGACGATCGCGGATTCCGCCGCCAACCCGCAGAACTCCTATCTTGCTGCGGCCGTCGCTACGCTGCCCGCCACCGACCCCATCGGGAACGGCAACGTGATTCTGACGTTCGCCGACGCCATGGCTCTGGGTTATACCGTCCCGAGCGTGCCGTATGACAGCCTGATCAGCTTTTCCAACAGCGCGACGTTCGAGTACAACGGCGTTGCGGCTCCCGGCGCCTACGACTTCATGGACGTCGCGGAACACGAACTGGACGAAGCTCTGGGCATCGGCTCCGCGCTTACGGGAATAGCCGACGGCGGGCCGTTGCCGTCAAGTTACGACGCCGAGGATTACTTCCGCTATTCGTCGTCCGGCTCGCGCCTTCTGTTCGACGACATCCAGCGATGCGGTCTACTTCTCTTACAACGGTTCCACCGACGTTGCGCAGTTTAACCAGGCGAACGTGGATGGCGACCGCAACGATTGGGTATACGGCGACGCCGGTTGCCCCGCCGCCAGCCCCGGCCCATACATTCAGGACGCGATCGGCTGTCCGAATTCGGCGGTGGCGCTCACCAACGGCGGCCCCGAAGCCATCGTCCTCGAAACGCTGGGATATGACCTGACCGCGCCCGAACCGGCCCCAATCGCGCTCCTGGCGACGGGCCTGATAGCCGTTGCCTTGCTCCGTCGCCGCCGCCCGCGCCGATCCCGCCAGTGCAGTGCGGCAAGCAAAATGAGGATTATCCATCGCACTGTGGAGTGGGCGTCCACGCCTGCCATGCCGGCTTTCGTGCCGGCATCGAGCGCCGAACGTCGGCACGAAAGCCGACGTGGCAAGCCTGAGGCTCGCTCCACAGGCGCCCAAGGAGGCGCGGAGGCGAACCGATAATCCAGGTTATTAACGCCGCGGACCTCGGTCGCCCCGCGCGCCGGCGCCCTACTCCACCGTCACGCTCTTCGCCAGGTTCCGCGGCTGGTCCACGTCGCACCCTCTCCGCACGGCGATGTGATAAGCCAGCAACTGCAACGGCACGATCTCCAGAATCGGCGAGACCAATTCCGATGCCGCCGGAACCTCGATGACGTGCTTGGCGGATTTGCGGATTTCCGTGTCTCCCTCGGTCGCGATCGCCACCACGATGCCTTCGCGCGCTTTCACTTCCTGAATATTGGAGAGAGTCTTCTCGTACAGCATCCGGCTCTGCAAATTCCGCGCGTCGTGCGTGGCGATCACCACCACCGGAAGTGTTTCGTCGATCAGCGCGTTGGGGCCGTGCTTCATCTCTCCGGCCGGATAGCCCTCGGCGTGGATGTAGGAAATTTCCTTCAGCTTGAGCGCGCCCTCGAGAGCGATCGGATAGTGAATCCCGCGGCCCAGGAACAGGAAGTCTTTGGCGGTGTACAGCTCCCGGCCCAGCGCTTCGAGTTGCGCGTCGTTATTGAGAATGGTTTCCAGCTTGTGCGGAATGCGCACCAGCTCCCGCACCATCTCGCGCGAACCTGCGCTATCCATCGCCCCGTTGGCCTGGCCCAGGTGCAAGGCCAGAATGAACAGAGCGGTCAACTGGCACGTGAAGGCCTTGGTGGAGGCTACGCCGATCTCCGGCCCCGCGTGCGTGTACACGCATCCGGCGGCTTCGCGCGTCACCATCGAGCCCACCACGTTGCAGATGGCCAGCGTCTTCGAGCCGCGCAGCTTGGCCTCGCGCTGGGCCGCCAGCGTATCCGCCGTCTCTCCGGATTGCGAAATCACGATGGTCAGCGTGTCTTCCAGAATGATCGGGTCGCGGTACCGGAACTCGCTGCCGTAATCCACTTCCACCGGCAGACGCGCCAGCCTCTCGATCATGAACTTGCCCGCCAGCGCCGCGTGCCAGCTCGTGCCGCACGCGATGATCTTCACCTGCCGGAAGCGCGCGAACTCTTCCGCGCGGATATCCATCTCGTCCAGGAAAATGCGGCCGCTCTCCTGCCCCACGCGGCCCAGCGTGGTATCGCGGACGGCGCGCGGCTGCTCGAAAATCTCCTTGAGCATGAAATGCTTGTAACCGCCCTTTTCCGCCATGATGGGGTCCCACAAAATGTGCGAGACCTGCCGGCTCACCGCGCGCCCTTCGAAATCGCACAGGCGCACGCCGCTCGGAGTAAGCACCGCCATATCCCCGTCGGCCAGGAAAAACATATCCCGCGTGTGGTTGAGAATAGCGGGAACGTCGGAAGCCACGAAGTACTCGTCCGTTCCAATCCCGATGACCACCGGCGGGCCGGAACGCGCGGCTACGATTTTGTTGGGATCGGAGCGCGAGATCACGGCCAGGGCGAACACGCCCGTCAGTTGGCGCACAGCCGTGCGGACGGCTTCTTCCAGATTGCCGGTGAAATACTTCTCCACCAGGTGGGCGACGATCTCCGTATCCGTTTCCGTGCGGAATACGTGCCCCTCGCGCTCCAACTGCTCTTTCAGCGCCAGATAATTTTCGACGATGCCGTTATGAACCACCACCACGTCGCCCTTGCAATCGCGGTGCGGGTGGGCATTCTCTTCGGTGGGACGTCCGTGCGTCGCCCAGCGCGTATGTCCGATTCCGAAAGTGCCTTCCAGCGGATTCAGCCGGATGGCCTCCTCCAGATTGCGCAGCTTGCCCGAGGCGCGGCGCACGTCGAGCCCGTTCGCGACGCTATAGACCGCGATTCCGGCCGAATCGTAGCCCCGATACTCGAGGCGCTTCAATCCTTCCAAAATGACGGGGACAGCCTTCTGATTCCCGATGTAGCCGACGATTCCGCACATAAATTTATTATAGAGGCTGCGAAAAATCGCACACCCCGATTGGATACTAGTACGCGCAACTCGATTCGCTCATCCCAGATCCGACAGGTGTTAGCTGATAGCTGATAGCTGACGGCTGATAGCTGAAAGCGAATAGCGGAAAAACGAACGCGAACGCCGGACGCCGCCCCGCCGCTCACAGCTTCAGCTTCTCCAGCTTGCGGTACAGCGTCTTCCGCTCGATCCCCAGCAGTTGCGCGGTTTTGCTCTTGTTGCCGCCCGTGGCGGCCAGCACGCGCTTGATCTGCTCTTCTTCGATGTCCCCGAGCGTCTCCACCGGCCGGTCCCGCGCTTCCATTGCCATGAGCGCCCGCCCCACGGAATCCCCGTCGATCCTCGCTTCGAGCACCGCCAGCCGCTCCACCAGGTGCTGAAGCTGGCGCACGTTTCCCGGCCACGTGTAATCCTGGAGCGCCTGCACTCCGGACTCCATCAGCTTGACGCCGAGGCCATACTTGCCGTTGTAGTTTGTGGCGAAGAAGCGCGCCAGTTGGGGAATGTCGGAACGCCTGTCGCGCAACGGCGGCAGCACGATGCGCACGGTGTTCAACCGGTACCATAGATCGGCGCGAAACTTGTTCTCTTCCACCATCTTCTGTAAATCGCGATTGGTGGCGGCGATCACGCGAACGTCCACTTCCTTGGCGCGCGACGCGCCCACCGGCCGGATCTCGTGGCTCTCCAGAAAACGCAGCAGCGCCAATTGAAAGCCCATCTCGACGTCGCCGATTTCGTCGAGAAACACCGTCCCGCGATTAGCCGCTTCAAACACGCCCACGCGGTCTTTGTCCGCGCCCGTATACGCTCCGCGCATAGCGCCGAACAGTTCGCTCTCCAGCAGCGAAGGCGCGATGGAGCCGCAATCCACCGGGGCGAACGGTTGCGCGGCGCGCCGGCTGAAGCGGTGAACCATCCGCGCCACCAGTTCCTTGCCCGTTCCCGTCTCGCCTTCCAGCAGCACCGTGGCGTCTGTCGGCGCCGCGCGCGCGACGGTTTTGTAAATTTCCACCATCGCGGGCGAATTCCCAATCAGGACGGTATCCGGAAGCTCCTCTTCCGCCACTTCTTCTTCGCCGTCCTCGTCCCCGCCGTTGCGCGCAGCTTCGGCGCGCTCCACCGCGTCCAGTATCACGTCCAGGCCGAACGGCTTGGCGATGTAATCGAAGGCGCCGCCCTGCGTGGCCGCCACGGCCGTCTCGATCGTCCCGCGCCCCGTCATCAAAATCACCGCGCATTGCGGGTCCGCAAGCTTGGCCGCTTCGAGAACATCGAGCCCCGTCCGCTCGTCGATGTATATATCGGAGATGACAATGGGATACGCTTGCGCGTGCAGCCGCTCGATGGCGTCGCCCGTCGTCGAGGCCGCGTCCACTTCGTGGCCCTTGGCCTCCAGCGCCGTCTGTATCGTGAATTGCAGCGCCGGATCGTCTTCGACTATCAGCAGTCTCGCCATCAGTTCCGTCCCGCGGCCGCCCCCGGCAGCGTCACCGTGAAGCACGAACCCTGGCCCGGCTGGCTCGTGACGTCGATCCGCCCGCCGTGCCGCTCCACGATCTGCTCGACGATGGAAAGCCCGATCCCCGTACCGGCTTCGCCGGACTCTTCCGCCTTCCGCGTCCGGTAAAACTTACGGAAAATCAGCTTGACCTCCTTGTGGTCCATGCCGATGCCCTGGTCTTTCACGGAGATGCGGACGCCGGCGTCATCCTTCCATGCGGAGACAGTTACCGTGGTCCCGGCCGGCGAGTACTTCACCGCGTTCGTAAGGAGATTGTAGCAAGCGTACTCCATCAGCTCGCGATCTCCGGCGATGCCGAGATCCTCCGCGATGGCTTGAATATTCACCGCGATTCGCTTCCGCTCGGCCAGCGGCCGCACGCGCTGGCCGCACGTTTCCACCAGCTCCCTGACGCCAATCGCGTCGCTCTTCAACTCCATCTGCCCGGCCGAGAGGCGCTCCACGTTGAGGAAGATCTCCACCATACGGGCCAGCCGCTTCGATTCGGAGTTGATCACCTCCGCGATCTGCTTGCGCTTGTCCTCGCTCAGCGCGAAGCGCGAAATCAACTCGCTCGAACCCTGTATGGCCGAGAGCGGCGTGCGCATTTCGTGCGTCACGAACTGTACCGCCTGCTGGTATCGCGCCCGCGCGGCTTGTTCCGTGCGCCAGTCGCGCCGCACCACCAGGTGATAAAACGCCGCCGCCGAAAGAAAAGTCAGCCACGCGGAGCAGAAAGGCGTGGCGAATGAAAGCACCCGCTGATTCGCGAAGAAGATGTATGGCGTGATGTGAGCCGCCGCGAGCGCCAGCCCCGCTCCGGCGTATGCGTACCAGCCCGGCAGATAGCGGAACGAAACGCCGATGGCCGCGGCCATCCCCAGGCTGAACAGGAACACCCACAGCGGCTCCACGTCCGTGATGAACAGCCCCTGCGCCAGCGTTTCGTACGCTTCGGCGTTGATTTCGATTCCCGTGGTCTGCCTGCCGTTCGAGTACGGCGTCACCAGCCGGTCGCGAACTTCGGTGAGCGCCGTGACGCCCACGAAAACGGCCTTATTCGTGAATTCGGTGACCTTATCCGGATTGTCGATCAGGTCGGCCAGCGAAACGCGCGGAATAGGGGGCGTGGCGCCCGGCGGCAAATAACGAATGCGCATGGGCCGTCCTTCGCCGGTGGCTGGAATAGTCTCCGATCCGATCGTCAGTTTCTCGGGGTACTCGACAATCGGCAGGCCGCCGCGGCTCAGCCGGTACGCTTCCAGCGCCAGCGCCCACCGCCGCTCGCGGCCGATATGCTTGTCGAGCAGAATAGTCCGCGTAACGCCGTCCGAATCCGGCTGCGCGTGTACGTGGCCGACGGCCGCTGCCCACCGTTTGAACGCCGGCAAAGGGTCTTCCCATTCCGTTTCGAGCAGATCGCTCGCCAGCGCCAGGTTGGGCGTCATGCTGAAAGCCTCGGCCAGGTTAGCGTCCACATCGCTCGCGGTCCGCCGATCCGCGAGGATCAAGTCGATGGCCACCGCCTGCGGAGCCGCATGAGCCACCCTCCGCAGGCCATCCGCCAGCGGCTTCCGGATTCCGCCGATCCCCCCGCACTTCTGTAACGTTTTTTCGTCTATGGCCAAAACGACCGATTGCGTCCGCCACGGCTTCGGCTTATAAAGCCGGAACATGAAATCGTACGCCGGATCGTCCAGGTACGGCCCTAGGAAATAGCTCAGCAGCACGCCCGCCGCGAACGCCACGGCGAGCAGCGCCACATATTGAACCAGGCTCTTCCGGCTTGCCGCCATTCTATTTGAAAGCCATCCTCGCGTGCCGCCCCATCGGCCCAGCCCGGTGGGGCAGGCGCTTCCGCCTGCCTCGCGCCGCAGGCGCGCATTGCGTAATCCGCAGGCCTGGAGGCCCATCCCACCCGCCGCGCCACCTCGAGCCGAGCCGGGCCCAGAGGGCGCCCCGTTAGGGAGCGGAGGCCCGCAAGCACATTCGCCTCCCGCGCGCCCTCCGCCCGCCGCACCACATTATCGCACCAAGCACGGCCTCTCTCTCCTCCGTGCTACTATGGTCCCGAAGTTTGCCCGCCATGCCGTTTCCGTACCGCCACGATGCAACGCTTGTTTTGCTCCTGCTCTGCCGTTCCGCGCCGGTCTTTGCGCAGGGCCCGCCAAACATCACCGATGTGGTGAACGCCGCCTCGAAGGATCACCGCCTCGCCCCGGGCACGCTCGCCGATGTAATCGGCGCGAATCTCTTGTCAGGCTCGGCGACAACTGCCCTTGTGGGAACGTCCAACGCCACGGTGATCAGTTCCACCAGCACAACCTGGCGCATTCTCATTCCTTTCGGCGTTTCTCCCGGCCAGACCACCGTTCAGATCGGAGCCTCGGTGCCGTTTTCGATCACGCTCACCCAGTACGCCGCGGGCTTGTTCAGCGCCGATCAGTCCGGCGCCGGCCTGGTGGCCGCTCAGGACTACCAGCTCACCTCTGTGGGAGGCTTAATTCAGCCGGGTGCCACCGTGAGCGCATCCAGCACCGCGCGCTTGGGCGACATCCTGGTCGTCTTCGCCACTGGCCTGGGCCCCATTGAAGAGAGCAATTACGACGAGACCGTGGACAACCCAACGGCGGCCGTCGCCGGCGTCCCGGCCCTCGTTCTGGATTCTTCGCAGACCCAGTCCACCTCCGACTGCCTGACGACTGCCTTCTGCATCGTCGGCATGTACCAGGTCTTGATCGTCCTGCCTCCCGCCGTTCCCACGGGCAATCAGCCCATCGTGCTTTCTATCGATGGATCGTCTTCGCAGTCCCTCACGGTTCCCATCGACAACATCCCGATCGTCAAATTAATCGCCAATGCTGCCAGCGGCAATTCCAGCTCTCTTGCGCCCGGCTCGCTGGCCAGCATCTACGGAACCACGTTCGGAACCTCCGCCGTATCCGCCGATCCCACCGACTTCTCGAAGGGCATGCCCACTACGCTTGACGGCGTCTCGGTTTCCTTCAACAACATTCCGGCTCCGCTGATTTACGTGGGTACGGACGTGCGAGGCGCCTTTGGCCAGATCAACCTCCAGGTTCCGGCCGAGCTTCCCACCTCCGGTACGGTCACTGCGACCGTCACGACTTCGGCCGGAACCAGCGCGAACTACTCGGTCCAGATGGCTCCCGCGGCGCCCGGCGTTTTTACTTTCCCGTGGCTTTTGCAAACCGATAGCCAGCTTCCGCCGGAAGCCGCCGTGGCAGTCGCTAACACCAATTGGTTCGTCATGCCCAGCGCGCTCGCGGCGGAATACGGTATGCCCACCAACTGCCGCGCGGGCGGAGTGAACGCCGCCTTTTTCTGCGGCGAGCCCGCCAAGCGCGGAGACTCGGTACAAATCTTCGTCACCGGCTTGGGTCCCGCGGCGCCCAACGGTAACGCCTCGCAAGGAACGCTCGCCACCGGTCAGTTGACCCCCGCCGGCGGCAGCCCGCTCTACCAAACGGTCCAAACACCGGTCGTCACTATCGGCAGCGGCGCCGGCGCGGTGTCCGCCACGGTAACCCGTTCGATGGTTGTCCCAGGCTACTACGCCGGTTTCTACCGCATGGACATCCAAATCCCCGCCACCGCCCCCGTAGGCGATTACATCCCCCTCATGGTCGCCATGCCCAACGGCGGCCTCCAGGACGCCACCACCACCATCGCCATCCAGCAATAGCCGATTCCGCTCGTCGTGGCGCAAGCTTCAGCTTGCCGTCCCGACATTCGTGTCGAGATGCCCGCACGCACCCGCCCTTCGCCCAACCAGCCCTCCCCTTTTCATCTACACTTAAAAACAGGATCTAAATGACAGTTCTGCGCCTCGCCTATGTAGCTCTGTTCCTCCTAGCTCTGATCGCCGTTCTCGTGCTCTGGAGCGAGGTCGGAGGCGTGGACCACTTCGATCTGCTCCCCTGGCACATCAAGCTGGTACTGAGCGCCGGCGCCGCCTTTGCCTGCGCCAAAGCTGCCGCGGCGGCCGTTGCGGAGCGCGAAGCCTGGAACCGCCGCACCCTGGCGTGGTGCGCGCTGCTGGTGGCGTTATTGATCGGTTGCGGTCTGGCCTCCTGGTACAGCCACCTCTATCTCGAAACCGACCAGGACGAAGACCAGTCCCCAGCTTCACTGCACGCCGCGGTCTTGCCCGCCACGAACCCTCCCCCCTCCGCAATCTGACCTCCGCCTTCCGTATTCAGCCTTCCGCCTTCAGCCTTCCGTATTCCTTTCCCCTTCTCCTTTCCCCTTCCTCCTGCCCTAAACTGGTACTACCCCCCACTGAGAGGACTTTGCACATGACCTACTACGGATCTATAGAACTCGCCGCGTCCTTCCGCACCGTTCGCGGCAACACGCTTATAATTGCTGAAGAAATCCCTGAAGATAAATACGGGATGAGCGTCGCGCCCGGCGCCCGCACGGTAGCGGAGATGTTGGTCCACATCGCCGTCACCCCGCGCGTGCAGACTCAAGTCCAGTTTGTGGAGCGCCGCGACACGCTCGTCGGTTTCGATTTCTTCAGTTTCATGGGCGCGATTCAGGCCGAAGAGAAGCAGCCCCGCACCAAAGCCGAAATCCTGGAACTATTGCGCGCCGAAGGCGAAGCCTTCGCGCAAAAGCTGGAAGGCGCTTCGGAGGAGTTTCTCGGCGAGAAGGTCGGATACCCCCAAACCATGACCCCGCCCTCGAAATCCCGCTTCGAAATGCTCCTTGGTGTCAAGGAGCACGAAATGCACCACCGCGCCCAACTCATGGTAGCCGAGCGCATCATCGGCATCACTCCGCACTTGACCCGTCAGATGGAAGAGCGCATCGCCGCCATGCGCGCCGCCCAACCCAAGGCCTGATTCGCACCCGGCACAGTGGCGCAGGATCCCGTCCTGCGCCTCCCTCAAACCAGTCCACATAGCCCGCCCTGCGGCGAGCACACCGAATCGGCGCTCGAAGGCTGCACCCCAGCCCCGTTAGCCCAACTTCGGTATACCACCTCGCGGTGGTGAGCGCCCCCAGGGCGTATTGAAGGGCGTATCTCGTTTACTTGCTTCCAGTAAATTCCAGAATGCTCGAAATAGTGACTAAACGGTAGGGCCGATATGGGCGGCCTATATTTGCTTTCGCGGACTTCTATCGTTGAACATTTGCCTTGATTTCTGTTTTGCTTTAGTGTCTAAGCTATGTACATCCGCAAAGCTTCGCGGACCTACAAGGGCAAGACCTACTCCCACTTTCTCCTCGTCGAAAGCATCCTCACTCCCAAGGGCCCCCGCCAGAAAGTCATCTGCTCGCTCGGCGACCTCAGCCCCCGCCCAAAGCGGGACTGGCTGGCCCTGGCCCACAAACTGGAGTCCGCTCTTTCCGGACAGCAGGAACTGGTGAGTTCTTCCGGCAACGCCGAACTGGAGCGCCTCATCGCCAAGGTGAAGTCCACCGCTCTCGCCCCTGCCCAGCGCCGGACTGCGGCGGCGGCTCACGACGAACTGGTCACGGTGCGGGTCGAAGGCGTGCGCTGCGAAGAGTCGCGCCAGGCCGGACCTGTCCACGTGGGGCGCCAGTTCTGGCGGCGTCTGGAACTGGATGCGATTTTGGAGAAGGCGGGGTTGAGCGAGGGGGCGCGCCGCTTGACCTTGGCGATGACGCTGAACCGGCTGATTCATCCCGCCAGCGAGTTGGCCATGCCGGAGTGGATTCGCGCCACCGCGTTGCCCGATATTCCGGGAGTCGACTTCGACGCGTTGGCCGAAGACGCGCTGTATCGTAATCTGGACAAGCTGCATGAACATCGCGTGGCCGTCGAGACGGCGCTGGCCGATCGGGAGCGGAATCTGTTCGGGCTCGATCAGACGGTCTTCCTGTACGACGTCACTTCGACGTACTTCGAAGGGCGCGCGACGAGCGACGCCAAAGCCAAACGGGGCTACTCGCGGGACCATCGCGGCGACTGCAAACAAGTGCTGGTGGGACTGGCGGTGAACCGGGAGGGATTCCCGCTGGCGCACGAGGTGTTCGCCGGCAACCGGCACGACTCGACCACGTTGGAGGAGATGCTGAAAGCGCTGGATCAGCGCGTGGGACTGCGGGCTGAGCAGACCGTGGTGGTGGACCGGGGCATGGCGGGCAAGGAGAATATCGAGCGGATTCGCGCGCGCGGCCTGCATTACCTGGTTGCCGAACCCTACGCCGAGCGCAAGGACTGGGGCGCGGAGTTTCAGGACAGCGACGAGTTCGCGGCCGTGGAGCGAGAGCCTTCGCCGCGCAATCCGTTTCAGAAGAAATCCACCATCCGGGTGAAGATGCGGCGGGTGGATGGAGAGACGCATGTGCTGTGCCTGTCGAGCGAGCGGAAAGAGAAGGACCGGGCGATTCGGGAACTGCACGAAAAGCGGCTGCTGGCGGATCTGGAGAAGCTGAAGAAACGCGTGACGAAAGGCAAAGGCAAGGGCACGAAGCCGGCCGAAGTGCGCGAATCCATGGGGCGGCTCAAGGAACGCTACCCGCGGGTGGCGCGCTATTACCGCCTCGTGTCTACGCTCTTCCATACCTCAACTGTGAGCCAAGTCGCGGCCGCTCACAAGATGGGGTTCACGTAGCGCTCACGAGACAGTACACTAGCGGGCTGTCGGCTGTTCAACAAACCCTTGAAGCGGTCACGGCAACGCTTCGAGCATTCGATCAACTTCGGCGGGCGAAATATAGAAATGCGGGGAGGTTCGCACCCAACCGTTGCGAGGCGCGGCGATCACTCCCTTCGCCCGCAAAGCCCGGACCACGTCCCCCGCCGGAATCCGGGGGTTCCGAAAGCTCACGATGCCGGAACAGTTCTCCGCCGGATACTCGCCAAGGACCTCATAGCCGCTCGCTCGAACTCCGCTTCGGATCTGAGAGCCGAGTTCCAGAATTGCCGCCGCAGAGACCTCCGGATTCACTTCAAGTAAAAGTTCAATAGATGCCCTTAAGCCGAAGCAACCTATAGTATTAAGCGTTCCGCATTCGTACCGCCCGGCGTCCGGGCGTAGCGCCATATCCCGCGAAGCATAATCGGCGTATTTGGCTACGTTGGTCCAGCCGAACTCGACGGGCTCAACCCGTTCTTGAAGCTCCTGGCTGATATATAGAACACCGCAGCCTTCCGGGCCCAGCAGCCACTTGTGCCCATCCGCCGCGGCCGCATCGACGTGGCAGGCTCGCACGTCCAGAGGAAATGCGCCGAGGCCCTGAATCGCATCAACCAGAAAAATGCAGTGGTTGCTGCGGCAAATCTCACCTATTTGCTGAAGTGGCGCCCGATAGCCGCTCAGGAATTGCACGAAGCTGATGGCCAACAATCGCGCTCCCCTGCATGCTTCGTCGATCCGCTCGATAGGGTCGTGCACCGAGAGCCAAGTCACTTCGACGCCCTTGGCCTCCAAACGCTTCCACGGGAAGTAGTTGGCCGGGAACTCTTCCGCAAATCCGACCATCCGGTCGCCGGGCTTCCAATCCAGTCCCATCGCAACCGTCGCGATGCCTTCCGATGTGTTTTTGACCAGCGCGATCTCGGACGCATTTGCGTTGATCAGCTTCGCGGCGGCGTCTCGCAATCCCTGGTAAGCCGCCAGCCATTCTCCATAGTGGAGGCTGCCGAAATTGAGGCAATCGTCCGCAAGATGCTTCATTGCCTCAGCCGCGGGCCGGCAGAGAGGCGAGACAGCGGCATGGTTTAGATAGACGAGCCGCTCACGAACCGGGAAGTGGCTTGCAAACCTTTCCCAAAGCGCCGGTTCCACGGCGGGTTCCACGGGATTCTGGATCTCCATCTCTTCCAGAGTACGGTAGACGAAGCCGCCAGTGGGTGGTAGAGTAGCGGATCTATGAGGTTTGGATCGCGCGTCTGCTGGTGGAGGCTGTTCCTCTCGATGTCGCCTTCCGTCTTCTGTTTCGGCCTGCTCTGTGTCGCGCCGCGCCATCAATTTCACGGCTGGGTTCTTCTCCCCTTCGCACTGTGGGGCCTAGCGTCGATCGTTCCGCCGCTAATGACTTTTCCCCAGTACGCCGAGTTTCGGGACGCCGGCCTATTCCTGCGCAGCGGGGTGCGGACGGCTCTGATCCCATACGCTTCCCTGCTGGCGGTTCGGCGGACCGGCTATGCGCCGCCGGTTGGCTATGTGTCTACGACCGAACCACTTCGGGTAATCGGCGAAGGCCGGAAGGGGGTTACGATCGCCGTCGAGCAAGAGTCGGAGTTTCTCGACGAAGTCCTCCGGCGCTGCCCTCAACTGGAACGGTGGAGCTTCAACCTGCGCCGCCGGCAAACCTGGCGATAAGGGTCGAGCTTGCCTCGACGCTGAAACCTGATGGCCGATTGCCGACAGCTTGCCGGCTCCTACGCCACCCGGTCCATCTCCAGGAATTCGTGGATGTGGGGATTGTCCGCTTTGGACAACTCGCCGACTGGACCTTCGTAGATCACGGCGCCTTCATGGAGGAAGACTACGCGGTCGGCCACTTTGTACATCAGGTCCAGGTCGTGGGTCACTACGATGGAGGTCAGGTGAAGTTGCTTCTTCAAGCGAAGCATGAGGTCGCCCACATGGCCGGACATGATCGGGTCCACCATGGTGGTGGGCTCGTCGTAGAGGATGCACTGGGGCTGCGCCGCCAGCGCCCGCGCGATGGCCACGGCGCGCTTGTAGCCCGTGGAAAGGTCCGCCGGGTACGACTTGGCCGCGTGAGCGATATCGACCATGCCCAGCAGACCGGCAACGACATCGTCCTTATTCGTGGCGTCGTAATCCTCGCGCAATTCGAGCGGGAAGAGCACGTTCTCCCCGACCGTCAGGGAATCGAAAAGCGCCCCGGACTGGAACACCATGGTTACTTTGGTCCTGACGCGGCGCAATTCGCTCTCGGGCATGTCCGTGATATCTTCGTGCGCGACGATGACGCGGCCCGCGTCTGGCTTCAGGAAACCCATGATGTGGGCCAGGGTCACCGATTTGCCGACGCCGCTACGCCCGATGATCGCGAGCGTTTCTCCCGGGTCTACATGGAAGCTAACATCGGCTAAAACCGGCTTGTCGAACGTCTTATAGACGTGGCGGAACTCTATGTAATGGGGGTACGGGTCGCTACCGGGCATGGGCGGCCCACTCCTCGGGAGTGTTAACGTTTTGAAAATAAGCGGCTTGCGGGATTTCGACGGTGATCGCGCGCAGCTCTCGGAGCGCGGCAGCCGGGCTGCGTTCTCCGCGGGCGAAGGATGCCCGCAATGCCGGCTCGGCTCGCCTGTGATAGACGGCGCACAGCGGTTCCATGCGGCCGGTCGGCCCATTGGGAACAACGGCGTCCAGATCGGTCTGCTCGGCGCGCTCGAAAAGGGAACCCAGAAACTCCACGGTCAACCCAGGCATGTCGCAAGCGGCTACCAGGTTCCAGTCGGCGCGCGTGTGAACGAGCGCCGTCAGGATTCCTCCGAGAGGTCCCGTTTCGCCAAATGCGTCCGCCACCACCGGGTAGCCGAGGTGGCCGTAGCATTTAGGGTTTCCCACGAGGCTGGCGTTTCCGGCGGCCGTTTCCACCGCCCGGGCGATTTCGAGCGCCAGCACACTCGCTCCGAACGGGAGCAGCGCTTTGTCGCGGCCCATCCGCGAGCTTCGTCCGCCCACCAGCACGTAACCCGCCCGGCTCACATGGAAATGATAGCATCGGGGTTCCGGGGCGCCTCCGCGGACGCGCGCCGCATGGAGTCCCATCGTCCGTCGGGTGTGCGACACAAGAATGACGAAACTCTCCATTCCGAATCAATTCGCGTGAACGTGAGCGTATCGTTACGCAAGGAATTGCCTTTGGCCTTGTATCAGGGCATGGCTTTAGCCGTGCCGTGGAAACGCGAAGAGGATTGGGCTTCAGCCCCTGCGAACGCGGGAAAACACCAGTGGCTAAAGCCTTTGACTGCGGATGCTGCGGCGCGGCTAAAGCCATGCCCTGATACAAGGCGAGCCCCCAAGCTTCACTTCGATGTCGCGGGCGCTCGTCCGTCCGGCCCCTTTTCGGAGCGAACGCATTGCTTTATACTGGAAGGCGAAACATTTTGACGCGATTGTGTTTTATGCTGGCTTCTGGTTGGGCCTTCGCGCAGACTCTCGGCGCCGCATCGCCCGCCTCCCCAAAGGCGTCGGGCGGGCCCGTCGTAAGCGTAGTGCGCGCAGACCCTCGCAGCGGGAAACTCGTGCGTAAGGTTGTCCTCCCCGCGGGTTCCGCCGGGACCAAGGCTCCCGTATTCCAGCAGACGGTGGCGCGCGTAGCGGCCGAACAATCCGTTCCGCCCGAGTTGCTTCACTCCGTCATCCAGGCCGAGAGCGATTACGATCCTTATGCCGTTTCCTCCAAGGGAGCGCTGGGGCTGATGCAGCTCATTCCGTCCACCGCAAAGCGCTTCGGAGTGGCGGATGTTTTCGATCCCGCCCAGAATATCCAGGGCGGCGCGCGGTATTTGAGATACCTGCTCGATTTGTATAAGGGCGATTCCACGCTGGCCCTCGCGGCGTATAGCGCCGGCGAGGGCGCCGTATCGCGTTACGGCGGCGTCCCGCCCTTCCCCGAGACCAAACAGTATGTAAAGACCGTGGGGCAATCCTACGCCGCCGCCAGGAGCGCCACGGCCGGCGCCGCGCCCACGGGCGAAGCGAGCCAGCCTCAGCCGGCAAAGGACGCCCCCAGGCAGATTCGACCGGTTCTGGCTCCGGACGGAAGCGTGCGCTATATATCCGAATGACCGGACTGACATGAGACGGCTTGTGGCATTTTGGGCTGCGCTACCGCTGCTCATGGGGCAGGGGTCCAAGCCGTCCCTTCACGCCGTCACGGCGGTCCACCATACGACGCTCTCGGGCCTCACGCGAGTGACCATCGATGTTTCCGGCGCGTTCGAGTTCAAATGGGACCGCCTGCACGAGCCCGAGCGTGTCTACTACGACATCGCCGGAGCCGAACCGCGCTTCGGCTCGCAACGGACTTACACCGAGGAGCCCGTGGACAATCTGGTTGAGCGTATTCGCGTGGCTGAGACCGCTCCGGGCGTTACCCGCGTAGTGCTTACGCTTACCGGGCCCATGCAATTATCGCCTTCGAAGCAGACTGCCCCGGATCGGCTGGTCGTGGAGATCCGGCCCGCTCCGCCCGCTTCGACATCATCGGCTGCGAACGGCGGCGCCGTTTCGCCCAAACCCGCCGCGCCGCCGGTCGAAGTGCCCAAGGCGGCTACGCGGACCTCCAGCGGCGAGAGTTCATTAACGCGAGCGCTTGGTTTGAAGATTGCGCGCGTCGTGATCGATCCGGGTCATGGCGGGCATGACGAAGGTACGGCCGGACCTCATGGCCTGCTGGAGAAGAATCTGGTCCTGGATGTCGCCACTCGGCTCGGAGCGCTGATTCGCGACCGGATGGAGTCGGAAGTCCTCTTCACGCGCAGCGACGACACGTTCATTCCGCTCGGCGAACGGACGGCCATGGCGAACGACCAAAAGGCCGATTTGTTCCTTTCGATTCACGCGAACTCCTCTTCCGAGCCGGGCGTGGCCGGCATCGAGAGCTTTTACCTGGACGTCAAAGGAACCAGGTACTCGATGGACATCGCCGCGCGCGAAAACGCGAGCTACGAGAAATCCGTGTTCGATTTGTCCGATCTGGTTCAACAAATCGCCAAGCAGGACAAAGCGGCGGAATCCCGCGAGTTCGCCAGTTGCGTTCAGGACGCCTTATACGCCTTTTCGTCGAAGAACATCCCCGGCGCAAAGGATCGGGGAGTGAAGCCGGCGCCCTTCGTGGTTCTGATCGGCGCCCACATGCCTTCGGTGCTCACCGAAATCGGCTTTCTCAGCAACCCTAAGGAAGAGGCGCTTCTGACCAAACCCGACTACCGCCAGAAACTGGCTGAGGCCATCTACAGGGGCGTCGAAAAATACGCGGACAGCCTGAGCCACTTTCAAACCGAACCGTCGCCGGTGGCGAAGAACTCCGCGGCGGCCACCTCGCACAACCCCCGGTAGCGCTGGAGTTCCCTATGACGGCATCCCCAGTTCGCGCAGCTTCCGATACAGATTTCGCTCACTGATGCCCAGAATCTCCGCGGCTTTGCCGCGATGGCCGCCGCAGGCTTCCAGCACCGCGCGGATGTGCCGCCTTTCCAATTCCTCAAGCGAGGGCAGGGCATCGACGGAGGATCCGGATTGAGGAGGAAGGGCGGCCACAGCGGCCCGAAGCGCGCCGGGCAGATGCTCGGGCAGAATATCGTCTCCTTCGGAAACCACCATGGCAGCTTCGATCGCGTGCAGCAGTTCGCGCACGTTCCCCGGCCACGCGTGGCGGTCCAGAACCGCGAGGGCTTGCCCGGAAATGCGCTTGTTCGAGTTGAAGCGATCGTTGAAAACGGAGACGAAGCGCCTGGCGAGCAACTCGATGTCCTGCCCGCGATCGCGCAGAGGAGGCATTTCGAGGCGGATGGTGTTGAGCCTGTAGTACAGGTCTTCCCGGAAGTGGCCCTGTCTTACCATGGCTGCGAGATCCCGGTTGGTTGCGGCTAGGATGCGCACGTCCACGCGGATCTCGGCGGTCCCGCCGACGTGACGGAAGGTGGAAGAGTCCAGCACGCGCAGCAGTTTGGTTTGCGTGGCCGGACTCACCTCGCCGATTTCATCCAGGAAGATCGTTCCGCCGTGGGCCACTTCGAAAAGCCCCGGTTTGGCCCGTTCGGCGCCGGTGAATGCCCCGCGCTCGTGGCCAAACAATTCGCTTTGCAGCAGGCTCTCCTGAAGCGCGGCGCATTCGACCACTACAAACGGCCGGAAACGCCGTGGACTGCGTGCGTGGATGAGCTTGGCGGCCATCTCCTTCCCGGCGCCGGTCTCGCCCGTAATCAGCACCGTGGAATCGCTCGGCGCCACGCGCTCAATCAGGGTCAGCAACGCGCGGAAGCCCGGACTCTCGCCGACAAACGATCCACCCGGATCGGGCGGCGTGAGCCCGCGCTCAAGCAGGCTCGCCCGGCGTTTCAGCGAACGCCGCTCGATAGCGCGCTGAATGCGGACATCGATCTCGTCGAGCGGGCACGGCTTAACCACGTAATCGAACGCGCCGATCTTAATGGACTCGATGGCCGTGTCGATGGAGCCGTGGCCGGTCAGCATGATGACCTCGGCCGCCGGCGCCTTTTCGTGGAGAACCTGGAGCGTCTCAAGTCCGTTCATGCCCGGAAGCTGGAGATCGAGCAGGATAATCTCCGGTTCCCGCTCCGCCACTTTCCGAACGGCTTCCTCTCCGGACCCGACCGCGCTGGTCTCGTACCCCATCCGCTTCAGCTCGTTGCCCATGACGAGACGAAAAGCGGAATCGTCGTCCACTAGCAGGACGAAGACCGGCCGCTTCACGCCCCCGCCTCCAGCGGCGCGGCTTCCGGCAGGAGCGGAAACACCACCTCAAACGTAGAGCCCTCGCCAGGCGCGCTTTCGACCGAGATATTCCCGCCAAACCGGCGCACGAAATTCAGAGAAAGAAACAGCCCCAGCCCCGTGCCTCCTTTGCGCAAGCTGAAGAACGGCTCGAAGATCTTGCCGCGGAATTCAGGAGCGATGCCGCAGCCCTGGTCGGCCACCCGGATACGCAACGCGCCGTCCGCAACGACTGTAACGTCGATTCGACCGCCGGGCTTTGACGCCTGAATCGCGTTCAACATGAGGTTGATCAGAAGATTCTGCAACTCGGCCTCGTCCGCCCGCACATTCAGAGTGTCACCCGGATCGCGAACCTCGACGGCCACGGCGTGCGCGCGCGCCGTGGGGGCGATGAGCCTGCGCGCGGCTTCGATGGCCGAGGAAACCTGCACCACGTTCCCCGGCGAGGACTGGCCGCGCGACATGCGCAGAAAGTGCTGCGTGATGCCGCGGCAGCGGAGAATCTGGTCGCGGGCGATCGAGGCGCTCTCCTTGAGGTATGCGCCGTCGAGCGGTTCGCTTTCTCCGCGGCCCAAGTCTCGCAGGATGCCCTCGACGGACATCAAGGCCGTGCCGAGGGGAGTATTCAATTCGTGGGAAAAACCGCTGGCGCAGCATCCCCAACGAAGCCAGCCGGTGCGATTCGGCCAGGTGCGCTTCCGCCGCGCGGCGCTCGGAAATATCGCGCCAGACCTCCACAACGTGCGTGAGTTTGCCTGCCCCGTCCAGAATCGGCGACGCATGAACTTCTTCCCATGCCGGGGATTCGCCGGGCATCCGGCGCTCGCAGATTCTCACTTGCCGGTCGCCGTTCCGCAGACATAGTAGAGTCGGGCACTCGGCGACGTTGCACGGGCCGCGGCCTACTTCGCTGCAGCAGCAGCCCAACACGCTCTCGCGCGAGGCTCCCGCGCGTCTGAGGAAAGCCTCGTTCGCGGCGATGACGCGGCGGTCGGGATCGAGCACGACGATGCCGTCGTCGATGCTGTTGATGACGGTTTCCAGCCGCTCCCGTTGATTGCGCACTTCGCCCACCAGGCCGGTCACCGAATCGGCCATGGAGTTGAACTCGCGCGCCAGCCACGAAATGGTGTCGGCGCCTTCCGCGGGCACGCGTTGCTCCAGGTCGCCGGCCGAGATCCTGCGCGCCGTGGTTTCGAAACGCTGCAGCCGGCGCATGACGGAAAAGCGCAGCACCAGAACGATGGCGCCTACCAGCGCCAGCGTCATGGCGCCGACGCCCGCTACCATCCAGCGCAGGTCCTTCGTCATCGCGGCCCGCACCTCGCCCGCGCTGTAATCCAGAATCAAAACTCCGTTGATCTTCTGCCGGGAGTCATGACAGCCATAGCATTCCGCACGGTTGCGGATCGGAACCACGGTGCGCAGCACTTCCCCGCCCCGCGTTTCAATCACGCGGCTGGAACCGCGCTGGTCGGGGGGATATTTGTGGCACGCCTGGCAGGTGGGCGAATCGAGGCGGAAATCGGCGGCCGGCGATGGCGGACCGCTCGAATAGCGTTGTTCGCCATTGCGATCCACCAATACGATTCGCTCGACCCGCGCCTGCTTCCCGAAGCTCTGGATCATTTTGCCGATGAGCGTGCGGTCGTTTTCGATCATCTGGTGTTCGAGCGCGACGCGAATCAAATCGCCCTGCGCCAGCGCAGTGGCGCGCGCGTCCTCGAGCAAGGTTTGGAAATGGTGGGCGGAATATGCATAAGCCGCAAGCGAACAAGCGACCACCACGGCGGCGGTGATTCCCACCGTCAGCCACACGGTCATACTGGCGCCCCGCAACTTCATGCTCTCTAAGCCGGCGTGGAAAGATGATCCCACAACCCCGGCGCGGCGTCAAACATGATCGGTTACTGCCACTTTGTCAGGAGCTACTGACAGCCTGTCAGCCTCCGAGCCTGGTGCTATGCGCTTTTTCCAGCAAAATCAGCAGGTTGGCGCAAACGTACCTGCGGCCACCGTCGTGCTAACTAACGTCCCCGAAGGAGAAGTCGCAAATGGAAATGCTCTTGATGGGACTCTGCATCAGCGTGCTGGGCATGGCCGTCGCCGCCATGGCCTTTGGAGCCGCCACGCGCCCGGAACGCGCCGCCGTTCAACCGCGGCTTCAGCCGGCCAAATCGGACGCGCCGACCCGCTTCTTCGCCGAATCCATTCCGCAACTCGCCGCCCCGAAACCGGCGGCGTCGCAGCCTCGCGTCCCCATCGAGGCGTTGTTGCTCCAGATCGAAAACCACGTCCGCCTGGAACAGGCAGCCGCGGAGTCGTTCATCGAGTTCCCTACCGCGGCGCTCTTGTACAGCAAGACCGTGTCGCCGTTCCTGAACTGAGAGAACCCTCATGGAACGCGCACCGGAACTCTTTAAGGGCCTTTCGCAGGAGGAAGTGGAACAGGCGCTGTCCTTTGGATCGCGGATTACCATTCGCGCCGGGTCCGAACTGTTTCGTCTGGGCGAACCCGCCGACCGTCTGTTCGTCGTCGAGCGCGGGCGCATCCGGCTGACGCTTCCGATGCAGGTCCGGGGCCAGCAGGAAGCCATACAGGTGGAGGAGTGCGCTCCGGGCCAGACCGTCGGCTGGTCGGCGTTGATTCCCCCGTACCGGTTCACCCTCACCGCTACGGCGCCGCTCGAAACCGAAATCATCGCTCTGTCGCGCGACGCCTTGCGCGAGTACTTCGCGGCGCGGCCGTCGGTCGGCTACATGGTCTCGCTCAATCTGGCGGCCGTGATCGGACAGCGCCTTCAACTATTTCAGGCCATGTGGCTTCGCGAAATGCAACGAACCGTGGAGATGCACTGCGTCTGACCTGGGAGCCCGCTATGAGAGTACTTGCTCTGACTGTATTAGCGGCGTTGGCGGGCGCGGTGGGAGGGAACGACCCAAAGGTCGCCGCCGCGCCCACTCAAGTTCAGGCCACGCATCCCGCCGAACGTCTCGAAACTCCGCCGCCTCCTTTTTCGGAAGGCATCTTTCCGTGCATGAGCTGCCACGAATTTCAGAAACCCAACCGCACCCGGCGCACGCTCACGGACATGCATACCGATATCGTTCTGAAGCACGACGAGGAGCACCGCTGGTGCCTCGACTGCCATGACGCCAACAACCGCAACTTCCTGCATCTCGCCAGCGGCGAGTTGGTTCCGTTCGAGGAATCCTACCGCGTGTGCGGCCAATGCCATGGCGAGAAACTGCGCGATTGGAAGGCCGGAGTGCACGGAAGGCGGGTCGGCGCCTGGAACGGCGAAAAGCAATACCTGCTCTGCGCGCACTGCCACAATCCCCACCAGCCGCGCTTCCGCGCATTAGAACCGAAACCGGCTCCTCTTCCCCCCACCAGGCCGGACCAGTCAACCGGAGGAACCAGCCGCCATGGAGAATAACGCCAACGCCGAACCACCGTCCCGCCGGATGTTTGCTTCTTGCGCCGCCGCCGCGGCCGCCGGATGGGTGCTCACAGCCTGCGGTCCCAAGCGTCTTTACGACGTTCCGCGCGAGCGCCTGAAACAATCCATCGCCGAGATGGAGCGCCAGTACAAAGAGCGGCTGGGCAAAGACATTTACGTTGCGGACACCCAGCCGATTCCCGGCGTCGAGTTCGCTTACGCGCTCGACCTGTCGCGCTGCATCGGGTGCCGCCGCTGCGTGTACGCCTGCGTCGAAGAGAACAACCAGTCGCGCAATCCCCAGCTTCACTGGATCAAAGTGCTCTCGATGGAGAAAGAGAAAGGCGTCGATTTCGAGCACGCCGATCCGTACTACGACCCCGAGAAGGTCCCGGAGGACGGGCGCTTCTATATGCCGGTCGCCTGCCAGCAGTGCCGCGACTCACCGTGCACGAAGGTCTGTCCCACCGGCGCCACCTGGACCGAGAAGGACGGCATCGTGGTGATCGACTACGATTGGTGCATCGGCTGCCGCTACTGCATGGCCGCGTGCCCTTACGGCGCGCGCCATTTCAACTGGGCCGAGCCCTCGATTCCTAGCAATGAAATCAACCCGAACACGCACTATTTGGGAAACCGGCCGCGCCCCAAAGGCGTGGTCGAGAAGTGCACGTTTTGCATCCAGCGCGCGCGCAACGGGCGATACCCGGCGTGCGTGGAAGTCTGTCCGGTGGGCGCCAGAAAATTCGGGAATCTGCTCGACCCGGATAGCGAGATCCGCTACATCATCGAGCACAAGCGCGTCATGGTTCTGAAAGCGGAGTTGAATACGGCTCCGCGGTTCTTCTACTTCTATGCCACGTGAGGCTGCATGACTTCCATCAAACGATTCATCCGTTTCACGCAGGGAAGCCTTCATTTAATTGCGCACGGCCCCGCCAGCTACTGGGCATGGCTGGCGTTGCTCGTGGCGCTGATTGTCTCCGGCGCGTTCGCCTACGCGAACCAGGTCCGCCTCGGCCTCGGCGTTACCGCGATGCGGGACCAGGTGAGCTGGGGGTTCTACATCGGTAACTTCACGTTCTTAGTAGGAGTGGCCGCCGCCGCCGTGGTCCTGGTGATTCCCGCTTATATCTATCAGTGGAAACCGATCCGCGAAATCGTGATTTATGGTGAGTTACTGGCCATTAGCGCTATCGTCATGTGCCTCCTGTTCGTGACAGTCGACATCGGACGGCCCGACCGCTTTTGGCATCTCATCCCTCCGTTCGGACATCTGAACTTCCCCCGCTCCATACTGGCGTGGGATGTGATGGTGCTGAACTTGTACTTCGTGGTGAACTTTCTCGTCGCCACGCATATACTCTACCGCGCGTTCCACGGGCAGCATTACATCAAGAGGCTGGTGGTTCCGCTGGTGCTGCTCTCCATTCCGATGGCTGTGGGCATCCACACGGTCACGGCGTTTCTGTACAACGGCCTGGCCGCGCGGCCTTACTGGAATTCTTCCATTCTGGCTCCGCAGTTCCTCGCCTCGGCTTTCTGCTCCGGGCCCGCGATTCTGCTGATCGTTGTCCAGATCCTCCGTAAGTTCACGCGGTTCGAGATCAAGGACGAGGCCATTTGGAAGGTCGCCGAACTGATGGCTTACGCCATGTTCCTCAATCTGTTCCTGCATGGCGCCGAAGCGTTCAAGGAGTATTACTCCTCCACGGAGCATCTGTTGTACACGCGCTATTGGTATCAGGGCGTAGGCGGTCACCACACGCTGGTTCCCTACGCGTGGTCGGCCGTGTCACTCAACATTCTCGCGTTTGCGTTGTTCATCGTTCCTAAGACCAGACAACGCTGGCTGACACTCAACATCGGTTGTCTGGCGACTTATGCCGGCTGCTACATCGAGAAAGGCATGGGACTGATCATCCCGGGACTCACTCCGGACACGCTCGGCGAGATTTACGAATATTACCCGACGCTGACTGAATTGCGGGTCGCGGCGGCTGTGTTCGCGCTGGGCTTTCTTGTATTCACTCTGATGCTGAAGGTCGCCGTCCCGATTACGCTGGGCGAGTTCACCGGCGAACAGCGCACCGCGCCGCAACCGGACGCCGCGATGGCGCGGACGTAAAGCGGGCGGCGGCCGCCGAGAGGATAGCGCGGCGTCGACCGGGCGGCTGCTAGAGTAGAGGCTTGCCCGCGCCCCCGACATTTTCCGGCATAGCGCTTCCGGCGCTCGCTACCGCGGTCGGCATGGTTGCAGCCGCCTCCGGCGTTTGGCTAACCGGGTCGCATCGCTCAACAAGGAAATCGTTCGGCCCGGCCGTGCCGTTCACATCGGGCGTTCTCATTGGCGTGGCGTTGTTTGGGATCGTGCCGGAGATGGTCGTCGAATCCGGTTGGCTGGTCGCAGTGGCTCTGGCCGCCGCGGGATACGGCGCGCTATACGCGGTCAACCGGTTCGGGCGTCCCGTCTGTCCCACCTGCGCGCACGACCACGATCACGATGCATGTGAATCCGAATTGCATGGCTTCGGCGCGCCGCTTGCGGCTGCCGCCGCGGTGCACAGCTTTTTGGATGGCTGGAGCGTGGCGGCCGCGCAGATCGCCGTTCCGCTTGGGCTGCGCGTAGCGGCGCCCTTGGCCGTGATGCTGCACAAGATACCGGAAGGACTTGCGTTGGGAGGCATTCTGCGCGTATCCGTGAAATCGCGCGCAGCCGCGCTCGGCTGGTGTGCGCTGGCCGAAGGCACGACGCTAGCCGGCGGCGCCGCCGGTTTGTGGATGTCTCCGCACCTGGGCTCGGCGTGGATCGGCTACCCTTTGGGCGCCGCGGCTGGCTGGCTGATTTACCTCGGATACCATTCGCTGCATGAGGAACGAAAGCGGCGCGGGCTAATTCCAGTCGCTACTTGGGCCGCGGCTGGAGTTGCGTCCGCCGCCCTTCTGCAACGCGGCGCCGAAGCGTTCTTGCGGTGAGTCCTTTTGGGTTCTCGGTGCACCCGCCGGCGCGCCGGTCTGCTTCCGCGCCGCCTTTTGTGCCGCGTTGTTTCCGTGCCGCGAATGGAATGAGCGGTCGGCTGCTCGTGCTGCCGTCCCCATTCCTTCCGCAATAACTCCGGCGACTCATGAACCAGAGCAAACCCCTGTAGTCCGTCGAGCGTTCCACCCGACCGCTCCCTGTCGGGGGGCCCTCTGGGCCCGGCACGGAAACAGCGACCGCCGGGCAGCAACTGAATCTCCGGCTTCGCCGCGAGCCTACATCGATTCCAACCCGCGCTCCAAATCCCCGATGATGTCCTCGGCGCCTTCGATGCCTACCGAAAGCCGCACCAGGTTGTCGCGGATGCCCATCCGCTGGCGATGCTTGGGTGAAATCTCGCGGTGCGAGCTCATTACCGGGTAGAGCATTATGCTGTGGACGTCGCCGAGCGAAGTCGCTCGCACGATCAGCTTCAGCGCGTCCATGAACCGGAACACCTCTTCCCTGCCCGCGCCGCGTAATTCGAAGCTGACCATGCCGCCATAGAGTCCCTCGGGAAACAGGCGGCGAATCGTGGCGGCATCGGGGTGCGCCGCGTCGTCGGGATAATACACTCGCTCGATCTTCGGCTGCGACCGCAACCACTCCGCCACCCTAGCTGCGTTGGCGCAGTGCCGCTCCATGCGCAATGGGAACGTCTTAATGCCGCGCATGGCCATGTAGCTTTCAAACGGTCCGAGCGTCGGACCGACCGTCCGCGAAAGGGTCCGTAATGCGTCATAGTGCTCGGCGTCGGAGATGATCACGCCTCCGAGCACATCGCCGTGTCCCGCCAGGTACTTCGTCAGGCTATGGACGCTGAAATGCGCGCCGAGTTCCAGTGGCTTCACCAGCAGCGGCGTGGCGAACGTATTGTCTACGATCATCGCGGCGCCGGCGCCCTGGGCAATCTCCGCCAGGGCGTCCAGCGCAGGGACTCGTAACAAAGGATTGGAAATGCTCTCAACCAAAAGGCAGCCGGGCCGATCCTCCGCCACCGCGGCTCGCACGGCGTCCAGATCGCACACATCCACGAAGCGGACTTTGATTCCGGACGGCTCCAGCAGGTTCATGAGCAGACCGACCGTGGCGCCGTACAGCGCATCGGCCGCCAGGATCGATTTCCGGCGATCGGCGAGCGCACACAGAATCGCGATGTGCAACGCGGTCATTCCCGTCGCGCAAGCCAGCGCGCCATACCCGTCTTCGAGAGCCGCTACCTGCCGCTCCAGGGCCGCGTTCGTTGGATTGTCGTATCTCGCGTAGCAATAGCCTTGCTCTTCGCGCGCGAAGATCCGGTCGAGTTGCTCCATGGAGTCGCAGAAGAAGCTCGAAGCCGTATATACAGGCGTCGTGACCGGCGTCTGAGCCGGCGCCTTCGTTCGGTCCCCCGCGTGGACCGCCTTGGTATGGAGATTCACCTTTATTTCCTCTTCCAGCGGACGCCGGCTTTGGTGTCCTCGAGCACGATCCCGCGCGCGAGAAGCTCGTCCCGGATTTTGTCCGAGCGCGCAAAGTCCTTGGCTTTTCGCGCCGCCGCGCGCTCGGCGATCAGCGCCTCCACTTCGGCGTCCCCGATCGCGCCGGCGGCGAGCGTGGGCCGCAGCACGTCGAAAATCGAATCGAACCGCGTGAGAAAATCGAGCGCTTCCTTCGCGTTTCCCGCATGGAACTGGCCGGAATCCATCGCCAGGTTCGCGTCGCGCACGTATTCGAAAACGGCTCCCAATGCCTCAGCCGTGTTCAGGTCGTCATTCATGCCCGACATGAACGCATCGGCGGCAGTGGCGGCTCTCGCCGTTAGCTGCTCGTTTGCGCCGTCCGGATATCGGTCCGTTTCCAATCGCAGCTTGAAGTTGCGAAGCCGCTCGATGGCCGATGCCGCGGCTTTCAGTCCGTCGAACGTGAAGTTCAGCGACTTGCGATAGGGCGTGGACGCCAGCAGGTAGCGGACCGTCTCGGGCTCGTATCCGCGCGCCAGAATGTCGCGGAGAGTGAAGTAATTCCCCAGCGACTTCGACATCTTCTGGCCTTCCACCATCAGGAATTCGGCGTGCAGCCAGAAGCGCGAGAACTGCTTGCCGGTGATGCGATTCCGATTGCGCGATCTCGTTTTCGTGATGCGGGAAGATCAAATCCACGCCGCCGGCGTGGATATCGATGGTCTCGCCGAGATATTTCAAGGCCATCGCGGAGCACTCGATGTGCCAGCCCGGCCGGCCGGGGCCGATGGGAGTATCCCAGAAATGCTCGCCCGGCTTCGGCGCTTTCCATAGCGCGAAATCGCGCGCATCGGCCTTCTCGTACTCGTCGACATCGACGCGCGCGCCCGCGATATTGCCGCTGAAATCGCTGTGCGACAGCTTGCCGTATTCGGGGAACGTGGTGATTCGAAAATAGACCGAGCCGTCTTTCACGTACGTGTGGCTCCCGTCGGCGAGCCGCGCGATGGCGTCCGCCATTTCGGGGATGTGCTCGGTGGCGGGAGTCAGCCGCTCGGCGCGCTCCAGGCGGAGCGTCTTGCAGTCGTCCAGGAATGCCTGCGTGTATTCGGCGGTGTACTCCTGAATCGTATTCCCCTTCGCCGCCGCGTTGCGGATGATTTTATCGTCCACATCCGTGATGTTCATCACGTGGTCGAGTTGGTATCCGTTGGCCCGCAGCGTTTTGCGCAGAATGTCCACGAAGGTGAACGTGCGGAAATTGCCGATGTGCGCGAAGTCGTAGACCGTCGGACCGCAGGTATACATGCGAACCGTGTTGTCCCGCTCCGGCGCGAATTCCTGGGTCGTTTGCGTGAGAGTGTTGTAGAAGCGCAACGGCGTCATGGGGGGAAGTTTCATCGTAGCAAACGGCGGCGGAGCGCTTGCGCGCACCCCGTGATATTCTGTTGGTCGCGTACGCGTACCGCTAATTGCAAGAATTGCAAGGAGACATCACGTGAGAGTCGGAGTATTCACCCCTCTGTTATCGCAACTGTCCCTCGAGGACGCCCTCAAAAAGATCGCATCCTATGGCATTCACACGGTGGAACTCGGCACGGGGAACTATCCCGGCGACGCCCACTGCAAGCTCTCGATGCTGAAGAGCAAGACCGAGCTGAACGAGTTCAAGAAAAAGATCGAAGATAACGGCTTCGGCATCAGCGCGCTCAGTTGCCACGGCAATCCGCTGCACCCCAACAAGGAGCACGCCAAGCACGACAAGGACGTGAGCCGCAAGACCATCCTGCTGGCCGAGAAGCTCGGCGTGCCCGTGGTCGTCGATTTCAGCGGCTGCCCCGGCGATTCGCCGGCGGCGAAATGGCCCAATTGGGTGACCTGCCCGTGGCCGCCCGATTATCTGGAAATTCTGAAATGGCAGTGGGAGAAGGTGGTGGTCCCGTACTGGATCGACCAGGCCAAGTTCGCCGCCGATCATGGCGTGAAGATCGCCATCGAGATGCATCCGGGATTCGTCGTGTACAGTCCGGAGACCATGCTGAAGTTGCGCGAAATCGCCGGCCCGGCCATCGGCTGCAACTACGACCCCAGCCACATGTTCTGGCAGGGCATCGATCCCATCGCGGCCATTCGCCTCCTGGGCGACTCCATTTTCCACGTCCACGCCAAGGATACGCAGATTTATGCGCGCAATCTGCCGCTCACCGGCGTTCTCGACACCAAGAGCTACACCGACGAGCGCAACCGCGCGTGGATCTTCCGCACCTGCGGCTATGGCCATGGAGAAGAATGGTGGCGCGAATTTATCTCCACGCTGCGGATGTACGCCTACGACTACGCGCTTTCCATCGAGCACGAGGATAGCCTCATGTCGCCGGAAGAAGGACTTTCTCGCGCGGCTTCGTTCCTCAACGGCCTGGTGATTAAGGAGAAGCCCGCCGCCGCGTGGTGGGTGTAGATTTCGCGCCGGTTCCCGCATGTTTCCGCAAGAAGGCTTCGGCCTTCTTGCGGGTTCCCGGACGCGTGTTCTCCAGTTGCGCTTTCACGAACGCGATCGCCGGTCCCCTATCGTCCACCACATCCAGGCAATCCGCTAGAGCTTGAATCGCGTGTCCAGCCGCAACATTACGGCACTCGTCTGTTTTATACTCCGCGCCGCTCACCCGCAAAATCGCCTTCACGCATTGGGCGGCGAGTTTCGGCTTGCCCCGAGCAATCCGCGCCGCGCCGTGAATCGCGGTCGCAGCGTCGATCAGTTCCGGACCGTCGATTACGCCCAGGTACCGCTCGAGAATGCCATCGAGTTTATTCGCGCGGTCTACAGCCGCCAAACCCGCCAGCGCGGCGGCTGCGTTCCAGCGCAACGGGCCTTTGGGATTGTCAAGCTGTCCCACAAAGAAATCGAAGCGCCGGTACATCAGCCGCGGCTCCGCCTCGGCCAACAACCTCAAAGCCTTGGCGCAGCCGTACTTGATAGCCGGATCGGAGGAATCCAATCCGCCAATCAGGCACTCGACCCGCTCCGGCTTCTCCGCCACGCGCGACACGATCCCCGGGAATGCGCCGTCCCGCGTCGTGAACTGCCGCTTGAGCCATCGCTCCATCTCTCCCGCGCACTCTTTCGTCACAGGCTCACCTCAGAGAATTACGCTACTCGGGAACGGGCCGCAACGCAAGGCCCTTGACCTTATGTGCGCCCCGGAACTTATGTGTTTCACTTCATTTGTTCGTCGATGAAACCAACAGCGGCCCGATAAGCCGCCAGCCAGCTCTTGTAGAGCAGGAATTCGTGCGCTTCGTTCGGGAAGATCAGCTCCTCGACTTTCACGCCCTGCTTCCGTAAGGCGCCGGCAAGCATCACGGTCTGATTGAAGTGAACATCGGGATCGTCATCGCCCGCGATCAACAGGACCGGCGATTTCCATCCCTGAAGAAACGCCATGGCGAAGAGTCGAACGCAATCTTGTAATCCGGCTCCGTGGGCGGGATTTCGAGTTCCCTCGCCCAATCGTGAACGCCATGGAAATCGACGCCCACGCGGAACAGGTCCGAGTTGCGCGCCAGCGCCATGGCCGTGAGATAGCCTCCATAAGAGCCACCCCAAACGCCGATGCGCGAAGCGTCCACATCCGGGCGAGACCGCAAGTAGGCCGCGGCCGCCAGCACATCCGCGTATTCGCTTCCGCCGCTCGCGCCGTAACCCAAGGCCTCGCGAAAATCGAGACCATAACCGATGCCGCTGCGGAAATTCACGGAGAGCACGATGTATCCGGAGTTGGCCAGGTACTGATTCAATGCGTACGCATTCGAGTAGTACTGCATGGGATGCCAGCCCAGCAGCATCTGCCGGCGCGGCCCGCCGTGGAAGAAAATCATCGCCGGAGCGCGCCCCACGCCGCTCGCACGATTTGAAGGCATGAAAAGTTGCCCGTGAATTTCGAGGCCATCGGCGGCCTTGAAGATCACCTGCTGTGGCTCCACCATGTGCGCGGCCGGAAAATCGGGTGGGATGGCGGATGCGTCCGGATATTGAAACCCGCCCCCTACGTTAATCGCGACCTGCAGCGGCATCGTCGTGCTGGAGCGGAGCAGCGCCAGCCTGCCGTCTGAAAGCCGAGTGGGGGAGCATTCCAGCACCCGATAAGGCGGCGTAAGTGCGGACGGCGAGCCACCCGAGGCTAGGACCTCCCAAGTGTGCCGCCGGTCGATATCTCCCTGGTTGGATGAAAAGATCACCGCGCGCCGGTCCGCGGATAGCGCTACGTCCTCCACTTCAAACGCGCCCGGAGTCAGTAGAACCGCCTCGCCGCCTTCAACCGGGATCGAATAGAGATGCGTCCATCCGTCCGCCTCCCAGGGAAACACCAGCCTCCCTTCGGCCCACAGCAACTGGTTCCGTGCCGTTACCTCGCGGTAAACGCTTCCCCGCCCTTCCCGCGCGCGCCAAAGTTCGCGGCCCTCTCCGGTTTCGACCGACGCTCTGCGAATCGACCACGGCGGTCCCGCGCGCCGGGCTTCCCGCACCGGACGCAGCCCGCTGCTGGGTATTCGAATGTACGCCACGCTGCGACTGTCCGGCGACCACTCCGGAAACGAATCGGCGTCCGTGGATGGATCAAGATACTCCACCGCGCCGACCGCGACGTTGTATTCGCCGATCAAGCTGTGATCGCCGCGATCGCTGGTGAACGCGATGCGGGCGCCGTCCGGAGACCACACCGGCCGGCGGCATTCGCCCCGCCCCTGGAACGCCTGCGTGGGGGCCGTTTTGCCATCCGCCGCCGCGAGCCACAACTGCCCCGCGTGAACGAAGGCAACTCTCCCGTCGCGCGGCGAGACGGCCGGCGAGCCTCCGTCCCCGATTTTGCGCGGCGCGGAGCCGTCCAATCCAACAGCCCAGATGGACTCCATTGCACCGGTTGGATCGAGCGCCGGGTTCTCAGCCCCGCCCCGCGTATATACGATGCCCTTGGCGCCAGGCAGCCAAGCCAATCCGCCGATCTCCTGCCCGTCATCGTTCGTATAAGGCGTGATCTTGCGAGCCCGATATTCCCGATATTCCGGTGGCTCGGCGACCATGATATTTCGCACGCCCCGCGCGTTCGCCACCCACGCGACCTTCCCGCCTTCGGTCGCCGCCGTCAGCGAACTCGGAAACGAGAATCCCATCACCCGATCCAAGGTGAAGGGAGCCTGCTGCGCCGGCGCCACGCAAACCACTGCCAAGCTCAATACCCATCGCATGAGTTCAATGTTACGGCACGGTGGGGCAAAGCGGGGACAGGCACGAAGTTTCGCAAACAGCGCGAAATTCGAGCCAGTCCCCGTTTTGCAGCCTGTAGTCATAATGCGCAGTAATTGCGCCGCGCTAGACTGTTTGTCGCGGCGAACAGATGCGAGGGTCGGTCGTCCTGAGGCAAGCGCCTGGACCCGTGCTTCGCCTCTCACTTCACCTTCATCACGAACACCGTCTGATCGTCGAAGAGCGTGGTGGAGAACTTGTCCAGGTCCTTGAAGATCGCGCTCATCAATTCTCGGGCGGGCTGCTGGTGGTGCGCGCGAACCACGTTTGTCAGCCTGCCCCGCCCGTACTCCGGTCCCCCTGGCGCCTGGTGATCGGTAATGCCGTCGGAATAGAGCACAATGGCGTCGCCGGATTGGGCCTGGAAGGACGCCTCTTCGTACTCGCGATCCTCCAGCAAACCCAGCGGGACGCCTTCCACGCGGATGTTCAGAACTTCTCCGCCGCGGCAGATCATGGGCGGAATCGCTCCGGCGTTGGCCATCACCAACTGCCGGGCCGCCGGGTCCCACAGCAGCACGCACAGCGTCACGTAACGCGCATCCACCTTGCGCGCCGAGAGCGCCTCGTTGAGCGCCTTCAACAATTCGGCCGGCCGCCGCCGCCGCAATGCCATCAAGCGCACCAGCCCGCTGGCCAGAGCGCCGTACAACGCCGCCGCGGCGCCCTTGCCGCTCACGTCGCCGAAGGCGATCAGGGCTTGCCCGTCGTTTCGTTCGATCACTTCGTACACGTCGCCGCTGATCTCGCGCGCGGGGCGCAGCCGCACCGCGCTCTCGAGGCCCTGGATCTCCGGCTCGGCATCCGGGAACATGACCTGTTGCAATTCGCGCGCAGCTTGCAGGTCCTCGTCCATGCGCCGTTCGCGGGAGGCGATTTCCTCATACAGCCGCGCGTTCTCCACGCTGCTTGCAATCTGCGGCGCGAGCATTTCCAGCAGCCGCGCCTGGTCGTCCGTGAAATGGCCGATGCGTTCGCTTTCAATATCCATCACTCCGATGACGCGGTCGCGGACCATCAGCGGCGCGGCCACTTCGGAGCGGATATCGGGATGCGAGGCGATGTAGCGCGGGTCCGCCAGCGTGTCGTGCACCCTCACCACCTGCTTCGATTCCGCCGCCGCGCCCGTAATTCCCTTCCCCAACGGGACGTTATCGATCTTCACGCGCTCGTCGTAACGAATGCTGAAATGATGGCGCAACGCCTTGGCCTGGCTATCGATCAGCAGAATACTGAACGCGTCGTAGCTGACCAGCTCGCGCATCGTCGCTCGCAATCTTCCCCAGCAGCACGTTCAAATCGAGAATCGAGGAGAACTCGCGCGAAATGTTCACCAGCGTTTTCATCGCGCGGTTCTGGCGTTCCACGCGGCGGTAGAGGCGCGCGTTGTCGATCGCTGTGGCTATGCGCGCCGCCAGCAATCGCAGCAGCGAGCGGTCGTACGGCGCGTAGGCATTGAGCCGCGTCGATTGCAGATCGATCACGCCCACCAGTTTGCCGCGCGCGATCATCGGCGCGGCCATCTCCGTACGCACGGCGTCCACCGTGTTGAGGTAGCGCGGGTCGTTGCGCACGTCTCCCGCTAGAATCTCTTCCCGGCGCAGGGCCGCGGTTCCCGTGATTCCCTCCCCAAGACCTATCGAGACGTTGCGCACCACTTCTTCGCGATGGCCTACGCCGTAGCGTATGCGAAGGTCGCGCCGTTTCTCGCTGTACAAGAGGATGGCGAACAGGTCGTACGGCAGCGCATGGCGGATGATCTCCGAGACCTTAGCCATCAGCTCGTCCAGATCGAGCGTGGCCGAAGTGACCGCCGAAACTTCCAGGAGGTAGTCCAGGAGTTCCGAGCGCTCCCGAAACCGGGCGGGCGTTCTGCGGTGGGTCTGCATTAGAGTGAGGTCAGGCCGCGGCCTCGACGATTTTCACGCTGGCGCTGGCGCCGATGCGCGTGGCGCCCGCCGCGGTCATGGCCTGCAAGTCCTGGAGCGTTCGAATTCCGCCCGATGCCTTAACGCCCATCTCCGGTCCCACGGCGGCGCGCATCAAAGCTACGTCGTGCGCGGTGGCGCCGGAGGGCCCGAATCCAGTCGAAGTCTTCACGAAATCCGCGCCGGCCTGTTTCGCTAGCCGGCACGCTTCGGTCTTCTGCGCGTCGTCGAGCAATGCGGTTTCCAGGATTACCTTCACAATGGCCCCGGCCCTGTGCGCGGTTTCGGCAACCAGTTCGATATCGCGCCGCACCACGTCCGGCTCGCCCGAGCGCAGCGCGCCGACGTTGATCACCATGTCGATTTCCTGCGCGCCCGATCGCAGAGCCGCGGCGGCTTCCGCAACCTTGGCTTCCGTGCTGGTCGCGCCGAGCGGAAAACCGACTACGGAACACACTTTCACGTTCGTGCCGGCCAGTTCCCTCTTCACCAGCGGAACCCAGTGCGGATTGACGCACACGCTCGCAAACCCGTACTGGCGCGCTTCGGCGCAGACTTTCATCACATCGGCGCGCGTCGCATCGGGCTTCAGGATGGTGTGATCGATCACCGAAGCGATCCCGGGATCGATCTTGGTCAGCCTCTCGCTGGCCGAGACGCGATCCGCTCCGGAGGCGATGATCTGCCTGGTATTCTTCGCGCACGTCTGCGCGCAGCGTTGCACGCAGCCGGGGCATACTTCATCGGGGAGATTGAGGCCCTCGCCTTTCTTACCCGGAACCGCGTTGGCGCCCAATCGGGCCAGGATTTCCTCCCCGATCTTGGCTACCAGAATGTCGAGTTCCGCTTGATTCACCCTGCGTCCCTCTTCGCGTACTTTCGCTCGATTTCCAGGATCTTCCGGACGCGAGCTTCGTGCCGCCCGCCCCCGAAAGGCGTAGCAATCCAGGTGCGCACCACATCTTCCGCCTGGGTCTCCGTCAGCAACCGTCCGCCGAGAGTAAGCACATTAGAATCATTGTGTTCACGGCTGTTGCGGGCAGAAGCTTTATCATAGCACAGGGCCGCCAGAATGCCCGGAACCTTGTTGGCCGCCATGGCCGACCCAATCCCGGCGCCGTCCACGATAATCCCGCGCGACGCCTTCCCGGCAGTGACCAGTTCAGCCACTTTCAGAGCGATATCGGGATAGTCAGCCGGCCTTTCTTTATCGACGCCGATGTCGATGATCGCCAGTCCGAGGCTTTCCAAAACCGGCTTGAGAAACTCCTTCATTCGGAACCCGCCGTGATCGCTTCCGAGCGCGATGGTCTTCTCCGCGGGCGGCGCCGGGAGACGGTCTTCTTCCACCTCTACGATTTTCACGCCGCGCTCCGCCGCCGATTCCCGGGCGGAGGGCGTAATGATCGCTCCCTTCGGGACAAGCAGTTCGCCGCTCGTGGGAACGTCCGGCGCTGTGATCACCCGTCGCATTGCGTAACGTTTATTGTATTCGCATCGGCGCACATCGGCATGGCACACGCAAAAGTCTTTCCCCAACTTGGCAGTGGTGCTGATACATTGCCGCAATGCACCGGTTTTGAGGGCCGATCCCAAAAGTTTCCCGGCCGGCACACAAGGCAGCACCCCTCACTTGTGGGTGCTGTGACCACCCAATTAAAATCCCGTCATGTCCAGCGAAAGGTACTCGCTAAGTCCGCTTCGCTGGTATACTGGCTCAAATAGGCTTTGCGGGCAGAGGCGAATTCTGGGGCGTTAAGATTAATAAGATGATTGGGTCTTATTAGTGACCGGAAGTACTTTCGTTTCACAGCCTGTTTAGCCTGCTTACAGCTTCTGGTTGAAGAAACCAGCGGGAGACTAGAATGATGTTATCGCAACGATTGAGATGGCCGGCGATAGCCGGTCTAACTTTCTTAGTCCTAGCGCTTGCGGCGCCGTCCGCCTTGTGCCAAACCATGACTTCCGGCGACATCGTCGGCACGGTCAAGGACGCCAGCGGGGCGGTGGTGCCTAATGCCAAGGTGACTGCGACGAGCGTCGATACCAACGAGACTCGAACCGACACCACGAATAACTCCGGACAATATCGCTTTTCGCTGATGAAGCCGGGCGACTATACCGTTACGGGCGAAGCTACCGGCTTGAGTTCGAAGACCGAGAAACTCACGCTTTTGGTCGGGCAAGCCCCCACTGTTGACCTGACGCTTCAAGTCAAAGGGACGTCGGAGACCGTTGAAGTGCAGGCCACAGCGGAGATTTTGCATTTGCAGAACTCCGAGATGGCCAGCGGATTCGACACGAAGCAATTGATCAATCTTCCGGCCAACGGCGGGGATCTGACAACGATCGCCTTCACGGTCCCTGGCATCCTGGTGACTCCGGGCGGCGGATCGAGCGGCAATTTTTCCGTTCAGGGTATTCCGGGAGCCTCTGCGATGTTCACTTTGAACGGGGCCGACGCCATGGACGCTTACTTGAATATCGGAAATTCCGGCGCCAGCAACAACATGCTGGGAACGAACGAAGTCGGGGAAGCTTCAGTTGTGCTCAACGCCTACGGCGCCGACTATGGCCGCATGGCAGGCGTTCAGGTCAACTACATTGGCAAGAGCGGAGGCAACAGCTTCCATGGTAACCTGTTCCATAATTACAACGACAAGATCTTCAACGCCAACGATTTCTTCAACAATCAGGCGGGTACGCAGAATCCGCGCTCGGATGCGCACCTGTTCGGCGGGTCCGTCGGCGGGCCGGTTCGCAAAGACAAGATTTGGTTCTTCGTCGATTTCGAGAGCCTGCGCTATGCGCTGCCAGCCTCGGGCACAGTCGTTATTCCGTCGCCGCAGTTGCAGACCTATACGCTGAATAAACTGGCGACCACGGACGCCGCCGCGGTCCCGCTCTACCAGGATGCGTTTAATCTTTGGAACAACGCGCCGGGCCGCCAGGGGGCCGTTCCCACCACAAACGGCACGGGCCTTTTCCAAGACGGTAATAACCACTTGGGCTGCGGGACTCACACATTCTGGAACGCCGGCATCGCGGCGCCCGGCGGCGGCGTTTTCGGCGGCAACAACGTTCCGACGAACATTCCCTGCACGTATCAGTGGCGCGTGAACACAAGCCAGCCGAATAAGGAGTCGTACCTGACGTTGAAGGGCGACTACAACATCAACTCCCATCACACCTTGCAGGCCCGCTATAACTACGATTGGGGCCTCCAGGCCACCAGCGTCAGCTACATCAGCCCGGCGCTTTTTGCGCAAAGCAACCAACCCGATCACCAGGGCCAGCTAACGGAAACGTGGGTGATCAATCCCAATCTGGTGAACAAGTTCACAGGTTCGGGTCAGTGGTATCAAGCCATATTCGGGTATCCGAGCGAATCGGCGGCCCTTGCGCTGATTCCCGAGACCATGTCCGTCGGCGACGCCGGGTTCACGTCCGTTGGTACGTCTACGAGCTTTCCGCAGGGCCGCAACGTAGGCCAAATGCAGTTAGTGGATGACTTGACCTGGATGAAGGGTTCCCACACGTTCAAGGCCGGCATCAACTATCGCTCCAACAAGGTCACGGACTTCACGAACAACGAAGCAGCCTATAACGGGTACTACTCATTCGGCGATTTGACCGACTTCACCACCGGTCAGATCAACGGCGTGGGCGGTGCGGGAGACAGCTTTACGCAGGCGTTCCCCAACTTGCTTCAAGTCCACCTTCGATTTGCCTCCATCGGCGCTTATGTTCAAGACGAATGGAAATTGATGCACAACGTCACGCTGACGCTGGGGTTCCGCGCAGAGCACGACAAGAACCCGGTCTGCGTGGATAAGTGCTTCGCGCGCATGAACACTCAGTTCGGCATGCCGGGCTACACGGGCGGCGCCGGCGTTCCATACAATTCGACGATTACGACCGGCTTGTCGACCATGTTCGCGAGTTTGGATAGCATAATTCCAGAGCCGCGCTTCGGTTTGGCCTGGAATCTGGGACACACCACGGTGTTGCGCGGCGGGATCGGGGAGTTTGCCAGCCTGTTTTCGGCCAGTTCGGCATCGAGCATTTTCCGTAACGCGCCGAGCGTGTATTCGCCGAGCGTAAGTTTCGGCCTGGCCGGTCTTCCGACGCAGGTCGGGAGCTCGGCATACGAGGCGGCGTATGCGCATACCGTTTTCGAGAATGGATTCAGCCAGGGCGCTACGCTGGCGGGGATACAGTCATCTCTGTCGGCAATCAATTCTACGCTCACCTTCACGCCTCCGGCCTACTATTCGCCGCCGAATAACTACGTGCCGTCGAAGGTTACGGAATGGAGCTTCGGCCTGGAAAAGGGTATCACTCCTCATGACGTGCTGGCTATCACTTACTCCGGCAGTCACGGATTCGATCAGCAAATTTCCAACGGCTGGGCGAATGGATTCCTGTGCGAGGATAAAACGCTCTGCTCGTCGTCGCTGAACAGCGCCGGTGTAAACAAGTATTTCGGCACCAGTTTCGCCGGGCTCCCGTTGGCGGCGCCCGATTCCCGGTTTAAGACCGTCACTCAGGTGCTCAACGCGGGCTATTCGAACTACGGTGGCTTGACCACGCAGATCCGGCATTCGTTCCACTGGGGTTTCCAGGGGCAGGTGGGCTGGACCTGGTCGCACGCGCTGGCTTTCGGGACCATTTACAATCCCTATAACTTCAATTTCGGTTACGGCAACCAGGGGACTGACGTGCGGCACGCCGTCGTCGGGGATTTCTTGTGGACTGAGCCGCACAAATTCAGCAACAAGCTGGTCGAAGGCGCGCTGGGCGGATGGAATATCGGGGCCAAGGTGTACCACTATACCGGCAAGCCCTTCTCGTCCTCCGACAGCAACCTGAGCAGCGAGATCAACTCGTATGGCGGATTCAGCGGCACGTTCCTGGCTACCGTGATCGATCCGAGTATCAGCCCCACTTGCACTGTGGTCCGCGGCTCAGGGCCGAATCCCTGTTACGCCAAGACGCAGTTCATGACCTACAGCTCGAGCTCGGGGGTAGCTACTCCGGTTCAGATGGATTTCGGCCAGACGGGACCGGGCGTGTTCCGCGGGCCGGGCTACTTCAATCTGGACACCAACATCTACAAGCGTTTCCCGTTTAAGGAGCGCTATGGACTGGAACTCGGAGCGCAGTTCTACAACGCTACGAACCATCCGAACTTCAGCAACCCATCGGCCTCGATCACTTCCAGTTCGCTGGGCCTGATCACCGGCGATGTGGCTCCCCCAACCAGCATCTATGGTTCCGGCCAGGGCGCCATCGTAACCGGCAGGAACATCGTGGTTACGGCGAAGTTCAGCTTCTGACGGTCTGGACTCAGCGGACAGTCGGAACGCGAGACTGAAACATTTGGGCGTCCTCGGCAACGGGGACGCCCTTTTTGTCCCCGACTCCGTGCGATCCTGAATCTAACTGCGAATGAAGGCTCCGCCCATGCTGGCATTGGCCGCAATCGCGCTCTGCGCGAGCGCCGTTTGGGCCTATCAAAGACCTTTCCGCGAGTTCCCCGGACAGGAATACAGCAATTTTCCTCTGCCCCCCGACTACCAGGAGAAAACCGAGTTCGTGTTTTCCCGTTTGATGTACCCCGATGCTCCCGGCGGACTGGGCGGCTTCGGGCGCGGCGGCCGCGGCCGCCGTGGAGGCGGCGGGTTCGGCTTCATGAGTGACTGGAGCCAGGGATACACGTGGTGGACCAACGATTACCCGCGCGCGGATCGCCACCTGCTGGTCGCGCTGCGCCGTCTGACCAGAGTGCACGTCCGCTCGGTCGAGCAACCGGTCAATCTGGACGACGATGGCGATGTGTTCGACCGTCCATTCCTTTACGCAGCGACTTTCCAGTGGCAGCTCACCGATTCGCAAGTGGCGAAGCTGCGCGAATATCTGGACCGCGGCGGATTCCTGATCTGCGACGACTTCTGGGGAGACGCCGCATGGCAGCTTTTCATGGCTTCGCTTTCGCGCGTGTATCCGGACCGTCCGGTGATGGAAATCAGGGACGACGACCCCGTACTCCACACCGTATACGATCTGGATAAGCGGTACCAGATATCCGGCGAATGGTCGCTTCGCTCCGGCGTTCCGTATATGAATGGCGGGGTGACGCCGCACTGGCGCGGCATGTACGACCAGAAGGGACGCCTGGTGGTCGCCATCTGGTTCAACAACGACACGGGCGATTCCTGGGAGTGGGCCGACGCGCCCGAGTACCCCGAGCGCTACTCCGCGCTCGGCATCCGCATGGCCGTGAACCACATGATCTACGCCATGACGCACTGAGGGGTCAGACGGATCTGCCCCCGCATTTTGGTGGGCAGATCCAGGGGTCAGACTAATCTGCCCCCGCATTTGGTGGGCAGATCCAGGGGTCAGACTAATCTGCCCCCGCATTTTGGTGGGCAGATCCAGGGGTCAGACTAATCTGCCCCCGCATTTTGGTGGGCAGATCTGTCTGACCCCGCTCCAATCTGCCTCCCACCTTGGCGGGAAGATCGGTCTGACCTACCTTCAGGGCTCTGTCTTTGAATCGGGGGAACCGCCGGGCGCCTCTCGCCGATAGAAACGGTGTTCGCAATCCAGGCAGCGGAAAGCGACAAGCCCCACAAGGCGCAGCGCATAATCGAGCAAATGCGGATGTTGGCAATGCCAGACGTTCCGCTGGTTGCAGCGTGGGCAGAGTAACGTGGTCACGGCGCTTCGATCGGAGCGTACCAAAGTTCAAGAAGGCAGTTCCGCCAGTTCCCAATCACGATCCGCGTCCCCCCGCTCGGGAAACTCGGTCCTAATTGCCGGCGCTCAAACATGAGAACGCGGCGGAGGCCCTGTAGGTGTCCCATTCGCTGGGGCCAGCCGGTTGTTATGGGGCGGACCCCCAGGTCCGCGGCCGACGCCCTCGTCGGCCTCCGGCCGAAGGCCGGTCAGGGGACCGGCCGCGGACCAGGGGGGTCCGCCCCACCAAGCCCAACTCCGGAATTGCGGTTTAGTGCAGCGTCTGGAGGTACTCGCCCGTCGTCGCATCGACGAGCACCGACAGACCCGAGGTCCCCAGCGACTCGCCCCAGACTACGCGCCACGCTGGATTCGGGAACTTCCTGCTGGTCTCCAGGAAGAAGCTGATCGGTTTGCCTTCGTTCTTCTTGGCGGCGTCGGCCGCCTTGCCGAGGGCCGTTTTGTACGCTCCGTCGGTATCCTTCTTCGCCGCCGATATCAGGAACGCGGGAGTCTCGGCGCTGGCCGTCCACGGGGCCTCGCTGCCGCCGAAAACGCCTTCGTGCAGGTTGCCCGCGGCCTCGATAATCGAAAAGGTCCAGGACTTCTGAAGCCCCTTGGAGGGCGAGGCGAAAGTCGCCTCCCACGCCGCCGCTTTACCCGGCACCTGCTTCACTTCGGAGAGCACGATGCTGTTCATTTTCAGCACCTGCACGTCGCCGCTCCAGGCGCGCGCAACCTGGAACATCTTCGTCAAAGCGCTCAGGCCGGTCACCGGTTCCGGCGCCTTTTCCTGGGGTTTCGTTTCCGGCGTCGGGGATTCCGAGCATCCAACCAGCACGGCCGCAAGAAGCGGGATAGTCAAGAATTGCGAAGTTCTCATGCGAATGTCTATTTTAACCCGCCGCCCCCGGATTCGCCCGGCCGCGCCGCCGCCACGCAGGTTGTACGACACAAGAATGAAAGGGGGGCGACCCGTCTCGATGCTCTTGACAGATTCCATACTTCCATTATTATAGAAATATGGAATTGCCAAAGAGGACTCCGTCCCGCTCCGAAGACCGCACGGCCGCCTACGCCGATATGTTCGGAGCCTTGGGAGCCGAGCCCCGGCTGCGGATTCTGCGTTCGCTCCTGGCCTCGCATCCCGACGGCATGGTGGTGGGGGAAATTCAGGACGAGTTGAATCTCGCGGCGTCAACGCTGTCCCACCACCTCGACAAGCTGAAAAATGAGGGCCTCGTCAAGGTCAAGCGCGAGAGCACGTTTCTTCGCTACACGGCCAACACGGAGGCGCTCCAGGAGCTGCTGGGATTCCTATATGCCGAATGTTGTACTCGCAACAAAGCGGTCCAGCCCGAGAAGATCGCCTGCTGTAAATAAATAGGAGATGAGATGACTAGCGTAACGGATGTCGTGAAAACGAAGTACGGCGAAGCGGCGCTCCGCGTAGTTTCAGGCGAAGGGAACGCTTGCTGCGGAAGCAGCCCATCCTCTTGTTGTTCGGGCGGCGACCCGATCACCTCGGACCTGTACAGCCAACTCCAGAAGGACGAGCTTCCGGAAGCGGCGGTCCTGGCGTCCCTGGGCTGCGGGAATCCAACCGCGCTCGCGGAGCTAAAGCCCGGCGAAACGGTCCTGGATTTGGGGAGCGGCGGCGGCATTGACGTGTTGCTTTCCGCAAAGCGTGTCTCTCCCGGGGGCAAGGCCTACGGACTGGACATGACGGACGAGATGCTGGCGCTGGCGCGCGACAACCAGAAGAAGGCCGGCATCCCGAACGTAGAGTTCCTCAAGGGCGAGATCGAAAACATCCCGCTGCCGGACAATTCAGTCAACGTCATCATCTCGAACTGCGTCATCAACCTTTCCGCCGACAAGGACCGCGTGCTTCGGGAAGCGTTCCGCGCTCTCAAGCCAGGCGGGCGTTTCGCTGTGTCCGATGTCGTGACGCGCGGCGACATCCCCGAGGAGATTCGCCGGAGCGTTCTGCTGTGGGTCGGCTGCGTCGCCGGTGCGTTGGACGAAAACGACTACCGAGCGAAGTTGGCCGCGGCCGGGTTCGAAAACGTCGACATCGAGCCGACTCGGATCTACCGCGCCGAGGACGCGCGCTCCTTCTTGAAGGATCAAGGCTTCGACGCCGGAGCCATCGCGACGGAGGTGGACGGCAAGTTCATGAGCGCGTTCATTCGCGCACGGAAGCCCCTCGGAAGATAGGTTGCCGCCAGTGGAACCAATCGGCCGCCGGCTTTCGTTCTTGGACCGCTACCTGACGCTCTGGATTTTCGCGGCCATGGCGTCCGGCGTAGGCGCGGGCTACGCGTGGCCTGGGCTTGTGCGGGTCATCGCCGGATTTCAAGCCGGAACGACTTCGATCCCGATCGCAGCCGGCCTGATCCTGATGATGTACCCCCCGCTTGCCAAGGTGCGATATGAGGAGATGGGCGCCGTGTTCCGTAACCGGAAGGTGCTTCTCCTTTCCCTGATTCAGAACTGGGTGATCGGCCCCCTGCTGATGTTCGCGCTGGCCATCCTCTTCCTCCGGGGATACCCGGAGTACATGTCCGGTCTGATCATGATCGGTCTCGCGCGCTGCATCGCCATGGTGATTGTCTGGAACGAACTAGCCAAGGGGAATACCGAGTACGCCGCGGGCCTGGTGGCGCTCAACTCCGTGTTCCAGGTGTTGTTCTATTCGGCGTACGCATGGCTGTTCATCACGATGCTGCCGGCGTGGCTCGGGCTCAAAGGGGCGGTAGTCCACGTTTCGATCCTGGAGATCGCCCGGAGCGTTTTCCTGTATCTCGGGGTCCCGTTCCTCGCTGGAATTGCCACGCGATTCTCCCTGCTACGGCTTCGCGGACGCGACTGGTACGAGAGAAAGTTCATCCCGCAAATCAGCCCTCTCACGCTCGGGGCGCTGCTTTTCACCATCGTGGTGATGTTTTCCCTAAAGGGTGGATACATCGTCCGCTTGCCGCTGGATGTACTGCGGATCGCGGTCCCGCTGGTCATCTACTTCGTCGTCATGTTCCTTGTGTCTTTCTGGATGGGTCACAAGATGGGCGCGGACTACTCGCAATCGGCCACCCTCTCCTTTACCGCGGCCAGCAACAACTTCGAGTTGGCTATCGCTGTGTCCGTCGCCGTGTTCGGCATCGACTCGGGCGCCGCGTTTGCCGCGGTAATCGGACCGCTGGTGGAAGTGCCGGCGCTGATTGCCCTGGTGAACGTGGCCCTGTGGTTTCAGAGAAACTGGACTTGGATTCCGGAGGCTTCTTCCCATGCAGCGAGTACTCATACTTTGCACAGGTAATTCGGCTCGGAGCCAAATGGCCGAGGGCCTTCTGCGCCACGAGGCCGGCGACCGGTTCGAGGTGTACTCAGCGGGCACCAAACCGACCGCGGTGCGCCCCGAGGCCATCGCCGTAATGAAAGAGATCGGCCTTGACATCTCTCGCCATCGGTCAAAGTCCGCAGATGAATTCGCGGGCCAGGATTTCGACTACGTAATCACCGTGTGCGACAGCGCCAAACAACTGTGCCCGGTCTTCCCCGCGAGGACCCGGAGAATTCACTGGTCCATGGAGGACCCAGCCGCGGCGGAAGGATCCGAGGCCGAGCGCCTCGCGGCGTTCCGGCGGGTCAGGGATGAGATGGCGCACTACCTCCGGAAGTTCCCTCCCGAAACTTGAGAAGTTCTCAGAACACCAACTGGAACGCCAGCCGCATCGTCCGCGCGGTGAGCTGACCGGGATACCCCTGGGACGCGATGGGCTCGCCCGCTCCGGTCACGCCCCGGATGGCGCCGGACGTGACCGAATAGGCTACCGGACTTACCGAGGTTGTGTACTGGCGGTTCAACACGTTGAACCCTTCGAAGATCAGCGAACCCTTGATCTTCTCGTTGATCGGGACGCTCTTCGATAGCCTCGCGTTCACCTGGGTCTGGTACTGGCCCTTCAGACTATTGATTTGCTCGAAGGGGGCGCGCGCCCATCCGCCCGAACCGTTCAGCGTGTTCGTGTACACCATCGTCAGGGAGGCGATCTGCTGGCCGCCCATGATGATCAACGGCGTTGTACCCTCGGGCGACGCCACTATGCCCATGCCCGACAACTGCCAGCCGTTGGCCAGATACTTCGCCGCCCAGGAATCGTTGGCAATCAGCTTGGGCTGCCAGGTCCATTCGATCGTTCCCCGATGCCGCTGGTCGCTCGAGGAATTGCCTTTGTCGAGGCCAAACTGCCCGGGGAACACGTTCATCGGCAGGCCGCCAGTCGATGGAGCGCCGCCGACAGTATCGAGAGAGTGAGACCAGACGTAAGTTCCCTGCCACGTCAATCCGTGAACCATGCGCTTGCGAATCTGGAACTGAAGAGCGTTGTACCAGGCCGAACCGCCGTTCGCAATTTCGTAAACGCGCGAGCGGCTGGCGTCGTCCTTGAGGGTGTAGATCTGAAGCGGGTACTTGGTGGGCTGGTTGGCGCTGTTGTAGATCGTGTACGACCCGGCGCTCACGGGAACCTGCAGGTTGATGTCCTTCGTCAACCAGAGTTTGATCGTACGGTTGTGGAGCGCCGTAATACTCCAGGTAGTGTTGTCGCTATACTTGCGTTCCACGACAAAAATGTTCTGCTGCACGTAGGGATTGCGGAGCTTGTCCTTGGTTTCGAAGATCTCCGTCGTGCCGGTGGGGATGGAACTGTATAGGGTGATGTTGTTGGGGAAAGCCGGAACTCCGCTTAGAGTCGGCGTCGCCCACATGTTGGTCTGGTAAATGCCGTTGCCCAGAAAGAGCGCGTCGAGCATTTCGCCGGGGTGCGGGTCGTTATACATTCCGAACGCGGAACGGATCACCGTCTTGCTGTTCGCCTGCAGCGCTACGGCTACTCGCGGCTCCACGTTGATATTGGTGGAATTCACCGAACCCGTTTCGAAATAGAACCCCGCCGCCACATGGGGTTTGGGCGGGTACGGCTTCTCCCACCGCAGGCTCACGTCGATGGTCAATCGCGGCAGCGCGCGCCACGTGTCTTCGGCGGAAACCATCGTCTCGCGGGTCTGTTCGCTTCGAAACGTCGTGCCGAATTTCTGCGTGTAGGCGTAGTAGTTCTTTTGGCCGGACCCGCTAAAATCCTGCGCGAAGGCCGTGAGCGAAGAGTACAGATACGATCCCGCGTAATTCTCCAGCGAATCCAGCCTGTCTACATCGCTCACGATGTCGACGGTGGCTTTGACGACGTGGGAACCGGTCGTCACGTCAACCGTATCCGCGAACTCTACCCGCCGCTCGCGGTAGGCGTAAACGAAAGTGTTCGTGGCTCCGACTTGCGAGCCCGCGATCTGTATCCCGAGTTCTCCCGTGGAAAGCCCCGCGTGATTGACGGTTTGCGCCACGTAGTCCTGGTAAAGGCCAAAACGCATCTCGTTGGTGGTGGTGCCCACGGGAAGACTTGTCCACCCGAATTTCCCGAAGCGCGTTTGATGTTTGGAATCGGTGTTGCCGAGGATTCCGCCGTTCGTAATCACGCTTCCGGTTTGAAAACCGTTCGGAACCCTTCCATCCATGCCATTTGCTTCGAAGTGCAGAGCATTGCTCTTCCCCAGCCGGACGTCCAGCTTGGCCAAAGCGGTGCTCTCATGCCAGTTGGCCGGAACCAGGACGTTCAACTGCTGCTGAATGAACTTGATGGCCGACGTACACAGCGTCGCGGCAGCCTTGCAATTCACGGGATTCACGTTTCCGTTCGAGTCCGTGATCAACGGGTTCAGGATGCGGTTGAGGTCGTCCGAGCGGCCGTCGTGCGCTTCGTAATTCGTGAACAGGAACACGTGCTTGCGGACGATCGCGCGGCCGGCGCTGGCGCCGCCGACCCGATCGGACTGCGTGAGCTTGTACCCGTCGGCAAAACGGCCCACCGAACTGAGGCTGGGATTGTAAGCCGTTCCGTAAGCTTCGCCGTGCAGATCTTCACCGGCCGTGCGCGTGACCATGTTGACGAAACCGCCCATCGCCATGGTGAACGGGCCTGGCATGTAATCCGAGAGAATCTGCGCCTCGTCTATGGAACCGGGAGCGAATCGCGAACCGGCATCCTTCTGCACCCACCGGTACCTTCCACCGACATTCATTCCGTCCACAATCACGTTGTAGGAGAGGGGCTCCCCGCGGAACGCGACCGTCCCTGAAGCATAGTCCGGAGTGACCGTCGGCTCCAGAAGGGCCAGTTCCTCCATGTCGCGGCCAAGTAGGGGCAACCGCGCGAGTCGCTCGGCGGTAATCACCGTCGCGGTGCTGTCCGTGAGGTCTTCTTTCAATGGGCGGGGCGCGCCAGGCGCGAGACCGGCGCGGCGGTTCGATTCCCAGCGGCAACCGGATTCGCGGCCGGAACCGGCAGCAGGCCCGGTGAGGGGCCGGCGGCCCGGGCTGTGGTTGTTGGCGTCGAAGCGGCCGGAGCCTGACCTGCCGGAGTCTGACCTGCCGGAGCCGTGGGCGTGGGCGTGGCCGGCTGCTGTGGAGTGGGCCCGGGAAAAACGCGCGCCTGATTAGCGATGACCGATGGCACCTCGGCGGAACGTATCGCGCCAGGCGGCGCCGGGGGTGGGGCCGGAGGCCGCTGCGCGCTGGGGACGACGGTCGGGCGCTGCGCGGGCGCCGCTATGGGCGTCAGCGCCACCTTGAAGCTGCGCGTCACGCCAAAAAACAGCTCAAAATCCTCGCTGTTCCAGGTCTGGAAGTCCTTCCTGGTGATGTGGACGCGATACCCTGCCCCAGGCGGCAGGCCTGCAAAGTGGAACAGTCCGTCATCGGTCGAAGGCAGCTTGAAATGGATGCCCAAGGAATCGTTGAAAAGCTCCAACGCGGTATCGGGAAGGCCGTCGCCCCAATTATCGACTACCGTCACGACCACGGCGGCGCCGCCCGTCACCGCCTGGGGCCATGCGCATAACGTGCAGGCAATTAAGAGCAAACCCAGGGCGCAAAACGTTCGCATTCTCCGGTAACCTCTGCTGTGAGTGGATCTCTGCCGAAAAACCGACAACTTACAGGTTACAACGAGTGCCGTTCCAGCGTCGATGTGCGGCCATGGTACAGAGTATCAGCCTGACAACACGGCATTTCGTGAGCGGGAGGTCCGGACCACGGTCCCGACCGGCTGTGGTTCCTCCGAAACTTGGCCGAACTCCGGAAAGTCCTTGCCCTGAAACAGCCTGGCGGGTCTCTCGCCTCCGCTCGCGCCGCTCGAAAGATTTCTGGAACTCTACCGCCGCCGCGGTGAATCAAGGCATAGGACGGGTTGCGGGTTGGATAGGCTCGTCTTTCAGAGGAGGTTGAACCAGAGATGAAGAAACTCGCGTTTGCCGCAGTGTTTGGCGCCGCCGCGTTGCTGGCGCAGGGCCCCGGAGGGCCCATGATGATGCGGGGCGGGATGCCCCCCGATATGGCCGGGCGGGGCCCGGGCGGCATGATGGGAAGAACCGTCACCGGAGCGCCTTTTTCGGCGGTCCATGTATCGACCTACCAGCAGACGCTGGCGAATGGCAACGGCATTTCGCGTCAGGAGCAGTCCAACATCTTCCGCGACAGCCAGGGCCGGACGCGGGTTGAAACCACCGTTCAGCGCCCCGGCGCCCAATCGGTTCAGCGCGTGGAAATCAATGACCCGGTGGCTGGGGTGGTCCGAAGCCTTGACATGACTAACCGCACGGTTTCCGAAATGCGCAGGCCCGGCGCGAACGGTTCCGGGTTCCAGGGCAGGCGCGGGCCCGCCAACGGTCAGCAGAGCCCGAGCGCGGCGTCCCCCCAACCGGGCGGCCGAGGCAGGGGCACCAATCAGGCGCAGCGCGGAACTCGCCCCGCCGACCCGAATCTGAAAACCGAGGATCTCGGCCTTCGGGTGGTGAACGGCGTTTCCGCTCAGGGAACGCGTATTACCCGCACGATCCCCGCCGGCCAGGTTGGCAATACTCAGGCGATTCAGACGGTCCAGGAGACCTGGTTCTCTCAGGAACTGGGCATGACCGTTCTCTCGACTACTTCCGACCCGCGCTCCGGCGTCTCCACGACCCAGTTGACGAACGTCGTGCGCGCGGAGCCCGATGCGTCTCTTTTCCAAACGCCAGCGGGTTTCACCACTTCAACCCAAGGCCGTGGCCCCAACGGCCGCGGCGGCATGGGTGGCCCGACGATGCGGCCGCGGCCAGTAGCGCCGCCGGTTCAGATGTAAGAGCTTCTCCTTAGTCTGCATACTCGTCCTAGAAGGGGCAAGCGCCATGTTTCAGCGCCCGCGCTTGCCCCATTTTTGTCGATCGCAACACTCCGCCCCCGCAATCGGCGCGCAGTGCGCGACATGGCCCTAAGTTCCGAGACTGCAGGCGCTTTCACGCCCAGTTCGATTTGCGCCAGGAGTCGAGTCCCGCCTCGGCCAATTGCTCCAACTCCGCCAGCAATCCGGCCTCCGGCGCGTCCTTGAAGTTGAAGCACGTCTTCCCCTGCATCCGTTTCTTCAACTCGGGCGAAATGCGCTTTTGGAGCTCGGCGTTCATGTAGAGCGGCATCAGATGAAAACTCACGTAGGCCTTCCCTGTCTTCACGGACCCAAACCACATGGGGTGTCCCTTATGCTGCGGGTACGGAGACGGAACCTTCGTCACCAGGGAGTACTCGCTGGCGGTGTCCGTGATCGCTTTCAGGCTTTTCAATTGCCGGGCGAAGACCTTCTTGAGCGCGGCGAATGCGGCGGTGTAATCGGCGGGCATTCGTCCAGTCTATACGAATTTCCGGGCTCCGCAAACCGCACGCCGCCTGCTTGGGGGGCCTAGGCGAGGCCGGCTGCGGCGCGCTTCGAGAACTACGCCCCGTTTCCCCTCCATGTGCTACCATGCAAATGGATTTCGCTCCGGCGGACTTCGCGTTCTCCTTTCCCGAAGTGAATCATAAGAAATGAACTTACGTTCCGTATTCAGCCTATTCTCTTCCGACCTCGCGATAGACCTCGGCACCGCCAATACCCTGGTGTTCGCCAAAGGTAAAGGCATTGTCGTCAACGAACCTTCGATTGTCGCAATGAACAAGACAACCGGCGAAGTCGAGGCCGTCGGAGAAAGAGCCAAGGAGATGCTGGGCCGGACGCCCGGCAACATCGTCGCCATCAAGCCGATGAAGGATGGCGTCATCGCCGACTTCAAGATCACCGAGAAGATGTTGAATTACTTCATTCTGAAGGCGCACGGACGCAAAATGCTGGTGCACCCCAGGATCGTGATCGGCGTGCCGAGCGAAATTACGCAGGTGGAAAAGCGCGCCGTCATGGACTCGGCTTACCGCGCCAAAGCCAGCGAAGTGCATCTGGTGGAACAGGCCATGGTGGCGGCTATCGGCGCCGGACTGCCCATCACCGAGCCTTCCGGCAACATGGTGGTGGATATCGGCGGCGGGACGACGGACGTAGCCGTCATATCGCTTTCCGGTATCGTTTACTCGCGCTCGGTTCGCGTGGCGGGCAATGAGATGGACGACGCAGTCATGCAGTACCTCAAGCGCAAGTACAACCTGCTGATCGGCGAGCGCACGGCCGAAGCCATCAAGATGGAAATCGGCTCGGCTTACCCGCTCGATAAGCCCCTGACCATGGACATCAAGGGCCGCAATCTCATCGAAGGCGTGCCCCGCACCGTCACGGTGCCCGATAGCGAAATCCGCGAGGCGCTCTCCGAGTGCGTCGCGACTATCATCAACGCCATCCGCGTGGCCCTCGAACGCACTCCGCCCGAACTGAGCGCCGATATCAGCGACCGCGGCATCGTCCTCACCGGCGGCGGCGCGCTGCTGAAGAACCTCGATAAGCGCATCCGCGAAGAAACCGGGCTTCCCGTATCCATCGCCGACGACCCGCTGGCCTCCGTGGTCCTTGGCACCGGCAAGATGCTCACGGATTTCAATTTGTTGCGGAAGATTTCGATAGACTGAAGAAGGCGATCCGCTATCCGCCATCCGCTGTCCGCGAAGACCCCTCGCCGTTGAGCGCCCAAGGGTGTTGGCCAACAACGGAAAGCGGAAAGCGGTAAGCGGACAGCATTCATGGAGTCGTTTCTCAACCGCTACCGGAACATCACCGTGCTCCTGCTGGTGTTGCTCGCGCAGCTCGTGCTGCTCGCGGTGCAGGTGAAAAACGATAGCGATGTCCCCGTGGTCCGCGTCTGGGCGGTCACCGCCGTGACGCCCGCCGCTCGCGTGATTGAAGCCGTGCGCTCCGGATGCGTCGACTTCGTGCGCAATTACGTCACGCTCCGCCGGGCCGACGCGGAGAATCGCCGGCTCCAGTCGCAGGTGGACAGCCTCAAAATCGAAAACATCTTTCTCAAGAACGAGCTCAACACCGCCGATCGCGCCAAGGCTCTCCAGATTTTCCAGGCGCAGGCCCAGTCGAGAACGCTCGCCGCGACTCGAATCGGAGTTGGCGCCGGCGCGAACTCCAAAGTCGTCTTCGTCGACCGCGGCACATTGATGAGCGTGCAGCGCGGCATGGGCGTGATCACGCCGGATGGCATCGTCGGCAAGGTGATCGCCGTCTATCCCACCGCCTCGGAAGTGATGCTGATCACCGACCCCGAGTTCGCCGCCGGAGTCGTCTCCCAGAAGAACCAGACGCGCGGAACCATCAAAGGCCTCGGCACGCCGCTCTGCAAAATGGACTATGTGCCTATCGGTGAAAAGGTGGATGTGGGCGAATGGCTGTACACCTCCGGCGACGACCGCATCTTCCCGCGCGGCTTTCCGGTGGGCGTCGTGAAATCGGTCAAGGACGCCCAGCCCTACAAGGAAATCTACATGGAACCGGCCGGCCTCCAGCGCGGCATCGAGGACATGCTGATCGTCATGGATGGCGTGCACCAGGCCATCCCCGACGAGCCGCCTTCCAGCCAGCCCGTGTTCATCGCGTCTCCGCCTCCCGCGGTGGACTCCGCGCCCGGCGGCGCCTCGCAACCCGCTCCCCCGCCGGCCGCGGGCACGGACGCCGATAAAACGCGGGCACTGTACAAGGCCGCCGGCGATGCCCAGGGCCATGTCTTCGGCGAAGGGCTGCCTGGAGCCAAGCCGCCCGATTTCACCAAGCTCGGAGAAGTCCCGTCCAGCGCGCCCACCGCCAATCCAGGGCGAGGCGCCGCCCCGCCGGCCCAGAAGCAGGACGGCGCGGCGCGCGGGCCAGCGGCGCCGGCCGCTTCCGTCCCGCCAGGACGCTCGGGGGGCCCGATTCCTAAATGAGTTACTCCGGCGAACGCCTCACGATCGGCGGCCATCGCGAGCGCCAGATCTCCCGCTTCAGGACCTGGGTTCTGGTCATCGTTCCGCTGGTTGCGATTCTCTATCAGGTCTACGTTCCGCTGTTCTTCCAGTTCCTCGGCTACCTGGAGATGCCGTTGCTGGTGGTAGTGTACTTCGCGCTCATGAAACGCAACCCGATTCGCGGCCTCTTCATCGGCGCGGCCGTCGGCCTGATCCAGGATTCGCTCTCGAAAAACCCCCTGGGCATGTACGGGATCGTAAAGACGCTGGTGGGATACTTCGCATCCTCTATCGGCGCGCGGCTCGACGTCGATCAATCGGTCATCCGTTTTCTCCTGGCGTATTTCTTCTTCGTTTTCCATCAGGGCTTTTACTGGATACTCTCGCGCGCGCTGCTCCGCCAGCCGTTGCCCTTCGACCCGCTGCGATCATTAGCCATTGGGCTGTTCAACGCCATCGTCGCGACTTTGTTGTACCCACTGCTCGACAAGCTCCGCCAGAAGTCGTGAACGCAAACCTACGACCGCGTGCGCGACCTAGCCGTGAATTCCAAGTCCGGCCGAATCCAAGCTCCGGAGGAGCGAAAGCAAGTAGCCCATGGCGCACCGCCATTAAGCCGGACATCTCATACCGATATCGGGCGGGCGCGGTGGCGTGGGCATTCTCGCCTGCCGGGCCGGCAGTCGTGCCGGCGTTGCTCGACGACTGTGCGCCGCTGCCCCGGAAGAATGTCCCGGAAGAATGTCGAGATGACTCTCGACACATCAGGCGTGGACGCCCGCGCCACGGTTGTTCCTGAGGTGTGAGATAAGCCAGCTAGGCGGAAATTGGTCGGGGGCGGACCCAGGCGGGGCCGCAGTGGGCGCCGGTGGCGGCTTCCGGGCGCTGTTGGGTCCGTGGCGCCGCGCCGGGCTCGACCTCGAATCGCCGGCACGGGTGGCACGCCGATCGCGCCGGAATCGTCCACGGAGCCGGCTTCAGGCTTTTTGTTTCCGTGACGGGCGTTTGGCAAAAGTAACCCCACGAAACATCCCAAGCTTCCCAGATGCGGACTTATGGACCCGGCAGGCCATCGAGGCATTGATACGTCGGGCGTAACGAGCTGACCACGCCTCCTGGACCGCGCCTCCGTCCGTTGCGTGCGATACTGATGGCTCATGAGACCGCTCCCACAGTCAGTTGTACACATCAACTTCATCGTCGGTGATCTCCGTTTTGACGCAAGGCCGATCTGGGCAACACTTGCACGCGCTGCCGAGCGAGGAGAGATTTCGGCCCAACTCGCCGATGAGCTGCCCAAGAGATTCGGGGAGACGGCAATCCATCTCGCTACGAGGGATTACGTAATGAAGGGGGCGATCAAAGAGCTGAAGGCCGCTCTCGCCGACATTTACAGCCAGATCCCGACCCCCTGGAGCCTGCCCGCTTCCGAAGGTTATCGCGTAGTAAGAGGCGCAGCATGCCGAACATGCGAGAGACCGCGTGCTGCTCGTGATCGATTCGTTCCTTTTTGAGTTCCGGGCCTATTTGGACTTGCTGGCGAGATTCGTGCACGGTGTCCTTGGTGCGCTTGGCAAGGGGCCCCGTCGTACCGAAGTGCTGTCTTCCGGGGCCGCTGTTCACATCACGGGAGGGAGCGGCAAACTCAAGCCACATGATTTTCTGCTATATCTCTGCGACAGGCTTCATGTTGCGACGGATTGGTACAGCTTTTTGTCTGCCCATCGAAACTTCTTTACTCACCAGGGCGCGCCATACTGCGCGATTGAAGATCGGATGGTTCGACCTCCTGAGTTTGACTTGATCATCATGCGTGCGAACATCCATGATTTTCATCAAGCCGATCCGAACGACTGGTTCCGGATGTCTGAGTGCCAAACAGTCGTGAACGGGATTCACGAGCTAAGTGCCGCCGCTCAGCAGTACCTTGTGGATGCACTGGAGAAGTAACCGAGACAACGGGCCGCACCCAAGCCAAGGGCCGGCCACCGCCTACAAGCTCCTCGGATACGGCGTTCGAGCCGGTGGCGCCTGGTTGAGATTGTACCAACGTGCACGGGACGTTAGCCCTTCGTCATCCTGCTAGGATTATGTCATGTCTAGAGGCCAAGAATTTCGGGTACGGCTGAATGAGTTGATCGAGTCAGGGATCACAAATCGGGCTACGTTGGCAGAGCGTTGCGGTGTGAGCATTTCCACCGTGCAACGTCACATCCCCGCCACTCAAAAAAGAGCAGGGGCATACACGACTGGGCGCGCGGTACGCCTTACATCCGGCGAAAAAGCGATCATAGAGGGTGGGATCTTGGGCGACGGGCGATTGGTCACGAACCCCAGGGGCGCTGCATTTTCCTTCTCCAATTGTAAGAAGGACCTTGTTGATTGGGTTGGTGTTAAGCTCGGCCGTCTAGTGGTGAGCAACCCGAGAGAAAGGTATGCGCAATCTCGTCCCGTCAACCACTCCAAAGGCTGCTTCAGATTTCAGACTGCTACATGGAAGGATCTCGCAATTCTCCAGTCGTGCTGGTATCAGGCCGCGGACCGAGAAACCATGGGTAGGCAACCGTGGCGTCATTATCGTAAGCGAATACCCGAGGGATTTCGGCTGACACCCTTGTCTGGCCTGCTATGGTACCTGGGCGATGGCTCCCTGGTTCGCAAATCCAAGAGGGAGACAAGTCAGGTGATACGCCTTGCTACACACGATCTGCCGGTGTCCGGCCTGATTGGCACGCTGATTCCGCAGATTGTAGGTATTCTGCGTTGCGAGCGCAATGAGATCGCCACCCCTCGTGACAAGCGGGCCCAGGGGTATCCGGAGTATGGCTTCGAGGTCTGCATTCCTGCTCGGTATGTGCCAAGGTGGCTCCGGTTCATTGGCCCATGTCCCGAGACCGTTGCATCTTACCGGTACAAATGGGATTATCGTGAGGACCGTGTGCGCAAGCGGTGGCTGAGGGATGAACTCGATTTTCTTCGGAAGTATTGGGGTCGGCTTTCCTCCGACAGGATATGCGCTGGACTGAGTGTGACGTACGAGCAAGCCCGCTACGCGGCTCAGAGACGTTGCGGATTTCGCCGGGCGTACTCGAACTCAGGTAAGCCCTTACGCGTTGGCGGGCCATGGCACCGATTCCAGAAAGATCTTTCCGCACTCAAACAGAGCCCGTCGCATGCACCGCGAGGCATCTAGTATCCCCCAGATTCCGCCTAGTGAGCCAGGCCGCTTCCGCGCAGACGCCCCAGGGTACGGCGTTCGGGGAGATTGCTCCCGGAACCTCATCTCCCGCTCTGGCGAAGTTCCTCATTGAACCAGGCGCACAGAAGGGTGTCCGGCCTTGCCGGCCCGGAAAAGCCGGCGGTCGGCGGTAAGAACCGGACAATCGTGTTCCAGCGCGAGGGCGAGGTAAACGCAATCCCACAAGGACAATTGGTATTCGAGAGACAGATCGAGCGCCCGGGGCAAGTGCGGACGCATGTCGAATAGCCGGGGCGCACATTTCGCCATCAACCGGAAGGCCGCGTGAGCCTGTTCCGCCGAGATCTCTTTCCGGCGGTTGCGCTTCGCTACCAGGCTGGCGAATTCCGCGAGGAGAAGATCCGGGGCGATCAGCAAAACCTCTCCGGAGGCGTATCGCTCGAACAACTCAAGGGCCGGCGCCCGGTCCGGTTCGGGCAATACCCATTTTGCGGCGACGCTGCAGTCCAGAACGAATTCCCTCCGGCATGCGCTATCGCTCCCGGTCCGCACGAATCAGGGGCGCGCTGTCGTCCACCGGCGGCAGGGACGCCGCAAACCGGTCCAGTTCCTTCCGTAGATTGCCCAGTTGCCGTCGCCGCTCCGCCTCGGCGGCCTCCGTTTCCAACGCCTGAATGATCTCGGAATTGAGGCTCCGCCTCTTCCTTTTCGCCTCTCGCTTCATCACTCGATAGATCGGTTCCGGAATATTCTTGACGGTGATGTTCATGGGACCATTTTGGAACCACTCGCACTCTCTCCGCAACCGCGATCTTTCCGGCTCGCCCGCATGCGGCATGCCGGAACCGGCGTGTCGGCCGATCCATTTCGTACCCTGTACCGGATCGCAAAATGAGCGCGCTCATTTTTCTCTTGACAGTGCAGTATCGTTGAGTTATTTTATGAGCATGCTCACTTTCGGAGGCTGGCAAGGCCAATGAGGATCACGGCCAAGGCCAAGTCCGCCACCCGGGAGCGTATCCTCCGGGCCGCCGCAAGCCTATTCGTAAGCGATGGTTGGCAAGACGCCACTACTCGCGGCATTGCCATGAAAGCTGGGATCGCCACTGGCACGCTGTTCAACTACTTTCCTACAAAGGAAGCCATTGCGGCCGCTCTCATGGCCGAAGCGCTGGAACGCACCGGGGAGGAGTTTCGCGCCGGCGCCGGCGAGGATAATTCTCTGGAAGCCGATCTCTTCTCGCTGATCTGGAGTGGCCTGCGCAGCCTCCGCGATTACCGGAGATTTCTGGCGCCGGCCTGCGAAACCATTTTTAGCCCGCTCGCGCGCCAGTCCAGCGATAGCCCCGGCGATAACATCCGTATCGGCCATCTGGAGCTGGTCCAAAGCATCGTCACCGCTCACGGCTTTCCTGCGTCTCTACCTGCAGTAACCGTGCAGCTTTATTGGACCCTCTATCTGGGTGTTCTGGCTTTCTGGGCGGCCGACGAATCACCCGGCCAGGAGGACTCGCTGGCCCTGCTGGATCAATCGCTGAAGCTGTTTGTATCGTCTTTGGGTATCAACCGAGGAGGGGGAGAAAATGGACGTGAATCTAAGTGAATTAATGGCGGCGCTACCAGAGGACGACCCGTCGTCCGCGGCGGACTCAGCCTGGGCACAAGAGCGCTACCGCGAGATCCTCGCCGATCTCGCACAGCGCCCCGCGCCTGCCGGCGCGCTTCATCGGCTCTGGACTCTCTCGGAGCTTTCCGCTCAAATCGCTCTGGCTTATTTGGCTCTCTGGGTGCGCCGATGGTTCGTGGATGCGGAAGCCGGGAAGAAGCGCCGTATGGAGACCAACCTGCGACTCGCGCTGAAGACCTTCCATCGGCTTGGCTACCTGCGCGGCGCCATGACCAAACTCGGACAGGCCGCCGGCAACCTGCCGGGCATCCTGCCCGCTCAGGTGGCCGGCATCCTGGACCGCCTCCACTTCGAAGCGCCGCCCATGCACTACGCGCTCATCCGCGAAGTGGTGCGCAATGAGTTCGGCAAGGAACCCGATGAGTTGTTTCTTAGCTTCGAAAGAGAGGCTTTCGCCGCCGCTTCGCTGGGCCAGGTCCACCGCGCCCGGCTGAAAACAGGCGGACCCGTCGCCGTGAAGATACAGTACCCCGGCATTGCACGGACCATCGATGCCGATTTCCGGAATCTCTCCGCGTTCGTCTTTCCCCTGCGCCTCGGTAAAGACTGGGAATCGGTGAAGGCTCAATTCGAAGAAGTCCGCCGCATGTTGAATCGGGAGGTCGATTACCTCCAGGAAGCCGAATCGCAACGTCTCGCGCGCGATCTCTTCCGGCCCGAAGACGGCATTGTCGTGCCGCGGGTCCACTCCGAATATTCCGGTAAGCGCGTCCTGACCACCGATTACGTTCAGGGCCTGCACCTTCCGGAATATCTCGCCTCCAACCCCTCGCAGACGTCGCGCAATGCCTTCGGAACCAAGATCTACATTGCCTGGATGCGCATGTACCTCGCATTCATGCCTTATGGGGATCCGCATCCCGGCAACTATTTGTTCCTCGGCGACGGCCGATTGGGCCTCATCGACTTCGGCTGCGTTCAGCACTACGGCCCCGAAGAGCGCGAGCTCGTGCGGCTGGCCGAAAAGATGGCTTACGAGGATCGGTCGATGGTTCGCGAAGTCGTCCAACGCGCCTGCGGCCTCGCCGCGAACGATCCCGAGATGGAAGACTACGTCCGCATGATGGAGGAATCGCTCGATTGGATGATGGAGCCGGTCCGCCTGCCCGGTCCATTCGATTTCGGAGACGAGGCCTACTTCCAACGCGGCGTGGATTGGTTCTCCCGCGTGCTGCGCAAGCGCCGCCTCCGCGCTCATCCGATGTACGTCTACTGGAACCGCAGCGTGTTTGGATTTAAGGCCATCCTCTACCGCCTTCGCGCCCAAGTCGACGTCCATGCGGTGGTACGCCAGGAGCGGCCGGGTAGTGGGGCAGGTTGCTAAAGCCTGCGGCCGATTGGGGCAGGATACCTTGGGCCCGGCCTCGCGAGGTCGGGCTGCCAGCCCGCCGCAGGATGTCATCCTGCCCCACAAAGCGGGCTTGGTGAGCGGAATCGAAGGTATTCCGCTAGAATAAAACTGAACGGCGCGCCCGCGCCTTTGCCGTGATCCTTCCGCCGGTCGAGCCCCATTACGATTCGGATGCTCCGGAGAAACCGCCTCTCCGCGACGACACCCATTTTGCGGCGGGAAAAATCGCCGTCTTCCAGTACGTCGCGGTCGCCACGCTGCTGTTCCTGATTTCGGGCTTCTGGAGCCTGCAGGTGCAGAAACCGGAGCATTACGGCGAACTGGCCCTCCAGAACAGCGTCAAATCGGTTCCCTTGGTCGCTCCTCGCGGACGAATTCTGGACCGCGACGGCCGCGTCATCGTCGACAACCACACGACGTACACGTTGATCCTTGCGCGCGAGCTGCTCAAGGAAGAGCACGTGGCCGCCATCGCCAAGGGCCTCGACCTGGATTACGACGACCTGATGAAGCGCGTCATCCGCTACCGCTCGCGGCCCAAGTACGAGCCGATCTTCATCAAGGAAGAACTGACGGCCGGCGATCTGGCCTTTGTCGATTCGCACCGCGATTTCTTCCCCGAGATGGAATTGATCGAGACCCAGCGCCGCCTCTACCCGCAGAACGGCCTGTTGGCCCACCTGATCGGCTACACGGGCGAAATCAACGAAGACGAGCTGGCCTACGCCGGAATTCGCCAAGCTGGAGCCGGGAGAAGTCATCGGGAAATTTGGGATCGAGCGCCAGTATAACAGCACTCTCATGGGGGTCGATGGCCAGCGTCAGGTGGTGGTGGATAGCCTCGGGCACGTTCGCCAGATCCTTAAGCAGAAGCCCGCCATTCCGGGCAAAGATCTCCAACTGACCATCGATCTGGATCTTCAAGCGGTCGCCGAACTGGGCATGGATTCGCCGAACACCGAACTGCACGTGGACCACAAGAACGGTGCCGTGGTCGCGCTCGACCCGCGCACCGGCGAAGTCCTGGCCATGGTCAGCCGGCCGACCTTCGACCCCAACAAATTCGCCGTCCACATCAAGCCGCGCGATTGGAAGGAAATCAATGACAATCCCGACCATCCGCTGCTGAACAAAGCCATCCAGGCGCAGGCGCCGCCAGGATCGATGTTCAAACCGTTCACGGCTCTGGCCGCGCTCGAGTCCGGATCCATCGACGATAAGTACACCGTGCATTGTACCGGCGGCGTCGCGCTCTACGGAACCTACCAGCATTGCTGGGAGCCTAAGGGCCACGGGACCCTCTCGCTGCACGCCGGAATGGTGCATTCCTGCGACGTTTATTTCTACACCATCGGCGCCAAAGCGGGAATAGACAATCTCGCGTTTTACGGCGACATGGCGGGCTTCGGGCACAAGACCGGCGTCGACCTGCCCAACGAGGCCTCGGGCATCATGCCTTCCACCCAGTGGAAGCTCCGCACTTTCCATGAGAAGTGGTACGCCGGAGAAACTCCTTCCGTAGCCATAGGCCAGGGAGCCATCACCGCCACGCCGTTGCAGGTGGCGCGCGCCACGGCCGGGTTGGCCATGGGCGGAGTGTGGCATCGCCCGCGGCTGGTGAAGACCGAGCAGGATAGCGTGGTCGAGTGGAAGCTGAATCCCGACAACTTGAAGGACATCGTCGACGGCATGTACGGCGTAGTGAACGAGCCCGGTGGAACCGGTGGACGGGCGCACCTGCCGGGCATCGCCGTCTGCGGCAAGACCGGAACGGCCCAACTCACTTCCGAAGCGTACGCCAAATCCATCGGAAGAAGGACCAGCCAGGATACCGTGTTTTTCGAGGGCTTTGCCCCCTGTTACGCGCCGGAAATCGTGGTGGTGGCGATGTACGAGAATTTTCCGGGCCACGGCCAGTACGTCGCCCCTCTGGTGCGCGACGTCATCAAGGCCTATTTCGATAAGAAAGCCCGCCTCTCCGCGCTGCAGCAACTACGTGAGGAACAAACGCGGAAAGCGAATGGCATCGCCTGGCTGGGCCTGCCGGGGGCAATTGCTTCGATCAAACCGCTGGGGCAAGCGTCGCCACCTCATCAAGGAGTGAACTGAACCGTGAGACCGCTTAAGTCAGCGATTTTCCCCGGCCCCCGACCCCCGGCCCCCGGCCCCCACGGCCGCAGGCCGCGAACCCCCGGCCCCCCGCGGCCGCAGGCCGCGCATCCCCGGCCCCCGGCCCCCGGCCCCCGGCCCCCGCGGCCGCAGGCCGCGCCCCCCCACTAACATGTTTCGCCACCTCTCACTTCGCGATATCGACTGGCCCTTGCTGTTCGTCGTGCTGCTAATCTGCGTCGTCGGCGTGTACCAGATTTATAGCTGCACGCTCGATTCGAACCTTCACAACGCATGGTGGAGGCAGATTCTCTATATCGCCGGCGGCCTGGTTCTAATGTGGATTGCGATGTCCACCGATTACCACTCCTTGACCCACTGGGCCATCAGCCTGTACATCGTGTCGGTCGTCGCCTTGCTCGGCGCCCTGGTCCTGAGCCGCACGATTTTTGGCGCGCACCGCTGGATACTCGTGCCGTTGCTCGGGGTTCGCCTGCAGGTATCCGAATTCGTCAAGCTGGTGATAATATTGCTAGTAGCTCGGTATTTGACCGATATCAGGCGTGACGAGCTTGAGATTCGGGAGATGCTGATTTTGTCGGGCCTGGTGGCCGTCCCTGTCCTGCTGGTTCTCGCCGAGCCGGACTTGGGAACGTCGCTAACCTATCTTGCCGTGTTGCTGGTGGGCGCGTTCCTGGCGGGGCTGCGGTGGAAGTACGTTGCGGTGATGGCGGTCTTGGCCATCTCGCTGCTGGTGGCGTTGATGCTGCCGGTGGGATCGCATATTTTGAAGGATTATCAACGCGCGCGGCTGCTGAGTTTCATGGATCCCGAGCGCGATCCGCGGGGGACCGGGTATCAGTTGATTCAGTCCCAGATCGCCGTGGGCTCGGGCGGGATGCTTGGCAGCCAGGGAGTAACGAAAGGATCTCAGACGCGGCTCGGGTTTCTTCCCGTTCCGCATACGGATTTCATTTTCTCGGCTTTCGCCGAGGAGTGGGGATTCGCGGGCGTGGTTGTGATGCTGTCGATGTATTTCGTGGTGATCATGCGCATCGTCCAGAATGCGCAGACGGCGCCGGATCGCGCCGGCATGTATATCTGCATGGGAGTGGCGGGCTTGCTGCTTTTCCATGTACTGGTGAATGTCGGCATGGTGGTTGGGCGGATGCCGGTGACGGGAATACCGTTGCCTTTCATGAGCGCCGGCGGTTCCAACATCTGGTCGAGTTTTTTGGCTTTGGGGCTGGTGAATAACGTCCGCCTCAGAAGGTTTATCAATTAGCGTGCGGCGCGAGGCCCTGTAGCCTTCGCCGTGGAGGAAATGGATCGGGAGCCAGTAGATACCGCGGGGTTGGCGGCGCGTACGCGCTCACCCAGGCGTGGCGGTTCCCGGCCGGTTGGCGTTCGAGAAAGCGTCTCCGCCTCCGGCCAGCGTGAGTTTACGGTTTGAGAAGCATCCGTTCCCTCGCTGAGGGGACGTTGAAACCCACGCAGGGCGCCCGCCTACCACACGGAATCCACCGCGCTCCCCCGGAGGCAGCCGATGGCGAAGGAATTAATCATCTCAGCCGACCGTCACGAAACCCGCGTGGCGCTCATGGAAGACGATCAGGTGGTAGAAGTCTACCACCAACGGGAAAACGAATACTCCCTGGCCGGGAGCATTCACAAGGGCCGCGTTACGCGTGTCCTCCCCGGCATGCAGTCCGCCTTCGTGGATCTGGGACTGGATCGCGACGCGTTCCTCTACGTTTCGGATTTCTTCGAGGATAACGAAGAGTACGACAAAGTCGTCACCAGCGTCGAAGAACAGGTCATGAAGCTTGGCCGCGGATCGCGCGATCAAGCCCCGTCTCCGCCACCCGTGGAAGCGGCTGCACCGGCCGAGCCCGTCGCGCCGGCGGAAACCGCGCCGGCCGAGCCGGCTCCCGAAGCTATCGCCGCTCCGATACCCGTTGTGGAGCCGCGCCGCGAAGGCGGCGACCTCCGCAACAACCGGGATAATCGAGAGGGGCATGACAACCGCGATCACCGCGGACGCCGCGGACGCCGCCGGGGACAGCAGCGCAGCGGACATGGTTTCCCCGAATCGAAGTTCTACTCCGTCGGGCGCCGCCCGCCGGAAGCGGAGGCGCCTGCGCCAGCGCCCGCGCCTGTGTCAGCCGGGTCCACGCCGGACGATTTCATCGTGCTCCCCGGCGAATCGCTCGCCAAGTACCACCACGAGGATGGCGCCGAACCCGAACCCGTTTCTTCCGAGTCCGAATTCGTCGCCGAACCGCAATCCGAGGATCTGGCGTCTGAACCGCTAGCCGATGCCGACGAGGCAGCCGGCGACGCAGCCATGGAATCCGCATTCATCGGCGGCGAAGAGGCCGAGACCGGCGAAACCGAGGTCGTTGAGGCCGCTGGAATCCCTGAGCCGCCTGCGGAAGAGGAGGCTCCCGCCGAGCCGGAAGCGCCGGCCGCGGAAGCTGCCGCGCCGCCAGCGGAGGAGCCGTCAGCCGCTGCCGAGCCGGAAGAACCGGCCGCCCGACCGGCCGAAGAATCGGTCGCTTTGGCAGTGGAAGAACAACCCGCTGCCGAGCAGGCGGCTTCCGACGTTGCGGAAGGCGCTACGGCCGAAGCCGGCGAAGCCGATTCCGCCGAGGCTGCCGGGGAAGAACTGGCTGCCGAAGCTGAAATCGCCACTCCATCCGCCGAGGATCAACCGGGAGAACCCGCCGGGACGGCCGCTCCCGCGGCATCCGAGGATGGCCCGGAACCGGCCCGCATCCCCACCAGCCTCACCGCTCAGCTTCGCGAGCAGAGCCCGCGGTATCAGCACCGTATGTCGCGCCGCATGAGGCGCAAGAACCGCGAGAACCGCCCCCAGCCCGCCGAGGGAGAAGCGCAGCGCGCGCCCGCGCCGCCGCCGGCTGAAATCCGTACGGCCCCGGCCCCCGCCGAGCCGCGTCCCGCTCCGCGCCCCGCGCCGGAAGCCCGCGCCGAAAAGCCCGAAAAGAGCGCCGGCCCGTCCATCTCCGACCTGTTGAAGGAAGGCCAGGAGATCATCGTTCAGATCGCCAAGGAGCCGCTCGGCCAGAAGGGCGCGCGCATCACCTCTCACATTGCCCTGCCCGGCCGCTTCCTGGTGTACATGCCCACCGTCGAGCACATGGGCGTATCGCGCAAGATCCCCAGCGACGAGGAGCGCGCCCGCCTGAAGCGCATTCTCCAGTCCAACCGCGCCGGCATCCCCGGCGGTTATATTGTCCGAACCGCGGGCGAAGGCCGTTCCGAGGAAGAATTGCGCGCGGACATGATGTTCCTATACAACCTCTGGCTCGACCTCCGCCAGAAGGCCGAGCGCCGCAAGGCTCCCGCGCTGATTCACTACGATCTCAACGTGGTCGAGCGCGTACTCCGCGATCAGCTCACCTCCGCGTTCAAGAGCATCTGGGTGGATAACGAGGAGACCTACGAGAGCGTTCTCCGCTTCGTCGAGCGCTTCCAGCCGGCGCTAGTCAGCCGCGTGAAGCTCTACACTCGCTCCACGCCTATCTTCGATGAGTTCGGCATTACGGCGGAATTGGAGCGCGCCTTGCGTCCCAAGGTGTGGCTCAAGTCCGGGGGGCACATTGTCATCAACCAGACTGAGGCGCTGGTGGCTATCGACGTAAACACCGGAAAATTCGTCGGCAAGTCCAACCGTCTGGAAGACACCATCGTCAAGGTCAATACGGACGCCATCAAGGAAATCGTGCGTCAGATCCGCCTGCGCGATTTGGGCGGCATCATCGTGGTCGATTTCATCGACATGGACGAGCGCAAGAATCGCCAGAAGGTGATGCAGGTTCTCGAAGAAGCCATGCGCGCCGACCGCGCCCCGTACAAGATTCTCCAGTACAACGATTTCGGCCTGGTGGCCATCACCCGGAAGCGCGTCAAGCAAAGCCTCGAGCGCACGCTCTGCACGCCCTGCCCCTATTGCGAAGGCGCCGGCTACGTGAAGAGCCCTCAGACTGTCGTCGGCGAAATCCTACAGGAAGCCCACAAGATCGCCGGCGCCGTGGAAGGCAAGGACGTGATGCTGCGAGTCGCCCCCGAGGTCGCCAAGCTTCTGAAATCGAATCAGAACACCTACCTCCAGGAACTGGAGGAGATCCTAGGCCGCACCGTAATCGTCAAGAGCGATCAACAACTCCATCAGGAGCGCTTCGATCTAGCGTAAGCCAGTGAGGCAGGCCTCCAGGCCTGCCTCGGCCGCTTGCGGGCGTTTTCTCCAGACCTTTACAAAAAGTGTCTCCGGCGCCTAAAGGAACCTGCCTCGACGGGCGATAGTGTGTGTGGCGCCGTCATGGACTTGGAGTTCCTGCAGGACTATCTGACCGAATCGCGAGAGCTGCTGGAGAAGGCCCAGAGAGACGTTCTGGGCCTTGAAGCGGATCCCGGCAACGACGAAACGCTCGCATCCATCTTCCGCGCCTTCCATACCGTCAAGGGCGGGGCCGGCTTCCTGGACGCGAACCACCTGGTGAGTTGGGCTCACGCTCTCGAAGACCTTCTGGACAAGCTTCGTTCGCACGAACTGCCCGTGACGTCCGCCCGCATCGACGCCATTCTCAACGGCATCGACGTTCTCGATGCGATGTTTCGGACGCTTGCGGAGGAGCGGGAGCCCGGTCCCGGTCCGGCCGATCTGGGACGGATCATCAAAACGCTCGCCGGCGCGGAGTCTGAATTCGGCGGCTCCCTCTCCGCGGTCGCCTCTGCGCCGACCGGTGCGCAGGCCGCAACGATTGCAGAGACGCCGGACGCATCCGTATAATCGGCCGCCTCGGTTGCTCAACCGCGATCGATACCCTCTGCAGCGAACGTTCCAGGGGCGGAAGCCGTCTCATCCGCTCCGGCCTCTCCTCCTCCGAGGTCCGTTCCGAAAGGCGCCGAAGCGGTTGAGAACTCGTTGCGCGTAGATGCCGATCGGCTTGATGCGGTGATGAACCAGGTTGGAGAACTGGTCCTCCTGCGGAACCGCCTCACCTCCGCTGTGGGCGGTATGGGCAAAGAAGACGAGGTCATGTCCCGCACCGAGCGGGAGATGGACCTGAGGGTGAGCGATCTTCAGCGCACGGTGATGCGCCTGCGTATGCAGCCGTGCAGGCGCCTGTTCCAACAACTCCCCCGAGTGGTGCGGGACCTGTCGCGCCACCTGAACAAGGAGGTCAAGCTGGAAATCGTCGGCGAGGAAGTGGAAATCGACAAGACCGTGGTGGACGCTCTATCGGGTCCGATGACCCATCTGGTGCGCAATAGCCTCGATCATGGCATCGAGCCGCCGGCGGCGCGGACGAGCGCAAACAAGCCCTCCGCTGCCCTGCTGCGGGTTGTGGCGATTCATCTGGGCGACAAGGTGCGGATCGAGGTTTCCGATGACGGTAAGGGAATCGACAGCCGGCTGATCGTGCAGAAGGCCATCGAGAAGGAGGTAATCACTCCGGAGCAGGCTGCGCGCCTTTCGGAGCAGGAAGCGCTCGAGCTGATATTTCGGCCCGGCTTCTCCACCAAAGATCGGGCGACGGACCTCTCCGGCCGTGGCGTGGGCATGGATGTGGTCAAGGAAACAACCAACAAGCTGCGGGGCCGCCTTTCGATCGACACCACTCCCGGCCAGGGTACCCGCATCGCGATGGAGTTTCCGCTTACCCTTGCCGTGCTTCCGGTGCTTTACCTGCGGGTTCGCCAGGATGTTTATGCGCTGCCGATCTCCGCTATCGATAGCCTCACGGATGTGGAAGAGCACCGCGTGCATCGCCTTGCCGGCCACGTGACTTACCGCGTGGATGGCACGCGCATCGTGCCGGTAGTGGACCTGGGCGCGATCTTGCAGGATCGGCAGCTCGATCTCGGCCGCGAGAGCGTCGAGGGCGTGCTGACCGAACGCGGTCTGTTTGTGGTCTCCGAAGTTCTGGGCAACGAGGATTCCGTGGTGAAGCCCATCGACTTTTTCCCCGGCCCCAACCTGTACCAGGGCGCTACGATTTCCGGACGTGGCAATGTAGTCCTGATTCTGGATGCGGCGGCGCTCGGCGCCGCAGCCGCCGCCAGGGAAGGAGAGCGTTGATGGAGATTCGGAGCATCATGCAAATCATGGACGCGTCCTCCTGCGCGCGACGCACCATCGAACGCTCGTTGCACGAGATTGACCGCCGCGCACTGAATGCCATGGTTCTGGTCAAGCGGCACGGGAACAATTTGGCGGGGTATGGCGTGGTGGCTCAGGCGTTCCGGGAGCAGGCCGTGCACCTGAAAGACGCGGCGGCTCCCTTGCAGCAATCGGTCGCGCCGCTGGTCCGGGTGCAGATGCGCGTTTTGCAACACGCCCGCTTTACCGAGATGTTCCGTCGCGCGGCGGAAATGGCGAGCGCGAACGGCCGCTCCAGCTCCTTTCTTGCCCAAGCGGAAGTGAACTGGCGGCGCGACGCCGAAGCGGAGGATGCCGAAGGGATAGCGATTCTGCGCCACCTGGTCGAGACGGTCACGCGGCTGCAGGAAGGCATCACGGAGCAGGAATACGTGGTGACCAACGGGCGGATCGAGGCGGCGCTTTCCGAGCGGAGCGGCGCGCCGCTGATGCGCGTCTCGCACGAGATGGGTCTTGCGGTATCCAAGGTCAGGGATGCCATCTGGAGATATCGCGCCGAATTGGAGGAGGTACTGCATGAAAGCAGCGCCGGTATTTGAAGCGGGAAATCACCGTTGGTGGGTGCTCTACGACCAGGAAGAGCGTCGCGTCATCGATTCCAACGTGTACATCGTGGAGTCCAACGGGCAGAGCGCCATCCTGGACCCGGGCGGTTACGAGATTTTCCCGCAGGTCGTCGCGGCTGTCGCCGAGGTCGTGCCGCCCACGTCGGTAGCCAAAGCGTTCGTATCGCACCAGGACCCGGATATTGCCTCCAGCCTTCCTTTGTGGAACGCGTGCAACGACAAATTGCAGTGGCACGTGCCCAGCCTGTGGGAGGGCTTCATCCGGCACTATGGAGCGCTGGAAGCGGACCTGATCGGCACGCCCGACGAAGGCGGGGATATGGTGATCGGCGGCCACAAGCTGGAGTTCATTCCAGCGCACTATTTGCATGCATCGGCGAATTTCCACGTTTATGACCCGGAAGCAAAGGTCCTCTTCAGCGGCGATGTGGGAACGGCCCTGCTGCCCCCCGGTCACGGCATCTGGGTCGGCGGGCGCCAGGGAGCGGAATCCGCCAGGGAATTTGACGAGCATATTCAGCACGCCGAGTATTTTCATCGGCGCTGGATGCCCTCTAACGCCGCCAAAAAGAATTGGATCGACCGCGTTCGCCGGATGGACATCGATTACCTCTGTCCTCAGCACGGAGCGATTTATGCAGGCAAGAACGTGGGACGTTTCCTGGACTGGTTCGACGGTCTGACCGTCGGAACCGCGATTTCCCGGTAAAAGGAGCTTTCAATGGGTAGCGTGCATTTCTCACACCCGTTCGTGGCGAGGCGCGTGAGAAGGCCGTGGATACGAGGCGCGCGACGCTCAGCGCGCGCAGGCGTACTTGAGCAGTACGTCGAGCACGGGCGCCCCTGGGCCCGAGCGCAACGAAGTAGACGCGGCCTTATCGCGCGCCGCAGTAGAAGGAGTGTGAGAAATGCAGGCTAACATGGTCATCCCCAATCGTCTTCATCCCGGCAAGGACGCGAATCCGGAAGCAAAGGCGAAGCCTTCCCACGCGGCGCGCCCTCGCCGGAGCGGCGCCAGTTCCGGCGCGCGCCCTGCGGGCCGCGAGGCCCGGCGCGCCGCAATATCTTCGGAACAGCGGCTGGCGAACTCCGAACGGGAACGGCTTCTGGAGTATGCGCGGCGGCTGCTGGAGCCGCTATCGAGCCTCGAAATGCTGTGCGAGGCCGACGAGAACATGGAAAACCGCATCCTCTTCATGAACCGCGCCGCGCTGGAAGCCATGAGCCTCAATCACAGGCGGCTCAATCCTCTCCTCCGAGGGGCGGACGTTCGAAAGGCCCTTGGCTGCTCGATCCATCAGTTTCACAAAGATCCGGAGCGCATTCGGAATATCTTCCGGGCTCTGGCCGCCGATCCGGCCCGTGCGCACACCACGGAACTGCTCCTTGGCGGCGGGACGTTCACGTTGAAGTTCACGCCTGTCTGCAATCGCGCCGGACAGGTCATTGCATTCCATGCCTCCTGGCGCAACATCAGCGACGGGAAACTCGCCGAGCAGGTTATCGGGAGCATGAGCAAGGCGGCGTCCGAGCACGCCGATGCGCTCATGGGACTGGCCGGAGAGACCGATCGGGCCATGAAGGCCGTCGGCGGCAAACTGAATGGGCTTGCGCAGTCGGTGGCGGACAGCCGCAAAGCTTCCAAGGGACTGATTGCACAGGTTGGCGCGATCGGTCGAATCGCACAGACCATTCGGGAGATCGCCTATCAGACCAACCTGCTGGCGCTGAACGCCGCCATCGAGGCGGCCAGGGCCGGAGAGCATGGCCGCGGTTTTGCCGTGGTCGCCGACGAAGTACGCAATCTGTCCAAGCGCGTGCAGAAGGCCACCGAAGAAGTACAAAGCAACATCCTCGACATCGACGGCTCCGCCAGATCGATCGAAAAGACCAGTCACTCGGCCGAACAGACTGCGCACGGCGCGGAGTCAGTCACGCTTTCGCTGGGGGAGCGAGTTCAGACTCTTCATAACACAGTGGCGGTCATGAACATCGAGTCGGCGACGAATGATGTCAAGATTTTCGTTCGGAACATCCTGGCAGAGATTGGGAACCGGTCCGTATCCGAGGCTTCGGGTGAGTTGCCGGACCATCGTCTGTCCGGCTTCGGCCGATGGTATGAGGGCGCCGGCAAGGAATCTTTCGGACAGGTTGCCGCTTTTCGGGAGATCGGAGGTCCTTACGCTGCGCTCTATCTGACCGCCCGCGGAATCCGCACGGCCGTCGAGACCGGGGACGGGGAAGAAGCGCTGCGCCAGGGATCTGAGCTGACACGCATCGAGCAGGAATTACTCGACAAATTGGACGAACTGAGCGCCGCGATCGGCCAGAAGCGGAGTTGAGGAGTCGCGCCATGAGTGACGTAATGCGGGAGGTAGACGAGCGCTCGAAACTAGCCGGGACAAACAAATTCGAGCTCCCGATTTTTCGGCTGGGCGAGGACCGAAATTCGAAGACGCGCGAGGTCTTCGGCATGAATGTATTCAAAGTGCGCGAAGCGCTGATCATGCCCTCCATCACGCCCATGCCGGGATCTCCGAAGCACGTTCTGGGCGTAGCGAATATCCGGGGCCAGATCATCCCCGTGATCGACCTTCCCTCGGTGGTGGGTTGTACGCCCTCGGCACGCAACATTCTCCTGGTCACGGAGTATGAGCGCTCGGTTCAGGGATTCGCCGTAGAGGAAGTCGAAGAGATTGTGCGCCTGGAGTGGGATCGCGTCGTCTCCGCCGAAAAGTCCTCGGGCGGCGCCCTCGTGACCAGCCTCGCCCGCCTGGACGAAGACGAGCAGTGCGCTCGCCTGGCTCTGATCCTGGATGTGGAATCGATCCTGCGAGAAACCCTGCCGTCCCGTTTCAATAGCGGCGAGGAGCTCGCTTATGTTCCGTCCGTGCAAATTCCGCAAGGCTCGGTGATCGTCTATGCCGATGACTCAGGCGCCGCGCGCCGGCAAATCGAGGCGGTTCTGACCCGGTGCAAGCTTCCATTTGTGGGCGCGAAGACGGGCAGAGAGGCGTGGGATCAACTGAAGAGCATGGCTCAAGACGCCCGGAGCGCCGGATTGCCCATCAGCCGGAAAGTCGCGATGCTGCTGACAGACCTGGAGATGCCGGAGATGGACGGGTTCACGCTCACCCGGCAGTTGAAAGAAGACGACGTACTGAAAACCGTTCCGGTGGTTATCCATTCGTCTCTTTCCGGTTCGGCCAACGAATCCCATGCGAAACGGGTCGGAGCGGATGGCTTCGTGGCGAAGTTCGTTCCCGATGAACTGATCCGAGAAGTTGTGAAAGCGCTCGCGCTGGCGCCCGGTCGATAGGGCGGCTCCATACTTCGCCGATCCGCCGGGCGCGCTGACGTCTTCCGGCGCTTCCAAGGGTAAAACGACGGATCTTCCCCTGCGCGCCGCTCGGCTCTACCGTGTGCGCCTCGGATAACTGTTGGGCGTCGCTGTGGCCAACCAACCGTCCGCAGGCGCCCGGCCTCGCTGCCGCTTCGTGTCCCTACAGTCGAAGGTTGGCTAGGCGCTTCCTTCGGCTTCGCTTCGCGGCTACGCCGTGCGCTTTGCTACGGTTGCCGCCATCGGCCCCGTGCAGTACGTAGCAAGTGGTAAGACACAGCCCATGCTGGGCACACTGGCGCTAACCGCCAGGCTTGCAGGGTTGGCCGGCGGCCATTTGGGCGCGCCGGCTTTTCGAAGGCTGAGACAAATCTCGGCCTCGCCCAGAGCGCCTCCGGCTTGGATGCCCGCGCCACGGAATCGTCCGAAATCGAGGTTCAGCAAAGGCTTCTGGTGCCGCGCCCACCGGCTGCCAGTTCCATCCCGGAAGACACGGATGCCCGCCCCGCTGGGGAGCGGTGCGGGCATCCATTGCTCCGAGACGTTGGATCTTCATTACTTCTTCACCGGGGTTGGCGCCTTCTTAGTAGTAGCGGGCGCCGGCGCGGCTTTCTTGGCAGCGGGCGGGGTGCAGGGGTCAACCTTGAAATCGGGCTAATCGTCCTTATCCACGTCCAGCGTCAGCATGAACGCCGGTTCCTTCGTGAACGCCGAGGCTTGGCCCTTGAAGCTGACTTCCCGATCGGCGACCGGCTTGGGGTAGCGGTGAATACAGCCAAAGCGTGGCTCTCGGTGCTCGAAGCCACCTTCCATGTGATCGTGCTGTGGCCGTACCATGCCAACATTGGGAAACGTCTGGTCAAGACGCCGAAGTTGCCCTTCACGGACACCGGCATGATATGCCACCTAGCCGGCTTGAAGGATCCCGATCATGCCGCGGCAGGTCCATTGGGCGGGCCAATCTTCGAAACCGCCGTTCTGCTCGAAATCGTGAAAGCCTTCGTAAGCCGAGGCGAAGAGCCTCAGGTCCACTTCTGGCGCACGTCGGCGGGAGCGGAAGTCGATCTGGTTGTCGAAGCCGGCGGCAGGTTAATTCCGATTGAGGTGAAGCTATCCTCGACGCCACGTCCGGCATTGGCAAGTGGGAGTCGCGCCTTCCAGGAAGATCTCGGAGAGAAGGCCGGGCCAGGGTTTGTGATTAACCCCGGAGAGGTCCGGCTGCCCTTGGCGCCGAATGTCCTCGCGTTGCCGTTCGCGGAAATGTGACACCGCGGAGGCGGCGCGACTTACCGTCGGGCCTCCGCTCCCTCCAGTCGCGGCTCGGTGCGATGGCGTGCGGGATGAATCCAGCCGCGGAGCGAGGCGGAGGAAGTGCGAGCCTCCTGTTATCCGAGTTGCATGATTTGCCTGAGGGCGTCCTCAAGCGCGGCCATTTCCGCGGCCGTGACGAGCCCCAGCCGAGTACGCAGGCGTTGTTTCGCCACTGCGCGGATTTGGTCGCACACTGCTACGACAGGGCGCCCATCGCACGAGATCGAAACCAGGATCGGCGGGCTGGCTTTTGGCGAACTCGACAGCGGAACGACGATCACCGTCCTTCGCCTTTCATTGAGGACCTTCACCGAAATCACGACGCAGGGGCGGGTCTTGCGAATCTCCGCCCCGAGGGTCGGATCGAGCGCTACCCACCAAATGTCACCCCGCTCCGGGATCACTTCCATGGCTCCGCCATTTCGTCGCCGATAGCGTCAAATTCCTTTTCGATTTCGGCTACATCCAGGTCCCGATTCGCAACTTCGCAGGCGCGGATCAAGGCCGCATCGCGCTCTTTCAATCGAGCAGCAAGGGCCTCACTAACGAAACGCGAGCGGTCGCGTGAAATGACCCTGCGCAAGAACTCCACCGCTAATGGTTCGGGTACGCTGAAGGTCATTTTTCTGGTTGCCATAATTCCATAATGCCAGAATGGAGGACGTGGCACGGTCAAGAACTGCGGAAACTCCGGCATGTACGAGGGTCCGTGACAAAACGAAGGGCGTCGGGCGTGGGCGGAGTTTAACGGCGCGAGCGCCGCTGGGCGCGCGCGATATACTGCAATCGCCAACGGGGCTCAGGCGGCAGCCCGGGGCAGTACTTCTTTCTCAATCCGCGGCTGAATCTCTTGATTGCCAACCTCCAGATCGTAGGCGACCTGAAGATTCAGCCAATACTGCGGAGACGTGCCGAAATACCGGGCCAGACGCATCGCGGTGTCCACGGTGATCGCCCTCTTTCCATTGACGATCGCGCTGATCCGGTTCATCGGGACCCGGAGAGCCCGCGCCAGTTCGTTCAGGCTGACGCCAATCTCACCGAGTTCATCCCGAAGAAGCTCGCCCGGGTGGATGGGCGGGAGTTTCCTGCGCTGTGCCATGGTTCTCCTCTCTCAGTGGTAATCCACTATCTCGACTTCGTGCGCGTTGCCGTCACGCCACGCGAAGCAGATCCGCCAGCGGTCATTGATCCGAATGCTATGCTCACCGGCCCGGTCCCCTTTCAGCGCTTCCAGCCGGTTGCCCCGAATGGCCCCCAGATCGGTGAGACTCGTGGCGGCGTCCAGCCAGCGGAGCCGCTTGCGCGCCTGCTCTTCGATTCCGCGAAACTTCCGGCTGCCAAATCCCTCGTGGATCGCCTTGGTCTCCAGGCGCCGAAACGAGCGGATCATACACGTTCAACATACTATGCGGAGCGTACTATGTCAAATGGATCAGCGCTTAAACCAGCCCCAGCTTCCTACCTACCTTGGAAAACGCCTCCAGGGCGCGGTCGAGGTGGGGGCGGGTGTGGGTGGCGGTGACAATGGTTCTCACTCGGGCTTTGCCTTTGGGGACGGTGGGGAATCCGATGCCGGTGGCGAGCACGCCTTCGGCGAACAGGTCGCGCGAGAGTTGGTGGGCGAGCGCGGCTTCGCCCACGATTACCGGGGTAATGGGTGTTTCGCTCGCGCCGGTGTTGAAGCCCGCGGCCGTCAGGCCGGCTTTGAAGTAACGCGTGTTTTCCCAGAGACGCTCGATGCGCTCGGGTTCCTGTTCCAGAACGTCGAACGCGGCCAGACAAGCGGCGGCGACGCCGGGAGGGTGCGAGGTGGAAAACAGGAACGGGCGCGCGCGGTGATAGAGGAACTCGATGAGATCGCGGCTGCCGCAGACGTAACCGCCGAGCACGCCGATGGCTTTTGAAAGCGTGCCGACCTGGATATCCACGCGTCCGTGCAGATTGAAATGGTCCACCGTTCCGCGGCCGTTGCGGCCCAGCACACCGGAAGAATGGGCGTCATCGATCATCATGATGGCGCCGTGCTTTTCGGCGGCATCCACGAGGCCGGGGAGCGAGCCGACATCGCCATCCATGGAGAAGACGCCATCGGTAATGAGCAGCTTGCGGCCGGGCGCCGACGATAATTCCGCGAGGATGCGTTCCGCCGCGGCGGCGTCTTTGTGCGGAAAGACGTGGATCTTGGCTCTGGAGAGGCGGCAACCGTCGATGATGCTGGCGTGGTTGAGTTCGTCGGAGACGATGTGGTCCTCGGGGCCGAGGATCGCCGAGACCGCTCCAGCGTTGGCCGCGAAGCCGGATTGGAACACGACGCACGCTTCCGAATGCTTGAACTCGGCGATGCGGCGTTCCAGGGCCATGTGCAGGCTCATGGTGCCGGAGATGGTGCGGACGGCGCCGGAGCCTACGCCGTATTTGCGCGTGGCTTCAATGGCGGCCTCGCGGAGCTTGGGATGCGTGGTGAGGCCGAGGTAGTTGTTAGAGGCGAGGTTGATTACCTCGCGGCCGTCGAAGCGCGATTCGGCGGCGCTTTCGGATTCCAGAATGCGCAGGCGCTGGATTGTGCCTTCGAGGCGCCATTGTTCGAGTTGATCGTGAAGATAAGACAGGGGACCGCTCATAGAAAACTCAGTCTAACGCCGTACACCCAGCTCTTTCGCCCCTGCCGGGGCTCGGCGGCTGCGCGAACATTTCCCGACGGCTCACGCCGTGGGCTACATTCTTGCGCTCCTTCGGAGCTCTTCGCAATGTGCGAGACATTCAGCGCGGACCCCCCTCGCGGCGTGTTTAGCAGGCTAGCGCGCGATAGCGGCTGGCGAGACGGGTGGGTACGAGCTTGCGCGGAAGGATTGGCGAAAGGTTGTGGCTCTGTCCGACCGCTCGTTATCACTCGCGGCACGGAAAAGGGGGGCCGCCGCTCGCGGTCGCGGCACGGCGACGACGGGCTGCTCAGCGCGCGAGCGCGTGGTAGCGGCTGGCGAAGTGGATCAGAGGTTCTCCCGAATGGACGTGGGCGGCGACGGCTTCGCCGATTAAGATATCGTGATCGCCGGCGGTGATGCGTTGGTACACCGAGCATTCGATTTGAGCCAGGGCGCCGGTGAGGAGCGGGACGCCGGAATCTCCCGAGCGCCATGCCACGCCGTCAAAACGGTCATGACCTTTGCGGGCAAACCGGTCGGATAGGTCGCGTTGATCCTCGGAGAGAAAGCTCAGTCCGAAGCGGCTGGCGGCGCGAAAAACGGAAAGAAGCGCGGAGCCGTGGCCAATGGAAAAGAGCAGCAGGGGCGGCGCGAGAACACGGAGGCCACGGAACTGACCGTGAGTCCGTGGGGGACGCCGGAAGGATCCATAGCCGCGGCCACGGCAACGCCCGTGGCGAAGCGCCCGCAGGCGCGGCGAAAGTCATCGGGGAGCAGGATAGAGGCTTTCGTGAGTGCGCTTTCCGATTGGTGGCGCTCGACTCCGGCCTGCGGCCGGTTGGCAGGCGGAAGCGCCTGCCCCACTTTTGACCGCCCGGCGGCGTCGCTTGACATGGAATAAATTCAATCTTATCATGGGTTTGAACGTTGCGGGTGCAAAGCCTGTCCCCGACGCCGAGAAGGAGGCTTTTTTGATCAAGCTCGATATCATAAATGAGGTCGTGAACCGTACCGGCATCACGAAGACAAAAGCCGAGATGGCGGTCGAGACCGTTTTCGAGTCCATGAAGAAAGCATTGGAGTTGGGGGACCGAATCGAGCTGCGCGGCTTTGGAGTGTTTAATGTGAAGCCGCGGAAGACGGGGATCGGGCGCAATCCGCGCACGGGGGCCGAGGTATCCATACCGCCCGGCAAGGCCGTGCGGTTCAAACCGGGCAAGGAGTTGCAGACGCTGCAGTAGGTATTCTGCAGGCGGCCGCTATTGTGTCCTCTCAGGATCTGTCTCCGGCGCCGGACGGTTTTGCAGTCGAGTCCGGCGGCCGCGGGTTCATCGTTTCAACGGTTTATAATCCGCCGCGCTACTGGCTCCATGCGCTCCTGTTCGGAGTCACTCTGCTCAGCACGACCGTTGCGGGCGCCTCGATGCAGTACGATTTCAACCGCAACGCGCCATTCGCCCTGGAACGGGTGTACACGATGTATCCGTTCTTTTGGCGGCATCCGGCGGAGCTGGCGGCGGGCCTTCCCTTCTCGCTGACGTTGATGGCGATTCTGCTGGCGCACGAGTTCGGGCACTACCTGGCGTCCATGTACCATCGAGTGGACGCTTCCCTGCCCTATTTCCTGCCTTCGCCGTATCTCGGAACGTTCGGCGCGTTTATCAAGGTGAAGTCGCCGATCTATTCGAAGCGCGCTCTATTCGATATCGGCGCGGCGGGACCGCTAGCCGGGTTTGTGTTCCTGCTGCCGGCGCTTTCGGTGGGACTTGCATTTTCCAAAGTCATCCCGGATATCGGCCACCAAGGCTCGATCCAGTTCGGCGCGCCCGGATTGCAGTGGCTGCTGGAACGGCTGATTTTTCCCGGCGTGGCTCATGCGGACGTTTACCTGCATCCGGTGGCGCGCGCGGCGTGGGTGGGGATGTTCGCTACCGCGCTGAATCTGCTGCCGATCGGGCAGCTTGACGGCGGCCACATTCTCTATTCGTTTTTTCCGAACCGGCACCGGCTGGTCTCGAGGGTTGCCTGCGCGGTGCTGCGTGCCGATGGGCTGGTTTTGGCTCGGCTGGCTGCTATGGGCCGTCCTGTTTTTCTGGCTGGGGCGGCGGCATCCGGCGATCTGCGACGATACGGAACTGTCGCCGGGGAGGCGTAAACTCGGATTTGCGGCGCTGGCCGTATTCGTCCTTTGTTTCACGCTGGCGCCGATCGTCGACGGCGGTTTATAAGTTCGTGTTCCGCTCGCTTCCATGAAAATCACGGCCACCATCATCACGCTGAACGAGGAGCGCAACATCAGCCGCGCGATCGAAAGCTTGCGGTGCGCGGACGAAATTCTGATCGTGGATAGCGGCTCGGTGGACCGCACGGTGGAACTGGCGAGGAACCTGGGCGCGCGCGTGATCGACGCCAACTGGCGGGGCTACTCGGCGCAGAAGAACTGGGCGGCGGAGCAAGCCACCCACGACTGGATTCTCTCGCTCGACGCGGATGAGTCGCTTTCCGAGGCGTTGGATTCGGAAATTCTGGCGCTGAAGAAATCCGCGCCGCAGTACGACGCGTACACCATGCCCCGGCTGGCGCGCTATCTGGGCCGGTGGATCATGCACTCCGGATGGTATCCCGACCGCAAAGTGCGGCTGTACCACCGTGGGAAGGCCTGCTTCGTAGGCGATTTCGTACATGAGAGCGTACACGTGGAGGGGCGCGTCGGCAAACTGGAGAACAACCTGCTGCACTTCACTTGCGATTCTCTGGTGGAGCACGTGAAGACTGTAGACCGCTACACCACGCTGGCGGCTCAGGAACTGGCCGCGCGCAAAGTCGGTATTCCTTATTGGAGACTGGTGGCGGACCCGGCCTGGACGTTCTTCAAGAGCTACGTTCTTCAGCGCGGATTCCTGGATGGCGCGGAGGGGCTGATGATCGCGCACATGGCTGCGTTCTACACGTTTTTGAAATACTCCAAAGCGAGAAACATGAGCTGATGCGCGCGCTGCATCTGGACGCGGGAAAGGAAATGCGCGGAGGCCAATGGCAAGCTCTGCGGCTTATCGAGGGCCTGGAAGCCGAAGGAGTGGAATCGACGCTGCTGGCGCGCGCCGGGGGGCCGCTTTTTGGAGCCGCCGAGCGCGCCGGATGCCGCGTGGCTCCTCTGACCTTCGCGAGAGTGGCGGCCGAGGCGCGCAAGCACGATGTGACTCATGCCCACGACGCTCGCAGCCATACGCTCGCCGCGCTCGCCGGCGGCGCGCCGCTGGTGGTTTCGCGCCGTGTGGCGTTTGCGCCGAGCGGAAAGTGCCCGATCTCCGTAGCATCCAGATGGAAGTACGGACGTGCGGCTCAATTCATCGCCGTCTCCGAGTTCGTAAAGACCACGCTTCTGGAACGCGGCGTGCCGGCGGCGAAGATTTCGGTAGTGTACGACGGCGTTCCGGTGGTAGTGACGGCGCAGGCGCCAGGCGCTTCGGTGGTAGCGCCGGAGACCGGCGATCCACAAAAGGGCGCGGCCCTCGCGGCCGAGGCCGCCAGACTGGCAGGAGTGGATTTGCTGTTTTCCGACGCGTTGGAGCGCGATCTGGAGCGCGCCCGGTTATTCGTTTACATTACGCACAGCGAGGGACTTGGCTCGGCCGTGCTGCTGGCGATGTCCGCCGGAGTTCCCGTGATTGCGAGCGCGGTAGGCGGATTGCAGGAAATCATCCGCCATGGCGAGAACGGCATTCTGACCGCGAACGCGCCCGTGGCGATCGCCGAGGCGATGCGCGCGATTCTCGGCGATGCGGAACTGGCGAGGAGGCTTGGCGATGCGGGCCGCCGGACGGTGACGGAGCGATTTAGCGTCGCGCGCATGGTGCGATCTACGATAGAGGTATACCGGCGGGTGATCCCATGATCGAGACGATCGTCGCGGCTCTGTTAGGACTGCTGATCGGCAGCTTCCTGAACGTCTGTATCTATCGCTGGCCCCAGAACCTCTCGGTGGTTCGGCCGCGGTCGCATTGTGCGAGATGCCATGAGACCATTGCGTGGTACGACAACATTCCGATCCTCAGCTACGCGCTGCTGGGCGGGAAGTGCCGCCGCTGCCACGCTCCCATTTCGATGCGGTATCCGATTGTGGAGCTGCTGACGGCGGCCGCGTTTGCGTACTTCTGGTGGAATGCGAACACGCTGTTCGCGGGAGTCAAGGCGTGCGTATTCGCGGCGATGCTCATCGGGCTGGTCTTCTGCGATTTGGAGGCGCGGATTCTGCCGGATGAGATCACGCTGGGGGGAATTGTGGCGGGCCTGGCATTCGCGTACATGACGCCGATGCCGCGCCAGATCGAGCCGATTGTCGCATCGCTGGCCGGGACGGAGATCTCCGGAAGCGTTGCCTCTCTATTGGAAGCGGCCGCCGGGGCGGTAGTGCCCGCGGGGTTTCTGTGGTTGTTCGGCTGGCTCTATTCGAAAGTGCGGCGGCGCGAAGGGCTTGGATTTGGCGACGTGAAGCTGATGGCAATGATCGGGGCGTTCCTCGGCCTGGGGGGATCGTTGCTGGCGCTGTTTGTGGGGTCCATTGCGGGATCGGTGATCGGGTACGCCTACATCAAGATTAGGGGCGAGGACGCATCCACGTACGAACTGCCCTTTGGGGCGTTCCTGGGAGCGGCGGCGCTGGTGATGGCGGCGGTGGGGAAGGGGTAGCGGCGCCCGATAAATCGCGCAGATCAGGCTGAGCGAATATTTAACGCTCGAACGAGAGACTGAAAGTCCGCGGGTGGCTCGCAATCGATGGAAACGGTGTTTCCCGAGCGCGGGTGAGCGATCTCAAGATGCGCGGCGTGAAGCGCGACACGAGCGATCCGGCGCTCCGAGGCTTCCTCCGGGTGGTACTTTCTGTCTCCGATCACCGGGTGACCCATTGCCGAGAACTGCGCCCGGATCTGATTTTGCAATCCAGTCACGAGAGTGACTTGAACGAGCGAAGCGGCTCGAAGAGGGCGTTCCACGCGGTACTGGAGTTCGGCGCGAGCGGCCTTGGGGTCGCCTTCGGCGGTCAACGCTTGAAACATTCCTTCTTTTCGAAAGTAGTGAACCAGCGTTCCTTCTCTGGCGGCGAGGCGCCCGCGAATTACGGCTAGATATCGCCGCACGGGCGTATGGTTTAGAAACTGCCGCACGAGCGCGTCCCGATCCGCTTCGGTCTTTGCAAAAAGAAGGATGCCGGAGGTGAAACGGTCGATGCGATGGACGACAAACGCCCGCTTTCTGGTGGGCTTCAACTCCGCGGAAAGAAGCGCCCAGGCGGAGGGAGCGTCGGAGCCTTCGACCGGCACGGCGTTGAGGCCGGCGGGTTTGTTCAAGGCCACGACGGCGTCGTCCTCGTAAAGCACGACTAGCTCCCGTGAAGAACCGGGCTTTCGCCGGGCGTGCGTTCCGGAACTGCCGCGCTTGCCTGAGAATTTCTTCATGCGTGTTTACGCAATCACGCGTGGTTCGCTAGCGTTCCGTCCCACGTAAGATTTTGCAGCCGCAGATGAACGCCGATGCACGCCGATGAGATCGGAAGGTCCCGTAAGCTCCGCGTTTATCCGTGTTCATCGGCGGCCTAATCATGCCGTTCGCATTGTCGATTCGTAGCGCGGACACCATACCACACGCCCATAAATCGCGCAGATCAGGCTGACCCATTATTGCAGGCGGACGACGATGGCGGAGACTTGGCCTTGGCGTTCGATCAGCAGGAGGGCCTGGCGGTCGGAGCGCTGCAAGGCTTTCTTAATATCGTCTACGGTGCGGATGGGCTGGCGGTTCACTTCGCGGATCACGTCTCCGGGGCGAATACCGGCGTCGGATGCGGGGCTGGATGGCGAAACGTCGGTGACCACGACTCCCTGCGAGTTCCGCGGCAGGCCCAACTGAGAGGCCACACTCGGTGTGAGCGGCTCGACGCTGACGCCCAGGCGGCCGCCGGATTCGTCGGAATCGCCGCCGCCCCGACTGGTGGACTGAGCGGTTTCGGGAGTGAGTTCGCCGAGCGTGGCGCGGATCTCGATTTGCGCGCCGTCGCGCCAAACGGTAAGGGTGACCTGCGTGCCCGGCGCCAGGCCCGCAATCGAATTGCGGAAGGAATTTGTATCGCTCACGTCCTTGCCGTTCAATTGAAGAATCGCATCGTAGCGTTTCAGACCGGCGCGCTCGGCAGGCTGGCCGGGGTTCACGTTGATCACCAGAATGCCGCGCGCTTCCTTCATCTTGATGCTGGCGGCCAGGTCCGACGTGACATCTTCGATGTTGATGCCGAGCATGCCGCGCTTCACGCTTCCCTTGCCGATCAACTGACTCATCACGCTCTTGGCCATGTTCGAAGGGATGGCGAAGCCGATGCCGATATTGCCTCCCCCCGAACCAGGCACGGTGGCGATTTGGGAGTTGATGCCGATGAGTTCGCCGCGCGAGTTCACCAGCGCGCCGCCGGAGTTGCCCTTATTGATGGGGGCGTCGGTTTGCAGAAAATCCTGGAAGCTGCCGCTGCCCGCGTCGCTGGCGCGGCCCTTGGCGCTGATGATGCCGGCGGTGACCGTCTCGCCGACATTCAGCGGATTGCCCACGGCGAGGCACACGTCGCCGACGCGCACCTGGTCCGAATCGCCCAGCTCCAATATGGACAGGCCGCCGGCATCGATTTTCAATACGGCCAGATCGCTGGGCGGGTCCGATCCGATCACCCGCGCGGAATACGTGTGGCGGCCGGTGAGATCCACTTCAATCTGCTGGGCGCCATCGATCACGTGGTGATTGGTGAGAATATAACCGTCCGACCGGACGATCACGCCGGAGCCCAAAGCCAGGGCTTCCTCCGTTTCGCCGCCGCCTTCGCCGCGAGGGACTTGGCCACCGAAAAACTGCCGGAAGAACGGGTCGTCAAAGAACTGGAACTGGCGCGGAGCGCGGATGCGCTGTTTGGCGCGAATGGTCACGACGGCCGGCGCAACGCGGTCCACCACATCCGCATACGAGAGCAGCGGCCCCCGGATGGCAGCGGACCCGTTCGGCAGAACCCGCGGCTCCGAGCTTTTTGAACCGGACCCCAGCGGCGACCGGCAACCAAACATCAGGAGTGTTACTGCGAGGACAATAGCGATGCGCTTCATGACTGACCTGTCGAATCGCGCGCGTGCGTAGCGACGGCGCGCCGGCCACCGCCGGCCTTAATTCAGAGGGTATCCGTGAATGAGTTTGAACGTGCGCTTCCAGCGCGTTTTGGTCGGGAAGTGAATGATCACGTCGATGATGTGATCGATTCCGATGTTTCCGTTCACGAGGTCCTGCGTGGAGGCTTCGTACGACCAATACAAGACGACCGGCGTTCCCACGATGTTCTCGCGCGGCACGAGGCCCCAGTAACGGCTGTCGTCGGAATCGTCGCGGTTATCGCCCATGGCGAAGACGTAACCTTTGGGAACCACCAGCTCGCCGTTCACGACGTCGTTGTCCAGCATCTCCTTGGCCCGCTCGCGAAGCGGAACTCCGGTATAGGTTGGGAAATTGTCGCGGTACGTATCCGTGTAGGAGCTGATGTGTTTGACGTAAGGCTCGTCCACGCGCTTGCCGTTGAGAACCAGCTTCTGATTCTCGAAGTGAATCCGATCGCCCGGAATTCCGATGGCGCGCTTGACGTAGTCGTTGCTGATATCCAACGGATAGCGGAAGACGATGATGTCTCCGCGGCGAACGTCGCGATACGGGAGAGCATGGGCAGCGGTCCCCGCAGGCGCGTAAACCAATTTGTCGACCAGCACATGATCGCCGATCAGCAGCGTGTCTTCCATGGATGCGCTGGGGATCACGAAAGCCTGAACCAGGCTGGTGGTAGCGAAAAGCAGCAGGATGATTGTGACGGTCCACTCGGCGATAAAGCCGCGGCGAACGTCGCGCGTCATCTCGCGGAAGCTTTTCCAGCGGCTGACGGGCGTTGATTGTTCCATGATCTCCACATTCATAATTGTATCGGATCGGACGAAGCGGGCCGGAGTCGGCACAGTTATAATCTTTTTTGACTCCGAAAACAGCATTTCTATTCCCAGGGCAGGGATCGCAGGCGGCGGGCATGGGCAAGGCCCTCGCCGAGGCTTATCCCGCCGCCCGCCGCGTCTTCGAAGAAGCCGACGAGGCGCTTGGATTCGCTCTATCCATGTTGTGTTTCGAAGGGCCGGAGGATCGGCTCAAGCTCACCGAGAACACTCAGCCGGCGCTGCTTACGGTTTCCGCCGCCGCGTTCGCCGTGCTGGCGGAGGCGGGCTGGCGGCCGGACTACGTGGCCGGGCACAGCCTGGGAGAGTACTCCGCGCTGGTGGCCGGGGGCAGCCTGCGATTCGCCGACGCCGTTCGCCTGGTCCGCAACCGCGGCCGGTATATGCAGGAGGCCGTGCCGCCAGGAGTGGGAGCGATGGCCGCGCTTCTGCGGCTGCCGGAGGGCAAGCTTGAAGCCGTGCTCGCGGAAGCGGCCGGCGGTGAAGTGGTGAGCGCGGCCAATTTCAATTCGCCGGATCAGGTGGCGATCGCCGGACACGCGGGGGCAGTAGGCCGGGCCATCGAACTCGCCAAAGCGGCCGGCGCGCGGCGCGCCGTGCAGCTTCCGGTGAGCGCTCCGTTCCACTGCGCGCTGATGAAGCCCGCGCAGGAGCGCCTGCGAACGGATCTGGACGCCACGGAGTTCCGGGATCTCTCCATTCCTCTGATCGACAACTGGCAAGCGAAAGAAGTGCGCACGGGGGCCGAGGCGCGCGAAGGGCTGTACCAGCAGGTTCCCAACCCGGTGCGCTGGGTGGAGTCCATGCGGTCTCTGGCCGAGAGCGGCGTAGTTCAGGCGGTGGAGGTGGGAGCGGGGAGCATCCTGACGGGCTTGTTGAAAGGTTGCGCGCCTTCCATTGCGGGATTCAAGTTCGGCGAGCCGGCGGATCTGGAGAAGCTGCCCACGCTCGGTTGAACCCCGGTACGAGCGGCTGATCGGAGCTCGCTTGTTACAGAGCGGGATGCGTTGCGGGCCTCCGCTCCATTAATGTCGCGGTTCGGATCGAGGGCGTGCGGTATTGCGCGAGGCTTCTCAGGAGCCGACGGCGCGCAACTTGGAAGCGGCTCTGCGTTGCGAGGTTACGGGCTTCCGGGCGGGGCCGCCGTTTACCAGACGCTTCACCCAACGCATCAGGTACGCGGGCTCGCTGGAGTTCTTGGCCACCACCGCATTCGCTCCGGTGTTCTGCTCGGTGAGGCCGAGAATCTCGACGAAGCCGGAAAGCAGAACGATCTTCGCATCGGGATTGACCTTGCGGATGTGCCCGATCACTTCGACGCCGTTCATGCCCGGCATGCGGTAATCGGTTATCACCACGTCGAATGTGGAGCTTGCGAACCGTTCAAGCGCCTGCTCGCCGTCCCGGGCGGTTTCGACTACATAGCCGGCTTCTTCAAGCATCAGCCGCCGGACAAGAATGCCATCGGCGTTGTCGTTGACCAGAAGAATTCGAGCGGGAGAGAACGGATCGGGCTTCATGCTGGACCGGGTCAGAGTAACAAAGCTGTAACGAGACTGTCAACAACTTTGCATCGCCTTGGAAAGACGCCAGATCGAGCGCTTGACAAAACGCGCGAGCGTGGGTCGCGCGCGTTATTCAACCGGCCGCGGGGCCTTATAGCCGGCCTTGGCGACGATGCGGTACTTAACGGGCTTATCCTTTTCGCCCTTTACGACGACGGCCTGGTTGGTAGCCGGATCTACAAGCTCCACTTTGATCGCGCGGAATGTACCGTCGTGCGCGGTGTTGGAGGGAGTATAGGAAACCACGTATTGGCTGCGCAACGCCTGATGAACTGCCTGAAAAATTCCGGGGAATTCGCCTTCGAACCTCGGGAAAAACGACTGGCCGCCCGTTTCATCGGCGAATGTTCGCATCTGGTTATCGGCCTGAAGGAAATCCATCTGCTGGATGGAGCTCATGCGCGCTTCCGCCATGATACGCAGCGCCTGCATCAATCCAATGGCATAGACTGGAACGCCGGATTCGCGGAGGGACTTGCGGGTTTTGTCGAAGGTGAGCTTGCTGAAGGTGTCGACGCCCGATGAGATCAGGACGATCGCCTTGCGGCCTTCGATGCCCGACATGCGGTTGGCCGTGTCCGTCACGGCGTCGAACAGGTTGGCCTCCCGCCATGAGGCGACCTGCAGGCGGCCGAGGGCCTCGTGAATTTTCTCCCGATCCTGGGTGAAATCCGTGAGGATTTCCGTGTGCATGTCGTAGGCGATCACCGCGCAGTAGTCCTTCGGTTGCAGGGTGCTGGCGAATCCCCAGGCGAGCTGCAGCGTCTGGTACCACGCCGGGCCCCAGTAATTCTGGTACAAACTGCTGAACTCGATGAGCAGCGCCACCGTCATGGGCGCTTCGCCCATTTCAACCTTGGTCACTTTTTGCGGGACGTTGTTCTCGAGCACGCGGAAATCGCCGGGCGGAATCCGGGGAATGAAATGGCCCTTGTCATCCTGCACGGAAACGTCCAAGATCACGACATCGACGTTGGACTTGAACGTCACCGTATCGCCCGCTTCGGGGTTGACCTTTTTGTTGAGCTGCGAGGGGATCTTGGGAAGGTCGGGCTGGGGATTGCCGGTGTCAGCGGACTTCGGCTTGGCCACGGCGGGACCCGAATCGCGGATCGGGCCAGATTCCTGCGCAGCTACGACTCCGGCCAGCGCGAGCCATGCGACTGGGCCGAGCGCGAGTTTCCAAACACGCATAGACGCCCTCCTGGTCACTATATATATCAGATGCGACGGATCGTCGGCCCGCGCGGTTGCGCGGGTTAGTTTACGAAGGGGCCGCGGCCGCCCTTTTGCCGCAGGTATACCTGAAAGCGCTTCTTGGCGCGCTCCCTCTTCCAACGGCGGTAAGGGCCGCCCAAATCCGGCATGCCAATCGCGGGCAGACGGCGCTTCAAATACAGGTAGCCGAACGCCATGCCGCCCAGATGCGCCACTGTGCTAACGCCGGTATTGGGCCCGAACGTCGCAAGCAGTTCGATAGCGGCGAAGATCATCACCATGTACTTGGCTTTGATCGGTATCAGAAAGTACATCAACACCATCTGATCCGGATGCAAAACGCCAAACGCCACCAAGACGCCGAAGATGGCCCCCGAGGAGCCGATGGTTGTTACATACCAGTACCCGAGCGCCGCGTTGACCGCTAGGACGCACACGCCAGCCGCCATCCCGCAGAGGAAGTAATATTTCAGGAACCTGCGCGTTCCCCAATCGCCTTCGAGCTGCACTCCAAAAAACCACAGCGCCAGCATGTTGAACACGAGATGCCAGATTCCGCCGTGCAGGAACATGTAGGTGAAGATCTGCCAGATATAGAGGTTGTGCAGGACGCCGGCGGCGACCAACCCGAACAATGTGGTTAGGTGGAGGCTTAACGAAGTCCCGCCGGCCAGATAGTAGACGACGAAGATGGCCGTGTTGACGATGACGAGCCACTTCACGCCTTCCGGAATAGAGCCGAGCCCGGATGTGGTTTTGTGAGCGCGGAGCGCCATGGCAGGATCTAGTCTCAATTCTATCCTAAGCCGTTAGCGACTCGATTGCGGAATCCGGGTGGGTTGTTCGGAAAGCGGAAAGCGAGAAGCCCGTTACTGCGCCGCGGCTGCGCCTTTGCGGGAGTAACGGTACAGGATGCGCGAAATAATCTGGAGGGCGATGGCGCCGACGAGCCAAACCGGCCAGTGAGAAAACAAACCCACGGTGATGGCAAATGCGCCCGTCCAGTTCATTTGCGCCGCGAACCCCCAACAGGCCAGGGCCAGCGCCATCACGGCCGCGGGAGTGAGCAGCGCCGCGGCCACCAGAGCGGCTCGGCGCGCGGCGCGGCTCGGGCCGCCCCGTTTGGAGGCCCCGCCGAATCGTATCCGGATGATCATGCGGTTCCCGATCACCAATCTATCAGTTTTTGAGATACAGTATTGACTTCGCGAAGAGCGAGGGAGAACACATGAGAACATACAAGACCGCCTTATTAGGAACGGGTTTCGTGGGCCGCGTCCACCTGGAAGGCGTGCGCCGGCTCGGGTATGTACAGATTTACGGAATTGGCGAGCCGCAGACCGAGAAGGCCAAACAACTGGGCGCGGAGTTCGGCGCGGAACGTATCGAGGCCGATTACCGCCGCCTGCTGGAGGACAAGGCGCTGGACGCCGTCCACGTCTGCACGCCCAACGCGCTGCACTTCCCCATCGTCAAGGACGCTCTGGAAGCCGGCAAACATGTGATCTGCGAAAAGCCGCTGGCCGTTTCCACGGAACAGGCCAAACAGATGGCCGCGCTGGCCGCCGAAAAGAAGCTGCGCAATTGCACGTTCCACAATCTGCGCTTCTATCCGCAGGTGCAGCAGATGCGCCGCATGAGAGAGGCCGGCGACCTGGGCGAAATCCTCGTCGTCCAAGGCACTTACTCGCAGGACTGGCTGCTCTACGATACGGACTACAACTGGCGTCTCGAATCGAAGGACAACGGCCCTTCGCGCTGCCTGGCGGATATCGGCTCGCACTTCTGCGATATGGCCGAGCACGTCACCGGCCTGCGCATCAGCTCGTTGTGCGCGGACTTGCAGACCTTCCACAAGACGCGGAAGAAGCCCAAGGGCCCCATCGAGACCTTTGCGGGAAAAACGCTTCAGGCGGGCGATTACACCGAATACGTCGTCGATACGGAAGACTTCGCATCCGTTATCTTCCGCATGGGCGATCGCACGCGCGGCGCATTCACCGCCAGCCAGGTTTCGGCAGGCCGCAAGAACGGCCTCAACATTGAGGTATACGGATCGAAGGCCAGCGTGGCGTGGAACCAGGAGCGCCCGGACGAGTTGTGGATCGGACGCCGCAACGAACCGAACCAGATCATCATCAAAGACCCGTCGCTGCTCAGGCCCGAGGCGCGCTCGTACGCCGATCTGCCCGGCGGCCACAGCGAAGGATACGACGATACCTTTAAGCAGGTCTTCCGCCGCTTCTACAATTCCATCGGCGATCCCGCGATGCAGCCCGAGTATCCGCAATTCGTGGATGGATTGCGGCAGCTCTCCATTGTGGAAGCCGAGCTAGCCAGCAGCGCCGCGCGCGCGTGGGTGGACGTGCCGCCCTTCCAGGCGGCGTAAGGCAGTCAGGCCAAACGGCGACGGTAGCCAAGAGCAGCATGACCACGCGCCATGCTCCTTTTCTCCCCAGGAAGACTCCCACCGGACGTTTTCGCCGCACGATTTCCTTTCGCGGGCCTGTTTGAAGTATGATTGGCGCTATGTCCAAAAAATCCGCCGTTTCCGTCTGGGTCGGAACGCGCAAGGGAGCGTTCGTTTTCCGATCCCGTGACCGCAAGAAATGGAGCGTGGAGGGGCCCTTCTTCCGCGGGTGGGAAGTCAATCACGTATCGCAAGACCCGCGCTCGCCCAACCGGCTCTACGCCGCCGTGAACAGCGCGTGGTTCGGCGCCCACATCCACGCCAGCGAGGATGGCGGCAAAACCTGGAAGCTCTCCGAAGAGGGACTGGCGGTGAAGTGCCTGCCGGACACCTCGCTGAAGCGCGTATGGCGCATGGAACCGGGCGCGGCGGACGAGCCGGGCGTGGTGTACGCCGGCTGCGATCCCGGCGCCCTGTTTCGCAGCGCGGACTGGGGCAAGAGTTGGGAGGAAGTGGCCTCGCTCACCGCTCATGCCACGCGCTCGCGCTGGCAACCGGGCGCGGGCGGCATGTGCCTGCATTCCATTCAATGCCTCGGGGGCGGAAGAACGATTGTGGCCATCTCCGCGGCCGGCGCATTCCGCACGTCGGAT
>CAWAOP010000034.1:0-20876 GCA_963783505.1 Terriglobia bacterium | reverse complement strand
CCGAATCCATCAGCACGGCTGTCTGGGCTTTCAACTCGGAAGAATGGATGGATTTCTCGTCGAAGAACGGGGAAAACAGGCGCAACAAATCCAGGGTAATGGAGGCAATGGCGGTTTTGGACGGCAGGTTCTTGCCGTCCACGTGATTGATCCCGCCGACGCGCGCATACGAGGCGATCAACTTATCGGTTAATTCGGTGATCGTGTAATGCACAGGAGAATTATCAGGCAGCATGGGGGGAAAGGAAGCGGGGACGGGTCAGTGGGTTTGGGCCTGGGACACCGTCAAGAATTTCTCCACCCGGTCCATCACCACCGTGTCGTTGAATTTGGTCATGACCTCGCCCTGGGCGGTTTCGGCCATTTGAAAGCGCAGGGCGGGGGAGAGTAGCAGTTCCTGCATCCGGGCGGCCAATTGCGCGGCATCGCCGGGCGGATACGTCAGGGCGTTCCCGCCGTGGCGCAACAATTCCTCCGCCCCTCCGGCGGTCGTGCCGATGACCGGCAACCCGCAGGCCATCGCTTCGAGCGGAGTCAGCGGGAACGGTTCGGCCCATTCCGCCGTGTGCAGCAATACGTCATGCCGCTTATAGACCGCCGCCATGTCGGTGGTCAAATTGGAAACGGTGAGAAATTCCACCGGCAACTGGTTGGTCACGGCAAAGGAGCGCAAGGCCGCCACGTAACTGGATTCGCCGCGTCCATAAAGATGAAACGTGACCTCCAGTTTGGCGGCGCGGGCGAGTTTGAGCGCCTTGAAGGCCGTCATCACCCCGCTCTCCTCACCAGCCGGCTGACGATCAGAAATTTCTTCATCGGCGCGCGGGCCGGCTTGATCTCGCCGACAAACTTCCCGGTTATGCCGGGATAAATCACCTCGGCATGTTGACGATAAAGCCCGCCCGCTCGGTCAATTGCTTGAGCGCCTGGCTGCAAAAATCATCCGCTCGAAGCGGAATGCGGCGATCGAATTCGGGCCACCGCGGCGCGGGCCTGGGCTTTGCCGTAAAGGGCCGGGATGCGGTCGTAACCTTCCATCATCCGCGTCGGCGCGCTGGCATCCAGCCGGCCGCGTATCCGACTCGCTGATCGCCTGCCAGAAAAACCGCGAGTCCCGCGCGCACCAGGAGAAGTTGCTGGAAGCCGCTAGGGATGCGGCCAGCCTCGCGCGTCTGCGTTACCAGGGTGGCGCGGCCAGCTACCTGGAGGTGCTGACCAACGAGACGAACGCTTACTCCGCCGAGATCGGGCTCTCGGGGGCGGTCCTCGCCGAGCGATTGGCGCTGGTCCAGCTCTACAATGCGCTGGGCGGAGGGTGGACACCGTAGCCGGTGAACCTCTTGCGCGGCTTCCGAATCGGTATCATGGCGGTGTGCCCGCCACGCGCTTCTTCCTGATCGATTCCTTCGGATTTATCTTCCGCGCCTACCATGCCCGCGCGCGTAGCGGCGCGCCGCCCATGCGCACGGCCGCCGGGCTGCCCACCGAAACGGTCTTCATCTTCAACAGCATGATGCGGCGGCTGATGCGCCAGTACGATCCGCCTTACGTCGCCGCCGTCTTCGAAAGCATGGAGCCGACCCTCCGGGCGCAGGAGTTCGCCGAGTACAAGGCCAACCGGCCGGAAGCCCCGCCCGAGTTGGTCGAGCAGATTCCCTATGTTCGGCGAGTGCTGGAAGCGATGCGGGTTCCGGTAGTGGAATTCCCCGGTTACGAAGCGGATGACGTGATCGGTACGCTCGCCCGCCGCGCGGAAACGGAGGGCTTCGAAGTAGTCATCGTGTCCAGCGATAAGGACATGATGCAGCTCGTATCCGCCGGCGTCGCGATGCTCAATCCGGCCAAGGACGATGAATGGTACGACCCCGAGAAGGTGAAGGCCTTTCTGGGCGTGCCGCCAAGCCAGGTGGCCGATTTGTTGGCGCTCAAGGGCGACGCGGTCGATAACATTCCCGGGGCTCCGGGCATCGGCGAGAAAGGCGCGCGCGATTTGATCGAGCGCTTCGGCGGCATTGAAGCGGCCATCGAGCACGCGAGTGAAGTGGAACGCAAGGCCTATCGCGAGAGCCTTCAGAACAATGCCGAGCTGATCCGCATGAGCAAGCGGCTGGCCACAATCGCTACAGCCGTGCCCATCGAGATTCCGCTTGAATCGTTCCGCGCTCACGCGGCCGATCCAGCCTTGCTCAAAGCGGTCTACAAGGAGCTCGAGTTTCACAGCCTGCTCAAGGAGATCGGTCCGGACGAGCCTTCGGCGGCGGGCGATTATCGCAGCATCGGGAACGCCGGGGAGTTGGAAGCATGGCTGGCCGGCGCCGCGGAATTGCCCGTAGCCGTAGACATCGGGCGCGACTCTCCGGCCGCAAGCGGCTCGCCCGAAGGCGGCGAGGAGGGCCAGAAACCCATGCTCGCCGAGCCAGCGGGATGGAGTCCGGCCGATCAGCCTATCGGCCTCTCATGCCGTCCGGGCGAGGCTCGGCTGGTTGCCTCTGGTCAGCGGGCTCTGCTCGAACCCTGGCTCGAAGACGATCGCAACGTAAAGATTGCCTGCGACGTGAAATCCGTTCTGTTGGCGCTCGATCGCGCCGGGGTTTCGGCTCGCGGCTTCCGCCACGACGTCATGCTGTATGCCTTTCTGTTGGACGCCGATCCCTCCGGGTGTTCGCTCGACGAGCAAGCTCGCCGCAAGCTCGATTTGAAGTTGGATCCGTCGCCCGAGCGGCGCGCGGAAGTTGCGCTTCGCCTGTGCCAACGGCTCAGCCCGGCCATCGACGAGCGCGGCCTGCGCAAGCTGTACTCCGAAATCGAGCTTCCGCTCGCTCGCGTGCTCGCGAGGATGGAACGCACGGGCGTCCGCATCGATCGTGACGAACTGAAGCGGCTTTCCGGGCGCATGGAAACCGAGATCGAACGCCTCACGGCGGAGATTTACGCCCACGCCGGCCATCCGTTCAATATCAATTCGACGCAGCAACTGGGCGGCGTCCTGTATGACGAGCTGCGATTGCAGGCGCCGGCCCGCCGCGGCAAAGCCAAGATCCGCTCCACGGCCGCCGACGTGCTGGAGGAGCTCGCCTTCCAGCATGAAATCGTGAGCAAGGTGTTGGAGTACCGGCAGCTCGTCAAGCTGAAGGGAACCTACGTGGACGCTCTCCCGGCGCTCATCGATCCCCGCACGGGAAGGCTGCACACCAGCTTCAATCAGGCCGGCGCGGCCACGGGCCGGCTTTCATCCTCGAACCCCAATCTGCAAAATATCCCTATCCGTACGGAGCTGGGACGCGAGATCCGCGCGGCGTTTGTCCCGCGAGAGGGATGGAAGCTGGTCACCGCCGATTACTCCCAGATCGAGCTGCGCCTGCTTGCGCACATGTCCGGCGATCCGCTGCTGACGCAGGCTTTCCGGGAAGGCGAAGACATACACACCCGCACGGCTTCGGAGGTGTTAGGCATAGCGCCTCTGCTGGTGACGCCGGAAGCGCGCCGGGCCGCAAAGGCGGTGAACTTCGGCATTGTATACGGCATCAGCGCCTTCGGGCTGGCCAATCAATTGGGCATCCCGCAGAGTGAAGCGGATCGCTACATCCGCCACTATTTCGAGCGCTATGCCGGAGTGCGCCGGTTCATCGACGAGACGATAGCGGAAGTTCGCAAATCAGGCGTCGCGCGCACGCTATTCGGACGCGAGCGGCCCATCCCCGACATGGACAGCCGCAACCCCGCCGCGCGGGGTTTCGCCGAGCGCACGGCCGTCAACACTCCTCTGCAAGGTACGGCCGCCGACCTGATCAAGCTGGCCATGATTCGAATCGACGCGGCGCTCGAGAACGGCGGCTTCCAAAGCGCGATGCTGCTCCAGGTCCACGACGAGCTGGTCTTCGAATGCCCGCCCGACGAAGTGGAGGCCGTCTCAGCCTTGACCCGGCGCGAGATGGAGGGCGCCTGCGAACTTTCGGTCCCGCTCATAGTGGACATCGGAACGGGAGACAACTGGCGCGACGCTAAATAGCGGCGATGCTGTGCTCCGCGCGAGTTTCCGCTTCGGGGCGGCTTCTTCATTTGCGACGATTTCCACGACGCCGAGGAATGGGCGGTGTTCATCAACAGCATGTATGGGCATTCGCATCGGCGTCGATTACGTCGTTTACGCGATGACTCACTGACCCTCCCCAACCCTGCCGAGACGGGCTTTCGGCGCACACGACCCCGGAGGCCTCGCGTTCTTGCCTCGAGACATTCCGTTTGGTGGAGAATGCTCTCGGGATGGCCTGACGACAGGGCGTAATGCGGCGACGCGCCCGATGGATGTTTCAAAGAGGGCACTTCAAGAAATCGAAGATTTGGCTGGGAAGGCAATGTCTACCGTAGTCTTGACCTTGACGGGCCTCCCCTTTACAAAGGTCTTCTCGTATCGCCATTTCCGGACTATTTCTATGGCGCCTGCGACTAAGAGCGGCGGGCCGCTGACGATCTCGGAAACGTTGACGGTTCCGTCTCCGTTTATGATCACCGCGAGCCGGACTACACCCTCTGCTGGCGGTTGCCTCGTTGACGAAGTGCCCTCGGGAGCCGGACCGCCTATTAGCTTCGCCGCCTGCACGCCGGCCTCCACCTGAATCGTGGGAACGCTCCGGATCATCACAATCAGGCCGACTCCGAAAAGCAGCGAAGCCAACATAAACGGAGTCGGATTTGTAATGTCGAGCGTCTTAATGCTATCTGCGTAGTCATTCAACTCCGGTAGGTAATTCGAGTGGCGTGCTGCTGATGACCTTCGCGCGTTTCTCCACGGCGTCCCATGCCAATCGCCATAGATCACGCCTCGTTCAAGCACTGCCCATCCGGGGCCGCCATAAACGTCTTCCAAGTGACCACCGTCAACCAACTTCCATAGTATTCGGCGCTCTGGTCCCCCTTGCAGTGACCACCAGCGCGCCACCCTGGCGTCGCCGGTAAGGCCCCCGTCCCTCCGGGGGTCTTCAGTTTCAATTCCAAGCCGAACCGCGGCCAAGAGGATGCCTACGGCGGCACAGGACATAACCAAGAAAAAAACGCCTGGCTGCCTCATTTGTCAGGCGATTGTAGCATATCGCCGAAGACCCTCTGTCCCGGCATTCATGCGCCCCCGGAGCCGCGCGTTTAGTCCCTTCGGCGGTGATGATCCATCGTGGCCCGATATCGCAACCCAATTGACAATTGTCAATTTACGTTTTACAATCGAACCGAGTGATCGAAAGCTTCCGGCACAAAGGTTTGCGTAGCCTTTTCGAAGAGGATGACCGGCGCAAGGTCGGAGCCGACCTCATTGCCCGCATTCGTTTGATCCTCTCGGCGCTCGATCAAGCCGCCGACTTAAAGGACATGAACCAGCCTACGTTCCGGCTCCATCCGCTCAAAGGCGCCCGTGAAGGCGTCTGGGCCGTCACGGTGAGAGCCAACTGGCGGGTAACTTTTCGTTTCAAGGATGGCGACGCTTACGACGTTGACTTGGAAGATTACCATTAAGGGAGTTGCAAAACCATGCGGATGAAGAACCCCGTTCACCCCGGTGAGCTGGCCAAGGCGAATCTCGAAGAACTTGGGTTGAGCGTGGCAGACGCCGCGAAGGCCATGAAAGTCACGCGCCAGCAGCTTTACAACGTGCTGCGCACCCGGAGCGCGGTCAGCCCCCAGATGGCGCTTCGTTTTGAAAAGGCGTTCGGCGGCTCCGCGGATATGTGGCTGCGTATGCAGGTGGCCTATGACCTTGCGCGGGCGCGCAAGCATCAACGCAACATGGACGTCCCGCGCCTGGCCGAACTCCCTGCGCTGTAGCCCTCGGAGCCGGCGCCGGGCTCACCGGCGCAGGTACGCGTCGTCGCCCGCGATCCAATCCGCGCGCGGCGGCGAAAAAACGTCCAGCACTTGCGAATCCTCGAGCGACTCCGCCGAATGCGGCTCGTTGGAAGCCAGGACCAGAGTTTCGCCCGCCCGCACCACTTGTTCCCGGCCGCGGACGAAGAACTTCAGCGCGCCGCGTTCCACCGTGCAGATCTGCTCCTGCACGTGGCTGTGCTCGGGAACCGCAGCGCCCTTTCGGAGCGTCATGCGGGCCACGGTCATGGAGCCGGTGTGAATCACCCGCCGCGAGACGAGAGGATTCAAGGGCTCCTCTTCGATCGCGTTCCATTCGTAGAGGGTCATGGGGGGATTATAACCGCTGACCGCTATCCGCTTTCCGCAATAAGGGGTCCGCGACGCCGGTGGAGTCGTTCGCTGGCTGGACGAGCTTGCGCGCGAACCCGGCCGCCAAGGCACGGATAGCAGATAGCGGACAGCGGATAGCGGATGTCGCCGCTGTTGTACCATAAAACCGTATGAAAGGCATAGTGCTCGCGGGGGGCACCGGCAGCAGGCTTTTTCCCCTCACCAAGATTACGAACAAGCATCTGCTGCCGATATTTGACCGCCCAATGATTTACTACCCGATCCGCACGCTGGTAGACGCCGGCGTAACGGATATATTGCTCGTAACGGGCGGCCGGAATTCAGGCGACTTCCTGCGCCTGCTCGCGAACGGCAAGGAGTTTGGCCTCAAGCACATCAACTATACCTACCAGGAAGGCGAAGGCGGCATCGCCGACGCGCTCGCCCTTGCGGAGCACTTCGCCGACGGGCACAAAATCTGCGTCATTCTGGGCGACAACATCATTGAAAAAGGCATCCGCGAAGCCGCCGACCGGTTCCGCAGCCAGCCTTCCGGAGCGCACATCCTTCTCAAAGAGGTCCCCGACGCCGAACGCTTTGGCGTCGCCGAGGTGGAGGGATCGAGAATCGTCGGCATTCAAGAGAAGCCCGCGCATCCGAAAACCAACTACGCGGTGACCGGCATCTACATGTACGATGCCACGGTGTTCAAGAAAATCCGCACGCTGGTGCCGTCCGGCCGCGGCGAGTTGGAAATTACGGACGTGAATAACGCCTATATCGAGGAAGGGACGATGACGTTCTCCTTCCTGGAGGGCTGGTGGACCGACGCCGGCACTTTCGATTCGCTGCTCCGGGCGGCCAATCTGGTGGCGCGCTCCGCCGGATCGCGAGCGGATACGCTCGCGGGCGAGGAAGCGGTGCAAATCTGATGGCCGGCCAGAATCCGAGCGCCATGGCGGTTCGCCGGATCGCGTCGTCGGAAGGCCTGGAATTAGCGGTCCCGATATGCGCGAAGGGCCTGGGATCGGTCATAGTGAAGCCCGATTCGGCGGACCTGATCCAGGGTGTCCGCGTCAGGCCGTTCCCCATCTACCCGGATGACCGCGGCTACTTTTTGGAGGTGCAACGCATCGGGGCGGGTCTCGCCGCGGAGTTTCCTCCCGAGACCACCCAGGTTTCCGCGGCCGTCAGTTTTCCTGGGACGATCAAGGCCTTTCACTACCACTTACGCCAGACGGATTGCTGGGCTCCCGCCGTCGGAATGCTCCAGGTGGCTCTGGTGGACCTCCGGCTGGGCTCGCCAACCTTCGGCCTGCGCAACACGATGTATATTGGCGCATTGCGCCCATGGCAAGTCTTGATACCGCCCGGAGTGGGGCACGGATACAAGGCGATTGGGAATCAAGACTCGGTTCTGGTCTATTTGACCGATCGCTTTTACGACCCGAGCGACGAGGGGCGCATCCCGTACGATGACGTCTCGATCCATTATGATTGGGACACCCAGCGCAAGTAGTGTAGTGCGGCACAAATAGTGGCTAGTAGAATTCACCCATGGGCAAAGCGGGGACAGGCACGAAGTTTCGCAAAGATCGCGAAATTCGAGCGGGCCCAGTGGGCACCCCCCGTTTTGCAGCGCAGCGCAAGTAGCCGCTTCGACGCAATTTCTCCTTTACTTTTATGAAGATTCTAGTGACCGGTGGCGCCGGCTTCATTGGCTCGGCTTTCATTCGCATGGCAGTCGAGCAAACCGATTGGCGGATCGTCAATCTGGACAAACTGACTTACGCGGGCAACCTGGATAATCTGACGGGAGTGGAGGGCAATCCGCGTTATCGCTTTGTCCGCGTCGATTTATGCGAAGAGGAAGCCGTGCGGCGCGTCTTCGAAGAGGAATGTCCGGACGCCATTGCGCACTTCGCCGCCGAGTCGCACGTAGATCGGACGATTCTCTCGCCCGAGCCGGCGTTCATGTCCAATATTGGCGGAACGATGAAATTGCTGGAGGCGGCGCGAAAGCACGGAATCGGCCGGTTCGTTCAAATTTCGACTGACGAGGTGTACGGCAGCCTGCCCGAGCCGCTGGAGGCCACCGAGGAGTTTCCGGTCCGTTCCAGCAGCCCGTATTCAGCCTCCAAAGCCGCTTCGGACGCTTTGGCAATGTCCTATTTCACGACCTACAAGATTCCGGTCGTGATCACCCGGGCCGCGAACAACTATGGGCCGTACCAATTCCCGGAGAAGCTCATCCCGTTGATGATTGCCAATGCGATCGAAGACCGTCCGCTGCCGGTTTACGGCGATGGCATGCAAGTAAGGGATTGGCTGTACGTGGACGACCACTGCCGAGGGGTCATGGCGGCTCTCGGCAAAGGCCGAGAAGGCGAGATCTATAACATCGGGGGCAATAGGTCGCTTCCCAATCTGGAGGTGGTCACCAAGATCTTAACGATCATGGGCAAGCCCCTATCCCTCATCCAGCATGTGGGAGACCGGCCCGGCCACGACCGGCGATATGCGCTTTCAAGCGCGAAGCTGACGCACGAGACGGGCTGGCGCCCCGAAGTGGAATTCGAGGCTGGTTTGGCGCGGACCATCGACTGGTATCGTTCCAATCCCAAATGGGTTTCGCGCGTGCGCAGCGGGGAGTACAGGACGTACTACGAACAGAACTATGGCCACCGAGCCACGGTCGGGTGAAAGCAGTTCGGCGGGTGGTGAGTGGGAATCAAGATACGGTTCAGCCACGGAGTCAGCCGCCCACGGCTGAGGGCTGACGGCTGAACGCCATACTATGCGGATCGCCATTGAGGCCGGTTCGCTGGTTCTCTCCAGCGGCGGTCTGGCGCGCTACACTTCCGAACTGAGCCTGGCGCTGGCCCGCTGCTTCCCTGAAGACGAGTTCATTCTGGTATCGGATCAGCCTTTTGACATGCCGGCCGGCGCGCCGCCCAACCTCAAGCGCGGCGGCGGAGCCCGGAACGCGGCCGAGCGCCGCTGGTGGCTGTGGGGGCTTACTCGCGAACTGGACAGGCTGAGCATCGATCTGATTCACGGCCCCGATTTCTCGGTTCCGTACATCGCAAAGCGGCCCAGCGTCTTGACGCTGCACGACCTTTCGCCCTGGATGAACCCCGCATGGCACGCGGGCGCTCATCGTGTAGCCAGCCGGACGCCTGCGCTGTTGGAACTCGGGATCGCCACCATGGTCATCACGCCTGGCGAGGGCGTTCGAAGGGACGCGATCGAACGGTTCCGCCTCAGGCCGGAGCGGGTGGTGGCTATTCCAGAGGCCGCCCCGTCCTGGCTTCGGCCGGCCGGCGCATCATCCGATAGGCCTTACTTTCTCTATCTCGGAACCCTCGATCCGCGCAAGAACTTACCGGCCTTGGTGGAGGCATGGAGAATCGTGCGGCGCAGGCATGACATCGATTTGATTCTTGCCGGCCGCCGCAGGGAGGATTGCCCGCCCATCCCCTCCGATTCCGGCATCCGGCTATTAGACGAGCCCGCGGATGAGGATCTGGCCAGCCTGTACAGCGGAGCTTTGGCGTTCGTCTACCCGTCTCTCTACGAGGGGTTTGGCCTGCCGGCGCTGGAAGCCATGCAGTGCGGCGCGTGCGTAATTGCTTCGCGGGCCGTTCGGGAGGCCGCTGGAGACGCGGCGGCGTATGCAGATTCCGTCGAGGATCTCGCGGCTGCCATGAACCGCGCCGCCGAGGACCCGGCTTGGAGAGAGGAACGGCGCGCGAAGTCTCTGGATCGCGCCGCCGTTTTCAGTTGGGAACGCACCGCGCGCAGTACGCGTCGCGTGTATGAGGAGGCGCGCAAGCGGTTTGGGAGCTGAGGGGAAACTACCGGCGTTGATTCTTGCGGCCGAAACCCCGTATCCGATGGCCGGGGGCGGCGCTTTCCGAACCGCATCAATCCTGCACTATCTTGCCAAGGCCGGTCCGGTGGACATGATTGTCTTCCGGCAGCCGGGAGCGCCGGACCCCTCCCTGCAGGTCCCTCCCGGTTTGCTGCGTCGCCTCAGAGTGATCGAACTGCCGGCGCACAGCCGCGGAACCGCTGCCCGTGCGATCCGCAACCTATCGCGGCTGGCGCGCGGCGTCCCGCCCTTGCTGGACCGCTTCGCGGGTTTCGGGCGAAATCTGGAAGAAGCCCTTGCGGGCGAGCGCTACGGTCTGGCGGTCGTGGAGCATTTCTGGTGCGCTCCATACTGGGAACAAGTCTCCAGGGTCTCGGACCGGACGATCCTCGACCTCCACAACGTCGAGTCCGAACTCCACGCGAAGTGCGCAGCCTCCGAGCCGGGTTTGGCGGGTCTGGCCCACAGGTTATTTCAGGAGCCTTGCAGGAATCTGGAGCGCTCGTGGCTCCCGAGGTATTCGCTGGTGCTGGCGGCTTCCGACGCCGACTCGAAACTGGCCCGCGCCATCGCTCCGCGCGCCAGGGTCGAGACGTACCCGAACGCCATTCCGGCCACGCCAATACCGCACCGTGCTGGAGACGACGCCATCGCGTTTTCCGGCAATATGGAGTACCACCCAAATATCTCCGCGGTCCGGTTCTTCAGCCGCCAAATCTGGCCGATACTCCGAGAGCGTTGGCCGGGGTTAGTCTGGCGGCTGGTGGGGAAGAACCCCGACAGTGTCAAATCGTACATTTCGGGAGATCCGCGAGTCGAAGCAACCGGTCCTGTAACAAACGCAGTAACCGAGCTGGCGAGGGCCCGTGTGGCCGTGGTTCCCTTGTTAGCGGGTAGCGGCACGCGCATCAAGATTCTCGAAGCTTGGGCCGCCGGCACGCCTGTAGTCTCCACGACGATTGGCGCCGAAGGCCTCCCAGCCAACCCCGGCGAACACATCCTGATTGCCGATTCGGCTAGAGACTTCGCCGAGGCAGTCTCGAAGCTGCTGGCCGAACCCGGATTGGCCGCCAAACTGGGGAATGCCGGCAGATTATTGTTCGAAAAGGAACTTACTTGGGAGTCGGCCTGGAAAAAACTGGATACCTTAGGGTGCGGTGAGGCTGTATGTCCGCTATACTAGTACCGTTCATGCGCTTCGCCGTTGATGCTCATTCGATTGGGCGACACCAGACGGGGAATGAAGTCTACGTACGGAGCTTACTCAACTCTTTTGCCGCGCAGGACCGCAGCGCCGAGTTCGTCGCCTATGTGTCCTCCGAGACCGCGCGCGAAGTAGTTCCGGCCCGTTTCCAGGTTCGCCGGGTTCCGGCCGATCCATATCTCAGGCTGGGCATCAGCATGCCCCGGCGTCTCCGCCAGGATAAACCCGATCTGTTACATGTCCAATACACCGCGCCACTTGCCTGTCCGGTGCCTGTGATCGTAACGGTTCACGACGTGAGTTTTTTGGAGCACCCGGAGTATTTCAAGGGAACGCGGGCCACTCAGTTGCGGTTGACGGTCCGGCGGACCGTGTTCCAGGCTGCCAAAGTTCTTACAGGTTGCGAATTCGCAAAGCGGTCGATCCTGCGGGCCTACCCGAAGCTGGATCCGGAGAAAGTGGTTGTGGTTCCTTACGCTGCCGCTCCCGAGTTCCGTCCGCTCCCACGCGATTCGGCGCGTGCAGCCGTCTGGGCCAGGTTTTCGCTTTCCGGGCCGTTTGTTTTATCGGTCGGCGATTTGCAGCCACGCAAGAATCAGATCGGCCTGATCGAGGCCTTTGGCCGTCTCGTGCGCGCACACCCGCATCTGCCGCACAAGCTGGTCCTCGCCGGAAAAGAAACCTGGTATAGCAGCCGCGTTCATGAAGCCGCTCAGAATTCGGGATTAGCCGACCGGATCACGTTTCTGGGCTACGTGTCCGACCAGGACCTGCTTCAGCTTTACAACGCTTGCGACCTCTTTGTGTTCCCGTCGTTCTACGAGGGGTTCGGGCTTCCGGCATTGGAGGCGATGGCCTGCGGGCGCGCCGTGGCCTGTTCCGACGCCGCCGCCCTGCCTGAGGTTGTCGATAGCGCTGCGATCCTGTTCGATCCGCGGTCCACGGACGAGATTGCAAGGTCGATGGTGGACTTGCTTCTCGATTCGGAACTCAGGACCCGCATGGAGCGCCTGGGTTTGCGCCGGGCGGCCTCCTTTAGCTGGCAGGAAACGGCTCGCAAGACCCTCGATGTCTATCACGCCGTCGCCGAACATGCGCCGGCGGCCGTCGGCGAGCCCGTGCCGGTCGTGGTCCGGCGATGACGCTGGGCGGAGTCGCGCCCGCGCATCTCACCTGATGCATGAGGATCGCGTTCGTTTCGCCACTGCCGCCCGCCCGTAGCGGCATATCCGATTACTCCGCAGCCCTGCTCGAAACGCTCCAGCCTTTAGCCGGCGTGGATGTTTTCTCGGGTCCGGATATTGCCGATCCGCCGGCATCCGACATAGCGCTGTATCAGGTTGGAAACAACGGCTGCCACGGCTTCGTTTATGAGACGGCGCTTCGGCGCCCCGGCGTGGTGGTGATGCACGAGTCCAATCTCCACCACCTGATCGCGGACCTCACCATCAAGCGCGGCGAATGGGATGCATATGTCGCGGAGTGCGAGTACGATGGCGGAGCCGAAGCTCGCGCATACGCGGAACGGGTGCGCCGGCTGGAGACCGGGCCGGATTACGAAGGCGTCCGAATGACGCGCCGTCTGCTGGAGTCCTCTCGCGGAGTGATCGTCCACAGCCGCTTCATGGAAGGGGAAATCCGCGCCGCCGGCTACGCCGGCCCGCTGGCGGTGATTCCCCATGGCGCATGGATACCCGACGCCGACCGCAACGCCTACCGGGGCAAGCTGGGAGTCGACGAATCGGCGCCTCTGGTGGGGATCTTCGGATTCCTGAAGCCGTATAAACGAATCGCGGAATCGCTGCGCGCGTTTCGCCGTCTGGCGCGGGTAGCTCCGGAAGCGAGGATGGTCCTGGCGGGCGAAAAGCATCCCGACATGCCCATCGCCGCCATGATCGAATCCATGGGCCTGGCCGAGAGGGCGCGCGTTTTGGGCTTCACTCCCCTGGAGGATTTTGAAGGCTATCTGGCGGCCTGCGATATCGTACTCAACCTTCGCTATCCGACGGTCGGGGAAACCTCCGGCACGCTTCTGCGCGCGCTGGGTTTGGGCAAAGCCGTTCTCGTGTCCGATATCGGCGCCTTCCACGAGTTGCCCGAGGATGTTTGCATCAAGATACCCGTGGGCGCGGGTGAAGAAGACGCCATCTTCGAGTATCTGAATCTGCTTGTTTCGCGGCCGGATGTAGCGCGCGAGCTGGGCGGGCGCGCCCGCGATTACGTAACGCGCGAGTGTAACTGGAGCATCGTGGCGCGGCGGTACGTCGACTTCCTGGAAGCGGTTCTGGCGGGGGGCGATCGGAACCCGCCGCCATCCGCCGTTTCGGAAGCGGGCGATCGAACGGACAAATCCGTTTCCGGCGTTGAGCCGGATTCGGCGGACCGCAACGAAAATCCGATCGAGCCTTCGCGTGATGCTTTGGCGGAATACGTCGGCAAATGGGCCGCCGGCGACGGCTCGCGCCGGTACGTCGCCGCCCATGCGACGCGGCTCGTACGAACGCTGGAGATGACGCCGCCCGGAGGACCATCCGATTCCATCCTCGAGATGGGCGCCTACCTGCAAATCACTCCGGCCTTGCGCTTCAAGCTGGGCTACGGAGAAGTCCGCGGCTGTTATTACGGCGAACGGGGCCGCACGGATCGCAAGGAGGTCCGGTCCGGCCGATGGCGAGTCCTTCGCTTGCGATATCGACCATTTCGACGCATCGAGGGACCCGTTCCCTTACCCGGGTGAGAGTTTTTCCACGGTGCTGTGCTGCGAAGTGATCGAACACCTGCCCGACGATCCCATGCACCTGATGAGTGAGGCGAATCGCATCCTCCGTCCGGGCGGCCATCTGCTGGTGACGACTCCAAATATCGCTTCCCTGCGGGCGATTGCGGCCGTGCTGCAGGGCCACCACCCGGGGCTGTTCCCTGCGTACATACTCCCGCCTCAGCCCGGCGTCGAAAGCGACGCCCGCCATAATCGGGAGTATGCGCCGCGGGAGATTCGCATGTTGTTCCGCGACGCCGGTTTTGAAGTAGTCCGCCTGGAGACGGGCGAATTCCTGGATCAGCCGCATCCCGAATTCGGGTGGGTGGCGCATTTGCTCTCGCGTTACCGTCTCCCCGAAGATCTCCGCGGCGACGGCATCTACGCCCTCGGCCGCAAGACAGGACCGGTGCGTGACCGCCGGCCGGCATGGCTCTACCAATGAACGTAGCCTTCCTGTCCCACCGGGTAGTCTTCGACGCAGCCTCGCGCACCGCGCACGCCGAGGCGGAGATCCGTAACACGTCCTCCGAGCCTTGGCGGCCCGCGGCCGGCTTCGCCGTAGGCTACCACCTTTTCGATGCCGAGACCGGCACGCTTGTGGTCGATGGCTCGCGCGTCCCTCCGGCGAGGGACGTTGCCCCTGGCGAGCAAATGAAAGCGGCGATCGAGTTTCAGATCCCGCCCGAAGACGGCCGATACCAGGTGTTTGTTTCTCCGATGCGCGAGGGCGTCTGCTGGTACTACGACCGCGGATGGCCGTTTCTCTTGGCCGAATTCGAGGTGCAGGGCGGGATCGCCCGGCTCACGCGGGAGCGGATTGCGACCGCCGTGGATTTGCGGCGCGAGCGCGCCGTTCGTTCCATCGGCCGCGCATTCACTTACCCCGTGCTCTCCATTTGGAACAACCGGGGGTTGATCCGCTCCATGGCCGGCCGTGAAATCCTGGGCCGCTACCGGGGCTCGGCCGGCGGCGCGATCTGGGCCATACTCAGCCCGCTGCTGCTGATGCTGACGTACTTTTTCGTCTTCGGTCTGGTGCTGCATTCGCGGCTCCCGGGCGATTCCAGCGCGGCGAGTTTCGCGTTGTACTTTCTGGCCGGCATGTTGCCTTGGCTGGCTTTCAGCGAGGCGCTGGGGCGAGCGCCCGGAGTGATTCTCGAGCACCGCAACTTCGTCAAGAAGCTGGTATTTGCAGTGGAGACTCTGCCCGTGAACCTGGTGGCCGCCGGTCTGGTCACCGAGCTGTTTGCGCTTATCGTGTTCTGCATTTTTCTGCTCGTGTTGCGCGGTTCCGTTCCGGCGTCCGCGGCCTGGCTTCCGGCGCTGATCATCCCGCAAGCGCTGATGACCGTCGGGCTGTGCTGGTTCCTGGCGGCGCTAGGGGTCTTCCTGCGCGATCTGGGCCAGTTGATCGGTTTCATACTCACCATATGGTTCTTTCTGACGCCCATTTGTTATCCGGACGCCTCGCTCGCCATGCTGCCGCATTTTGCTACGCTGATGCTTGCGAAGAACCCGATGTACGTCCTGGTCCAGGGGTATCGCGCCGTTCTCCTACATGCGGAAGCGCCTTCGCTAGGGTCGCTTTGGAAGCTGTGGTTGCTGTCGGTGGGGATGTTTGTAGCGGGGCACGCATGGTTCTACAAGTTGCGTAAGTCGTTTCCGGATATCATATAGAGGCGGCGCTCCGATCCGCCGGTCGTGGCATGAAGGCGATTCTATATAAGATCTCGGCTGCGCTGGCCGCCTACGGGGCCTGGGGAGTGTTCTTCCTCGGCATCGTCGATTCGTTCGGAGTGCCTTTGCCGGCGGCCATGGATCTGCTCTTGGTCGGGATCGGCGCCGGCAGCGTGTCGCGGCCCCAACGAGCTTTTTTGGCCGCGTTCCTGGCGGTGACGGGTTCGCTGATCGGCAACGTGGGCCTTTTTCTTGCGGCGCGAAGTGGGGCGCGCTGGCTCTCGCGCAGCGAGCCAGTTTCTAGAAAGAACCAGGGCTTCCGCAACTGGTTCCGGCGTTACGGATTGCTCACCGTCTTCGTTCCCGCTCTTACGCCGGCTCCTCCGCTGCCTCTCAAGGTGTTTGTGGTCTCGGCGGGCGCGCTTCGTAGTTCGCTGCCCCGATTCATAGCCGTAGTGGCGCTGGCGCGGGCCGTGCGCTATTTCGGAGAAGTGTACCTCGGGCTGACGCTCGGAAAGGACGCCCCGGGCTTCCTGGCGCGCAATGGTTGGACCCTGGCAGGCCTGGCGTTAGCCCTGAGCCTGGCGCTGTGGGCCGTGATCCGCGCCCTGGCTAATCGCGAGCCCGCGGTTTGATTTCCGAGCGCGATTCTTCGCATGGCTAAACGCATCGCAATCGTCGAAGACGAAGCGGAACTGGCATCGCTCCTCGATTACAACCTGCGCCGGCACGGCTATGAGACTCGGGTGTTCGGCGGCGGGCGCGGTACGTTGAAAGCTCTCGAGCAGTTCAAGCCGGACCTCGCCGTGCTCGACGTCATGCTGCCCGAGGTGGACGGCTTCGAGCTGTGCCGCCAGATCCGCAAGTCCGAGGCGATCGCGCGCATTCCGGTCTTGTTCCTGACCGCGCGCTCGGAGGAAGTCGATCGGGTGCTGGGGCTGGAGATTGGCGGCGACGACTACATGACCAAGCCCTTCAGCCCTCGTGAGCTGGTTGCCCGCGTCCGCGCCCACCTGCGGCGGGGGGAAATGGAAAATGAGCCGGCCGCCGTCACCATCGGGCCCTTCCGCCTGGATCGCGCGGCTCGCCGGATTTTCCAGGGCGAACGGGAGATACAGCTTACCTCCACGGAATTTGGGCTCCTGGAGTTCTTCATGACCCATCCTGGCCGCGCTTATAGCCGCGAGCAGCTTCTCGAATCGGTGTGGGGAGAGCAACGCTATGTAGCCCCGCACGGTGGATGTGCATATCCGCCGGCTGAGGGAGCGCATCGAATCCGAACCGGATAATCCACGATATCTGACCACGGTTCGGGGCTTCGGTACCGCTTTCAGGACCCGTCTTAACCGCACTACTGTTCACTTGGCTGGCCGCCAGTGGGGCAAACAATCGACTTGTGTCGTCTGCCGTACGCTTCGGACTGGCAGGCCACGCAAAACGATGGCCTGTCCCACCCATGTGAACGGTATTGGTCTTAACCGCCATTTCACGGCAGGTTAACCAATCCATACACTTGCCTGGCTAGGTTGATGCTGATGGCCGCCCGCGCGCCGGCGGCGAATGGGAGCTGTTATCCGGTCATGAAGAAGATACTTCTCATCGAGGACGACGCCGATCTTTTCGCTCTGCTGAAGTACAATCTCGAAAAAGAAGGTTTTGCTTTTATCGGACGCCAGACGGGCGGCGGGGCGATCGAGTTCTGCCGCCGCTCGAAGCCCGATTTGATTCTGTTGGATATCATGCTGCCCGATTGCGACGGGCTCGATATCTGTAAGGCCCTTCGCGCCGATCCGGACCTGGCTTCCGTTCCGGTCATCTTTCTGACTGCCCGCGCCTCGGAGACCGACCGGATCGTCGGCTTGGAACTCGGCGCCAACGATTATGTCGTGAAGCCATTCTTCGTTCGAGAGCTTATCGCTCGCGTCAAACTTCAGTTCCGGCAGCAAGCCGCCCCGCCGCGCGTGCTTCAGGGCGGAGGTTTGGAACTGGATTCCTCGATGTGCCAGGCGCGCCTGGAAGGCGAACCGGTGCCGTTGACGGCCACGGAATCCCGCTTGCTTGAACGCCTCATGAGCCGCCCCGGCGTAGTCCACAGCCGCGAAAAGCTGCTGGACGCCGTATGCGTTCATTACCGCGCGATTACGGACCGCGCCGTGGATGTTTACATCCTGCGCCTGCGGCAGAAAAGTCGAGCGGGATCCGGCGAATCCGTCGCTCATTCATTCGGTTCGCGGGTTCGGATACACGTTCGAGCCCAGGCAGGCCGCGGCGGCGTAGGTCAAGGGCGCCTAAGACGAAGCCGCACCGCGCGATCGAGCTGGCGCTATTTTGCCGCGCCCTGCGCCGCGCGGGCTTCGTCTTGTTCGGCCATCTTCCGTACCGCGTCGGTGTTAGCTCCCGCGGGGGCATGACTCAGGTAACTGCGGAACGCGGCGGCGGCCGACTTGAAGTCGCCCTTCGATTCGTCAATTACTCCGATAAGCTGCCACGCCACCGGGACCTCGTTCTCCGTATCGAGCTTCACCGCCTGCTGCGCCCGGTCGAAGGCTTTGTCCTTATCGCCCAAATTGTAGGAGGCCACGGCGCCGTAATAGTATGCCTGCGGATACGCGCTTCCTTCCATTTTCAGCACGGTTTCGGAATTGTCCAAAGCGGTCTTCCAATCCTTTTCGGCGGCTGCGATACGCGCGAGGCTCAGGTACGGCTTGGAGAACTTCGCGTCCGCTGAGATGGCTTGTTGAAACGCAGTTTTCGCATCGGCGCCGAGGCTCCGGTTGACCAGGAACTTCTCCCATTTCCTGCCAGGCTTCCCGCATATTTGGGATAGGTTTGTACCGCCTTCTTCAAGTCCGCCTCGGCGTCGGTGAAGTCGCGCTTGGAAATCTCCTCGCGGGCTTTATCGAGCGACTTCTTGGCGTCCTTCGGGGCCGCCAGGCTGGTGGAACTCACAACGGCCTCCGCGGATTTCGAAAGGTCGTGCAGGAGCAATGTGCCTGTGTCGGTCGGTCTTTTCGCCCACCGTGACCCTATCAAGACCGTATGAATCCGACCGGTAGCCGTTAAGCACAGCGCGAATGAAACACCCCTGCAGCGCCTGTACGCTCGCGCCATCCACTTGCCGGGTGGGCCGACCGATCCCGCTGGAGCGCCGGTCGATGCCAGAGCCCCGCCCATCCCGCCGCTCAACGACCGCGACGTCGCGCTGGCGTCGCTGTTGCCTTCAAAGCGGTTCATACCCAGTTGGACGCTGAATCCGCCCTTGGCGTCCGTCTGGCCCTCTCTTCTGGACGTCGGCTTGGCAGACCAGCTCGATCATTGGCTTCTGGGGCAAGGGCCCACCGTTGGCCAGGGCCACGTTGCCAGTCACGAAAATCGGCCGGTTGGAACTGCCGCCCGTCGTCATGCCGGTCTGGCCCCACAGCGGCAGAGCCGCCAGACAGACCGCAAATAGAAGATACACGCGATCGACGTGAATCTGCGCACGTGAATCCTCCCCCGTCAATCATAACTCCGGGCCGCCTCGCGGGTGTTTTTCCAGCAATCGACAGGGTTCGCGGCGGCGGGTTATCGGGGGGGCGGTTCCTTACCGCCACCGGAACAGCTTCAGCGCGGCGGAAGCAGACCACGAGCCAGGCGCAGAATTCCCATTTGCGGCGCGACGCCCGCCAGGCCGGCGCCTGCAGCATGTTGCCCGCAGGGCGTCGATCACCGCGGTAAGCGGCAGGGCCTTGATGACGGGCTGAAAGGCGGCGGGGAAACGGTCGGCGGAGAAAAACACGCCGGAGACGATCCACATGGGCATCATGGCGACGTTCATCAGGCCGGAGGCGGCTTCCATGGTCCGCGCGCGGGAGGCGATCAGCAGGCCCAGCGCGCTGAACGAGAGCGAACCCAGAACGCACAGCGCCGCCAGCTCAGAGAGCCGCGCAGAGGGACGCCGAACGCCAGGACGCCGAAGCCCACCAGCGCCCCCACTTCGATAAGCAGCAGCGCCAGCCGCGAGAGCAGGAACGAGAGCAGGTAATACTGGCGCGGCATCGGCGTCGCCACCAGGCGCTTGATGAGTTTCTTGCGGCGCGCATCCACGATGGCGAAGCCCATACCCCAGATGCCGCTGCCCATCAGGTTCATGCCGAGCAGGCCGGGCACGAGGAAGTCGATGTAGCGCGAGCCGGGCTCGCGGACGAACTTGTCGGTCGCGTGAACCGTCCGCGCGCCCCGCGGCCCGCTGGATGGCGGGATCGGCCAGCATCCTGGCGGCGCGGCCATTGGGGTTGGTGTCGTCGTAACGATAGGTGACGCCTGCGCCGGGCCCGGGCACGGCGAGCAGCACGACTGCCCGTCCGGAGGGCTTCCTCCGCCGCCGCCGGACGAGACGCTCCACCGCGAGCAGTTTCTCCGGAGCGCGGCTGCCAATTGGCCGGTTGCGCCTATCTTGAGCGTATCCGCCGGGCGGTTCCGGAATGCGATCCCCAGGCCGGCAGCGAGCAGCACCGGAAAAACGAAGACCCAGAAAAGGCTTCCGGCTCGCGCCAGAATCGCGAAACCGCACCAGGGTGAGCTGCACCAGGGAATTGTCGTCCCCCCGAGGGCTGCGCCTCCGCTCTGCGTGGGCCAGCCGTTCGGCTCATTCATCGCGCAGCCGCCTCCCGGTCAGCGTCACGAAGACATCCTCCAGCGTGGCCGAATGGGTGCGCAGTTCGGTGAGCGGCACGCCCGCCGCGAAAGCTCGTCGAGTAGCGCCGGAACAGCGCGGTGGATCTCGGTCACCTGCATGTGACCCGCCGTTCTTCGGACCGCGCGTTGCGGACGCCTTTGAGTCCGCCGAGTGCCTCGAGATCCAGCGGGGCGGCCGGGGCCGCCGCCGAACTCCACCACGTGCTCCACGCCGATGGATGCGATCAGTTCGCGCGGCGTGCCGAGCGCGATCACTTTGCCGTGGTCCATGATGGCGACGCGGTCGCACAGGTGTCTCCGCTTCGTCCATGTAATGCGTGGTCAACAGGATGGTACGGCCGGCCGTATTTGAAGCGTTCGATCAGATCCCAAAGTTGGCGGCGCGCCTGCGGATCGAGGCCCGTAGTAGGCTCGTCGAGGAAAATAAATTCCGGATTGCCTACCAGCGCGCACGCCATTGCCAGGCGCTGTTTCTGTCCGCCGGAAAGCCCGCCCAC
>CAWAOP010000033.1:0-48234 GCA_963783505.1 Terriglobia bacterium | reverse complement strand
CGGTCGCCACAGGAATGGCGCCCCGGGAATGGAACGGGCCCCCCGCGCCACAAGGGTTTGGGGTTGCCCTCATCGCGCCGCCGGCGGCTCCTGGTCGGTGGGAATGCCGGCGAGGGAGCGATAGAACGCAACGGCCCGATTGATGGAGGACGATTCATGTCCCGTGGCCAGCCGGTAGGCGTTTCTTCCAGTGCGCACAATGCTGTAGTAACGCCAGACGTTGTCCGATTCCCGATCCAGAAAGTAGATCCACGGCAACGCACCCGGATCGAAGAGCGTCACAAATAGATAGCGGATTACGCTGACATTCTCGACATCGAAGACGAGGCGGTCCGCGGACGCCTCCACGATGCGCATTTGGTAGGTGGACGCTCCAGAGAGATTATCGGTTTGTTCCAGGTAGAGCACTTTCCCTTGCGTCATCTCACTGGGCGCGAAGTCCTGGCGGCGGTAACCCGGCTGCGGGCGCGTTAAGGCGTGAGCGCTCAGGATCAAGGTCTGCCAGTTCTTGTGCGTAACCGACCAGTAGCGCATGCCCGCGAGACTTGAGATTGCCCCGATGCGGCGTAGCAAACCATCCACACCCGCGGTATAACGGAATCGTGCGGCGGTAGCGATCAGCGTGGAGAAGCCCGGCGCAACCCAACCCGTGCATGTGGGCGGCATCCACTCGCGACTGGACTCGGATAGGAGCCAGGACTTCACTGCGGGCGGACTATCCAGCCGGGGATATACCGGAACGGGCTCCCTTCCGCACGGCGGCTGTGGTCCCGATTGCGCATAGCAGTACGCCTGGCAGAGCAGCTTACCGAAACTGCAAGCCGAATCATCTCTGTCGCCCCGGGGAACCCGATCTGAAAGCACACGACGGTAGCTCCGTCTACCGGCATACGGTATCCGCTCTTCTCAAGTGCACGGGCGTGGCCGTGTTTAAACGTGCGATACGGCATCCATGTGGACGTTCAGGCTCGGTAGACTTTCACCCGGGGTGCATTTTCTGCTTGCGGCGTGGCGGCTCTCCTCGCGCTTACACGCGGTTGCCTTCTTGCGTTTCGCGGATTCCATCGAGGCCACAAACGTGCATCAGTGATGCTGGAATCGAGGTAACTCAGTTTGCTTACAAGACTCTCGCTCATCGGTCGGTGTTGCTGGCCATTGTCGCCGCCGGAATCCTGGCAGGGTGTTCACACGCCGTCAAATCCCCCGACGTCTCCCGCGACGTCCGCGCAGCGCTCGACCATGCCGGCCTGCAAGCGGTTTCCGTCACTCAGGATCGCGACAAGGGCGTGGTGACTATCGGCGGACACGTTGCCGGTGACGCCGATAAATCGCAGGCGGAGGCCATCGCGATCGCCTCGGCCGGCGGACAAGTGGTTTTGGACCAGATTGCCGTGATTCCGTTGGGCGGCGAAAGCGATGCCAGAGCGATGAACCTGGACCTGGATAAAGGCATCGAGCAGAACCTGGATGCCGCTCTCATCCAAAGCAAGCTGCACGATAGCGTCAAGTACTCGGTCAAAAATCACGTCGTGACGCTGACTGGCCAGGTCGATTCACAATCCATGCGCCGGACGGCCGGGACAGTTGCGGCCGGCGTTCCGAACGTTCAGCAGGTAGTGAACGAACTGCAGGTTAAGAATCAAAAGGCAACTTCCTCGGAGTGAGGGAGCGCCTTTTGCGGGTCCGCTGGGAAATTGGCGATAGTGGTCCGGTGGAACGGAGATAAGTATGATGGATTTTGGTCGTTTCGATGGTGGCGGTTTCGGCGGCTAGCGGCCTGGCGGCCACCGACTGGCAATTCACCGAGATATTGCAGCGCGCGCTGAATGCCAGCGACCCCGAGACACGCACCCACGCGGTGTCCGCGTTGAGTCTGGCGTATGGGAGCGGGCCGTTGTTCGACCAGTTGCAGCGGATGCTGCACGACAAAGACGTCGGAGTGCGGCAAGCCGTGGTGGCCAGTCTTGCGGATGTGAAGAACGAGAGCGCAACGGCGGCGCTGAAGAAGGCTTTGGAGGACCCCGTGCCGGAAGTCAGCTTCGCGGCGGCCAAAGCGCTGTGGGCCCGCAAGGACCCCGCCGGCAGGGATGCGCTGCTCGCGATTCTCTCACGGGAAGACAAGAACTCCTCCAGCTTCTTCTCCAAACAGAAACGCGAGGCCTTGCGCATGATGCACACGCCTCGGACTACGCTTTGGTTTGCCGCGCAGCAGGGTATAGGGTTCGTTCCGCTGCCAGGGCTGGGCGAAGGCGTGGCTTCCATGCAGGGAATCCTGGCGAGTTCGCGAGTGCCCGGACGCGCGTCGGCGGCATGATTGCTGGGCGCCGATATGGATCCCTGCCGCTGACGGGCTCCGGGACGCGCTCACCGACAAGGATTCGTCGGTCAGAGCCGCCGCGGTGCATTCGATCAGCCTGCGAGACAACCCTGCCCTAAAGAAAGAACTGGAGCCGCTCTTGGAGGACGAGAAAGAGTCCGTGCGGTTGCGCGCGGCCGCGGGTTACCTGAGATTGTCGGCAATCGAGGCCGGGGACAGTACGACGAGCTCTCGACGGCGGTCGCTTCGCCCGGGGCCGCGGAGCGGAAGAAAGAAACTCTCGACCTTAAACCCGGCGCCGTCGAGTCATTAGGGCCTGCCAAGAAGTGACGTTGCCACGCTTTCCAGGATTCCACCCACGTGGGTTGTGGGGCGGCGGCAGGCGCTGAGAGTCTGCGCCACGACGGCCTAATGCTCTGACCGGTAGATTCGTTGCTATTCGGAAACCGCTCCATTACTGTCGCGGCTCGGATCGGAGCCGAGCCAGAGTGCGCCCCGTAAGAGAGCGGTTTCTCGCAGGAGCACTCCATCACGCGGACGTAGCGCTAGTCGGCCGGAGGTAGCGTGAAGCGGAATGTCGATCCCGCCCCGGCTCGATTCCACCCATATCCGGCCGCCGTGCCGCTCGATGGCCTTCCTACAGAATGCCAGGCCCAGTCCGTTTCCGGGGTACTCTTTCCCGTGCAGACGCCTGAAAGCTCCGAAAATATGTTCTTGGAACGGAGGGTCTATACCGGGTCCGTTTTCTTGTACCGAGAATACCCACTCGCTCTCTTCCCGTCTGGATGAAAGATGTACGCCTGGAATTGCCGCGACGCAGTATTCGATGGCGTTTCCGATCAGATGGCGCAGGACCCTGGCCAGTATATCGAACTCGCCCATCACCGCCGGCAAAGGGTCATGCGTAACGATTGCGCCACGCTCCGTTATCTGTTTTTCCGCCAAGAGGATGGCTTGGCGAAGGACCGCTTCCATGTCCGTCCGGCACGACTGCCGGTCGCCAGTTCCCGTGGCCCAGTAGTCCACCACGTCGGTGAGCAGCGACTGCATTTTCGCCGCGCCATTCTGGATGCGCTTTAGGAATACGTCGGCATCGGAATCGAGGCGGCCGGCGTACGTCTCGGTCATCAGTTGACTGTACGAGGCTACGTCCCGGAGAGACTCGCGCAGGTTGTGGGCGGCCATGGAGACGAACTCTTCGAATTCCATGCCGGCCCGGTCCAACTGGCGCTGGAAATCGAGGCATCGGCGCGATTCCAAATCGAGCGCATTGCGTAAGCGCTCGACCACGTCATCCGTGCGGTTCTGGCCGGAGCTATCCATTCTTAGTCTCCGCGTCGGGGTCCGGGTCCATTCTGGCCACTAGGAATCGTGAACTTGAAAGTAGCGCCCCGCCCCGCTTCCGATTCCACCCAGATTCGTCCGCCCTGCCGCTCGACCACCTTCTTACATATCGCAAGACCGATGCCCGTCCCGGGGATCTCGCTCCCATGAAGGCGTTTGAACATGCCGAACACCCGTACGGCGTCTTGCGGATCGATGCCGATTCCGTTGTCCCGCACCGCGAACAGCCACCCTTCCGCGCCGTTATCCGCCGAGACGTGGATTCTTGGCGTTTCCTTACCCGTGTACTTGATCGAATTGGAAATGAGGTTCTGGAAAAGCTGCATCAGCGTAACCTCTTCGGCTACCACAGTCGGCAACGGGTCGGAGGTTACAACGGCGCCGCTCTCCGCGATGGCCGCCTGAAGGTTCAACAGCGCCTTCGCGAGAACGGCGCCGCTGTCAATCGCGGCCACGCTCTCGTGCTGGCGCTCGGAGACCTCCCAATAGGCAAGCAGGGCCTTGAGCAGGGCCTCTATTCTCAATGCCCCCTCGACGGAATAAGAGATGTATGTGTCCGCCTCGTCACCCAGCTTTCCCGCATATTCCCGACCCAGCAGTTCGGTAAAGTTTACTACCATTCGCAGGGGTTCCTGCAGGTCGTGCGTCAGCGCGTAGGCAAAATGCTGCAGCTCCGCATTGGTCGTCTGAAGCGCTTCCTGCGCCTGTTTGCGGTCTGTCGCATCCTCGATCGCCAGAAGGATTGTCCGCGCTTGCGCGTTCGGATTGAAGATCTCGCTCGCGTTGAGCAGCATCACTTTCCGTCCGACATGTTCAAATACGTGCGTCACCTCGAAGTCCCGGAACGCCGAGTGCGCGGGGAGAATGTTCTCCAGCAACTCGCGCAGTTTCGGGATGTTCCATTGTCCATTCCCCAAGTCATAGATCAGGCGATTCTCGGTCTCCTCTCGAACGGCCTGAAACGTCCGGTAGAACGCCTTGTTCGCTTTCACGACTTGCAGGTTCTGATTCAGGATCACCAGAGGCTCCCGCACCGTTTCCACGATCGCTTCGGCGAAGTCGAGACCGCGCTTGGCTGCATCGATATCGATTAACAACAACACGGCTCCATCGGTCGCGCCGTCCGGCCCCACGGACGGGAGGATGCGCAGCGAATACCAGCGGCCGTGCGGGTCGCGGATGGCGATCGGTTTGCGGTTGCGCCCCTCCATCGCATCCAATAGTAGCCGCCGCAGATCGGGCAGTTCCATGTGAGGCTGAAGATCGGTGATCGGACGTCCGACGTCGGATGGGATTATGTTCAACATCGGTTCCACGGCGCGCGTAAAGCGGCGAATGCGCAGGTCGCGCCCAACCATGACTAAAGGTATGCTGATGCTCTCGAGGAGATTGGTCAGGTCGTGGTTGACTTTGATGAATTCCACGTTGCTGATCTTCAGCTCTTCGTTCAGCGTGTTCAGTTCTTCGTTGGCCGATTCCAGCTCTTCCTGCGCGGTTTCCAGTTCCTCGGTGCCCGCCTGCGCCTCTTCGTTTGCCGCCCTAAGCTCTTCGAGGGTAGCCGCATGATCCTCGACGATCGATTGCAGATACTCCTTGGTTGCCGCAAGCTCATGCCGCAGCCGGACGCTTCCCACGGTATCCTGCACCGCGGGCTTGTGCGTTGCCGCCAGGGCCCGGTTCGGCTTGGCGTCCTCGAACAAAACCAGGAAATAGCGTTCCTTGGCAGAGGATGAGTTCCCGAACGGAATTACCTTGATCGCGACGTCCTTTAACTGTCCCCCCTCTTCGATCCGGAAACCGTCTTCCTTGGCTGCGGCGTTTCTTTGTCTGGCAGTTCGAATCGCCTTACCCAGACCCGCAATCAGGCCTTCGCGCGTCATTCTTAGGAGATTCCGATTTGGCGCGCCCGGCGAAAGCTCCAGGTACGGGGATGTGCGGCCCCGAATCTGAATGATGTTCATGGCGTCGTCGACGATGGCGCCGGGCGGGCAATATTCGGCTAGCGCTAGCCGGTCGGCTTCTCTTAGCACGTCCGGCCCCACCGGGCCCTCGGCAGTTTTCCCGCGGAGACTCGCCCGGGCCTCGGCTCGGCGGCCTTCGCGCGGGCCTGGCGCCGGCGTGCTCGCGGCCGGCCGCATGCAGTAGATCTTGTGGGCTTTGTCCACCTGATGAAACGATTCGGAGAGCGCTCCGGTGTTTTCCGATGGACCAAGCACCAGGAAGCCCTCTGGTTTGAGGGCGTATTGCAGGATCGACAACACCTTGCGCTGCAATACGGCCCCGAGGTAAATCAGCACGTTACAGCAACTGACGAGGTCCAGCTTGGAGAAAGGCGGGTCCTGCGCCACATTGTGCCTGGCAAAGACGCACACGTCGCGGATGGACTTCGCGATCTGGCATCCGCGTTCCGTTCGGGTGAAAAACCGCGCCAGACGCTGCGGCGAAACGTGGACCAACGCGGAGTCTTTGTATATGCCGGCGCGGGCATGGTCGATCGCCGTTTCGCTGATATCGGTAGCGAAAATCTCGAATGGAATGCTCAGTTTCGCGTCTTCCAGGAACTCCACCAGGCAGATCGCGATCGAATAGGCCTCCTCGCCCGTGGCGCACCCAGCCGCCCAAATCCGGATCGGATCCTCCGGCCCTCTATTCTCGACCAGAGAGGGAAGCACCTTTTCCTTCAGCTCCGCAAAGACCTCCGGCTCCCGGAAAAATGCGGTTACGGTGATCAGACAGCTCTCGCACAGCGCCGCCGCTTCTTCGCGGTTCCGCTCGATTTCCCTTCCATACTCTTTCAGGTTTTCGAACCCGCGGAGGTGCATACGGCGCTTGATGCGCCGCGCGAGGGTGCTGTGTTTATAGTACGTGAAGTCCACTCCAGTGGCGCTCCGCACCAACCGGAGTATCCCAGTCAGTTCGGAATCCTCCGGCGGTTCGATCGCCTCCCGTGGCCCGACGCGGATCTGCGAACCACGCGCGATGGCGGCCAGTTGCCGCGCGATTCCGGCCGGCGGCAGCACAAAACCCGCCACACCGGCGGCGATGGCGCTTCGTGGCATGCCGTCATACTTCGCCGTCTGGATCTCCTGGGCGAAGGTGATGCCGCCCGCGGCCTGAATCGCCTGAAGGCCCAGCGTTCCATCCGATGCGGTTCCCGACAGAATGACGCCGATGGCCTTGCTGCCTTGGTCGGCAGCCAATGCTCGAAGAAAGACGTCGACCGGCATGTTGTGGCCAGTGCCTGGGCGGGGCGGCGTATGGATGGTTCCCTCGGAAATGTCCAGATTGCATCGTGGTGGAATCACGTAGACACGATTGGGCTCGGCGCGAGTCTCGCCTTTCACTTCGGAGACAGGCATTTTGCTTGTCTTGGATAGCAGTTCCGTCAGATGGCTATCATGCTTCGGGTCCAGGTGCTGAATGAGTACGAATGCCATGCCCGTGTCGTCCGGCAGGTGGCTGAGCAGCTCCGTGAAGGCCTCCAGTCCGCCGGCGGAGGCTCCCACGCCAACTACAATCGGGCGGGAGCTAACCTCTTCCTCGCGTTCCTTGGATCCAGGCCGTTTGATCGCCAGCGCAGACGCCGGACTGACGGCCGCTCCGGAGGTCTTCCCTGCCGGCGTGGCCCGCCGCTTCAGGCCGGGCGAGTTAGCCGAACGCTTAGAACGTGCTATCTCGCCCGGCCGGCCGCTGCCAGTATTCTTTGCCACACGCCACCATTACCTTTCTCGCCGGAACGAACGGGCATCATGATGCGAGCAGATTCTTGATGATCTTGCCGATCTCCATAAATTGATCCAACCCGGAAGGCTTTGTGATGAACTGAGTAACTCCGAGGTCCTTGAGTTGAGACTCGTCTCGTCGGGATTGAGAGGAACTCCACACGCAGACCGGAACGCCGCCGAGGTGACTGGCTTCGCGGATCTCCCGCAAAATGTCTTCGCCGGTGTACTTTGAAAGGTTCAGGTCCACCAGGATCAGATCCGGAATTGCCGCGTCCGCATAGGTCCCCTGCCGGCGGATGAAACCGAGGGCCTCGGCTCCGGTCGGCAGGTGAATCAACTCGAATCGGAGATCTTGCTTCTTCAGCGCCCGATCGAGGAGGAAGACGTCGGATCGGTTGTCTTCAATAACGACAATCCGGGCGGCGGATACAACCGTGTCGGGTTTCAATGCGCACGCCTCCTCGCTCTCATCATTTCACAGTCGATCGCGCCAGCGCTTGCGGTGACAACTGGCGCGCCCTTACGATAAACCGCTGAGGCGCCGGTCCGACGTAGTAGAAAGGGTAACAGGTGACCATTGTCAGCACGTTCTCCCCTGACGAAGCGAGCACCCCTACATCGCCCGGCTCCACCACCTTGAGCCACTCGACCTCATACCTGAAATTGCCCTTCAGCGTGGAGAATTGGACCTCGTCTTTGATCCTCAAATCCTTCAGCGGGCGAAAGAATGTGTCCCGATGCCCGGCCAGCCCAACATTGCCTGACTGTCCAGGCAGCGCCGTGCCCGGAATATGGCCAACCGCGCGCCGCAGAGTGATTTTGTCGATCCCTTCGACAACGACCACGGACAACAGGAGACGCGGGATCTCGATGCGGCCGATCAGACCATCGGGCTCGGCGGCAGGCGCTTCCGCCGGGGAAGCGGAGGACTCCGTCGGACGCGCGCTCGCGCTCGCCGCGAGCCGATCGCGCAGCAAACGGTCGAGATTTCTGTTCGCGCGCGCCTGGAAGATCCAGGCGTCCCCCAGAGAGAATGCGCAATAGCCCAGAAGCAAGACGCCGCCGGCAAAAAGAGCGCGCTGGCACCACTTCAGAATGCGCCTGAGCGGTTCTTTCGCAACTACCAGCCTCATTTGCCGGCCATCCCGTCATGCCGTGGCTCGCCGCCCGCTATGTAGCCGGTGCGCGTGCGCACCGTGAGCTTGTCGTGGCCCTTCGCCCGCGCCTCTACTCGAATGGCGCGATAAGCGCCGTCCGGGGGCAGGTCGATCGGGATATACCCGATGGTGTATTGATGCCGCATGTCCCTGGCGATACGCTCGCAGATCGCCACCACTTCACTGAGTTGACCGGGAAAGAAGGCTTCGCCACCCGTCGCCCGTGCCAGGCGCTTGAGCGCACCCGGGTTCCGGTCCGAATCTTGTTCGTCGAATATGCCTATGGAGTAGATAACGGCGCTGGATCGCCCGGCCAGTTTCACGACTTGGGCAAGGGTGTGGGCGCTCGCATTGTCACCGCCATCGCTGACGACGATCAGCGCTTTCTTGTCCCTGCTGCCTGCCTGCAATTCCTCCAGCGCAATGGCGATTGCGTCATAGAGCGCAGTCATGCCTCCGGTAGGCGTGACCGCGATCGCGGTTCCCAATTCGGCCGCGCTATCGGAGAATCGGACGGCGGCGGGCAGGCCCAGCGACGCCTTTTCGTTGAAGTTGACGACGAACATTTCGTCTTCCCGGTTGCTGGACAGCACGAAGGTCCGCGCTGCCGCGGTCACCTCCGCCAGTTTCCGCAGCATGGTTGTGCTGTGGTCGATGACAAGACCCACTGTGACCGGAACATCTTCGTTTCTGAAGAGCCGGATGCGTTGCGGTACGCCGTTCTCGTACACCTTAAAATCCTGCTCTTGCAGATTGGATACCAAACCGCCTTGCCCGTCGGACACCGTGGCCTGCATGACAACCAGCGCGACGTCCACCGAAACTCGGAACGGTCCCGAGTTGTCATCTTGTCTTGCGGGAACAGCCTGGGCCCCGGCGTAGCCTGTCAGGACAATCAGAAGAAGGATCGGGAAAGTGATCGCTCGCGCCGCGCCGCACCTTCCCGTCTGCGTTAGCCACGCACTCATAGCCGCTCTGTTTCCGATTTCGCCACGAAAACACTCCGACAATCCAAAATGGAGGCCTTTCGGACGCTTCTCCGGAATTACGTGAAGCTCGCCTGACGAGCCGCCCGGCCGCCGGCGCGCCCCAAATAGGCGCGCCGCGCGTCGGACTAGCCCGTCATCGAACGCGCTTCAACACTAGTCCAAGGCCCCATGCTCCGCCCAGAGCCAGCAAACCGAAAAGGGCGAAGAACGGCAGCCGGCTAGCCGTCTGCGGCAGCATCGCCGCTAGCTGTGTCGGAGCGGGATCGGGAACAAGCTCCGTGGCGGGCGGCGGGGTGACCACCGCGGCCATCTGAACCTCCGCTCCCGAAGGCTGAATCGCCATAATTGGCGCCTGCTTCAATTGCACCACCTCCGGCGCCGCCGCGGTCAACATCGGCATAGTGATTTCCGCCGGCAACTCTGCTGGCGTGTAGAGAATCGGGGTGTTGGTCTCCTTGGCCAATGCCACCGCTCTTGCCTTCGAATACACGAATTCCTCGCCCCAGTTTCTGCCGGGATAGAACCAAGCGCGAAGGGCTTCCGGCTGTCCCGCGGGCCGCTCGCGGAAGGTAACTACGGTCTTGTCAGTCGCCTTGATGCGGTAGTTCGGGATGGCGATGATTGTGGCGTAGCACTGCGTCTCGTCTTCGTTGAAGATCTGGACGATATGACGATCGGATTGCGAGTCCAGAATCTTGAATACGTAGGCGCCGGCCGGCAACACCGCCCAGCCCTTAAGGTGGACTCCCGGTATCTCCACAGGCGCGCTGAAAGTCATGACGGTCTTCCTGTTCCACTCGTCCGCTCTTGCGCCCGGTGAGAATACCGCGCCCATCAGCGCCAGGCAGAACACGCTTGTCGTTACTGTTTTCAAAATACTCATTTGCTCCTTTTCCTTTGCTTTGAAATCCGCGCGGCCATCTACCCGCCTTGCAGGCGCCATGCCCACAAACCGCGGCTGGCTGACCGCACGCGATGAGGGAGAAGCACTCCGAGGTCCATCGGCGCTGGCGCTCGGAGGAAACGGCCGCCCCATCGCTTGGGATTGTGTTTGCCGCGCATTGTAGGGATACACGGGGCTAAATCCGCTGAGTTCTCGAGGATGGCTTCGCCGCCTGGCTTATGCAGCTATTGCAGAGCGGAATGCAGGATATGCCGCTCTCTATGCGATTTGGAGGCGATTGACCAAGGGGACCTTGGCAAAGTCCACGATCAATGCGAAGACTGCCGCCGCCACGAATGTCTCCCCCACCACCGAAATGGGCAAAGGACCCATGGCGATTCCGAAAGTTGCCAGCGCCGATGCGATCGGGAGATCGAGTACAGACGACCCGGCGAGCCACACGCTTGGACGCGACGACCATATACGCCGCCGTTCACGATTCGTTTAGGTGGTTGCCTGATTGCCGAGAAGACAGAGCCGCTAAAGCTGTACACGATCTACTCTCCGCCCAACCACCCGGTCGGGACCGTGCACAAGACCAAAGCCGATGCGGATGCCGCGGAGGTCGTGGAACACAAGGGAGGCGGACTGGCCGTCTGCGTGCACACCCAATAGCGACTTCGACGGAGGACGTTTTCTATGCAGTTCGTTCGAACTACTACCACCGCTGCCCTGCTCCTGCTTTTCGGGACGATTGTTCCAGCATCTGCGCAGCAAGAGAAGCAAAACGAGAAACAAAGCAGGCCTGAACAGCAGCAGGCCAAGCAACAGCAAGCCGCGCCGCGGCCCGCACAACAGCAGCGCCCTCAGGCACAGCCGCAGCAGAAGCAAGCTCAGGCGCCTCAACGGGCGCAACCCGCGCAACAACCGCAGCAACAGCGGCCCCAGCAACCGCAAGCGCAACGCGCGCAGCCGCAGCAGAAGCAGGCTCAGGCGCCTCAACGGGCGCAACCCGCGCTACAACCGCAGCAGCAGCGGCCCAGCAGGCTCCGCAACAGCGGCCCCAGCAGGCCGAGCAACAACACCAGCAGCAACCGCAACGCACCCAGCAGCAGGCGGCGGCGTGGCAACAGAAGCGGGGATGGGTACAAAAAGGCGGCTGGCAGGAACACAGCACATGGCAACAGGGCCGCTCGCAAAACTGGGAAGCCGACCATCGCACCTGGGCGCAACGTGGAGGCTATGGCGGCTACTACATTCCTCAGGCCCAATTCAGCCTCTCTTTCGGGAGTCAACACTGGTTCCGGATGGGCGCCCGCCCCACGATTTATATGGGATATCCGCGCTTCGCGTACGGCGGACTCTCGTTCCTGCTCGTGGATCCCTGGCCACGGAGCTGGGCGGAAAACTGGTACGCCACCGATGACGTTTATATCGAGTACGATAACGGGTACTACCTCTATAACCGCAGGCATCCGGGCATCAGAATGGCCGTCACTGTCGCACTGTAGGCGCTGGAGCGGTCCACACACGAGCGGGGGCGATTGGATTCGTTCGCTATCGATGAGTTACTGAAGGGCGGCTCAAATTGAATCCCCATGCGATCCGGCCAGTTGCCAGGGTAAAGGATTAACAGGGCGCCGAAAGCAAGCCCGCGCGAGGCCAAGATGGGCAAATGCCCATCACACCCCTTCTAACTTGTTGAATATAAACAGCGAATTTTAGCGGCGATGGGCAAATGCCCATCCGAGGCCCACGTGACGCTCGTTTCGGCAGCCTGTGAACGGGCCGGCGCCGAGGGGGACGCGGCCTCTCAGTTACTGGACTTTCTTTCTCAGAACCACAAAGTGACTGATGCTGAACCCGAACCCCGCACCCATGAATATGTCGGAAGGGAAGTGCGCCTGGTCGGGCAATCCGGTGAGTGAGGCGAATGTGGCAGCGCCGTAGGCTATCCAGGGGACCCACCGATGTTCCCGGTATCGCTCCGCGATCGCGGTTGCAATGGCGAACCCGGCGACGGAGTGGCCCGAGGGAAGACTGCCTCCGTTCGTTAGTCCGCCGCTGGACTTGAACCACGGGTTGCGAAGGCTCCGGTTAGGCCGGATATCGCCGGGTGTCAACCGTCCCGCGGCGTGTTTCCGCGCGAGGCCGACGATTTGCGCGCCGGCGATGCACATGTACCGGTGAGATGGTCTTCTCGGTCTCCACTTCCGGTTGATCGGCGATTAGCCTGGTCTCGGTCCCGGCGAGCTCGGCTCTTGCGCCATCGTCGCGGCCAAGCCGAGCACGAACGCAAGCGCCACGCTTGTTCTATGAGCCATTCTATGTTTGCCTCAAGCGCGCAACAGACTTAAACACGAACCCACTCGCGCGGCGGCGGGCCGAGGCTCTCGTCAAACGCGGTTCTCGCAGAAGGTCGCTGAAGGCGCCTCGCAGCGCTTATCCACGACCCGCTCGGGAGGAATGCCGCGCGGCGGCGGACGTGACGTCTATCAATCCTTGAGTCTCTGGGGTCCCTGGTTCCGGCAGGCCTGCCCGCTCCCACCCATCCCAGTTAGTTAGCGGATGCAGCCTTGCGAAAGAAGCACCTCGAAGGCGACCTATAAGTCCAGCCCAGTGAGCCGGAGCTGAGGCGCGGTTAGACTCCACCCGGCGGGTGCGGTCGCCGGCCCAGTGAAAGACATACGTCTCCACTGGCTCTCGCGCGCACGACGCCTTCCCGCACTTTGCTCAGCGGCAATCCCCGTTAGGGAATCTACTTATCCTTGTCCGGCGTAACGGCCTTCTTGACTCCGCTTCCAACCTTCTCACCGGCTTTCCCGACTTCCTTGCCGAACTCCTGGCCGGCCGCCACAGGCTTGCCATTCTTCATCTCGTGGCCCATGTCCTTGCCGCCCTGGCCGACGTCTTGTCCAGCTTCCTTGAAGTTTCCGCCGACCGACTCCGGGCCCACTCCCAGTTTGCCGGCCGTCTTCTCATCTAGGCGCCCGGTGACCGCCAAGCCTTCCGCGCTCTGATATTCACGAAGGCCCGCTCGTGTTTGGGGGCCGATTATGCCATCGATGGACCCCTTATAGAATCCCCTGTCACTCAACGTCTTTTGGACGTTTTCAATGCCTTTTTGGCCCAACGCCACCGGTTTGTCGGCAGCCGAAGCCATGGGAACCAGGCTTAGGCACAACACCGCAAGGGCAAGACCGCAAGTTGTCACTCTGATTACTTTCATTGTTTCCTCTTCCGTCGCCTCGCTCACCCACAGGGTTTGCGGCGACCGTGGGTCTACGTGCACACAGAGGGCCAAGTTCCCGAACATCGGAAGCGAATTACGCCGAGTGTCCGCGGAGAGGCCATTCGGCTCAAGCGCCTCATTCCAATTGCCTCCGAACGGCCCGAGGAACGGGCAAAACGGCGATCCTGCGGTTAAGCTCCCGCCGATGAATCCCCGCTGCCGGCAGTTTGACCTGCAGCAACTGCCGCGCTCGGTGCAGATTCTGCACTTGGCGCCGTTGACACCCCCACGGCCGGGCGCGCGCCGGTTGGCCCGCGGCCCCATCGTGTTCAATTCTCCGTTTTGGACCCGCGCTTGCAATCATGCGTATGAGAAGGAACAAAAAGATGCTTTGGACAATCGCGGTGATTTTGGTGATTCTGTGGGCGCTGGGGATGGCTACCGCCTACACTGCCGGCGGGCTGATTCACATCCTGATGGTCGTCGCCTTGGTAGTAGTGGTGGTCCGCTTGATTCAGGGACGCCGGATTTTCAATTAGCGTGAACCGGGAGTGATTCCAACGAACTTACGCCTGCCGGCGGAGATTGGCCAGCGGATTGCTGCCCGAACGTGAGGAGAGCGGAAAACATGCCTTTGATAAACATCGTTGTTGTGTTGGTTGTGGCCGGCTTCGCGTTGTGGCTGATAAACAGGTACGTCCCCATGGCCTCCGGCATCAAGACCCTTCTGAATGTAGTGATAACGGTTGTCGCGTGCGTCTGGGTGCTGCAGGTGTTCGGATTATGGGGCCGGGTGACGAATTATAAGTTCGTCACGCACTAGGGCGGTTCGATTCCCACCGACCCGGATGCGAGGCGCTCAGTAACTTGACGTGCGACTTCCGGCCGGACCTCGGAGGGAAGATACGGCGCCGAAATCCATGAGTCTTCACATCGAACAGCGGGAACGCGAAGGCATTGTCATTCTCGACCTCAAAGGCCCGCTCACTTTAGGTCACGGCGATCTGGAACTGCGCGACAGACTGCCCGCGCTGCATCAATCCGGCAAGGTCAATATCATATTGAATCTGAAAGACGTAAGCCACATTGACAGCACTGGGTTGGGAACCCTGGTTTTCGGGCTCGCCAGGCTCCGCAAAGCCGGCGGAAGACTGGCGCTGGTGAACCTCAATCGATCGCATTTGGAGCTCTTTCTATTGACCAAACTGGCCATTGCTTTCGAGTTCTTCGACGATGAGCAGGATGCGGTGAACAGCTTCTTCCCGGATCGGGCGCTGAAACCCTTCGACGTCCTCGACTTCGTCGAGCACGAAACTGACCCTGGTTCAGAGCATGAGGCCCGTTCCACGGCGCTAAAATAAGCGGATGCCCCGCCTGCCTGCGGTGAAGGGCCGAGTACTCATCGTCGACGATGACGAGCGCCAGCGTAGCGCCTTGGCTGCCATGCTGGCCGATTCTGGCCTCGATACGCAGGTCGCGGCCGACGGGATCGAAGCGATCGAGCGGCTGGCAACGTTCAATGCAGACGTAATTGTTGCGGATTTGGTCATGCCGCGCATGGACGGATTCGAGCTGCTCCGGCGTCTCAAGGAACGCGGCGATCTCACTCCGGCGATCGCCCTCACCGGCTTCGGCAGCATGGAAAAGGCGCTCTCCGCCGTCCATGACCTCAAGGCATTCTGGTTTCTGGAAAAGCCCGTGGAGCCGCGCGCCTTCAAGATCCTTCTGGAACGCGCGATTCGCTACAACAGAAGTCTGCAGAAGAACGACGAACTGCAGCGCGACCTGAGCGATCGCGGCGTGCTCGGCGACATGGTAGGAACTTCGCCGGTCATGCGGCAGATCTTCTCGCTGATCCGGCAGATAGCGCCCACTTCCGCGCCGGTGTTGATCTATGGGGAGAGTGGCACCGGGAAGGAGTTGGTTGCGCGGGAAATCCATAGGTGCAGCCCACGCTGCGACGGGCCTTTCGTCGCGATCAATGCAGCCGCCTTGCCCGAGACGCTGATCGAGTCCGAGTTGTTCGGCCACGAGAAAGGAGCGTTTACGGGAGCGGCGGAGCGTTCGGCCGGCTGCTTTGAGCAGGCTCACGGGGGCACTTTACTCCTGGATGAGATCGGCGAGATGCCGCTTTCCACGCAACCCAAGTTGCTGCGGGTCCTGGAGGACTTGAAAGTGCGTCGACTGGGCGGTAAGCACGAGATCGCCGTGGACGCCCGGGTGCTTGCCGCAACCAGTCACGAACTCGGAACTCATTTGCGCGAAGAGCTTTACTATCGGTTGAGCGTGTTCCAGATCGTGGTTCCGCCGCTGCGCGAGCACAAGGAAGATATTCCGTCGATCACCGAAGCCATGCTACAGAATCTGAATAAGAAACATGGCGCTCGAGTCACAGGCGTAGACGGCGAAGTAATGGAACAGTTTCACCGGTACGATTGGCCCGGAAATGTACGGGAGTTACGCAATGTTCTCGAGCGAGCCACCATCATGGCAGGCGCGGGCTTGATCCGGCCGAGGGATCTCGCTTCCCCAGGCTTCGGCGCGGACGAGGGACGGCGTGCCCGGACGGCGCCGGGCCATGCGTTTCCAACAATGCCTCCGCCTGGTCAGCCACTCATGAAACTGGAGGAGGATTACATCAGACTCACCCTCGAACACGTAAGCGGCAATCGGAAACGCGCCGCTGAGATGCTGGGGATTAGTCTGCGGACGCTTCAGAATCGGATCGCCGCGCTGCGCGATGAGGAAAAGAAGGAGGCTCGCAGTTCATGAACGGCCTGTCCCGGTTGTGCGCCGGTCTGGTTCCACCCGTACCGCGCAGGCTAACGCCGGTCGTGAACTGACTTGAGTCCCAGATGTGCGGAAGGTGATCATTGCCGCGGCCAAGCGCCTCTCGCCTTACTGGAAGATCCGTATGGCTTTCGCCCAAGGCGGCGCCCCGAGTGCTCCGGCAGGCATCGAGCGAATGGTTCGGCGATAACGCTCCGCGTCTCGGCGCTTCTCTCGCCTTCTACGCCCTTCTGTCGCTCGCTCCCGTTATAGTGATAGCCGTCGCCGTGGCCGCTCTTTTTTATGGGCAACAGGCAACGCAAGGCCGGCTCGCGTCGGAGATCCAAGGCATGGCCGGCCCTGAAGCGGCGCGGACGATTCAGAGTATCGTCAGAAGCGCCTACAAGCCGCGGACGGGCGTGATTGCGACTTTGCTGGGGCTTGCAGCCTTGGCATTCGGCGCCTCTTCCGTCTTTGTGGAGTTGCGCGACGCGATGAACACAATCTGGAAGGTTTCGCCTCCCACCGGCCGTAACAACGCCGCCACCGTACTTCGTCTGATCGGGGATCGCTTCTATTCGTTTGCGATGGTGTTGGGCATAGGTTTCCTGCTGCTGGTCGCTCTGGTGCTGAACGCCTGGATGGCGTCAACCAGGATCGCCGTGCCGCGGGCCGCCACTTTTCTTATTTCATATCTGGCAATAGCGGCGCTGTTCGCGGCCCTATACAAAATCCTCCCGGACATTCCACTGAAGTGGAGCGACGTCGCTCTCGGAGCCATGATCACTGCTTTACTATTCATGATTGGCCAGCAGTTCATGGGTCTGTACTTCGCGCACACCGGCTTCGGGTCAACGTATAGCGCCGCCGGCTCGTTGATCGTCGTGTTGCTCTGGGTATACTACTCGGCGCAGCTATTCTATTGGGGCGCGGAGTTCAGCAAGGTGTACACGAAGACCGCGGGGTCCCAAAGCCTCCGGCATCAGTGAGGCCGCCGAGCCGGGCGCGAAGTGATCGAGCGGGCCGGCTTCCTGCTGGCCGCATTCTATGACGGCTGGATTTCGTGGTGGAATAACCACTGAGGTACAGCTTATGCGGAGTTCCTTCGTAAACGGATTGACCCGGCGCGAGATGCTGGCCGGGGCGGTGTTACTGGCCTGCGGCCCGGCCAAGGCGGCCCGGAAGGGAGCCGCCTTCGCCCTGGTCGGCGACCGATATCACAACTCCGACTACATCCGGACCGCTCTCACGAGAACTCTCGTCAAGGAACTCGATATCAGCGTCGACTTCACCGACGAAACCTCTCTGCTCAACGCGGAAACGCTTGACGGCTACAAGCTACTCGTCGTTCTGCGCGATGGCATGCTCTGGCCGGATGGCTACGGCGGCGACGAAAGCACGAACGCCGGCTGGGTATCCACGGGCCGGCCGCCACTGGTCTCCGATCCTCCCGTGCCGCAGGCGAGGGCGCGCTCCGAGTACTGGATGAAGCCCGAGCAAGGCAAAGCCGTGCGCCGCTTCGTGGATGCCGGCGGCGCGGCGTTGTTTTTGCACAACACCACCAACGTGAGTCTGGCCGATCCGGACTTCCGCGATGTGATGGGCGGAGCCTACACCGGCCATCCGCCCATCCGCACCTTCAGGGTGAAGGTGACCAACCCCGGCCACCCCATCACGCAGGGCGTCAAAGACTTCGTAGTCACCGACGAGCAGCATTACATGATCTACGACAAGGACCCCAAGTTCCTTTTCCTTGAAACGGTGAACGAGAACGGCCTTACGTATCAGACCTACGGTTCCACGGCGCCGGGTGGATGGGCATATGACTACGGAAAAGGGCGCGTGTGCTATATGTCGCCGGGCCACATGCTCACCGACTTATGGAATCCGGAGTACGTGAAGTTGCAGCACAACGCCGTCCGCTGGCTATTGCGGCAGAAGGCCTGATCCCGGCGTTTGAACCGCGCTCCGAGCCAAATGCCCGGCTGGCGATGGATTGCAAGCAATCCTCTATAATCGGCGTTCATAGCCTGCACTGGTAACCGCGATACGGAGGTAGATCGATGATGATTCGTCGAGCGTACGTTGTGTTGTTTGCCGCGATGGTCTGCGCGCCGCTGGGCGCGATTCAGCAGCCCGTGAAGACGCGCGGAGGATTGGTTTCCGGCGTTCCCGGCAAGAACGCTTCCATTACCGCGTTCAAGGGGATTCCTTTCGCCACGCCGCCCGTCGGAAACTTGCGTTGGGCCGACGCCGCAGCCGGCGAAGCCATGGCAGGGCGTGTTGAAGGCCGACCATTTCAGCGCCAGTTGCATTCAAACCATCGTCAACGAGCAGAAGCCGTGGACCTATGAGTTCATGGCGCACAACGAGATCGGCGAAGACTGCCTGTATCTCAACGTATGGACGCCGGCGAAATCCTCGAGCGCGAAACTGCCGGTGTTTGTGTACATCTATGGCGGAGCGTTTACCGGAGGCTCGACGGCCGTTCCGATTTACGACGGCGAAGGGCTTGCCAGCAAGGGGTTGGTGATGGTGACCGTCAATTACCGGGTCGGCATCCTCGGCTTCTTCACGCATCCGGAGCTGACGAAGGAATCGGGACACAACGCCAGTGGCAATTGGGGCCTACTCGACCAGGTGGCGGGACTCCAATGGGTGCATGACAACATAGCGGCATTCGGCGGAGATCCGACCCGCGTCACCATCGCGGGGCAATCGGCGGGCGCGACGAGCGTTCATGTGCTGACGGCGTCGCCGCTCGCGAAAGGGCTATTCCAGCGCGCCATTTCTCAGAGCGGATCGAGCGTCACCGGCGTGGGCCTGATGAGCGCGGGCCAACTGGCGGCTTCGGAACAAACCGGCGTCCGTTTCGCCGAGTCGAAAGGGGCGAAGAACGTCGCCGATCTGCGCGCGATGACCTGGCAGCAAGTCATCGCGCCGGTACAGGCGCCAACGGGCGCGGCCGGAGGACGCGGCGGAGGCGGAGCCCGTTTCTCTCTGATCGTGGACGGCTACTTCCTGCCGGCCTCTCTGGACGAGATTTTCGCGCAGGGGAAACAGAACGACGTAACCGAAATGACCGGACTGACCGCGAACGATATGGGAGTCAATGCCAGTCCCAACGCAACGGTAGACACGTTCAAGTCTCAGGCGGCGCGCTATCAGGACACTCGCCAACCTGTTCCTGGCCGCGTATCGCGTCACGACCAACGAACAGGCCGTCGCGGCCAGCTTGGAAGCTACGCGCGACCAGAACCGCGTCTCCATGTACCTCTGGGCCGTGAATCGCTCGAAGACCGCCAAGACCAAGGCTTACACGTATTACTGGAACCACCCGATGCCCGGGCCGGACGCCGCGCAATACCAGGCGTTTCATTCCTCGGAAGTGGCCTACGTTCTGAACACGCTCTACACGTCCGACCGGCCATTCGTGGACGCGGACCATAAGATCGCGGACATGGTGTCCTCGTATTGGGCAAACTTCACTGCGACCGGAGATCCGAACGGCAAGGGCCTGCCGCATTGGCCGGCCGTGAGCGAAAAGCCGGACACGACGATGCAGATCGGCGACGCCCCGGGCCCGATCCCGATAGCCGCTGACGCCGCGAAGATCGATTTCTGGAAGCAGTACTTTTCGCGTCCGCGGGCCGTCGTAGGGCGTGGCGGAAGGGGACCGGGGCAATAAGCCGGGAATCCGAAGTTGGATGGTTTGTATCAGGGCATGCCTTTAGGCGTGCCACAAGCAGCGAAAAACTCGAGGGTTTTAACCCCCGCGTTTTCTTTGGCGCGAGAGAGCCCGGCGCTGCAAATCCGCCACCGCGGGGGCTAAAGCCCACGAACTCGGGCCTGTCCGGCACGACTGGAGTCGTGCCCTCGAAAAGAGTTTCAAACCATAGGGGCTGTCCGCGTGGGGCGGACATTCCTGTCTGCCGCTGCCTTTCAGGCGGCGGGCGACGCCGGCTGATAGCCGGCGGCAGCCACGATTGGCCGCCCCACTTTGGCAACCGGATCACAATCGTGCGGATGAGGGCTCGCTTCATAATCGGGCTGATACAAAGCACCTATCCAAAGTAGGTACTGAGATGAGAATCCGATCTCGCCGAACTACCGTGCCGGCGCGGGGGCTGCCCCGGCTTCCAGGCGCACTTGGCGGTTGTCATCCAGCCCGCTTGCCGAGACGCCGTAGAATTGCACATTCGCCAGCGATCCCGCCGGGCCTGTCACATACCCCAGCAGCAGCCTGCCGCCGGCCTGTACTGTCACTCCATCGAACCAGGCCGCGGCTACTATGCCCAACTGTCCATCCTGCACGAGCGAGGGTTGCAGGCCCGGCGCAGCCGCGAACCGCAACTGCGACCGCTGGTCGCCCAGCCCGAACGTGACTGCAACCCGCGACAGGTTTTCCGTCGCTTCCAGGTACACCGGCGCGCGCTCAGTCCCGTTAGTCATGCGCTCCGCCGCGCCCAGCGCCAGCGTGCCCGAGGACGGTAAGCGAGGCGCGGGCGTCAGCCCGCCGTTGCGCCGCACGGCATCAAGTTCTGTGTCCCCCGCGCTCCCGCTCGAAGTACACACGCCGGCCCGCGACGCCCGCACCGGCCGCGCCGGATCCAGGTTGTTCACCCGGAACAACTCCAGGATCAGGTCCCGAATGTCTAAAATGCCGTCGCCGCCGCGAGTGGATACCGTGTCCGAAGGGTAGAGATCCATCGCATCGAACCGGTCTGAACACGCTGCCGGCCGGTAACCGGGGATGTTGTTCACGGCGAACAGCTCCCGGATCAGATCCAGTATGTTCAGTGTTCCGTCCCCGAAACTTGGCGCCCAGTCCGACGTGTAGGGGGCAACGTCGCCCACCAGATAGGTATAGGAAGCGGTCAGCCCGGTTGCACCGGAGATGCTGGAACTGTAGCTGCTGTCTCCGGGGTAACTCGCATCCACCCGGCGTGTCCCGACGCCCACGGGCGATATGCCGGTGACTGTCGCCGCTGCCGTCTGCTCCATCTGCGCCAACAGCACCGTCACCGTGTTGCTGCCTTCGTTCGTCACTACCATGTCCGGCATACCGTCCCCGTTGAAGTCCGCTACCGCCATTGAATTGGGAAAGTTCCCTGTCGCAGGGTTTGCGGTCGTAGTCGTAAATGTTCCGTCCCCGTTACCGAGGAAGATCGACACCGTATTGCCGTTTACGTTCGCCGCAGCTAGGTCCGGAACGCCATCCCCATTGAAGTCCCCTACCGCAACGGAAAGGGGCTGGAGGGTTTCCACGGGGCTCGCCGCGGCAGTAAATGTCCCGTCCCCGTTACCAAGAAAGATCGACAAGCCGGATTGCTGGCCTACAACCAGGTCCGCGTTGCCGTCCCCATTGAGGTCGCCCACCGCGATGGCAAAGGGGTTATCACCGGGGAACCTATCCCTCGTCGCAAGGCTCGCCGCGGCAGCAAATGTCCCGTCCCCGTTGCCAAGAAGAATCGACACGCTGTAGCCATCTTGGTTGACCACGGCCAAATCCGCCTTGCCGTCCCCGTTGAAGTTGCCCACCGCGACGGCATACGGGCGACTCCCCGTCGCAGGGCTCGCCGCGGCGGTAAATGTTCCGTCCCCGTTGCCAAGAAGGATAGACACCCAGTTGCTGTAACATTCGGTCACGGCCAGGTCGGGAATGCCGTCTCCGTTGAAGTCCGCTACCGCGATGCCACACGGGCCACCGCCTGTCTGCGCGAGGCCCTTTTCCGTAAACGTCCCGTCTCCGTTGCCAAGAAAAATCGTGACGGCGTCGCCGTTTGAGTTGGTCACCGCCAAATCGGCCTTTCCGTCCCCGTTGAAGTCCTCTACTACAATTCCGTCAGCGTCGAATGTGGCAAGGCTCGGTGCAGCAGTGAACGTTCCTGCCCCGCTGCCAAGCAATATCGTAACCGTGCTGCTAATGTAGTCCGCCACCGCCAGGTCCGGGATGCCGTCCCCATTGAAGTCCCCCGCCGCAATGGAAATGGGGCCATTTCCCGTCGCGGGCGTCTGGGAGTTTATCCAATTCAAACTCGGCGTGCCCGCCACGAGCGCAGACGTGCCCAGCACAGAGTTTCCGTTGTTGGTGTCCAGAAAAGACACGGTCCCGGTCGGCGAAGCCAGTCCTGCCCTGTTGACAAAACCCGACACCGTCGCTATAAGTGTGTAGTTGCCCGGGATGCCGCCCTGAGCGATCGCCGTCGCGGTCGGATACTTGCCGGTCACGGTCAGCGCCAACGCGTTGGATGAGCTTTCCAGAGCACTGATGGTCCCGAGGAAGACCGCCTTGTAGCTGTGGCTTCCAATTCCCGGACTTAGCTTCAGCACGGCTGTCCCCGTGCTCGTCAACTGCGCTGTTCCCAACAGATGGATATCCGTGCAGTATGTTGCCGAGGCATCGCAGAAGTTCACCTGCCCAGTTTCCACCACTGCGCTGCCGCTTGCCACTGCGGCGGTCAGCGTTACCACGCTGCCCGAGGCGACCGATGTGACCGGGGAGCCGGCCGAAGTCACCGCCAGGGTCGTAGTTGAGCGCGGCGGGGGCGCGTTGAAGACCGCGGTCGCGGTTGAGGCGATACAGTTGGCGTCGCTGACCTGGGCGACCGTGCCCGTGTCGTTGGCGCAGGCCAACAGGTAGTATGGCGTGTTGGGCCAAAGGCCCGATGGCGCCGTCACGTTCACCGTTCCACTGGAGCTTGCGTCGGCCGCCAAGGGGGGCACGGCGCGGCTCCCGGCCAGTTGGTAGCTGCTGACCGTCTTGGCGGGCAAGGCCGAGAGGTAATACCGCGTGAGGGAGCTTCCCGCCTGCGCTTGCCCGATGTTCTGTGCGGTGTCGGTAACGGAGAAGCCGTCGCCGGGTTTGACCGAGGACGGCGGCGCACTGACTCCCGTCTCCACCAGGTCCGGCAGAAGCACTGCCAATTTTATGTAGACCGTCTGGGTCAAGCCTCCGCCGGTGCCGGTGACGACGATCAGGATGTTTGGGCTTGCAGCGGAGTTGGTCGTGGAGACGTTCAATGTGGAGGCGCCTGGCGCGGTGACCGATGCCGGACTGAGACTGGCCGTTACTCCGGCCGGTAGGCCGAGGACCGTAGCTCTCAAATTGACGGTGCCGCCGAATCCATTCACAGCCTGGACCGTGATGGTGCTGGTCGCCGTGCTGCCCTGCGCGACGCTCAGCGCGGCCGGCGACGAAGCCAGAGCAAAGTTTGGACCGGTTGGGGTCCCGGCGAGAGCTGTGATCAGGCTCTGCGCGTTGGGCGAGCCCAGGCCGGTCACCAGGTCGTAGCCGGGAACGGCTGAGAATAGGCCCGGACTATCGGCACTGAAATTGTCGCCTACGGTGATGTCGTGGAAGTCATTTCCGTAGTTGGACCCCTGGGCGAGGGCGTAGATCGTGGGGTTCAAAAACCCGATGGGCCTGCCGTTGGCCTGCTGATTCGCCAAGGCTAAAAAGCCGGCCCAGCGCGGCGCTGCAATGCTTGTGGCGCCAGCCCCAAGCCCAGCGCCGCCGTTAGAATAGATTATATCCCAACTCGCTTCTATGGAGACATCCGGAACGTTGCGCATGGTGGTCGAACCCTGGTTCAGCGAGTTGATAACCGGGGTTTGGTAGCTCGGAACGGCGACGTCGTCGATTCCGCCTCCGCTATCAGCCCAGGCAGTCTCTGACTGCCAGGCGCCGCCCGGCCCGTTGGTTGTCAAAACCGTTCCGCCGACGTAAGTGATATATGGGAACGGGTCTTGCGGCGGGGAACATGCTGGACACTCCGGGGGGGGGTATGCGCCGCCATCGCCTGACGATTGAAATAGGTTCTGCCCCTGAGTCGCGAATTCCTGGAAGATGGGGCCGACCGAAGATGGGTCTGCACCCCAACCCCAGGAGGAACTCAGTTGCTTGGCGATGTTGTCCGTAGCCATCTGGTTAAAGATGTTGACGGGAGAATTGCCTTCGTAAACCAGCAAAGCAGACAGCTTAGGAGCCATGGAAATGGCCTGCTCGATGTCCATTGCCTCTTCTTTATCGTCGCATCCTGCCGGACATCCGTCGCTGAGCCCGTCGAGCAGAATGTCAACGATGGGTACGTTGAGCGGCTGATCGAAGGCGCGGAAGTAGCTCTGGACGTCGCTGAGGTTGTAGCCGCCCATCTGAAAAAGCCCGATTGCCTGCCCTGTACCGTCAAGCGTTACTCCGGGAGCGTAAGCCGCCCGGATATCGCTCCCGAGGAAACCACCGCCTGGCCCTGAGCCGGTTTGTCCTGGGCTGGTTGCATTAGCGGTTGCGCCTTTGCCGGCAAGACCCCTATGCGAGCCCACGGGATGCGGCGGGGAAAACGTGTCCAGGCCGGAGATGCCCTGCACGGGGAGGCTCGCGTCCACGGAAGGCTCCACATCGGGAGCATAAAACGTGCGCGGTTCCGTCGGATGCTGGTAGACCTGCATGGTCACACGGAAACCCCGCTCGATGTCTCCGACCGTGCCCTCCACGTCCAACACCAAGCGATTGGGAGCAATCTGGACCACGGCTAGGCCGTTCGATCTGGCGAAGCCTGCGACTCGCTCGTAATCGTCCGCGGTCGGCCCAAAGCGTTCCGTGAACTGCTCCACGGTTAGGTAATGGCGGTAAATGGGACTGGCCGGGTCGTAGAGATCACGCAGCAAGCTCTGGAGTTCCTCTTGGTTGCGCAACTTCAAAGTAATTGCGAGGCTCAATCGCTGCGACTTGGGAAGCCGGCCGACTGCCTTTATGCCAGTCGGCGCCGATAATCGTGTCGGAAGTGCCTGCCGCTGTTGCCCGCTCAAAGGAACTGCAAGGAAAAGGACGATTGCCGCGAACGCCGCAAAATGCAGCGCTGCAAATGAAGCGCTTCTCCCGCTGGGCATCGCTCTCCCTTCTCTACCGGTACGTCCCGCGAGAAGTCGGATCCTCGAAGGCACTAAACCCAAAAACTGAATCGATTCTTGATGATGCTGAGAATTCGTCTCTCCGTGGCTGAGGAGTGTGAAGGCAAGCCGCTCCGTGAAACGGATTTCATCAAGAAAGAGAATACCCTCTTTCAATGTCGAATTGTTGCGGACCGCTTCCGAACGTAATGCGGATGGACGCAATTTCGCGCACGAGAGCTAAGCGCCGATGGGCATTACCGTCGAAAGCCGACTGACGGCGGCGACGCCGGCTAATAGCCAGCGGCAGCCAATATTGACTGCCCCACATTTCTGGAGCCTACTGCGTGAAAATCGTCGCGTCCACGTTCATGCCCGGACGGAGGATCAAGCCCTCCGCTTTCTCCAGCCGGATCTTGACGGAGATGCGTTCCACGACTTTCACGTAATTGCCGGTGGCATTTTCCGGCGGCAACAGGCTCATTCGCGCGCCCGTCGCCCCGGCGATGGAATCCACTTTGCCTTCAATGTCCCGGCCGTACATATCCACGTGAATCTGTGCGCGCTGGCCGGGATGTACGCCCGCAAGCTGGGTTTCCTTGAAATCGGCGGTGACCCAGGTGTCCGACAATTGCGCCAGGGTCATGATTGTCTGGCCGGGGGCGAGAATTTGCCCCACTTCGACGCTTTTATGCGTCACCACGCCGTCAACGGGCGCGGCGATGGTCGTGTAGCCGAGCTGAAGCTCGGCGGCGGCCAGGGCGGCGCGCGCCTGCTCGACGGCCGCTTCGGCCGTGGTGGCGTCGGCGGCGCGGATATCCACCTGCTTACGATTGGCCACGGACGTGTCCACGCCGGCCTTCGCCTGGTTCACGCGCGTTTGCGCCGCATCGAGCGCCGCGTTCTTGATGGATGCGTCCTTGCGCGCGGAAGCCAGCTTCTCCCTGGCTGCCGCCAGGTCGCTCGCCGCCATGCGCGCCGCCGCCACGTACCCGTCGAGCTGAAGCTGCGAAATCTCGGCCTTCTCGGCCAGCGGCTTCATGCGGGCCAGATCGGCTTGCGCGCGGTCGTTGGCGGCCTGCTTCGTATCCACATTCGCCTGCGCGTAGGAGAGGTCGGAAGTGGAAGCCTGCTCGTAGGCCAGGCGCGCCCGGTCCAGCTCCGCTTGCGCGTCGGCAAGTCCCGCCGATGCGCCCACGCTGTTCGATTCCGTCGTCGCGTCGGTCCAGGGAACCACCACCCGCGCCGCGCGCGACTGGCTTTCCGCGCGAGCCAGATCGGCCTTGGCCATATCGACGCGCGCCTGGAAATCGCGCGGATCGATGCGCACCAGGACGTCTCCGGCTTTTACCTGCTGGTTGTCCAAGACCAGCACCTCGGTTACGTTGCCCGAAATCTTGGGCGCAATTTCCGCGATGTGTCCGTCCACTTGGGCATCGTCCGTGGATACCCGGCCGCGGTAATGCCGCCAGACGTAGTATGCGCCGCCTGCCACCGCCAGCACGAGGATCAGGGCGATCAGTATGCCGCGGCCCGGGCCCCGGCCTTCCGCGGGGGCCCGATCTTCTTCGGCTTTCGGCATCAAGGGCTCTTCTTTTTCGCTCATAATTCGCAATCCTTACTTTTACTCGACCATCACGGGCACGCCCCGGCCCTTTGGCTTCCGGATAAAGAACATCATCGGAATCACCGCCAGAAACAGAATGCCCAGCGCCCAGAACGCGTCCACGAACGACAACATGCCGGCCTGCCGCATCATGGAACCGTACAGCAGGCCTGGCGCGGCGTGCGCGGCGTCCGGGGCGGAGAAGCCGTGCATCCTCAGCAGTTGCGTGGCCCCGGCGACGCCCTGGCGGTAGGCCGGATCGAGCGGCGTCATGTGAGAAATCAGGCGGCTCTGGTGAAATTGAATCCGCCTCGCCAGCAGCGTCGTGGTCATGGCGATCCCCATGCTGCCGCCGATATTGCGCGCCAGATTGAACAACCCGGTGGCGTAACTGGTGCGCGACTTATCGATGAAGGCGAACGCCACCGTGCTGATGGGCACGAACAGCAACGCCATCCCCATGCTTTGCACCAGCCGGCTCCAGAGCGCCGTGCGGTAGTCGATGTACAGGTTGAACCCCGCCATCGCGAACAGCGCGGCGGAATTGATGGCCACGCCCGAAGATGATCATCCAGCGCGCCTCGACCTTTCGCAACATCATTCCGACGAGCGGCATCATGATCACGATGACGATCCCGCCCGGCGAGAGCACCAATCCGCTCAGCATGGCCGTGTATCCGAGCAGCGTCTGGAGCATGACCGGCAGCAGCATCGTACTGCCGTAGAGCACGATGCCCAGTATCAGCATGGTAACCGTGGAAAGCGTGAAATTGCGGTCCTTGAGCACGCGGAAGTCGATCACGGGTTCCTTGTGACGCAGCTCCCAGAACACCACGGCGATGAGGCTGACGACGGTGATTACCGTGAATACCAGAATGTAGTGCGACCCGAACCAGTCTTCCTTCTGGCCCTCATCCAGCACCACTTCCAGGCAGCCCAGGCCCAGCGCGAGCAAGCCGAAGCCGACGTAATCGATCTTGAGGCCGCTCTTGATGCTCTTCCTCTTCAAATAGGGCGGGTCGTGCACCAGCGCGGACGTCAGGAGCAGCGAGAGGATTCCGACCGGGATGTTGATGAAGAAGATCCAGCGCCAACTGTAGTTATCCGTGATCCAGCCTCCGAGGGTGGGGCCGATGATGGGGGCGAAGACTACGCCGATGCCGAAAACGGCCATCGCCATGCCCAGCTTTTCGTGCGGGAAACTCTCCACCAGAATGGCTTGAGCGGTGGGTTGAAGCGCGCCCCCGCCGATGCCCTGCAACACGCGGAACAACACCAGCAAGCCCAGCGTGGGGGCCAGCCCGCACAGGAACGAACTGATGGTGAATGTGGCCACGCAGATCATGTAAAAGCGCTTGCGGCCGATCGCCATGGAGAACCATCCGCCCATAGGCAGGATGATGGCGTTGGAAACCAGGTACGCCGTCAGCGTCCAGGTGGCTTCGTCCACCGACGACGAGAGATTGCCCGCGATGTGCGGAAGCGAAACGTTGACGACGGTGGTATCGAGCACTTCCATGAACGTCGCCAGCATGACCGTGGCCGCCACAATCCACGGGTTGATGGCGCCGTGATGGCGCTCCTTGGGAATGTGTCTGCGGAGGGTCGCCCGATGCCCGGCGATCCATCCGCCGATCGACTTACCTGGCGTAGAGCGCCTCCATCCGGCCGGTGGCGTGGGCCAGGTCGGCGCGGGCCTGATTGTATCGATAGAGGGCGGCGATACGGTTGTCGTGAGCGCGCTCCAGTTCGTCTTGCGCGCTGACCACTTCGATATTGTTGGTCACGCCAGCCTGGAAACGGTCGCGGGACTGCTCCATCACCTGCTCGGCCAGGCTCACGCCCTGGTTGGCGACATCCACTTCGCCGCGCGCCGCTTCGAGCCGCGCGATGGCCGTCTTCACCTCCAGCGCGATGCGGTTCCGCGTTTCCTGCTCCTGCTGTTTGAGCTGGCGTAGCGCCAAATCGGAGGTGGTCCGTTCCGCTTCAATCCGGCCTCCGGTGAAGATCGGGATATCGACGTTCGCCTGGTACAAGTAGGTCGGAATCACCGTGCCGGGCTGAAGACCAAGCTGCGTCCAGGAGCCGCTGACGGATACGTGCGGGAGCCGCGACTGATCTGCCGTCTTGATCGCCAATTCGGTCTGGCGCTCGCGGGCCGCGATTTCGCGCAGTTCCGGACGCGCCGCCCAAGCCTGTTCGAGGGTCTGATCGACCGGCGCCGCCGGCGTCTCGAAGAAGCTGACTTCGTCCGCCAGTTCGATGGTTCTGTGAGGATCCACGTTCAGCAGCCGCCCGAGCCCAAACAACGCGGTATCCAGCGCGGTGTGCGCCTCGATCAGGCGTTGCTTTTCGTTCTGAAGCTGGACGTTGGCGCGAAGCGTATCGATGCCGGTGCCGGCGCAGTTCTTCTGAAGGTCCGCGGCCTGGTCATAGAGCGCCTGAGCGAGCGTCACGCGCGATTGCGCGGCCTCCACTTCCGCCGCCGCCCGCTGGCTGCCCAGGTACTGCGAAACCACCAGCAGAACGTTCTCCTCGCGAGCGCCGATTTCCTGCGCGCGGCTGGCCTCTACGCCGATCTGCGAGGACCGGTAACGGCTCCATAGAGTCAGGTCGAAGACCGGAGCGTCGAATCCCACGCCAAACTGCGATGTCTCGTACGGGCCGACGTGCTTCGGGAAGCCCGGAAAGGCGAGTCCGATGGCCGCCTGCAAATTGACGCGATGGACGGCCTCGTTGGCGTTCGCGCCCAACTGCGGGAGCAGCCCGGAGCGCGCCAAGAGTCGCCCCTGCTCGCTGCGCGCGACATCGAGATTCGCCGAGATCACTTGTGGATTCTGGCTCAAGGCGAGCTTTACGGCGTCCTGGAGCGTCAGGCGCAGGGGACCCGTGTTTTGGGCCATTCCGGCCGACGCACACAGGAAGAAAAGAACAAATCTGTTCGCAAGAAACGCGGGCATGAACGGCTTCATAAATACCCCGGAATTAGCTCCGTACCGACGGTCTCCGCGGACGCGCAGGAGGCCGGATTCGCTCGCGCGGGTCTGGCGTTACGGCTCGATTGGGCGATTCCGCGCATACATCAGGCTTATCGTGCGGATGAAGTCTCGCCCGGCCGCCGCTCCGCACGAGCGGCCACCATCGCCCCTATACCTAAAACGTATCACGGAGGGGCAACAAACCTGTTTCGTGGGCGTTCCCGGAATAATCCGGGCCTTGGCGCATTTGCCGCGACGCTGCGTTTACCCGCGCGGAACGGGAACATTGCGGGCCGCTTCGCCGTATCCCAAGTACGGAGGAGCGCATGTTCTGTACGCAATGCGGCGTCGAGATTCAGGGGGACGCGAAATTCTGCCCGGCTTGCGGGACGCCTACTGCCGGCCGGCCAGCGGCAGACAGGCCGGCGCCCGCCGGTTACCGGCCCCTCATGCTGGATAAGCGCAACAAGAAGATCGCTGGCGTGTGCGCCGGCTTCGCGCGCTATTTCGACATGGATGTCACGCTGATTCGGATCATCTTGCTCGTCCTGCTCTTCGGCGCCGGCGTGGGCTTCCTCGCGTACATCGTCGCCTGGATTGTCATGCCGAACGATTACGGCATGGACCCTCGCTCTGCGATGGAGCAGCGCAGTCAGGCAGGGTAGCGGTTCTCGTTGCAAGGCCGCGGATTGCGGCGATCCGTTCTGCTCGGAGGCTGAAACTCCGGCCATCTCAGGAACGGTCCGTCAATGCAGGTCAACGCGCCGGACGGGCTGGCGCACTTTCCGCAAATACCCACGCCGCAGCTTGTCATGTACTCGATCGATCCGATGATTTGATCGGGCGCGACGAGTTCGATCTCGACGTCGAAACAAGCGCTTACCATCTTCTCGGGGCCGCAGTTCACGAAGATCAAGTCGCCGGGCGGAAGCTTGGAAAGCTCGGGAACCAATAGCATGAGCGCCTCGTGGACGTTTCCGCCGAATCCAGCGCTGCCGTCATTGGTAGCGAGATGCACGGGGCCAAGCGCTCGAAAATCGTCGAGGCCAAACAGACCGGCTTCGGATCGCGCGCCGAGCACGAAGATCATCTCGTTGTCGGCCTGATACTGGCGGGCGATCTCAAGCAACGACGCGGTTCCAGTGCCGCCCCCCGTCATGACAATTTTCTTGCCTCGATACTCGGGTAGCGCCTTTCCGTAGGGGCCCCGGAGATATATCGCCGATCCAACGTCGAGCTTGCGCAGGGCCTCGGTAAACACGCCGGCCGTACGGATGACTACGGACCGATCCGCCGCCGAGAACACGGCGAACGGCTTTTCCCCCACATCGGGCAACATGATGAAGAAGAACCTGCCGCCGAGAAACCCGGAGGGGTAGGCGGCGGGGAGTTCGGCGAAAGTAATTTGAAACAGATCCTCCGAGAGCCGCTCGTTCGATTCGAGGCTGGTGCGGAAATACTCGAGCCGAGGCTTCGGCGCCGGGACTGAGGCTGCCGATTTCTCGACCACGCCGGACAATAGACGCGCGAAATACTCCGAAAACTGCCGGCCGTCGAGCCACGCAGTGGCGCTGCCCACGCCGAAGAGATCCGCGCCGGAGGCGGCGTATTCGTTCACGTGGTTATGATCGGAAATGCCGCCCATCCCGATGATCAGCGGAGCCGCGCCTAAAGCGTCGCGAAGTTGTTTGACGGCGCGGACCGAGAGCGGCCGTATCCCGTCGCCCGAGAGGCCGCCGAGGCCGTTTCGCAGCACCGGGGAACCATCCAGCGTGATGAGAGCCGGGCCAATGGTATTCGACATGGTGATCCCGGCGGCGCCTTCCGCCAGCACGGCTTTGGCGGCTCCAACCAGATCCGGGAGAATCGCCGAGAACTTGACGATGACCGGTACGCCGGCGGCGGCCACGACGGCCCGAGTGATTTCGCAAAGCAGCGGCCGGTCCGCGCCGATCTCGGCTCCATAGCCTTTGGCGTGCGGGCAGGACATGTTCAGCTCAAAGCCATCGGCCACGGGCGCCAGAACCCGCGCCGCTTCCACGAAGTCCGAGGCCGAGCCGCCGAAAATCGAAACCAGAAGGAACTTGTTCGCCGGAATCTCGATGGTTTCCAACTCCGCCCGAAACGCGTGGGCGCCCGGATTGGTGAGTCCCACCGCATTGATGTAGCTGCCCTCGGCGTACTGCGCGAGGATTGGCTCGCGGTAGCCGGCCTTGGGCGGCAGACTGATACTTTTCGTAGTGATCACGCCGATGGAAGGAACGTCTTGAAAGCACCGGGCAATGGTACTGGCGTGCGTACACCGGATCCCTGATGGGACCACGAACCGGCCGCTCACTTCCTTCTTGCCGAGCCGGTACGGCGTCTCAAACCACTCCCGTGTCCGCGTCAATACGGCTCCTCTCTTGCGCCCTTATCGCGCTTCCGACATGGGCATGAGCGCGCGAAGGCTGGCGAGAGCTTTCCGGCGGTCGGCAGGAGTTAAGCGGCCGATCTTCGCTGCGATCAACTGGTTGTCCAGCGTAAAGAACTTCATGCGGACCACGCTCGGCATCTTCAGGCCGGCGGCCCTAAAATCGATCGATACATCCAGCGGCCACGGCTCGTTTCGCTGGTCGGTGATCATTGCAAGAACGGTGTAGCCGTGTTCGTTGAACGCGGCCCGGCTCAATACAAGCGCCGGCCTCTTGACGACCTTCGCCGAGTCGGTGAAGGGAAACGGGACGGCAACCACTTCGAACGCATCACAGACCATCGAAGTTCTCGTGGTCGAACGCCGAATCCCACTCCCTCGCCACCGTGGACGAAACCGCGCCATGCCAGGCAAGTCGAACGGCTCGGCCCGGCGTACCCTGACGGTGTTTCCTTCTACCTCATAGACCAGGGTGTCGCCGGCGCGCACGCCGAGTTTTTCGCGAATGGCCCTTGGCACCGTGATCTGTCCCTTGCTCGTGAGCTTGCTGGTGTTCATTACTTACCTATCCTACGCTCCTTACTTCCTTACATCAAGGAATACGACGCAACTGGACACGCGCCCCGCAGAGAATGGGCGCACATCGGCTTTCGCTCGGCGGCATGAACTTCGAATTGAGAAATGGTGGAGGCGGGGGGAGTTGAACCCCCGTCCGAGAAAGCTCGCAGTGAAGAGCCTACGTGCGTAGCCGGCTCATTAGTCTCGGCCACCGCTTCAAAACCGGCGAGAGCGGCAGTGGCCCAGCCCGATTAGGTGTCAGCCGCCGGCTCCGGACCGAAGCCTTTGGCCCATCCCGCAAAATGACGCTCACTCACCGCCGCGCGGGCTCAGCGGCTGGAGCGGCTGCCTAATTACTTAGGCTGCGTATGCAAACTGCGTATTGGCAGTTCTGTTTTTCCGATCGTTTAACGGGAGCTCGGAACCCGGCACGCCTCCCCACCCCGATTCGATCCCGTCGAATCCGTTGCGCCCCCAAGAAACAGCGGCAAGATGGGTGTTTCATTGGCCATTTTATCACGCGCCGGAACTATAATCGAATCATGCGCAACGCGAAGGCGATTATCCGGATTCTCCTTCCCTTGGGATTGTTGCTTTGGGCCGCCGCCGCATATGCCCAAGTGCCCACAACGAAGATCACGATTCACGTCACGACGCAATCCGGCAAGCCCATCGAACAAGCCGAGGTTGTGGTGAATTTCGTGCAGGGCCGCTGGGTTGGCAAGGTTGGCACCAAGATCCGGAAAAGCTGGGATCTGCGCACCAATCAGGAAGGCGACGCCAAGATTCCGGCTATTCCGCAGGGCCAGATTAAGGTCATGGTGATCGCCAAAGGCTACCAGACGTTCGGCCAGACGATGACCATCGAGGAAGAAGAGAAGAACCTCGATATCAAGCTGAACCCGCCGCAGCCACAGTATTCGGCGCATTAACGGCCCGGCCCCGAAGCGCGCGGCTTCGCTCCGGGAGATTCGCCCGCCGTCCTCCGCAAGGAGCGCCCCCATCCTCCTGCCTGGGGACCGGCCATAAAGCCTGTCCGCCAGCAGGAGCACCCAACTTCTCGGGGAAACCCGCGGCCTATGCGCGGCCGCAAGAAAAGACCCGCGCCCTCCGCACTGGCTGCCAGCGCGAAAAACGCGGGTTGGGACCAAAAAAGTGAGAAGGACTCTAACGTCCCTTTTGCGATGTGCCGCTGCTTCCTGAACTGGTTCCCGAACTGCCGCTTCCCTGCGGTGGCGGTCCCTGTGGCGGCGGTCCCTGAGGCGGAGCCCCTTGCGGCGGGCCGCCTTGCGGGCCGCCGACGCCGGCTTGTTGCAGTGAACTGTACTTGGTCTGCTGATCGGCGGTTAAGATCGCATAGAACGCCACGTCCGCCGATGCGGTGGCCACGATTTGCTGCGCGGTCAGGGCGCCGATTTGCGCCGCCGCCGCGCCGATACCGCTCGAACTGCTGTTCTGGACGGCGGTCTGAAGCGCGCTTTGCTCCGTATCCATGCTGGTCTTCAAGGCGTCCAGGGCTGCCTGCTCCGTGGTGAAAATCGTGGTGGCCTGGGCCTGCTGCGCATCGGTCAAGTCAAGCAGTTTGGTCAGGAAAGCCACCCGCCCGGCGACGATATCGGCCGCGGTGGGCGGGGTGGCGGCCGTTGTTGTGGAACTCTGCGCAAAAACCAGGGGCGCCAAAAGGGCTGCCAGGGCGATAGCGACCGGAATTCGTAGGTGTTTCGTCATGATCTCGAACATCTCCTCCTCTGCACCCTGATAGACGGGCATCCGCAAGGGCGAGTTTACACACGGTTCCGCGTTTTTGGCCCCGATTCTTCGGCTGGCGCGCCGCACCGGTTGCTATACACTGGAAGTTCTATCCGACCGCCTGCCATGCCTAAAACTACGCCCACGCAACGCCGCTACCGTGAAGACCTATCCGAAACGCCGGACTGGCTCAAGAAGAAAAAGTGTCCCAACCGGGACAAGTACCTCTCCGGGCCGCGCGTCCTGCCCAAGAACATCAAGGGGAAGGAAAAGCTCGCGAACCTGATCGACGACACGTTCCTGGCCTACAACTCGGCGCGCCTGCGGGAAGCCTGCCAGCTTTTCACGGACAAGATGCTCGAGCCGGATGTGACCATCGGCATGAGCCTTTCCGGAGCGCTGACGCCGGCCGGCCTGGGCTGCTCGTCCATCGTGCCGCTCATTAAGGCCGGTTTCGTGGATTGGATCGTCGCCACCGGCGCTAACTTATACCACGACTTACACTTCGCGCTGAATTACCCGGTGAAGGTGGGCAGCTTCAAGATGGACGATACGGAACTGCGCGACAACGACATTGTCCGCGTTTACGACGTCCTTCTGGGCTATTCCGACTGCCTGATGGCCACCGACGAGATTCTTCGCGAGCTTCTGGTGCAGCCCGAATTCCAGAAGGAGATGGGCACCGCCGAACTGCACTACTTGATTGGCCGCTACGCCGCGGAGTGGGAACGCAAGGCCGGCGTGAAGGACGTTTCGGTGCTTGCCGCGGCCTATCGCGCCGGCGTGCCGTGCTACACGTCTTCCCCCGGCGATTCCACCATCGGCATGAACGTGGCCGGAGTGGAGTTGCGCGGCAACAAACTGCGACTGAACCCCTCGATCGACGTGAACGAAACCACGGCGTTCGTGCTGGCGGCCAAGCGCTGCGGCGGCAAGAGCGGCGTGGTGTTATGGGGCGGGGGCAGCCCGAAGAACTTCATGCTGCAGACCGAGCCTCAGATTCAGGAAGTGCTGCGCATCAAGGAATACGGCCAGGATTACTTCCTGCAGGTGACCGACGCGCGGCCCGACACCGGGGGCTTGAGCGGCGCTACGCCGAGCGAAGCCGTGAGCTGGGGCAAAGTGGATCCCACGCGGCTGCCGGACGCGGTGGTGTGCTACACCGACACTACCATCGCCATGCCCCTGCTGACGCACTACGCGCTGAGCAAACACAAGCCGCGCAAACTGCGCCGTCTCTACGATCAGCGCGAGAGGATGATGCGCGCGCTGACGAAGGAATACTTCACCCACAACAAAGTGAAGATGGTGGACGGCTCGAACCCCGCGCTGGATTGAAGAATGACCGCCCGCGACCTTCAGGCGCTCGCCAAACGGCACGGCACTCCGCTGGTTGTGATCGACCACGCCGTGCTGCGCCGGAATTACAGTCTATTCAAGCGCCACCTGCCCAAGGTGCAGGCGTACTACGCCGTAAAGGCCAACCCGGCGCCGGAGGTGATTCGGACGTTCTACGAGGCCGGAGCGAGCTTCGATGTCGCGTCGTTCCCCGAGTTCCAGTGGGTCTACAGTAACATCAAGGATCTTCCCGCCAAGGAGCGTCAGCAGTTCATCTGGGACAAGATCATATACGCCAATCCCATTAAGCCGAAGGAAACGCTTGAGGCGCTGGACGAATACAAGCCGCTCCTCACGTTCGATAACATCGACGAGCTCCGCAAGATCAAACGCTACGCGCCGCACGCGGGTCTTGCGCTGCGCTTGCGCGTTCCCAACACCGGTTCCATGGTGGAGCTATCCTCCAAGTTTGGGTGCGACGCGTCGGAGGCGGTCGATCTGATTCTGGAGGCGTCCCGGGCCGGCCTCGTGGTGGAAGGAGTCAGCTTCCACGTGGGCAGCCAGTGTACGAATTTCGATAACTTCGTCCAGGCTCTGAATATCGCGGCCGCGATCATGAACGAATCTCGCGTCCGCGGCCGCGAGATTAAGATCCTCGATATCGGCGGCGGCTTCCCCGTGCGCTACGATTCGCACGTCAGACCCTTCGCCGCGCTGGCGCGCAAGATCAACCAAGAGTGCGCGCGGTTGTTCGGCCCAAATATCGAATTACTCGCGGAGCCCGGGCGCTTTCTGGTGGCAACGGCCGCCTGGAGCGTATCGCGCGTGATCGGCAAGGCCTTCCGAGACGGGAGAACCTGTTACTACGTGGATGACAGCGTCTATCACACCTACTCGGGAATCATCTTTGACCACTGCACGTATCGGGTCAAAGCGTTCAAGAAGGGCGCGCCGGAACTGTGTACCGTGTTCGGCCAGACGTGCGATGGAATGGACGCCATCGCTCCCGCCGAGCAATTGCCGCCCCTTGAAATCGACGACCTGGTGTACTCCGAAAACATCGGAGCGTACAGCAACGCCTCCGCCACCTGGTTCAACGGCTTCTCGCCCGCGAAGGTCGTTCACGTGAACCAATAGTGGGGCAGGTCTCCAGACCCATAGGCGCTAACTTAACGATGATAGAATATTCACTCGAGGAACCCGCTTCCGTGTTCGCTCGCGTAAGTCCATTTCCACCTGGTTCCATTGCTTCAGTGTGCTTCGAAGGGGAATCGCCGGTTCGATGGCGTGCTGTATGGCGTGCAGTGCGTAGCTAAAAACCCGCCACGCGCTGCCATTGCCAGGTTTCCGATAAACGGTAGCCCCAGGGGGAAATATCGCGCCCGAGGCGTTCCAACTTTTGCCCTAGCAGTGCCACCAACAGCTTGCCGTACAGCCACGCCCGCGCGCTCTCGTCCGCGTGCTTGGGCAGCGCGCCCAAAGCCGCCAGCGTCTTCAGACGCTTGAATACCAGTTCGATCTGCCACCGCACTCGATACCATTCCAGTACTTCCGACGTGCTGAAACGATTGGCCGGTACGGTGGTGAAAACCATGATGTAGCGGGCATATTGCAGCGTCTCCGGCTTCGTTTTCGGTCCTCCTTGTTGCGCCTTCCTTTCGATTTGGCGGCGGGCTCGGGCGGTCGCCTCCTCGCTCTTGCGAATGGCGCACAGCCGCCCGGCGATACGGCCTTGGGCGTCCGGCACCTCAACTTGCCATTCGCGTTCCACGCCGGTTTCCTTCAGCTTTTCGATTTCTTTGAGCAACGCCAAGCGTGAACCGTCTTGGCCCAGCAGCGGCAGGGTCGAGGTGTTCAGCCGCACGATCACCGGGGCGCCCTGGCGTTGGAGCGTGGCCACTCCCTTCGCGTTGCAGAAACCACGATCCGCCAACACCAAGTCATCGGGGTTGGCGGAAAATCGCCCCAGCGTCTCTCCGGTCCCTGGACCTCTGGTGGAGGTCAGTTCGAAGTGATCGCAAACCAGACTGGGAATGCGCACGCTGTAATGAATCCTCCACAACGATCCGCTCCGACCCGGCTCCTTCACCAACGTTCCATCCAACGCGCGCACGTTATAGCCGCGCGTCTCCAGCGGCATCTCCCATCCGCTCTCCTGCAACAGGGACACGCAGAGACCGCGCAGCCAACCTTCGGCCTTCTGCAATCGTTTCATCAGCGCCACATCGGAAACCGCCGCAAAGCCTGCCGCCTTAGCACGCACCACGGTTTCCCGTAGAGAGTACCCGTTGCCCACATGCAGCAGCAGCGTACGCAGAAGGTCCGACCGGCTCGAAAAGCCTCGCAGGCGTTCGCAGGCGCCAGTCAATACGGCCTGTTGCTGCCATGGCGTGGGCAACAAGCCAAGCAGCAGGTTCCAATCCTCGTCGAGAGGGGGCATGCCCACATTGTAGCGCCTCAATTAACCTTTATCAATTCTTAAGTTAGCGCCTATGGGTCTCCAGACCTGCCCAAGCACAGGCTTGAAACTCTAGTCTTCGCGTCCAGGCGGCGGACCGCCGGGACCTCCGGGGCCGCGACCGGGCGGCGACCGCCGTTCGGACCTCGACCCTGCCCGGCTGACCATTGGGACCGCGCCCGGCTGGCCCTGGTTGCGGCCTGACGGTAACTCGCGCCGGATTGCGCGTCTCCGCCTTCAGCTTGTTCCACTGGTCCTGCGTCAGCACCCGCCGGATTCCAAGCAACATCCGCGCGTTGGCTTTCTCCAGTTCGGCGCGGGCCTGCGCCACTTTGTCGATTTGAGCCACGATCCTGGTCTCGTCGGCCTGGTTGGCCGTGATCAGCGGCTCCATGGTGATCGACTCTTTTTCGAGCGAGGCGTTGAGGTCAATCAGCTTGAGGCGCGACTGCTGGAAGACATCGTCCATTTTCTTCTGTTGGTCCGCCGAGAGCGTGAGGAGTTGGACCCATTCGGGACGATCCCACCATTTTCCGGGAGGCACGCCCAGCGCTTGCTCGGGCGAGGGCTGTGCCTGCCTCAGCCGCTCCTGCTGTTGCGGATTCGGCCCGCCCGCCTGCTGCATGCGCTGACGCTCTTGCTGCAGTTGCTGAACCTGCTGCTGCATCTGCTGGCGCTCCTGCTGGATCTGTTGCCGCATCTGTTCCATCTGTTGCGTCAACTGTTGCACGCGCGCCTGAAGTTCCGCCTGCGAAGGCGCTCCCGCGGGCGGTGCGGACTGCTGCGCCAAAGCCGCCGCGGCCAGGATCAATCCCGCTCCCAAACACTTGAGTCTCATTGTTCTTCCCCCTATTTCAGTTGGCTGTTTGCGTTCACGCCGCTCGATCCGTCTTGCGCGGTCTGGGCGACGAACATCTGTTGCAGCGGTTCCAGCGGCGCCGGAACCGGCTGCGAAAGCTGGTAACTCACCTTCTCCAACAGCGCCGCGTCCGCCAGTTCCGTCTCCGATGCGCGCTGCTTGTCCCGAATGTCTTTCCACGTAGGCACCGCGAAAAGGAGCGCAAGAGCCGCGGCCACCAGGGTCCAACGGACGCGCCTGGCCGCCCGCGCCTGCCGCGCGCGCTCGAACCTCAGCGATTCCGGGCACTCGCCGCCGGCCTGCCGCGCCGACCACGCCCGCACGTCTCCGCGAAAGCCGGAGATCGCCGTCTCCATGCGAGCGAGCTCCGCGCTGCACTGCTCGCACTGGGCCAAGTGGCGCTCGTCCGCCGGTCCGCGTTCGCCTGCTAGCCACTTGGCGACCCGTTCCGCCGCCAATCCTTCGCTCATCGATTCCTCCCCAACTGCGCACGGACCGCCCGCAACCCCCGGAACAGGTGCGTCTTCACCGTTCCCTCGCTCATTCCCGTTGCCGCGGCGATCTCCAGCAATTCCATATCCTCCACAAAACGCAATAGAAAAACCGTCCTCTGCTTCCCCGGCAAACAGGCCGACGGCGCTCCACACCGCCCGCACCTCCTCAGCCACCAGGACCTGGGATTCGGCCGAGAGTTGCCGGTCCGCCAGCCATTCGCTCGCGTCGCCGATCTCCACTGCCGTGTCCCTGGTCCGCCTCCAGAACTGCAGCCGCCGGTTGCGGATGTAATCGCGCACCAGGTTGACCGCGATGCGCATCAACCACGTCTGGACGCTCGAATCGCCCCGGAAACGGCCCCAAGCCTGATGCGCCCTGAGAAAACAATCCTGCGCCAGCGTCTGGGCCGCATCGTGGTCGCGAACCGAAGCCAACACAAAGCGGAATACCCGCGGCCAGTGCAGACGCACCACGGCTTCAAAATCCCGGGCTTCCAAACGCGGGATCTCCTGGACCGCCAGAATTGGCTGGGGCGCTGCCACCGGCTCCATTCGGTTGTCTAGACGTGCTTTTCGGCCGCCGGGTTTACCTCGCCTCCCGACCGGCTTGGATATAATACCAAGCCATGGCTGCCCAAGCGCCCCCCTATTCCCTTGCCGATACGTGGCTTTTGAATCATCGCGTGAATCTGACGCTCCTCGACCAACTCAGCGAGGAGCAATTGGCCGTGACCGGCAATCCGCGAGCGCGGAACATCGCCCAGCAAATCGCGCATCTCCACAACGTGCGCCGGACTTGGCTGGAGGTTCGGAATCCGGCGGCGGCCAAGGCTTTGCCGAAGCTCAGAGACGCGCCCCCCACCAGGAGCGCGCTGAAGGAGGCGCTGGATGCTTCGGCCAAAGCGATCGCGGACATGCTTGTTGAAGCCCAAGCCTCGGGCAAGATCAAGGGATTCAAACTCGGCCCCCTGGCGTTTCTGGGTTACATCCTGGCTCACGAGGCGCATCACAGGGGTCAGATTCTGCTGCATCTGACGGATCTTAGTCTTCGATCGGAGACCGGTTTTGACGATAAGCGGTTGACTGGGTGAGAGTTAGCGAAGCGAAGAGTGAGAATTCGTCTGACTACAATCTACTTGGAGGGAAGCGAAACTTTGAGCGCATCGAGAATGCGCTGCTGCTGCTGGTCGGGCCTGGGTAACCTTGTAACAGCTATCTTATCGTCCACCTTGTAGTGGAGCAGGGTGAGGCGACTTATCGAGGCTAGGGCATCGGGGACAGTGACGGCGTAGCGGTCAGCGTCGGTGGTGCCGAAGACAGTGGCCAGTCTGCGCTCAACTTCGCGTTGGAGTTTCAAAGCAAGCATGGAGCAGAAGACATGTCCGCGCGTGCGTGATTCTTTGCGTACAAACACTGGGCGTATTTCGAGCAACCCGGTTTTCATCGTGCGGAAATCCCGCTCGACTTTCTGTAGCGCCATATAGCTATCGTGAATTTGTTCGGTGGAAAGCGTTTCTTTGCCGACATCGGAGATCAGCACGTAACATCCGGCGAGTTCCAAGGCCTTGCGTTTTGCCTCTGCGTTGACGCTTTCGACAATCTGAAGAACGCCGGCAAGCCGTTCGACCGCGCGGCGTCCTACGCCCTGTGGGAATGGGACAAGATCTGAGTTGTCCTCGAACCCTGCCTATTTGCCTGGCGCCGTCGCCGGGCTTTTCAGGTTTTTCGGATCGGCCGCTTGGGACGTCCGAAGGAAGTCCTGGGAGGGCAGAGTGGAGGCGTCCCAGCCGCCGCCGACAGCCTTCACCAGATCGATCGCCGCGCTCATCCGCCGCTGCAGGATGGTAATCGCCTGCTGCTCGTCGTTCAGCGCGATGATCTGCGTGGTGATGACGTTCAGAAACGAATCCGTTCCGGCGCGGTACCGTTCCATTTCAAGGGTCAATGCCTCTTCGGCGGCGACCACTGCATCGTGCTGCTGCCCCGCTTCCTCCGCGAGATAACGCAGCGAAGCCAGGTCGTCTTCAACCTCCTGAAAGGCGGCGAGTACGGTCTGGCGGTAGGTGGCGACCGATGCATCGTAGGCTGCCTCGGCGTTCTCCACCGCGGCTCCGCGGCGTCCGAAATCGAACAGGGTCTGCGAGAGCGAGGGCCCCGCCGACCAGGTCCGGCTCGCATACTTGAACAGGTTCTGAAGGCCGGAGGCAAGAAAGCTGGGCGTCGCCGAAATCGTCAACGTCGGGTAGAAAGCAACCTCGGTCAGGCCTATGCTCGCGTTGGCCGCGGCCACCCGGCGCTCGGCGGCGGCGATATCGGGCCGCCGTTCGAGTAGCCGAGAGGGAACGCCGACGGGTATGGGCGGCGGAGGGCCTGCAATCTTGGTGGGCGGAACCGCAAGCGCAGCGGGGGCCTGGCCGATCAAGATGGCGATGGCGTGCTCGTCCACGGCGCGGGCGATATGCAAATCGGTAAACTGAGCTTTCGCGCCCGCGAGTTGAGTCTGCGCCAGAGTAACATCCGACCTGGAAGCTACTCCGCCGGCGTGCCGGTTGGTGACCAGTTGTAAGTTCCTGTCGTAAGTCTGGATCGTGCTGGTCAGGATGTTCATCTGCATGTCTTGCGCGGCAAGCAGGAAGTAATCCGTCGCCAGCAGCGCCTGCTGGCTCAGCCGGATGTTTTCGATGTTGGCCACGCCGGCTTGCGCATTCTCTACCGCGTTCTCGACGGACAGACGCACCCTGCCCCAAAAATCCGGCTCCCACGACGCGTTTGCAGGCAGGGAGAAGCTGTTGTTTCCTGCCTGCCGCAGGTAGCTTTGCGTGATGGAAGACGTCGACCCGATGGAAGGATAGTAATTCGCGTGATTCGATAAGATGGTCGCGCGCGCCTCGCGGTATTGCGCTTCGGCCTGTTTGATGTTCTCGTTATTGACCTGCACCAACTCTTCCAGCCGGTTCAGTTCCGGATCGCCGAAGTTCTCCCACCACTTGCCCTTCATCAGGCCGTCGCCGGGGGAAGCCATCTTCCAATCGTCGTTGCCGGCCAGTTCCTTGAGCGCCGGCGGAGCCGGGGCCACGGGCCTCCGATACTTGGGCCCGATGGCGCATCCCGCGCCGAAGAGGGAAACGACTGTAGCGATTGTCCAAAGGCGCGTCATTTATCGGCGCTCTCCGCGATCCCGCCGGGGATAAGAAAACCAGGACGATTCCGGAAGCTCGACCGCCGCCGCGAAAACTTGTGGCTCAGGCGATCGAAGTAAAGATAGATCACAGGCGTGGTGAACAAAGTCAGCATCTGGCTCACCACCAACCCGCCCACAATGGCGATTCCGAGCGGCCTGCGCAGTTCCGCTCCTACGCCCCAGCTCAGCGCCATCGGCATGCCGCCCAGCAGCGCGCACATCGTCGTCATCAGGATCGGTCTGAATCTCAGCAGACAGGCCTGATGAATCGCATCGCGGGAATTCATGCCTTCGTTCCGCTCGGCAGCGAGCGCGAAGTCGATCATCATGATCGCGTTCTTCTTTACAATGCCGATCAGCAAGATAATCCCGATCATGCCTACCAGATCCAGGTTGCTCTTGAACAAGACCATCGCCACCAGCGCTCCCACGCCCGCCGAGGGCAGCGTCGAGATGATGGTCAGCGGATGGATCAGGCTTTCGTAGAGCATGCCCAACACAATGTAAACCGCGATGAGCGCGGTGCCAATTAGAATCGGCTGGTTGTGCAGCGCTTCCAGGTAAACCTGTGCGGTTCCCGCGAATTTACCCGTGATATTAGCCGGCAAGCCCATCTCCACCTCGGCCCGGTTGATAGCGTCCGTGGCGTCGCTCAGAGCGTAGCCCTCGTTGAGGTTGAACGAGAGGGTCGTCGCCGGGAACTGGCCCTGGTGCGGAAGCGAAAGCGGCGTGATGCCCTGCGAAAACTTCGCGAACGTCGAAAGAGGCACGTTGGTGCCCCGCGGAGTCTGGACGTAGATGGTATTGAGGAAGTCCGGGCTCTGCCACCATTGCTGCTGCAAGGCCAGAACCACATGATACTGGTTGATCGATTTATAAATCACCGACACCTGACGCTGGCCGAACGCGTCGTAGAGCGCTGAATCGACCGCCTGCGCGGTGAGGCCGAGGCGCGATCCGGTATCGCGATCGATGTTCACATTGGACGACAACCCGGATGTTTGCTGGTCGCTGCTGACGTCGGCGATCTCCGGAAGCGTCGAGAACTTGTCCAGCAGCTTCGGCCCCCATTCCGCCAGCGAGGCGAAGTCGGGCCCTTGCAGCGTGTACTGATACTGCGCATTACCCTGCCGCCCGCCGACACGCACGTCCTGGGAGTTCTGCAGGAACAACGTGGCGCCGGGCACTCCCGAAGTCTGGCGGCGCAAGCGTGCGATCACCTGGTCCGAAGTGGCCTTGCGGTCCGCCTTGAGCTGCACGTTGATCTGGGCGGAGTTCGACCCGCCGCCGAAGCCTCCGCTGCCGCCCACCGACATGGTGACCGTCTCGACGTCCGGGTCCACCCGGATTTTCTCCTCGAACCACTTCGCCTTATCCACCAACGCCTGGTAGGAGATATGCTGCTGGCCCATCACCTGGCCTTGCATACGCCCGGTATCCTGCTGCGGGAAAAAGCCCTTCGGGACTTTGTCGTAGAGGTAGACAGAGACGCCGATGGTGACGAAAACGGTCAGCAGAACGGGGAACGGATGGTCCAGCACGAAGTCGAGCGCGGACGAATAGGTGGAGATGATCCACTTCAAGAACTTATCCGACTGTCGGTAGAGGTATCCGTGCTCGCCATCCGACTTGAGAAGCCGGGAACACATCATCGGAATGACCGTCAGCGCGACCACCATGGAGATGGCGATGGCGCACGCCAGAATCACCGCGAACTCCCGGAACAGCCGTCCCACGATCCCGCTCATCATCAGGATGGGGATGAACACGGCGATGAGCGACAGGCTCATCGACAGAACCGTAAAACCGATCTCGGCGGAGCCCTTGAGCGCCGCCTCCATCGGCTTCATCCCGTTCTCGATGTGCCGCGTGATGTTTTCGATGACCACGATCGCGTCGTCCACCACGAATCCCGTGGCGATGGTCAGCGCCATCAGCGAGAGATTATCGAGTGTGTAGCCCAGCAGGTACATTGCCCCGAACGTCGCGACGATCGAGACCGGCACCGATATGCTCGGGATAAACGTGGACCATAAGCTGCGCAGGAAAACGAAAACCACCAGGACCACCAGGCCGATGGAAATGATCATGTTCCTCTGCGCGTCGTGGAGCGAATCGCGCGTGGTGATGGTGCGGTCGCTGGCGATCTTGAATCGAACCGTGGGCGGAAGCTGCGCCTGAAATTGCGGTATCAGCTTCTTGACGCGCTGAACGGTCTCCACGATATTGGCCCCCGGCTGGCGGGTGACCTGGATCTGCACCATCGGGTTGCCGTTCACCAGCGCGAAGTTCCTGACGTCTTCACTCGAGTCGATCACCCGGCCCAGGTCGGAGAGCCGGACGGGGGCGCCGTTGCGATAGACAACCACCAGGTTCTTGTAGTCCTGAGCCTTCATGAGCTGGTCGGTTGTGTACAGCGGAATCTCCACGTCGCCGTTCGATAACGAGCCTTTCGGCCGGTTGGCGTTGGCGCTCTGAAGAAAACTGCCGACTTGATCCAGCCCGACGTTGTAACGGGAAAGAGGTTGCGGATTCACCTCCACCCGGACCGCCGGCAGCGAGCTCCCTCCCACCATCACCTGGCCCACCCCCTCGACCTGCGCCAGCTTTTGGGCGAATATGGAAGACGCGATATCGTACAACTGCGGCCTTGGTACGACATCCGACTCCATGGTCATCAGCAGAATCGGCTGATCGGCCGGATTGATTTTCCGGTACCGCGGCAGGGAGGGGAGGTTGGCGGGCAGGAATCCCGCCGCGGAGTTGATGGACGCCTGCACTTCCCGCGACGCGCCGTTGATGTCCCGGCTCAGATCGAACTGAAGGGTGATCATCGCGGAACCCACCGAGCTCCGCGAGGTCATCTCCGTAACGCCGGCGATGTGCGTGAACTGCTTCTCGAGCGGAGTCGCAACGGCCGCGGCCATCACTTCGGGGCTCGCTCCCGGCAGGCCGGCGCTTACCATGATGGTTGGAAAATCCACTTCGGGCAGGGCCGCCACCGGCAGTTGCGTATAAGCTATCCCGCCGGCCAGAGTGACGGCCACGACCATCAGCGTCGTGGCAACGGGCCTTTTGATGAATGGCGTCGAGATGCTCATAAGCGCCGTTCTAGCTCAATCCAGCGGTTGTGGCCGCCTCCGCGGAAGCGCGTCCCCGGGTCATCCAGCTCTGGAGCCTGGCGAAATACAGATAGATCACCGGCGTGGTAAACAACGTAAGCACCTGGCTCACGAGCAGTCCGCCGATGATGCAGATGCCCAGAGGTTTCCGAAGCTCCGAACCAACGCCGCTGCCGACGGCGAGAGGCACCGCGCCCAGCATGGCGGCCATCGTGGTCATAATGATCGGACGGAAACGCAGGAGGCACGCCTGGTAAATGGCGTCTTGCGGCTTCTTGCCCTCCCTGCGCTCCGCCTCCAGCGCGAAATCGATCATCATGATGGCATTCTTCTGCACGATGCCGATCAGCAGGATGATTCCGATCAGCGCGATTACGTCCAGGTCTTTCTTGAAAACGATGAGGGCCGCCAAGGCGCCGACGCCCGCCGACGGCAGCGTGGAAAGAATCGTGATCGGATGGATGAAGCTCTCGTACAGCATGCCCAGGATGAGGTACACCGTTACGAGGGCGGCCAAGATGAGGATCAGCTCGTTCGCCAGCGAAGACTCGAATGCGTGAGCCGTGCCCTGGAAGGTGGGCTCTATGCTGGCAGGCATTCCCAGTTCCTTCGTGGCCTGCCGGATGCGCTCCACCGCCGCGCCGAGCGACGCGCCCGGGGCCAGGTTGAAGGACAGAGTCACTACCGGGAACTGCGCCTGGTGATTGACGGCTATCGGCGATGGAATCGGCGTCGCCGTGGTAAGACTCCTCAGGGGCGCGGGAGCCAGCGCCGCCGCTCCAGTGAGAGCGCTGTTCGTGCCCGCCAGCGCAATTGTGCTCGCCAGGTTCGCGGATGCCGATCCGATCGGTACGTACATTCCAGAAAGCCCGGAGGCATCGCCGCGGAACTGAGGCGCGACTTCCAAAACCACGTGGAACTGGTTGGTTTGCGTGTAGATTGTCGAGACCTGCCTCTGCCCGAAGGCGTCGTAGAGCGTATCGTCGATGTTCTGAGGCGTGATCCCCATCCGGCCCGCCGTGTCGCGGTCGATTTGGAGTAGCAGCCCGAGCCCGTTGTTCTGTTGATCGCTGGCCACGTCCCGCAACTCGGGAATCTTTTGCAGCCGGCTCACCAGGCGCGGCGCCCACTCATCCAGCAGGGCCTTGTCCGGCGCATCCAGCGCATATTGGTATTGCGTCCGGCTGATCCGGTCTTCCACCGTCAGGTCCTGAACGGGCTGCAGGAAAAGCTGGACGCCCGATACGTCTTGCAGCTTCGGCTCCAGCCTGCGGATGACATCCGACGCCGAAACGCCGGCACGCTCCTCGAGCGGCTTCAGTGTAATCTGAATACGACCGCTGTTCAACGTGGTGTTCACGCCGTCCGCCCCGATGAACGATGTGAGGTTCTCGACCGCCGGATCCTGCCGGATCACTCGTACAAGCGCCTGTTGCCGTAGGGCCATGGCCGGGAAGGATATGGTCTCCGGCGCCTGCGAAATGCCGAGGACCACGCCCGTGTCCTGCGCCGGGAAGAAGCCCTTCGGAACGATGTTGTACAGGTAGACCGTGAGGCCGAAAGTGCCGATGGCCACCAGCAACGTCAGCGGTTGATGGCGCAGCACCACCCGAAGCATGCTGCCGTAGCCTTCGATAATGGACGTGAAGACCCGCTCCGACCAGCGGTAGACGGCGCCTTGTTCGGCCATGGGGCGGTGTCTCAGAATTCGCGCCGACATCATGGGCGTCAAGGTCAGCGAGACGAACGCGGAAAACATGATGGTGACCGCCAGCGTCACCGCGAATTCGCGGAACAGGCGGCCCACGATGTCCGCCATGAAAAGCAGCGGGATGAGCACAGCGATCAGCGAGACCGTCAGCGACATGATCGTGAATCCGATTTCGGCCGACCCGGTGTGCGCGGCCTCCATGCCGCTCTTACCCTTCTCGATGTAGCGCGCGATGTTCTCGATCATGACTATGGCGTCGTCCACCACGAAGCCGGTGGAGATGGTCAGCGCCATCAGAGAGAGGTTGTCCAGGCTATAGCCCAGCAGGTACATGGCGGCGAACGTGCCGATCAGGGAGAGAGGCATCGCAATGCCTGGGATGACGGTGGCCGAGGCGCTGCGCAAGAACAGAAAAATAACCATCACCACGAGCCCGGTAGTCATCAGCAGCTCGAACTCCAC
>CAWAOP010000032.1:0-22469 GCA_963783505.1 Terriglobia bacterium | reverse complement strand
ATGATTCAAGCGAAGAGGCCTGGAAGTGTCCAGACAATTTTCAGAGCTGGATTGATGCACACGGAGCTGATGCGGCCGCCACGGGGCTGTCTGAGGCGAATTTCCTGGCCACTTCCGCAATCGAGTCAGGATGGGGACTGGGCTCGTTCGTAAGAGGCAACAGTTTCTTTAACCTTGAGACGTTTTGGAAGCCAGGAACGAGAAAGCCGGCTCCTAAGTATGCCTACCAAGCGTCGTGGATGCAGGCAAGCGAGATGATAACGAGCGGACCGCTTAGCGGATACTACGCCCTTGTGGCGACCTACAACAATGCCGCAGACTCATTCAAGTCGTTCGCTGCAACACTCGGGACATTTTTGAGTGGCGTAACGGACGCCGCGACGTTCGCCAGCATCGAAGTCGCCCACGGGATAAACGCCGGCCGCGCTAGCTACTACGGAGACGACGTGCAGACCTTCCAGAACTGCCTGAATGCGCAAAAGCAATGACGAAGGCGATATCACTCATTGTCGTGCTGCTCGTCGCCAGCCGCGTCGGGCTCGCACTTGATCCCGTCATCGACAAGGCGGCCGCTGCAGAACTAGTTCGAGACGCTCTTGCTAGTCTTGGCGAGGACGGAGGGGGTAGCAAGATTGCCATTGGGCCCTGGCCTTACTATTGGGCCCCGACTTTATCACTCTCCAAGCACAGGTATTCGTCCCATCTTTGGGGACAGTCGCAATGCGGTATTTCGCTGTAAATCCGTGGACTGGCGACGTATGGGAGCCCTTCGGATGCACCAAGTAACGTCGCCTACGATGAAGCGCAAGCAGGACGAGATTTGGAAGTCATCCAAGCTTCCGGACGAGGCACGTCATGTCCTAGAGGAGCGAGCCCCCGCATGCAAACAGGCTGAGAAGCCGGCCAAATGATGCGCGTGGTCCCTACAACTACGACGGGCCTCTGAGCCTTTATGGATCAACGCTACTACTCGCCCAATCTGGGGAGGTTTCATTCCCCCGATCCCGGCGGGGTAAAGACGGCGAACCCGAGGAACCCCCTGAGTTGGAACGCTTACTCCTACGTACACGGGGACCCAATGAAAACCCCTCAGCCTGATCTGCGCGATTTTCCGGCGCGCCTACAACAGCTTGTTCCAATTGACCCACGAGACCGTTCCGGGCGTGATGGACAACTTGTCCGTGCGAAGCCGGATGCAGTACATCTACCCCACCGGGCAGAACAACGGGCGGATTTCCGAGTCGATTGACGGGATATCCGGGGAAAACGTTCTGTACACGTACGACTCGTTGCAACGGCTGATCCTCGCGCAAACCTCCAACAATGGGCCGCAGTGGGGCGACGCGTACTCGTACGACGGCTTCGGGAACCTGACCGCCAAGACGCCCACCAAAGGCTACGCCCCGCCGCTGGCGGCGGCCTACGACCCGGCCACCAACTGGGCCATCGGGGGGAACTACGATGCCAACGGAAACCCGCTCATCGGGACCTGGACGGTGGAGAACCGGCTGGTAGCGCAGACGCTGAACGGGCAGGCGGTCACTTGGGGGTATGATCGTTCCGGGCAGCGGGTGATGGAGTACCAGGTGGTGAACGGGCAGGGGCAGTGGACGCTGTTCCTGTACGACATCCAAGGCCGGCGCATAGGCCAACTGATCTGCGGCAACAGCGCCGCCTCCTGCGTGAGCGAGGCGACCGAAGTGTATTTCGGCAGCCGCTTGATGGTGCGCGGCCAGGTGTGGAACGCCTACGGCCAACTGACCAACCCAGGCACGGCGGTCATCACGGACCGCCTCGGCAGCGTCCGGGCAACCTACACGAACGGCACATGGACGACGCTCTCGTGATTTCCATTCGGCGAAGAGAAGACGCCCGTAACGCCGGACGGCGTCGAGAAATTCGGGACCTACGTGAGAGACAGCACCCTCGGCAGCCAAGACTACGCAATGCAACGCTACTACTCGCCCAACGCGGGGAGGTTCAACTCCCCCGATCCGGCAGGGGTCGGAAGCCGAAAGGCCAACCCCACAACCTGGAACCGGTACGCGTACACTGCAGGCGATCCGATCAACTTCGGTGATCCAAGCGGCCGGGATCTCATGTATGCCTTCGAGAACTTCAAAAACGGCAACTACGACTGCTCCGACTTCCTGACTAATGGACCCGGAGAGAATCCAGAGGCATACGTCTACTGGGAGAGCTGCGTAGACACGTCGGCCGGGGGAGCTTCCGGTACGAGGGGGCGGGCCCGCCTTCGACACGAATGGGCTCATCAAGGGTGCCACTTCGCTCATGTCGAAGACGCCCTGCGCCAATTTCATCGCGACCGCTCTTCAGGCGGCATTCTTAATTGCGAATGAGGTAACGAGCGCCAACCAGTTGGACACCTACTCCCAAGAGATATACAGCGACCTATCGGCGGAAACAGTGCTGCAGCAAATGAGCACAGCGGGATTCGTGAACGCGGCTGGCGCCACGGCACCCGCAGCCCCGGGTACCATCGTTTACGCCGAAGCGAACTACAACGTAGACGGCAGCGGCTACAGCACCATCGATTTCTTCAATGCTTTCTTCACCCTTGGAAACACCGCGCAGTACCAGGCCGTGATACACGAGGCGATGCACCTCGTCTGGAACCTCAGCGACCAAGCCTTCGCGAAGGCGCTCGGCGTTTACACAACCGATGCGACGGCCTCACAGAACTGGAACGCCAAGCTGCAGGAGAATTGCAAATGAATAGAAATGGGCCTTTGCGCGGGTTTCTTCGTTCACTCGGCAGGATCTGCTGTTGGATGGGGATCTTGGCAATCTCTATTCACCCCGGATTCGGCCAACTGCCCCAGCTTGCGCACTTTATTGCCCCATCCTATCCTCCTCTCGCCCGGCAGGGGCTGATAATGGGGCATGTGACAGTCAACGTCACGGTCGATAAGACCGGGACCGTCACGAAAGTGGAGGAGGCTCCGAACGCGAATCCCATACTGGTGGGTGAAGCCCGGAAATGCGTGCAGGAATGGCGCTTTGAACCGCTCGTTCGGGAACAGCCCGTTATAGTAGTGTTCTATTTCGGCTTCTCGGGCGATATTCGAGAATCGAACCCGAGGACCACCCTCAAAGTCGATTTTCGGGGCTCGAGCATTAACATCTATGTTACGACTGACCCTCCCCCCAATGTGCATGTGAACTGAAACCCGGCGGCTACATTTACGATGGGCTTGCGAACTTGTGCGGACCAACGCTACTACTCGCCCAACCTGGGGAGGTTTCATTCCCCCGATCCGGGCGGGATAGCGACGGCCAATCCGCGAGACCCAAGTAGCTGGAACCGTTACGCGTACGTGCAGGGGGACCCGGTCAACAGGTTCGATCCAAAAGGGTTGTATGCAGCCCTGCCCTCCTGCTACTGGAACGAGGACGATCCCGAGTGCGCCGACGATGGCAGCGGCGGTGGCCAATGCGACCCGAACGACGCTGCGATGTTTGGCTTCCTCCCCTTCGAGTCGGGATGTTACGGAGGCGGCGCTCCAGTTCAACTCGACGGCGGCCCCGCCGCCGACACCCAACTGCAATGACGTTCTTTACGCCGGCATCGCGAACTACTTGGGTGCGTACAGGAATGCGGGTTCGCCGCTGTACACGCCTGACAACATGCAAGCTCTGGTTGATGCCGGGATGAACGATGACGTGGACCCGCGCTTCATAGTGGCACTTGCCGTTGTGGAGTCGAACGCTGGCATCAAACTTGACGTGGGGGCCGTTTAACGCCTGGAACATCCAGGTGCGAAATCCAAAATACAAGGGGAATGGGAAGCAGCCTCCCTACACAAGCTGGGCTCAGGCCATAAACGGTGTCACTGCCATGATCGCCGGGCCCAATTACTTTGGCGCCGGCCTCGACAACACGGCTAGCATCTATTACGGGAGCAACAGAGCGCTATGCTGCGACTGGATCGAGTACTTCCGGGGCTGGAACCACGCGGAGTGGGCGGAGATTCTCGCGGCCGGCATGACGGAGGGGGAGCGCAACGCAGTGCGACGCTCGACTCGCACGGGGGAGCCGCTGGGGTCGGACGTCCCGTGTCCCCCAAGAACGCTCGTTCGGCGGCCCTCGGGGGCTTTCCCGGGAATTCCGTGCCCGCGAGGCGCCTCGCGCCCTGGGCTACTTTTTTGGCCCTGCCGGGCTAAAGAGCGATCCCGAGCACCAAAACTGGAAGACTACCTCCATCGGCATAGGGCGGCATAGCACCGAGGCCCGTCTTTCGTGCGAATATTGCTAGGAGGGAGGAACGCGATGAAGAAGTTCGCAGTCGTGGTTGGCGTCGCCGTTTTCGGCGTCTGTCTGTGGGCGGCTGACAAGCCGGTCAAGGTCGAGATGAAGGATGCCAAAGGGGCCAGCGTCGGGACGGCTTCGATTACCGCCGACAAGAAGGCGGGTATCGACATTAAATTGGATCTGAAGAACCTGCCCCCGGGCGAGCACGCCATTCATATTCATCAGACGGCCAAGTGCGAAGCGCCGGGGTTCACTACCGCGGGCGGCCACTTCAATCCGGACCAGAAGCAGCACGGCATGGCCAATCCCATGGGGCCTCATGCCGGCGATATGCTGAATTTCACCGTGAAGGAAAATGGAACGGCCAAGACCACGGTCTTCGATTCGCATGTGACCCTGGGAACGGACTCGCATTCCATTTTCTCCAACGGCGGAACGGCCCTGATGATCCACGCCGCAGCGGACGACATGAAGAGCGACCCGGCAGGCAATGCGGGCCCGCGCATCGCCTGCGGCGTGATTACGAAGTAGAGGGCAGCCGCCGGCGCCGGCGGACGGACGGCTTTGCGTAGCGTCGCGGCGCGAGGGGCAGCCTATCGACGGCGCGGCGCCGGACTCACACATTCCAGTGTGTGAGTCCGGATGGTATTCTCGCCCACAGCCAATCTCCCGGCGCTATTCTGGCGTTAAATGGAATCCTCGCGTACCGGTAAGGCTCACTCTACCGCGCCGATCCGCCTACTATGCGTGGCGGCGTTTGGGGCCCTCCTCGTCGCACAGACCCCGGCGCAGCCGGGAGTGACCCTGCGAACCACGACGGCGCTCGTCCAGATTCACGTGGACGTGCGCGACTCCAAAGGCCACGCGGTCCCGGGCTTGGAGAAGGAAGACTTCGAGATCTTCGATAACGGCAAGCCGCAGCCGATCTCGAACTTCGCCGCCGAGAATGCGGAGCCGTCTACGAGCGCCGCTCCGCTCGCCGCGTTTCCCGGCGATACCGGCCCCTCCACCACCGAAGGCGGATATGCGGCCATCTTGATCGATCAGTTCAATTCCGGTTTCGAGCCGGGGGCACGGGCGTGGATCGCCACCAACTCGATGCTGAAGAAGTTCGATCCGGGAACCAAGATTGCCATTTACGTACTCGACGGCTGGGATGCGAAGCTGGTCTCCGATTTCGGAACCGACAGAGCCGCTATGCTGAGCAAGGTCGCAAAAATGGGGTTCCGGCAACCGCCCCCGTGCTATTCCAAGGAGTCCTGCGCCCGGGAGCACGCGCTGGGAACAACCGCGGCCTTCGAGTTCGTCGCCGACCGGCTATCCTTCGCTCCAGGCAGAAAAGCGCTGATCTGGTTGTCCTGCGCTATCGGCGCACCCGCCCTCGGCCCGCAGGAACTAGACGAGAAACTGCCCGGCCAAAAAGAATCGCCGGCGGGATCGAGCGCCTTGACGCCCGACGCTTCCGCCCAAATGGAGCGAATCCTCCGGAAGATGAATAATGCGGACATCGCCATCTATCCGGTGGATCTCTCCATCTCCCTGGTGATGGCGGACAACCCCCGCGCCGCCCTCCAGAAAGCCTACGCCAAGGAGACTGGCGGCGTGGCGCACATCAACGAGGACAAGATCGACGTAGTTTTGCGAAGCGTAATTGAGGATGCCCGCGTCTCTTACTCTTTGAGTTACTACGCGCCGCCCGACGCCAGTTCCGGCGACTTCCATCGCATCGAGGTCCGGACACGCCGCCCCGGAGTGACCCTGGGCTTCAAGCAGGGGTACTCGTTGGGTGACAAGGGGGCCAGCGCGGCCGCGGCCGCCGGCCCGGTTCCGGGCGCGGAACGCCGCGCCGCCGCGCTGCAACGCAGATTGCAAATGGCCGCGCTGCCGGTGGTGAGGGTCCTGACCGCGGCGACTATCGGCGCCTCCCTGCGCGTTCCGTTCTTCTACTCGTCGCCGAAGACCGCGGTGGCCGATCTGGCAATGGAGATCTCGACCGGCGATCTGAAGATCGGCGATGCCAATGCCACGCCGCCCGCGGAGCTCAAACTGACCGCCGCGGCGGTGCGGCCCGATGGCGTAGTGGCGGCGGAATTCAACGACACCGTCCAGCTTGGCCTGGCGGCGGCAAGCGATGCAGATGCGTTCCGCAAGCGGCCCTACCGATACGAGCATCAGTTCCGCTTGGCGCCTGGGCAATACAACGTGCAGGTGACGTTCAGCCTGGGTGAGGAAGGCGTTGGCCATGCCGAAGCGCCGCTTACCATCGACGAGTGGGACGGCAAGAGCCTGGCGTTGAGCGGCGTGGCTTTGGCGAAGGAGACGCGTCCCGCAGCCGCTCCGGGGCTGGACCTGGCCGCGCTCGACGGTCGCAAGGCCCTGGTTTCGCGCTCGGTGGAAATTATCCCAAGCGGCGCCGCGCGGTTCCGGCGCACCGATTCGTGCGTGGCATACCTGGAAGTTTACGGAGCCGCGCTGGCGGGGCCGGCTCCTCCGGCGCTGAGCCTGCGAATGCGCGTGCTTGCCGGCGCCACTGGCGAGCCGAAGCTGGATTCGGGCCCCGTGAGCCTGGACGCGCTGGTGCGTGCGGGCCGGCAGTCCGTGCCGGTATCGTTGAATGTACCTGTGGCGGGACTGGAGCCGGGCGCTTACCGGCTCGAAATCGCGGCGCGCGCCGGCGTGAGCGGCGAGCCCGTGGTACGCGCGGTCGAATTCGAGGTGGAGTGAGCGGATGCCAATGACGATCGCATGTCGAAGAGCACGTTCGTGGGCCTTTCGGGCGATTGCCCTCGTTATCTTGACGCCTGTAGCCGCGCAGACGCCGGCGCCCGCTCCGCCGCAGGCCGAGATCGTCACTCGTGAAGCGCCGGCGACGTTCCGGTCCAGGACGAATCTGGTCTCCGTGCCCGTGGTGGTGCGCGATTCGAAAGGAAAGCCGGCCGGAGATCTCGATAAACCCGACTTCCTGCTGACCGACGGCGGTAAGCCGCAAATCGTCTCGCACTTCTCGATCGAGAAGCTTGGCTCCGGCGAAACGCCTAACGCGCCGGAGATGCCCGCGCGGACCGCCTCCGCGGAGGCCGCCAAGCCTGCGATGCCGGGCCGTTTCGTCGCCCTGGTCTTCGACGACCTGCACACGGAGTTCGGAGATCTGGTCTGCGGCCCGACGGCGCCGCCGAAAAGTTCATTTCCTCGACGCAGCCTTCCGAACGCGTGGCTCTCTACACCACTTCCGGCGAGCACGCCGTGGACTTCACCAACGACCGCGATCTGCTCATCAAGGAACTGCGAGGCGTTCGCTCGGGCGTGAAGAGCACGCTGGAGTGCCCTCAGATCGGCTTCTACCTGGCCAACCAGGTCCTCAACAAGAACGACGACCGGGCCCTCGATATGCTGGTTGCCGAGCTCAGCGCGTGCCACGCCGGCCAAAGGTATGCGCGGGAAGAGGCCGAGTACATGGTGAAGTCCGCGGCCCGCAGGGCGCTCTCGGAAGGCGATTGGAACGCCCGCCAGGCGTTGGCATCCATGCGAGCGGTGGTGGGAAAGCTCGCCACCGCTCCCGGCCAGCGCTCCCTGGTGCTGGTCTCTGACGGGTTCCTGGTTCTCGACCAGAATCGCGGCGAGGAGATGAATCTCATGGAGCAGGCCGTCCGCTCCGGCGTGGTCGTGAATGGATTGGACGCGCGCGGGTTGAAGGCTTACGTTCCCGGCGGTGACGCTAGCGTCGGCGGCTCGGTCTCCATCGAAGCGTCCCTGCTGCATGTGCAGTACGACAAAGCCGATAGCGACGCCAGCGCGGCCGTGCTGGCCGAGGCGGCCAGTGGGACCGGCGGCCGGTATTTCGGAGGCAGCAACGCGGTGGACGAAGGCATGGCGCGCATCGCCGGAACGCCCGACTACGTTTATGTTCTGGGGTTCTCGCCCCAGAACCTGAAATACGACGGACGCTATCACACACTAAAGGTCACCTTGCGGAATCCGAAGGGACTGACCGTGGAGGCGCGCCGCGGCTATTTCGCCCCCAACCGCGAGATCGATCCCGCCGAGCAGTCCAAGGAGGAAATCCAGGCGGCGTTCTTTTCCACCGAGGAGCTGCGCGAGGTTCCGGCCGAAATGGAAGCGCAATTCTTTAAGACCGGCGACGGAGCCACCGTCGATATACTGGCCAGGGTGGACGTGAAGAAGCTCAACTTCCGGCGGGAGGCGGATCGCAACCGCAACGACGTGACGATTGTCAGCGGGTTGTTCGACGACAATGGAAACTACGTTTCGGGCATTCAGAAGATACTGGAAATGCGCCTCAAGGACGATACGCTGGAGACGCGCCTGGCCAACGGAATCGCCGTGCGCACCAGCATCGAGAACGTCAAGCCGGGGCGTTACGCCGTACGCATGGTGGTGCGGGATTCCGAAGGCCAGGCGATTACCGCGTTGAGCGGCGCGGTGGAGATCCCGTGACGGGACGTGTGGGAACCATTAGGATGGCGATCGTCGCCTCCATTGCAACTGTCTTGGCCTTGCATCTTGCGGCCCAGCAGAGCGGTGCGCCAACAGAGAACTCGCAGCTTGTCATCCATACCGAGAGCCGGCAGGTCGCCGTGGACGCCGTGGTGCGCGGCAAGGATGGCAAGACGGTATCCGGCCTGGGCCCCGCCGATTTTCGAGTCTGGGTTGACGGAAAGCCGTTGCCGGCGTCCGATCTATCGGTTGTATCTGGCGCCCCGGCCGCTGGTGAAAGCCAACAATACCTCGCGTTTCTGTTTCAGGTCGGCAATACCGACGCCGGAAAAGCGATCGTTCAGGCCGTCTCCGATTTCGCCGGAGCCTATGCCAGGCCCGGCTTGTACATGGCCGTGGCGAAGTGCATAATCCAGATACAGATCCTCCAGAATTTCACTTCGTCTGCCAGCCGCATACAACGGGGCGCCGGCGAAGTTCTAGGCCCCAAAGATCCGGCTTACATTCCCAGCACGATCACCGTCATAACATCCCGTGGCGTCAACCCGCAGGGCGCCGCCGGCTCGGGCGCGTCGGCGAGATTCCCGCCAGCCGATGCGAGCGCGGCCCCCGGAGTCTTCAATCCGCTAATGATTCAGACGATGACCAAGTCCCCTCTAGCGGATGCCATCGCTGCGCTGGCCGACGGCATGATGTCGATTCGGGGCCGGAAATCGCTTGTTGTGCTGAGCGCCTCGACCGTGCAGGACTCGCAACTCTCTACGATGATCCGTTCCTGCAACCGGGCCAACGTTGCAGTTTATTCGTCCAACTCATCTCTCAAATCCCTGATTTCGCAGTCCGGCGGCCGTCTGCTTTCCGGCAGCCTGACCGACGACCTCAGTTCCATCGTCGATGACGAAGACCGGCGCTACGTGCTGGGTTTCCGGCCCGCCAACGCCCGCGAGGGAAGTTGTCACACCGTACGCGTGGCGGCGCTTCGCGAGGGCCTCGACGTGCAGGCGCGTAAAGGCTATTGCGTCACCGAAGCGCCCGACCCGCTGGCCGGAAAGGTGGCGGGCAAGGAGCTCGACGCTAAGCTGGCGGCTCCGGTCCACGGAAGCGCAGTGGCGTCAATGGAACTCGCCGATTTCTACGCGCAGCCTGGAATCGCCCTGGTCAACCTCGCCATGGATATAGACCTCTCGAAGATCCAGTTCGCGAAGCTAGATGGGAAGCAACACGCGGAACTGAGCCTGGTGGCGCAGGCTTACGGACCCGATGGAACGGTGGCCAGCCGGTTCAGCGATGAGGCGCCGTTCGATTTTGCGACGGCGCAAGAGGCCGATGCCTTCCGCGGAAAGCCGTACCATTATTCGCACCAGTTCCGTCTGCCCGGCGGCGCCTACAACATCAAGGTGGCATTCAGCGCGGGCGAGCGGATCTCCGGCAATGCCGAATCCCCGCTCAAAGTGGAAGCGTGGGACGGCAAGCGGCTGACGCTGAGCGGTATCGCGCTATCCGCCGAAGCGCGCAAGGTCCAGGATCTGGCTTCCGATCTGGACCCCTCATTGATCGAAGGGCGCAAAGACCTCATCGCGAATTCCGTTCAGGTGACTCCGTCGGCCGATAATAAGTTCCACCGTTCCGCGCCCTGCTACGGATATGTCGAAGTCTACGATCCGGCGCTCGGCGTGGAGAATCCTCCGGCCCTCAATCTCAAGATCCGCGTGCTGGACCGGGCCACTCGCGCCGCGGTGCAGTCCGGATCTCTGAACGCGTCGGATTGTATTCGGGCGGGCTCGGCGATCGCGCCGGTGCTCATCAACGTTCCGCTGGCATCCATTCCACCCGGGGCCTACACGCTGGAGGTAACGGCAGCAAGCCCCTCAGGCGCTTCGGCCGTGCGGACGGCGGATTTCGAGGTGGTAGAATGAAGACAATGCAGACTGCGCCGCGCCGCTTCCTGCTTGCGCTCTGCGCGCTCTCGCTGACGCGCGGCCAGACGGGCGCTCCGCAGAGCGTTCCTCCCCTGACCCTTCGCACTACCACCACGCTCGTCCAGGTGAATGTGGTGGCGCACGATTCCGCCGGGCTCGCGGTGGGCGATTTGAGGCAGGAGGAGTTCGAAGTACTCGACTCCGGCAAGCCGCAGACCCTCGCTGTTTTTATTCCGGAGCGCGTGAGCGCGAGCGCGCCGCTGGCAGTCTCGACGCCGCCCCAGGGCATCTTCACCAACCAAATCGCAGCCGGCCCGGCGGCCCAGCGCGGATACGCGGTCATCCTGCTCGACTACCTGAACACAGGATTCCGCAACACGGCGCGGGCGCGCCAATCGGCTCTCGATGCGGTCGCCAAACTGGACCCTGGGACGGCTGTAGGCGTGTACACGCTTGATCGCTACGGTTTGCACGTGCGCAGCGAGGTGGGGCCGGACCGGCCCAAGGCAACCAAGGCGATCAAGTCCGCGATGGGCTTGCCCGGCATCTGCCACCAGAAGTCCCTGGATGGGCAGACCGATGACGATCTCCAGGACTGCATTACCAGCGGTACGTCGCAGCTTCGAAATTTCACGGCGATGCAGGACGAAAACCGCATCGACGACACGCTGAACAGCTTCGAGTCCATCGCCGGGCATCTCAAGGGCTTGCCGGGGCGGAAGGCGTTGATCTGGGTGACCGCCGCGTATCCGTTACAGCTTGATTTACGGGCACCGGCGCAGCAATTGTTTCCTGAGGCGACGGGCGGACAGAAGCTATTCGATACCGAAGTGGGCAAGGCCATGAAAGCGCTGAATAACGCGGACGTGGCGCTCTATCCGGTGGATTCGCGCGCGCTGAGCACCGAAAGTCCCGCCGACGACGCACACGAGTACACATGGCCCACCATGGATTTCTTCGCCCAGCGCACCGGCGGGAAAGCGTTCTACGGCCGCAACGATATGGAAACGGGGATGCTTTCAGCCGCCGAGGACGTGGAGGTGAGCTATACGCTCGGCTACTATGCCCCGAGAACAGGCCAGCCCGAAGGGTTTCACAAGCTGACGGTGAAATCGCTGCGGCCCGGCGTGACGCTGCGGTACAAGGAAGGCTATTTTGCGGAGACTGCCGCGGCGCAAAAGCCCGCCGAACGCCGGGACTCCGTCGCTAAGGCGCTCACCGGCATCATGGATGCGCGGGAGATACCCATTGAAGCCACCGCCGTACATGCGCGCAACGAATTGCGGGTAAGGATCGCGCTCCGGCCGGATTCGCTGGCGCTCGTCAAGAAAAACGACCGCTGGAAGGGCGCAGTGGAAGCGGCGATGCGCTTCGCCAAGGAGGACGGCAGCGCCGCGGGCACGGGAGTTTCGCGGCGAATCGAGTTCAATCTCACGCAAGAGAACTACGAGTTAGGGAACAAGAACGGGCTGGCGTTCGAGAAGATGCTGACCGTCCCGAAGGATGCCGCGCGCCTGCGTATCCTGGTCCGCAACGATCCTTCCGGAGAAATAGGAACGTTGACGATTCCGTTGGCGGATATCCAGTAACCGATGGAATCCAAGCGTCAGTTCTTCACCGCGATGGTGACGCCGGTTTGCGTAGCGACGCCGCCAACCGTAACGGTTACGGTAACCGCGTTGCCCGCCGCGATTCCGCTCGGGATCTGAACTACCACGGCCATCACTCCGTTCACCACGCCCTGGATTTCGCCTTTGTACGTCACCGTGGCAGCCGCGCCGCCGATAGTCGCCGTGACCGGCAAGACCGGCGCCGCCAACGGAGCCGTAGCGACCTGACCGTCAACTCCGGCGGGGTTCGTTTGCCCCATCCCCGTGATGTACATCAGGATGGAACTGCCGATCTTGATAGGAGCGGCTGGGCCGTTCAAAGCGCCCGTGCCGTCCTGATTGTATGCGACCGCTTGTCCCGTACCGGATTGGTTCAGCGTGAATAGCGCCGGTGAAGCCGCCGCCACACCGACGGTCGCCGGGGCGGATTTCGTACCCTGATACTGCACGACCACCTGGGCGGAGGAACCGGATACGCCGAACGGAACCACGGCCGCCACCTGCGTGCTCCAGGCGTAAATCACCGGCGCGGGCAGGCCGCCGATTGAGACGCCGGTTCCGGCCAGCGTATCGCCCAGGTTTGCCCCGGGCGTACTCGCCGCCAAAACGCCGGGGCCCAGACCCGAGCCGTATATCACCACCACTTCGCCGGGCGAGAGGGGGGCGGTCAAATTGCTCGCCCCGTTGGTGACCCCGGCGATGCTCGTGGTGGCGCCGAGAGGCTGCAATTCGCGGATGGCATTGTTCCCCGAATCCGCGACGAACAGATTGCCCTTCGCGTCGAACGCCATGCCTTGCGGCGCGTTCAGCATGGCTTGCGCCGCCGCTCCTCCGTCACCCGAAAACCCGAGCGTACCCGTGCCGGCCACAGTGGCGACGATTCCGCCCGAAATGCGCCTGATCCGCGTTCCGCCGTCGGAGACATACACGCTCCCGGCGCTGTCCACGGCGAGAGCCGCGGGGTAACTCAGTTGCGCCGCCGTGGCGGGACCAAGGTCGCCCGAATAGCCCGCGTAGCCGTTCCCGGCGATGGTCGAAATGACGCCGGCGGCATTGACCTCGCGCACCCGGTAATTGAGGGCGTCGGCGATGTAGACATTCCCGGCGGAATCGACCGCAACGGATTGGACGCCGTTCAACTGCGCGGCGGTAGCTTTGCCTCCATCGCCGGAGTAGCCCGCCGTCCCGTTGCCCGCGAATGTCGAGATGATTCCGCCTGTCGTCACTTTCCGAACCGCGCTGTTGCCAAAATCCGCGATGTAGAGATTCCCGCTCGCATCGAACGCCAGCGCGCTCGGAACGTTCAGTTGCGCGCCCGTGGCGGCTGTCCCATCGCCACCGTACCCTTGCGTTCCGCTGCCGGCGACGGTGGAGACGGTTCCGTCGGTGGCCATCTTACGCACTCGGCTGTTGGCGCTGTCGGCGATGTACAGGTTGCCGGACTTATCCATCGCCAGGCCCGCCGGCGCGCTGAACTGCGCGCTCGTCGCTTTGCCGCCGTCGCCTCCGAACCCGGCCGTACCGTTGCCCGCAACGGTGGAAATCACGCCGGCCGAGCCGATCTTTCGAACGACGTTGTTGTTCGTATCCGAAAAGTAGGTATTTCCGGATGAGTCCACGGCCACGCCGGCTGGGCCGTTCAGCAAGGCTTGCAGGGCCGTTCCGCCATCGCCGGCGTAACTGAAGCCGCCGTTGCCCGCAATGGTGGAGATGTTTCCGCCGGAGATCTTCCGGATGCGGCCGTTCATCCAGTCGGCCACGTAGAGGTTTCCGCCGCTGTCGAAAGCGAGGCCGGTCGGTTTGTTGAACTCCGCTCCCGAAATGGGGCCGCCATCGCCGGCGAAGCCGTTCGTCCCGTTCCCGGCATACGTACTTACCAGCCAGTTGTTATTCGGAAAGAACTCACGGATGCGCGCATCGTACCGTTCGGCGATGTAGACATTAGCGCTCTTGTCGAGAGCCACGGAGAACGGCTCGATCAAACTGGCGCTCGTTGAAACGCCGCCATCGCCCGCGTATCCGATAGCGAGGTTGCCGACGATCGTATTGATAAAGCCGTCGGTGCCGATTTCGCGAACTTCCCCATTCAGGGTGTCCGAGATGAAAAGATTGCCGCTGGAATCGCAGTATATGTCCTCGGGCGCATACAGTTCGGCGGACGTGGATTGAGATGTGTCGCCGCGATGACCCAGGTAGCCCGACCCCGCGATGGTGTGAATACGGCCATCGGTCGCCACATACCGGATGCTGTTATTGGCGGTATCCGCGATGTACACCCTGCCGGTGGTCGCATCGGCGGCCACTCCCGAAGGCAGATTCAGATTTCCGGCCGTCGCCGGGCCGAGGTCGCCGAAGTTTCCGGGCGATCCGGTCTGGCCGTTGCCGGCGAATGTGCCGATGATTCCCGCGGGCGAAACCATGCGGACGCGGTTGTTGAGAGAATCGGCGATATACAGGTTTCCGGCCGAGTCGATCGTCACTCCCTGGGGCTGGTTCAGCTCCGCGTTCACCGCCAGGCCGCCGTCGCCCGAGAAGCCGGCGTGCGAGTTCCCCGCCACCAGAGTCATAGCGCCATTGGCGGATAACTTGAACACGCAGTTCAGGCTGCTGAAATAAACGTTGCCGGAACTGTCCGTAGCGACCCGGTTCGGCCGGCCGATGGTCGTGCCTGTCGCCGAGGAGACGGAGAGCGGCGCCGTGCTTCCCGCGACTGTGAAAATCGAGTACTGCTGGGCCTGAGCGGCGACAGCGAATATGAGCCCAAGAAGGGCGAGTCGGAACGACGATCCGGGTTTCACGGGGCAATAGAAGCTATCGGATTTCAAGCGCGGAGACCTCGATGAGGCGAAACGTCTATGTTATCACCGCCTCGGCGAGCGCGCCGAGCGCCGCGGCGCAGGCGTCGCGGTCCACATCGTAATGCGTAACGGCTCGCAGACGGCGGTTGTCAATAGGATTGAGTAGCACGCCACGGGCCTTTAGACGGGAACTGACCTCGGCGGCCTCCAACCCCGTGCCGCCAACGTCAAAAATCACGATATTGGTGGCCACTTTTGCCGGGTCTGCGTGAATGCCGGGAATCCGCGCGAATCCTTCCGCTAAGAAGCGGGCATTGGCGTGGTCTTCAGGCAGGCGCTTGGGCGTATCTTCCAACGCAATCAGCCCGGCCGCCGCCAGCACCCCCACTTGGCGCATCCCGCCGCCAAGCCTCTTTCTGTAAAGCCGGCCGCGAGCGATGAGTTTTGCCGGTCCGGCCAGCATCGAGCCGGCCGGGGCGCCCAGCGCCTTCGAGAGGCAAAACATCACCGTATCCACTGGCGCCACTATCTCTCGCACTGAGGCGCCCGTGGCGGCGGCCGCGTTGAATACTCGCGCGCCATCCATGTGGACGGCCAGGCCCCGTTCGTGAGCCCCATCGCAAATCTCGCCGATGGCGGCGGGCGTGTAAACGGTCCCGCCAGCCATGTTGTGGGTGTTTTCGAGCTCGATCAATCCCGTGGGCGCCCAATGCGGCCCCAGGGGGCGGATGCGGGGACGCACATCGTCCCAGGAGAGAATGCCGTTTTCGGCCGGAATGGCGCGGAGAATGCAACCGGAGAACCAGGCCGTCATCGCCAGCTCGTAATCGAGTAGATGGGCGCGCCCGTCGCAAATCACTTCCTGTCCCGGTTCGGTATGCAGCTTGACGGCGATGGTGTTCCCCATGGTGCCCGTGGGAACGAACAACGCCGCCTCCTTTCCGGCGATCTCCGCGGCGCGCCGCTCGAGACGGTTCACGGTTGGGTCTTCCCCGTAAACGTCGTCGCCGACTTCGGCCTCCATCATGGCGCGCCGCATGGCGGGAGTCGGTTTGGTCACGGTATCGCTGCGCAGGTCGATCATGGGATAAGAAACTCCTGAAACACAACGTTCGAAAGCAGTGCGCCCCGCGCCGTCAGGCGCAGGACGCCATCGCCGGATTCGAGCAGGCCGCCCTCGATGAAGCGCCGGATGGGAAGCTCGTATCGCCGCCATTCCTCGGGCGCGGGACGAATGCCTTCCATCAGCCGCAGGCCGACGAAGAAACGCTCGTCGGGTGGGGCGGGCCTCCCGGCCTGCCTGCGCTCCGAAGGAGCGTCCAGATATTCCGCCACCGTCTCCGGGTTTTCGAAGCGCATCGCGCCATCGAAGGAATGCGCGTCCGCTCCGAAGCCTGCATACGGCTCGAGCCTCCAGTACTTGAGGTTGTGGCGGGATTCGAAACCGGGCCGCGCGAAATTGGAGATCTCATAACGCGCAAGGCCCATCGCCGCCAGCCGCTCCACGGCAAGTTCGTAATAGTCCGCGACTGCGTCTTCGTCCGGCGTTTCGTTCGCGCCGTAGCGCGAGCCGCCGCCCAGAATCTCCGCTCCCAGGCGGCTATCTTCGTCCACTTCGAGCATGTAGACCGAAACATGCGGCGCATCGAGCCGTTCGACGCAGTCGAGCGATTCGCGCCAACTCGCCTCGGTCTGGCCGGCCAACCCGGCGATCAAATCGATATTGAAATTGGCGATTCCGGCGCCGCGCAGGAGAACGGCTTCTTCAATAACGTTCTGCGCCGTATGCTTGCGGCCCGTCCCGCGGATCTCGCGATCGGCGAACGATTGCACGCCCAGGCTGACGCGGTTGATGCCGCAATCCGCCCATCCGCGCGCCTTTTGTGGCGTGACCGAGCCCGGCGAAGCCTCGATGGTGGCTTCCAGCCAGGGCTTCCCGGGAATCAAGTCGAGCGCGCGGCGAAGCTCGTCCACGGGCATGTTGCCCGGAGTGCCGCCGCCCAGGTAGACCGTTTCCGGCCGCCACGCCCAGGCGTGCGCCCGAATCTCGCTCGCGAGCGCCTCGATGTATCGCCTCTCCGTTCCATGCGGGAACACGCCCGACGCGAAGTTGCAGTAGGTGCACTTCTGGGCGCAAAACGGATACGAGACGTAAACGCCGGGCACGATCCGATTGTAACGGGAACCGTTATTGTGGGGCGGGCACCCTGCCTGCAGCCGGCTTTCAGCCGGCTGGACCCGCTGAAAAGCGGGTCCGCAGCCTGTATAGGCTGCCCCACATCGGCCGATTTGCGATTGTCGGAAATTAGAGCGGACGCCACACAAGGGACAAATCGGGGCCGTCGCCTGCACGGGAGGCCTGGGCATTGTTTTATGCTGGGTTGGAACTCGCCAAGCTTGATGCCATGACCATTCGCCATTTGCTCGTGCTTTTCGCTTTGCTTGCCACGCTCGCCGCGGCTCAACCGCAGGCCGATCGGCCAGCTCCGGCCGAGCCGCAAAGGCAAGTCAAGACTTACTCATTGCCTCCGGATAAGCTGGCCAAGGCCATCGAATACGCCCGCGTGCGCAACTGGCTGCACTTCATCGGCTTTGCGTACGGCGTGGGAGCGCTCGCGGTTGCGTTGAGTTTTCGCGTGGCGCCGCGCTACCGCGATTGGGCGCGGGCGGCCAGCGCCCGCCGCATCGGGCAAGCTTACATCTTTACGCCGCTGCTGCTGCTGACGCTGGACGTCCTGGAATTGCCCCTTTCCGCATACGATCGGAGCCTCTCGCTGAAATACGGCCAATCCGTACAGACTTGGGGCTCGTGGTTTTGGGATTGGACGAAAAGCGAGTCGATCGAATTCGCTTTGGTCGGCCTTCTGGTCTGGATGCTCTACGGCATGATCCGCCGCAGCCCGCGCCGCTGGTGGCTCTACTGCTGGCTGATGGGCATTCCGATCGTCCTGTTCCTGCTGTTCCTGGAGCCGATGGTAATCGAGCCGATGTTCTTCGAATTCAAACCGCTGGCCTCGGCCCAGCCTGCCTTGGTCCCGCAAATCGAAAAAGTGGTGGCGCGCGGAGGCTTGCATATCCCGCGAGAGCGGATGTTCGAAATGAAGGCCAGCGAGAAACTGCTCTCGCTAAACGCGTACGTGACCGGCATCGGCGCATCCAAGCGCGTGGTGGTTTGGGACACCACGATGAAGAAAATGACCGTGGACCAGACGCTCTTCGTCTTCGGCCACGAGATGGGGCACTACGTTCTGGGCCACATGTGGTTCAACATCGCGGGCATCTGCGCGCTGCTGCTCGTCTGCCTTTACGCCGGTTACCACGCCATGCATCGCGCGATCGCGCGATGGGGCGCGCGATGGAAGATTACGGGCGTGGACGATTGGGCGTCGCTGCCGCTCTTGATTCTGACGGTATCCATTCTTAGCTTCGCCACCGAACCGGTCATGAGCGGATGGAGCCGCATGTTGGAGCACAACGCCGATGTCTACGGCCTGGAAGTGACTCACGGCCTCGTACCCGATTCGGCCCAGACCGCCGCGCAGGCGTTCCAGATACTCGGAGAGACCAGCCTGTCCGACCCGAACCCCAGCCCGTTCATCGAGTTCTGGTTGTACGATCATCCGGCCATATCCGACCGCGTCCGCTTCAGCGCCGGCTATGACCCGTGGAGCAAAGGAGAGCCTCGAAAGTACGTGCAGTAAGCGGCGGCGTCTGGCGCTGCCCGCCGGTTCGCGAACTCATCAAGGTTCGCATAATACAGCGCGGGTTACCGGCCGTCGCGCCTCCGCTCCCTCACGGGGCGCCCTTTGGGCCCGGCTCGGTCCGAAGGCGCTCGGTGTTATGCGAGGCTCGGTATTGTGGAGGATTGACGCCGCGGCCGCGTGCGGCCATTCGCTACCGGGAGATACAATTAATCCTTACGTAAACCGGATCCGAACTTCCTTTCGCCCCCCCATGACCGGCCGCACCATCTCGCATTATCGAATCATCGAGAAGCTCGGCGAGGGCGCCATGGGCGTGGTTTGGAAGGCCGAAGATATCAAGCTGAAGAGAACCGTCGCGCTGAAGTTTCTTCCCCCCGATGCGCTGGGCAACCAGGAGCTGCGCGCCCGCTTCCTGCGCGAGGCCCAGGCCGAGGCCGTGCTATCCCACGCGAACGTCTGTACGGTGTTTGACGTGGATGAAGAAGCCGGATTTCTCGCCTTGGAATACATCGAGGGCGAAACCGTGCAGGCGCGCATCAACCGCCACCCCCTTACTCTTCAAGAGGCCTTGGACATCGCCCTTCAGGCGACGCGGGGGCTTGCCGCGGTCCACGCGCGCGGCGTGGTCCACAGGGATATCAAGAGCTCCAATCTGATGGTCACTCCCGAAGGAGTCGTGAAGATCATGGACTTCGGGCTGGCGCGCATCGCGGGCCAGGCGCGAATGACCAGGGCGGGCATGGTGACGGGAACCCTGGCGTACATGTCTCCGGAGCAGGTGCAGGGCAAGCCGGTCGATCAGAGAAGCGACTTGTGGTCGATGGGAGCGGTGCTTTACGAGATGGTCACGGGCCGGATTCCGTTCCGGGGGCAGACCGAGGCGGCTGTGATCTACAGTATTCTGCACGCCGAACCGGAACCCGTGACGGCGCTGCGCACGGGACTGCCGAAACAACTGGACCGGATTGTTGCGAAACTGCTGGCGAAGGACCCGGAACTCCGCTATCAGCGCGCGTCCGACCTTTACGGAACCCTGAAGCGTCTGAAGCGCCGGACGGGGCCTGGGCTTACGACCGGGGAGTTAACCGCTAACCTAAGGGCTTCGCCAGTCAGGGCATTGCCAGGGAACCGCTTGCGGCGCGGGTTTCCGATTGCGATCGGGGCCGCAGTAGCGCTCGCGATCCTGCTCCTGGCGCTGAATGCCGCCGGAGTGCGGGAACGTCTGCTGGGCTGGTAGCGCACACACCGGCGAACGGGCCTCATTTCTTGGGCGGCGAACTCTTCTGAGGGGTCTGAGGCGAGCTATCGATGAGGACGCCGAGCGAGAAATCCGCGGCCCTGCCGAACTGGCCCGAGGATCCCTGGAGGATGGGGCTGGTGAAGCGGCCTTTGGCGCCTGTCCTGTCAATGAGCGAGCTGCCGTTCCTGCCCTGCGGTTCGCCGATTGCGTTCTCTCCTTGCGTGGCGCACAGGTACCACGCCGCGTTCTTACCCACAGGAGCCACGCTCAGCCAATAGCGCCCGGGATCGAGGTGGACGCTCAGACCGCCGACTTGAATGCGATATCCGATCAACGCATCGGCTGGGAATGGCCCTAAGCCGGGAACCCGAGTCTGCGCGGCGGGACTTACTCCGGAGGCGACCTTTTTGCCGCCGCTACCGGGCGTCATGGCCGTACGAATCTCCCAGGCCGCTTTCGTGACTCCCTCGAAATCCATGCGGTCGATCGAAAAGACGCCGACAACGGTCCATCCTCCGTCGGGGACGACGAAATCGTCATAGACGCGCGAATAATCGTAGCTGGACGAATAATAGTTGGCTTGGCCGGGAAGCCCTTGATGCCAATCGCCGTTGTACCAGCCGATCTTGGCCCCGGGTTGCTGAGCGCGGGAGCCGGGCGGCATGGCAGCCAGGAAGAGGATGAAAGCGAGAGGCCAAAAAAGCCGCGTGGGCGTGAGTTTCAAACTTCACCTCCTTCGGCGGCGGGCGGCAGGAAAGGCTGCCTGTACGGCCGCACCAAACAGTCTATACCGGCGCTTATCGTATTTGCGGAGTACGCGGTCCGAACTCGACGCCGGCCTATGCTGCCCGAGCGCGGCTACACGGCCTGCGAAAGGCTTGTCAGGCCAAAGCCCTATAAATGAAGGCTAGAAGCACCATTGCGATTTCCAACGCCATCGAGGCCAGCACCGCGGCGAAAGCGCGAGCCAGCAATCGCGCGCCGTCGGGCGGCTCGCCAATGCCCGTGTCGGCGTAGACGCCCGGTTCGGTTGGCGGAGTCGCCGGAAACAATATGGGCAGGACATGATGCCGCAAGAACAGGAATAAATACCAAACGGATACCAGCGTGGCCACCCAGGGAGCAACAGCCATGAGGGCGAGGAAGAAGTACGATGCGCCCAACTGGGTGCGTCCCGGATTATTGTAGTTAGCGAACTGCAGGCTCGCGGTACCGTATGACCTGGCGGAGAGCGCCGCGACGGCGGTGGCGAGAATCGACCAGATCCAGATTTTGCCGTATTTCTTGAGAACGGAGTCGAGAGTTTCGGGGAGAGAAGGATCGTCAGGCATGGCAGGCGCAGTTTCCTCCAGTCAACAGTATGCGGCGCCCTTTGGGGCGTGCGACAAGCAAAACAAGAGTTTCAGCTCGTTTGTATTATAACTACCGCAGGCCGGCTGCCTGCCCCGCGCCGTTTCCGTGCCGCGAGTGTAACGAGCGGCCGGCCGAATCCCGACGGGCCTCAAACCCCGCCGCGCACACCCAGCCCCTCGCCCCGCCAAGCCCGACTGACCCGGCATTCACAATCGTTTTGAAACTCCCGCAAAGCCGCGCCTGTCATGCGATTAAGCGCGATTCCGCTGCCTCGGAACAGGCGTCGCAAATGGGTCCGGGTGCCATACTGAAATCGACGAGATGGGCATTTGCCCATCTCGCTTCTTTTTGATCCCACGAAATCAATAACTTAGGAGGGGCGTGATGGGCATTTGCCCATCCGTCGAAAAATCGCATGAAAAAAGCAATCGCCAAACCGGCGCCAAAAGCCGCGCGGAAAGCGAGCGAACACGTCGAGCTGGGCCGCTGGATGGGAAGGCGCGAAGCCTTCAGTCTGATAGCCGGGCGATGCTCGGCCGCGGAGATCGAGAGCCTGCGCCGCATTCGCGACGAAAGGCTCTACCTTTCGGTATCGAACACTTGGGATACGTTCTGCTCGACGCAGCTTGGCGCGAGCCGCCGGAATGTGGAGAGGAACATCCGCCTGCTGGAGGAGTTCGGCCCGGCGTACTTTCAGGTGGCGCAGATGGCCCACATCGGCCCGCGGGAATACCGCGCCATCGCCGCGCATGTGAACGAGGAGGGCGTGCGCGTGGATGGCTCCGTTGTCGCGCTGCTGCCGGAAAACAGCGCAAAGATCGCAGCGGCCGTGGGCGAACTGTTGAAGCGCGCCGATGGAAACGGCTCGGTCCCAGGGCCGGGAGCCGAACTCTCCGAAGCGCCGCCGTCGAAAAGCCTGCCGTTCTCCCAAGTGCTCAAACGCTGTGACGCGGTCGCGCGCATCCTGGACGAATCCGAAGACTCTCCGGACTACGACCAGCGCCTGGAACTGGCATCCATCCTGCTTCGAATGCGCCAATCCGCGGCGGCCAGGGGAGTGGTGATTATGAGGGGGTAGGGCTGGCGCAACATTGCGCCCAAGCGGTAACCTTGACTC
>CAWAOP010000031.1:0-21329 GCA_963783505.1 Terriglobia bacterium | reverse complement strand
AAGCCTCGTTTAAAATGTCCCCTGTCTTAACTCATTAGAAGTGTCCCTTTTGTTGGTTCTGTTCCGATTGTTCGGGCGGCTCCCGAAGCGAAGCCCTGCGAGGCCGTAGGCCGAGCGTTTAGGGCGTAGCGCAGGGGGCCGCCCGAACAATTTCCGAGCCCTGGATCTGGTGCTTCGCCAGACTCTGTTCTGGCATCCCGTCGTAACGCTGTCTCCACGGATGGCTTGCCTTGGGTGGAGTGCCGCCGTAAGGTATGGCCGCCTTGCGGGGTTGCTCGCCTTCGACAGGCCGCGGCCGTTCGGCGATTTCCTCCCACTGCACCCTCTGGCCTCGATAGCGGATCTCCAACCGGCCGTCCGGCCACTCGCAGACCGCCACCTTACCTTTGGCCGGTGCCCAGTGATGCCCCTGCCGGTTCACTTGCAGGAACCGGTTCTCATACCGCACCACCCAGTCGTTGCCGATCACCCGTTCCGTCTCCAACCGGAACGCCTCGTCCAGCGCCGCCCGAGTTGGCTTCGGGTGGTGATAGTCTTCCGGCGAGGCTGCCGCATGCGCAAAACGCCGGTTGTGCTCCGGCAGATAGTCACTCGCCAGATACTCGTTAGCGCTCTGGTAGGTCCGGATCTTCTTGCGCCGCAGTTTCTTCACCAGCCGGTCTTGGTGCGTGCCGTGGTTGCGCTCCACCCGTCCTTTCGCTTGCGGGGAATTGGCCGCGATAATGCGAATCCCCAACCGCTGGCACATGCCCCCAAACTGCGTCGTGGCAGCCTCGCCGCGCAGAAGTTGCTGTTCGGTGGCCTCTTTGACATAGACCGTCTTCCAGTCCGTGTACAGAGCCACGGGCACACCGTATTGCTCGATCCAACTCCGCAGCACCCCCGCCGCCGTCCAGATCGTTTCCTCAGCTCCCATGGCCGCCAGCGTCGTGGCTGTGGCGTCATCCACCAAGTTCATCAGGCAGCCCTTCGGCCCCCGTTGTTCGAACCAGTGGTGGAAACTCCCATCCATCTGGACCAGTTCGCCAAAGTGTAATCGCGCCTCCCGCCGCTTGCGGTGCGCTCTCCGCTTCCGCATCCGGCTCCACAGTCCTTCCGCCAGCATCCAGCGCCGCAGCGTTTCCGGGTGCACAGCCATCCCGTCCTCACTGCCCAGATGCTCCGCGGCCAGCGTCGGCCCGAATCGTTCCCCCACCTCTCCCGAGTACTTCTGGCGCACCAGACGCAACACCTTCAAACGAAATTTCTTCGGCTTGGTGCGGCCCGATTCTCGCCCTACGCCGCGGTGCTGTAATCCCTCGGCCCCCTCGTCCTGATAGCGCCGCCAGATGCGCTTCGCCTGGCGGTAACTCAAACCCAGGATCGCCGCAGCATTCACCAAGTTCAGTGCCTCCTTCTCAACCCGAGCCATCACCCCCAGCCGCTTCAGTTCCCTGGTGCTCATTGCTGTCCGCCCCAATCCGACCTCCTCTAGAGGTCTTCAGCTTAGGGGACATTTCTAACGAGGCCACAAGGGGACATTATCAGAGTGGCGCGACAAAACGGGATTCCAGCGTTCGACAACCGGAATTCGGCGTTCAACCGGAACGCGGAGCCAAAGGTAAAGTTGCGAGTGCGCCCGTTCAGCTTGTATTATTAAGGTTCCCCTGCGCTCGGCTTCTCAATTGGGATAGTGGGAGTGCGGGCGTGTGGTCTGGACGGGTGGCCGAGCGGCTAATGGCAACAGACTGTAAATCTGTCGCTCCTTGCGAGCTACGGAGGTTCGAATCCTCCCCCGTCCACCATAAGATTTCGCAGACTGTTACAAGGAAAGCCGTTGTAGCTCAGTTGGTAGAGCGCGTCCTTGGTAAGGACGAGGTCATCGGTTCAATCCCGATCAACGGCTCCAGTTCTTTCCTGTTCTAAATCCTAACCAGGATTGAGGCGCTGATATGGCAAAGGAAAAATTCGACCGCAGCAAGCCGCATGTGAACATCGGGACGATCGGGCACATCGATCACGGCAAGACCACCCTGACGGCGGCCATCACGCGGGTGTTGGGCAAGAACAACCCGAAGGTGAAGTTCCGCAGCTTCGATTCCATCGACAACGCTCCGGAAGAAAAAGCGCGCGGCATCACGATCGCCGTGGCGCACATCGAGTACGAAACGCCCAACCGGCACTACGCGCACGTGGACTGCCCGGGGCACGCCGACTACATCAAGAACATGATCACGGGCGCGGCCCAGATGGACGGGGCGATTCTGGTGGTGGCGGCGACGGACGGGCCGATGCCGCAGACGCGGGAGCACGTGCTGCTGGCGCGGCAGGTGGGCGTACCGTGCATCGTGGTGTGCATGAACAAGGTCGACATGGTGGACGACCCGGAACTGCTGGACCTGGTGGAACTGGAAGTGAGGGAGTTGCTGAAGTTCTACGAATTTCCCGGGGACGATCTGCCGGTGGTGCGGGTCTCGGCTTTGGGGGCGTTGAACGGGGAAGAGAAGTGGGAGAAGACGGTTCTGGAGCTGATGTCGGAAGTGGACCGGTATGTCCCGATGCCGGCGCGCGTACTGGACAAGCCGTTTCTGATGCCGATTGAGGACATTTTCTCGATACAAGGGCGCGGGACGGTGGTGACGGGGCGCATCGAGCGAGGGATTTGCAAGGTGGGCGAGGAAATGGAGATTGTGGGCTTCCGGCCGACGCGGAAGACGGTGGTGACGGGCGTGGAAATGTTCAAGAAGTTATTGGACGAAGGGCGCGCCGGGGACAACGTAGGCCTGCTGCTGCGCGGGGTGGAGAAGACGGAAGTGGAGCGCGGGCAGGTGATCGCGAAGCCGGGGTCGATCACGCCGCACACGAAGTTCAAGGGCGAAGTATACGTACTGAGCAAGGAAGAAGGCGGGCGTCACACGCCGTTCTTCAAGGGATACCGGCCGCAGTTCTACTTCCGGACGACGGACGTGACTGGGGTGGCGGAGTTGCCGGAAGGAACGGAGATGGTGATGCCTGGGGACCGGGTGAGTTTGGTAGTGGAGTTGATCACGCCGGTGGCGATGGACAAGGGGCTGAGGTTTGCGATCCGGGAAGGCGGCCGCACGGTGGGCGCTGGAACGGTGACCGAGGTTATCGCTTAAGGGCCGGCCGCGCCCAGCCCGCGAGGAGCTTGAGATTTAAATGCCGCGAGAAATCATTACCTTCCAGTGCACCGAGTGCAAGAACCGGAACTACTCGTCGACCAAGAATAAGAAGACCAAGACGGAGCGCCTGGAACTGAAGAAGTTTTGCCCGCACTGCCGCAAGCGGCAGGTGCATAAAGAAATCAAGTAGAATAGTTGGAAGCGCCCTGTTCGGGCGCGAAGACGGCCGTTTAGGGGCGTAGGTTTAACGGCAGACCAGCGGTCTCCAAAACCGCGAGTGGGGGTTCGAATCCCTCCGCCCCTGCCAGCTCTCCCGAGCGCAGGCGTAAGGAACGGCGAGGATGTCTCATGGCCGAAGAAAGAACGGGAAATTGGCTTCAGCGGACGAAGGATTACTTCAACGAACTGAAGCTTGAGATGCGACGGGTGACGTGGCCCAACCGCAAGCAGGTGGAAGGCACCACGATGGTGGTGATCTTCTCCGTCTTTGCATTCGCGGGTTACTTCGCGATCGTGGATGGGGCTCTGGTCCGTGCGATCAACGGGCTTTTTGGATATTTCGGGAAGTAGGCGCGTAATGGAAGTGGACGAGAACATCCCGGCGGGCGAGCCAGAAGACGGCGCTCTGGCGCCGGAAGCCCCTTTAGCGGCGCCGGCGGAAGCGGGTTTCGCCGAGCCCGAAGCGCCGATTCCCGCGGCGGGCTTCGAAGCCGAGCCGGCCGCGGCCGCTCCCGACGCCGAAGCCGAGGCGCCGCCGGCGGGTTACGACGAATCGTCCGCCAAGAAGTGGTACATCATCCACACGTATTCGGGATTTGAGAACAAAGTGTCGGAATCGCTCCGCACGCGTTCCGAGGCCTTCGGATTCGCGGACAAGATCGGACAGATCCTGATCCCAACCGAAGAAGTGGTTGAGATGCGAGGGGGCAAGAAGGTTACCAGCAAACGCCTCGTCTATCCCGGCTACGTGATGGTCGAAATGGAAATGAGCGACGCGTTGTGGCATGAGATCAAGAACACGCCGCGCGTCACTGGATTTGTAGGCGGAGGCAACTCGCCCGTGCCGTTGAGCGCGGACGAAGTCAACTCCGTGCTGAACCGTCAGGCCACTTCCGCGGATCGGCCGCGCCCGAAGATGACGTTCGAAAAGAACGACACGGTGCGTATTGTGGACGGCCCGTTCGCCAGCTTCTCCGGCAAGGTGGACGAAGTGAACCCCGAGCGCGGCACGCTTCGGGTGATGGTCACCATCTTCGGCCGCGCAACGCCGGTGGAACTGGAATTCTTGCAGGTGGAAAAAGTTTGATGCGCATGGGGCGGCCCTGCCCAGAGGGCGGCCAGGCCCAGCGCCTCCGAGGATTTTAGGAATGGCAAAAAAAGTTACCGCTCAGGTGAAGTTGCAGATCCCGGCTGGAAAAGCCACGCCGGCCCCTCCGGTGGGCACGGCGCTCGGCCCGCAGGGCGTCAACATCATGGACTTCTGCAAGGCGTTCAACGCCAAGACGTCCGCCAAGGATCAGGAAGGCTTGATCATCCCGGTGGTGATCACGATTTTCTCGGACCGCTCCTTCACCTTCATTACGAAGACTCCGCCGGTGCCGGTGCTCATCAAGCGCGCGGTCAATTTGGCGAAAGGCTCGCCCGAGCCGCACAAGAACAAGGTGGGCAAAATCACCAAGCAGCAGGTCGAGGAGATCGCCAAGATCAAAATGCCCGACCTGAATTGCTTCGACATAGCGGCCGCCATGCGCTCCGTGGAAGGCACCGCCCGCAGCATGGGCGTGGACGTCGTTCAGTAGTAGAGGCTTAGCCCTATCCAGGCGCCTCGCAACGGCGCAGCGTAGAGTTTTCTGGCCCTGCGAGAGCCGACGCCGTTTCCGCCCGGAAAGATACGACGATTCCAGATAAGATGTGCCATGCTGAAATAGCCATGCGAGATTCGGACGTCATCGAGACCGAGCTGATGGAAATCAGCGCAATCGCCGACGACACTGTCAGGTTCGAGCGCGTCATTGCCTGGTGCGTCGCGCACCCCGACGAAGTGCCCTTCGCCCTGCATCAGTTCATGAGCTGGCATCACAAGCGCGGCGCGTAAGCCGCGGGCAAGCGCCGGGACGAATAGTAGCGCGGGCTCTTGCGTCGTCCGCATGCGGCCGGCGCGGGGCGCATCAGTTCTCGCGCAGTTCCATTCGCGCAACCAGCCTTCGTTCCGGCATACCATTGAGGTTATATGACTGCCACCGAGAAATGGCAACGCTTCCGGCAGTACGTTTGCCACATCCAATCCCTCGGCCTGACGCTCGATATCAGCCGCATGGCATTCGACGACGGGTTCTTCGCTCGCACCGAGGAGGACATGAGATGGGCGTTCCAGCAGATGGAGAGACTGGAACGCGGCGCCATATCCAATCCCGATGAGCAGCGCATGGTAGGCCACTACTGGCTAAGGGACGCGGAGCGGGCTCCCACGCCCGCGATAGCGGCCGAGATCCGCAATGCGGTTGCCCAGGTCCAGTCCTTTGCGAAGCGCGTGCATGAAGGCGAGGTGAAGCCGCCTCAAGCGGAGCGTTTCACACGCGTTCTTTTGATCGGCATCGGAGGCTCGGCGCTCGGCCCTATGTTTGTCGCCGACGCTCTCGGCAACCCCGGATCCGACCGGATGCAGATCAACTTCATCGACAACACCGATCCCGATGGCATCGAGCGGACGCTCGCTCTCTTGGAAGGCCAACTGGCTGAAACGCTCTGCATTGTCACCAGCAAGAGTGGCGGCACGCCGGAGACCCGCAACGGCATGATCCTGGCCGCGGATGCATACGGCCGGGCCGGACTGCGCTTCCCGGACCATGCGGTGGCGATCACCAAGTTCGACACGGACTTGAAGTTATACGCGCTGGCGAAGCAAGCGGCTTGGCTGGAAGTATTCCCGATGTGGGATTGGGTTGGCGGCCGGACCAGCGAGACCTCCGCGGTGGGGCTGCTGCCCGCCGCCCTCCAAGGGCTCGACATTGATGCGCTCCTCGACGGGGCCAAAGCGTGCGACGAAGCCACGCGCGGACGCGACACGATGCGCAACCCGGCCGCGCTGCTCGCTCTCATGTGGCTTCATGCCACGGGTGGCAAAGGCGCCAAGGATATGGTGGTGCTTCCCTATAAGGACCGTCTGCAGCTCTTCAGCCGTTATCTGCAACAACTCGTGATGGAGTCGCTGGGTAAGAAATTCGATCTGGCGCACCACGTGGTGCATCAGGGAATTACGGTCTACGGCAATAAAGGCTCCACGGATCAGCACGCGTACGTGCAGCAATTGCGCGACGGAGTGGACAACTTCTTCGTGACCTTCATTCGCGTGCTCGAATCGGGCGGCAGCTCTCTTCCTGTCAGAAAGGGCGTTACCGCGGGCGACTACCTGCACGGTCTGCTTACCGGTACGCGCGATGCCCTATCAGATGCCGGCCGGCAGTCGATGACGATTACGATCCCACGCGTAGATGCGCAATCCGTCGGCGCCTTATCGCTTTATTCGAACGCGCCGTGGGTTTTACGCCTCGCTTGTCGGGATCAATGCCTATCACCAGCCGGGCGTGGAGGCCGGAAAGAAAGCGGCGGAGCTCGCGCTGGAGCTTCAGTTCGAGATCGAAGCAGCCCTGTCCGCCACGCCGCAAACGGCGGAGCAGTGTGCAGCGGCCTGCGGGACCGGCGATGTGGAACTGGCCTACTGGATTCTGGAGCATCTGGCAGCGAACGGACGTGCGAAACGCGTGTTTGGCGACGACCCCGGCTCGGCGTTGTTCACGCGCTTGACGGCGTAGCTGTTCCTCTGAAGCGCCACCTTCGACGCTGGCTGACACTCCGCCGAAGTCGGGGCCTTTGTGGGGCCAGCCCTTTGGGGCTGCCGGGCGCCCTTTGGACCCGCTTCGGCCCGGCGCTCTGGCGTCGCTTCGGAACGCCGCCAAAAATGGCGGCGGCAGGGCAAAAGCCCTGGCCCCACTTTGCCGCGTCTTCATCAATGTTGGCGGCCCGCCGCCGACCATAGCCGCTCACTGCGCCGGGCAGTCGGGGAACATCACCTGCGCGGTCTGGTAGAGATAGCGCCGCCAGTTGGCCCATTCGTGGCTACCGGTGCTCAGCACCCAGAAAGTCCGAATGCCGTTTTGATTGAAGAGCGCGAGTTCCTTCTGGCTGTTCGGAAGGGCTATGTCGGTTTCGCCCGCGGCCATATATAGAGGCACGCGGAACTTGTCGTTCGTTTTCGGGTCCTTCAGCATCGCGCCGTACAGATCGTCGAACTTCTTGAGCGACGCTTCGCCGATATGGCCGGAGCTGTAAATGTACAGCTCGCTGAATGTATCCAGGTGCAGCAACCCGGTGTGCAGCACGACGAAGCCTCCCATCGAGAGACCCGCTATGGCGCGATAGTCGCGGCTCGCCTTGGTGCGGTAGTGGCCGTCGATATAGGGGATGATGTCCTTCAGAAATTCTTGCGAACACTTGTCATCGGTTCCCACCGGCGGCGGATCGCCGCTCGCGCAGCCGCGCGTGGTGGGCATGACGATAAGCATTGGTTTGGCCTTGCCCGCCGCGATCAAATTGTCGAGGATGAGGCCGGCGCTGCCGCCATTGCGAACGTCTTCAAGACTCCACCGGGAATCGTCGTCGCCTCCGCCGTGGTTCAGGTAGAGGACGGGGTAGCGGGCGTCGTTGTTCCTCTCGTAATCCGGCGGCAGGTAGAGGGTCATGCGTTTGTCTTCACCGGCATAATTCTTGTAGTTGACCTGCTCGATTTTGCCGTGGGGAACTCCGGTCTTCGCGAAGAACGAAGTTTCGGTAATGGCAGGCAGCGCCGGCAGAATCGGAAGCGGGCACACGCCGGCTTTTGGCGTCGCCATCATCCCTCGTCCACCGGCCGGAGGACCGCCTCCAGGCTGGCCGGCCTGGGGCTGTCCGCCCCGTCCAGCCGGTGGCGCGGGGACCTGCGCCAGCAGCACGCCCGACAGAATCAAGGCTGCGCTCATCGCGACAATGCGCTTCGGGAATCGCTCGCTCGTTTTCATCGCTTGCCTCTTTTCGACCTCCGAGCCTTTATCCTAATTCAATGTGCGGATGCGGGAGTCAGTGGTGCTCCGGTTCAGCTCGAAATGGAGGAGGCTCTCTCCCAATTGGAGGTTGGAGGAGGCCTGAAAACAGTGGCGGATTCGCCGGCGAAAGGCCGCGTAAGGAACTGGGAGACCGAGCCGCAGAGCCGCCTGAGTAGCGAGTGAAGGGGATGGCTTCCGGACGAGCGACGAATCGGATCGTAGGCGGGTGTAAGGGCGTATGGGGAGGAATCCTGCCGTAATCGGGCTTCACGGGATCGATGTTCCAGAGGGCCGTTCCGTGCAAGTTTCCGAGATCCCCGTTTTGCGGCCATGACCGTCCATTTGTCATGCTCTGCATATACAATAGAAGTGCGGTGTTCGACTGGGACGAGAACAATCTGCGCAAGATCCGGGCGCATCGGATCAAGTCCGAAGAAGTTGAGAAGGCGCTGTCAAGCGACCCGATTCTCATCTATGAACAGGACGTTCAGGGTGAAGCGCGCTACGTCTACTACTGCGAGACTGCGTCGGGACGGCTGCTGGCCGTCGTCCTGGTCGAGCGCGATGAAAAGATCCGGGTCGTCACTGCGTACGACTTGGACGCCGGGCAAAAGAAGGACTACCTGGCCCACCGGGCACGGGGGGAGTGAAGCTATGAAGAAAAAACCGGTTGACATGCCGAGGTTTGTGAATGAAGGCGAAGAGGCGGACTGGTGGGCCAGTCGCCCTGGCCGCGAATTTGTAAAGCGGAGATCGGCCGAACCCCTTAGGAAGGGGGGCGCGCCGCAACGATCGCGCCTTGTCGGCCGATTGAACCGGACTGCCAGCGTTCAGATCGCGTTGCGATTGCCGGAACCCGACGTGACGAAGGCGAGAGAGATCGCGACCCGCAAAGGTGTGGGATACCAGACCCTGCTCAAAATGCTGGTCCATGAAGGCCTCCGCCGCGAGGCGCGGAGATCGTAGACACGGGCCAACCAATCTCCGGGGAACGTCCCGTCCGTCCCCGGCTTTCGTCCGTCCCCGGCTTTCGTCCGGCTTTCGTCCCCGGCTTTGGTGCGTCCCCGGCTTTGGTGGAGCGGGGACCTGCGCCAGCAGCACGCCCGACAGAATCAAGGTTGCGCTCATCGCGACGATGCGCTTCGGGAATCGCTTGCTCGTTCTCATCGCTTGCCTCTTTTCGACCTCCGAGCCTTTATCCTAATTCAACTTGCAGGCGGAGGAATCAGGGGTGTTTCCGTTCAGCCTCGATCAAGATCGTGCTTGACGCCGCGCAAGCAAGTGCGATCCTATACGAGAGGACCATTCGTTACAATCGCACTGTGCTATGAGTTTAGCGCTCCGCCGGAAAGAAGGGCAAACCGTTCAAAAAGAGCAACTTGGCGGGACTCTCGCTCCGTTTGTTCCTGCGGAGGTCTACCCGCTCGACAACCCGCAGACCGATATTCCGCGCATCGCGAAGGACCATGTGCTGATCCGGTTGATTGAAGAAGCGGTGCGAGGAATTCCGACCAGGCACACGCTCAATCTCGGTGATGCCCGCGGGATGAGCGAGTTGGCGCCGGAAAGTGTGCACCTGGTCCTCACCTCGCCCCCGTACTGGACACTGAAGGAGTACCGGGATTCAGCCGGACAGATGGGGCACATTGGCGATTATGACCAGTTTCTGGCCGAGCTTGACAAGGTGTGGGCGCACTGCTTCCGGGCGCTGGTTCCCGGAGGTCGCCTCATTTGTGTAGTCGGCGACGTGTGTCTTTCCCGCAGGAAGAACAATGGGCGGCACACCGTTGTGCCGTTGCATGCCTCGATTCAGGAGCATTGTCGGGTAGTTGGCTTCGATAATCTGGCTCCGATCATCTGGTACAAGATTGCCAACGCCGTGTACGAGGTCGAGAACGGTTCCAGCTTCCTTGGCAAACCCTACGAGCCGAATTCGGTTATCAAGAACGACATCGAATTCATCCTCATGGAGCGGAAGCCAGGCGGCTACCGTGCGCCCGATCTCGCAACGCGAGTCCTAAGCGTTATCTCCGGCGAGAACCACAAGCAGTGGTTCCAGCAAATCTGGTCAGGATTGACGGGCGCATCGACACGCCACCACCCTGCCCCCTACCCTGTCGAGTTGGCGGAGCGCCTGATCAGGATGTTCAGCTTCGTCGGAGACACCGTGCTCGACCCCTTCTTGGGAACCGGCTCGACAACGGTGGCTGCGGCCAAAACCGGCCGCAACAGCGTGGGTTTTGAGGTCGATGAGCACTACTTTGACCGGGCTCATACCCGCATCGCAAACGAGACTTCTTCACTCTTCAGCAAAACATATATCGAGATTTACAAAGAGAGCGCGAAGAAATGAGCCTCAGTCCTGGCATCGACAAAAGACTTCGGTCCGCGATCAAGTATTTCTGGGGCACTCGGGAAACGCAAGCCCAGAAGCAGGGTGGATCTTCGGGCAGCAAGGACGCCGGAGCGCGCTCGGCGGTGACAGGCGGGGCGCAGATGAATGGATTCACTAACCTTGTCCGTGACCTGCTCTGCGAGGGTGGTCTTCCCAAAGCTCATGTCTACTGCGAGAAGTATGTTGAAATACCCGGTTGGTCCCGGCCCGAGAAAAAATGGGATCTTCTTGTCGTCTCTGGCGGCAAGCTTCTCGCCGGTATTGAATTCAAGTCTCAAGTGGGTTCGTTCGGTAACAATTACAATAACCGGACGGAAGAGGCGATCGGAAGCGCCACGGATATCTGGGCCGCATATCGTGAGGGCGCGTTTAACCCTTCCGCCCGCCCGTGGCTTGGCTATCTGATGCTTCTCGATGAAGCGCCGGGCTCCCTCAGCCCCGTACGAGATCGAGAACCGCACTTCAAGGTTTTCCCGGAATTCAAAGAGGCCTCGTATGCGAAACGCTACGAGATTCTCCTCACGAAGCTCGTTCGCGAGCGCCTATACGATGCGGCTTGCTTTCTCATGTCAAATTCCGTCGATGGATTGAAGGGTGTTTACCGCGAACCCGCATCGGAGCTGAGCTTTCAGAACTTCGTGACGTCGCTTATGGCAAAGGTCGTCGCGGTCGCTAAGTCCGGGAAATAGAATTCAGCCCTGGCTCAGTACGGCCTGCGGGACACACTTACGCAAGGTAGACCAGCGACAGGCGCAGCGTTTTCGTGCAAATCCGTCGATTCCATGTGTGACTCGCCCGTTGCGGAAATCGGAAACGATAAGTCGGCTTCCGCCTGCCAATTCCGCCGCTTTCCGCTGCCGCCGCGCCGGACCGGCTACCTGGCGAGGCTACCGGGCGACGCATCGCCTACCCACGTAGAAATCGGCGGCGCAAAGGTTTTGGCCGGGGCTTGTGGCACCGTCGTCCGGTAATAGAACGGACCGATCTCGAAGTTACGGTTCAGCGCGACCGGCGTGCTCCAGAACAGAGCGGAGGCGAATAGGGTCTGCAAAAGCGCCAATCCCCAGATCGAGCGGCAGCGCTCGAAGAGAATGCTGGAGGCGACGCCCCACACATAGGTCGCGGGGACCAGGATCGGATTCGGAACATGCAGTGCCGAGAAGGCGATGCCGGCGAGTCCCGCCGCCACCCACCGCCGATTCAGGTTCTCCCGCAGCGGAACATAGATCATCGATTGGTAGGCGACCTGTTGCACCGCGGCCCAGGCAAAGTACACCGTCCCGTACAAAAGAACGCTGGAACCGAGCAACCGCTGGCGGCCTAGCAGTACGAATGACGAGACGCTCAGAACCCAGATGACGCGCCAGCGCCGGCCCGACGCCCGGAAATCATCCCATCCCAGGCCTAACTGCCTGAGCGTAAGTGAGCGCCCGCGCCACGCCGCGGCGATCGCAACAAGCAGCGGAACCCCCGACCATGGGAGAGGGATGGCGAGGAACCACAGGTAGCCCAGCAAGGCGAGGAAGATTGCGACGCCAATGACCAGATCGGTCCGGTGACGCCGGTTCACGGAATACGGCACGCGCTCAGGATAGCTTACGGCTCGCTGTTGCGGCGGCTCGAATCGGGTTCAATGCTGCCGAAACACCTTGTCGATTACCGACCGAGGCGTGGGAAAGGTCCCCGAGATATGATCGGCCCAGGAGAGGCGCTCTTCGTCCGCCAGGCACCAGAGCAGGCCAACCACGGCCACGATGCTCACGCAGGAGCCGAAATAGCGGGCCACGCGGCGGCCGCGATCGGGCTCGAAACCGTCAAACGTCAGAAGCCGGAGCCCGGTCCAGGACATGCCGAACGTTTCCGACCCGGCGACGGCCCAGAGCGCTCCGTAACCGAACGCGATCAGCGCGAACCCGGCTCCCATTCCCATCAAATTGGTCCGGTTCGGCGAGAAGATGGCCCCGCCCGGCAGATGGAGAAGTACGACCGCCAGCAAGATGGCCGCCAGGAACAGCAGGTAACCGATCAGGATCAGCGACAGGTCAACTGCCGAGGCGATAGCCCGATGCACGCGGGCAGCCACCGGGGCGTCGCACAGAACGCTCGCTTCCACGGTCGTGGCCAGCATCGGTTTCGACGGCGGTTGCGGAATGAAGTCCAGAGTGGGCTGATCGTCTATGCGGCCGGGACCTCCGCGGCGTCCCTTCTGCCCCGGCTTCGAGGGGCCCGAACCGGACTTCTTGCCGGAAGCCGTGCGCGGAAATGGAATCACGACGGCGGAGGGTCTGACTGGAAACAGAAGCCCTTGGCTGGAACCTCCGTGCTCCGCGCCCGTCGCGCTTGCGTCAAGCTGGGGCGGCGGCGCCTCTGGCGGCTCTGGGCGGATCTTCGCAGCCAGCGCTCCCCGAATCGGGACCGGAGTGCGTGGAGCGTCTCCCGGACGGCGCCCGCAACGCCCGCAGCGAGACTCCAACTCCGTCATTCGCCATCCACAATGTCCGCAGGTCATCGCGATGCAACTCCCAGCCGGCCGAAATATGGTAACTTTCGATTTGGGGCCCTACCTAAACAGCCCTCCTCACTTTAGTACCACACGGGAGAGCGGAAGTCGAGAAATTCTTCGAGTGGTAGGTGTCTTTTTGTGCGTAGTCTACTGCTTTGGCTGGTTTTAGGCGTTGCGGGGCCGGCTTGGTCACAGGCCGGATCGGGCGCTTCCACCCAAGCTCCGCCTCCGCCGCCTCCCAGTTCGATCCCTGCAAAGGTATGGCCGACCGGTTCCACCGATTTTGAAATCGTAGGAAAGGTCAAGAAGCTGCACGGCGATGCCTGGGTGGAAAGTTCCGCCATGCTTGTCCAGGCCGACGATATGGACTGGAACCAGGAGACCGGCGACGTCCATGCCAGCGGCAAAGTGCACGTCCACGACTTCAAAACCAGCGAGGAACTCTGGTGCGACCGCCTCGAGTACAACACGGATACCGAGAAAGGCGTGTTCTACAAGGTCAAAGGCCGGTACATGCCTCGCATCGTTCCGCGCCAGGGCGTGCTCACCAGCACGAGCCCTTTCTACTTCGAAGGAGAGTGGGCCGAACGGAACGGCGACCTGTATACGATTTACAACGGGTTCTTTTCGAACTGTAAACCGCCGGTGACGAAGCCGGAGCTCGAAAACCCGCGATTCGTCGATGCGCCTCCCGGGAAAGGCATCGTGCATCGCGCCGCGTACCTATTGAGGCGGCTTCCATTCTATTATGCGCCGGCCTTTTATCGCGGGATCGATACGGGTACCTGGTGGAAGCTGAAGAGTCCGAAGTTCATTTACGAGCCCGAAGAAAAGGCCGTCGCCTACAACGCGCGATTCCTGCTCAAAGGCTTGCCGGTCTTCTATGTGCCGTATTACTATCACCCGCTGTTGGAAGAATCCCGCCGCAGCGGTTTTCTGACTCCGAACATCGGTAACAGCTCCCAGCGCGGTGTGATGTTGGGCCTGGGGTATTACTGGGCGATCAACCGCAGCTACGATGCGACGTATCGGGTGATGGATTACGCGTCGCGCGGTTTCGTTCATCACCTGGATGTCCGCGGTCAGCCGCGGCCGGGCACCGACTTTTACGGAGTCTTGTATGGGGTCGATGACCGCGGCGTTCCGGGGACCAATCCTCCCGTGAAATACAGCGGCCTGAGCGTGTTCGCCGAGGGGAAGTCGGATTTGGGCCAAGGCTGGAACGCCCACGCGGACATCAACTACATCACGTCATTTCGCTTCCGCCAATACTGGACGCAATCGTTCAACGAAGGAATTGGATCGGAGATCAACTCGGTAGGCTACGTCAACAAGAGCCTGGGGAACGAGACGCTGAACATCGTGGTTCAGCGGCTGGAGAATTTCCAATCCGCCGAGATACCCAGCGTAAGCGCGACGACTGGCGAGGTCAGCTACATCCCCAATGTCGTCACGATACGGAAACTGCCGGACGTGGAATATAGCGGCCGGGAGCGGCCGTTCTGGTCGAAGCTGCCTGTCTGGCTCTCGTTTGAGTCGTCGGCGAGCTTGCTGTATCGCTCGTATAACATCTTCGATTCGACCGAGACGCAACTGATCGGCCGCTTTCAAACCGGCGAGCTGATGCACCGCTTCAACTTCGCGCCAAGCTTGTCCGGCTCCGTTCGAATCGGCGTGTTTCGCCTCGTACCCCGGATTTCTTTGCACGAGACGTATTACTCCGAGGCTCTCGAACAGTCCCAAACCTACTACCGGGTCACGGGCCAGAATGTCACGCGCACCGCTCCCGACCTTTCGCTGGACTTGATTCTCCCTTCGTTCGAGCGCGTTTACAACAAGAAGACGATTCTGGGAGACAAACTCAAGCACGTCATCGAGCCGCGCGCCACTTACCGTTATGTCACGGGCGTGGGCACGGACTTCAACGAGTTCATTCGCTTCGACGATTTGGACCTTCTGGCCAACACGAGCGACTTGCTGCTCTCCTTGACCAACCGGATTTACGCCAAGCGCGGCGACGCCGAGCAGGAAGTTGTGAGCTGGGAGATCATGCAGAAGCGCTACTTCGATCCGACTTTCGGCGGCGCGCTGATCTCAGGCCAGAGAAACGTGTTCGACAGCACGGCCGATATCGCGGCCTATGCGTTTCTGGTGGGGCCGCGAGCGGCCTCGCCCGTGATCTCTCTTTTACGGATCAGCCCGTTCGGCCGCTTAGGCGCGCAGTGGGAGGCGGACTACGATCCCAGGTATCACGGCATCGTCAACAGCACGTTTTCGCTGGACTACCGGTGGAAAAATTACTTCGCCTCCATCGGGAACAACTCCGCCCACACGGACCCGCTGCTGATTCCGGCCGCGAATCAGTACCGTTACCGGCTCGGTTTCGGAGACCCCAATCATCGCGGCTGGAACGCGGGCCTCGACGGCGTTTACGATTACCGCGCGGCGGAGATCCTCTATTCCAAAATTCAGGCGACCTACAACACGGATTGCTGTGGATTCAGCGTCCAGTATTACCGTTTCAAGTTCGGCGTGCGAGACGAGTCACAGTGGCGGGTGGCGTTTTCCATCGCCAACATCGGCACTTTCGGCTCGTTGAGGAAGCAAGACCGCTTGTTCTAAAGCCGCCGCGAAATCGGCCGCTTTTCACCGGCCGGAATGCTTCTGGGCCTATGGTATTCTTGTTGTTCCCAACCTGAAATGGCGCAGACCAGGACGTTTCCACGGATATGTATCGCCTTGGGTCTGGCGGATGCCTCGGCATTGCTGGAGCATGCGCGGCGGGAGGCGGAGGCGGGCGAACCCTTTCTCGAGTTCCGTCTGGACTTTTTAGACCATCCGGAGCAAGGGCCTGCCGTCATCCGGAGTTTCCTGGACGAATTCCCCGACTCCATTGTGCTGGCCACCTGCCGGCGCCATCAGAATCACGGAAAATTCAACGGCAGCCTGGAAGAGCAATTCGACCTGCTCGATAAGGCCGTGGAGGCCGGCGCTCAGGCCGTGGATTTCGAGATCGAAACCGCGGAGGCGGCGGCCGAGAGACTGGGCCGTTTTCGCGGGCGAGCGCTGGTCATCGTCTCCTATCACAATTTCGAGACGACGCCCGCCATGGACATGATCGTCGCCCGCGTGCTGAAGGTGCAGGCAGACGCGTACAAATTGGTGACCATGGCTCGCAAGCCCTCCGATAATATGCGGGTGCTGGCGGCGGCCAAGGCCCTGACGCGGCATCGCATGGTGGTGCTGGCGATGGGCGAGATCGGTTTTCCAACGCGCGTGCTCTCGCCCGTTTATGGCGGATTTTACACGTACGCGGCTCCGAGCCATTTCGAGGGCACGGCTACGGGCCAGGTGTGCGCGCGCCACTTGCGCAAGCTTTACAGCGTGGAGAAACTTGGCAAGGCATCGAAAGTATACGGCGTAATCGCCGATCCGGTGCGCCATTCCATTTCCCCGGCGGTGCATAATCGCGCCTTCCAGGCGCGCCGGATCGACGCGGTGTATCTCCCATTCCTGGTTTCGCCCGCGCATCTCCGCGATTTTTTCACTCTGGCGAGGACGCTTCCGGTGAGCGGCTTCAGCGTCACCATACCGCATAAGCAGAAAATCATCCGGTATCTCGATTTGGTCGATCCGCTCGCGCGGCGAATCGGCGCCGTCAACACCGTTTGGCGGAAGGGCGGTAAGTGGCGCGGCGCAAACACGGACGCCGCGGGCATTACGGGTCCGCTCGCGCGCGCGCTGCGGCTTCGCAACGCATCCATTTTGATTGCAGGCAATGGAGGCGCGGCGCGGGCGGCCGCGTTCGCGCTCATCGATGCAGGCGCCAAGGTCTCCATCGTGGGACGCAATGGCGATCGCGTGCGCGCCCTCGCGAAGATTTGCGGCGCCGAAGGCCTCGCGCGCGAACAGTTGGCCGGCCGAGGCTTCGATGCGGTGGTGCACGCCACGCCGCTCGGGATGTTCCCGCACGCCGAGGGGTGTTTCTTCGACGGAGAGATTCCGGCCGGCGTGGTGTTCGACATGGTTTATAACCCGATCGAAACTGAACTTCTGCGCCGCGCCAAGGAACAGGGGAAGGGAATTGTTTCCGGTCTCGATATGTTCATCGAGCAGGCCGTGCGCCAGTTCGAGATATGGACCGAAGAATCGGCCCCCCGTTCGGCCATGGCCAAAGCGGCCGCCGAGTCGCTCCAAAACCACTTCAAATAACCGGCCGCGGGTGAGCAATTCCACTTAACTAGGAACTGCGGCCCAGAACGGCAAGATTCGGGACCCAAACGCCGAGATGAATCCCGGGGCGGCAAGCCAAATGCTCTCGCCACGGCCGTGTTATTCTCACCTGCGAGATGTCTCGCAGGCCTCAAACCGCAAAGCGCTGGTACGTGCGAGGCCGCGTTCAGGGCGTCGGGTACCGGTATTTTGCGCAACGCGCAGCCTCGGAGTTGGGACTCACCGGATATGCGCGCAACCTGGATGATGGCCGGGTGGAGGTGTACGCGGTCGGCCCGGCGGACAAGCTCTCGCAGATGGCCGGCCTGCTGTACAAAGGGCCCCGCTGGGCTGACGTGCGAGGCGTCAACGAGCAGGAAGCGGAACTGCGGGTACGCGCGGATTTCTGGATCGATTGACCGTGGGGTTCGCCTCGCCGCGGATTACACTGAAGAATCGGACCTGGGGACGCCCCGCAGATATGGAAGATCTCAAGAAACTCATCCGCGAAGTGCCGGACTGGCCCAAACCCGGCATTCTGTTCTACGACATCACCACGCTCTTGAAAGACAACGGCGGGCTGCGCGCAGCCATCGACGGCCTCACGGAGCGTTATCGCGATCGACGCGTCGATGCCGTGGCGGGCATCGAGGCGCGCGGGTTCATTTTCGCTCCGGCCGTAGCGTACGCGCTGGGCGCGGGCTTTGTGCCCGTCCGCAAACCTAAGAAGCTCCCGGCCGAGCGAGTCAGCGTCACTTACGATCTCGAATACGGAACGGACGCTCTCGAGATGCATCGCGACGCCATTGCGCCCGGCCAACGCGTTCTGATTGTGGACGACCTGTTGGCGACCGGGGGCACCGCGGCGGCCGCCGCGCGCCTGGTGGAAAGCGTGGGCGGAGTGGTGGCCGGGCTCGGCTTCGTGATCGAGCTGACCTTCCTGAACGGTAGAGCGAAGCTAGCCGGCCGCGACGTCTTCTCTCTGCTCCAGTACGACAAATGAGCCGCGGAGCCGGCGTTCGCCGCGCGGCGCGCGTAAGCGCGTTCGCCAAGATCAATCTGGGGCTCCGCGTCCTCGGCAAACGCGCGGACGGCTACCACGAACTGCGAACCATTTTCCAAACCATATCCCTCGCCGACCGTCTGGAAATCGCCTTCACGTCCGGCCGCTCGACCGAGATCCGTCTCGAAGACGCCGCTCGAATCTCCAACAACCTTGCCGAGCGCGCGGCGCGGATGGCGATGGAAGCCATGGGCGCGACGGGCTTGGTCGAGATTCGGTTAAAGAAGCGAATCCCCGTGGGCGCCGGGTTGGGGGGCGGTTCTTCGGACGCGGCGGCGGTGTTGCTGGCCCTTCCGGTCCTGGTGGGCAAGGCGATCGGGTTTGGCGCGCTCAACGAGATGGCTGGAAGGCTGGGCAGCGACGTCCCCTTCTTCCTGATTGGCGGGGCCGCCGTAGGCATCGGGCGGGGTACGGAGCTTTTCCCGTTGCCGGATGTGGGCGAGCCCCCGGGCATTTTGCTGGCTCCCGGCATCCACGTCGATACGCCTTGGGCTTACTCCGCGCTGAGCCCCCGTTTGACAACTGAATCTCAACAAAATAAAATAGTTAGTTTCCAGTCGCAAACCTGGGATCCCATTGCGGAAGGTCGCGCCGCCAACGATTTTGAGGAAGTGGTTTTCGAGCGGCATGGCCGTCTGGCGAGCCTGAAAGCCGAGCTGATCCGAGCAGGCGCTTCCATTGCCATGATGACGGGTAGTGGTTCGGCATTGTTTGGGTTATTCGGTGGAAAGGCTCATGCTTCCCGTGCGCTCGCCCACTTTTCCCGGCCCTCCCGGCTGGGCGAGGAGAAAAGGCGCTCGGGTTTCGCTGGTGAGCCGCGCACGCTACCGTTCTTTGTGGCGGCGGGCTCTGAAAGAGTACATACGACCGGAGCTATGGCCGCCCCAACCCGACCCCAAGAGACCAACAAGTCGCAACTGAAGCTTTTCACCGGCAACGCCAACCCGGCGCTGGCGCGCGAGATCTGCGAGGCCCTTGACGTCCCGCTCGGCAAGGCCATGGTCCGGCATTTCTCCGATGGCGAAATCTACCTCCAGATCCAGGAGAACGTCCGCGGCGCCGACGTGTTCGTGATCCAGCCGACCTGCACGCCGGTGGACCGCAACATCATGGAGTTGCTGCTGATGATCGACGCGCTGAAGCGCGCATCGGCGGACCGCATTACGGCTGTGCTTCCTTATTACGGCTACGCGCGGCAGGACAAAAAGGCCGAGCCACGGGTGCCGATTTCCGCACGCCTGGTGGCGGATTTAATCGAAGCTTCCGGCGCCGGCCGAGTGCTGACGCTGGATTTGCACGCGGCGCAGATCCAGGGCTTCTTCCGCATTCCGGTGGACCACTTGTTCGCTACGCCCGTGCTGATCGAGCATTTCCGCTCGCAGGACATCAGGAACCTCACCGTGGTCTCGCCCGATGCCGGCGGCGTGGAGCGCGCGCGGGCCTTCGCCAAGAGGCTGGACTTCCCGCTGGCCATCCTCGACAAGCGCCGCGAACAGCCCAACGTCGCCGCAGTCCTGAACGTAGTCGGCGACGTAAAACGGCGTCACTGCCTCATTGTCGACGACCTGATCGACACGGCGCGGCACTCTGGTCAAGGGCGCCGAAGCGCTGCTCGCCAAGGGCGCCCACGGTCGTTTCCGCTTGCGCGACGCATGCCGTGCTCTCGGGCCGGCGGTGCGGCGGATTGAAGCTTCGGATTTGAAGGAAGTGATATTCACGAACTCGATTCCGCCTTCGAGGGCGGCGAAGTCGTGCGGTAAGATCAAGTTTCTGTCCATCGCCAATCTCCTTGCGGATGCTATCAGGTCGATCCATGAGGAGACTTCGGTGAGTGTGTTGTTTGTTTAGAGTTATCAGTTGTCAGTTATAAGTTATCAGTTGTCAGTTTTTCGCGCGGCGCGCAAGGAAGCTGTGGGGCGACAACTGAAAACTGTTAGCTGATGACTCAGTTCGAGCGGCTCTCGAACCCACGTTAACCCGGAGACGGGCGAACCGGACTTCGAACCCGGAAGGAGAATGTAGTGAGACGAGATATTACCGTAGCCGCCGAAGTGCGTAATTCGCGCGGCAAGAACGAAGCGCGCCGCGTGCGCGCGGCCGGACGCATTCCGGCCGTGCTCTACGGCTCCCACCGGAGACCCGTCCCAGTCGCGGTCGATCCTCGCGAAATCTCGAAGATCGTCCACGGATCGTCGGGCTTCAACACCATCTTCAACATCGCCGTGACCGGCGGGGAAACTACTCCGGTAATGCTCGTGGATCGGCAGGTCGATCCCGTCACGAGCCGGCTTCTGCACGCGGACTTCAAGCGCGTCGATCTGAGCAAGCGCCTGCGGGTCAGCGTGCCCGTGCACTATTTACGGGCGAAGCCAAGGGGGTCAAGGTACAGGGCGGATTGTTGGAAGTCATCACGCGCGCCATCGAAATCGAATGTCTTCCCGACGATATTCCCGAGCGCTTCACGGTGGATGTCACCGAACTGATGATCGGCCAGGCCAAGCGCGCCGGCGATGTCGCCGTGGGCGCTTCCATCAAGCTCAACCAGTTCGGCCGACACCGTCATCGCGCACGTGGTCGCGCTGCGCGCAGAGGAAGAGGTTAAGCCCACCGAGGAAGGCGCCGTCGCGACGCCCGAAGCCGGAGCGGCGCCTGCCGAGCCCGAAGTCATCAAGAAGGGCAAGAAGAAGAAGCAATGACCACCGAGGAAAAGGGCAAGAAGAAGTAATATGCCATGTGGCTCGTGGCCGGTCTCGGTAATCCCGGCGAGGAGTACGCGCTCACGCCGGCATAACCTCGGATTCCTTACGGTGGACTGCCTCGCGGAGCGTCGCGGCCCCCGTCACTCGCCGGGATTCCCCGGGCGCTCGTGGGCGTGGGGGAAATCGGCGGCCGGGAAGTGATGCTCGCCCGGCCGCAAACGTTCATGAATCTCAGCGGGACCTCGATCGCCCCGCTG
>CAWAOP010000030.1:0-10123 GCA_963783505.1 Terriglobia bacterium | reverse complement strand
GTCTGCGAACGCATCCGCGAGTTCGGCTACAAGGTCCACTCCATTGAAGGCGAAGAGCGCGTGGTCATCGGCGCGGTGGGAGTGGGCGACGTCACGGCGTGCCTGGAATCCATCGAAGCCGTGCCCGGGGTCGAGAGCGCCGTGCGCATTTCCGCGCCTTACAAATTTGTGAGCCGGGAGTTCAAGGCGGCGCGCCCGGCCATCAAGCTGAATGGCTTCGAGATCGGCGGCGACGAGTTCATCGTGATGGCCGGCCCGTGCTCGGTCGAAAGCGAAAAGCAGATCATGCAGGCCGCGGAGGCCGTGGCGGCCGGGGCGCGCCAGCGTGTTGCGCGGTGGCGCGTTCAAGCCGCGCACCTCGCCCTACGATTTTCAAGGCCTCGAAGAGGAAGGCCTCAAGCTGCTGCGCAAGCGCGCGAAGCCACTGGCCTGAGCATGTCACCGAGGTGATGAGCGACCGCGATGTGGGGCTGGTGGCCGAGTACGCCGACTGCATCCAGGTCGGCGCGCGGAACATGCAGAATTTTGCGCTGCTGAAGGCGCTGGGCGGATGCGGCCGCCCGTGCTGCTCAAGCGCGGGATGAGTTCCACCATCAAGGAACTGCTGATGTCGGCCGAATACATTGTGGCCCACGGCAATCCCGAACGTGATTCTGTGCGAACGGGGCATCCGCACCTTCGAGACCGCCACGCGCAACACCTGCGATATCGCCGCGGTCCCCGTGCTGAAGGAACTGACGCACCTGCCCGTCATCCTCGACCCCAGCCACGCCACCGGCAAACGCAGCCTGGTGCCCGCGCTCTGGCGGGCGGCGGTGGCGATCGGCGCCGACGGCCTCATCGTCGAGGTGCATCCGTGCCCGGAAAGGGCGTGAGCGACGGCGCGCAGTCGCTTTCGACGGAAGGCTTCCGAAGGTGATGAGCGAATTGCGACCCTATATCCAGCTGTGGAGCGTTTCGCGCCGCGCGAAAGTCCGGCTTAAACTCGAAGTAGCGGCGCTCAATTCCGTCCTGACGGCTTTGAGTCGGTGGTATCACCGCTGCCGCGACACGCCGATAGGCGCTCGGTTCGGTGCTAGAATACGAGGACAAGGCGCCTGGACGAGCGGATCCGTCGCGCCGCAGCTTCATGTACGGGGAGTGAGGCGGCGGCATTTACAACCGCTTCCAGCCGTTTCTCAGGGGCAAGACCCGGACAAGCTGGAACGCTGTTTTAAGGACATCGAACTGCGGGTGGCCCCGCAGCGCTTCGAAAGCTGGGACTCGTTTCGGCCGCCGCTCCGGAGTACTCCATCGGCCTCGAAGTGATCGACGATACGCCCGGGCACCGCGGGCACTACGTCCACTTCGACCATCACGCGGGGGTGGTCCGCGAAGCCACGATGAGCGCCGCCATGCAGGCCTACATCGCGGTGCGCCAGGGCCGGTTGATGGAACGCTGGCTCAAGCGAAGCGCCCCATTCCCGTCTACGTCTGGAACGCCGATCAGGACGTGTGCCTGGCTTCCTTCATTCTCGAGTATCACCATCTGCTGGAGAAGAAGGGCTCGCCGGTGCTGCGGCAGATTGTCCAGTTCAACAATAAGATCGACGTTTGCGGCGGCCTCTACCCGGTGGATCTGGATGAGATCGTCGCCAACCACTTCACGTGGATCTTCGAGCCCTACCAGGAACAGCGGCGAGGGCAAGACCTCGGAGACGGCGCGCTGGTGATGCGGGCCATCCGCGGCGTATGCGACCGGCTGCTGGACCTGCTGGAAGGAAACGCGGGCATAGCCCCGATCACCGCCAAGCCCGAGGTGCTCTTCGAGTCGCCCTACAACTTCGTGATCGTGGACGAGAAGGGCGATCCGAACTCCCGGCTGGTGCTGGCCGCGCAGGGCTACAGCAATTTCATCAGCCTGATTGCGACGCAGGCCCAATGGCCGTTATACCTATAGCGTGATTCGCGGATCGCCTTACGACGACGACACGTTCGACGTCTCCGCCTTGATCGAAGCCTTTCAGGCCGCGGAGGATCTCCCCAATGTGAGGCTCTGGGGAGGCTCGAATATGGCCGCCGGTTCCGATAGCGAACTTGGGAGCAGCCTGCACTGGACCCGGCTCCGGGACATCGCCGAGCCGATCGTCCGCGCCAAGCTGCCGAACGGGTTGAACCCGAAACCATGACGGAGCCGTGCCGCGATTCTAAGATTGTATAGTTTGCGCTAGTCCACCGGCAGCAGGCCGCGTCGCCTGAGAGTCCGAATTTTCCCGGGGTTTCGCCTAAATTCAACCTATGACCGATACGACCGCCGCCGATCCCAATCCCCTGCTCACGATCCAATTCCCCGTACCGTTCGACTAAATTCAGGCTGCGCATATCGAGCCCGCCGTTGCGGAAGCGCTGTCCGATGCTCGCGCCAAGCAGTACGCCATCGGCCGCGAACCGCAACCGCGGACCTTCGCCAACACGATGCTGGCGCTCGATGCGCTCGCCGAGCGGCTCGAATACGCCATGGCCGTGGCGCGCCATCTGGAATCCGTGGCGACTACTCCGGAAGTGCGCGCCGCCGTGAACGCCGTCGAACCGGCCGTGAGCGCATTCTACTCCGGCATTCCTTTGGATGCGGCGCTCTGGAAGGGACTTCAGGAATACGCCGGCGCGGCGGATGGCGAAAAGCTATCCGGCGAGCGGCGCCGCTTTCTGGAAAAGACCATCGAAAGTTTTCGAAGACACGGCGCGGGCCTGGAGCAGGCCGAGAAAAAGCGGCTTGAAGAACTCAACGTCGAATTGACCCGGCTCACCACCAAGTTCGCCGAGAACGTGCTCGATTCCACGAACGCTTTCGAATTCGTAACGGAGAAGGAATCCGATCTGGATGGCCTGCCGCCGACGGCTATCGCCGCCGCCCGCGAAAGCGCGGCGCGGAAGGGCCGCGCGGGCTGGCGCTTCACGATGCAAGCGCCGGACTTCTTCGCCGTCACGACGTATGCGAACGACGCGTCGATCCGCAGGCTCTTTTACGAAGCGTTCATCGTCCGCGCCACCGAGGAGGGCTTCGATAATCGCCCGCTGCTTCAGCGCATCCTGGAACTTCGCGCCGGGAAGGCGCGGCTTCTCGGCTTTCCGGATTTCGCCAGCCTTGCGCTGGAAGACCGCATGGCTGACCATTCGGCGCGGGCCATGCGGTTTCTTCAGGATTTGCGGGCGAAGACCGAAGAGCGCTTCAAGAACGAGAACCGGGAACTGCTGGAATTCCGGCGGTCGATCGAAGGACCGGACGCAGCGGAACTCCAACCCTGGGATGTCGCCTACTACGCGGAGAAACAGCGCGCCGCGCTCTACGATTTTGACGAAGAAGCGCTGCGGCCCTATTTCCCGCTGGAAAGCGTAGTGGCCGGCATGTTCGATTTCGTCGGAAAGCTATACGGCGTGCGCGTGGCGGAAGAAGCCGCCCCGGTCTGGGACCCGGAAGTCCGCTACTACCGCCTCTACGATGATGACGGCGCGCTGCTGGGCGGCTTTTACTCCGACTGGTATCCGCGCGAGAACAAACGGCCGGGAGCGTGGATGGGAGCTCTGATCACGGGCGGCCCCGCGCCCGAGGGCTCTGTACCGCATCTGGGTTACATCTGCGGCAACCTCACGCCGCCGATCGGCGGCAAACCCGCGCTGCTCACGCACCGCGAAGTCGAGACCATCTTCCATGAGTTCGGCCACTTGCTGCATCATCTCTTCAGCAAGGCGGAGATCCGTTCGCAGGCGGGAACGGGCGTGGCGTGGGACTTCGTCGAGCTTCCCTCCCAGATCATGGAGAACTGGTGTTGGGAGCGCGGCGCGCTGGATTTGTTCGCGCGGCATTGGGAAACGGGAGAGCGCATTCCCGAAGACCTGTTCGCGAAGATGAAGATGGCGCGCACGTTTCGCGCCGCCAACGCACAGATGAGGCAACTGGGTTTCGGCGTAGTCGATATGCTGTTGCACACCACGTACGCGCCGGAGAAGGACGGGCCGGCCGTTGACTACGCGCGGCGCATCATGCAGGAGTTCAGCCCGGCGCGACTGCCCGAGAACCATGCCACCCTGGCGGGCTTCAGCCATCTGTTCGCCGATCCGGTAGGCTACGGAGCCGGTTATTACTCCTACAAGTGGGCGGAAGTTCTGGATGCGGACGCCTTCACGGAGTTCCGCAGGCATGGAATCTTCGACCGCGAAACCGGGCGGCGATTCCGCGACGCCATTCTCTCCCGCGGCGACAGCCAGGACCCGGCGGAGTTGTACCGGAAGTTCATGGGCCGCGACCCCGATCCCTCCGCGCTGCTCGAACGGATGGGCCTGGCGTAGGGCTTCCAAGGCGTTAAGATAAGGCCGATCCCGGCCAGTGGCGCAAGCCGCCAGGCTTGCAGAGTCGGCTGTCAAGCCGGCTTTCGATCAAGGCCGACCCGCCCAAAGGGCACCCGGCCGGCCCTGCAGTCTTGACAGCCCGCGCCACGGGATTGTCGGAAATTGGCCCTATCTTAACGCCAGCGGCGTCGGGCCAATCGCCGCGCTCTGCGCGGCGTTTCAATCCGTTCCCAATTGCGTGCGCAATGAGGTAATCTCTGGAGGGTGAGGTGACCCGATGGACGCTCGAAAATCGCTCGTTTGCATTTGTCTGGCCGCGATGCTTTCCGTTGCGATCGCCGCGGCTCAAACTCCACAGCCGCGGCGCGATCCGGACGTGCCGTTTGTTCCTACAACGGACGAAGCCGTTGCGGCCATGCTTAAGCTTGCGGATGTGAAGAGCACCGATATCGTGTACGACCTCGGATGCGGCGATGGCCGCATTGTGATCGCCGCCGCCAAGCTCGGCGCGCATGCCGTCGGCATTGACATCAACCCGGTGCGCATCGTCGAGGCCAAGGAAAACGCCAAGAACGCAGGGGTGGAGAATCTGGTCCGTTTCGAAGAGAACGATCTATTCGAAGCCGATATTCACCAGGCCACGGTCGTGACGATCTTCCTGCTTTCGAGCGTGAACCTCAAACTGCGTCCCAAACTGCTCGCGGACTTGAAGCCCGGCACGCGGGTGGTTTCCAACACGTTCGACATGGGCGATTGGAAGCCGGACAAGGAGTTCAACGTGGGCGACCCGGATTCCGGCGGCTGGCTGAGCAAGCACCTGTACCTGTGGACGATCCCGGCCAAGAAATGAGCGGGGGCGGAGGGCCGCTTCGTTGAGAGGGCACGCGATGATCGCGCCCGCGGCGGGAGGCAGGCTGGGAAGCCCAATTCCACTTAAATACCGGGATTATCCCCATGTTATTGATTCCAAGAATCTCGGCGCGAATGCCGAGACGGCAGCCATGAATGTCCGCGCCAGTGTACCCAGCATGGGCTGGATCTAGTTGGATGAAAGGAGCCAACCGGGGCCGATGACGGCAACCGTATGGGTTTCCGATGCCATCGGATCTCGCGGCAATCACGAGCCGCTGAGTTCAACCGCCGGATGCGGAAAACCGCACGTCCGGTGGTGTGGGAGGGCAACGGGGCGCAATCTCCTTCACTCGCCCTGAACGGCGTCTCATGAACGGTATTGATCTCAGCCTGCAGCCGCGGCGTTTCGTGAACGGTATTGATCTCAGCCTGCAGCCAGCGCTTGTTGGGCCGCCGCGGGGCCGTCTCCGGCCGGCATGTAGCCTTGCTGCTTGAGCGCATCCGCCAGGGCTTCGAGCACCAGGCAGACGTTCTCGCCGGTCGATCCGTAGCCCATAAAGCCGATGCGGAGGACTTTGCCGGCCATGGGGCCGAGGCCGCCCGCGATCTCGATGCCGCGCTCTTCGAGCAGGTATTTGCGGAGTTTGACGTCGTCCACTCCATCGGGGACGCGCGGGGTGTTGAGCGTCCAGAGGCGATGGCCTTCGGGGACATGCATCCTGAGGCCCATCGCTTCGGCGCCGGCGACGAAAGCCAGGTGGTTGCGGCGGTGGCGCTCCCAGCGATTCTCGATGCCTTCTTCCACCGCCAGCGCCAGACCTTCCCGAATCGCGTACAACAAGGTCGCCGAAGCGGTGTGGTGATACTTCCGGCCGAAGTAGTAGGTTTCGAGCGGCAGCAAGTCGAGATACCAGGAAGCCGGAGGGGTTTTGCGCGCCCTCAGGCGCTCCAGTGCGCGCGGGGAAACCGTGATGGGCGCGAGCCCGGGCGGGCAGCCCAAGCCTTTTTGCGTGCAACTGTAGGCGATATCGATGCCGTTTTCGTCAACCAATACGGGCATGGCGCCGAGAGACGTGACGCAATCCGCGATGACGAGCGCGTCCACTTCACGCGCCGCCTCGCAGATCGGCCTGGCCTGGTTGTACATGCCCGTCGAAGTTTCCGCTTGCACAAACGCAACCACGGCGGGCTTTTCGCGAAGGATGAACTCGCGCGCTTCCTGGGGATCGAACGGCTCGCCCCACGTCTTAATCAGACGCACGACTTCCGCGCCGTGGCGGCGGGCCATCTCTCCGATGCGGTTGGCGAAGAACCCATTGGTCAGCAGCGCGAATTTCGCTCCGGGCTCGGCGAAATTGGCGACGGCCGCCTCCATGCCGGAACTGCCCGTTCCGGAAAGCGCCATGTTGAAATCGTTGCGAGTGGAGAAAACTTCCTTGAGGAGCGAGCGGATCTCATCGAACACCTCGAAGAGGAACGGATCGAGGTGACCCACCACGGGCTGCGACATCGCTTCATAAACGCGCGGCGCGACGAGACTGGGGCCGGGACCGAACAGCAGGCGCTTCGGCGCCCGGAGTGGCGGATAAGAGCTCATTTTTTCCCTTTTGCCGCTTTGTATGCGTCGCGAAGCCCCTGCAATTGCCGAACGTGCGATTCCGTGTGGTTGACGTTGCGCTCTACCAGAGCGCGCAGCGAGATGGGGCCGGCTTCGGTGTGATTGCCGGTACGCGCGAAGGCCGCTTCCGGCAGCGCTTGCAGGAGGGCGTAGTTCTCGGCCCGAAGCCTGCGGAAGGTTTCGACAGATTGCTTGGGCTTGCGCGCGGCGTAGTCCAGATTGCGCGCCCAGGCTTCCTGGTCGAAGGCGACGAGGGTGGGATTCTCCTCCGCGGCCACCTGGCGCAGGCGGTGGGCGCAGACGACCTCGGAATCGGCTACGTGCGCGACAATGGTGCGCGCGCTCCATTTTCCCGGCGCGGGGATGAAATCCTCCTCCTCCCCAAAGACGCCCGTAAGGACCACGGCCAGGAGTTCGGGTCCCCGGCGAAACCGTTCCAGCAATGCGGTGATATCGGACATAGCAGCGAACCTATTCTAACGCGGGAGTGGGGTGGGCCTGCTCGCCGGCCGAACACGCGATGCGCGCCTCCGGCGCGAGGCAGGCGGAAGCGCCCAAATGCCACTTCAGTATGCGGCCCTCCTCCTAACTCGTTGTCCCAAAGAATCTCGGCTTGAATGCCGAGACGGCAGACATGAATGTCCGCGCCACGCGCCGTGGCGCGAACCTCTGGTTTGCCGCGCCGAGATTCGTCTCGGCGTTCGGGCGCGACGGATATAACCGATTCGGAATGTTGCTGCTGCTGAAAGCGTCTCCTATTTGAGCGGCATTGGGCGGAAGTAGTTGCCCCACGGCGGCGCCCGGGCTGCGCGCGGGAACGCCGCGCGGAAGCGCGGCGGCAGGGCGAAGCCATGACCCCACGGCGCGCGCCGTATTATGCTGCTGATTTCGGGATTTGGGAATGAGCTACGGAGGTTTGGCCTATGTCGCATCACGACGGAGAGGGACCGGTTTACGTGCTGGCGAGCGGCGACCTGCGACTCGCGGCGAATCGGATGTGCTGGCCCGCGCAGGAGCGCGTGGAGCAGGCGGTCACGGCGGCGATCGATCGCGAGGGCCGCGAAGTGCGGCGCGCGCACGCCTACGATCCGGCGGCGGGCCACGGGTTCATCGATAGCCAGAAGCGCGGCCTCGAAGTGTTCCGCTCGATTCCGCCGGATGCGCCGCTGGTGGTAGTGGAAGCGGTGTGGCAGTACACCAACCACGTGCTGCCCGGGCTCACTACGCATCGGGCGCCGATCCTCACCGTTGCGAATTGGAGCGGCGAGTGGCCCGGTTTGGTGGGCATGTTGAACCTGAACGGGTCGCTGACCAAAGCCAGCGTTCCGTACAGCTCGCTTTGGAGCGAAGATTTCACGGATGCGTTCTTTCTGGACGGCTTGCGCCGGTGGCTGCGCGATGGTTCGGTGACTCACGATACCAGCCACGTGCGCCCGCTTGACCCCTCGCACTTGCCCGGAAGCGCCGCGCGGATCGGCGGCGAACTGGCCAGCGAACTCCTGCGCGATAAGGCCATCATGGGGATCTTCGACGAGGGGTGCATGGGAATGTACAACGCCATCATTCCCGATGAGCTGCTACATGCGACGGGCGTTTTCAAAGAGCGATTGAGCCAGTCCGCTCTCTACGCAGCCATGCGCACCGTGCCGGACGCCGAAGCCGCGGAGGTGCGGCGGTGGCTGGATGCCAAGGGCGTTCGCTTCATGACCGGTCCGGACCCCGAGAAAGACCTGACCGATGACCAGATTCTGGAGCAGTGCAAGATGTACATCGCCGTGCTCCGGATCGCCGACGATTTCGGCTGCGATCTAGTCGGCATTCAATATCAGCAAGGATTGAAGGACCTGACCGCGGCTTCCGATCTGGCGGAGGGTATGCTGAATAACGTCGACCGGCCGCCCGTGCGCGCCGCCGGGAACGGGCGCGTGCTGTATGAGGGGCGGGCGCTGCCGCATTTCAACGAAGTGGATGAGTGCGCCGGGCTGGATGCACTGGTGACCAATCGCGTCTGGAGCAGGCTCGGCTTCGACCCGGAGACTACGCTTCACGACGTGCGTTACGGCGAGGATTATGATGGCCGGTTCGTGTGGCTCTTCGAGATTTCCGGCTCGGCTCCGCCCCAGCATTTCATGGGAGGGTACGGCGGCGCGGTGAGCGAACGGCAACCGCCGATGTATTTCCGTTTGGGCGGAGGGACGCTGAAGGGCGTCAGCAAACCGGGAGAGGTGGTCTGGAGCCGCGTGTTCGTCGAAGGCGGCCTGCTAAAGGCGGATTTGGGCCGCGCCGAGGCCATCGAGTTGCCGCGCGCGGAGACCGAGCGCCGGTGGAAGGTGACTACTCCGCAGTGGCCCGTGATGCACGCCGTGCTGGACGGAGTGACGCGCGATCAATTCATGGCCCGGCACAAAGCTAATCACATCCAGGTGGCGTACGCGCCGGATTCGGAAGGGGCCAAGCTGGCGCTGGCAACAAAAGCAGCTATGTTCCGCGATTTGGGGCTCGAAGTGAGTATTTGCGGTGATGTGAGGCGGTAGCGTGGTAGTGGGGCTGACCTCCTGGTCTGCCTTTCTTCGACCGGCCGGAAGGCAGACCGGGAGGTCCGCCCCACCGCAAGCCGCTCCAATGCAATTCTTCTGCCGCGAATTTCGGCTTGACATTGGTCTCGATTAGCGCTACATTTTGTAGCGCTACAATGTTTAGCGCTCAAGAACCCCGCAAATCCCTCAGCCCGCTCGAGCAACTCGCCATGGAAGTGGTCTGGCGGCTCGGCTCGGCCTCTTCGGAAGACGTCCGCGCGGCTCTTGCCGAGCGCCATCCCATGAAGGAATCCACGGCGCGCACGGTCCTCAAGCGACTCGATGAAAAAGGCTACCTTTCCCGCCGCGTCGAAGGCCGCACCAATCTCTACCGGAGTTCGGAAGCGCCGCTGCGCGTGGCCGCCCGCTCGGTCCGCCAGATCATCGACCGCTTCTGCGGCGGCTCCTTCGAGCAGCTTCTCGTGGGCATGGTGGATCACCGTTTCGTGGATGAGGAGGAACTTCAGCAGCTTGCGCGCCACATCGCCAAGCGCCGCGGAAAGGAGAAGGCCAAATGAACGTCGCGCTCTTCCTGGCGGGCGCGGCTTTGCGCTCGCTCGCGCTGGTCGCGACCGGCTGGCTCGCTATGCCGCTGTTCCGGGTGAGAAGCGCCGCGGCGCGCCACGCCGTGTGGACCGTCATCGTCGCGGGCATGTTGATCTCGCCCGCGCTTACCCCTGTCGCGCCGACGCTCGCCATCCGCGCTCTTCCCGCCTCGCCGCAGGCCCTTGTGGGGCAGGTCTCCAGACCC
>CAWAOP010000029.1:0-47495 GCA_963783505.1 Terriglobia bacterium | reverse complement strand
CGGCATGCCGGTCGGGGTATGGACGGAGAAGGAGGTCGACGGGACACGGCACGCATTTTTCCCTTACTGCACTCTTAGGGGCGGCGCGGATAAGCCGCTGATTCCGCTTCGCCTGCAGTCGTTTTTGAGTATCAGAAGATACAGAAAGCAGATACTCTCGCGCGGTATCACATCCGTTTTGCTGCAAGCCCCGGAACTCCTCCTGGCCACTCAGAACTGGGGATGGGATAAGCTGTGCTACCGGTATGCCGGGGTTACGAATTCCCTTGCTATCTCGCGGTACGGCTGGGCGAAGTGGTTTTCCAAGGCGTACGAGCGAAGGATGTTTTTTCCGCGCTGAGAAAGGTGGACGTGCTGCTTGCCTGAGGCGGATTGCGCGGCAATTGACGCGCTTGTAGCGCGGAGCAACGGAATGTTGGAGCGGAGCAGGGTTGTCGATTTCCCCACGCGGGTGGATACCTCGAGTCTCCCGACCTCTCGGACAGGGAGGAAGTGTTCGCCCTCTTTGAATATGAGGGCCACGGGACCGATAGTGTTGGCGACGTCGGGAGGGTAGGGAAGATTAAAGGCTACGAACTGGTCCTGGATGCTTTCCAACTTTTCAGGAACCAATTTCCCGGCGCGCAGTTATTATTTGTTGGCGACGGCGAAGACCGCGAGGATTTGCGTGATAGAGCGGAAAAGTTCGGATTGGCGGGGCATGTCAGGGTAACGGGCTTTGCGAGTAAAGAGGCGGTTGCGCTTTATCTGAACGCGGCGGATATAGTGGTTGTAGGATCGTTTACCGAAGGCTGGTCAATAGCCATGCTGGAGGCGAGTCGCCTGCGGCAAAGCCGTTGTCTCCACGGATGTGAGCGGGGCCCGAGAAATGATCAGGGACGGAGTGAACGGGTTTATCGTTCCGAACAGGCGTGCCGATACTTTTGCCGAGGCGATGGCAGCCGCCCTGGAGCTTCCTGATGCTGGGAGGGTTTCGCTGGAGATCGCGTCAAGGTACTCGCTGCAGACTCTGAAAGCAGACCTTGACCGGCTTTTTTTCGAACTTTGAGGGCGGGTTTTTTTGATGGTCCGACTACTGGAGAAGCTCAGGATGTTATTCATCCAGTTTAAATGCCGGCGTTTTCTTACCGCCGGCAAGGGGTTCACCTGTGGAAGGCAAACGATATTTGCGGCCAGGAACCGGATAACCATTGGAGACAACGTCTTTTTTGGGAGGTACTGCGACATCACGTGCGATGCCCGGGTGGGGAACGGAGTCGTCATAAGCAACCGGGTTGCTTTTATCGGAAGGCTTGATCACGACTATAAACGCGTCGGAATTCCGGTATTCTTCGCGCCTTCCATTATGACGCCGGAGTATGAGCCACCCGCAAACAAATCAAGTGTTACAATCGGCGACGATGTGTGGATCGGGTACGGGGTGATAATTCTCTCCGGTGTCACGGTGGGGAGGGGGCGTCATAGCGTTCAACGTCTCCGCGCCCATGGGCGGGCAGCTTCCGGCGGCCGATCCCGACGACCCTAATCGCCGCACATGGACGCTGCCGCAGGTGTTCTCGCTCGCCGACGAGGCGATGTACTACTCCAACCAGTTCGTCTTCCGCACCCGCGACCGCGGCAAGACCTGGGAGAAGATCAGTCCGGACCTGGCGCGCGTGAATCCGTCCGTGCCGCCGAACCTGGACCCAGTCACAGCCAAGGATATCGACGAAGCGATGACCGATCGTTTCGGCGTCGTGTACTCGATCGGTCCTTCCCCGCTCGATGCGAAGACCGTGTGGGTTGGCACGGATGACGGGCTGATCCATGTGACCCGGGACGATGGCAAGTCGTGGCGGAACGTTACGCCGCCGGCCATGACCGCCTGGAGCAAGGTTTCGCAGATCGAAGCCGGCCACTTCGACGCAGAGACGGCTTACGCTTCCGTCGACCGTCACCGCCTTGGCGATGACAAGCCGTACATCTATCGAACCCACGATGGCGGCAAGACATGGCAGAACGTTTCGACCGGCATCCCGGAGGGAGCGTACGCCAACTCAGTCAAGGAAGATACTCAAGTGCGCGGCTTGCTATATGCCTCGACGGAATTGCGCGTGTATGTTTCGTTCAACGATGGCGATCGGTGGCAGTCACTGCAGAATAACATGCCGGTAACGTCCGTCCGCGACTTAGTCGTTCACGGAGATGACTTAGCCGTAGCGACTCATGGCAGGGGATTCTGGGTGCTCGATCAAATGGCCGCGCTCAGGCAGATCGCCCGGAGCGGCTCGCAGATTGTCGGCTCACCGGCCTATCTATTCCAACCCGGCGAGACCTACGCGATTCGTCAAGGCAGCAGTAATGGCACGCCCATGCCGCACGAGGAGCCTCAGTTGCAGAATCCACCGGCCGGCGTGGTGACCTATTACTGGCTCGGCCGCGCGCCCGCGCAGCCCTTGAAGATCGAGCTATTGGATGGCTCCGGCGCCGTCCGCGCTTGCGCGGCGAGCGATACTCCAGTTCGGCCTGTGGATACGGAGACGCTGAATGTTCAGGCCTACTGGATGGAACCGGCGCAGCCTCCTTCCGCGGCGGCCGGCATGCACAGGTTCGCTTTAGGAGCGCCTGCGGGACGCGGCGGCGGTGGCGGCGGAAGGGGAGCGGCAGTTCCCGCGGCGCGCGATGCTTGCTCGCCCCCTGAGACTCCAGGGCAAGCTCCAGCGGCGGCGCAGGCCGCGGGCGCGGGGCGCGGTGGACGCGGCGGGAGAGGAGGAGGCGGTGGTAGCGGCTTTGCCGGTGGCGGCGGAGGACGCGGCGGCGCCGGGGGTTTGCAGGCCGGCCCATACACCGTGCGACTTACGGTAGACGGCCAAACCTACACGCAGCCGGTAACCGTGAAGCCCGATCCGCGCGGCTCGCCGGCGGGCGTGGCCGAGAATGCCGGCGGGGGCGAGGAAGAGGATAGGGACGATAAGTAGAGCAGCCGGGAAACGCTATCTCAGGGCCACGGCGGCGAATACCGGGAATCGTGGAGCCGTCTTTTGTCATAAACTCGGGATTGCCGCTCTCCGTCCGCGCTTGGTAAGATGAAAGTCGTCCCTTCCACGGTGGGTGTAGCTCAGCTGGTAGAGCGCTGGATTGTGGTTCCAGTGGCCGTGGGTTCAAATCCCACCACCCACCCCATACAAAACAAAAGACTTGTGGGGTTTCGCCAGAACGCCACCGTACCTGTTTCTGTACCTGTTCTCGGGTTTCTTCCGCCGCGCCGGCGCCTGCCGGACGTTTGCTGGGCGCGGCCGCGACGGTAGCAGTTCGCTGACTGCGCCAGCCGAAGCCAAATGCTGCGATGAAAACTGATTTCCTGCTTGCTTAGGGCTGCTGGTCGAATGGACCACAAGGCGCCATCGCAAGAGGTCGCGGGAATGGATGGTCAGAAGACTGGACCTTCTGGAGTTCTTCTTCCAGATTCACGCCCAGACCACGCTCAACCGTCAGGGTAACGATATCGGGACCAGCTATCGCTCGGCGATCTTCTATGCCAGCCAGGAACAGCAACGAGTTGCGGACGCCACCATCGCCGCGGTCAATGCCTCGGGACTTTGGCCGGGCAAGGTGATGACCCAGGTAGTCCCCGCGGGCCCCTTCTGGGAGGCTGAGCCGGAACATCGGGACTACCTGGAGCGCTACCCCACCGGCTACACGTGTCACTTCATCCGTCCCACCTGGAAGCTCCCGATAGACGTGAAGGCGCCCAGGTAGTATCGTTCCGTATCTTCGTCGGAGATATGCTGCCAGGCTATCTGAACCAGGATTCTAGGGCACTGCCCGCGCCGCCGACCGCGAAGCATGATAGCCTGAGAAGCGTTTCGAGAGATGAGTGACGAGCCAGCCCCCGACTGCCCGCGTTGCGGAACCGGCCGCGACGTACACCGTTCACATTCGTGGGTCTGGCGTGACATCCTGATGCGGCTTATCGGCAAACGAGCCTTCCGTTGCCACGCCTGCAGCGAGCGCTTCCACGCCTCACGTAGGTGAATCAACCCTCAGGTAGGATCAGCCACCCGGCTGGGCGCCCAACGGGGGCAACGCGTGCGCGAGAGGGCGGCCATTTTCCCGCTACGTCGGGGCTGCCAGGCTGGATGGACGCGGCCTTGGCTCAAGCCCGGCGGCGCGCTGGGATCTCGCATAACGCCTGTTGCGAACGAAAGCCGCCAGCCGGCGCGCCACGCTCGCCCACGTGGCGCCAACGGCGCCCACGGCGACCACCGCAGCCACTTCATGGTGCGGGCGCGCCGCCGATCCGCGTCGGTCAATCGGAAATGTCAGGCGGCGAAGTCGATGAAACCGCGCTCCGGGTCGGTACGAATCAGGCTGACTGTGACGCGGTCGCCAACATCGAGCTCTTGTTCGCCGCGCATCAGGCGTCCTTCCACGGGCGGGTTTAGAACGCGAACGAAGACGCCTTTGGGTGAGACACCCGTGACGACCGCGGAGAACCGCTCTCCTACTCGACCCTGCAGAGCTACGGCGACGATGCGCTTGTGCATCGTGCGCTCAACTTTCCGGGCCGCGTCCTCCCTTTGGGTACAAGTGGCCGCGACGGCCGAAAGTTGTTCATCGGAGTAAGGGGCCTCACCGCCGGCCAGGTGCGTCTTGATGAGGCGCTGCACGACCATATCGGCAAAGCGCCGATTGGGCGCCGTCGAGTGCGTGTAGTCGTGCGCGGCCAAGGCAAAGTGGCCGAGGTCGGGATCTCCAGCGCGAGCCAGTACGTACTCTCCGGGGCCCATCAGCTTGATCGTCGCCAGCGAAATGTCCGCGTAGTGGACTGGATCGGCGGTTTGCCGTCTCCTAAGAAAAGCATCCAGCGCGCCGGAGTCCGGCTGCGGGGGCAGTTTCTCGCCATAGCGCCCGGCCAACTCGACGATGCGCGGCCAGCGTTCAGGGACTTTCACCACGCGCCGAATGGACGAGACGCCGGCCTCGCGCAATATTCCCGCCATCACCTCATTCGCGCCCACCATGAAATCCTCGATCAACTCGGTGGCGCGGTTCTTCCGGTGAATCCGGATTTCCGGAGCCTTGCCGGCCGTGACGACGTCTTCGGTCTCGACACGGTCGAAATTGAGCCCGCCCAGCCGGTGGCGCTGCTCGCGGAGCGCCTGGGCCGCTTCATCCTGGAGCTTCAACTGCTCTTGGAGATGGGCCGAGGCTGCCACCTTCGGGGGCGCGGCGGCGCTCCCTTCCAGCCACGGACCTACGCCGTTGTAAGTCAACTGCGCGCGGTTGCGCACCACGGCTCGGTAAACGTCGCGGGAAGAGACGGAGCCGTCGGGAGCGACGACGAACTCCACTACCACCGCCAACCGGTCCGCGTTTTCATTCAGCGAGGTGAGGCCCGTCGATAGCTTCTCGGGCAGCATCGGGAAAGTAGCCACACTCGTGTACACAGTGGTGGTCTGCGAGGACGCGTGAGTGTCGATTGGGGAACCAATCGCGACATCTGAATCTACGTCGGCCACCCCGACGAGAATACGAATACCACCCGCCACGCGCTCGGCGACTTCGATCTGGTCCAGGTCGCGCGAGCTGTCGTTATCGATGGAAGACCACAACAGTTCGCGCAGATCGCGAATGCCGGCCACGGGCGTGGGAGTTGGCGCGGCATCCATCGCCGCGAGTTGCTCATCTACGCCCGGGGAAAAATCGGGGTCGAATCCTTCGTGAATCATCTCCTGACGAGCGGCGGCCGCGAGATCGAAACCATGGGAGAGCATGCAACGCACAGCCTAGCACGGACCGAAGAACAGCGGTTCCGCCAATCGTTCGAATGGCGTGCCACGCACCTCCGCCACCCTCTGCGCTCTAGGAGTCAACACGGGCCTGAATCAGTCCGGGGTGGCTCGCCGGTTCAGGGTTTGCCGCCAGACCGTGAGTCGGTGGATCCGCGGATATCGTAGCGGCGGCGAAGAAGCGCTGCAGAAGGCCGGTCGCGCAGGCCGCAAGCCGGAGTTAAGCGAACAGGATCGGGCGCGGCTGGACGAACTGCTGCTGGAAGGACCCCAGAGTCTGGGCTATGAGACGCCGCTGTGGACCTGTGCGCGTGTGGCGCATCTGGTTGCTGATTCTACGTTCAGGGCCTCGGCGGCCGTTTTCATCGTTGTGGATGAAGGTCTCCTTCATAATGGGGCTGATACAAACCGCCGATTTCGGCCGTAGGGTGAGAAATGCGCGCTGGAAGTTTTTCTTGAACGCCGCCAATATCGTCCGCGATTCTCCCATTACCTTACTGGGAACAACAAGGCGCCCGGTGGGGCGGCGCCTCCGCACTTTGAGGAATAAGGGAAATGAACATTTTTCGCAGCATGAACCGGAATCGCGCCATTGTCGCGCGCATCGTATTGGCTCTCGCGGCGTGCGGCATTCTCGCCGCGCAGAGCGTGACTATTTCGCCGTCGGGTTACGTGGCAGTGCCGGCTGGCAGCAACACGCAATTCACGGCCACGGTAAGCGGCTTAGCGAGCACGTCCGTCACCTGGAGCGTGGCGGGAAGCGCAGCCACCTATGGAACCATCTCGTCGAGCGGTCTGTACGCCGCGCCGGCCGCGGCGCCCGCCAACCGCGCTCAGATCGTCGCCACGAGCGTGGCCAATCCGCAGTACGCGGCAAGCCAGTTTGTCTACTTCCTGGCGCCCGGACCTACCATCACAAAGGTTGCTCCCAATCCGATTCCGGTCGGGACCTCGACCGTAACAATCACCGGCGTGGGGTTCCAAAAGGGCGCGATGATCGACTATAAGGTCACGGGCGGTTCCGCGATTCAAGCCTCCGCCACGTTCGTGAATTCCACCACCCTGACCTGCAGTATCTATTTTGGCGCCGCTACCACTGCAACTTTCTATGTGGTGAACCCGGGGACCGCGCCGAGTAACTCCCTGGCGGTTCCGGTCGGAGGAGCGCCGAGCACGTACGCGCTGACCGTCGTGAACGGGACGGGAAGCGGCAACTACGCGGCGGGAACGGTGGTGACCATTACCGCGAACAACCCGCCTTCCGGGCAGGCATTCAGTTCGTGGTCCGGCGCGACGGTCGCTTCGGCCACCTCGGCCACCACCAGCATCACGATGCCTGCCGCGAATACCAGTGTGACTGCAAATTACGCGGCATCCCAATCCACCACCTATCCACTGACCGTAGTCAACGGTTCCGGCAGCGGCAGCTACGCGGCGGGAACCGTGGTCAACATCACGGCTAACGCAGCGCCTTCCGGGCAGGTATTCAGTTCGTGGACGGGCGCGACAGTCGCGTCGGCGTCTTCCGCATCCACTACCATCGCCATGCCGGCGGCGGCCACCACGGTCACGGCCAATTACGCCGCGCCGGTCACCGTCAGCATCTCGCCGTCCGGTTATGTCGCGATTCCGGTCGGCGGCGCGCAGCAGTTCTTGGCTACGGTAACGGGAGGCTCGAACACGGCCGTCACTTGGAGCGTTGCCGGCAGCGCGGCGACTTACGGCACGATCACATCCGCCGGACTCTACACCGCTCCCGCCACGGCGCCGGCCAATCCGGCGCAAGTCATCGCCACCAGCGTGACCAACCCAAGCTCTTCGGCCAGCCAGTTTGTATACTTCCTGGCCGCAGGTCCGACCCTGACTCAGATCACGCCCAACCCGCTTTCATCGGGGACTTCGACGTTCACAGTTAGCGGTTCGGGTTTCCAGCAGGGTGCGCTGCTCTATGTCAGCACCGGTCCGGGCGCGGCCGCTCAGCAAGGCGCAACTTTCGTGAATTCCAATACCCTGACGGCCAGTTCCTGGTTCCCGTCGGGGACAACCGCGAGTTTCTACGTCAAGAACCCGGGCTCCGCGGCGAGCAATTCCCTCACGGTTCCGGTCTCGGGCCCTCCTATGTACACGTTGACGGTTGTGGGCGGCAGCGGAGGCGGCAGTTACGCGCCAGGTGCGACGGTCACTATTACGGCCGGAGCTGCGCCCTCAGGCCAGGTATTCCTCAATTGGACTGGCGCAACCGTGGCGAACGCCAATGTCGCGTCAACTACGCTCACCATGCCAGCGGCCAATACCACGGTAACGGCGAACTTCGGGCCTCCGCCGCCCACCTATGCGCTGACCGTGGTCAATGGAACGGGCGGCGGCAGTTTCGCGGCGGGCGCGGTAGTAAACATAAACGCAACCGTGCCGGCCGGGCAGAAATTCGTAAATTGGACGGGAGCCACGGTAGCTAACGCCAACGCCGCTTCCACCAGCATCACCATGCCGGCCGCGGCGGCCACGGTCACGGCCAATTTTGCTCCGCTGACCTTCACCTTGACTGTGGTCAACGGCAGCGGCTCGGGCAGCTACGGCGCTGGAACGGTGGTTCCCATTACGGCGAGCGCGGCGCCCGCCGGGCAGTATTTCCAGAAATGGACCGGGCCGGATGTGGCGAACACCGCACAGCCCTCCACCACGGTCACCATTCCCGCGGGTAACCTAACGGTGACCGCCAGTTATTATGCGCCGGCCCCGGTTCCGTTCCCGGTCAGCGCGCATCCGCGAATCTGGCTGACGCCTTCCGACGTGACGCGCTTGCAGGGGTGGGCTACGTCGAGCAATAGCATCTACCAGGCATGGCAGGGGCTTGTGAGCCAGGCGGTTGGCGCCTACCAATCGGCGTTCCCCGGAGCGGCGCTCACGGCGAAGAACCCGACGCCTGCCAGCCCGTATCCCGACTTCGGCGACGTGCAGGGCTATCAGGGGATGCTCACCGAGGAGAACGCCATGATCCTGGCGTTCCAGTCGCTGATCGACCCGAGCGTCTCCAACCAGCAGAAGTACGCACAGGCCGCGCGCAACCTCATCATGTATGCGCTGAACCAGGCCGCAGTGGGGCACCTCAACGGCGCGCCTTTCCGCGATCCGTATTTCATGGTCTACAACCGCGGCAGCTTCACGGGCCACGAGTGGCCGCTGGTGGTCGACTGGATTTACAACGCCACCGACGCCCAATACAACCCGATTCTCACGGCGGCGGATAAGGCGATTGTGCAGCAGGTGTTTCTGATGTGGTCGAACGACTGCGTCAACGCCTCCACCACGGGCGGCGATTCGCCGCAGGTGCACGGCGTGCTGAACAGCCTTGCCCTTTTGCCGGGCAACCAGCCCTACCGCATGTCGTCGAACAATTACTACCTGGCGCACGCCCGCGTGATGACCATGATGGCTTTGGCGCTCGATCCGGCCGACGACCCGCCGGTGAATCCCTACGTAGCTCCTTCGCAGGTGGGCAACACGGAGCGAAGCTACATTCTGGAAGCGAACGGCGCATGGCTGTACCAGATTTGGGCGATGATGGGCGAACCCGCCGCCGTGGCGCAAGCCTACGGAATCCCCAACAATCCCACCGGAGCGGGCTTCGGGCTGGCCAGCGGCGGATTACCGCCGGAAGGCATGCTTTACGGCGAATCGTACGGCTACGTGCTGGGCCAGTTGCTGGCCCTCCAAACGGCCGGCTTCAACGACCCGACGATCTCCGGCCCGCAGATCCAACTGATCGGCTCGCCCGTTTGGGACCGCTACGTGACGGGCTTCCTCTCTTCGCTCACGCCCACCGCGCAGATTCCCGCCGCGGAGGCCTACCTTGGGCTGGTCTATCAGATGGCCGCTTACGGCGATCTGTTGAGGAATTGGGTCTCGCCGGACTTTATCAGGCCCTTTGCGCTGCTGGCCTTGCTCGACCAGGAGAACGGGCAGACCGGCCATCTGGACGCCGCGCGCTGGTTCTCGGTAAACGCGCTCGAGGGTGGATCCGCCGCGCTGACTCAGCGCGTCGTCAATCCCTGGACGTGGGGCGCCACGGACTCGCTTATGTACCTCCTGCTGCTCGATCCCAACGCGGCGCCCGCAACGGATCCGCGCCCCGCGTTTCCCAGCCTGTTCTACGACCCGGCCGCCGGCCGCATTCTGGCGCGAACGGACTGGACGCCCAACGCAACGGTGTTCGACTACCGCGCGAGCTGGATCTCCATCAATCACCAGGATGGCGCGAGCGGCGAGTTCGGCCTCTTCCGCAAAGGCGAGTTTCTGACCACCGAAATGAGCAATTACGATAATGGCGGCAACGGCAACGGCGCCTCGACCACGTTCCACAACACGCTGGGCCTCCAGAACGATTGCGCAGGATGCGCGAACGTGAACTGGGCGAGCGCGGGCGTCGACGAGCCGGCATGGCTCAACGGCAGCCAGTGGATGGAGGGAGAAAACGCGGGCGACCCCGCCACCGTCATGAGTAACGGTCCGGGCTACGTCTACGCCGCCAGCAATCTGACCAACCTGTACAACCGGGCGAACGGAGAAGATTATCAGGTGAACGGCAAGTGGCTGGTGACCGCTCCGATTAACGACATCACCCAAGCGACGCGTTCGGTGGTCTGGATCGACAACGATTACATCGTGGTGTACGACCGCGCCAGCTCGATGGAGGCCGGCCTCTTCAAGCGCTTCAATCTGAGCCTGCCATCGCAGCCCGCGATATCGGGCAACATGGCGACTGCGACGACTCCGGGAGGGCAGCAATTGTTCGTGCAGACGCTCTTGCCGGCGAACGCCACCCAGTCCGCTTATAACGGCGCCGCGACGCTCAATCCGCTCGCGGACCTGGCGCCGATGGTGTACATCTACCAGGTGCAGGATCCGTCGAATCCATCCGACACGCGCTTCCTGCATGTCTTGCAGGGAGCCGATGCGGGAACGCCGGTATCCCCGGCGACGTATCTCCGGAGCTACGGAGGTACGGCGTTCGACGGCGCGGTGTTCGAGGGGACCGCGGTCTATTTCCCCGTTCAGGCGAGCGGCGCGTTCGCGGCCACCAACTTCAGCGCACCGGCCGGCGTGCATACGCTGCTCGTGACCGGACTGACCGCCGGCGCCGGCTACAGCGTGAATGCCCAAACGGGCGCAGCGGGAACCACCATCACGGTCACTCCCGGAGGCGCCTCGGCCGCCGATTCCGCCGGCCTTCTCCGCGTCACTTTCTAACCACGGACCGATTCATTCGTACTCCCAAAGGGCCGGCCGAAAAGCCGGCTCTTTGCTTTCAAGGGAGCACCCGCCCCTGCGCACCTGCTGGGCACGGGCCCCAAGCCAGCCTACTTGGGAGCGAGATTTCAACCAGCCTTGCCGAATCCTCACCCGTGGCTGACGCGGTCGCCACTTACCTTCAGCCATCTACCCTATGAGGGCGACGTCCCTGTCGAGATTTGTAAATAATTGAATAATAATATACTTAACTATTGCATGACTGGGAAATGGAACCGTTTCTGGAGTTGAAACACGCCAGGAGCCGGTGAACCCCGGCCAGCCGAAAACCGTCTGAAACGATTGGCCACCGATTTGCAACGCGGTTGTAGGCTTTGCGGGCCGTCATGGTCGGCAAAGAGACCCCGAGGGGGATGCGTCTTAGTCCGCACACGCGAGCGGTACTGCCGGTTTCGGTAACCGCGTGGTACCGAGCGACGTATTTGCCGCACAGGCGGTTTGCTAAGATCGCCTAATAGGGTATTGCGCTTTCGCTCCAACTATCCACCGTCTGCACAGCCGGGCCTGTACCTTCAAACCGCTGGACTGGCCCCAGGAAGGAGCCTGGCGCTTACCGGGAGTTCGCGTCCCCAGGGAGGGAGCCAACTGCCGGTCCTGAAGCCAGCGCTTTGGCCGATTGAGAGTCCAAATGACTAACCGACGCCCTGGGTGGATCATAGCTAGACGAACACATGGGGGAGACGGCAAGTGAAGGCCGTTCCAATCATCCAACCGGAGCTGGCGTTGCGCAGTGACGAAAGCGGCGCCGCCCGCCCGTCGAACGCAGAGCCGCACGGTCGGGGACGCTGTCCTCGGTTTGGTTCAAACCCGACGTCCCGCTGTCCGCAGGCGCGTCGCCATGATACGTCCGGCGAGTATCGCGGGCGTTGACCTGGATGAAGCCATGGTGCATGGCTGGCTCCTTTCCGATCGGGTCCAGTTGACGGATGGCCATCGGCGGGGCGCCGTTTTGGGTTGGTTCGATGGCCGGCCGGAATCCGTCTTTGCCTACGGCGAAAACACGGGTTATTACCTCACCTATCTTTCGTACCGTCATGCTCTGCTCGCAGGCGGTGGGGAACTTGAGGCGCATGCCGCCGAAGCCGGAGCCTGGCTTGGCGGCGAATGGGCCACGGGTAACACTCCGCCGACGCGGGCGTATCTCGACGGACACCACTTCCGGGACTGGCGCAATGAGTATCATTTCAGCTTCGATCTGGGAATGATGATCCGCGGCGTGAATAGCGCGGCCGCCACGTTCCCAGACCTGAATCTCGGGAGGACCGTCCACGCGTTAGGCAGGCGGCTTAACGAATTCGTGACCCCGGACGGCCTGCTGGGTCCGTGCGTTGCGGTTCGTCCCGGTCCCTTGCCTGGGACTTGGAGCGTAGCCCCCGGACCGTACCAGATGAAACCGGCGGCTTGCATTCTCTCCGTAGGCGCCGGGTTGCCGCACGGCTTGCGCGAAGCCGCCGCAACCACTTGGGAGCATTGGCGGGTACATCGGCCTGCCCCCCCTGCCGGCGACCGGTTGCACGACTTCCTGTACTTGATCGAGGGATTGGTTCTCGAAGGCGTCCGTAGGGATGACGAGCGGGCTCTCGATCAGGCCCGTGAGGCCTTGGATATCGGGGCCTCCGCACTAGGGCTGGACCCCTTCGATCCTCACGGCATAGCCGCCGGCCGCTCCGACGTGGCGGCCCAGACCTTGCGCATGGCTTCGATTCTGCATCCGCCGAAGTCGCGCCGGGGCCGCGCTTGGGCGCCGCGTCTCGATGCGCTGGCGGGGATCGTCTGCGGTTTCCTGGACGGCGATGGCGTCACGTATTTCCGCCGCGACGGCCAGGGCCGTCTCGAGCATGCCAACGTGTGGAGCGCGATGTTCGCCTCGCAAGCCTTGCGCTTTTACCAGATCTGGCGGTCCGGACGCACCGTACCCGACGATCTGATTCTCTTGCTGGTTTGACAGTATGGCGAACTCCGGCGCGCCCAGCGAGTTGGACGCCGCGCGGTCCTCCGAGTACCGCACCTGGGCGCGGCCCGGGGCCATTCGCGTCGAACTCTGCGGCGCGGAGCCTGGCAAGCTTTCGGGAGCCGCGCTTTACAACCGGCTGTTCGAGCAGGCGCGCGAAGCGGAATCCATTACGCTGGAGCACTCGGCTGGCCCTCTGGCGGAGACGGACGCACTGGCCGCCATCCAGCTCGCTCGCGGCACGGGAGCGAGCGTCGAGTTTGTCACCAGCCGCTTTCACGCGCTGACGCGAGAGGAAATCGGCTCCCTGGCCGGGTCGGGCCTTTCCGGCATTACCGCCGAGCTGCACACCCTCGATCCGTCGGTTTTCCCCGCTTTGCACGGCGGTGGGGAACTCGGGCGGATGAGGGACAACCTGGCTTATTTCCGAAACTGTCAGGAAGCGGCGGGCCGTGAACTCCCCGTGCTGAACCTCTCGTTCCGGGCCGGCGAGGCGAATTCCGATCGACTGCTGTCCGTCGCCGAGTGCGCGTGGGCATTGAAGATCTACACCATCTTCGTTCGCGCGGGCGTCGAGTGCGGCGCCGCGTTGAGAGCCCGGGTCAACCGGGAAGTGGAGGGAGCGCGGGCGCGTTGGCCCAAGGTCCAGTTTGTCGTAGACGCCGACTTCCTCGAAATCCCAGCGGCGTTGAGCGCCGAACCGGCGCCACACCCGGACCTGTTGCCTCGGGCGGCGAGAATCTTCAGTTGCGCCCGAAGCCCATGGGAGACGCTGACCGTCAGGGCCGGCGGTCTGGTGGTGGCTTGCGAGCGTCTGGAATTGCGGGCGCTTGGGCATCTCGGCGAAGCGTCCTTGCAGGAGATTTGGAATTCCGAAAGCTTCAGAGAATTTCGACGAGGGCATCAGGCGGGCGAAGTAGCGGAATGCAGCCGCTGTCCCTGGAAACTCGCCTACCTGCCCGGGGCGCTTGACGGGGCCATTCTGCCCGGAACGAAGAGCCAGACCCAGTTGGTGCGCGGCTGGTACCCGGCGGATGGCGGGCTGGCATGGGCCCGCGCGCGCGCAGCGGCGGTGCTGTCCGCCTACAACAATCCGACGCATGTGCGCCTCGAAGGATACCTGCCGCCGGGCTCGAACGGCCTCAATGCGCTCAGCGTGGAATGCGCGGGCCGCCGGCTGGGTGAAGTGACGAACACTGGCGGAGACGCGCTCCATTTCACCGTGGAACTTTCGCTCGGCTCCGCCCGGCGGAGCGATGGCGGCGAGTTGTTCTTCGAGTTTCATACGAGGGAAACCTGGCTCCCGGCCGAAGGCGGCGCTACGGATCGCAGGCGGCTCGGCTTCGCTCTCATGTCGCTTCGCGCCCAGTGGCGCAGCGAGACCGAACGGACGGAACGGGCCGCTCCCGGGCCGCCCGGCTCGCGGCTTTCGGTGCTGCCGCTCTACGCCGCCCTGCGGCTGGCGCGGGCCGTGGAACCGGTTGGGAAATGGCTGCGGCGCAAGCAGGCCGCGCCGCTCGATTGGGGCCGCGGGCTGAGCATCGTCGTTCCGGAGCGCGCCACGCCGGAGCTCCTAGGCGGGTGTTTGAGCGCGGCGTTCGCAGCGGCGGAGGCCACAGGCGAGCCTTTCGAGATCTTTGTCTCGGTGAACGGCTCCGGATTGGGCGCCTATGCCCACTCGATGGCGCAGTTCCCCGACGTTCGCTGGCTGTGCGAGGAGCGCCCGCTCGGTTACGCCGGCGCCATAAGGCGGGCTTTATCCCAGGCTCGATTCGGCGGCGTCTATCTGCTGAACAGCGATATGACGCTCGATCGCCAGGCCCTGGCGGTGGCGCTCGGATGGCGCGGCCCGCTCGTGGCGGCCGTAGCCTCGCAAATCGTCTTCGAGGACGATTCAAAGCGCCGCGAAGAAACCGGCTGGCCAGGCGCGCGCGTGCGCGCGCGCAGGCTCGAAATGTTCGACGCGGAGCCCGAGGACCCCGATGCGGCGCGCAGCGCGCTCTATGCCAGCGGAGGCTCCGCGTTGATCCATCGCGAGCTGTTGCGGAAATGGCTGGGTCAGTTCGATCCGTATCACCCGTTCTATTGGGAAGACGCGGATTGGGGCATGCGGGCATGGCGCGCGGGCTACCAGATTGTGTTCTGCCCGCGCTCCCTGGCCACGCACGGCCATAGGGCCACCATCGCCAAACTTTACCTTCCCGAGGAGATCCAGCGCATCTTCGACCGCAACGCATGGTTGTTCGCCCTGCGGCACGGCTTCGACCGGGCTCCGGCGCGCCGGATCGCGCTGGAGACGCGCTTCTCCGATCCGGAGACCCGGCGGGAGATCGCCGAACCCGAGACAGGCCTGGTCGCTTTTGAAATGCCGATGGGAAGCGGCGAGCGCGCCCGCGCCGCAGCCACCCGTCGAGCAAATAGGCGAGGCATTCGTTCTGAGGCCGTTCCGCCCAGGCCGTCCGCGCATGTTGATGGTGACGCCGTTCGCCATCTGGCCGCCCACCCACGGCGGCGCGCGACGCATCGTGGCGGTGCTGAAGACGCTGGGCGAGATATATGACATCGTTCTGTTGAGCGACGAGCCTACGGCGTACCGTAAGGCGGACCTAGCGAAACTGGAAGGCGTTGCGGCCGTGCATCTTCTGAAAGAGCGCCGCTTCGACAATCCAGAGGTTTCGCTCGGGCGCATCGGGCGCATCGAGCGCATCGCCGCGCACTGCCATGCGGGCATGGCCGAAGCCGCGGAGCGGTGGGCGGAGTTCTACGAGCCCGCTCTCGTGCAGGTCGAGTTCATCGAACTGGCCGGCTTGATTGCGAAGCGTCGAGGCGACACGCCCTGGTTCATTACGCTCCACGACGTGTTGTTCGACTCCGGAGATCCCGAAGCCGATCGCCATGAGGCGCGATTGCTGGACGGCTTCACGGGAGTATTCACGTGTAGCGCCGAGGACGCGGGCCTCACGCCGCACCGGAATTGCCTGATCGTCCCAAACGGCGTCCAGCCTCCGAGCCGGCCCTACGCGCCTTCGAGCGGAAACCGGACGATCCTGTTCACCGGGCCGTTCCGCTACCAGCCGAATTTCGACGGTGTGAGCGCGTTTCTCGAGCGCGTGTATCCGGAACTGAAACGGCGGGTCCCCGAAGTCAAACTGGCGATCCTCGCCGGCGAGGGTGGCGCCGCGCGCGCCGCTTCGCGCTCGTGCTTCTCGCAGCCGGACGTGTCCGTCGAGCCTCCCACGAACGATCCGGGCGAATACCTCGCCCAGTGCGCCTTGACCATCAACCCGATTCAAGGCATCCGCGGATCGAGCGTCAAACTGATCGAGAGCATCGGCCACAGCCGTGTCTGCATTTCCACGCGCGAGGGCGCGCGCGGCTTCACCGGCGCCGGTTTGCCGGGCCTCGTGCAGGTGGGGCGCGTGGAAGATTTTCTCGAGCCGCTGGTGGAATTGCTCATGGACGAGCCGCGGCGAATCGCTCTGGAAGCGCCGCCGGCTGACATGGAGACGCGATTCGGATGGGCGCACTCCGCGCGGGTGCAAGCGGATGCCTATGAGAGGCTCGCGCGGTGATCGACCGGCTCGCGCGCGACGCTTACGACCGTATCGCAGCCATCTACGAGTGGGACATGGCTCGCAACATGCCCTTCGACGATGCGGCGTACTACGTGCGCCACGTTGGAGCCGGGCCCGTTCTGGAGTTGGGATGCGGCTCGGGCCGCATTACGCTCGCGCTCCTGCGCGCCGGGCTTGACGTGGTGGCCGTCGACGTCTCGGGCAACATGCTCGCGGAGCTACGGCGCGCGGCCCGGCCCACACTGGCGCGGCTTCGCGCCGTTCAAATGGATATGCGCGCGTGGGCCTTGCGCGCCCGGTTCGGCGCGGCACTGATGCCGTATTCGCTGATCACGTACGTGGTGGATCGTGAAGACCGCGCCGAGCTGCTTTCAAATATCCGAAATTCTTTGGAGCCAGGCGGCCGGCTGATCGCGGACGCCTTCATTCCAAAACCCCTTGTCAGGCCCGGCGAACGAATCGAAGACTACGTGCGAGTGTTGCCCGATGGGCGGACGCTGAGCCGTTGGAAAATCGTCGAACAGACAGACGACCCCTCGATGCGAATCATGCGCCGCACCTACACGCTTTCGGGCGAGGAACCATTCACGACCACGACTCGCATCCGTCTCTCGAATCCGGCCGAACTAGCAGCGGAGCTGAGTGAACAAGGCTTCCAAATCGAAGGAATCGACTTCGATTACGGAGAGACGCGCAGCGAAAGCGCGGCTCAATTCGCGACCGTCCGGGCGCAAGTGGGGCAGGTCTCCAGACCTGCCCATACGAAAATCTGATTCACGGCCGGATTGGCAGACGGAAGCGTCTGCCCCACCATGACCGGCGCAGCCTCTATTCTGACTCCTGACTCCTGACTTCAGACTTCTGACTTCAGTATTCAGCCTTCCCGCTTTCCCTGGCTGCGGCGGCTCGTGCCGCCGCTCAACTGGCCCGCGGGAGCACTTCTTTTTCGATCCTGGCGGCCTCGGCGTCGCGCGCCAGATCCAACTCGTAATCCTGCTGCAATCCCATCCAGATCTCAGGCGAGGCGCCGAAATAGCGGGAGAGACGGAGCGCCATCCGCGCGCTGACGCCGCGCTTCTCGTTTACGATTCCCGAGACGTGGTTGGGTGGCACGCGCAGAGCGCGCGCGAGAGCGTTGATCGAAAGTCCGAGCGGCGCCATGAATTCCTCGCGAAGGACTTCACCGGGGTGAACCGGCGCGAGCTTGATTTTCCTTGCAGGCATGATTGAAAGCCCTCATATCTATTCTGCCGGATGTAATACCAACTCTGTAGGCGGAACGGAAGGCCATCCACATGATCAATGCAGGCGGCCCGGATGAGCGCTATTATTTGCGTTCGGAGGCGATATGCGGCTAACGGTTCTTCTGATCTGTTTTGCGCTCGTCAGACCGCCTTGGGCCGCCGGCCAGGAGCCCGCGCGGCCGGAGTTCGAGGTTGCGTCCGTCAAAGCGAACTTGTCCGGAAGCGGGCTGAGCAGGTGGGAACCCGATCACCACGGGAGCTTTCGAGCTGAGAACGCCAGCCTGAAAACGCTCATTCACTCCGCTTATGGCGTCCCCACTATTCAGATTTCCGGCCCTGCGTTGCTAGACTCGCTACACCTCGACATCACCGCGAAGGGGCCGACGGACGCGCCGGACAATCAGGTCTGGCTGATGGTTCAAACACTGCTCGAAGAAAGATTGCACCTGCGCGTCCACCGCGAAACGAAGGAGATGGCGGTCGGGCTCCTGTCGCTCGCGAGCGGCGGTCTGAAGATGAAGCCGGTGGACCCATCGAACCCGGCTCCATTTCCTCCCCTTCCTTCGGGGGGCTGGAGCTTGATGCAGATGACCGGCACGCTGCCTGAGATCGCCGCTAATCTCTCCAACTTCGTCCAGCGTCCGGTGCTCGATAGAACGGGAATCGAAGGTAGGTTTCGGATCCGGCTCTATTACAACAACAGCGCGGAGTCCGAAGGCCCTGACATGTACGCGGCGCTCCGCGAGCAGCTTGGATTACGGCTGGAGCAAGGGCGGGCGCCGGTGGAGCTTCTCGTCGTCGATCACGCGGATCAGACGCCTACGGAAAACTGATCGGGGAATTGCAGGAGGCTAAACGCCGAGATGAATCTCGGCGCGGCAAGCTGAAGCTCACGCCACGAAGGCGCCGACCTTCGACCGGTTGGCAGGCGGAAGCGCCTGCCCCACCAAGACCGGCGCTGCCTATTCCACCTTCTTACTTCCGCCTTCAGTATTCAGCCTTCCGCCTTCTGACTTCCCTAGCTGCAGCCGCTCGTGCCGCCGCAGTTGGCGCACTTGTAGCAGCTTCCGTTGCGGATCATCTGCGAGCCGCATTCGGAGCAGAACGGAGCGTCATTCATCGCCGCGGATGTGCTGAACGGCAGATCCTGCTGCGGGCTCGGCTCGGTAGGCCGTAGCGACGGAGTCTCGCCGGCTTCCGTCACCGCATATTCAGGGCCGAGGAATTTCGCGCCCAGCCAGCGGAAGATATAGTCCATGATGGACTTTGCATAGGGAATCTGCTGATTGCCCGTCCAGCCGCTCGGCTCGAAGCGCACGTGCGCGAATTTATCCACCAGGAACTTCAGCGGTACGCCGTACTGCAAATTGAAACTGATGGCCGTGGCGAACGCGTCCACCAGGCCGGAGATGGTGGAGCCCTCCTTGGCCATGGTGATGAAGATCTCGCCCGGCGCGCCGTCGTCGTACATTCCGACGGTGATGTAGCCTTCGTGGCCCGCGATGGAGAACTTGTGCGTGATGGAGCGGCGCTCGTCCGGCAGCTTGCGCCGCACGGGGCGATAGACCACTTTCTCCGCGGCCGCGGGCGCCGGGGCGGCGGCCTTGTCCGTCTTCTCCGTCTTGCCGTTTGAAGAGCTGAGCGGTTGCACTCTCTTCGAATTATCGCGATAGATCGCCACAGCCTTCAAGCCCAGCTTCCAGCTCTCGATGTAGGCGTTCATGACGTCCGCGGCGGTGGATTCCTCGGGCATGTTGATGGTCTTCGAAATCGCGCCGGAGATGAAAGGCTGCACGGCTGCCATCATGCGCACGTGGCCCATGTAATGGATGGAGCGCACGCCGTTCTGCGGGCGGAAGCTGCAATCGAACACGGCCAGATGCTCGGGCTTCAGTTGCGCGGCGCCTTCGATAGTGCCCGTGGAATCGATGTGGGTGACAATCTGCTCGGCCTGCCCTGGCGTGTAGCCGAGGCGGATCAACGCTTGCGGCACGGTGTTATTGACGATGCGGATGACGCCCCCGCCCACCAGCTTCTTGTATTTCACGAGAGCCAGATCGGGCTCGATGCCGGTGGTATCGCAATCCATCATGAAGCCGATGGTGCCCGTGGGCGCGATCACCGTCACCTGCGCGTTGCGGAAACCGTGACGCTGCCCGGATTCGAGAGCGCTCGCCCAGCATTCGCGCGCTCCGTCGTAGAGGGCCGTCGAAACGCGGCGGCGGTCGATGAAGTTGACCGCGTCGCGGTGCATGCGAATCACTTCCAGGAACGGCTGCTCGTTGACGGCGTAGCCGGAAAACGTCCCCACGGATTCGGCGAGCCGCGAGCTGGTCAGATACGCCTGCCCGCACATCACGGCGGTAATGGCCGCGGCCACGTCGCGGCCCTGATCGCTGTCGTAGGGCACGCCCATGGACATCAGCAAGGCGCCCAGGTTCGCGAAACCAAGGCCCAGCGGCCGGAAGTTGTGGGAGTTCTCGCCGATTTTCTCCGTCGGATAGCTGGCGTTATCGACGACGATCTCCTGCGCCACAATCATCGTATCCACGGCGTGGCGGAAGGCTTCCACGTCGAACTGGCCGTCCGGACCCACGAACTTCACCAGGTTCAGCGAGGAGAGATTGCACGCCGAATCGTCCACGAACATGTACTCGGAACACGGGTTGGAAGCGTTGATGCGCGCCGTATTCTTGCAGGGGTTCCAGCGGTTCACCGTGCTATCGAACTGCATGCCGGGATCGCCGCACTGATGCGTGGCTTCGGCGATCTGCCGCATCAGCTCGCGCGCTTTGTAGCGGCGCACGGGCTGGCCGGAGGAAACGGAGCGCGTCCACCAGTCGCCATCGGCCGCCGCCGCTTCCATGAACGCGTCGGTCGAGCGCACGGAATTGTTGGCGTTCTGAAAGAAGATGGAGCTGTAGGCTTCGCCGTCGAGACCGGCGTCGTATCCGGCGTCCACCAGCGAATAAGCTTTCTTCTCTTCCTTGGCCTTGCACTGGATGAACGCTTCGATATCCGGATGATCCGCGTTGAGGATCACCATCTTGGCGGCGCGCCGGGTCTTACCTCCGGACTTGATCACGCCGGCGAAAGCGTCGAACCCTTTCATAAAGGAGAGAGGGCCGGAAGCGCGCCCGCCGCCCGAAAGCACCGCGTCCTCTTCGCGAAGGGTCGAGAGATTGCTGCCCGTGCCCGATCCCCACTTGAACAACATGCCCTCGGTCTTTGCGAGATCGAGAATCGATTCGAGCGAGTCTTTCACCGATACGATGAAACACGCCGAACACTGCGGGCGCACGGTTCCCGACGCCAGCTTCGAAATGCGCCCGGCCTCTTTGTCGTAAACCCAGCCGTAGCCTCTGCCTTCCTTCACGCCGACGTTGAACCAGACCGGGGAGTTGAAGCAGGCCTTCTGCGTCAGCATCAGGTGCGCCAGTTCCATCCGGAAATTCCCGGCATCCTCCGGAGTTCGGAAGTAGCCGTCCGTTTTTCCCCACTCGGAGATGGAGTTGACCACGCGCTGGACGAGCTGCGCCACGCTAGTCTCGCGCTCGGGCGAGCCCAGCTTGCCGTGGAAATACTTGCTGGCGACGATATTGGTGGCGGTCTGCGACCAATCCGAGGGCGCTTCCACATCGCGCTGCTCGAAGATGAGCTCTCCCTTATCGTTGCCGATGGAAGCCGTCCGCGTCTCCCACTGTACTTCGTCATACGGGGTTTTGCCGGGTTCCAGCTTAGCGGTAAAGTAGCGCGGGAACCGGATTCCTGTAACGGCAATTTCCTCGTTTTGCTTCATGGATGACTCGATTTTTGCAGTTAAATTCACGGAGAGCAATCCCATACCATCCTCCAAACCTGGGAATTTCCTGCCGGGGGGTCGCATTTGTAATGTTGCCCCAATATATAGTGTGGCGTCAAGGTTTTTATCTATATGCAGGGTGTTATAGTTACAAGCGGCTTGTTAGGATAGGCACATAGCCGAGGTGAAATTCGGCGTTCGGGCGGGCGAAAACAGGCGGGGAACGGCTCAGGCCGCGGCGACGGCGATTTCCCGGTGTGGATCGGGATTGCGGATGGCTGAGTCGATGACGCGCTCCACTTCCTCGCGGTCCAACGGACGAGCGAGCAAATCGAATGCGCCCAGATTCAGGACCTCCGACCAAAGGCACTCATCGGCGTCGCGCGAAGCGACGATGAGTTGAGGCGGGCGGGCCAGAGCGCGCAAATCGCCGAGGATGCTTTTCCACCCGCCATTAGGAGACTCACTCTCAGCCAGCACCACCTGCACGGGCCTGGCGCGGAGACGCGTCAGAGCCTTACGCCACGCCGGGGCCTCGATCAGCCGCCAGCCCTGCCTGTGGAAGATGTCGCGGATGAGGACTCGGTCGTCGCCATACTCGCCGATGAGCAGCGCCGTAACGGGCGGCTCGCGGGACGGATCCTTCATGGCTGGAACTCCTTGTATAAAGAGAGTCGGCGCGCGGCGGAGAAACTCGCCGAAATATTTCGCGCGCGGCCGCGCGGAACCACCTGATGTCGAGGACGGTCTATTAAAACCGCGCGCGCGCGACGGGCCAGACCATTCCTGCCAACGCCGCGAGCAGGGCCGTTGCGGAGATGCCCAGAGCCGCGTACTCGACGCCGTCCCTTTGAAACTCCAGCAAGGCATCGCCACTGACCTGCGTACACGTGAGCGTCGGGCTGAGCATCAGCACCGGCGGGCCACTCGCGGAGCGCCAGTTCGGGTGAAAGCTGGAGTTAATTGCCACGCCCTGTGGCCGCGCTGGGGCGCCACCGCAGTGGATTCGCTCGGCGCCTCGGCCCAGCGCCACGGTGCACGGGGTCGCGGGGTCCGCCGCTTCGTCGGCCTCTACCAACACCACGGGCTTTTGGAGCGAGAACGCCCTGATATGCTGGAATGCCTCCTCGATTCAGTGGTAGCGGTAACTCTCCACCCGGGGAACGCAGAAAGGCCGGGTCCCGCACAAAGCGCGGCCAAAGCGTCGCACGCGAAGCTCGGGCCGGTGGGGAGCGCCGTGATCCCACGTTAGTGGCGCACCGTCTCGGCGACCTTGGTGACCGGCTGGTCTGCCTCGCGGATCAAAGTGAGGATCTGCTCGGGAGTGCCGGCGCCCTCGAAAGGTGCGCGCCTCTGACTGAGTGATCTCTACAGCCGCCTGGCCGCCGTTACTTTGCGACTTTCAGCGTTACGTCGGACGCCCAGCTCTCCTTCCCAAGCAGGGACCGGGCTGTCACTATCTGGGCGCGACGGCGGAAAATGTTCCCGAACGCGTCTTTCCACTTGTCCTCCTGGTGGCTCAGCGAGATCCGCGCGATTCCCAACTGCGGGAGGGTAAACAACTCGTCGGGCTCGGAGATCCCGTTGTGATTTCCGTCGATCCAGAGGAGTAATTTGGGGTAGATGGCGTCCTGGGCGTCGATCCATCCGTCGCCGTTGCCCCCATTCTCGGGCTGGTCGTAGACCGCCAGCGCATGGAAACCGTTCCTCGCGTTCGCCGGACCAGGCTGCGGCGCGAAGTTACCGAATAGCTCGGTACCGTCGTCGATCTTGCCGTTGCCGTTGCGGTCCAGCGCCAGGAAGGCGGTGTCCGAGCCGGCAGCCGTCCACGCGACACGGATTTTCTTGCCGCTTCCAGTCATGTCGAATGGAACACCGTCCGAGGGTGAAGTGAGCGAATACCCGCCTCCGCTTATAGCAATTACGATGTCCTCGAGGTCCTGCGAGCAGCAGCCGTCGTCGCTGCAGTATCCCGAGTCCCCATAATAACCACACTCGGGGGCGTCGGATGAGCCATACTCACAGCAGCAGAGGTCGTCGCCGCAGTACCAGTCCCAGTCGCAATCATAAGCACCGCCCGCGCAGTTGCCGTCGTCTTGGCCGCCGTTGCCGCTCGGGTAGCCGCACTGCTGAGTGTAGTAGTTGAGCACTACTTCCCCGTTCGGGCAGTTGCAGCCGCCAGGGGTCCAGATGTAGTCGCCTGAACAGGTGCAGGTGTGGGTGTCGGCAACCGCCACCAAGGAGTCATAATCGCAGCCAGTCACGAGGGTCCGCATCTTGCCTTGGTTCGATCCGGGCACGGAGACGAAATGTCATGGACCGTGTAAGCATTGGCTAGGAAGTACGTGTTGTCTGTCCACTGCAGGGGCGGCAGGAGCGTCGGCGGGCACATCATCGGCCCTGGAGGCGACGTCGCGTCGGCCAGCGTATCGAGAAAGTCGCATTCGGTCTGGTACTCGCACTCACCGTCGGCTGTGAGGCTCTCGTAAGCGATCCAGCCATCCGGCCAGTTGTCAGCCCATGACCATGAGCCGACGAGCGGCCAGACGGTGCCGCTACCCGCGAGAGCTGCGACCAAGTCTAAAAGACTGCACGAGTTGTCAGGGGGCTGCGAACCCGGGGCAGTTGCGCTTGATACGCAGCCAGATTGACCGGATCCCGACTGGGGCTTGGCGGGCTGCAGGGCCACCACCATGACGCCCGCGAGCAGCGCAGCCACTCGGTTCGCCTTCATCTCAGCCTCCCATTCGTTCGCATCACGTAGTCACGGTACGCGTCCCACGCCTTAGCGTTTTCGACCGTGACGCGGTCAAGCGCGGCGGCGAAGGCGCGGTCCCTGTCGGCCGCACTGCCATCCCGCGTCCGCAGGCGGCAGATGGCCAGCGCCGTGGCCCTCGCGGCATGCACTCCCACCCCGAACGCGGCCATCTGCGCGGGGGTTGCGCTGGCGATCTGGCGCGTCGAGATACCGAAAAACTCGACCTCCCCGAGGGACCTCAGCGCGTCGGCCGGACCCGAAGGAGCTGGCCGACCAAGCTCTCCGCCGTGGCCCCGGAAGTGGGAGGTCGCGCTGCCGCCCGACCACGCCGCGTAGGCGATCCGTCTCCAGCATGCCTCCGAGGCGCCGGTACTCGATGAAATCGAGCTCCGGGCGCGATCCTTCGGTCGATCCGTCCTCGAAGACGGCGGCCATCAGCATGATCGTGTGGCGAGCGGCAGCCGTTTCACCCGCGCCGATTCGCCTTATGATGAGGGTTGTCCTATGTTGATCATGCAAGTCTATATACACGTCAAGCCGGAATGCGTCGAGCGGTTCAAGGAGATTACTTTGGAAAACGCTCGCAACAGTCTCCTGGAACCGGGCATCGCGCGCTTCGACGTGATTCAACAGGCCGGCGACCCGGCGCGCTTTGTGCTGGTGGAGTGTTACCGCGACGCGAGCGATACGGCCAGACACAAGGAAACGGCGCACTACCAGGCATGGGCCGCGGCGGCAGCCGATTTGCTGGCCGAGCCACGCACGCGGACGGTCTTTTCGAACGTCTTCCCCGCCGATTCGGAGTGGTAAGCGATGCGTTTCGAATTCGCTACCGCGGGGCGCATCGTCTTCGGAGAGGGCGTGGCGGCGGAGGCTCCCGCGGCAGCGGCGGCCATGGGCCGGCGCGCGTTGGTTGTGACGGGAGCTTCACCCGGCCGCGCGCAGCGACTCATCGCCGGTCTTACGAGCGCCGGCGTGAGCAGCGTGACGTTCCGCACTCCGGGCGAGCCAACGGTGGATCTGGCTCGCAACGGGTCCAAACTGGCCCGCGAGGAGAACTGCGACCTGGTCATCGCCTTTGGCGGCGGCAGCGCCATCGATGGGGGCAAAGCCATTGCGGCGTTGCTGACGAATGCGGGCGACCCGCTCGACTACATCGAAGTCATTGGCCGCGGCAAACCTCTGACGCAACCTTCGGCGCCGTTCATAGCGATTCCGACCACGGCCGGAACGGGATCGGAGGCCACGCGCAACGCCGTTCTCGGATCGCCCGAACACGGCGTGAAAGCGAGCCTTCGCAGCCCGGGCATGTTGCCGCGCCTCGCGCTGGTGGATCCGGAATTGACGCTGGACCTGCCCCGCAACGTGACGGCTTCGACCGGCCTCGACGCGCTCACGCAGCTTATCGAACCGTTCGTCTCCTCGCGCGCGAACCGGATGACGGATTTGTATTGCGCCGAGGGCATACGGCGCGCGTCGGTTGCGTTGCCTCGCGTTTGGGCAAACGGCGCCGATCGCGAGGCCCGCACGGATATGGCGTGGGCCAGCCTGCTGGGCGGACTCTCGCTGGCCAACGCCGGCCTGGGAGCGGCGCACGGATTCGCCGCGCCCATCGGCGGCGAATTTCACGCCCCCCACGGAGCCGTGTGCGCGGCCCTGTTGCCACAGGTGATGGAGGCCAACATCCAGGCCCTCCGCAAACGCGCGCCCGCGAGCGATGCGCTCCGCCGCTACAACGAACTCGCGCAATTGCTCACGGGCTCTCCGGCAGCGACCGCCGATGACGGCGTCAAGCGCATTAGCGAACTCCGCCAGGCGCTGGAAATTCCGCCGCTCCGCGCCTATGGCGTCACGGAAAGCGACGTCGCGTCTCTGGCCGCCAAAGCATCCGTCGCCAGCAGCATGAAAGCGAATCCGATCACGCTAACCACAGAAGAACTGGAGTGGATCTTGTTGGCAAGTATGTAGGGCCCCGTGGCGCACGCTTCAGCGTGCCGTCGCGGGCTTCAGCCTGCGATCCGCCGCGTCGAACTGAAGTTCGCCGCAGCTCGCTAAAGCGTACGCCACGAGGTTCAGATCGCCTGTAGCGAAGAGCGCCATAGTGGCGACAGCAGCGCAAACAGCCCGCCCGTGCGCTCGATCAGGCGATCCCATAGAGTTTGGGGATTCGGATCGAAGACTGTCTTGGCGTCGCCCGGGAAGATGTACCACGACCCTGTCGCGACTTCGTCCTGAAGCTGACGGGCGGTCCAGCCAGCATATCCCACATAGACACGGAAGGAATCCGCCAGAACGGACGAAGCCATGGTTTTCCGCAACACCGATTCGGCGGCGATCAAACTCACATCGCCGAGAATCTGCGTGGAGCCCTGCGGCCTGCTGGCAGTGCGCAACAATGCGTACGTAGTGGAAGGTTCAACCGGACCGCCGCGATAAACCGGGTCGCCGCGGCCCTTAGCCTCCCTCACGTCGAACGCGGCGGAGACGGACACGCGGCTGCTGCGATTCAGGACAAGGCCCACGACCGCGTCGTTCTGATAAATCACCAGCAGCACGACGGTGTGGTAGAAGTTGGGGTCGCGCAGATTCCGGTTCGCGACCAGCAATTTCCCGATGGCGAGGTTCTTCGGGCTGGTGGACTGCGCCGGAGCGGCAATCGCCAGAGCGAGAGCGGCCGCCAATCCCAGGGCCCACTCACGGACGGCCATGACTCGATTGTCCCCCATTTTCGAGCCGTTGGATCTGCCGGCGCGCCACGCCGCCACTACTCTCCAAGCGTTCTCCACGCCTCCTCGAACCGCTCGCGCGTGGCGAACGAAATCTGCGTACCCACTCCCATCGTGGAAAGGGCGGCGTAGACGTTGGCTCGCTGAACCGCCTCCATCTCTTCGCACCCACCCGCCAGGAAGCACGCGAAGCTTCCGATGAACGCGTCGCCGGCGCCCGTGGTATCTATGGGATCGACGCGGTACGGCGTAACGCGCTCGGCCTTTTCCGCCGACGCGAGCAACGCTCCGTTGGCGCCCAGGGTTACGATTACCCGCCGCGCGCCGCTCTCAAGCAGGCGGGCGGCCGCCGCTCTTGCTTCATCCAGATCGCGCACCGTCATGCCGGTGAGCGCTTCCGCTTCCGTCTCATTCGGTACGAGGTAATCCACGTTGGCCATTTCCCGCATATCCAACGCGCAGGCCGGCGCCGGGTTGAGGATAGCGCGAATGCCGTGGCGGCGCGCGAAGCGAAGCGCGTAGTAAACCGTCTCGAGTGGAATTTCGAGTTGCAGCACGAGGCAATCGGCCGTCTCGATCAGATCCTCGGCCGCGTCGATGTCGCGCGGCAGCAGCGCGTCGTTAGCTCCCTTCACCACCAGGATGCGATTCTCGCCGGTAGTTTCCACGAAGATCGGCGCCACGCCGCTGGAAACGCCGGGCGTAATCCAAACGTGACTGGCGTCGATTCCGCGCGAGGTAAAGTTCTCGACGGTGGCGGGACCGAACAGGTCGTCGCCCACGCGAGCCACCATCGAAACCCGCGCGCCGCAGAGCCGCGCCGCCACGGCCTGATTCGCTCCTTTACCTCCGAACCCCAGATGAAAGCGGTCGCCGAAGATGGTTTCTCCGGCGCGCGGAAACCGGCCGGCGAAGGTGGTTAAATCCACGTTGGCGCTGCCCACCACGGCGATATGAGGCTCTCGGCTCATTGAATAATTCTCCTTAGACCTTGGCATGTTTTGGTGGGACGGGCGATCGCCATTTGTCGCCTGTCTCCCCCGATCGACCCGACAGGCCACGAGAACCGATGGCCTGTCCCACGCAGCGCGCGCAACGGCGGCGGCGAACAAGGGCTTCGCCCTTTTATCTGGTGCTACTCTATCATTAACCTATGCGGGGCAAGTGGTTCCTGGTCCTATCGCTGGCCGTGATTTTGGCCGCCGCGCTGGGGGGCGTTTGGCTGGCCATGCGCCGCGCCGTTCCTAAAGCCGCTCCGCCGCGCGCCGCCGAGGCTCTCACGCTTCCCGAGAACGGAATAGCCACTCTCTCCGGGCTTATCGAACCGGAGAACGTGCTTGCGGTAGGAGCGGTATCCGGCGGAACCGTTCGACGCTTTCCTGGCCGATGTCGGCCAGGAAGTCAACGAAGGCGATACGCTCGCGCGCATCAGTTCGAAGGGACTGGAATCCGAAGTGGAAAGCGCTTCGAAGGCGCTCGAGCGCACCCAATCGCTCGCGGATAAAACCGAAGAATCGCTGAACGCGGCCCGCCTGGAAGAATCGCGCGCCAATGCGGATTTGGAGCGCTCCCGCTTGTCGTACGGGGCGGCGCAGGAGCGCTGGGGCACGGCGCAAACGCGATACCGCCTCGGCGCCATATCGGCCAACGCATTCGCCGAGGCTCAAAAACTATTCGCCGCGCAGGCAAAGGAATACGAGCTGAAGCAGCAGTCCTTGCGAACGGCGTCCGATTACGTGGACGGGCTGCAAAAGCTGGTCGCGAATGAAGAGAAGAACGTCGAGGAGAAGCAGCAGGCGCTCGAAGCGGCCAAGGGCGATTTGAACGCCGCCGACGTCATCGCGCCGGTGAGCGGGATCGTGGTGGCGCGTAACGGCGCGCCCGGCCAGGTGGCGGACGATATTGGCAAGCAGATGTTCGTGATCGCTACCGATTTCGCCAACATGCAGGTCACGCTCGACCCGGAGCCTCCTTTGCTCAAACGCATCGTGCCCGGCATGCCCGCGCTGGTGCTGATTCCGGAGCTGACCAACGCCGCGTTGAGCGGCGACGTGAAGAATATCGAGAAGGACCGCGTAATCGTGGAATTCGTCAATACGCTTGCGGCTCTGAAACCGGGGATGCACGCGAGCGTACGCTTTAAGCTCAACTGAGCGGAGCCGGTCGTGGAAATTCGACCGCCGGGCCGCATCGCGGAGGAACCACTCGTGAGCCGTTCATTGTCCACCGTTTTCCCGCGGGCCACGCGCCGGCATTTCTTCTGGCAGGCAGCCGCGGCAGGCTTGGCCGCGGGCCAGGCGCCATCCAGCTTATTGCGTGGAGCGTGGACCGCCCGCTGGATCGCCGTCCGCGACGCGCCGGCTTACGACTACGGCGTTTACCACTTCCGGCGCACGTTCGACCTGGCCGCCAAGCCGGGGCGTTTCATCGCGCATGTTTCGGCCGACAATCGCTACCAACTGTTCGTCAACGGCCGCCGTGTCTCCTGGGGACCCGCGCGCGGAGACCTCTTCCACTGGCGCTTCGAGACTCTCGACCTGGCCCCATACCTCCAAACCGGCAAGAACACTCTGGCCGCGATCATCTGGAATTTCGCCGACCAGGCTCCGCAAGCGCAGATCACCCTGCGGACGGGCTTCCTGATGCAGGGTGATTCGCAAGCCGAACGCGTGGTGGATACGGGCGCCGAGTGGAAGTGCGCGCTCTCCGATGCGTACTCGCCCATCGCCGCCGCATCGCAAGTGCGAGGCTATTGGGCGGCCGGGCTCGCCGACCAGGTGGATGGCCGCAAGTACCTTTGGGGATGGGAGACCGGGGATTTCGACGATTCCGCGTGGCGCCCGGCGGTCGCGATCGGCAACGCGGCCGGACGCGAAGCCAGCGATTCCCCCAGCCGCTGGATGCTCGTCGAGCGCACCATTCCTGCCATGGAGGAGCAGCCGCAGCGCCTTCAGAAATTGCGCCGCGTCTCCGGCATTCCCCAACCCGCAGGCTTTCCCGCCGCGCCCTCTCCGGTGACGATCCCGCCGCAAACGCGCGCGACGCTGCTGCTCGATCAAACCCACCTCACCACGGCGTATCCCGAACTGATTGTGACCGGCGGCCGCGACGCGGTGGTTCGCATGAGGTACGCGGAATCGCTCTACGTCGCGCCCGCCTCGGGAGGCCGCTCCTCGGAGAAAGGCAATCGCGACGACGTGGACGGCAAGCAGTTCGTAGGCTACTACGACGAGTTCACGGCCGATGGCGGCGCGCGCCGCACATTTCGCCCGTTATGGTGGCGCACCTATCGCTACCTGGAACTGGACGTCCAAACCAAGGACCAGGCGCTCGCCATCGACGATCTGCGCGCCACGTACGTCGGATTCCCGTTCGAGCGCCGCGCGCGGTTCGACGCCGCTACGCCCGACATACAGAAGATGCTCGACGTTGGGTGGCGCACGGCGCGCCTGTGCGCGCACGAGACGTACATGGATTGCCCCTACTACGAGCAACTCCAGTACGGCGGCGATACGCGCGTCCAGGGCTTGATTTCGCTCTTCAACGCCGGCGACGGCCGCCTGCTGCGCAACGCCATCGATCTACTGAACGATTCGCGCCAGAGCGAGGGCTGCCCCATGAGCCGCTATCCCACGCGCCTCGAACAGTACATTCCCGCCTTTGCGCCGTGGTGGATCGCCATGGTCCACGATTATTTTTGGTACGTGGACGATCCCGCGTTTGTGCGGCGGATGTTGCCCGGCGTGCGCGCCGTGCTGAGCTTCTTCGCGGGCTTTCAGAAGGAAAACGGCTCGCTCGGTCCTCTGCCGTGGTGGCGGTTCATGGATTGGACTCCGAAATGGCAAGGCGGTAATCCGCCCCAAGCCTCGGATGGATCGTCCGCGCCGTTCGATTTTCTGCTGTTGCTGGCCTTTGGATGGGCGGCCGAAATGGAAGACGCGCTCGGCATCCGCGCCGAAGCCGATCTGTGCCGCGAGAAGCGCCGGCAGTTGCTGGCAACGGCGCAGTCGCTGTACTGGGATCCCGAAAAGAAGATGTACGCCGATACGCCCGCCAGGAACCAGTTCTCGCAACACGCCAACATTCTCGCCGTGCTCGCCGGCGCTATCGAAGGGCAGGCCGCGCGCGATCTGATGGCGCGCATCCAGACCGCTCCCGAACTCGCTACCGCCGGCCTGTTCTTCCGCTTCTACATGCATCAGGCGCTGGCGATGGCGGGCGAAGGCGATGGCTATCTGGAGCAACTCGACGACTGGCGCAAGATGATCGCGAACGGCCTCACCACGTTCGCCGAGAACGTGGAAAGCCCCGGCGCGCCTTCGCGCTCCGATTGCCACGCCTGGAGCGCCAGCCCGAACATCGAGATTTTCCGCACGGTTCTGGGCGTGGATTCGGCGGCGCCGGGTTTTCGCCGCGTGTCCGTGCGGCCGCACCTCGGCAAACTGCCTTTCGTGGCAGGCTCCGTGCCGCACCCCAAAGGCAGCGTGGACGTGCGCGTGGAACCCGCGGGCCAGACGTGGCGGATATCCGTTCAATTGCCGGCCGGGACGCCGGGAGTGTTTGAATGGCGCGGGACGCGCAAAGATCTGGCGCCGGGCTCCAACGACTTCACGGTGTAGGCGTCGCGATCTTAACGGACGAACCCGCGGAAATGATACAAAGGGGCGTATGCCCTCGTTTCCCGTAGATACGCCTCATGGGCGCTATTACGCCGTTGTCGAGCGCGGCGTCACGGCCGGCGTAGGGCGATATCTTCCGCCCGATTGCGGGAAGGTCTTCGTCGTATCAAACGAGGATGTTTGGCGTCATCAGGGCGCCGCCCTGGAATCGCGGCTTGGCGGGCGTGAACTGCGCACGTATCCTGTTACCCGGCGGCGAAGAACACAAGCGTCTGGCGCCGCTCGAAGCCGCGGCCGAAGAAATGGTGCGCCTGGGAGCCGATCGAACCAGCCTCGTGATCGCGCTTTGGCGGCGGCATGGTCACCGACATGGCCGGTTTTCTGGCCGCCATCTTCATGCGCGGCATCCCGGCGATTCAGGTCCCCACCACGCTTCTGGCTCAGGTGGACGCAGGCGTCGGCGGAAAAACGGGCGTAAACCTCTCGGTAGGCAAGAACCTGATCGGCAGTTTTCATCAGCCGATCGCAATGCTGATCGACCCCGCGGCGCTCGATACGCTTCCCGAACGCGAGTACCGCGCGGGTCTTTACGAAGTCATCAAAGCCGGCGTGATCCGCGAAACCGCCTTGTTCCGCTTCCTTGCCGAGCATCAGCGACGATGTGCTGGCGCGCAGCCCCGACGCAGTGGACCGCATCATCGCCGATTCGGTGCGCATGAAGGCCGAAGTGGTCTCGGCCGACGAGCGCGAAGGCGGCCTGCGCCGCATTCTGAACTTCGGCCACACGTTCGGCCATGCGCTCGAATCCGAGACCGGATACACGCGCTTCCTGCACGGCGAAGCGGTCGCGTTCGGCATGCGCGCGGCGACCTACCTGGCCGAGAGCGACCGGTTATCTCTCCGCCGAGGACAGCGTCGATATTCTTGAACTGATCGCGGCTCTATGGCCCCATCCCGCCGCTCGGGGGGATCGCGGCCGCGAACCTGCTGGCGCGATTGGTGCACGACAAGAAGACCGTCCGCGGCGACCGTTCATTTTGTCGTTCCGGTGCGCATCGGCGAAACCGCAGTGGTCTCGGGAATCGAGGAACGCGCCGGTGCTCGATGCCATCCGGTTCGCCCTGTCATGAGCGGGACCACTCCGCCCGGCGCGCACACGGAGCGCGAAGCCGCACACTGGGTGCGCGAAATGTTCGGACGCGTGGCGCAGCGCTACGACCTGGCCAATCACCTGCTCTCGTTCAATCTCGACCGGCGCTGGCGCGCGCACACGGCGCGGCGGGCGCGCGCCATTTTGGAATGCCCCGACGCCCGCGTCCTCGATATCTGCTGCGGCACCGGCGATCTGTTGCTGGCGCTGGAGGCTGCGCGGAAGCCAAGCTCGGCGGCGGCGCTCGGCTCCGATTTCTGCCATCCCATGCTCGTGGCCGCGCGGCGCGAAGATCGCGCGCCGCGCCGCGCGGCGGCTGTTCGAATCCGACGCGTTGCGGCTGCCGCTTGGCCGACGCATCGCTCGACCTGATCACCGTGGCCTTCGGCTTTCGCAACCTGGCTAATTACGAAGCCGGGCTCGACGAAATGCGCCGCGTCCTGCGGCCCGGAGGGATGGCGGCCATCCTGGAATTCTCCAAGCCATCTAACGCAGCCTTCGCGGCGCTTTACGGATTCTATTCCCGGCGCATTCTCCCGGGATCGGCGGCGCGCTCTCCGGCTCGCCGGACGCCTATCGCTACCTGCCGGAATCGGTGCGGCAAATTCCCGGCGGCGAAGGAGCTGGCGGAGGAGATGCGCCACCGGGGCTTCGCCAGCGTGAGCTACGAAACGCTCACCGGCGGCATCGTGGCGCTGCACATCGGAGAAAAGTAGGATCAAGCCGGACGGCGTGGCTCTCCGCGCTCAGGGCGCGTCTCACGCCGCTCCGCACTCTTTGGTCGTATCGATCCAAACCTTGACCAGCTCGGGGTTGCAGCCTTCCAGTTCGCCGACGTCGGTGGTCATGATGAAGCCGCCCGACTTGCCGGCGCGTTCACACACTCTCCGGGTGTAGTCGCGGACCTCGTCTGGAGTTGACGAAGTCAGCATACTGACCGGCATGCCGCCCAGAATGCACATCGCGCCTTCGAGTGCATCCATCACCTGGAAGATGTCGCTCCTCTGGAAGATGCCGATGGTCTTGCCCTTCGGTAGATCGGCAAGATAGCTGAGACGCCGCTCCCAACACCCCTCATAGAACACCACGGGCGTGATCCCCAGATCTATGAGCCGCAGCAACATGGTCTTGAGCTGCGGCCAGTAGAACCGCTCGAACGCGGGAAGCGAGATAAACCCATCCGAACCGCGATGCAGCGGCAGAAACGAATACCGACAGTTCCTGGCCCTGCTGACGGCAAGCGCTGTTTCAATTTGCGGCCCGATGACTTTCTCCTGGGCCGCCAGCAACTTCTCGGGGCAGCGCCGCATGTCGAGAAAGATGCCGCGCATCCCCCGCAACGTGTCCGAGAGAAAATCGAACGGCGCTTCCAGCAGGCTACCGCGGAAGATCGGGAGCCCCGGAAAGCCAAGCGCTTGCAAACGCCGCGCGGATTCTGCCTGCGCCGCCACCCACTCCATCTGCGCGCGGCCCGCCTTCGCGAGCGCTTCGAACGCGGCGGTCAGATCCGGAAGCGCAAACACGTGCGCGAACTGAAAGGCGGCGTAATACCCGAGCAGCGCAAATGAAAGCGGCGGGAGCTGCGACAGCCCCTGAAGGCCGGCAAACACCCGTGGAAGGTACGTTCGAATCGCCCAATCGGAAGGGTCCGCCAGGAACGCGTCGTACTCTTCCGCTTTCATGAACTCGTACTCGCGATATTGGAAGGACACGTTCGGTCCCGCGCCGTGGCCCGGCCATGCCGTGGAGCGGTCGCCGAGCGCGGCGCTAGGGCCGGGAGTGTGCCACATGCCCGAACCCGCATCCGGCTCGAACCGAAGCATGGCTTTCTCCAGCGCGCGCTGCGCCAGTTCACGGTCCTCGTAGAGGGCCTGGCGCGTGACGCCTTCCAGATCGGCGAGCAAGCCGCCAAACCGGGCGAATACCGGCGCGCGGTCCGGACGGTGCAGCGCCAGCGCGTCATCGAATCGGGTCTTGCGTTCCGCGTACCGCCGCTCCGCGAATTCCGATTGAGGCGTCATCCCGCCACTATTCCGTCCCACTCGTACTCGATCGGCCAGCGAGTTCCGGCTGGAGCCAGTTCCGCGCGAGCCGCACGGCCACATTCGCGTTGGCGCCCCAGTCGTCCGCGCCTGTATACCGGCACGCGTTAGCGTCCACAGGCCCGCCGCCGATCATGATTTTCACGCGTTCGCGCAGACCCGCTTCCGATACGGCGGCCACGGTCTGCCGCATGTTGTCTATCGCGAACGTGAGCAGGCCGGACAAGCCGAGCACCGTCGCGCCGGTTTCGCGGAGCGCTTCGACGAAGCGCGCGGGCGGCACGTCCACGCCGAGGTCAATCACTTCGAAATCGGCCGACTCGAGCATCAGTGCGACGATGTTCTTCCCGAGATCGTGGATGTCCGTCTTCACCGTACCGAGGACGATCTTGCCGGCGTTTCCCCCGCCGGTCGTGAGCGACGGCCGCAGCAAAGCGCCCGCCCGCTTGAAGATCTCGCCGGAGACCACCAGCTCGGCCACAAAGTAATCCCCGCATTCGAAGCGCGTGCCAACCTCCGTCATGCCGTCCTGGCAGGCGCGGAGCACTGCATCGCTTCGAACGCCGTCGGTCAGTGCAGTGCGGATCAGGTCCAGCGCCTTATCCTCATCGAGGTCCGCAATCGCATTCCGGATTTGCGCGAGTTCTTCCATCCTTCGGAAAGGTCCATGGTAATATGCCGCGTCCGGCGCGTCGATCCACGTGTGGTTCAGGCGGGAATTCGCGAGGCGCCGGTCGGTCTGGCGGGACCCATGCCGATCTCGCGCTGTCTTCATCGCCGCGACACGCGCCGTTGCGGGCCGTTCACTTCGCCGGAATGGAAACCTCCGCGCCCTTGAGACCGGGGGCCGAGACTCGAAGCGTGATCTGCCCCGAACCGGTGGCGCGCACCATCGCGAGCGCGCGGCCTTCGAATACCTTTCGGTGACCCGACTGAACGGACGTCACGTCCCGCAGGTCGCCCGTATCGAGCGCCGCCAATACGCCCGGGCCGGTGACTTCGGCTGCGATCTCCAAATCGGCGGCGTAGACCTTCCGGCCCAGCGCATCCAGCGCACTTATTTCAAAACTCGCCACGTCTCCGCGATCGGCGCGTAGAGCGGATACATCCGCGCTGATTGCCAGCCGGTTGGCCACGCCGGCTGTGTTCAACTCGAACCGCGCGGCTTCGGCGCCGGCGCGTTTGCCAACGGCGCGAAGCGCGCCGGGCTCGTTGGGGACATCCCAGCGCAGCTCCGGCTGCAGCTTGTCCTCCAGCGGCTTCTCGCCGAGCGAGCGCCCGTTCAGGAACAGCTCCGCGGAATCGCAATTGGTGTAGACGGTAACGGGGATGGTCTTGCGCTGGTCCTTCTCCCAGTTCCAGTGCTCGGCCAATCCGCGCGCGCCGCCCGCCTGCGCGGCGGCGTAAACCATGGGGCGAGCGCTCCATAGCGCCTCGCGCAGATAGGATTGGGGCTTCCGGAACCCGCACAGATCGAGAAGCCCGGCCCCGCTGCCGCGGCTCGGGTAGCGGCCAGCCTCGCCCAAATAGTCAATGCCGGTCCAGAGGAACTGCCCGGCGACGTAGTCATTCACCGCCACCGCGCGCCACGCCTGCAACGAGTGTGAATTCTCGCTGCCCAGGATGATGCGTTCCGGGTAGCTCTGGCGATCGCGCGGGTAATTCTGTTCGAGGTAGTTGTAGCCTGCGACATCGAGCAAGTTTGCCAGCCCGGTTGCGTTGGACGTCGCGATATCCGCCAGCGCCTGCGTGACCGGCCGCGAGCCGTCCAGGGCTTTGACTGCCGCGACCAGCTTGCGCGCGACCGGAGGCAGCAGGTTGGCGTCCAGAGTTCCCGGCTTCAGACCGCCGGGCCCGCGCGGATCGGCGAACGGGTCGCCCGGATAATCAATCTCGTTGCCGATGCTCCAGAGTACGATGCTCGGGTGGTTGCGGTCGCGCAACACCATGTCCCGCAGGTCGCGCACGGCCCATTCGTCGAAGACCTCGTGATATCCTCGCGTCCCCGGTGTTCCGGCGTTCCATCCCTCAATCCATTTGTGCTTGCCGCCCGTCCATTCGTCGAAGGCCTCGTCCATAACCAACAGACCCAGACGGTCGCAGAGATCGTATTCCTCCGGCGCCATCGGGTTGTGCGAGCAGCGGATAGCGTTCACCCCGAGCGCCTTGAGTGTCTTCAGTCGCCGTTCCAGCGCCGGCTCGGAAAACGCCGCGCCAAGCCCGCCCAAATCGTGATGCAGGCAGACGCCGAGCAACTTTTCCGGCTTGCCGTTCAGGAAGAAGCCGCGATTGGAATCGAAGCGGATCGAGCGGATGCCGAACGGCGTGCGGTATTCATCCGTTCGATCGCCGCCCGAGTAGACTCGCGTCACCAGGGTATAGAGGTTCGGCTCCTCGGTGGACCACAACTTGGGATTGGCTACCGCTGCCTGATGTACGAACACGTGGCTTCCGCCGGCCGCCACTTGCGTCTCGGAGGACGCGCTGCCGGCTTCCTTCCCGGCGGCGTCCTCAACCGTGGAGACCACTCGCACGGCGGCGGGAGTCCTCGACTCGTTCTGCACGCTGGTCTCTATCGAAACCAACGCTTCTCCGGCGGCGGCCACCGGCGTGTGTACGTATAGCCCCCAATTCGGAATATGCACCGGCTGAGCGACAGTGAGCCAGACGTGCCGGTAAATGCCCGATCCGGTGTAGAAGCGAGAATCCGCAGCCACGCTGTGGTCCACGCGGACGGCCACGACGTTGGTTCTTGCGCCGAACGTAACGTACGGCGTCAAATCGTATTCGAACGACGAATAGCCGTATGGCCGATGGCCAAGAAGATGCCCGTTGATCCACACGTCGCTGTCGCGATATACGCCGTCGAACGCGAGGAAAATCTTCCTCCCGGCGAGCGACGGATCGAGCGGAAACCCCTTGCGGTACCATCCGATGCCGCCCGGCAAGTAGCCCGTCCCGCTGGCGTTGGCGGCGTTATACGGTCCCTCGATGGACCAGTCATGCGGCAGGTCGATCTTCCGCCAGCCGGCGTCGTCGAATGCAATGCGCTCCGCTCCAGTCGTATCGCCCCGGAAAAACCGCCAGCCGGCGTCGAAATTGCGCCGCTCCCGGACCGGGGAGGCGCACCAAGCCGAAAGCGCGGATAGCGCGCCGATCAATAGGATTTTTCGTTTCATCGATCCGCTCCAATGAGAGGGACCATCTTAGCGCGCGGAACCGGTCTCCACCACTCCGGCGCATCCACCTGCCTCGCACGATCTCCCGCGCTTGCGCAACCCGTAGCAGGCTGATAGTATTACCATTCTTCTATTCGTGCTACCGCACGGCAGGATGGATCTTGGATATTCCTACGCGAGCCCCGAGTTTGGCGGCTCTTTGCCGTCCGTTGGCCGGGGCGCTTTGCGCGATGCAGTCGGACGCCGGCCCTAAGAACTTCGCCGGTCGCGTGCTGGATCCGCAGGGACGAGCCGTAGCCGGCGCCTCCATCCGCCCGCAAACTGGAGTGACATATCGCCTGCGTGGAAAGTAAGCGCTCGCAGGATGGGGGCCAAGCATTTCTACCGGTCCTCGCATAATACCGCACGCCATCGGACCGAGCGCGGCCGCCAGCGGAGGCCTGACTGTCGAAGACCGGCTGTGTAATATGCGAGCCTCTATAAATGTCCGATGACGGAGCTCACCCGAGGCGCTACAAGCGACAAGTTGAAGAACAGGCAGTAAACCGCGGCGCCCATCGTGAGTACCGGCAGAAGTCTCCCCTTTCCCAATCGCTTGCGAGAGTTCACTAAAGCCGCCAGCAGGACGGCGCTTTCCAGGGAAATCAGCGGCGCAAAATCAATGAGATATCGGCCGAGGACCCAGCCCAGGGCGGCCAGCGAAACGAGTATCAAGACACCGGACCCGTAAATACTGTGAAGAATCCACTCCACACGCTCGTCACCGCCGGCTGTTTTCCATCTTCTCCACAACCAAGGAAATAGAAAACCCAATACGGACAAAGGAGCGGCCGGAAAGAGCCCGGCCATTCCCTCTGTCCAGAGGGCCGGTCCAGGTCGCCCAGGCAGCGGATTGACGCGCCTCAACAGAAGGAAAGGCGCTTCGGCGGTAACGCGGGGAGGCAGGAAGAGAAACTCACCGAGGCATGCAAGGCCCGTTGTCACCGTGCGATGCACGCTTGCGTCACTGAAGCTAGTAAGCTGATACCCGAGCCCAAGCTCAAAAGGGTTGTCAAAACGAACGTAGTTGTATAAGGCGAGACCGGCGCCGACGATGAGCATGGGCATCGCGACAGCGACAACGGAGGTCACTGACCGCCGCATTCCTATCGCGGCTCCCCCCAGGACCACCAGGCTTATGACGCTCAGATGGGGACGGCAACCGGCGGCCAAGCCGAGAAGCAGTCCCGCTAAGAGAAGTAACTTCAACCGGGCAGCCCCCCGGTACATGGCTTCCGTCAAAGCCAGAAAACCGCTCATGACGAAGCAAAAACCGGCGGCAATAGCGACTTGGTAGATCTGCGGCCGCTGGAAAAGTTGGTATACCATCGAGGCCGAGCCCAGTAGCGTAACAACGGAGCCTTGGAGCCAGAACGGGAGCGCCCAGCGATTACGCTCCGCCAACAGAAGGAAGAGGGAACACGAGCTGAGATACCCGCCGATGCAAAAGAGCGGCACGGCCACCGACTCCGGCAAATCGCGGCCGGTCACGAGACGGTAAGGAGCAAAGAGTACGACTGCCGGAACGGGACCGAAGTACAGGTAGTACTTGTCGTGGTAAAGGGATGCATCGAGCAAGTAGGGATAGGAGGAGTAGGCCTTGGGATCGTACGGATCCGGTAGAGCCAACAACCCTGGATCCGGTTGGACTGGGAGACTGACCCGGCCATTCAGGAACTGGGTTGCCAGCATGGGGTACGAAACATGGTAGGTATTCGGAGTCCGTCCAATCGAAATCGCCAGGTACGATGCGCAGACGCCGCCAATGACTAGAATGAGCGCCCAGCGCCTGCAAATGGTATTCACGCTATCCGCCTGATCATCCCTGGACTTCGTGCAGCCAAAACATCTTAGCACCGGTTATGTTATCGCCAGGCGCCAGGTGAACTGCCGCACCGCTGCATGCGGGCAAATGCCGCGGAAGGATGGTGCGCCCGGGGTGATTCGAACACCCGACCTTCTGGTTCGTAGCCAGACGCTCTATCCAGCTGAGCTACGGGCGCTTAAAGGAAAGTGGACTCTTTTACTGTACCCAACCCGCGCGGCGCCGTGCAACAGCGGCTCGCGGCCTCGGTACAATAGACGGCATTGTGGCGACCCCGTTGTTTCCCGAGCCGGGGGAGTTCGATCGCGACGCCTTCGCCGGCCGCCTGAGCGCGTTGGCGGCGGAGAGTATTTTCATCGGCGGCAGTTCCTGGAAATACGAAGGCTGGCTGGGACAGATCTACTCGCGGGAGCGCTACCTCACTCGCGGCCGGTTCTCCCGCCGCCTGTTCGAGGCCGAATGCCTGCGCGAGTACGCGGAGACATTCCACACGGTCTGCGGCGATTTCGCTTTCTACCAATTCCCCAGCGTCGAGTTCTGGAGCAGCCTGTTCGCGCGCACGCCCTCGGGTTTCCGTTTCGCTTTCAAGGCTCCGGAGCTCATTACCTGCAAGGTCTTCCCGGCCCTTCCGCGCTACGGATCGATGGGTGGCAAGGCGAACGAGATGTACCTGGATAGCCACGCGTTTACCGAGATGTTCCTGCGGCCGCTGGAGCCGCACCGCCATAAGACGGCGATCGTCATCCTGGAATTCGGGCACGTCGCCGGCGCTTCCCTCTCTGCGTTCCTGGAACGACTGGACCCGTTTCTCGCAGCGCTCGCTCCGGGCTTCCGTTACGCCGTGGAGATCCGCAATCCCGAGTTCCTCGCGCCGGATTACTTCGCCTGCCTGCGTGCGCGAGGCGCCGCGCATGTCTATAATGCCTGGTCGCGGATGCCGGAGCTGCGCGCCCAAATCGCAATTCCAGAATCGGCCACCGCCGGTTTCCAGGTCTGCCGCGCGCTCCTTCGCCGCGGCCGGAACTACGAGACCGCCGTCAAGAGCTTCTCGCCGTATTCCGAAATCAAGGACCCCAACCCCGAGGCGCGCGACTCCATGCGCGTCCTGATCAACCGGGCGCGCGAAAACAAGCAGATGCTCTTTCTGTTCGTTAACAACCGCCTGGAAGGCAACGCCCCGATGACGATTCTTTCCCTGGTCGAGCCCTGACCGCACCGTGGGGTCAGCCATTCCGGGCTGCCACCGCCCTTTGGGGCGGCGGCAGGCTAACCCCAGCCGCCTGACCCCAGCCGCGTGCGCGCGCTCGGGATAAATGCGATAATCCGGTGAAGGTCGTGGCGCCGATGACCAAGGGTCTTCTTGCCGTTCTCTTCGCCGCGTCTCTCGCGCCGTATCGGCCCGCCTGCGCTCAGGGCGGCCAAAATTCCCAGAATCCATCCTGGTTTATTTTCGGGCGCGTGACCATGTCGGATGGAAGCCCGCCCGTTTCCGACGTCAGCATCGAAAGCCTCTGCGGCGCCCAGGCCTACGTGGTCGCTGTCACCGATTCCAAGGGGTCGTTCAGTTTCCGTTACGGGGCCGCGGGCAACCGGAACCTCCAGGACGCCAGCGTCGGCCTGGGCGATGGCCCGTTCACCCGCCCCGCGGCCTCGCTCGGCGCGCCGCCCAACGGGTCCACGCAGTCATCGTCCGGCTCCAGCGATTCTCAGCAGAACGGTGGCGCTACTCAGCAGCAACAGCAGCAGACTTCACCTTCCACGACTCCGCGCCCTGGCTTCAACGACCGCCAGCTTCGCACTTGCGATATTCGCGCTAGTCTCCCCGGCTACCGCTCGGACGTGGTGAGCTTTGCCAATCGCCGGCCCACCGATAATCCCGACCTGGGCACTTTGATCCTGCACTCGATTTCGCGGTCGACAGGCCTGGCGGCCAACCAGGTGATCAGCGTCGCGGCGCTGGCCGTCCCTGACGATGCGCGCAAGGCCTACGAAGCGGGTCTCGCCGCGCTCAAAAGGAAAAAGCCGGAAGTGGCGCGCGCCGATTTCGAGAAAGCCGCCCGTCTGTACCCGCGCTACGCCGCCGCATGGTGCGAAATCGGCACGCTCGACGCGCAGCAAGGCCGCGCGGATGACGCAATCCGATCCTTCGACCAGGCTATCGGCGCCGACTCTTCCAGCGTGGAATCCTATTTGCGTCTTTCCGGTCTGCTTGCCGAGCGGGGACAATGGACGCGTTTAGGGGAGACGGCCGGCCGCCTGCTCAAACTCGATCCGTTCGATTATCCGCAGGCCTATTTTTACAGGGCGGCCGCGGAGTACCACGCCGGCGATCTTCAGGCCTCCGAAAAAGACGCGCGCGAAGCCGAGCGGCTCGATCACCGCGGCCAATGGCCCGAAACATGGCGTCTACTGGGTCGCCTCTGCGCCGCCCGCGGCGCCTTCGCCGAAGCCGCCCAGCAAGTGCGAAGGTATCTGACGCTCGTCCCGCAGTCCCCGGCCGCCGCGGCCCTCCGCGCCCAAGCCGCCGACTACGAGCAGCGCGCCGCTCACAGCTCCGCAAGGGCGAATCCGCCCCAATAGCAGCGCCGGCTTATCTTTGCCGCAGCGGCGCCGGTTGAGCTTGAATTCGAATCGTCGCTTCCTTGAGGCCGGGTGCGCTCGCCGTCAGTGCGATCGCGCCCGCTTTCCTGGAAGCGCGCACAATCGCGAGCGCGCGCCCTTGGAACATCTTTCGCCGATCGCCCTGATACGGCTCGTCCGTGGCCAGGTCGCCGTTACCCACTCCGGCAAGGGCGCCGGGGCCGTCCAACTTGAACGTTACCAGGCGGTCCGCGTTCGGGTGCGGAAGGCCATCGGCGTCCACGGCTTCCACCGTGATATAGGAAAGATCCTGGCCGTCGGAACGAATCGCCGCGCGGTCCGCCGTGAGGCGGATCTGAACTGGAGCGCCGGCCGTCTTCAGGACGGATTCCGCGATTTGCTTCCCGTCCTGCATGGCAACCGCCCTGAGCGTTCCTGGCGCATACGGCACGCTGAAAGTCGCTTTGAACTGCTCGGCGCGCGTGGTCGGCTTCTCCCCGATTAACTGATTGCCCAAATACAGGCGCACCGAGCCGGCTCGGGAATAAACCTCCACGTCGACCGGCTTCCCTTCCAGGCCGGGCCAGGTCCAACTCGCGTACACCGGCCACACGCCCCACTGTGTGACCGACATGGTCTTGCCTTCGGGCAGGGGCTGCCTCACGCCCAGAAAGAGCTTCTCGCCGCGGTCCCAAATGATGTTGCGATAATGCGCAATCGCCCGCCGTGTTCCGATCAAGTCGATATCGCCGCAGTCCGCTCCGTGCCATGGGAATGGGGCGCCGTAGCCCTCGCGGCTGGTGTCCTTAGCGTCGCGCAAAGTGGCGCGCCCCAGGCCCGATTCGCCCATGTAGTCGATGGCCGTCCAAACGAAGTTGCCCACTATGTACGGAAAATCGGCCACCATGGACCAATCGTCGAACGTCGATCTCGGGAACGATTCCGTGCAGGCCATGACCCGCGAAGGCACGCGCGGGTGGTCGGTCTTGTGATTGCCGAGGTTGTAATTGTAGCCGCCGATATCGAGCGCCGCGTAGAAACCGTCGGTGGCAGGCCAGTTGGGTCCCGTGGAGTTCACCGCCGAAGTGACCGGCCGGGTGCGGTCGATGCTCCGCAGGTAATCCGCAAGCATCTTGGCTTCCTGAGCGCCGAGTGGCTCTCCACGCTCCGGGATCTCATTGCCGATGCTCCAGATGACCACGGAGGGGTGATTTCGATCGCGCAGGACCATGGATTCAATGTCGCGCTGCCACCAGTCCTTGAACGCGAGGTTGTAGTCGAATTTATTCTTGCCCCGCGACCAGCAGTCGAACGCTTCATCCATCACCAGCATTCCGACGCGGTCGCACGCCTCCAGAAACGCCGGAGACGGCGGATTGTGAGAGGTGCGAATCGCATTGAACCCGGATTGCTTCAGGATTTCGACGCGGCGCTCCTCGGCGCGGTCGAACGCGCAGGCGCCCAGCGGTCCGTTGTCATGATGCACGCAGCCGCCGTTCAATTTCACGGACTTGCCGTTCAGCAGAAAACCCTTCTCCGCGGACCACTCGATGGTGCGAATTCCGAATGGAGTCGAAACTTCGTCAACCGTCTTTCCGCCTTCGATCACGCGCGTGACCGCACGGTATAGGCCCGGAGTCTCGGGGGACCAGAGCACCGGCTTCTCGACGGCGATCTCTTGCGCGGCCTCGACGCTCTCGCCCGCGTTGAGCGTAGCCATAGCGCTGGATTGGCCGGCCGTTGCGCCGGATGGCGAATAAAATGTCGTCTTCAGCGTGAGCACGGCCGTCGCGCTCGATTCATTGACGACCTTCGTCTTCACGGAAACTTTCGCGCGGGCCGCGCTCGCCTCCACGGTGGCCACCGAAACGCCCCAGTGGGCCACGTGCACGGAATCCGTCGCCTCCAGCCATACGTGGCGGTAGATTCCGGATCCGGCATACCAGCGTGAGTTCATGTGCTGCGACTGATCCACGCGAACGGCCAACACGTTCTGGCCGCCGTATTGCAGGTGCGGCGTCAGGTCATGCGCGAAGCTCGTGTAGCCGTAAGGGTGCATCCCCAGTTCGTGGCCGTTGATAGTGACGGTGGCGTTCATGTACACGCCCTCGAAATCGACGCTGACGCGCTTGCCCTTCCAGGCGCCCGGAACCGTAAACGTTCGCCGGTACCAGCCAATACCCGCCGGGAAGTAGCCGCCGCTTCCGCCCATGGGGTTCGCGGCGTCCAGTTTGCCTTCGACGCTCCAATCGTGCGGCAGCTCCAGCGTTCTCCACCCGGAGGCATCGAACGATGCGGCCGCCGCTCCGGCGGGATCCCCCAGAAGGAACTTCCAGTCTTGGTCGAACGCCAGTCTTTCGCGCGCCGGTTGCGTTCCGGCCGCGAACGCGGCGGTCCGAAGCGCTCCCGCCGCGGCGGGGAGGAGCGCGCAAAACGTTCTGCGTTTCATAGCAAGATGCCTCCAGGAAATCGGCCCCGTCAACTCCAGGGAGTTAACATGGTAGCCCCCTTCACGTGTCCTCCGCTTCTTCCACCGTGCTAGCGTGTAACCATGCACCCCAAGGCCATGCCCTGCGGTTCTCCGGCGCTGCGTTGGCTCGTTTCCGCCGTCGTCTTTTTAGCTCTCATATCATCTCCGGCGCAGTCGCAGACGAAAGCGCTGAACGCGGTGTTTACTCCCACTCCCATCCTGGTGGATGGGTCTCCCGAAGCTGCGTGGAGCAAGGCCTCGCCCTCCGATATCTCCATCTGCATGAACTCGCGGTCGACGGCCCCGCAGAGCGACTGCAAAGTCACCGGCACGGTGCAAGCTCTCTGGAATGGCCCGCTGCTCTACCTGCTGTTCAACGTCACCGATCCGGATATCACCACCGCATCGCAGATGGATACGAACCGCTCCAGCGTGCAGGTCTATCGTCGACCAGTACGACGACAAGTTCCCCAAGTTCGAGGAAGACGATGGCTACATCGTCGTCAGCGCCGCGGGCCAGCAATCCGGCAACCGTCCGAACGCGAACCTCCCGTACTTTCCCGACTGTGTGGGCCACTCACTTGCAGTCTTCCGCCGCCGCGATCCACACGGACCCCAGCGGCGCCAAGACCGGCTACACCGTCGAAATCGGCTGGTTCATCGGCGATTTGCCTCTTAAGAACGGGACGAAGATCGGCATGGAATTCGCCATCAACGCCGCCTCCAGCGCCAACAACGCGAATCAGTATCACCTCTACTGGAGCAACGGAAATAACAAAGGAACCAACGACAACACCATATGGGGAGACGTGGTTCTAGCGGGATACGATGGATTGTCCCCGATGCAGCTCAACACGTTCATGCTGCGGCAGAACATCAAGAAGGCCACGCCCTCCGACTCTTCGGCCACGGGCCTGGTGCGCGGAATCTGGAAAGACGAATCGGCCGTAGACCGCGCCCTCGCCGCCGCCAACGCCGCGCTCCAGCGGTCCGCCTCGCAAGCCGAGATCGATTCCGCGAACGCCGCGCTGGACTCCGCCCTCCGCGCATTGCGCCGCACCGGTAAGTATCCCGATCCCTACGACCTTCCAGTCGTTAAGACCCTCCCCGACCCGTTCACCTTTCTTAATGGCCAAAAGGTACGAACCGCCGCCGACTGGGACAAACGCCGCGGGGAAATCAAGGAACTTGCCCAGTATTACGAGTACGGCTACATGCCGGCAGAGCCGCAATCGTTGACCGCCGTCTCAACCAACAACACCGGCGGCGCCGTAGCTTCCCGTTCTATAGCGATCACGATACAGGACCGTGGCAAGACCGCGTCCTTCACGCCGGTTCTCTTTCTGCCGCCAACCGGAACGGCGCCCTATCCGGTGATTGTGCAGCAGGATGCCCGCTCGTCGCCCAACGCTCAACCCAACCGTGCGTTCACTCAGGCCGGCTACGCGGTGCTCAGCATTCCGACATCCGACAATCCCGCCATGACCAGCCCCGGCGTGGCCAGCGACGATGGCAACCACACCGGCGCCTTCTACACGCTCTATCCCTACAAGCTTGACCGCGAAGGCAACGACCACGGCGTGCTGCTCGCCTGGGCCTGGGGCGCAAGCCGCGGCGTGGATGCGCTCGAGTATCTGGCTGCCCACGATCCCTCGTATGCCAATCTACTCGATCTGAGCAAGCTGGTGGTCACCGGGTTCTCCCGCTGGGGCAAGGCGGCGCTACTCACGGGATTCCTCGACGACCGTTTCAAGGTCACCGCGCCCGGCGGCTCCGGAAGCGGCGGCGCCGCGCCGTATCGCTACGATTCTTTCGGTAACCGGCCGTTCCGCTCGGCTCCGTTCGGCAATCTCTACCCCTGGGGCCGCTCCACCGGCGCGGAGACACTGGGCGATCACGTTCGCCACCAGACGCACAACTCCAATGAGATGATCCGGCGCTTTCTGAACGACATCGACGCCCGCCGCGGTCGCGCCGCGCATGTATCAGACTCGGCACCTGGGGCTATGGCGAGCGCCTGCCCTTCGACCATCACGAGGAAATCGCCGCCATCGCTCCGCGGGCCGTCCTCATCGATAATACGAATGACGATTACGCCGACAATGCCGAAGGCGACGCCATCGGCTACGAAGGCGCCATGCCCGTATTCAAGTTTCTCGGCGTCCCGCAGAACCTCTGCGCTCGATCTATACATGGGCGGCGGCGGCCACTCGCTAAAACCGTCTCAAGCCGCCAACATCGTCAACTTCGCAAATATGGTCTTGTTCGGCAAACCTCTGCCCGACGAAGTGAAGAAGCGACTCACAACCGATCCCTATGTGGACGCCGGAACCTATCAGACCTACTACGGCGGCCTCCAATCGATGATGCCCTGGGCCGCCACGGCGCCGAAATAGAACCGGTGGGGCAGGCGCTTTCGCCTGCCAAGGGCCCGAAGGGCGCCTACGCCGCGACGGT
>CAWAOP010000028.1:0-65344 GCA_963783505.1 Terriglobia bacterium | reverse complement strand
TGAATCAGGTGAGCGTAGCGGGCGGCGGCGCGATCGGCTCGGCCAGCGCGACGGATTCGACGGTGGTGTCGGTGGCGTCGCCGAACTCCATCGCCGGCGGGGCTGCGTCGGCGGCTCCCGGGCCTGCGTTCAGCGTACCGATCACGCTGACGCTGGGGACCGGGGTGAGCGTGGACGCGCTGACCTTCGGGCTGCAAATCACGCCGGTAGGGGCCGCGCCGGCGCTGACGGGGGCGCTGGGGTTCACGACGGACAGTTCGATCTCGGACCTTCCGTTCAAGAGCACGAACGGGACGGCGAACTCGATCAGCGTGGTGTGGTCCTCGTTGACCACGCCTATCAGTGCGACGCACACGTTGGGGGCGATCACGGGGACGATACCGTCGGGCGCGACGGCGGGGCAGACGTACACGGTGACGATCACGGGGGCGAGCGCGACGTACCTATCGAATCTGGTGACGGTCAACCCGGGCGCCGGCGCGACGCTGACGGTGGCGATCACGTATAAGGTGGGCGATGTGTATCCGTACACATCGGACGTAGCGCCGAATTTCGGCGACGGGGCGCTGGACATCCGGGATCTGATCCAGGAGTTGTTCGCGGTGAACAGCATACCGGGGTACCGGCCGGCGGCATGTTCGGACCGGTTCGACGCAATGGATTTATATCCGGCGGACGCGGGGACGACGCGAGGGGGTGACGGGAGTCTGGACATCCGGGATCTGATCTTGGAGTTGTTCCGGGTGAACAATCTGGACTTGGCGCGGCCGGTGCGGGCGTCGCGGGGCGGCGTGTGTTCATCGAGCGGGACAGCGGGCTCGACGGAACTGGACACGGCGCGGCGCGGCGGAGCAACGCCGGCGATTCGGACGGCGGTGGCGGGCACAGTGGGGCTGGGGCCGGTGGAGCGGCAGGCGGACGGGAGCGACCGAGCGCCGGTGTATCTGTCGGCGGCGGAAGAACTGACGCGGGTAGCGGTGACGTTCGGGTTGGGCGACCAGCAGTCGCAGTTACGGTTCACGGCTGCTCCGGGCTTCGAACCGTCGCTTGTGCAGGATGGCCAGTTGGGCGTCGTAGCCGCGGCATGGCTCGATGGAGTAACAGTGCCGGCGGGCGACAGGCTGCTGCTGGGGTATGTGACAGGCCCGGCGGGGGCGCTGTCGAGCGTGCAATTCTACGGCGTCTCGGCGAGCGGATTGGACGACAGCCGGGAGGTGCGGCTGGAGGCGCCAGGCACGGGCGGAACAGGGAGGTAATTCGCCGCATAATTGGGTTGGGGCGTCAATGTACTCGCCAAGAGAGCGATAACGAGCCATACCGATTCGGCCTTCTCTTGCCGCAAAAGTCTCGCACTCTGGGCGCACAGTAGATCTCGTGAGTGCGAGCCGCACGGGCCGATTTGACTCTGCCACCCTGGTTCGGCTCAGCGCGTGTTTACACTACGCGTAGCGCATCGACTATCAGCGCGAAGCAAAGAAACGCCAGGTGATTACGGTGCTTGCGGTGATGACAGGGATTCCACGCTTCGACAAAGATGAAAAGGCCAGGACGAAAGAGCGATCCTGCCCCAAGAAACCGACTCCAAACGGTCCTCATTCCGGCAAAGGCAAATATCAACGGGCCAAGGGTTTTCGAATGAAATGGAATGAAACTGCGTTTTGGAAGGTCTGTAAGTACTTGAAAAGATGGTGGCCAGGGACGGAATCGAACCGCCGACGCCAGCCTTTTCAGGGCTGCGCTCTACCAGCTGAGCTACCTGGCCGTAAGGATTTCATTTTAGCAAATGCGGCCGCCGGGGCAAAATCGGCCATACGGAAAAAGCCGTCAAGGCGGCGTCCGAATGTAGCAAGTGGCGGTGAGGGTGGGAATCAGATTCGCGCCCGATTTCACGTGATTTGCCGAACACACATGCCGGATGTTCTGCCTGCGCCGATCTGACGGTGTTTCCGTACAAAATCGGGTGCCGGCCATGAATTGCTATACTTGATTTAGACCGCGCGGAGAGGTGGCAGAGTGGTCGATCGCGCCCGCCTCGAAAGCGGGAGTACCTGTGAGGGTACCGGGAGTTCGAATCTCCCCCTCTCCGCCATCCTTCCATAAACTCTTCGCGCCGGGAAACACGCGGGCTTTCGAATGAAACGGCGGTTCTGGCAATCCGCGGCCGCGGTTGTGGCGGGCAACGCCATATACTTTCTGATTGCGGAGCGCTTCCTGCCGGAGCGCGCGCGCCATCAACCGTTTCAGCTCGATTGGGGCCTCGTTTTTGATTCCTGCATCTGCCTGGCTTGCTACGGGCTCGTGCGGATGATTCGATGAGCCCCAGGAAAGGTCGAGAGGAATCTCGACCCTGCAAGCCAGAGGCTTGCGCCACGCCCGTTGCGCGGACAGTCATGTCCGTCTCGGCTTTCGAGCCGAGATCCGTGGAATCGACCACCGAGCGCATGTCCCGCTTGGTCCGAAGCTGATGGCTGAGAACTGCTTTACTTCAGCTTCTCCATCTTCTTACGGATCTCGGCGGCGTTCTTAGCGTCAGGCTCCAGCTTCAGGTAGGCCGCGTACGCCCCTTTCGCTATGGCGGCGTCTTTGGTCTTTTCGGCCGCTTCGGCAACGTGGAGCCAGGCGTCGCTGTTTCCTGGGTTCCACTGCGTCGCTTCCTTGTAGCGGTTCAGCGCCGGGCGGTAATTGTGCAACTTGAAATAATAATTGCCGATACGGACGGCCTTTTCGGATTCCAGCGGATTGAAATCGTACGTGTCCGGCGCGACGCTCTTATCTTCTTCGGGCGGGGCCTCGATGGCGTCATTGCGCTGCGCCGGAGGTCTCTCGGTCTTCAACTCTCCCTGCTTCGGGGCGGGCGCCTGCGGCGCGGATTGTGCGGCTGCGAGCGGTACAGCGGCCAGCAACACTGCGATGGCCCAGCGGATCATAGTTCGATTCTAGCGCCCCGTGGCTTCCAGGCCGCGCTGGCTATACTGAAGGCGGGCTTTTTCTCAAATGGAATTGCGCGCCAAAGCGAGCCGGCTTCCGGACGAGCCCGGGGTGTACCTGTACCGCGACGGCGCGGGCGCGGTCATCTACGTCGGCAAGGCCAAAAGCTTGCGCAACCGTGTCCGCTCCTATTTCTCGGAGGACAAGCTCTCGGATTTGAAGACCGGCAGCCTGATTTCCGAGGCGCGCGACCTGGATTACATCCTGGTCGATAACGAAAAGGAAGCGCTGGCGCTCGAAAATAACCTCATCAAGCAATACCATCCCCGCTTCAACGTCCTCCTGCGCGACGACAAAACCTACCCCTACGTGAAGGTGACCAACGAAAAGTACCCGCGGCTTTTCGTCACTCGCCGTCTGAAGAAGGATGGAGCGTCCTACTTCGGCCCCTTTTTTCCAGCCAGCCTGGCGTACCGCCTGGTCCATTTTGCGCACAAACATTTTCAGGTGCCGTCGTGTAAAGTCGATTTAACGCGGCGACATCCCAAGCCGTGCCTGCAATATCACATTCACCGCTGCCTGGGCCCTTGCGTCGAAGGCCTGACCACCGACGAAGCTTACGCCGCCGCGGTGCGCGACGTGAAACTGCTGCTGGACGGGCGGCACGGCGATCTGGCGCGCGGCATTCGCGCGCGCATGGAATCGGCGTCGGAGGAGATGCGCTTCGAGGAAGCCGCCAGTTTGCGGGATTTGCTGGCCACCGTGGAGGAGGTGGAGGAACGCCAGAAGATGGCCGCGGCCGAAGGCGGAGACGTCGATATTCTGGGCTGCTACGCCGAGCCGCCGCTGGTCGCCGTTAACCTGTTCCATTTGCGCAACGGGCAGATTGTGGACCGGCGCGAGTTCTTCTGGGAGGACCGCGAGGATTTCGAAGAATCGCGCTTCTTCTCCTCGCTTCTCAGCCGGCTCTATCTCGACCAGCAGTTCGTCCCCGCCGAAATTCACGTCCCGGTTGAATTCGAGGACCGCGACGCGCTCGAAGAATTCCTCACGGAAAAGCGCGGCCGGAACGTCGAGATCCGGACGCCGCAGCGCGGCCCGAAAAAGGCCCTGCTGGATCTGGTGCGGACCAACGCCAAGCACAGCTTCGACGGGCGTTTCCGCGCCCTCCAGCCCACGGCGCGCGTCATTCAGGAAGCGCTTCAGGACGCGCTGAGCCTGCCCGATCCGCCCGAGCGCATCGAGTGCTTCGACATTTCTCACATCCAGGGAACGGACAAGGTCGCCAGCATGGTGGTGTGGGAAAAGGGCCGGATGAAGAAAGCGGACTACCGGAAGTTTATCATCCGCACGGTCGAGGGCAACGACGATTTCGCAAGCATGAGAGAGGTCGTCACCCGGCGGTATGGCCGCCTTCGCGAAGAAGGAAAGCAGTTCCCCGGCCTGGTTCTCGTGGATGGAGGCCTCGGTCAATTGCACGCGGCGGCCGAGGCGCTGGAGGGCCTGGGGATCTCGGATCAGCCGCTAGCGGCCATCGCCAAGCGCGAGGAGATCATTTACGTCTATGGGCAGGAGGACGAACCGCTGGCGTTGGATCGCTTCTCGCCCATTCTCCGGCTGATTCAATCGATTCGCGACGAAGCCCACCGCTTCGCCGTGACCTTCCACCGTTCGCGGCGCGGCGCGCGCCAGCTTGTTTCCGAACTGGAAGGAATCAAGGGCGTGGGCGAAAAGACCGTGCGCAAGCTGCTCAGAGATTTCGGAAGCGTGGATAAGGTACGCGAAGCCGCCGAGGATGATCTGGCCGGGTCCGTAGGCAGGGCAGCCGCGCGCCGCGTGAAGGCGCACTACTCGGCGGATTAAGATGCATGTTACATCGTGCCAGGCGTTGAAAGCCTCCGCTCCCTTACGGTCGCGGCTCGGCCAGTAGCTGAATGCCGCTCACCGAGCCGCGACCGTGAGCACCTACCGAGTTGAATCCGGTCCGTTTGTGGCGGAATATCTTCCGTGAGGTGCGTCCTGAGGGCCATTTTCAGGTGCTTGGCTTCACTCTGAAAATGACTCCAACTCTTGCCAAACGCGACGCCGTAGCCCGTAACTCTGCTCCCTCGGCGTTCTCGGGTTTTGACTTTTCCGTCTTCTCGGCGGCTCGGCGACTCGGCGGTAAAATCCTTTCTTGCTTCTCCGTTTTTCCTCCGCGAGGCCTCCGCGTCTCCGCGGTGAATAATGACATTCCTGTTTGGTTCCGGCTACGCCGGGTTAGGGAGCGGTGGTCAGAAACACGCCAACCGCCACGATCTCCGGGGTCCACTACTGCCGCGGCACGGACACCGTGATATTGCGGTACTTCAAACCGCCGGTGTGATCGCCTTGGATGTAGAACGGCCCCGGCTGGTCTTCGTTCGCGTCCAGAGCGCCGCCCGTGATGCCTTCGATTTCCTGGCGGTCCACGGTAGTGACTCCATTGCGAGCGATGGTGACCGTGCGGCCGACCAGCGTGACGTCGAAGCTCTCCCACTGGCCCGGCGTCCGCGGCATGTCCTTCGGCGTGATGCGGCCGTAAATGGAGCCGATGCGGCGCTCCGGCGGGTTGGAACTCAGCGGTTCGTATTCCACCTGCACTTCGTACCGGCCACGCAGGTAGAACCCGCTGTTGCCGTCGTCTGGACAATTCACCTCAAAGTGGACCTTGAAATCGTCGAACGTGTGCGTCGATTTGAGGTTGGCGCCGTGATCCGTGTTCACCAGCATCCCGTCCTGAACGGTCCAGTGGCTGTTGGAAGGATTCCCGATCGGCTCCCATCCGTCCAGCGTCTTGCCATTGAAGAGAGGCTGAGGAGCCGTCCAGGCCCGAGGTTCGGCCCGTTTCAGTTCGGGCGCGCGGACGCCCTCGATCGGAGTCGAGTTGTCCCCGCGCATTTGCGCGCCGGTCAGCTTGTCGCCCGATGCCACCAGGTCCCAGAGGAGCGCCGGCCGGTCTTGCGCCGCCGGATTGATCGTCAGGACGAGATGGCCGTTTTCCACCTTGGATTCGCTCAGCTTGTACACGTTGCCGCCCGTGGGCTGGTACCAGACTTCCAGCGCGCCGCCCTTCTCGGAGATGCCCAGCCAGCTCGCGCGGCCGGGGCCCAGGCTGAAATCCCAACGGCCCAGAAACGGATTGGCGGGGCTCTGCGAGAATCCCGGCGCCAGCAACGCGGCCACCAGCAGCGCGCCGCAAAGTATGCGAACTATTGAACTGCATTTCGTCATCGTGAGGCTCCCAAAATCGGCTTAGTCACTAAAGATATCTTAGCCGCAATCCTGTTCACTCAGGCGGTGCGGCGGAAGAAAAGCCGAGATGAATCTCGGCTCTGCAGGCTTGACAGCCCGCGCCACGGCGCTCAGTGAACGGTATTAATCTTAGCCACCATCCCGCCGCCTGTGTGGCTCCGGATATTAGCACGGCTCAAAAAGAACAGCCCCCGCGGAGGCTCTGGTCGCCGCCGCGGGGGCTCAATGAGCTACTTTCGAACACGCCCGCCGAACGGGGCGAACGCCCTCTGCCGCTTAGAACTCGACCCGTAGCGACATCGAGATGTACCTCGGGTTGGCGGCGCTGGTATACCGGCCCAGCGTCGTGGCCGTCTGTTGCAGAGCGCCGGTCTGCCAGACCGCCCAATTGTAATTGGGAGTGATGTTGTAACCGGAGAACTGCGTGTGGTTGAAGATGTTATAGAACTCGGCCCGGTATATCAGCCTTCGCGATTCGCCTTTCAACGGGAACGCCTTCGAGAAGGTCATATCCCAATTATTTATGCGCGTGTGCGGAATCGGGATAAGGCTGCCGGGGCCGGCGTTTCCGTAGCACTCCGGATTCTGTCCGACGCCAAACTGCTTGGACGTAGCGGGTCCGATGGCCTGGCCCGCCGTCCAACTGCAGGGAGTTGGAATTATAAACACGCCCTCGTTGACGAGTTGGTTGCCGGGAGTGCCGTTGGCGTTGGCGCCAGGGGACGCCACGAGCGTAGTGTTGCCGGCGAACGAAGACTGACCCGACGGGAGCGAGGGATTACCGTTGACTATCATCCGGGCGCCTTCGTAGCCGCCGGTCCAATTCGCCTGCGGATTGGTAGTTGTAGTGTTCGTGAAACCGATGCCGGGCACGCCGCTCCGTAGGTTCGCGCGGAACTGTGAGATGCCCGAGATAGTCCAGTTGTCGGTAAGCCACTTCAGCGGCCGGACGTGCAGTTTCTCCGCAACGGCGGGCGTCTCGTACACGAAGTTGGCCACCACAACGTGCGGCGTTGGGAAGAAGCTGGGCCCATAGTCCCTAAACTTGTCGGTAAAGTACGGGCTGACAGTGGACGGATACCCAGTCCGGCCCATCGTTTTCGAAAACGTATAGGCCAACTGATAGGACAGACGCTTGGTCATGTTGCGCCGCAAGGTCACCTGCAAGGAATGGAACGACGCATTTTCCGCGAGGTCGTTATAGACCAGCCCGCCCAAGCCGGGCATGGGACGGAAGTAGTTATCGCTCAACTCTTTGCCGCTCGCTGTGGGATACAGGTACGCTACGTTCGGGTTATAGAACGCGGGGTTGTACTCCGAATACGGAGCCACCGCATTGAGTTGATGCTGCGCCCAGATGTGCTTAGTCAGGTTGAACACCCAGTTCGCTTCCAGGGTCGTCGCAAAGCCAATCTGCTGCTGAAAACCAAAGCTGCCGTTGTAGTTGGACTGAAACTTCTGAGGGCCAACAGTTCCCTGCGGAGCGATGGGCCCAATTGCCGCGCTCGACGCGAAACTCGGCACCTGGTCGATGGTGTTGTAGTAGATGATCCGGTTCTGCGTGTTCGGCGGGTTGCCGGAAGAAAGCTGCGCGAAGTGGCTGTCGGTCAGATTGATGAACTCTCCAAAGCCGCCGCGAATGGCGGTCTTTCCGGTTCCAAACAGGTCCCAGGCAAAGCCGATGCGAGGCGCTGGAACTACCGCGTGCCGGAAGGTATACGTATCCAGCCCAAGCGCCGTATTCGGGGCGGAGAGAACCATGCCCGGGAAGGCCGTTACCGCCGCGCTTGAGTAGTTATTACCTACGTTAGGCACGAACGTACCCTGAACCGAGAAGTAAGTCAACGCTCCGGTGAGCGGATCGCGGGCCTTCTGGTTAGCCGTCGAGCAAGCGCCGCCGGCGGTGGAAGCCAGACAATACGGCCAGTAAAGCCGCTCGGCCTGCGAGGGGCTGTAAGCCGAATTCAAGAAGTCATAGGTGTTCGGGTTTAAGTTTTCCGTGGGCTTTTGGTGAGTGAAACGAACGCCTAAGTCGAGAGTCACCCTGCGGCTCACGCGCCAGTTATCCTGGAGAAAGAACTCGAGGTCCGAGTACCAGGCGTTCACCACGGCCATGCCGCCTTCGCTGTACGTATTGAAATTCCCCAGATAAGCGTTGGCGTAGCCGTCCCCGGCGCTGGCGGGCATGGCCGAGCTGTTCGCGAAGCTGTAGCTCCCCAGGTAGAGACCCTGGCTGCCCGAACCGTTCTCGACCTTCCCGGTCCGCTCGAAGAACAAGCCGGCCTTCAGATTGTGCTTGCCCCACACTTTGGACAGGCTGTCGTTGAAGCTGTAGATATCGTTCCAGTTAGTGTACGGGCACTGGGCGTTGCTGCAGCTCAGGCTGAAGCTGGTCTCGCCAGTCTCATTGCCGCCGCCAAAAGTGAGGTTGGGAACGCCGATCTGATAGTAGATGCTGCCCGTTCCCATTCCCGCCGGTCGAACGGATTTCTGGTCGTTGACGAACAACGGGTCGGTGGTGAAATTGTCGAACGAGGGCGGATTGCCCATGTTGGACCGATCCAGTTGGCTTTGGTCAGCCGGATAGTAGTCCCACGAGTTGTAACTCTTGCCAAACGTGAACTCGTTCACCATCGTGGGATTGATCGTGTACGTGATGCCGACGCCGTATCCGTGTCCCGGGTTCGGGTGGTTGACGGCGATCGGACCCACCTGGCCCGCGGTGTTCTTGACGTTGATTACGGCGTTGGATGGCCCCCCCGCTATAGTATCCAAGTCGTAGTCATTCCCGTATCGGATCCAAGTGCTCAGCTTCGAGGTCATGTTATAGTCGACCCGCAACATATCGTTGCGCCGCGGATGCGCCTCGTTGTAGGTGGCGAAATAGTTCCGCGCCCATTGCGTGGTTGAAAAGGTCCCGTCGATGTAGCAGTTGTTCGGATCCACGCCGGCGTGGCCGCAGATATTGGGAAGCGGGAAGTAACTGAGCATCGCCTGGCCCGCTTTGGCGGCCGCTGAGTTCAGCACCAGCGAGGAAATGTTGCCGTTCGGCGCGGGCTTGCCGGTGGTCGGGTCGATGATCGTAGAGGTGTAACTGTTCCCGTTCCCATCGACGTAGTTGGAGAAGTCGCCGGCCCGTTGCGCGACCGTAGGCATGTTGTAGTACGTGTTGTAGGTGCCCGGCCTTTGCTTGGTGTATTCCTGCGTGAAGAAGAAGAACAGCTTCTTCTTTTGCGTGTTGAACAGATGCGGAATGTAGACCGGCCCGCCGATGCTATAGCCCCACACGAAGAACCGGTAGAGCGGCTTCTGAGGGCCGTTGCCCTTATCGTTCGTATCGTTATAATTCGTGAAGAAGTTGTAGGCGTTCCACATCTCATGGCGCTTGTTTGTCCAACCCGAGCCATGGAAAGCCTGCGATCCGCTCTTCGTCACCACCGAGATCTGGCCGCTGGAATTGCGGCCGTACTCCGCCTGATAGTTGCTGGTCAGCACCTTCAGTTCGGCGATGGAGTCCATATTGGGCTCGAAGTGAAGAGTCGTGTTGTTCGCCGTGTCCGTATCCGTAATTCCGTCCACCGTGAAGTTGGCGAGGCCGGCATACGCCGCGCCGTTGACGCGGACCGATCCGATGGAGTTCTCGCTCGTCGTATCCTGCTGGGCCGTGGTCACTCCCGGAACGGTAACCAGCATGCCGAACAAGTCCCGGCCCCTCAGCGTTACGTTTTCCATCTGGCTGGTGTCGACGAGCTTCGAATTTTCGCTCGACGACGTCTGGATAGGCGTCGCCGCGGCGGTCACCGACACTTCTTCGTTTACGGCGCCCAACACCAGCTTGATCCGCCCCAGGTCGCGAATCTCATTCGCCGTGAGGTTGATGGCCGTTTGGGTATAAGTCTTAAACCCGGCCGTAGCCCGAACCGTCAGGTTGTACGTCGCGGGCAATAGGCTGTTGAAGTGGAAAATTCCCTCCGCCCCGGTCGTCGTGGTCAGCACCGCGCCGGTGGCGGCGTTCTTCAATTCAATTCGGGCACCCGGTACGGCGGCGTCCCCGGGATCCATAACGGTCCCGAGAACATCGCCCGTCGTTGTTTGGCTGTATAAGCAGCCGCTAAGAATACCTAAAGCGAACAGGATACGTAGAACTCGTCTTACGTCCATAGCTCCACCAACCCCTTTCTCCGAATCCATGGTTCCCCAGACCAAGAGGCCCATTTACGGAATTGTAAGTCTTCGCGAGCAGAATTACAACCACTTTTAAGGGGTGGGAAATCCCAAAGCCAATCCGGCCCGTTCAAACGTCGTCTATCGCGAACCGAGCCGAAGCACAGCTTCCCGCAGACGCCGGTGCGCCTGCATCAGCGCGAGGTAGCGGATCTCCTGAGGCAGGCTTTTGGCCCGCGCAATTTCCCGCGCCGCGCGGCGGTCCGCCGCCGTCCATCGGTCGAATCCTTCAACGGCGGAAATGACCTCCGCCCAACCGGCAGGGCCATCGCCTCGCCGCGCAAGGCGCATCCCAAGCCGCCGGACCGAAAACTTGTCCCATTCCGGGCCGCCGTTCGAGATCATGCCGCTCCGCGCCAAGCGGCGCAAGACGGCGGGGGGCGTGCGGTATGCGGCATCGGCCGCCATTCGGCGCTCTTCCCTTTCGGCCAGCCCGGCAGCTTCCTTGGATTGCGGCCGGAAGCCCAGCTTCCTGTAAAACCAGAACGCTCCCGATTCAATGGCTTCCTCATTGTGGAAGCCGATTTGGTACGGGTCCACGGAAAAGGCCGTAACCCCGAGCAACTGGCCGAGCAGGCGAAGCGTGCGGGCATAGAGCCAGGCCGTCTCGCCCTCGCGGAACGTGTAATACAAGTTGAAACCCACCTCGGCGCGCTCGAAGAGCGAAAGCGTTTCGAGGTATCCTACCGGAACGCCGTTCTTGAAGAACATTCCGCAGTGGTAGGCGCGCAACGGAAGGCGGCGCTCGGGGGGAACGCCGAAAAGGACGATCTCTAGGCCCCGCCCGGCTTCGGCGTGGAGGACATGTTCATGATCGGGCCAGGTAAACCCATACAACTCGCGATAGCGCACGGCCGAGGTATCCAGGATGAGATCCAACAGCGGCCCGGCCTTATGGACGGTAAGGCGGCGCACCGGGAGCGGCGGCCCGGCGAGTTCAGCCGCAAGCGACACCTCCGAACGCCTGATCAGCGCGCCGTCGTGGTAATAAACTCGCTGCGGCAAGCTTCCGGACCAGCGGGCGCGTGACCGGGTAGCCCGCGAAGACCCCAGCTTCCAGACAAGCGGAAGATGGAGCGCTTCATATTCCTCCGGGCTCAGACGCTCGGTGAGCCATCTCAGGCCGCGCCGCCCGAGCCATTCACGGTACGGCACGTTGGCTTCCACGGGCCAGTCCTCGCTGAACAGCGGCAGGCGGCTCGCGAGCGCCGCTCCGAAGCTTTCGGGCGGCTCGTAACCATCCCAGTCCACCTGAATCGCGCGGCCGTGGCGAGCGGCCAGCCGCCGCGCCACTTCGGCGCTAAACACGGCCGAGAACTCGCTCCCCGCCACGCCGGAGATCTCGGGATCGGAAAATGCGCCCGGGGAGTCCACACGCCGGGCGAACTCGAACAGGATTCGGTTGGCGGCGCCGAGAGCCCGCGGACCGGCCGGATAGGCCCGCAGGAAGAGCGCAGTTTCGTGCAGGCGAGCCAGTTCTTCAGCGCCCGGGAGCGCGGCGCCGGCGAGCCGATCCATCAGATCGGCTGCTTGCGACTCGGCTTCGCTCCCAAATCGCCCTTTCAATGAATCGAGTCGATCGAGTAACTGGCTTGTGGCCATCGCAGATCGCATCGGGGCAGGCCTTTTCTCCCGCCGGAGCTTTCCCACTGAACTTCCGGAATCCATACATTTTCCACCGGCCGCCGCCGGCGTCGAGAAATCATCGCCCATTCGCGGTTCTTCCGTATCCTCCGAAATTCCAGCGCACGCCGAACGTCGCGTAGCGCCCATAAGGGCCATTGGGTCCGAGATCCGCCGGTCCCAGATACCCACGATACCGGCCAAGCCAGGAGACCCAATGGCGAACCGCGCGCAATTCGAAATTGCTCCCCAATTCGACTCCCGCGCCGACGGTATTCTCCAGTGCGATGGGCGTCGGCTCCGCCGAGTAATTCACTTGCGGCACGGTGTCGCCGAAGAACATCTTTGGCGTCGCGAACAGAAACAAGCGTCGCAAAGCGGTTCTGGCAAAAGGCCGGACTTCCACATACGCGCTGAGCACGTAGCTCGCAAACGCCGCACACCGCGCGCTGGAACCTTCCAGTTGGCCGGCCCCGGATTGACAACGGCCAAGATCGACCTCATTCGTCGGTGGCGCAAACTCAAAATCGGCGAAGCCGCGTACCCAGTTCCTGGGAAACAAGAGCGGCCCGGCGGCCGCGGCCGAAGCATGCACGGCGGCGTCCGCGGACCCGCCCACGCCTTGCGAGGCCGCGGGCAGCGCCGCTGTAATGAGAATGAGAAGGATGAAGATGAACATGCTGCGAACGGGGATCATCAGAGTCGGCTCCAAATCGCGCGGTTTCACTCCCGGACGAGTATCGCTCCGGCGCCTCCCGCCCGGCGCGCTGTCTCGTACTATCGCACACGGGGCGGCGGCGGAGAGCGCCGGCCCGCGGAGTGCTAAAATTGTCGCTCCACATGTCTAGGCCTATTAGTGAACTTGCGCATATCTCCAAGAGAGTGCGCCGCGAAATCGTGCAAATGATCGGCGAGGCCAAGTCCGGGCACCCCGGCGGCTCGCTTTCCGCGGTTGAGATCGTCGTCGAACTCTTCTTCAATACCATGCGGATCGACCCGAAAAACCCCAAGTGGGCGGATCGGGACCGCTTCATTCTCTCCAAGGGACATGCCGCGCCGGCCCTTTACGCCGTAATGGCGGAGGCCGGTTACGCGGATACGCCGTTGGACCAACTGAACACGCTACGCAAGCTCGGTTCGATTTACCAGGGACATCCCGATGTTCGCTTCATTCCCAGCCTTGAGGCTTCCACCGGGTCGTTGGGCGCGGGTCTTTCGATGGGTATTGGCATGGCGCTGGCCGCGCGGCTGGACGGCCGGCCGTCGCGGATCTACGTGATGCTGGGCGATGGCGAAATCCAGGAAGGGCAGGTCTGGGAAGCGGCCATGGCGGCGGCCTTCTACAAGATGGACAACCTGGTCGCCATAGTGGATTACAACAAGATCCAGCTCGACGGCTTCGTTAAGGACATCATGGAGGTATCGCCGCTGGCCGAAAAGTGGCGCTCCTTCGGGTGGCGCACGCTAGAGATCGACGGCCACGATCCCGCGGCAGTTCGCGCGGCGTTCGACGATGCCAAGGCCGCCAAGGGCGCGCCCACATGCATCGTCGCGAACACCATCAAGGGCAAAGGCGTTTCGTTCATGGAGAATAACCCGAAGTTCCACGGCGTGGCCCCCACTCCGGCGGAAGTACGACAGGCGCTACAGGAGCTGCAATAATGACGGCCCGGACGAAATTCGAACTCAAACCCGGCGCGGCGACGCGCGAGGCATTCGGCCGCGAGCTGGTCGAGCTCGGCCGTGAGAATAGAGACGTCGTGGTGTGCGACGCGGATCTTTCCAAGTCCACCATGACTACGTACTTCGCCAAAGAGTTTCCAGATCGCTTCGTTTCCTGCGGCATTGCCGAAGCCAACATGGTTGGCATAGCGGCCGGCCTGGCTTACGCCGGCAAGATTCCGTTCGCATCGAGCTTCTCGGCCTTCGTCGTGAATAAGGGTTTTGAGCAGATGCGCGTCTGCATTGCGTATCCACGGGTCAATGTCAAGATTGTCGGCACGCATAGCGGCATCTCGATCGGCGAAGACGGCCCCTCGCAGATGAGCCTGGAAGAAACCGCGCTGGCCTGTTCCCTGCCTGGCTTCGTAGTGATTTCACCCGCCGACGAACCCTCTGCGCACGCGCTGGTTCGCCTGGCCGCGAATTACGTAGGCCCGGTCTTCATCCGGACCGGACGGCCAAAAACCCCGGTGATTTACGGGAAGGATCAGAAATTCGAGATCGGGAAGTCCATCGAGTTGCTCCCGGGCACTGATGTGACTCTGATTGCCAACGGCATGCTGGTCGCCGAAGCCATCCGCGCGTCGGAAATTCTGGAAGCCGAGGGCATTTCCGCCCGCGTCATCGATATGCACACCGTGAAGCCGCTCGACCGCGAGGCCATCAGCCGCGCTTCGGCCGAGACCGGAGCCATCGTGGTCGCCGAGGAGCACCTGGTGGATGGCGGCCTCGGGGTGCGCGTGGCGCAAGCCGCCGCGGAGACGACGCCTTGCCCGATGGAGTTTATCGGCATCCAGGACACGTTCGCCGAATCCGGGTCGCCCGACGAGCTGCTGACGAAGTACGGTTTGCGAGCACGCGAAATCGCCGCCGCCGCGCGGAAGGTGATCGCGCGGAAGAAGTAAGCGGAAGAGGGAAACCGCGTCTCTAAAGCCTCTTCCCGGGATTGGCTCTTTGCCAGCCGGTCCCCGGAGCTGTCCGGTCAAGGATTTAGTCCGGCCGGCGTCATCCTTGACACAGTAAGCAAACTTGCTTACTATAAGTGGATGACGGCCGCTGAGTTGAGGCGGTGGCTTGCCAAGCGGGGCTGCACGTTCGAGGAAGGAACACGCCACACCAAGGTCATCTTGGGCGACCGCCGATCGCAACTCCCGCGCCACGCATCGACCGAGATCCGAACGGGTACGCTTCAGGCGATCCTGAAGCAACTCGGCTTGAAGAGGTGAGCTTCAGTTATGTTGGGCTTTAATGCTCTGTTCGAACCCGAGCGCGAGAAGGGCGGCTTCGTCGTCACGTTTCCCGATTTCAAATGGGGCGTCACCCAAGGGGCTGCGGAGACAGAGGCCATGGAAATGGCCGCGGACGCACTGGCGATGATCGTCGCGGATTCCATCGAGAGAGGAGAGGACCTGCCGCGTCCGAAAAAGCTCCGCGGACGCAAGTTCCGCACCATCTATTTGTCCGCGCTGCACAGCGCCAAGGCCGAGTTGTACATGGCGTTCAAGGCCTCAGGCATCCGCAAGGCCGAACTAGCCCGCAGGCTCGGGATCCCCAAGACGACCGTCAACCGGTTGTTCGATTTCCGGAACCATTCCCGGTTGGATCGATTGGAAGCTGCGTTCGCGGCGCTCGGACTGCGGCTCGCTATGGAAGTTCGGAAAGCGGCTTAGCAGCTTCAACATGTCGATTAATCCCCATCGTATACTGGGTACGTCAGAGAAGGCTGAGCGAAAGCGCCGGGTACGGCAGGAGCCGCAGTTCGACGGATGTTGGGGATGACGTCTTATCGAAGCCGCGCCGTCCGCGCGTTGTGCGTGGGCGCGCTGATTTGCGCGATGCCGCTGGCCTGGGCGGCCAACCCAGCCTCCCTTCTAGTGAAGGACCTGTCCACCGGATCGACTCTTGTAAGCGACTTGCCTGACGAGACCCGCTACCCGGCCTCGCTTACCAAGCTGATGACGCTGTATATCCTGTTCGAGAAACTCGACTCCGGAGAACTGCGCCTCGATCAGAAATTCACGGTCTCCGAAAACGCGGCCCACCAGCCGCCGTCCAAGGTCGGTTTCCGGGTGGGCGCGACCTTGACCATCGAGGAGTGCATCGGCGCCGTCATCGTGAAATCGGCCAACGACGCCGCGGTGGTTGTGGCCGAAGGCATCGCCGGCGATGAGCAGACCTTTGCGGCCATGATGACTCGCAAGGCTAAGGTGCTGGGCATGGACAGCACGTTGTTCCGGAACGCTTCGGGGTTGCCGGACGCCGAGCAGGTAACGACCGCTCGCGACCTTTCGACGCTCGCTACCGCGCTCGTGGAGAAGTTCCCGCGGTATTACCACTACTTTGCCGTGCGCGAGTGCAAGGTGGGGCGCAAAACCATCGAAACGCATAACAACTTCCTGGTCGAGTATCCCGGCGCCGAAGGAATGAAGACCGGCTATACCCGCGACGCAGGATACAACCTGGTGGCCACGGCGCAACGCGGCGGCCATCGTCTGGTTGGCGTCATCCTGGGCGCCGCGGGGCCGGCCCGCCGAGACGGCGCGATGATCAAGACCATGGACGCTGCGTTTGGCAGCCTCGGGATTTCACCACCGGGCCCCGAGCCTCCCGCGAAACCCGCAGGCGCGAAAGGAGCGGCCGCCAGCCGGCCCTCCGCGCAGCCACCGGCCCGCTCCGGCGGTTAGGGCGGACCGGCAAGCCATCTTGTCGGCCTCTTCGATAGAATCAAGTCATGTGGGCGGTCGCGGCTGCCTTACTCATCTGGCAAGCGGTCGATCCAGCGGCGGAAGGGCAGAAAGCCCTGAATGAGGGCCGCTACGACGAGGCTGTCACGGCGTTCTCAAAGGCCGTCGCGGCGGACCCCAAGGACTTCTTCTCCCATTTCAATCTCGCGCTGGCTTACGGATACCTGCGCCGCGACGCGGAAGGCGTCGCCGAGTACCGCAAGACGCTCGACCTCAAGCCGGGACTTTACGAAGCCGAGTTGAACGCCTCGATCCTGTTGATGCGCGACCATGCGCCGGCCGAGGCCCTGCCGTTGCTCCTGTCATCGGTCGCGCAAAAGGCCTCCGAATTTCAGCCGCGCTTTCTGCTGGCCGAAGCGCAACTGCAGACGGGAGCCGTAGACGATTCCGTAGCCAGCTTCACCGCCGCTCTGGCGATCGATCCCCGCTCCGCCGATGCGCATCTGGGGCTGGCGCACGCGCTGGCGCGGCGAGAAGACCTGGCGGAGGCCGCGCCACACTTCCGGCAGGCCGCGGCGCTCGGCGCGCAGTATCGCCCGGCCCTGCTCGAACTAGCCGGCTTGTACGAGAAGGCCGATCTGCTCACGGAAGCGGTGGCCATCTACAAAGAGTTTCCCGAGAACGCGGCGGCGCAGCGCCGGATGAGCGAATTGCTACTGGAAACAAATAGTTCCGCCGAAGCGGCGGCGCGGCTGGAGCGCGTCTACGCCGCCGAACCCTCGCCGGCCAATCGCGCGTTGCTCGCGCAGGCTTACGTCGCCAGCCGTCGACTGGACAAGGCCATTCCGTTGCTTGCGGATGCAGTGGCGGCGGACGCAGCCAACTTCGAGCTCCGCATGAGCTATGGCCGCGCATTGCGCGACAGCCGGAGGTTCGCGGAGGCAGCCGTTCAGTTTCAGGAGGCGGCAAGGCTGAAACCCGGCGAAGCCGCCGCGTGGACCGAGTCGGGCGCCGCGCTCTCGCTCGCCGATCAACCCGAGGCCGCCCTCGCAGCCTTCGAGCGAGCTTACGATCTCGGCCAGGATACGCCGGGAAACTGGTTTTCCCGGGCGATCATCCTGGACAAGCTGCGAAAGCTGAAACCGGCGCTGGACGCTTACCAGCGCTTCCTGGCCTTGAGTCATGGCGGATTGCCGGACCAGGAGTTCCAGGCGAGACAGCGATCGCGTATCATTCAGAGAGAGTTGGATAGGCGATGAGACTCACGGCAAGACCGGGTATTCCCGCCCTTGCGGCCGCGGCGGCCCTGGCGCTGTTCTGGCCGGGAGAGTGCTCCGCGGATCTCAAGAAGGCCATGGCCCAGCCGGATCTCGAAAAGCGCTCGGCCCTGGCCCTGGATAACGCGCTCGCCGCTCTCTCCGCCGCGCGCAAAGCGTACGACGGCGGCGAGATGGACTCGGTGAAAGCGGACGCGGCGGAGATTCAGGAATCGGTGGAACTCGCGTCTACATCCCTTAGACAATCCGGCAAGGACCCGCGCAAGCATCCGACGTATTTCAAGCGGGCGGAGATCTCGACGCGGGATCTGTCGCGAAGGCTGGAATCGTTCGCCGCGGACATGAGCTACGTCGACCGGCCTGTTTTCGACCAGCTCAGGAAGCGCGTGCAGCAAATCCACGATGAAATCCTTGAGGAATTGCTGGAGGGCAAGAAATGAGAGCGCCGATCCTATTCGCTCTTTTGGCCGCTCCGCTTGCCGCGCAGGGCGACTTTCTGACGGCCGGCGAAGTGGTTCAGGTTCGGGAGGCGCAGGAGCCCAACGCCCGGCTGGCGCTTTACGCGAGCTTCGCGCGGCAGCGTGTCCAGACGGTTGTGGAGCTGTTGGCAAAGGAAAGGCCGGGCCGATCCGCTCCCGTGCACGATGCGCTCGATGCTTATTCGAAGATCCTCGACGCGCTCGACGACGTGGCCGATGAAGCGGCTGCGCACAATACGGACGTAAGTAGAGGTCTCGCGGCTGTGGCGTCGGCGGAGAGGTCCATGCTCAACGCGCTGGAGCAGATCCGCGACCGCCGCCTTTCGGACCTGGAGCGGTACGCCTTCGTTCTCGATCAGGCCATTATCACCACCACCGACAGTCTGGACGCCGCCGAGCAGGATCTGAAGGAACGCGGCGCCGATGTCCGCGCGCGCGAGGACCGGGAGAAGAAGGCCAAAGAGGCCGATATGGCCCCCGCCGATGGATCGGCCAGGAAGCCCTCCGAGCGGCAAACGGAAACGAGCGAACCCAAGAAACCGCCCACCCTGATGCGCCCGGGAGAAAAGCCTCCGCCGCAGTAATCCTGCGCCGGACTATTCGCCGTAGAGCGCCGGGGCCGCCGAGCGCGAGGCCTCGCCGGTGGTTCAATGGGGTTGGAGGACGCCATGACCAAGACGGAAGTTCACGCGCGCATCGAAGAAATCGGCATCGTTCCCGGTATTCGAGTTTCCTCGCACGAGCGCGCCCGGTTCGCCGCCGAGGCCCTCTACCGCTCGGGGATTCCAATCGCGGAAATCACCATGACCGTGCCGGGAGCCGCGGAAGTCATCTCGGATCTTGCCACGGCTTTTCCGGACATGATCGTCGGCGCCGGAACGGTGCTGGACGCGGAGACCGCTCACCGTTGCTTCGAAGCAGGGGCCAAGTTTCTCACCAGCACGGGGTTCGTCCCGGAAGTGGTCGATTTCGCTCTCAAGCACCGTTTGGTTGTCTTCCCCGGCGCGATGACCCCGACCGAGGTGGTCACGGCGTGGAAGAGCGGCGCGGACTTCGTAAAGGTATTTCCGTGCGGTCCTCTGGGGGGGCCGAATTACATTCGCTCGTTGAAACAGCCGTTTCCTCAAATCCCCCTGATCGCTACCGGCGGCGTCAATCAGCAAACCGCCACGAACTTCATCCTGGCCGGCGCCACCGCCCTGGGGGTTGGTTCGGAGCTTATCAACCCCGAGGGGCTTCCCATCATGCGGGAAGAACAGATTCGGGAACTGGCCCGCCGGTATTTGCGCATGGTCGCGGACGGCCGGGCGCGGAAGACCGGAGACTGACCATTGCCGAATGAACTCCGACGGATTCTCAGCTTCGGGGCGCCGGCGGCCGAACTCCCATTGGGCGCCGCTGCCTGCGTAGACGTCATGCCCAAGCCCCGAGCGCGGCGCCTGGCAGTGTGCTGAAAAGCAAGCCCGCGCGAAGCCCGGATGGGCAAATGCCCATCTTGGCCTTCCTAAACTGTTGAAAATAAAGAACCAATCGAAACGAAAATGGGCAAATGCCCATCTTCGGCCTATGGGGCGCTCTTTTTCGGCAACCTGTCAGAGCGCCTTGCTCTCCGCCTTGTCGATCTGCGTGTCCGCCACGCCCTGGCACATGCGCACGGAGAAATCCGCGACGTTGCGCAGCGAGAAGACGGGAACGTCCGCCACCTTCGGCGTTTTGATCCGGAAGAAATCGGCTCCTTGAACGTCGTCCAACACGAAAGCCGGGCGCAGGTCCTCCTTCTCCGGAATGATCTTGATGTCGCTCAGTTCCACGCCGCGCGCATGGCGGATGTAGAAGCCGTGCGACGGCATGGCGCCAAACATGGTCGGTTCCGGATAGGCAGCCGCATTCTCGGGCGGTTGTATGGCCGCCGCTTCTTTGGTCCCGCCGCCCTGGTGGTGCACCTGTACGTTGGAGATCTTAATGTCTTCGACCGGATGGCCGGGAATGCCGCTGATGATCGAGCCGAGCCGCGACACGGAATTGGAGCAGACTATGTTGTCGATAATCACGCGCTTGACTGTCCCGATGGGTATCTCTTTCGGTCCACGCATCCGGCTGCCCAGGCGCACGAAGATGGGCGTGGAGATGATGTCGCGCATCGAGATGTTGGTAATTGTGACGTCTTCAAGCAGCGCCCCGTCCACCGACTCCAAAGACAGACCCTGGCAGCCCTCGAAAAGGCAGTTGGCGATGGTGATGTTCCGGAATCCGCCATTGGATTCGGTTCCGAACTTGATGCGGCCCGTCCCGCCGCGAGCGCGCTTGTAGCTGGCATCGAGAAGCGATCCCTCCTCCCAACAGCCGGCCACATAGCAGTCCGAGATGGTTACGAACTCCGTGGGCTTCGCGGAGCCGAGGCCGTAGGAGCTCTTCAGCACGATCGCGTCGTCCAGCGGCGAGTTAACCGAACAATTGGAAATGCGCACGTTGCGGCAGCAATCGATATCCAGGCCGTCGCGGTTCGTATCGATAGCCAGATTGTTGACGGTCAGATTATCCACGCCGGTCGCGAGCAAGGCGAAGTGGCCGGCATGAAGCATGCTGAAATCGCGCAGAGTTACGTTATGACAGTTCTTCAGGCTGATAGCCTTGTTGCCCACGCCTTGCTGCTCCGCGCGCGGCCCGGCGCCGGCGCCGCGGCTGAGCCCCTTCCCCCAGATCAGACCGGGGCCCAGAATCGAAACGTTCTTCAGCCCCTCGCCCCACATGAGGCTGTTTCGCCAGTGGCTGTGCCCATAGTCCTGGTATTGGCTCCATTCGTTTGGCTCGGCGTCATCGTATTTTCCGGCCGCGGTTCCCCCAGGCATGGGCGAATCGGCCGCGACGATGGTCGCGCCGCGGTCCAGAAACAGGGCCACGTCGCTCATCAGGTGAAGCGAGTAGCAGAGGTAGTTTCCCGCCGGGAAGTACACCGTTCCGCCGCCCGCCGAATTGGCGGCCTGAATCGCCTGGTTGACAGCGGGCGTGTCGAGGGTTTTGCCGTCGCCCGCCGCGCCGAGCGCCTTTACGTCGAAATAACTTGGCCCCGGCGCCGGCCCGGCTGCGCGGGCAACACGCTCCTCGGAGCGAAATAGAAAGGAAGCGCCGGCTAGGCTAAGACTTGCGCGCTTCAGAAAATCACGACGAAACGATTGCTGAATAGACATACGAACACCGCCTGCCGCGATTATATTTCAATGCACGAAAGGCTATGGGTTGAAATGCCTTCCGGCCGACCCTGATCCGTCCACAGCGCTTCAAGAAATCCACCGCCGAGTCGCCGAGGCGCGGAGTTTTCTTGAGTTCTCCGCGATCTCCGCACCCTCGGCGGACGAACTACACTGAGGTTATGAGGGCGATTCAAGCTCGGGGCGCTTTGCTTCTCGTGTGCTGCGGGGCCGCGACCGGACAGAACGCTCCACCTTCTCAGCCCGCGGTTAGTCCAGCCGCGATCACCGCACGAGCCGAGAAGCTGTACGCGGCGGGCTTCTATGCGTCGGCCTTTCCGATCTTCCAGAAAGCCGCCGACCTGGGCGACGTCGGGGCGATGATGTACCTCGGCGTCATGGCCGGCAAAGGCGAGGGGATGGCGGTCGATTACCAGACCGCATATGACTGGTTCCTCCGTGCGGCGAACGCCGGGAACAGCCAGGCCATGACCGACATCGGCTTGTTGTATTTTCAGGGTCGCGGCCGGCCGCAGAGTTACAAGGACGCCCTGAGCTGGTTCCTGAAAGCCGCCGGCAGCGGGAATAGCGAGGCCATGTTCGACGCCGCCGTCGCTTACCGCGATGGCCTTGGAGTTACGGTGAACTACATCGAAGCGATGGACTGGTTTCGCCGGGCGGCGGCGGCCGGAGACGCAGTCGCCATCAATGAGATCGGCGTTCTGTACCAGAAGGGCCTGGGCGTTCCAGTGGACTACGCCGAAGCGATGAGCTGGTATCTCCGGGCCACCGATGCGGGATGCGATAGCGCGATGTACAACGTCGGTCTGCTGTATGAGGATGCGCTGGGCGTGGATCGCGACCCCGCCAAGGCCATCGAGTGGTACCGCAAGGCGGCGGCAGCCGGTAACGCCTCCGCCATCGAACGCCTGAAGAAGCTTGGCTCGGGGAATTGACTCCTTCCAACTCCCCGCTTCGACATGGAACGCCGATGTATAATCGCTCGTGATGACGGCGGCTGAACCGTCAACCGAAAGGATTGCGACATGCGAATGAGATTCAACCTGGCGGTTCTCTGCGCAACGCTTGTCTGCGCGTGCGCACCGGAAGTTCTGGCCGCCGACAATACGCTGACCGCCGAGGAAAAAGCGTCAGGCTGGCGGTTGCTGTTCGATGGCTCGACGTTCGCGGGCTGGGCCGACCCGGCGAAGAAGTCGCCTCCGGGCGATTCGTTTTCGATTGAGAACGGATGCCTGAAGGCCAAAGCCAACCCGCGCATCGGCGAGGATCTTTTCACCGAGAGCCTGTTCCGCGGCTTCGAGTTGCAGTTCGATTGGAAAATCTCCGTGGGCGGAAACAGCGGCGTCAAGTATCTCATCCAGGATCATGTCTTTGTAGTCGCTCCACCGGGCATGAGGTTCGAAGATCAGGTCAACTTTTCGCTGAAGAACCGCCCCGCGGTAAGGCCCGCGAGCGGCGCGGATTACGTCATCGGACTGGAGTATCAGCTTCTCGATAACGAACGCAACCCGGACGGCCGGGCCGGCGCCTCGCATCGAACCGGCGCTCTTTACGACGTGTTCTCGCCCGCTTCGGAGGCCGCGAAACCGGTTGGCGAGTTCAATCACTCGGTCCTCATAGTGAACGGGAACCATGTGGAGCACTGGCTGAATGGAGTCAAGGTGGTGGATGCAAGTCTCGACGCGCCCGACATTGCCGCGGCCGCCGCCCGCCGCTGGGGCGCGGGCTCGCCCGTAGCGGAGATGCTTTCGAAGCGCCCGCGCCAGGATTGCCCGATCTCTTTACAGAACCACGGCGATGAAGCCTGGTTCAAGAACATCAAGATTCGTGAACTCGGCAAGTAAGCCGCGATCCTCGCAGGTGGATAGGTACAATGATGGCTATGCGTGGCATCCCGCCGTTCCGCGTAGTGTGGCTAGCTGCGCTCACCGCCGCGTTTGCCGGGCTCCTCTTCCTGGGGGCGGGGCTTGCGCAGGTCGCCTCCGCTCCGCAATCCCTGCGCGTGATTATCGTTCCGACGGAGGCGGAGGCCCAACGGATTCTCGCTCAGCTCAACAGCGGCGCGGATTTCGCGGTGATGGCGCGCCTCCACTCACGCGATGCCACGGCGCCCGACGGCGGCTATATGGGCGAACTGAGGATCTCATCGCTCCGGCCCGAACTTGCCGACGCGCTGAAGGGCATCGGCCCTGGCCAGCTTTCGGCCATCGCCAGGCTGCCCTCCGGCTTCGCCATCGTGAAGATCCTTCCGCCAGATGAGATTCCGGCGCTCGATGAAGCCGAGCGCACCCGCCAGCTTATCCTCAGCCAATACCCAAGTATTCGTTACACCTTCGATTGTTCCGGCTTGACGGAGACCGAGGCGGCTCTTTCTTCGTTTCCCAAACCCGACGATTGGTTCAAGGACCTGGGCGCAGCCTGCCAGACGCGAGAACGCTCCTGGGCTGACTCGGTGAAACGAGCCGAAGAGTATCTCAGCCCGGAAGCCGCGGCCAAGGACCGTAACCGCACGGCATTCGACACACTGAAGATGATGGAAGCACTCGGCCAGCTTCATGCTTATCAAGGCGACCTCGACCAATCGATCCCGATTTGGGAGGACGCTTACAAGAAAGCCGTTACCGATCTTCCCCAAGCCGTGACTTACCTGGATCAGCTACTGGGCATAGCCTACTTCCATAAGTCGGAAATGGCAAATGACGTTTACACGAAACCGGGCGATAAGTGCATATTCCCCATGCGCCCCGGCTTCAAGTACGCAAACACGCAGTATTCCGAAAAGTCCGTAGAACATCTCTTGAGGGTCGCCGATCTGAAGCCCGAGGACCTGGAAATGCGCTGGATGTTGAATTTGGCTTATATGACCCTGGGCCAATACCCGGACGGCGTACCCAAGAAGCATCTCATACCTCTATCGGCGTTCGAGTCCCCCGAATCCATCGGGCGATTCACCGACGTCGCGCCCCAGGCCGGCATCAACCTGTTTAACATCGCCGGAGGGCTGAGCGTGGACGATTTCGAAAATAATGGCCTCTTCGATATCGTCACCTCCAGCCAGGACCTCTGCGCTTCCATGCACTACTTCCACAACAACGGCGACGGCACCTTCTCGGATCGAACCGAAAAAGCGGGGCTGTCGTCGCAGTTGGGGGGCTCGGCCAGATTCAGACGGATTTCAACAACGACGGCTGCACGGATGTTCTGGTTATGCGCGGAGGATGGGAAGTCCCGCAGCGGCTGTCGCTGCTGAAGAATAATTGCGACGGAACCTTTACCGACGTCACGACGAAAGCCGGCCTCGGCAACGCAGCCTACTCCACGCAGGCGGCCGTGTGGGCCGATATTAACAACGATGGCCTGCTGGATCTATTTCTGGGCGTCGAGAACCAGCCCAACCGTTTGTTCCTGAACAACGGCGACGGAACGTTTAAAGACATATCGCATTCCTCAGGCATCGATGTCACGCGCTGGGCTAAGGCCGTGGTGGCCGCCGATTACGACCACGATGGCTACATGGACTTCTACGTTTCCACCTATCGGGACGATAGCGAGCTGTGGCATAACAATCACAACCTGACATTTACCGATGTCGCCAAACAGGCCGGCGTCCCGGCCTCGGCGCACGGTTTCCCCACATGGTTCTTCGACTACGATAACGACGGTTGGCCGGATTTATTCGTCGGCAGTTATTACATGTCCGTGGATGAAGTCATGCGGAGTTATCTCGGTCTGCCGACGAAGGCGGCCACGATGAAGTTATACAAGAACCTCGGTAACGGCGCGTTTCGCGATGTCACGGATCGGGTTGGCCTCAATAAGGTCTACATGCCCATGTCGGCTAACTTCGGCGATCTGGACAACGACGGCTATCCGGACATCTATCTCGGAAACGGCGATCCGAATTACACTTCCGTCCTTCCGCACGTGCTGCTCCACAACAAGGAAGGTAAGCAGTTCACGGATATCACGGCGTCATCCGGAACCGGCGACCTTCACAAAGGCCATGCCATCGCTTTCGCGGACATGAATAACGATGGGGCCGTGGATATTCTCGCTATCGTGGGCGGCGCGACGCGCGGCGATGGCCATATGTTCCGGTTATTCGAGAACCCCGGCAACTCCAACGACTGGCTGCGGGTCCATCTGGTTGGCGTAAAATGCAACCGCCCGGCGGTCGGCGCCCGCATCAAAGTCACCGTCACGAATAACGGCGGCGCGCCGCGTTCGGTCTATAAGTGGGTCAATAGCGGCGCTTCCTTCGGCGCTTCCCCGTTCGAGCAGCATTTCGGGTTGGGACCCTCCGCGCACATCGAGAGCATCGAGGTGGAGTGGCCCGGTAATTCCACGCCGCCGCAAACGTTCCGCAACGTCGATAAGGACCAGGTGATCGAGATCAAAGAGGGGTCTAACCAGGTCACGAAGCTCAACCGGCCGAAATTCCGGCTCGGCGGCGCCGCCCGAGCGGCGAATTAGCCTAAAATCCGAAGTTGAGTTCGGCAGGGCCGGGATTTCGCTGCGAAAACCGAGACGACAGAATGGTTTGTATCAGGGCATGTCTTCAGACATGCCGTACGAAGCAGGTAGCGTTCGGGCTTCAGCCCCTGCGTCGGAGGCAGTGGCTAAAGCCTTAGTCATGTTTGCGCTTTACGGCGCGGCTCAGGCCGCGCCCTGATACAAAGCCTCATTCAATTCGGATTTCAGGATTAGCGGCGCCCATCGAGACGATGTGACCGCCTTGCCCTTCGGTTACCCGCCAAGATTCTTGACGATCGTCGTCGGAGTTCGAACCCAGGCTTCGCCGGTGATGTTCAGCAGCGATTGCCGGTTGACGACGCCGAGGGAGCCCCAAGTGAACATGGCGTAACAAAGTCCCGCAGGCATGCCCGGCGGCAAATTGACATGAACCCCGCGCCGCTCGAAGAGATCGACCAACGCCGCCAACGGCCCGTAGCCGCAAAGGCTTGCGCAGTGATCTTCCGGCTGGCCCGCCGGGAGTCCGTAGATCGCCCAACCGCTCGTCCCAGGAGTGATTTGGCCGTGGGCGCCGGAGGCGAGATTCGCCGACGCAACGCCGATCTTCACCGGCCCGGCATTGGCGATGGCGGCGTTCAAAGCCGCCTCGTTCGACCAATCGACCGAATGGAATGGCCCATCCAAATAGGCCTTGCCGTCCATTTGAAACCCGTGCGTTTGTAGGAATGCGGCGAAATTCGACGAGCCGCATTCCCGCGAAGCGATCAAAACCACGTCGGTCGGGATGAATACCTTGGGCTCGCCGCAGGCCTTGGCAAAGGCCTCCTCCGCCCAGCTCGAATTGCTCGCCTTATCGTTTCCCCAAAAGCCGATTTCTATTGGCCAAACGATGAAACTCTCGGGTACGTCGCCAGCCGCTCTATAGGGTTGGGCGCCCGCAAGTTCCTGATTGGGCGTCGGAAACTCGCCGCTTGGAACGAAGATTTCCGAGCCGCCCTCGGGCCGATAGGGCTCCGAAGCGGCGAGTTCGCTCCGCGGCGAAGGTATTGCGCCGCGCGGCATTCTCATACTCATTTCCGACTCTTTCGAAATACGCAAGTGCGAAACGGTCACATCGCATGATCGCGTTTCGGTTCATGCCTACTAAGGTAATCTCGATTTACAGAAATACGCGCGCCTTTGTGACAAGGTCTTTCAGGGTCACGACGGTATGCCGTCGTGACCCCGAGTGCGAGCATGGCCGAGCGTGCGCGGCTTACTTAATGACCGTCACTGGATTGCGAAGCCAGGCCTCGTGGGTCATGTTCAGCATCGACTGCTGATCGATGATCCCGATGGAGTTCCAGGTGAACATCGCATAACAGAGGCCCGTGGGCATCCCCGCCGGCGGATGAACGGTAACATGGTGCTGCAGGAACAGAGCCTCCAGTTGCGCCAGGGTCCCGTAACCGCAAAGGCTCACGCAGTGATCTTCCCCCAAGCCCTTCGGGTAGTTGCACATCGCCCAACCGCTTGTCCCCGGCGTGACTAAGCCGTGGGCATTCGTTTGGAAGTCCTCCGCCCCGACGCCGATTTTCACCGGCCCGTGGCTGTAGATGGCGCTCTGCAGAACCGCGGCGTTGGTCCAGTTGACCGAGTTATAAGGGCCGTCGTCGTAGGTCTTAGGGGGGAGCGGGAACCCGTTTGTTGCCATCATCTGCAGAACGGAGGTGAGGGTAGCGCCGTTTAGAAAACCATGCTGCGTTGCCCAAGCGACTACCGTCGCCTCCGGAATGAATGTCTGCGGCGCGGCGGTGGCCTTGGCGAAGGCCTCCTCGGCTGAAACGCAGTCACCGTAAACGTAGTTGTTCCAGGACGACATTTGTGCCGGCCACATCAGGAAACTCGCCGGGACCGCAATCTTCGGATCGGGAACATGAGGCATGGCTGCCGCGAGTTCGTGCCGGGGCGAAGGGATCGCGCCGCGCGGTAGCCGTTTCGTTAGATCTATGCTTTCTGGCATCTCTCTCTCCTGTTCATCGTCGGTTGCCGATGATGACGCATGAAGTATGATCCAGAGACATATGAAAAGTCAATCCGTGTTTTCTTTTGGCTCCCGGCTTGACAAATCAATAGTAATCAATCTCACAAGTCATTAAACTGTAGTCCGCCAAATCGTAATCCGTATGAGTAAAAGCTTCGGGGGACGCCAAGAGCTTATCGGTAAGATTTTAAAACGGAAACGCATTTTTGTTGTAATACCCTGCAATAGTGTTGAATTGGTGGCCAGGCTGCGCCGCCCGATCCGCCGGTAATCCGGCTCGGGCGGCGTTCAAAGGCGGGCTGAGCGTATCTCAATCCAGCGGGATCTCGAAAAACAGGAGTTCCTTGCCGGTGGCGGCCTCGGCGAGTCCGCTGATGTAGAGCGTGGAGCCACGCTGAATGCCTGTATCGAAATAGAAGAACCCGCTGGCGTTCCGGCCCGCCGCCAGCATTTTGGCGGCAAAGGAGCGTCCTACGATTTCCCACACATCGAGCGGGTTCTTGGTGCGGGTAACTTTCACTCCGCCTGCCGGGCCGGGGATCATGCCGGGACGCTTGGGCCCCTTCAGGTACTTCACGTCCTCGGCGGGAGTCGCCACCACGTGATTACGGTTTGGACCCACGTATTCGACCCTGATGTTTTCCAGGTTCAGCGTCCGGTCGGATGCGTTTTCGATGACCACCAGGATGGGCAAAACGCCGTTCATGTAAGGATCGAGCTTATCGAAGGCATCCTTGACCTTTGGGCCGGAAACGTACGGATCGGCGGCGATGGTGACAGCCGCGTTGGTCTGCTTGTGCAGCAAGGACGCGGCCGGCGGAGCGTGGAATTCCTTGTCCGCCGCGGCCGCCGCGGCTATACTCGTGATGAGAGCCAAACATTTGAAAACAAAAGGCATTTATTTCCTCTACCGTGCCCTTCAGGTGTTTGGGCTGCCGGTGCTGTTATTGTATTTCCTGTTTCGGTCCGCGCGGAAGCGAGGTTACTGGCGATCGCTTTCCGAGCGTCTCGGCTTTCTACCCGCTTCATATAGACAGACCGGTCCGGGAGCTATCTGGTTGCACGCGGTTTCGGTGGGAGAGGTGATCGCGATCGCCCAGGCGCTTCGGAAACTGCGGGAGGCGTTGCCCCGGACGCCGGTTTTTGTCTCCACCTCCACGCTGGCCGGCCGGGCGACGGCGGACGAAAAGCTGAAAGGGCTGGCGGAGGGCGTATTCTACGCGCCCGTCGATTACGTGTTCGCGGTTCGGCGGGTGCTCCGGGCGCTGAGGCCTTCGGTGGTGGCGATCGCCGAGACGGAGATCTGGCCGAACCTGATTCGCGAGGCGAAGCGGACCGGAGCCGGCGTCATGATCGTCAACGGGCGAATCTCCGACCGCGCCCTTCCGCGCTACCGGCGTTACCGGTGGTTCTTCCAGGGGGTACTGCCGCAAGTGGATTCCATTTTGGCGCAGGATGAAACCATGCGTTTGCGCTTCACCGAATTGGGCGCGGACCCGAGCCGCGTCCGCGTGGGCGGGAATCTGAAATTCGATTTCGAAGCGCGGGCGGCGGCGAGCGGGTCGCCGGTAATGCAGTATCTGGCAAGCGTCCAGCCGGGACGTGTGTGGATAGCGGCCAGCACCATGCCACCGGCCGAGGCTGGCGACCCGGATGAAGACGATGCCGTACTGGCGGCCTACCGGGAGCTTGCGCGGTCGCGCCCGGATCTGGCGCTTCTGCTGGCGCCGCGAAAGCCGGAACGTTTCGAAGTGGCGGCGCGAAAACTGGATGCCGCCGGAATCCCCTATCTGAAGCGAAGCGAATGGGGCAGGTCTCCAGACCTGCCCATGCCCGCCCCCCGCGTTCTTCTGCTGGACACCATCGGCGAACTGAGCGGCCTGTTCGCCGCGGCCGACGTTGTGTTCATGGGCGGAACGCTCGCCAGGCGCGGCGGGCACAACATTCTCGAGCCGGCGTTTTTCGGAAAGCCGATCGTCGCCGGCCCGCACATGGAAAACTTCCAGACCATCGGGGACGATTTTTCAGAGGCTGGGGCGTACGTCAAAATCGGCGGCGCCTCCGAGTTGGCGGGCGCTGTGGCCCGCTTGCTGGACGAGCCGGAATGGGCCCTCGAAATAGGTCGCAAGGCTCGGCGTTGCGCCGAGGCGAAGCGCGGGGCGACGGAGCGCGCCGTCGCGGACATCCGCGAGCTATACGATGCGGGAGTGCCGCGGTATCGCCCGCCGGCACCCTGGTTCTGGGCCGCCCATGTACTCGCGCGATTCTGGGATTGGGGCGGGGCGGCGCGGAGGAGGCGTGCGCTGGCGCGCCGGCGCGAATTGGATGTCCCGGTGATCAGTGTCGGCAACCTGAGCATGGGCGGCACAGGTAAGACCCCATGCGTTTTGCGGCTGGCGGCGCTGCTGCGCGATGGCGGGCGCAAGCCGGGCATCCTGACGCGCGGCTATCGCAGAAGCTCGCCTCACAAGCGCATGGCTCTGGCTCCGGGCGCCGCCGTGAGCTCGGCGGTTTGCGGCGATGAGCCCAAGCTCTTCGTGCAATCGGGCGTCGCGCCGGTTGGCGTAGGCAGCGACCGATTCGAGACCGGCCGGATGTTGCGGAGCCAATTCGGCGTCGAGACGATATTGCTGGACGACGGATTCCAGCACGCGCGGCTGGCTCGGGATGTAGACATTGTCCTGATCGACGCGCTGGAGCCTTTCGGCCGCGGCGGGCTGTTCCCGCTAGGCCGGTTGAGAGAGCCGCTCGCGGCGCTGGCGCGGGCGGATATCGTCGTGATTACGCGCAGCGATTACAGCGGGCTGGGCGAGGCCATCGAGAGCGAGGTGCGGCGGTTCAGCCCCACCGCGCCGGTGTTTCGCGCTGGATTGGAGGCGGTCGAGTGGGTGGATTGCGCAAGCGGTATGCGGTTCGACGCGGCAGCCCCGCCCTTCCAGAAAGCGGGCGCGTTCTGCGGTCTTGCAAATCCGCAATCCTTCCTCAAGACTCTTGAGACGCTGGGGGTTAAGCCGGCGGCATGGCTGGAGTTCGACGACCATCACCGCTACCGGCCGCACGAACTGCGGCGCATGGCGAAACACATGCGCGAAGCCGGCGCCACCGCGGCACTGACAACGGCGAAAGATGCGGTCAACTTGTGCGAACACGCATGCGAAGTTTTGGCCGGCCTGCCGGTCTATTGGCTGAGAGTCGAAATGCGGTTCGATCGCGAAGCGGAACTGCTGGCGGAGATTGAGCGGAGGCTGGAGCGGTCCGCCGTCCGCCCTACGCAATCGGCGAGTCGTCCGTAGCGGAAAGCGGGCGGCGAAGAGCGGATAGCCCTCTTCAGAAATTCACGATCGCGGCGAAGCCGGTCGCGTCAAGGCTCGCGCCGCCTACCAGAACGCCGTCGATTTCGGGCTGCGCCATCAGCGAACGCACGTTATCGGGCTTGACGCTGCCGCCGTAAAGGATGCGGATGGCGTCCGCGGCCACGGAGCCGAACTTCGCGTGCGCCTGCGCGCGAATCACGCGGTGCGCGTCGGCGGCGATTTCGGGCGTAGCCGTCTTGCCCGTGCCGATGGCCCACACGGGTTCATAGGCGATCACGATCTTGTCGAATTGCTCGGGAGACAGGCCGGCGATTCCGTTCTGGAACTGGCTCACCAGTACCGCTTCCGTGCGGCCGGACTCGCGCTCTTCCAGCCGCTCGCCCACGCACACGATCGGTGTGAGCTTGTAGAGCAGCGCGGCCTCGGTGCGCTTGAGAACGGTTTCGTCCGTCTCGCCGAAATACTGACGGCGTTCGCTGTGGCCGATAATGGCGTGGGAGACGCCCACCGCGTTCAGCATCGGGCCGGAGATTTCGCCGGTGAAGGCTCCTTCTTTCGCCCAGCCGATGTTCTGGGAACCGACGTGGATGTCCGAGCCGTGAGCGGCGGCGACGGCCGCGGCCAGATTCGTGAATGGAGGACAAATCACGATCTGGCAGTGCTTGGAGTCCGCGACCAGGGGCCGGAACTTCTCGAAGAATGCAGTGGTTTCCGCGGGCGTTTTGTACATCTTCCAATTGCCCGCCATGACAGGTAGTCTCATAGTATTTGTGTTAAGAAGCTTTCGCCGTGGGCGATGGTTATGCCAAAATTGGCGGCTACGGTTTGGCCGATATCGGCAAGCGACGAGCGCACGCCGAGAGCGGCGGAGCGGACCTTCGGACCGAAGGCCAGCAGGGGAACGAATTCGCGGGTATGATCCGTGCCGGGAACGGTTGGGTCGCAACCGTGATCGGCCGTGAGTATGGCGAGATCGCCCGCGCCTAACTGGCATTCGAAGGCTGGCAACCATGCGTCGAATTGTTCGAGCGCTTTGGCGTAGCCTTCGATATCGTTGCGGTGGCCATACTGCTGATCGAAATCCACCAGGTTGACGAAGATCAGGCCGGCGGGCGCCGCGCCCAATGCTTCCAGCGTCTTTGCCATGCCATCGGCGTTGTTCTTCGTTTTCACGTGGTCCCGCACGCCGCGGCCTAAATACACGTCAAAGATCTTGCCGACGCCGTAGACGTTGACGCCGCAGGCTTCGAGCCGGTCGAGCAGCATGTCCTTGGGCGGCGCCACAGCGTAATCGTGGCGATTGGAAGTGCGCGTGAACGCGCCGGGCGAGCCCATGAACGGGCGCGCGATCACGCGCCCAACTTCATGCGGCCCGGTGAGAATCTCCCGTGCGATCTCGCAGATCTTGTAGAGCTCCCAGAGCGGAATGACTTCTTCGTGCGCGGCCACCTGAAAGACGCTATCGGCGGAGGTATATACGATGGGCGAACCGGTCCGGATGTGCTCCGGGCCAAGTTCGGCAATGATCTCCGTGCCTGATGCCGCTTTGTTGCCGAGCGACCGGCGCCCTATCCGTCGCTCGAAATCGTCCATGATCTCGCGCGGAAATCCGTTGGGGTAAAGCGGAAACGGCTTGTCGAGGATGATTCCGGCCATTTCCCAATGGCCTGTGGTCGTGTCCTTCCCAGGTGAAGCTAGAGTGCAACGGCCATAAGAGCCGGCGGGCGCCGCGGCGGGTGGTATGCCTGTCAGTGGCTTGATATTCCCCAGCCCGAGGCGCGCCAGGTTCGGCAACGCCAGCCCCCGGATCCGCGCTATGTTTCCGAGCGTATCGGCGCCGGGAGGATCGAGAAATGCCGCAAAATCGGGCATCGCGCCGATGCCGACGCTATCGAGGACGATCCAGATGATGCGCTGGAACACTGAATCTGAGGGTAACATGGGGCGACGAAAGCGGTCTGCCGAAATGCGGACTAAGCATTGAGGCTACGCGCGGATGATTTGCAGATCAAACGCCGGATTCCAAGCTTTCCGCCATCGCCAGGAGTTTGGTGACGGTGTTCCAGTTCCGGCCGGTGAAGGGAGTCTGTGTGGCCTTTTCAAGGGCGGCAAGGGAGAGCTTGGTTTGGCCCTGGCCGTTCAAGAAATAGATGTAAAGCTCGTGGTCGCCGATGTGGAGTTCCTCAGGGCTCGGTTTTGAATTTGCGGACCGCCTCGTCGCGCCGTCTCACGACTAAATCGGCGGCGAGGAAGAAGACAATCAGCCTATTGGGCAAGATGCCGGCACGCGATGCGAACGGATTGCGGGCGATGGCATCTCGCAACTCGGCGGCTGTGCGCAGAACGACGGCCGGCCGGAAACCGAATTTCTTCTCGATGGCGGACTCGATGCGCGTGGCGAGCGGCTTGAGATCGGTTTCCTCCGTTGCGAAGACCACATTGCCGCTCTGAATGTAGGTTTGCGGATTGCGGAGGCCAAGGCGTTGATAGAGCGCCCGCAAGGCGGGCATATCGATCTTATTGCGGCCTACGACGTTGACGCCGCGAAGCATGGAGACGACGACTGGCATATCGCTCTACATCGTATCGAATCAGGGGGGGGGCGCGAGGAACCGATCGGCATTCAAAAGTAGGTGAGCGGTCAGCGCGAAGTTAGTGTTCTGGCCGCATGATTTTGTGCTTATGCGACCCTCCGCTCCCTTACGGTCGCGGCTCGGCTAGAGGCCGCGAACCGAGCCGCGACCGTCAGGGAGCGGAGCCTATTCGCACCGAATCACAGGGTCAATGCACTAGTCGCTATCGCACAGGCCTTCTTCCGCCAGGCTTTTCTCTTCCTTTGGGTCAAGCTTAGCCAACTCGCGCTTGAGGCGGATTCGTTTCTCGCACGCGCTCGGCGAATTTGAACACACCGGCGGAGGCGGATTACCAATCCGCCGCGGGTTATCAACCTGCCCCACTTTCTTGGTCCATGTGCTTAGTCATATCGTATCGAGCTTGTGTTATACTTTCACTTTATGACACACGCCGCCGCGGCGAGGCATCATCGTCATCATTGCCTGCGGCGGAGCGCGTCCTAATTGCAATCTTGACCGAAACCGGAAAGGACGCCCGCCGCTAACCCGGCGGGCATTTTTTTTGCGATGACTCTCGATTTCGACAAGGCGGGCGGATTGGTCCCGGCCGTGGTTCAGGACCATGCCACGGGCCGGGTCCTGATGGTGGGCTACATGAACGAAGAGGCCTTCCGCAAGACCGTGGAGACCGGCTACGTGACGTTCTATAGCCGCTCGCGCAACAAGCTGTGGTTGAAGGGCGAAACTTCCGGCCACCGTCTCGAGGTGAGGAACATATCGACCGATTGCGATCGGGACGCCGTGCTGGTGCAGGCCGAGGAACTGGGTCCCGGCGTGTGCCATGAGGGATATCGAAGCTGCTTCTTCCGCAGTTTGGTGGGCGGCGAGTGGAGAGTGACCGAAGAACGCGCGTACGACCCGAAGACGGTCTACGGAGGCAAGGCATGACGCTGAAGCTCGGCATTCCGAAGGGCAGTCTGGAAAACGCCACCATCGATTTGTTCCGCCGCGCGGGATACGCCATCACGACGAGTTCGCGTTCCTACTTCCCAGCCATCGACGATCCCGAAATCGAATGCATGTTGATTCGCGCTCAGGAGATGGCCCGTTACGTGGAAGACGGCATTCTGGACGCGGGACTCACGGGCCGCGACTGGGTGGAAGAGAACGAGGCCGATGTGGTGGCCGTGGCCGATCTGGTCTACGCGAAGCAGAGCTTCGGCAAAGTACGCTGGGTGCTGGCAGTGCCCGAAGCGTCGAGCTTCCACACGGTGAAAGATCTCGAAGGCAAGATCATCGCCACCGAATTGGTTGGCGCCACGAAGCGCTATCTGGCGAGGCACGGCGTGTCCGCTAAGGTGGAGTTTAGCTGGGGCGCCACGGAAGTGAAGCCCCCGGTGCTCGCGGACGCCATCGTGGAAGTGACGGAGACGGGCTCGTCGCTGCGCGCCAATAAGCTCAAGATCATCGATACGGTGATGGAATCGAACACGCAGCTCATCGCCAATCGCGAGTCGTGGCGCGACGACGCCAAGCGGCGCAAACTGGAAGACATGCGCATGCTGCTCGAAGGCGCCATCAACGCGCTCGGAAAAGTAGGCATGATGCTGAACGTGCATAAGGACAGCCTTCCCGCGGTGCTCGAGGCGCTGCCGGCGCTGAAGCGGCCGACGATTTCTCATTTGAGCGATGGCGACTGGCTGGCCGTCAACACCATCCTCGACGAGTCTACCGTGCGCGATATTATTCCGCGGTTGAAGAAGGCCGGGGCGCAGGGTATTGTGGAGTACCCGCTCAATAAAATAGTGCTGTGATACGCATACTTTCAAGCAAGGACGCCGGCGGCCTGCTGGCGCGCAAGGCGGCGCGGCTGGCGGAGGCCGAATCGGTGGTTGCGCCGATTCTGGAGGCCGTTCGAAAACGCGGCGATCGGGCGCTGCTCGAATACGCGCGCAAATTCGATGGCTTCATGGGCGCGAGCGTGCGTGTGCCCGGGAGCCGGCTAAAGGACGCGGGCCGCGCGCTGGACTTCGATTTCGTGAGCGCGGTCGCCAAGGCCTCCGAAGGAGTGATGGAGTACGCGAAACGCCAGGCGCCCGTGGAATGGTTCCGCGAACTGCGGCCGGGCCTGGGGTTGGGTCAAGCCATCCGTCCACTGGACGCCGTGGCGGCATACGTTCCCTCCGGCCGGTATCCTCTGCCTTCCACGGTCATCATGACCGTGATTCCGGCGCAGGTCGCCGGAGTGAAGAAGATCTGCGTGGCGTCGCCGAAACCTCGGAAAGAGGTACTGGGAACGGCATCGCTCCTGGGCGTAGAACATTTCTTCGAAATGGGCGGAGCGCAGGCCATCGCGGCATTCGCATTCGGCACCGAGACCGTGCCCAAGGTCGATCGCATCGTGGGGCCGGGCAACATTTACGTGGCCGCGGCCAAGAAGCTTCTTGCCGGAGAAGTGGGGATCGACTTCGTGGCCGGCCCGACGGAAATTCTGATTGTGGCGGCGGATGGCGATCCGCGCATTTTGGCCGCCGATATGCTGGCGCAGGCGGAACACGATGTAGACGCTTCGGCGATTCTGCTGACGCCGTCCAAGGCGCTTGCCGGCAAGGTGGCCCGCGAGGTGGAGCGGCAGCTCGCGGACCTGCCCACGGCGGCCGTGGCGCGTGTGGCGATTGAACGGAACTCGGCGGTTGTTGTGACGCGGTCGCTCGACGAGGCCCTGGACCTGTCCAACCGGTTTGCGCCCGAACATCTGAGCATTCCGAGTGAAGCGCTGCTCGCGAAAGTGCATTGCGCGGGCAGCGTGTTTATCGGTCCATTCAGCCCCGAGGCCGCGGGCGATTACGCATCCGGTCCGAATCATGTGTTGCCAACGGGCGGAGCGGCGCGCCTCCGCGGCGGCCTCTCCGTTACCGATTTCGTAAGGGTGATTTCCGTACAGCGTCTGAACGTGGCGCGTCTCCGCGCGCTGGCGCCGGCCATCACGACGCTGGCGCGCGCGGAGGGTCTGGAGGCTCACGCGCGGTCGGTCGAGATCCGGCTGGCGCCGGCGCCCAAGAGCTCAAAGAGGAAATCCGGCGGGAGGCGCAAATGAGCGCTAAGTCGCCGAAATTACCCAAAGGCGCGGTGCAGCCTCGGCGCGCCGTTCTCGCGATGGCGCCTTATTCCCCTCCCACCGCCGGACGCGCGGGTAAGCTGCGGCTCGATTTCAACGAAAACACGGTGGGCTGTTCCCCTCGCGTGATCGCGGCGCTGAAGCGGAGGCTGGACGCAGGGCAGTTAGCCATATACCCGGAGTACGGCGAAGCCAAGGAGGCCGTGGCCCGGTACTTCGAAGTGGAGCCAGCCCAGTTCGTGTTCACCAACGGCACGGATGAAGCCATCCAGATTGTGGTGAACACTTATCTGGACGCGGGGCAGGAAGCCGTGCTGCTCAAGCCTTCCTACGCCATGTACCGGTTTTATTGCGAGGCCGCCGGGGTCAAGACCCGCGAGGTGGAGTTTCGCGAGCCGAACATGGAGTTCCCGCTCCAGGAATTGCTCGCCACCATTACTCCGGAAACTCGGGCCGTGTTCCTGGCGAATCCCAACAACCCGACCGGGACCGGCGTTTCGCTCGCCGGTATCGAACGCATCCTGAGCCGCGCGCGCAGGGCCGTGGTGATGGTCGATGAGGCCTACTTCGAGTTTTCGGGCGTCACGGCGCTGAGCGCCATCGCCAGTACGCCGAATCTCTTCGTGAGCCGCACGTTCTCAAAGGCTTTTGGAATGGCGGCCATGCGGCTGGGCTGCCTGTTCTCTCACCCGGCGAACGTCGCCATGGCGCACAAGGCGCAATCGCCTTATAGCGTCAACTCAGTTGCGGTCATGGCGGCGGAGGCCGCGGTCCAGGATCCGGATTACATCGCGGAATACGTTGGCGAAGCGCTGGCCGCGCGCGAGATCCTGTGTCTCGGCCTGGAGCGCATCGGCGTCTCGTACGTGCCAAGCTCGGCGAACTTTGTGTTGGCGCGATTCGGAAAGCGCGCCCTTGAGGTGCGCGACGCACTGAGGGAACGCGGCATCCTGGTGCGCGACAGGAGTTACGAGGCTCCGGGTTGTGTGCGAATCACGGTGGGTACGCGAGAACAGACGCGGCGAATGCTGGCGGAGTTGGAAGAGATTTGGAACTCATGAGCAAGCCGCTGGTTGTTTTCGATATGGATGGCGTGCTGGTGGACGTGACGGAGTCCTACCGCGAGACGATTGCCCGCACGGCCGAGCACTTTACCGGCAAGAAAGTCACGCGCGAGCGGATTTCCGGCTACAAACTGATCAGCGGTTACAACGACGATTGGAAGCTGACGCACAAGCTCATCGAGGACGAAGGCATGGAGGTCCCGTTCGACGAGGTGAAGGCGCGCTTCCAGGAGTTGTTCCTCGGCGCCGGAAACGACGGCCTGATCACGCGGGAGCGCTGGGTTGCGCGGCCCGGCGTGTTGGAGCGGCTGAACGAGCGTTACGATTTCGCGATTTTCACCGGGAGGCCGCGCGCCGAGGCTCTGCTCACGCTGGAGCGCAACGCGAACGGGCTCGTTTTCGACCCGATCATGGCGCTGGAAGACTCGCTGCGCCCCAAGCCGTATCCGGACGGGCTTCGGAAGATTGCCGGCGAGAGGACGGTGGCCTGCTACGTGGGTGACACGCTGGACGATGCGCGGTGCGGAATTCTTGCGAAGGTGCCGTTCATCGGCGTCGCCTCGCCGTCCGACCCCCGCTACGCCGATATCGCTCGCATGTTCTTCGTAGGCAAAGCGAGAGCCGTCATCGACGACATCAACTATCTCGAAGAGGCGCTTGTCTAATGCGGAAGGCATCCATTCGGCGGGACACAAAAGAGACGCGCATCGCGGGCGAGTTGCGCATCGAGGGGCGCGGCCGGTATGACATATCCACCGGCATTCGCTTCCTCGACCACATGCTGGAACTGTTCGCCAAGCACGGCGGATTCGATCTGAAACTGCGGGCCGCGGGCGATCTCGACGTGGATCAGCATCACACCGTGGAGGACGCTGGTATCGTGATGGGCCAGTTGTTCGCGTCCGCGCTCGGCGACCGCAAGGGGATCAACCGCGCCGGTTATTTCGTCCTGCCGATGGACGAGACCCTCGCGGTGGCGGCGGTGGATCTCGGCGGCCGGCCGGCGCTGGTTTATAAAGACTTGGTGAAGGCGCGGCTGGTGGGCGATTTCGTGGCCGAACTGGCCGAGGATTTTTTCGGAGGCTTCGCAAATCACGCGGGCGCCAACGTGCACCTCAAAGTACTGTATGGGCGCTCCAGCCATCACAAGCTCGAAGCGGTCTTCAAGTGTTTCGCGCGAGCGATGAAATACGCCTGCTCGAAGGACGCGCGTTTGAAAGATCAATTACCGTCGACCAAGGGGCTATTGTGATCGCGATTCTGGATTATGGCGCGGGCAACCTGCGGAGCGTCGAGAATACGCTGGCGGAGTTGGGATGCGAACACTCGCTCGCGCGCGATGCGGCCGCGCTGCGGAGCGCGTCCAAAATCATTCTCCCCGGAGTGGGCCATTTTGGACAGATGATGCGCGCGCTGGACGCCATGGACGTTCGCAACGCGCTGGTGGATCGAATCGCGGCCGGAGTTCCCTTCCTCGGTATCTGCCTCGGACTTCAGGCTCTGTTTGAGACCAGCGAAGAAGCTCCTGGCGTTCGCGGCCTGGGCGTGTTCGCGGGCGCGGTGAAGCGGTTCCCGGCCGATGCGCGCGTGCCGCACATGGGATGGAATGAATTGGAAATGCGCGCGGAGTCGAGGCTGCTTCGAAATCTGGGCGAGCAGCCGTATGTGTATTTTGCGCATTCGTATTACGTCCCGGAGCATGAACACGCGGCGGCGGCCTGCGCATACGCGGAGCGATTCACGGCCGCATTGGAAACCGGCAATCTGTTCGGCGTCCAGTTTCATCCTGAGAAATCGGGCGCCGCAGGGCTGAAAGTGGTGGGGAACTTTCTGGAGATTTAGAGGGAATGCCGAAAGCTGTAGACGGAATACTGAAGGCCTTCTGACTTCCTAATTCTCATGCTTGCCAAGCGAATTATTCCGTGCCTCGATGTGACCGGCGGACGCGTAGTCAAGGGCGTCCACTTCGTCAACCTGCGTGACGCTGGCGATCCGGTGGAATTGGCGGACCGTTACAACCGCGATGGCGCCGATGAGCTCGTGTTTCTGGATATCACCGCGTCGAGCGACGCTCGCGAGATCATGGCGGACGTAGTGGCCCGCACGGCGCGGCGCGTGTTCATTCCGCTCGCGGTTGGCGGCGGGATCCGCTCGGTTGCGGATGCTCGCCGTATTTTGATTTCGGGCGCGGATAAGGTTTCGGTCAACACCGCGGCGGTGCGGAGGCCGGAGCTGATCACGGAGCTGAGCGAAGATTTTGGCGCTCAAGCCGTGGTGCTGGCCATCGATGCGCGCCGGCGCTCTCCTGGCGAATGGCGCGTCTTCACTCGCGGAGGCCGTGACGAAGAGAACATGGATGCCGTAGCGTGGGCCGCGCGCGGCGAAGAACTCGGCGCCGGCGAGATTCTGCTCACCTCCATGGATACCGATGGCGTGCAGGACGGCTTCGATTGCGAGCTGACGCGGGCCGTGTCGCGCGCCACGCACATCCCGGTGATTGCGAGCGGCGGCGCCGGCAAGCCGGAGCACTTCGTACGCGTGCTGACTGACGGCTGCGCGGATGCAGCTTTGGCGGCCTCCATTTTCCACTACGAAACGTACACAGTCAACCAATTGAAAGAGGAACTGGCGCGGCGCGGCATTCCGGTGAGGACGGCATGATCTTCCCCTGCATCGACCTGATGGACGGCAAGGTGGTGCAACTGGTGCAAGGGCGCTATAAAGCCTTGGAAGGCGGATCGCCCGAGGAGATGCTGCGGCAGTTCGCGGCCTTTCCGGAAATCCAGGTCATCGATCTGGACGCGGCCATGGGCACCGGCTCGAACGACGCCGTGGTTCGCCTGCTGGCGTCGAAGGCCGCCATTCGCGCTGGCGGCGGCGTTCGTTCGGTGGGGCGTGCGCGCGCGCTGGTGGACCAAGGCGCGCGAAAGGTGATCGTGGGCACCGCGGCGTTCGGCGAGCCGGGCGACCCGCCCCACATCGATGGAGCGTTCCTCCGTGCGCTCTGCGCCGGGATCGGCCGCGAGCGCCTGCTCGTCGCGCTCGATTCCAAGGACGGGCGGATTGTCGTGAAGGGTTGGAAGGAGTCCACCGGCCTGGCCGCGGAAGACGTTCTGCAATCGCTCGAGCCGTTCTGCTCGGGTTTCCTGTGCACCTACGTCGATAAAGAGGGCATGATGCAGGGCACCGACCTGGACTGGTTCCGGCGGCTGCGCTCATCGACCGCGCTGGAGCTCACCGCGGCGGGCGGCATCACAACGCTCGAAGACGTTCGCGCCCTTCAACAGATGGGGGTTCATGCGGCGTTAGGGATGGCCATATACACCGGCCGGCTGAGACCTCGACGTCTTGGCAACAGATGAACCACCCGCCCTCCGCGTGAGCTCCAGTGGGGCCAGCCATTCCTGGCTGCCGCCGGTCTTCGGACCGGCGTTTCGAAACTGCGTCAACATGCCCGGCGGCAGGCCGGCACACGGCCTCACGCCGTTGCTCCCAGGCGCCCGATAGCGGATACTGGTCCATGCCGGTCTCATCCGGCGTCAGATGCCCAAACCGTCGGTCTCTCCACAGTCCGAAGTTGCGGAGCGAGAAGAACTGGTTCCGCAATATCGCGTCGTTCTGCTCGACGATAACGACCACACCTACGACTACGTCATCGAGATGCTTCAGCGGATCTTCATTTTCAGCTTCGAGCAGGCCTACCGGCACGCGGAAGAAGTGGACCGCTTGGGCCGGACCCCGCTCATCGCCTGTGAGCTTTCCGAGGCGGAATTCGCGCGCGACCAGATTCACGCATATGGCGCGGATTGGAGGCTCCCGCGCTCGAAGGGTTCCATGTCCGCCATCATCGAGCCCGTGCAGTAATCGGCGGGACATGCTCAATCCCGCATGTTCGAATCTGCCAGAATAGATGAATGAAGTTCTTTTCGTTCCTCGGCTTTTCTTTGCTGGCATGGTGCGCGTCGGCGCAGGCTCCGGCGCCCACGGGCGGCCAGCCCACCATGAGCATCGTGCCGATGCCCGCGGAGAAGGCGCCCGTATTGCCCGCCGACCAGGTGGTACTGACTATCGGCGACCGTAAGATCACATACGCGCAGTTCAATCAGTTAGCCGAGTCCATGCCGGAGCAGAGCCGCGAAGGCGCGCGCGGCGCTCAGCGAGCCCAGTTCGCCAATTTTCTGGTGCAGGTGATCGCTCTTTCGCAGGAGGCCAAACGGCAGAAGATCGACGAGACGCCCGCTTACAAGGCGGCCTTCGAATTCCAGATCGATAACACGCTGGCAGGGCTTGAGTACGCCCAGATCGGCAAGGATTCGACGCCGGACGAAGCCACCTTGCGCAAATACTACGACGAGCACAAGGCGGAGTACACCCGGTTGCACGCTCGGCACATCCTGATCCGCTTCAAAGGAAGTCCCGTTCCCGTACGCACCGGACAAAGCGATATTGACGAGAACGAGGCCCTTTCCAAGACTCTGGAGCTGCGTAAGCGGATCGCGGGTGGAGAGGATTTCGCCGCGGTCGCGCAAAAGGAATCCGACGATGCCGGCAGCGGCGCAAAGGGAGGCGATTTGGGAGAGTTCGGCCGCGGCCAGATGGTGGCGCCGTTTGAACAGGCTGCATTCGCCTTGGAGCCGGGGCAATTGAGCGATCCCGTGAAGTCGCAGTTCGGATACCACTTGATCAAGCTCGAATCCAAAGACGCCAAGCCGTTCGACCAGGTTCGCTCGGATATCGAGAATCAACTGAAACAGGCCAAGGTCCAAAGCACCCTCAATGACATCGTGAAGAAGATGCCGGTGGACATGAACCCGGCGTTCTTCCCCGCCCCAGCGGCCGTTAAATAACGTGCGCGCCCGCAAACTCGAAATCGCCTGCCCGGCGTGCGGATCGGCCGAGGTTTTCTACTCCTGCACGCCGAACTGCTGCTTCAATCACGTGTGCGCACAATGCGGCGCGACATTTGAGCCGGCGACGAAGGCCACCGGCGGCTCGCTCGCGGGCATCGAGCCGCCCGATCCGCTGCCGGACGCAACCGACCCCGCGGCCCCCTGCGCAAAGTGCGATGCGCCCACTGTGTGGATGACCGAAAACGGCCAGTTGGTCTGCGGCGTGTGCAGCGCGCTCCTTACGCTGGAGATCACCGAACTGCACACATGACAATAGTCGCGGCCGGTGCGACAGACATGGTCCCACGTAGTGGCGCAAGCTTCAGCTTGCAGCGGCGGCATTCATGCCGCCGATCTTCAGCCTCCGGATTAGCGACAGAGACTCGTTACTGCGCCGTCCGATGAGCCAGCCGGCTGCACGCAGTGTCCGCCCCGCTGGGGTCTATCGCGCTGTTCCCTTCCTCGATGCTGGCGATCTTGCCGTCCTTATCCACGATGAACGTGGCGCGGTTTGCCATCCCGCGATCCGGAATCAGAACGCCATACTTGGCCATGACCTCGCGCTTGGCGAAATCGCTCAACAGCGGGAAGGTGAGATTCAACTGCTTGGCGAATACGCCCTGCGACGGCGTGTTATCCCCGCTGATCCCAAAGACCTTGGCTTCCATTCCTTCAAAGTGTGCGATACCAGACTGGTACGCTGTGAATTCCTTCGTTCAACCACCGGTGAAAGCGGCCGGGAAGAACGCTAGCACGACCGGGTTCTTGCCACGGAAATCGGCGAGATGAACCGTTCCGCCCATGGTGGAAGGAAGGGTAAAATCAGGGGCCATGTCTCCGACCTTGAGAGTCGTGTGCGGCGGCTGAACCGCCTGCGCAAACAGATTGGCGGAGAGAGCCAGCCCAGCGAGAGCTAGTGACAGCTTACCCATGTTTCCTCCGATGGGATTGAGCGTATCATGTTCAGAGATCGGCGGCAAGCCAGTTCGGTCATGGAGATAAATGGTTTGGATGGCTGCTACGCGGCGATTCTTCCCTGAGGCTCGGCTACGTCAACGTACGCGAATAACAAATCCCGAAATTCGGGGTTGTTCACATGGTTTGAAACGTCTTGCGCTTCAGGCACTTGTTTTCCGGCTTCTCGATAGGCTTCCAGGTTACTCCGAATGGCCTCGCCAGCCGCGCGCTTGGCTGCTTCGATGTTCTCCCCGTAAGAGGTGATCGCCAAATCGGGCGCCTGCACGGCAAATCCCGCCTCGGTTTGTTCCAGCATGATCAGGAATCGCATCACCCGTTCTCCAGTCTGATTTTCTTCACCGTATCCACCGCTCGCCCCACCGGTACATCTTTTTGGGGATGCACGATGGTGAGTATGAACCGGCTCGCCGGATGCTTGAAGTTGTGATGGTCTCCCCTCACACCGACCAGCATCCATCCAAATTCCTCGGCCATTTTGACCAGCTCGCGACTTGTGTATCGCTTGGGCATGAACCGAAATGCAATCCCATTGTCCCATGCCGCTGGTTTCGCACCGACCCCTCCGGCACGGCCGAACGGCGAGTCGCTCTCAGAGCGCGCGAACGGCGAGGCAGCACGGCGGCGCTGCGCCGGAATCGTGCCGGTCTACGAGAAGGCCGTTTTCGGCCCCGATGGCCGTCCTGACAGCCGCTGTGCTGCGTTGCGACAACGCAGCCAAAGAGGCCGAAGCTCTAGAGAGAGGTAAAGAGTCGATCTGTAAGCCGTGTTCAACGCCCACCGGGCATTACTCGAAAGACGATCTCAGGCGACCAAAAGCTCCGCACTTGCCAACGAACGGTGTATATTCCCGGGGCTCCGAAATACCTGCCGCCTAATTGGTAGCTGAAATATAGGAGCTGCCCTGAAGGCAGGGCCGCGAAGGCGGAGGTCCTGACTCCGTTGTTGATGACAAGATTCCAGTCCTTGGGCTCGGCGCCGTTTATGAACAAGTGGGAGGATCCGATGCCTGGGTCGGTGATCGTGTCGCCGTCATTGACAACAGCGAAATCAACCTGAAGCTTGGGAATCTCCGCCAGTTGGTAGACAGGTTTGGCAACACCGATAGCCAGCCAGAGCTTGTTTTCCGGGCTGGCCTGCGCAGCAAGACGGCGCCCGCCCGGAGAGCACAATGCGAAAGCCGCCAGAGCAACAAAGGGGAGAAGTTTAGCGGGGTTCATATCTCAGTATAATTCGGGGACAGGCTACGAAACCCCCAAATAAACCGACTACTGGAGTTTAGGGGTTTGGTAGCCTGTCCCCGAAATAGAAGTCGCGGCGCTTCGCGTATCTGGTGGCGAAACATAGTACGATACGGTTCCGGCGCCGAGCCGGGAAATCTGAACACACATGCAAGATCAAGCGGCCGCCTCTCAATTGCCCGAAAACGCCTACAAGCCGTTGCCGCCCGGTACGGCGTATCAGCCTCCCGTTCCCGCTTCGGCGACGCTGCCGGAGCTGACCGCGCGGTCGGTCGGGTGGGGACTGTTTCTGTGCGTCATCTTCACCGTGGCTTCCGCGTATTCGGGGCTGAAGGTCGGGCAGGTGATGGAGGCGGCTATACCCATCTCCATCCTGGCAATCGGCGGAGCGCGGTTGTACCGGCGCCGATCGAGCGTGCTCGAGAACGTCATCATCACCGGCATCGGCGGCGTCGCAGGAGGAGTGGTTGCGGGGGCCGTGTTTACCCTCCCGGCGCTGTATCTTCTGAAGCTCGATCCCCATCCGGTCCAGACCATTTTCATTTGCGTGGCGGGCGGGTCGATGGGCGTGCTGTTCCTCATCCCGCTGCGCCGCTACTTCGTGCGCGACATGCACGGACTGCTGCCCTACCCGGAAGCCACGGCCATCACGGAAGTGCTGGTCACCGGCGAGAAGGGCGGATCGCAGGCGCGCCTTCTGCTCGAAGCGACGGCCATCGCGGGCGTCTATGACTTCTTCGTCACCACGTTTCACGTGTGGAAGGAATACGTGGATTTCCAGTTCACCGGCGTCGTGCGCACTCTGGCCGAGCGCGCCAAAGTGGCCGTGAGCTTCGACGCCATCGGCTTCATACTCGGCCTCGGCTACGTCATGGGTCTGCGCAGTTCGCTGATACTCTGCGCCGGCGGCGTGCTTTCGAATCTGGTGCTGGTTCCGCTGGTGTGGATGATCGGAAGGAACATCGACGGCTTCGCGGTTTACCCGGGCACGGCGCCCATTGCGGGGATGACGGCCGCGCAGATCTTCCGCGGCTACGTGCGCTTCGTGGGCGTGGGCGCGATCGCCACCGCGGGCATTTTTGGGATTCTGAAATCGCTCAAGATCGTGGCGTCGTCGTTCGGCGTGGCGCTGCGCGCCTTTCGCCGCGGAGAGGGAACGACGGGGCTGGAGCGGACGGATCGCGATATCCCCGTGATGGCGATTCTGTTGGGCATCGTGGTGAGCGCGCTTGGAGTGGCGGCGTTTCTTGGAAGCTTGAAAGGATCGTTGATCGTCGCTGCTCGCGGGCGTGCTGCTCACGCTGGTGTTTTCGTTCTTTTTTGCGTCGGTGGCGGCCAACGCCATCGCCACGACGGCGCGCAATCCGGTTTCCGGCATGACCATGCTGACCATCATCATCTCGTCCGTCGTGCTGCTTCAGTTCGGGCTATCCGGCCGTACGGGCATGTTCTTCGTCATGGCCATTGCCGGCATGGTCTGCACGGCGCTCTCGGTATCGGGACAGACCATCACGGACCTGAAAACGGGCTACTGGCTGGGATCGACGCCCTCGGCGCAGGAGCGTGCCAAGTTCCTGGGAGTGATCGCGGCTTCGGTCGCGGTCGGATTGACCATCGTGCTGCTGGCCCGTTCGTTCCAATTCGGCGAAGCCGCGCCGGGAGATTTGCGCACGGTGCTGCCTTCGCCACAAGCTTCCATCATGAAGGCGCTGGTGGAAGGTTTCATGAGCCGCCAGCCGGTGGCCTACATTCTGTTTGGCGCGGGCGGAGCGATCGCGTTGTGCATGGAGATGCTCGGCGTGCCGGCGCTGGTATTCGCGCTCGGAATGTACTTGCCGCTGGAACTAAACACTCCGGCGCTGGTGGGCGGGTTCCTGGCGCACTACCTCGGACGGCGGTCGGAGAAACTGGGAGGAGCGCGAGGCGGCGGAATCCGTGAACGGGGCGTGATTATCGCTTCGGGGTTGATGGCCGGCGGCGCGCTGGGCGGCGTACTGGGTGCGGGGTTCCGCGCCATTCCGGGCTTCAGCGAGGGATGGGTGCGGACTCCGTTTTACGCGACCGAATCGGTATCTCAATGCGTTTCGGCGGCGCTTTTCGTGGGGCTGTGTTTGTATCTGTGGTTCAGATCGGTAAGGGGCAAGGAGGAAACGGAATCGTGAGCGCGCGTTTTAACGAATTGGTTGGCGATGCCATTCTGGGCATCGATACGTTATGGGGCGGAGACGTGATGTGCGCCTCCGGCACGGGCCGGTTCATCGCCGACTCGTGGTTCTCCGACGAGCCGCTTCCGCGCGCGTACACGCATCCGGCCGCCGCGCGCGTCCGCCAGACGGGCGGGGTGTCGGCCAAGGCGCCGGACGCCGCGGCGATCGATGCCTACCTCGCGGAGGTGGATATCGCGGGAGCCATCCGAGGGCTTGCTCCAGGAAGGCTCGGCGATCGGCGGACTGCGCGGCGCGTACGTGCGCGGGCTGGCCGAGTGTTTCGAAGCGATGTGGGACCTGGCGATGGAGATTCTCGGCCAGGGCCCCGCGGTTCCCTATGAGCGGTGCGTGCGCGCCTCGACGGGCGCGGCGCCGGCGCCCTCCCAACCGGAGCCGAAGCGCGCGCGCGTGGCGGAACTGCTCGGCGCGGCGGGATTCAAGTCGGGCAGCCGTTCCGAATTGCTCGATTCCGCGGATGCATGGCGCGCGGCCCATCGCGTTCCGATGGCATCCATCAAGGCGCTGGGCGCGGCGGCGATCGCATACTTCGATCAATTGAGCGCGCGGCATGTGATTCCCCATTTGCCTCCCGAGTTGGCTCCCGTTCCGCGGGCGCAACATCGAATTTCTGCCAATTGAGGAAGCGTGGTTCAGCGGATCGATGAATTACCTGGGACGCGCGCGCAATGCGGATAGCTCGCCTGAGTATGAGGCGACCTACGAGATCAACGCGTCGCTCCAGATTTCCTTCCCGGAGTTCCTCCAGTTAGTCAGTCATGAAGTGGTTCCGGGGCATGTTACGACGTTCGCGTATTTGCAGAACCTCTTCGTACGGAACCAAGTTGGTTTTGAAGCCACGGTGTTGACCATGAACACGCGCGCGGCGGCGCTGTTCGAAGGCATCGCCAATAACGCGATTCTGATGGCTTTCGGAGTCACCGAGCCCAGCGACCTTCCGGATCGCGACATGGAACTCGGCGCATTGCTCGCGCTGCTGCAAGACGACGCCAAGAATCAGTCGTCCTATCTCACATGGAGTGAAGGAGCGCCGCAAGCCGTTGTCGCGGCCGTTTTGAGAAATGACTTTCTAGTTACTCCGGAACGCGCCGACAAATTGTCCGGCGCCTGGGGCAGGCATCCGCTGTTGGGCCGAATGTACCTCCCGGCCTACCGCGCGGGGACGGAGAAAGTAGCCGCCCTGCGCAAACAGTACAAGCCCGCGCAAATCCTGCCGGCTCTCTATGGATGCCGCGGCATTGTAGATATCACGACCGTAGAGAGACTCCTGAAGAGTTAGCCTGCTGAGCCTCGCACAATACCGCGCGCCATCGAACCGAGCCGCGACCGTGAGGGAGCGGAGGCTGCTGAGCCTCGCACAATACCGCGCGCCATCGAACCGAGCCGCGACCGTGAGGGAGCGGAGGCCCGACTGTCGCAAACCGGCTCTGCAATCCGCGGGCCTCGTTGAGTGGGGCAGGCGCTTTCTCCTGCCAAGCGCGCTGAGCACGCCCACGGCGCGAGGCAGGCCCGGAGGCCAGCCCCACTTTTCTACTTCGCCACCAATCGCACCGGCGCCAGCAAGCCGGAAGGCAGCGGCTGCAGATTCGCCATGTCCTGAGCCTGGAATCGCTCGCCGTACTTGGCATTCAACTCGCGGTAATCGGGAAGCGGTCCCTTCGCCATCGTGTTGATCGCCAAGTTTCCGACTGCCACGCGAATCCGATTTTGCCCTGCGCGAATCAGCCCGGTCACATCAATCCGGTACGGCGGCTTCCACACCACGCCGGCCAGTTTGTCATTGACATAAACTCGCGCAGCCTCGCGCACGGGGCTTTCCAGCATGGCGCGCATTCCCGAACCCGACCGGCGCTCGTCGGCGGTCACGGGCGTTCCTTCGCCGAAATCCAGGAAGAGCGTTCGCCTCGTCATCGACGGCGGGACGGTCAGAACCGTGGAGTAGGTCCCTTCGCCCGAGTAATACTTCGTCTCGTCGTATCCGCTCCAGGATTGCGGCGACGCCATGGTGAGCTTTGCCGCCGAACCGGCGAAGGTCACCGTCCACGGCCCGCCGGCTTCGACCGGCCCCGGCGGCGCCACTTGCAAAACATTCATGAGCACGGCAGACTGATCCCTGGAGAACACCACCGCGCGAGATTCGTAAGGCGCTAGATCCAGCGCTAGCGCCGCGCCGCCTTGCGCCGGACTCGTGGCCCCTGTGAACGGATCCCACCACGCAGCGTTCATCCCGGTCACGCGAAAAGTCGCCTGCGCCTTCACCGGGTGGTTCGACGTGTTCGCCAGGAAGTAGGCCTCCGCAAACGGAAGCTTGCGATGAACGAAGCCGATTTCGGGAGCCGTCGCAACATCCGGCGCGAGAGCCGCGTGAAGCGCGTCGCCCAACTTCGTTTCATCGGTCACCAGCTTCCCGCGCGCGCCGACGCTACCAAAGAGCGTCTTCGATAACTGAGCGATGGCGGCGCCGTCCCGATCCGTTTCTACAAGCCCGGGCGCGAGCGCCGGAGCGCGGCGCAGAGCGATCACCGCCGTTCCGTTCCGCGCCAGTTCATCGATCTTGCGAAGCGCTTCAATCGGCATCCGCTCCACGCCGGGCAAAATCAAAATGCGTTGCGGAACCCGGCCGTGAAGCAGGGCCGCGTCATCGATGAAATCGAAGTTATAGCCCGCGTCGAGAATCGCCGGGATGACATTTGGGCCAATCAGCCCGTCCATCGCCTCGTTCACCGAAACGCGCCCCAGCGTGAAATGCGCATAAGCGTCGGAGGTAGGGAGATACACCGCAACGTCGTTCGCCGGCTGCCCCTGCCGCAACAGGAAGCTCACGCGCTGCAGGTAGCGCGTAATTTCGGGCATAGCGAACCACCACGGGTTGTGATTGTTGAACACAGCCGCCGCGTAAAACCGCCAGCCCGGGTCGCCCGCTTCGGGCGGCGAATATGGCCATCCGTGGCCGATCAACTGATTGACTCCCTGAATGAAATGCAGATCCGCTTCCGCCTTCATATCGAGAGGCGTGGCGCGGAACACCGGCGAATGCAGCCATGTCCACGTCTCGGATGACGTGACCGGATTCCCATACAGATGATTCGCCGAAGCGGCCCATCGCGTGGCCGAAAACCGCCGCCATTGCGTGCCCTCGCCTTCGGGCAGATCGACGTGCGTTGCGCTGGAAAGCGCCACGGTCGGCGTTCCGTACGTTTGCGAGCGGAAGCGCGTACCGTGCCGCCTGGCAAACTCCGCGAGCGGCGTCAGATAATTCTCTTCGGCAAGCTCCGTGAGCGTGCGCCCCCAATCACAGCGGATCGCGGCGGTCTTCTCGCCGTTATCGCCAGCCAGCGCGGGCAGGTACGGTGTCAAATCGTATCCCCGGCGCTTCTGGAATTCGGCGAGGAAATTGCCGGTCCAGTCCGATGCGTTCACTTCCAGGCTGTCGCTGAAGATGGCGTAGGGGGGCGTGGCCGCGAGCGCGCCAAGCAGTTTTTCACCGACGTTGGTCAGGTGATTGTCGATGGCCGCGCGGTCATAGTGATCGAGCACGAAGCCCTCGGCCCCAACCGCCGCGCGTTTCACCATCATACGGGTGCGGCTGGAAATGAAGAACAGGGCCACGCGGCCTTCGGGCGTTCCGGCAGGCAGGCGGACGGAGCCGTCGGCGATGTCACTGAGGCGCACGATGCCATCCGGCGCGAATTGGCGAACATCGCCGCGCGCAAGAAATGCGGCGATGAAGCCCTCGCCTTCCGTCAACGCGGGCAGCGCCACGGCCGTCGCTCCGGCCGCAACCGGCGTCCGCAGCACGCGCAGCCTTCCCGCCGCTTGTGTGATGGGAATATGCGGCCCTCCGTACGGCCAGCCGCTCGCGAGCGTCAAATCCATGCGCAGCCCAAGCTCGCGAGCCTTCGCGCCCGCGAAGCGCAGCGAATCGAGAAACGCAGGCGACAGGTACGGCCCGTTCTGAAAGCCGCGCGACGGGTCGTCGAGCGCCAGCGGGTAGGTAGCCTGCACTTCGAATCCGCCGATGCCGCCCTCCTTCATGAGGCGCATCTCGCGCTCGAGTTCGGCGTTGGTGACCGCCGGACCGAACCACCACCAGCGCATCATAATCCGCGCGTCGTCGGGAGGATTGAGAAACGCAGCCTTGAGTTCCGCGAGACCGGACGGCGCAGCCGCCGCCCATACCGCCCACGCTACGCCGAGCACGGCAAGCGTGGCAAAACCAAAAGCCTTGAACCGCATTAGTTCAATGATACGCGCCAGTGGGGCGGGCGCTTCCGCCTGCCATCGCGCCGTAGGCGCGCTTCGCGCGCTTGGCAGGCGAAAGCGCCCGCCCCACTCCGCCGGCGCGTTGGTTTGCGAGTTAGGAATCTTGCCTTTTATCCCCGCTCATCGGCGGATATGATCCCTGCCAATGCGCCGAAAGCCGATGGCTGAAAGCTGATGGCTGAGAGCTGACAGCGCTCTTACCCACCCTCTTCCCATCGGAACCGCGAGATCGCCAGCGCTCCGAAGAGCAGCGCGGCGCCGGCGAGCGCGGCGATGTCTCCGGCTGCGCTCGCGAAGCCCAGGCCGCGCCACGTCATGGCGTCGATGCCATCCACGGCCCAGCGCGTGGGGATGACGATGGTCAGCTTCTGGAGCCACGCCGGGAAAATGAACGTGGGTATCCACGCTCCGCCCAGCATCACCATCAGCAGGGTCACCAGAATCGAGAGCCCGCGCGTGACTTCGGGCGTTTTTCCCAAAGCCGCGATCAGCAGCCCGAACGCAGCCGTCATCAACGAAAACGCAGCGCACATCCCCAGGAATCCCGCCATGCTTCCCGAAACCTTCACTCCGAATACCACCCGCGCAAAGCCGAAAATTCCGAGGAAGACGAGGAGCGACGTGATGGCCGCGCTCGCTGCCCGGCTGCCCAGCAGCGTCCCGCGCGAGAGCGGCGCCGCCCGCAGGCGCTTCCATACCCCGCGCTGGCGCATCACCAGCAGGCTCATGCCTACGTCAATCCCCACAAACAAAATGAACTGCACACCCATCCCTGCAAACGAGTGCGCGTAGCCGTTGTAGGGCACGTTCTCTCCGGATGTGATGGCTTCCGAGCGCACCTGGAACGGGATGCTCAGCCCTTGCGTCAGAGGCTGCTGGCCGGCGCTCTTGTGGACTTCGCTGAACGCGCTCCATTGATCGATGCCGTGAAGCATATCGCGCAGGCTCTTCTTTTCGTCCGGCGACATACTCGGCGCCGCCTCGATTTCCGCCAGCGATTCACGTATGGTCTGCCGCCCGGTCTGCCCTCCGAACGCCTCTTTGCTGACCGCCTGCGTCACCGCGCCCGCCAGAATGCCTTGAATCATGCTCATCTCGGTGGCGTGAGATGGGTCGTACAGCAACGCAATCTCGGGCTTAGTCTCCGGCCGGAAAAACGCACGGCTGGCCGCGGCGCCGAACTCCTTGGGAATGACGACGGCGACCGTAGTCTTGCCTTCGCGCACGGCCTTGCGCGCCTGATCCACTGTGGCCGGCTTGACATCCAGAGTCTTCTCGCCCGCGAGGCCGGACACGATTCCGCGCGAAATCGCGCTGCCGTCCAGGTCCGCCGCCAGCACCGCGATGCGGCTGGTCTCGGTCTGCCCGCTGCCGCTGAATAAATAGCCGAAGAAAGAGGCGATCACAATGGGCGCCACAAAGCTCATAATCAGCGCGCGCCGGTCTGAGAAGAACAGCCGAAGGTCTTTGCGAATCAACGCCACCGCTTGGATAACCATCAGTCTCGCAGCCTCCTTCCGGTGAGGTTTAGAAACACTTGTTCGAGCGTGGCCCGCTGGCTGGCCACGTGTACGAAGGGGTAGCCGCGATCCACAATCCACTGGAGAATGCGCGGCGACTCGCTGGCGAGGTCCCCCACTCCGATGTTCAGTTCGGGCCCCTGCATGGCCACCGAGCGCACCTCCGGCAATTCGCGCAACTCGGCGATCGGGAACCCAACCTGGGTATCCGCGAGTTCCACGCTCAGCACGGCCGCTTCGGGCATCAAGCGGTGCAGGCCCTGCAACGTGTCGTCGGCCAGTACCTTGCCTTGGTCGATAATCACGAGCCGGTCGCAGAGCCGCTCCGCTTCTTCCATATAGTGGGTTGTGTACAGAAGCGTCTTGCCGCGCTTCTTCAGCGTTTCCAGATTATCGAAAATGGCGTTGCGGCTTTGCGGATCGACGCCCACCGTCGGCTCATCCAGCAGAAGAAGTTGCGGATCGTGCAGCAGCGCGGCCGCCAGATTCAGGCGCCGTTTCATGCCGCCGCTGAAACCGCTCACCTTGTCTTTGGCCCGGTCCGTCAGCCCGACCAGATCGAGCGCCTCCTCGATGGGCTTCTTCCGCGCACCGCCCGTAAGGCCATAGAGCGCCGCGAACAGCGTCAGGTTGTCGCGCGCGGTAAGTTCGTCGTACAGCCCAATATCCTGCGGCACCAGCCCGATATCGCGCTTCACCGCGTCCGTGTCCCCGCGCAACTGCCGGCCGGAAATCAACACCTCGCCGGAGTCTGGCCGTAACAGGCCCGCGATTATGGAGACGGTAGTGGTCTTACCCGCACCGTTGGGCCCGAGCAATCCCACCGTCTCGCCCGCGCCCGCGCGAAAACTGACGCCGTCAACGGCTGTAACGGTACCGTAGCTCTTGCGGACGTTCTTAACTTCGAGCATAGCTTTGGGTCAGATCAGCATACCATACGCGTTTGCGCCAACGAAGTTCCATCCATCTCGGGTCTTTCTCACTATCGCGCCTCGAACGCCCACGCGGAACCGGGCGCGCAACGAGGTAGTATGAACCGAAGGAGATACTCACTCCCAATGGCCCTATCCCGGCGGAGAATGATGCAACTGGCGCTGGCGCCCGCGGCGCTGGCCGGAGCGCAGGTAGAAGACCTTCGCCCGACCGTCTCCAAAGTCTATCCCGGCTCTGACGGCAAGCTGGTCTACGTCCCCGATGAACAAGGAAACATCATCCCCGATTTCTCGCACGCCGGATACCTCGGCGCTGGCGCGCGGATTCCGACCGTACCCGTTAAAGAGACCATATGGCCGGTGGCAGGGGACAACACGGCGAGCGTGCAGGCGGCCATCGACAAGGTGTCGGCGTTGGCGCCCGACAAGAACGGCTTCCGTGGCGCGCTGGTCCTGCGGGCGGGTTATTACAAGATGGCTACGCCGGTGAAGATCCAAGCCAGCGGCGTGGTTCTGCGCGGTGAGAGCATGGGCGATACCGGCACGATCCTCATCGGCACGGGGAATCCGCGCAGAGGCGGGCCCGCGGGCGGAGCCGGTACGCTGGTCATGGTGGGCGGCGCGACAGGCGCGGTTACGAAAGACGAAACGAAGCAGATTGTCGCCGACGATTACGTCCCGTTGGGCGCTCGGAGCTTCAAAATCGCCTCCGCCGCCGGCTTCAAGCCGGGCGACACCGTGATCGTGCGGCGCATCGGCAACCAGGACTGGATCGATGAATTGGGGATGAATGGGAAGCAATACGCGCAGGATCGCTGGAATGCGCCGTTCAACATCAACTGGGACCGCGTGGTGGTGGATGTTCAGGGGAACGCGATCACCATCGACGCGCCCATCACGTGCGCCATCGAGAAAAAATGGGGCGGCGGCGAAGTCGTCAAGTACGAGGACCCCGGACGGATCGAGAGAATCGGTGTGGAGAACCTTCGCGGCGTGTCGGAGTTCGACCCCACGGTCCGCACGAAGGAATACGGCAACATGGACCGCCCGAACTACGCGCCCGAGGAATACTACTCCGACGAAGGCCACTACTGGACCTTCATCGCGTTCAACAACTTCAAGAACGGCTGGGTGCGCAACGTGACGGCGCTCCACTTCGGCAACAGCCTGGTGGGCTGCCAGCGCGGAGCCAAGTGGGTCACCGTGCAGGATTGCGTGTCGCGCGAGCCCATCTCTCAGAGAAGGGGCGCCAGAAGATTCACGTACCTGATGGAAGGGCAGCTCTGCCTGGTGCAGCGCTGCCAGTCCGACAAAGGCCGCCACTCGTTTATTGCGGGCCAGCCCGTGGCGGCCTCGAACGTATTCCTGGATTGCACGGCGACGAACCCGTACTCGTCGAGCGAGCCGCACTCGCAATGGGCCACGGGCAATCTCTGGGACAATGTCCGCGCGCCCCTGACGGCCCGTTTCTGGAAGGACATTAACATGGGATGGTCCGGCGCGAATACGGTGTTCTGGAATTGCGAAGGGCCTTTCCTGGTCCAGAAACCGCCGACGGCGCAGAATTACTCGTTCGGCCACATCGGTGTGGATGCGGTTGTGTTCAACATCCCTTTACAGGACCCGGCGAAGGAAGGCGGATACATCGAGTCGTTGGACACCCACGTAGCGCCTCGCAGTCTGTACTTGACTCAGCTTCGCGAGCGCCTCGGCGACGCGGCAGTGCAGAACATCGTCGCGCCCGGGCAAACGGCGTGATCGCGGGTTGTGGGGCAGGCGCTTCCGCCTGCCAACCGGCCGCAGGCCGGAGTCGTCAATCTCGACGAGTTCCCTAGCCCTTGAATTCCGATCCGTCGTACCATCCCGGCTGCCATGCGGGAATGGCAAAGTCCGCCGGAACGGCGCCCACCTTTACCGGCGCGCTGTTCTTTTCAACCTTCGAATAATACGCCGCCTGCAGGCACAAGTACTTCTTGCGGATCAGGTCCGGCGGCTCCCACTGCGCCTTCCTCGCGAACGTCTTCTGTATGTCCACCAATTGATCCGCAAACCGTATTGCATTGTTGGACGCCCCAGGCATGTTGGCTGAAGCTGTGCCTTGACTGCCAATCACAGTCAGGCTGAAGTTATCCGGCCTTGAGGACTGCATGGAAAGCACGAACGGCCGCCGCCTCTCGCCTTTCGGATAGACGTAGTTAATGCTCAGATACCCGGAGCGCTTTACATCGTCGGTCATCATGCTGACCGACTCCACGTCGTATCCCAGGATCTTCATCGCCATGTACGGAATGTGGAAATGCGGCTCGTCGGTCACATCGGCGGTTCCGAACGCGCCCTGAATATCTCCGATGGTCTTGATCTTCTCCGTCAGCTTCGCAACGTCCGGGTAGTGCTCAAACGGAACGGTAGCCATGATGGGAGCATTGTGCTTGGCGGCGAGATCGAGCATCTCGTCCAGGTGCCGCATCGTATCCGCGAAATGCCGCTGGATCAAACACGGCATCCCGGCTTCCAGGTACGGGCGCAACAAAAGATGCTGCCATGGCGTGTTGTTGAGGTCGCCGTTCAACACGGCGTCCACCTTGCCAACCATCCCGTCATAGCGGTCCACCACCTCGCAGTTCCACCGCTTCGCGAAGTTCTGAGCCTTGGCGACGTTCTTGTCCCAGATGTGCGTGGGTTTCATGGGGATCGTGGGGCCGCTCTGGCCCCCGCCTTGAGGATTCAGCAGACCCGCCCAGATGCTCCAAAACGTGTAGTCGATGCCGAACACGCCCACCTTCATTGGCTCGGCGGAAGCCGTTTGAGCGGCGGTCATCGCCGGTACGGCCGCAAGGGACGCGGCGATGGTGGAACCGGCGTCTCGGATGAACTGCCGCCGGCTGCGTCGAGAACTCTGTGGCATTGCTGTGGCTCTCCTGGAGACGTGACGCCGCGGCCACTCGAGGACGCCCGGGCCGCAAGCAACCGCGATTATAACCGACTGCCATTTTGTGGTTTACAACCCCAATCGCCCTGTTGTTCTCGCGCGCCGCTGGCTATACTGACTTCAAACGAATCGACGACGCGTGCGCCTCAAGCTGACCATTTCGGCGTTGGGAATCGGACTGGCGATAGCGCCGGCTCAGAACGCGCCATCGCATCCGGCGGGCGGTGACGCTCCCGTGACCCTCCGGTCCACCGTCCAGTTGGTCACCATACCGGCTGTCGTGCGGGACAAGAACGGCCGCGCCGTCGGCGATCTGAAGCAGGAAGATTTCCAACTCTTTGACAACGGAAAAAACCAGCAGATCAGGCTGTTCTCCGTGGAGTCGGCGGGAGACGCCGGCGCCGCCACCCCAGCCGCTTCCGCTCCTCAAGCGAAGCCTGCGCCCCCATCGCCTCGTCCAGACATCGTCCCGGACCGCTTTGTGGCCTACATGTTCGACGACATTCACATGCAGGCCGGCGATTTGATGCGCATTCGGAAGGTCGCCGCGGTCCACTTCGCCACCGCGCTTCGCCCGGGCGACCGCGGAGCAGTCTATACGACTTCGGGCGTCAACACACTCGAATTCACCAGCGACCGCGACGCCCTGCAAAAAGCGCTCTCCCGCCTCATTCCCCGTCCGCTGGCGGAGGACAACGATTTGAACTGCCCTTCAATCGGCTACTACCAGGCCAACCTGATCGTTAACAAAATGGACCCCATGGCGATCCGGGCCGCGGTTGGCGAACTGATGGGCTGCGATTCTTCCGTCAACGCGGAGATGGCTGTCGGCAAAGTAAATTTCGAGGCGCGTTCGACGCTGATGCAACATGAGCGGGCGAGCCGTGCTGCCTTGGACTCCATCTTCGATGCGATCCGGCGGATGGAAGCGTTGCCCGGGCAGCGGAGCCTGATCCTGGTTTCGCCCGGCTTTCTGACGCCCGATCTCCGTCAGGAGGTCGGCGAAATCATCCATACCGGAATCAAAGCTCGCGTGACCGTGAGTTCCCTGGATGCGCGCGGCTTGTGGACCGATCCCCAATTTGACGCTTCCGTCGGCCACAACGGCTCTCCGGCTTCGGGCGGGCGGGGCCGTGGCGGAGGCGCGCAATCGAGTCTTCCGTCCGGAGCCGAGATCCAGCGGATCAAGTCGTCCATCGCCAATGCCGCCGCGTCGGTGGCCGATGACGTCATGGCGGAGGTTTCGGCCGGAACCGGCGGCCGCTTCTTCCACAACAGCAACGACCTTAAGACCGGCTTCCAGCAGATCGCGGCGGCTCCCGAGCACGTGTACATGCTGGCTTTCTCGCCTTCGGAATTGAAGAGTGACGGCAAGTACCACAACGTCAAGGTGACGGTCGCTGGCGGCAAGGGCCTGGAGGTTGACGCGCGCAAAGGTTATTTCGCGCCGGTGCTGTTCGCCGACCCGCTCGAACAGGCCAGGAACGATGTTCGCGAAGCCGTTTTCTCGCGCGACCAGTTGAATGACTTGCCGGTGGAACTCACTGCGCAACTCGTGAAACGGGACGAGAAGACGGCGCAGATCGTGGTCCAGACGCGCCTCTTTCCTGAATCCCTGAAACTCCGCCACGATGGCGGCCGCCGCTACGGCCAGGTGCGGGTGATGTGCTCCGTCTTCGACGCAAACGGCCAGTACGTCACCGCGGTCGAAAAAGTCCTGGACTTGCAGATGCGGGATGAGGTCTTCGAACGGACGCGCGAGTCCGGCGTCGTATCGCGCACTGAGATCGATATCAAGCCCGCGCGGTATCTCGTCCGCGTCGTCATCCGCGACGTCGAGGGCCGCCAAACCACAACCAAGGACGCGATTGTCGGAGAGACGCCCTAAAACTACTCGGCTTACCGCATTACGCAGGGCGTCAAGGACTTCGTAGTCACCGATGAGCGGCACTACACGATTTACGACAAGGAACCCAAGTTCCTATTCCTTAGAACGGGATGCCGGCCTTACCGCGCCCCCCTGGGCGAGCCCTATTTCACCCGTTTCGCAATAATCGGAGGCATCGGCGGCATGTCGCCACCCATCCCGCCGCCGCCCCCGAACGCCATGTTGAGCTTCATTTCATCGCCGGTTACGGTGCCGGAGTAGGTGATCTTCCCGAAATCCATCGTCATGGAGAACGAAATCTTATCGCCGTCCATTTTTCCGCCGTCGTCGATTTTCTGCTCACCCATCTGCGACTGTATCGTCCCAGTCACGGCCGTTCCGGCCTGCTTCAGGACGAACGTCAAATCCATGTTGCCGTTCGGCGTTTCAATGCTGCCTTTCCAGTTGCCCGTTACGTCCGCGGCGAATGCGGCGATCGCCGTCAGTACGAATAACAAAAAGACCTTACGCATGTTCGATATTCCCGACCTTTCTCTTACTTTGAGATGGCGATTAAGAAGTGGCTCCGCGCCGGTAGTGAATCCGGGACCAATCCGATGGGCCCCGGACAACGTCAAGTGTATAACAGATTACAGTGCGCGACTCGCGACCAGCGACCGAAGAAAAGCCGAGATGAATCTCGGCTCTGCGGGCTTGACCGCCCGCGCCACGCCATTAGGCGCACGGTATTGGGGATAGCGGGGTTCCCTCACTCCATCCCCTCCGGCAAGCCGAAACCTTTCACCTGTCGTCTGGATCGACCACACTTCCTTCTCGCCGACCATGTATAGGATGTCGTAATTCTTTCCGCCGAAGGTGACGCCGGCCGGATATTGAGGGCCCCGGATTGCGCCAACATACGCGCCGGTCTTGTCGAAGATCTGGACTCCCATCGAGGTCGCCACGTAGATGCGGCCGTCCATGTCGACGGCCGCTCCGCTGGCGCGCGAGTCGTAGCGATCGGCGGGGTCCGGCGCGCTCAGCACGGTTTCCGGCAGGTGGAACTCGGCGAATATGCGCTTGTTGGAGAGCGAGCCGTCCTCCTGCACGTCGTAAGCGTACATGAAGTTTGCGCCCGGCAGTTTCCAGGTGTTCACCACGTAGAAAGTCTTGCCGTCCGGCGAGACCTCGACCCCACTGGGCATGGCGTACTCACCCGCGGGGATCACCACCTTCGCCGAGCCATCGGGCGCAATGTAGTAAACCTGCGTGCCCGGCCGGCCTTTCTTGGCGTCCCCGTTGAATTGCGGATCGCTGACGTAGACTCCGCCCTTGGCATCCATGACGAGGTCGGCGGGCCCATCGATGGGCTTCCCGTCGATCTTATTCAGCACGGTCTTGAGGACTCTGCCGTTGCGCGGATCGACTTCCACGACCTTGTGACCTAACATGTCGCAAACCAGGAGGTGGCCCTTGCCGTACGCGATCGTCCCGTTGGTCTCGTTACCTTTCGAGAGCGCCTTCCACTTCCCGTCAGGCGTCATGGCGATCAACCGGCTGAGCTCGCGGCTGCCGGTCCAGTCGCCCGTGGAGGGGTCCTTGAAGTACATATCCGAAAAATAGAGTTTGCCCTTCAGCCAAGTCGGGCCCTCCGTGAACGTGAAGCCCTCCGCCACTTTGACCGGCTTGGCGTCCGGGTCAAGCACTTGCCGCAAAAGCGCGCTCTGCTTCTCGGCCCGCTCCTCATAATCGGGACGCACGGGCCAGAAGATATCGAGAGCGTCTCCGCCAAGGCCGCTCATCTTGGCCGAATGCACCATGCCGCCAGGTATCAGCACCGTATTGTGCTCTTTGTCGTTCATGGGGTACGCCCCATCCAGCACGCCCTCGTTCAACGATCCGCGCAGGGCGGTCATAAGCTGGTCCTCGGGGTGAATGTGAATGGGGAAGTAGGAATTCGGGTCCATGCGGATGAAGCTCAGCATGACATTCCTGCCCCAAATCAGCCGGGAGTGCGCGGAACTGCGCGGGTACTTCAATGCCGGGTCCGGATCGGTCACCGGCGTGAGCTGAATTTCGCTCTTGCGGTAAACCTGGCCGGGATTCAAGGAAGGCGTAACACCCTGATCCGGGAAGCCGAATTTGGCTCCGTTCGGGACGGCGATACCGGCCATCTTCAACAGATCGGCGCGTACGGGTGAGAAGACTTCCAGCGCTTTCAAGCCATCCGGCCCGGCCTTGAGGGTCCGGGTGGTTCCCGGCGTGAGGTAGAGAACGGAGTCCGAATCCAGGTCGAGCGTTTTGCCTCCGGCATCGCAACTTCCCGAGCCCTCGCGGAGCGCGGTGATCACCTCTTCGTTCAGTTGCTGGGATGGATAGGTGGCGTCCTTCTCCATCTCCAGCCACTCGAGCAGCAGGCCTTTGCTCCAGGTCAGATTCGCCGTCACGCCCGGGGCGATCGCGATCTTCGGAAGCGCGCTCATGGGCCGGACCTTGCCCGGTTCCATCCCCAACGGCACATCGGTCGACGGGATGGTCCGCTCGCGCGACTTGAGGGCGTGCGCCTGGATCAGACGGTCGTTGGTCTTCGCGCCAAGGCACGTCTCCGGTCTTCTTGGTGCAGGCAGTGAAGGCGAAAAAGGCAGCCGTCGCCAGGACGAGCCATCGGATATTCATAACTGAGTTTTCTCGAGCATCGGCAGGCCGAATCGGCATTCGATGATTCAGATTCTTATATCTTAAATCGAATTGCAAAATATAGGCTGCTCCGCTCCCTAATGGGGCGCCGGGCCGGCTGTTTCAATTCACCGATAACAGGCCGCGCAAATCGATGGCCCGATCCACGGCGCCTAACCCCGGCCCGGAATCGGGCCGGGCTGATCGGGTTGACCTCCCCGGCCCGGCGCCTGACCAGGCTGTGCGGGCTGACCGCCCCGGCCAGGGAACTGACCCGGCTGGCCTTGCCGCGGCTGACCCCGGCGATAGATGCCGCCGGGTACCGCGCGGTAGTCGAACTTGGCTTCCGCTATGGGCACGCCGATTACTTCGATGCGCTTGAGGTCCCTGGTTCCAACTCCGAGTTCCTCGGCCAACTTCAGTGCGCTGTCGCCGTCTTCGAATGGGACCGTGCCGCGATCCGCCATCGGATCGAATCCCATCAGCGCCATGCCCACGGTGTCCACCGTCACTCCGTTCGTACCCGCGAAGATAAAACCGGGAGCGCACGGCCGCGCGCCGGGGCTCCACGGCCCCTCGCCGCCCGAGATGCTTTCGACCGCGTCTATGACGGCCAGATGATACGGCCGCGCCGCATTGATGTCCGCAATGCAACGCGGGATGCGGAAGGTGTCCTGGCGCGGGCTGTTCGGGTCTTTTTCGGGCAGGGAACTCTTGGGAGGGCTACCCCTTCCGCCATGAAGGATCTGCTGCCGTCCGCCCTTCGGCATCTTAAGGGGTTCATCGCCCCCGGCCCCGGAGCCGTAAATGCAATTCGGAGTCATGCCGAACAGATTCTTCATCGATATGGTGACGCCGGCGGTGGTGTGCTCCTTCGCCTTTGTCATCGAAATCAGCACATCGCACTCTTCGAACACCGTGTTCAGGTCGTAGGCGGGGAACAGATGGCCGCCGTTGGGGACCGTGAATCTGGCATACGGCTTCTTGCCCGGGTAAGCGATGTTCGTGTTCACGAAATCCACCCGCGGCGCCGCGTTCTTCAAGGCGTTGACGTCCCAACTGGCCTTGTACATCCACTCTTCGAGCGCGACAAACGGCGAGTCCGCGCCTTCCGCGATTCGGACGCGCCGCGCGCCGGCTTTGTCGAGCAGAGTAATCATGGCGCCTACGTGGTAGGGGTTCGTCCAATAGCTGCGGCTGGCTGGAACATATCCCAGCCGCGTGGTCGGCCCGCCGGTAAAGTTGATCTTGATGACGACCGTCTTGTTCTTGACCAGCTTTCCGAGCCCGCCGAGTTGGTCCATCAACTTCGCGATGACGGGCAAGGACTCCCCGTAGCTCTTGCACTTGGCGATCGCCACCGGGGCGGTTGGAGTCGGTACGGCGCGCGCCGGAATTGCGGCGGCGGCGAGCCCGCCCAGAAACATTCTTCGATTCATTTCCAGTCCCATGTTGTTCCCCTCTCCTCAGACTTCAAAATCCAACGCCAGATACGCGGACATCAGCGGCAGGTGATACTCCGTTCCACCATCCTCGCACGGCGCCACTTCGACCTTCGCCGGCGCCGCGGCTTCCAGCGTCCAAAGCTGTGCGCTCCGGTACTTGTGGCGCGTCCAGGCCGTAGCCAGACTCGAAAGCGGAACCGAAGCAGGCGCGCCCGCGCCGGCATTCGGACCGCGGCCGGGCCCGCCGCGGCCGCCGTAGTTGGCGTAAGACAGAAGCGCCAGCAACGCCCGCTTGCCATCCGGAGAATTCGCGTAGGTAAAGCCACCCGACGCGCTGGCGTTGAAGAGTTTCGCAACGTCGTCGGCATGGCTGATAAAACTCTGCGCCTTGGTGACGAATTCCCAGGGGTCGGTGGTGTCCTCTTTCGCCACCGCGATGCGGCCTTTGCCCAGGGTGCGCATGTCGAAATCCGCGTTGGCGTTCGGTACGGACTTTCCATCCGATCCCCACTTGGAACCGGCCACCAGGAGACCGCCTTGCTCGACATAGGCGAGCAGGCTCTGCCTGACCGCCGCGGAAGGCGCCGTGGCGTCGCCGCGGAACACGGTCTTCACGCCGGTGAGAGCCGGAAGCGCTTTGCCCGCGTCGCACAGAGCGCGGCACAAAAGATCGCGCCGGGTCAGCGCGTTTACCATTTCGCCGCTGAAATCGTAGTTGTCCCCCGCCGCAAAATCGGAGACGACAGCAATCGCGCCGAGCGACCGGTACGACTTCCATTCGGCATGCTTGGAAAAGAAAGCCGCGGCGTTCGCCAGGCCGGTCCATGCGTCCTTTGCGGCGGCTTCGTTCGCGGCCAACCCTGCGCGGAGAGCGTCGTCGAGAGAGATGACCCAACGGCCGCCGGCAATCTCGACGTCGCAAACCGCGGTCTGGTAGCTGCGAGCCGGGACCACTTCGCCCTTTCCGGGTGGATCGAAGACGAGCCAGGGCGGCGTCTGCGTTTTCGCTCGGGCAACCTGCAGGAACCAGCCGTTGGAATCGAGCCACGGCAGCGCCGTAGGACCGGCGCTGGCGCCGCCGCCCCGTCCGCCGCCCGCCACGCCCGGCCAGACGTTATCGGTGACAGGCAGTACCGGCGCGCTCGTGTTCCACGGCGCGTGAGCCCGGTCGCCCCAGGGAATCACTGGAAAGTCCGACTTGCCAGTGAAGCCCTCGACGGCGACAGCCGAAAGCCCCGCCGCCTGCGCAGCGGTGATCGCGGCCTTACTGTCGGTTTGACCTTCAACCCATCCGACCACATCCATTTTCCGCTGGCGCGCGGCGTCCACCAGAGGTTTGATCGTGCGTTGCTGCTCGGCGTCTTCGGCGAGACCCGATGCCCAACTGACCACCAGGCAGTTCACCGGACTGCCCTGAATGATATCGAGCGCCGGGGGGTTGTGCCAGAACTCCAGCGTCTGCCTGGCCTGGGAAGTGAAACCTTCCTTTTTTTGACGGGCGGCGATTTCAAGCGGACCGCTCGGCCAGCGCATAGGTATCGTCGAGTTTGAGAGCGCCATGGCTAATACTTTATTCGATATCGAAGTTTCGCGCAGCATCGCTGCCGCCGGGGCCGGGGGTCGGGGTTTGGGGGTTGGGAAGCGTGGCCGACCTCGAACACGAGTCGGGATTCATTGTCTTCAACAACATGCTGGGTTCGTTTCGCAGCGCTGGGGGGCTGTTGACGGGGGCCGGGGATCGGGGGCCAGGGGCCGGTGGAGCGCATAAGGCTCGTCCATTGAATAGGAGCCATTGTGATTGCTAACTGGGCATGTTCTTCCGAAAATGCACTGGGCTGTTTTCATGTGTTTCTTTGTTTTCAATAACATGCTGGGTTCGTTTCGCACCCCTCGGGGGCATCCTCCTTGGGTAGGGCACCGGAGTCCCCTGGGCTTGGACATTCGTTTGATTGCGGACGAGCCTTGGTTCAGAGGGAGCGAGTTCCGACGACATCATTACCACGGTACAACGGGCGCGAGCTGTTCATGTAGCTAAAGCCAATGCTATCAGCGAGAATGGGCCGTGAACGCATGTTCGAGAGAACGGGAAAACGAGAGTGCCTCGGGATGCGACAGGGGATTGGAGAGCTTTCCGGCTTAACGCTGAAGGTGGTGCGCCCGAATCGTCCACCTCGGCTGGCCGTTGACCACCTGGTACTCCATAACCCGCTCTCCAGAACTATCATACCCCCAAGTGACCGCCTGCCCGTTCAGCGTCTGCGAGACCAACCGGTTGTCGGAGTTCCATGTCCCGATCGGGGCGTTGCCGTTAGCCTCGGCGACATGCGGGGCCGCCGCAGAAGGGTGGGTGGCACCAGGAACGTCGGCTCGAAAGCCGACGCGGCAGGCCAGGAGGCCC
>CAWAOP010000027.1:0-228974 GCA_963783505.1 Terriglobia bacterium | reverse complement strand
GCTGTGGACAGGCTGGGCAACATATTCGTGGGATACGGCAATTACCGGGTCGCGATGTTCTCGCCCAGTGGTGACTGGAGCATTGTGGCTGGAACCGGATTCCCAGGGTATTCGGGCGACGGCGGGCCAGCCGAGATGGCACAACTGGGGTTCCCTTCGGGCGTCGCGGTGGATGCCGCTGGGAAAGTGTACATAGCTGATTGGGCTGACAATGCTGTTCGTCTTCTGACACCGCTTCCGCTGGTAGTGGCCTCAACCTCGCCGCTGTCCCAGGGAACAGTGGGGGTCGCGTATTCTCAAATGCTCAACGCCACCGGGGGCGCTCCACCTTACACATGGTCGGTCACATCGGGCACACTTCCCGGCGGGCTTGCATTCGCGGGCAGCGGCGCGATCTCCGGCACTCCCACGACGGCTGGCGCTTACAACTTCACGGCTCAAGTCAGGGATAGCGCCACAGCAAGCGCTTCGGCCGCTTTTACCCTCACGGTTAGCGTGCCGTGCGCGTACTCGATCAGCCCCACCAGCGCCTCTATTGTCGCGGCGGGCGGGACTGGAATGATCACAGTGACGGCTGCCGCCGGCTGCTCCTGGACCGCGTCCAGTGCCTTGGGTTGGATCACGATCACCAGCGGAGCGTCTGGAACCGGCAGCGGCACGGTCGGCTACCAGGTCGCCGCAAACGGCGTCACCGCCCGTTCCAGTACCATCAGCGTCGCCGGCCAGTCCTTCTCCATCCTGCAGGCCGCCACTCAGTGTACTTACTCCATCTACCCCTCAGGCGAAGCCTTTACCCCTGCCGGCGGCTCCGGCAACATCACCGTAACCACTCCCGCCGGCTGCTCGTGGACCGCTTCCAATTCGTCAGCTGGGTTGCCATGACCGGCGGAGCCTCGGGGACCGGAAGCGGTACGGTGACCTTCCAGGCCGCCGCCAACACCGGAGCCGCGCGATCGGGTTCCATCACGGTGGCGGGCATCACTTTCACGGTTGAAGAGGCTACTGGGGCCAACCTTCCCCGGGTTGGGTCGCTGGCTCACATCACGACGGGTGGTGGGTGGCAATCGACGATGTCGCTTGTCAACACCGGAAGCGCCGGGGAGGAGGTCGTCGTCAGCTTTTATGACGACAACGGTAATCCGTTGGCCTTGCCCGTCAATTATCCGCAGGCACCGCTCGCCACCCCGGTCCTGGCGTACAGCATCGATCGCATACTGCTTCCGGGGGCGGAGTGGTTGATCCAGGCCGCTGGCACGAGCAGCCAGCCAAACGTCTCCGGATGGGCACTGGTACAGGCCAGCGGGACCCTGACGGGGTCCGGGCTTTTCGATTGGGCCATCGCAGGAGCGCAACAGGAGGCCGTGGTTCAACTGGAGAATCGAACGCCGAACTCGTTCGTGCTTCAGTTCGACCAGACGAACGGGTATGTACTGGGGATCGCAGCGGCGAACACATCCGCGACGGCCGCCGGCATACCAGCAATCTTGCGGGACGATACGGGCGCGACGATAGCCACGGGGACCATCACGCTGCCGGGGATGTCGGCGATACCGGCGATGGGGCACACCTCATTCATGCTTTCGGACAAGTTCGCCGCCGCGGCGGGACGGAGGGGAACGCTGGAACTGCAGGTACCAGCCGGCGGTTCCATCAGCACCGTAGCGTTCCGAGCGAACACGCAAGGCTCTCTAGCGACAGTGCTGCCGTTGACCAAGTGACCGCTCGCGGTGGTGGAGTTTCTCCGCATCGGCAGCGGAATCGCGGCGCGCAGTCCTCAGCGAGTCGTAGGTCGCGGACGTCGCCTTCCTGGCCATGGCGGGCCTACTGGATGGGCCGGCCAGGGGGAACCGGATGATGCTTGCTCTCCTGAATCATGTGATCTCGCACGATGCACATTTCCGCCAACTCGAACCAGAAATTCGCGATGGGATGGTCCGCGTACTTCTTCCTTGTGTAGTCCATCCCGGCACCCTGGACGGCGGCGATGTACGCCGCGCTAAGGTATCGTGCGACCCTCTCATTGCCTCGCGGATCGTCTTCCATCGGCATCAGTTTATCCCCTTGGACTTCTCCGTGCGGTCGCGCTCCTGGATGGCGTCCCACAGCCTTGGCGGCGGCGGCGTCCTTGCCGCGCATCGCGTGGGCGTAGATGTCGGCGGTCGTGCGTACCGAGGAGTGCCCCAGGCGTTCGGAGACGGTCGGGAGGTCCATGCCTTCCTGCAGCAGTTGGCTGGCGTGGCTGTGGCGCAGGACGTGGAGCGATGCGCCCTTGGGTAATCGCGCCCGCTTGCAGACCCGCGACACCGTGGCCGAGATCGAGTTCGGCTTCAGCGGCGTGCCGTCCGGGTTGGCGAAGATCAGGTCAAGGTCTGCGCGGTAACGCGGGCCGAACTGCATCCGGAACTCGTTCTGGCGTTCCTTGTGGCGATCCAGGATCGGGATCGTCGATGGCGGTGAATATACCTTGCGCTTCCCGCCGTGTAGGAACAATTTGGCGGGCTTAGGGCGTCACGACTGCGAGTTCCGGGAACACTTCAAAGTCACCGCCGTTGAAAGTGTAGATCCGCTGAACCCCGTTGGCTTGCATGGACGCTGCAATTTGCAGATCGAAAATGTCCCCGCCCGTAACCGGATGACGAAGGAGCAATCCCAGCCACACCTCAACCGTTCGGGCGGGGATCGGCAACACATGCAGGAAAGCGAGGAAGCCGGAAATGGCGCGCCACGCCTCCTCAGGGCTGCGCGGGTGGGGAACGCGCCGCGAATTGGTAACGATGGAATAGAACTCGCACAGTATCTGCGAGGTCACATAGAGGGTTGCCTGCGAATCGCGCGCCGTCTCTATCAAAGCCCGCGAGGCCGCATGCTGTGGCGCGTCCGCATGCGCTGAATAAACCAGAACGTTTGCGTCAACGATTCCCGGTTCAACGGACATCGTCGTAGATGTCCCGCCGATGGAGCGGTCCCACGTCTCCAAGATGCCAGATCGGCAACTCAGGGAGCGAGCCGCGCCGACGGCGCACGTTGTTACCCGGCGTTCGTCCATGAGCCGCTCCAATAGCACCTCCACGGAAACGCCGATCCTTCGTGCTTCCTCACCGAGGCGTGCTTCGGTTTCGCGCGAGATTTCGATGTTCATGGGCTGGTCCTTAGGCTCGTCCTTGAGGACTATTGGTAGCGCTAACGGGAATCGAACCCGTATTTAAGCCTTGAGAGGGCTCCGTCCTAACCGTTAGACGATAGCGCCGCGGAGGTCTTCCAACGTATTTTAGCATTTCTGGCGGCCACGCCATTTCAGGTGGAGTGCCCATGGGCCGCGGCGGCCCGTCAATGGTAATAAAGACGCCAGGTCTGCGGACAATCTCGTCTGCAGTCGCCTATCAGGCGACTACGGAGCGAAGCTCCGTACGCCCGCTGATAGCGAGCGGCAGCCAAAATTGGCCGCCCCACTTGAGTGCGTCTTCGAGAGCGGTGCTACAGGCCCTACCACCCTTGCTGCTTGACCGAGCGTTCTTCGAGCTTCGGGCCGTACTTGGCGGCTGCGTCGCGGATTTTGGCGGCGTTGCCGAGCAGGACGAAGGTCAGGTTCTCGGAACGGTAGTATTTACGCACCGTGGCGTTGGCTTGGTCCAGCGTGACGGCGTCTATGCGCTGGAACAACTGATCCACTTCGTCACGGCCCAGGCCGAAAAGTTCCAACTGGCTCAGCATGGCCGCCACTTGATCCGCGGTTTGTAGGTTGTTGGTCGGGTAGCTGCCCTTCACCGTCGCTTTCGCGGAGGTCAGTTGCTCGGCGGTGAGGCCCGTATCGTGGAACTTCTTCAGAACGTCGAGAGCCATGTCGATGGCCTGCGCCGTCGAATCCGTCTTCGTGTACGTATCGATGTAAAGCGCGCCCGTGAGCCGCGCCAGATCGATGCGGCAGTTGGCCCCGTACGTCAGGCCGCTCTTGATGCGGAGCGCGTCGTTCAGGACGGAGGTGAAGCGGCCGCCGAAGATCGTGTTCACCAGATTGAGCGCGATTCGATCCGGCGAAGTCCGAGTCACTCCGGGCTGGGCGATGATGAAATACGTCTGGGTCGCGTCGGATTTATCCACCAGCAGCACTCGCGGCGCTGCCGGAGTTGCGGGAGGGCGATCCGCGGCCCACGCGTACGCCGTTCCCGCCGGCGCGGCGCCGAACGTCTCGGCGATGCGCGCCTTTGCCGCCGCATGGTCGAAATCGCCGGCCACGACGACGATGAAATTGCGGCCGACGTACATCTGGCGGTGATAGTTCACGATGTCATCGCGCTTCATCCTCCCATAGGACGCCTCGTCCGCAACCCGTCCGTATGGATGCGCCGCGCCGAAATAGAAGGCGCGGAAATACTGCGTGACGGCCGCGCCGGGATTGTCCTTCGAGGTCTTTACGCCATCCGCGCGGCGGGAAACGGCTTTGCGCACTTCTTCTTCGGTGAAGGCGGGGTGCAGCGCCGCGTCCGCGAAAAGCGCGAAGCCGGCGTCGAAATCCTTCTTCAGAAACTCGGCCGTAATCGAGGTGGATTGAAGGTCCGCCGAGGCGCCGAAGGTTCCGCCGAGCGTATCCAATTGCTCGGCGAATTGCGCGGCCGTGCGGGTGGCCGTTCCGCGCTGAAGCAACTCGGCGGTGACTGAGGAGAGACTCGGGAGCGCGGCCGGATCGGATTCCGAGCCGCCCTTCACCACCACTCTGAAACTCACCAGCGGCAGGCCGGTCTTCTGCATGTAATAAACCGCCGCGCCATTGGGCAGCGCTTCGCGCGTGTATGGCGGAAGCTTCACCTGCGCCGAAAGCGTCGCGCAGACGATGAATGCGAGAGCCCAGCGTTTCATTGCTTCACCTCCGGCTTTTCGGGAATCAGCGTGGCCACGGTTCTGTTCTTCTCCGTGAAGTACTTTTTCGCCACGCGCTGAACGTCGGCCGCCGTGACGGCTTCGATTTCCTTATCCGCGCCGAACAGCTTCGCGTAATCGCCGTAGTAGATCTCGTAGCGGCCCAGCAGGCTGGCGCGGTTGGCGATGGTCTTGAGCCGGCGGTACAGGCCGGCCAGCATCTGGTTCTTGGCCTTGCGAAGCTCGGCGGCCGGGACCTGCTCGGCCTGTAGCCTCGCCAGTTCGTCGTAGACGGCTTTCTCGGTCCGCGCCGGGTCCACGCCGGAGCGCGGCTGAATGTCGATGTCGAACGTGGTGGGGTCCAGCGCGGAGCCCGCGCCGGCCCGCGCCGAGCTGGCGAGCTGCGAATCGATGAGCGCCTTGTAAAGCCGCGAGCTTTGCCCGCTGTCGAGAATGGTCGAGAGCACTTCCAGAGCGGGAGTGTCCGGATGTCTGGCCTCCGGCACGTGGTAGAGGATCATCTGCATGGGAAGCTGCGCGGGCTTCACCAGAGTGACGCGCCGCTCCCCCTGCTGCTCCGGTTCTTTCGTGCGCACCGGAGGCGGCGGGTCGCGCCGCGGAATCGGCTCCAGATATTTGCGCGAAAGCTGCATCACGTTATCGAACGTCACGTCGCCGACGATCACCGCCACGCAGTTGTTCGGCGCATAGCCCATGAGCCAGTGGGCTTTCAGATCCTCCATGGTCCACGATTCGATATCGGTGGGCCAGCCGACCACCGGCCAGTGATAGGGATGGGCGATGAACGCGGTGGCCTGGGCCAGCTCGCCGAGCAGGCCGCGGTTGCTGTTGTCCACCGAGTTGCGCCGTTCGGAGTAAACCACGCCGCGCTCGCTCTCGATGATCTTGGGGTCGAAGGCCAGGTCGCGGATGCGGTCGGCCTCCAGGTCGAACATCATTTCGAGCGCCGAACTGGGGAACCAGTCCGTGTAGGTGGTGAGGTCTTCGCCCGTGGAGGCGTTGTTGCTGCCGCCGGCGTCATCCATCTTCTTGTCGAACTGGCCCGGGCCCGTATTTCTTCGCGCCGTTGAACATCATGTGCTCGAAGAAGTGGGAGATACCGGTGGCGCCGACGTGTTCGTTGCGCGAGCCGATCTTATAGAAAAAGTACATGGCCACGTTTGGAATAGCGTGATCTTCCTGCACGATCACTTTCATGCCGTTGGCCAGCGTGCTGCTATGCGTGTTCTCCTGCGCGAAGCCGAGCGAGGAGACCAGTAACGCTGCGACGATGAGGCGCATGGGTCCAACGTAACACGGCGACCGCTACCTCGCTCGCCGTTCGTCGTTCGCCGTCCGACGTTTCGCCGAGCGGCTGGAATTGCCGGCCGTCCTTCATGGCGTCAACAGGCCGCAGGGAATCGCAAGGCGCGCAGCTGTATATTGAAATGAGACCAACCCATGGGCCGCATTCGCGTTCTTCCCGATCAGGTCGCCAACAAAATCGCCGCCGGCGAAGTGGTCGAGCGTCCGGCTTCGGTGGTTAAGGAACTGCTCGAAAACTCGCTCGATGCGGGCGCCACCGAGATTCGCATCGAGGTCGAATCCGGCGGCCAACGGCTCATCCGCATTACCGACGACGGGTGCGGCATGTTGCGCGACGACGCGCTGCTGGCCTTCGAGCGCCACGCCACCAGCAAGCTGCGCGACGTGAAGGACTTGCTGTCGATCTCGACGCTCGGCTTTCGCGGCGAAGCGCTTCCCTCCATCGCTTCGGTCTCGCGCACGTTGCTCGAGACGAGGTCGCCGGAAGAAACCACCGGGACGCGCATCGAAATCGCCGGAGGCAAGATGCTGCGCTGCGAGGAGGCGGCGTTGGGACGGGGAACCAGCATCGCCGTTCGCGACCTCTTCTATAACGTTCCCGCGCGCAAGAAATTCCTTCGGACCGAGCAGACCGAACTGGCGCACATCGCATCGCTAGTGACGCATTACAGCCTGGCGCATCCTTCGAAGACGTTTCGCCTGGCGAGCAACTCGAGCGAACTGCTGGATGTGACGCCGGTGGCGACGCTACGCGAGCGGGTCTACCAGGTGTTTGGGAGCCGGGCGCTGGACGATCTGGTGGACATCGGCCTCAGCGAAACCGAGCTGAAGATGCCCGAGGAGGAAACGGGTCCGCGCGTGTTCCGGCTCACGGGGTTCTTCTCGCGGCCCCAGGTGCAGAAGAGCAACCGCAATTCGATTTACATTTTCGTGAACGGCCGCCTGATCCGCGACCGGCTGCTGCTCCACGCGCTTTCGTCGGCGTATCACAATCTGATACCGCATTCGGCGTATCCGTTCGCGCTGCTGTTTCTGGAGTGCCCGCCGGAAGAGGTGGATGTGAACGTGCATCCTTCGAAGACCGAGGTCCGCTTCCGGCACGGCTCGTTCGTCCACGATTTTGTGCGGGACTCGCTTCGCGAGCGGCTCATGGAATCGCGGCCGGCTCCGTCGTTCCCATCCGCGCCGAGGGCCACGGCCGGCGCGCAACCCGCGGCGGCTCTTCCGTACTCCGAATTCAGCCAGATGATCGAGAACGAAGTGGGTGAAGCATCCGTGGCGCCGGCCGGCGAGCCCGCCTCCGCGGGTCTGGCTTCAGCTAGCTTGCTCGACCACGAAAGGCAGGCGGACCCACAGAGGCGTGGGTACCCCGGCCCGCCCCACTGGCTGCCCCACTTCCCGAGTTCACGCTTCGGCCCGCGGCCGGACCCGCGCCGAGGCTCGATTTCACCGCGCCGCCTTTGGAGATCGCCGCGGGCCCGCCGCCTTCGGGCAAGCTCTCGCGCAGCCGTGACGCACACGGCGATTTTCCTCCGGATGCGATTCCGCCTCCGGAGATGTCTCTCTCGGTGCTCTCGGATTTGCGCCCGCTGGGCCAGATTCACGAGAGTTTCATTGTCGCGGCCGGCCGGGACGGGCTATGGATTATCGACCAGCACGTGGCGCATGAGCGCATCCTTTTTGAGCAGGTCATGAAACAACGGGCGGCCGGCGGCGTCGAAATGCAGCGGCTCTTGCTGCCGCTCGTTGTGCAACTGACGCCCGAGCAGCAGGTGGATTACGCGCGCATCGCCGAAGAGCTGCGCGCCTCGGGCTTCGAGACGGAGCCATTCGGCAATCGCACCATCGCGGTAAAAGCGGCGCCGGCCGCAATCGGCGCGAGCGACCTTGAAAAAGTTTTCTTCGAGATTCTCGAGACTGCCGAGGGCGAGTTGCGCGGCGCATCGCTCGACGATTTGCGCCGGGGAATTTGCGCATCCATCGCCTGCCAGGCCGCCATCAAGATCAATATGAAGCTGGATACCTCCAAGATGGAATGGCTCCTGCGCGCGCTCGCCGCTACCGACTGTCCCATGAGCTGCCCCCATGGCCGCCCCATCGCGATGCATTATTCGACGCGCGAGATTCTGAAGGCCTTTCATCGGATTTGAGAGGGTAGGGGAAAGGAGAACGGAGGAAGGAGACGGAAGGACTGGTCCTAGCTGGGCGTACGGCGGGGATTTTTCCTGCAATCCGCTGTAACGCCCACCCGTGTACCTGCGTCAGAGAAGGTAAGTTTGGGTACAATCGCACGGAGAGAGACTTAGGGATGTCGGAGAATACCATAATCCCATCGCTAGACGCCGTTTATGCGGAACGCGTGAACCCTCAGTGGGTTCGGCTGTTGAACGTCCTCCAAATGAACGAGCGCTACGAACGCTGCATCGGCGCCGAGTTGTTCACGGCGGGTGGCAGGCGCATCCTCGATTTCAATTCCGGCTATTGCGTTCACAACGCGGGACACAATCACCCGGAGATCGTCGCGGCGGTTAAGGACGAGATGGACAAGTGCGGCCCGGCCATGCTGCAAAGCCATGTTCCGGAGTTGGCCGCGATGCTGGCTGACCGGCTCTCGGAGCGCGCCGGCGGGCGCTTGAAACGGGTCTTCTTCTCGAACTCCGGCAGCGAGGCCGTGGACGCGGCCATCAAGTTCGCGCGCGGCGCGACCGGCCGGGACGGATTGCTGTACTGCGAACGCGGGTTTCACGGGCTGACGTGCAGCGCGCTTTCCTTGATGAGCGAGCCGTTCTGGCGCAAAGGCTTCGGACCGATGCTGCCGGGAGCCGAGGGCGTCCCTTTCGGTGTTCTGGATGCGCTCGAAGCGAAGCTCGCGACAAAGAAATTCGCGGCCTTCATTGTGGAGCCGATCCAGGCGGAGGCCGGCATCGTGCTTCCCCCGGAGGATTATCTGCAAGGCGCGCAAGCGTTGTGCCGGCGGTACGAAACGCTGTTCGCGCTGGACGAAGTGCAGACCGGCATCTACCGTACCGGGCCTTTCGTGGCTGCCCACCGTTACGGCGTCGAGCCCGACATGATCATGCTGGCCAAGGCGCTCAGCGGCGGGCTGATTCCGGTGGGCGCAACGCTCATGTCGGAAGAGGTATCGGATGCGGTCTTCACTTCCCTGGGGCGCGCTTTCGTGCATGCCACGACATTCGGAGAGAACAGCCTCGCGATGCGCGCCGGCCTGGCCACGCTGGACGTTTTGGAGCGAGGCGATTGGGGCGCGCGGGCCGCGCGATTGGGCGACGCCTTCCGGCGGAAACTCTCGGAGGCGCTGGCGCCGTTCGAAATGGTGAAGGAAGTTCGCGGCGCCGGCATGATAACGGGCATCGAGTTTCAGCCGCCCAGCCAGTTGAAGCTTCGCGCCGGATTTGAAGCGTTCCGCCGCATCAACACGGGCATGTTCGGGCAAGCGCTGGTGATGCGCCTGTTCCGCGACAAGAACATTCTTACCCAAGTTTGTGGAAACAACTTCATGGTGCTGAAGGCGGCTCCGCCGCTGATCGCAACCGTTTCTCAACTGGACGAATTCGTCGCCGCCGTGCGCGATGTCGTCGAAGACGCCCATCATTCCGCGGGCTTCTGGGCGGAGCCGCTGGGACTGGCCCGGCGCGTCCTGAACTTGTGATCCGATGCGAATGATTGGGATCGTGGCCGTGGCCCTGTTCACGGCGGCGGCATGGGGGCAGGCGCAATCGACGTTGCTCGACGCCGGCTACCGAGACATGTACAACCTGGATTTCGATTCCGGGCACAACGACTTCCACGAGTGGGAGCTGAAGTATCCGGACGATCCGATGGGTCCGGTGTCCGATGCGGCGGGGTATCTGTTCTCCGAGTTCGCGAGGCTGCACATTCTCGAGACCGAGTTCTTCGTACACGACCAGCATTTCATGCAGGATCACAAGCTGGCGCCCGATCCCACGGCGAAGCGCAATTTCGATACGGCTCTCGCCGGCGCGGAACGCCTGGCGGCGGCGAAACCGAACGACGAAAACTCGCAGTTCGTTTCCATCCTCGCCGGCGGCTTGCGCAGCGATTACATGGCGCTGATCGAGAAGCGCTACGCGGCTGCGTTCAAGGAATCGAAAGCCTCGCGGGCGCTGGCGGAACGTCTGCTCACCCGAGACCCGAACTGCTATGACGCATGGCTGGCGGTCGGAATCGAAAATTATCTGCTTGGCATGAAACCGCTTTTCTTCCGCTGGCTTCTGAAGCTTGCGGGCGGAGAGACCGACCGCGCCCTCGGCGTCGAGAAGATTCGACTCACGGCCGAAAAGGGCCGATACCTCGCCCCGCTGGCCAGGCTGCTGCTGTGCGTCGCGGCGCTGCGCGATGGAGACAAGCCGCGAGCTCACGAACTGCTCACGGGATTGACCCGGGAATTCCCGCGCAATCCACTCTACGCGCGCGAACTAGCGCGGCTGGACGACGCCGCTCTGAAAACAAATTGACTGAAACTGTTCCGATTTCCACCGAAGTATTCGTGGTGGGAGGCGGGCCGGCAGGCCTCGCCACCGCCATCGCCGCGCGCCGTCGCGGCTTTGATGTGACTCTGGCGGACCGCCACGAGCCGCCAATCGATAAGGCCTGCGGCGAAGGGGTCATGCCCGACGGCGTTGCCGCCGCCCAAGCGCTGGGGATGGACTTGCGCGAGGCCGGCGGGATGCCGTTTCGCGGCATCCGCTTCCGCGATGGCGACGTATCCGTCGAAGCCGAGTTCCCCGAAGGCTACGGGCTGGGCTTGCGGCGCACGGCGCTCCACCGGTACATGGTGGATTTCGCGGAGCGCGCCGGCGTGCGCCTGCTATGGGGACCGAGCGTCACGGGGTTGTCGCGCGAAGGAGCAGTCGTCGATGGAAGCCTGTTGCGAGCCCGCTGGGTGGTGGGCGCGGACGGCGGCCAATCCGCGGTCCGCCGGTGGGCCGGTCTGGACGATCGGCTGCGCGACTCTCGCAGATACGGATTCAGGCGGCATTATCGGATGACTCCATGGGCCGATTTCATGGAGTTGCACTGGGCCGATGGCTGCCAGCTTTATATCACCCCGGTAAGCCGGAACGAAGTCTGCGTTGTTTTGATCTCAAGCGATTTCCGGCTGCGGCTGGATGATGCGCTCGACCGCTTTCCCGAAGCGGCTCGACGGCTCGCAGGCGCAGGCCCGGCGACGCTGGAACGCGGAGGCGTTTCGGCCTCGCGGCGGCTCCGCGCGGTGACGCGCGGGAATGTAGCCCTGGTGGGCGATGCGTCCGGCTCGGTCAACGCGATCACCGGCGAGGGGCTGTGTCTCCTCTTCCAGCACGCGGAGTCCGTGGCCGATGCCATGCGCGCGGGAGATTTGAAAACGTACGAAGCCGCGCACAGAAAGATTGGGCGGAGGCCCGCGCTCATGGCGGATCTGATGCTCGCGATGAGCGAACGGCGGGGGTTGCGGCGAAGGGTTGTGCGGGCTATGGCATCGAAGCCGAAGCTCTTCGCGGGAATGCTCGCGATGCACGTCGGGAAGTCCTCGGCGTTCGAGGCCCTGGCGAACGGCCTGGCGCTGGGTTGGAGGATGATGGCGGCATGACTCGAACCGAGCCGCGACCGTCAGGGAGCGGAGGCCCGAATCGGCCTCAGATCAGAAAGCAACCCCGCGTAGCGGAAGAAAATATATGAACCGAATGAAACGAGTTGTGCTGAGTGGAATTGCCGTAGCGGCGCTGGCGTTGTGCGTCTCGGCTGCGGCGGCGCCCGAAGATACGGCGCTGGCGATTGACCCGGCGCAAACCAAGGTGGAGTTCACGCTTGGAGACGTTCTGCACACGGTGCACGGCGCATTCAAGCTCAAACGAGGAACTCTGCTGTTCGACCCGTCTACCGGCCACGCGGCCGGTGAGATGGCGGTGGATGCGGCCAGCGGCGACAGCGGAACGGCGGCGCAAGACAACCGCATGAGCAAAGAGATCCTCGAGAGCGCCAAGTACCCCGAAATCGTATTCCGGCCCGACCGCGTTGAAGGAACCGTCGCGACGGAGGGCAAATCCCAGGTCAAGCTGCACGGGATGTTTCTGATTCACGGGAGCGACCATGAGATCGTCATGCAGGCCGACGTAGAGGCGCATCAGGGCCAGTATTCCGCGACGCTGACTTTTATCGTGCCCTACGTGAAATGGGGCATGAAGAACCCGAGCGTGCTGATGCTGCGCGTGAAGGACGAAGTGGCCATTACGATCCACACCGTAGCCAAGCCGGCCAAGTAGTCGCTGCGAGCTGGGGATCGGAGTGGAAAAGCTGGAACGCCGTATTTCGAATTCGGCGATCAGCGTTTCGTCCTGAAGAACTCCTGAAGCAGTTCGACGCATTCAGTGGCCAGGACGCCTTCGACAATCTCGATCGAGTGGTTCAGGACGTCCGAATCGGCTAGTCGAAACTTGCTGCGGACGCCGCCGAACCGCAGGTCCCGCGCGCCGAATACCAGGCGCTCCACGCGCGCCGCCACCAGCGCCCCCGCGCACATGACGCAAGGTTCGAGAGTGCAATAGAGGGTCGAGCCTGGCAGCCGGTAGTTTTTCATGCGTGCGGCCGCTTCGCGCAAAGCCAGGATTTCCGCGTGCGCCGTAGGGTCGTGGTGCGCGATGGGCGAATTCCAGCCGCGGCCCGCAATCTCTCCGCCAATCGCCAGCACGGCGCCCACGGGCGTCTCCTCGCCGGCCGCTCCCTCGCGGGCCAGCCGCAGCGCTTCCCGCATGAACCGCGCGTCCGTGTCCACCAGATTATGATAAGTGGAAGCGGCGAATATGGCGGAACTGGAAATTCACCACGAAGGCGGGCATGAGAGCGACCCGTCGGGTCAGAAGGTCGGAGTGCTCGCCGCAATTTTGGCGGTGGCGCTGGCGATGACGAGCATTGCCTCGCATCGGACGCACACCGCGGCGATCATAGACAAGGCTGCGGCCAACGACGCGTGGTCGCACTACCAATCCACCCGGCTGAAATTCCACAACCTGGAACTTGGCGAGGACCTGGCCGCCATCATCGGCGCCAAGGGACCCGCGGCGGAGAAGACGCTGGCCGATATTGCCAGGCAGAAAGTGGATTACGACCGAAAGGGCAAAAGTAATCAATCCGAAGCCGAGAAGGCGGACGCCGCGGCCGAGGCCGCCGAACATCGCGCGCTGCGCTACGACATCGGCGAGGGATTGCTTGAGATCGCGCTGGTGCTGAGCTCGCTCTACTTCATCTCGCGCAAGAAGATGTTCCCGGTGATCGGAGTGGTAGCCGGCGTCGCCGGCGCGGCCGTGGCGATCACCGGGCTCATGCTGTAGCCGCCGGCGGGGCTGTCGATGCCATCCCGCTCCCATTCATGGGAAAATGCGGCATTGTGGCAAACCCACCGCACTCCGCGGAAGTTCCCGTTGTAATTCCCGCTTACAAGCCGGGCGAATCGCTGGGGCCTCTGGTGGCGAGCCTGCTCGCTCGGGGGGCCGAGGCGATTATCGTCGTCGATGACGGCAGCGGCCCGGAATTCGAAGAGCGCTTCCGAGCGGTCACGGCATTTGAAAGGGTCTGCCTGGTGCGTCATGCGGTCAACCTGGGGAAGGGCGCCGCGCTGAAGACCGGCATGAATTTCGCGCTGGTGACGTTTCCCGGCTGCCTCGGCGTAGTGACGGCGGACGCCGATGGCCAGCACTCCGTGGAAGACATTCTGCGAGTGGCAGGCGCATTGCGCGAGCGGCGGGACGCTTTGATCCTGGGCGTTCGCGCATTCGACGCGAATGTTCCCTTTCGGAGCCGCGCCGGAAATTCCATTACGCGCATGTTGATGCGCGTGGTGGTGGGCCGCGATCTGGCGGACACGCAGACCGGCTTGCGCGGCGTGCCTGTCTCGCTGATCCCTCACCTTCTGCGCGCGCCGACTTCGGGATATGAATTTGAACTGGACATGCTGATGGCTTGCAAGCACCAGGCGTGCCCAATCGTTCAGGTTCCGATCCGGACCATTTATCTGGATGGCAACAAGAGCTCGCACTTCCGTCCGCTGTTCGACTCAATGAAAATCTACTTTCTTCTGCTCCGGTTTAGCGTCCTCTCGCTGCTCACCGCGGTGATCGATAACCTGGTCTTCGCTTTCGCCTATTCGGCGACAGGGAGCATCGCCGAATCCCAGATCGCCGGCCGCTTCGTGGCGATGATTTTCAATTACCTCGGGGCACGGAGCGTGGTCTTCCAGTCGCAACAGAAACACAAGATCGTGTTTCCGAAGTATGTCGGGCTGGTGGTCGCCAACGGGCTGGTTTCCTACATGCTGATCCAGGTGCTGCATTCGCGCCTGGGGTTGCGCACTCTCGTTGCGAAGCTGCTGGCCGAAGCGCTGCTGTTCACCGCGAACTTCGCCATCCAGCGCGATTTCGTCTTCACCAGAACCGGGCGGAGCGCGCCGGGACAAGCTACGGATTGGGACCGCTACTACGCCAGCGTCCCGGCCACCGCGAAGCTGACGCGGAAATATACGACGGCGGCGCTGCTCGCCTCGATCCGGCGTTTTGCGATTCCCGTCTCCAATGGCCCGCTGGCCATCGCCGAATTGGGCGGCGCCAATAGTTGCTTCCTGGACGCCATGCTAGCCGGTGTTCCCTGCCGCTCCTACGACATCGTCGATTCGAACCGGTACGGACTCTCGCTGATGGAAGATCGCGCCGTGGCCGGATCGGTGGTGCGCCTGCATGAGCAGGACGTGCTGGCTCTAACGGTTGCGCTCCAGGCGGACCTTGTATATAGCGTAGGCTTGATTGAGCACTTCGATCCGGCCGGCACGCGGTGGGCCGTGCGAGCGCATTTCGATCTGCTGCGCCCGGGCGGAATCGCGATGATTACTTACCCCACGCCAACCTGGCTCTATCGTGCGGCGCGGGGCCTGCTGGAAACGTTCGGACTATGGAAGTTTCCGGACGAACGCCCGCTCAAGCACGAGGAAGTGCTCGCGGATCTGGAAGCGTGCGGAGAAGTTCTGAGCCGAAGAACATTGTGGCCGCTGATTCTGACTCAAGGGCTTGTGGTGGCGAGGAAGCGATGATCTTGGCCGATGACTAGCTTCTCGGGAGCCAGCGCTCAATTGAGCTTGGCCAGTTCGGCGCTTACAGCTTGGCGGAGCGGTTCAAGGCCGGTCTGAACGGTATGCCAGATCAGCGCATCGTCAACGCTTTCGTACTCCTTCCGATATACGTTCCCCGCCGCGGAGATGCCGGCCCAATCAATTCCCGGGTGTCGTTCCCTAACGTCTTGCGGTAGCCTTCGCGCGGCTTCGGAGATGATTTCAAGGGCACGAGTCACGGCGTAAGTAGTCTTGCTGTCCCGCGAAAAGCCCGAGAAATCGAGTTGGGCGGTGAAGGTACGTATGGAGTCGATGTTATCCAGAATGTCGCGCAGGCGTTGTGCGGGATTCTTAGAAGGCATCGACGGCTTCGCGAAGGATGTTCTCTCGCAGTAGAGGCCTCAAGGTCTTTCGGTTGACTACGTCCACCGTGCCGGCGAACAACTCGCCGATGGACAACTTCAGGCGCGCATACTCGAACAGGCCGATGGGCTTAGCCGGATCCAGTTCCACCAGGATGTCGATATCGCTCTCGGGGCGCGCGTCGCCGCGGGCCGCGGACCCAAATATGGCAGCATGCACCACGCCTAACCGCCGCAAGTCGCTCTCGTGCGCCCGAAGCGTTCGCAACGCGCCATTCAAATCGCCGTCCATCTCTGGTTCGAGTCTAACAGACGCAAAGGTGAACCAGTACGCCGGCGCCGCCCCGGAAGGCGGCGTGGCCGGCCGGAGGTTCTCAGTGCGGGAATTGTGCGCGGGTTTGGCATACTGGTTTCATGCCTGAGTATCGATCTCGAACCACCACGCACGGACGGAATATGGCGGGAGCGCGCAGCCTCTGGCGCGCGACTGGAATGAAGGACGGGGATTTCGGCAAGCCGATTGTCGCCGTGGCCAATTCCTTCACGCAATTCGTGCCGGGGCACGTCCACCTGAAGGACCTGGGTCAGATGGTCGCCCGCGAGATTGAGCGAGCCGGAGGCGTCGCGAAGGAGTTCAACACCATCGCCATCGACGACGGAATCGCGATGGGGCACGATGGCATGCTCTACAGCCTGCCTTCGCGGGAGTTGATCGCCGACAGCGTCGAATACATGGCCAACGCGCATTGCGCGGATGCGCTGGTGTGCATTTCCAACTGCGACAAGATCACGCCCGGAATGTTGATGGCGGCGCTGCGGCTGAACATTCCGTCTATTTTCGTTTCCGGCGGCCCGATGGAAGCGGGCAAAGTGGTTCTGGGCGGCCAGACGAAAGCGATCGATCTGATCGACGCCATGATTGCCGGCGCCGATCCCAAATATTCGGATGAGGACACCATGGAGATGGAACGGTCGGCGTGCCCGACCTGCGGGTCCTGCTCCGGGATGTTCACGGCCAATTCGATGAACTGCCTGATGGAAGCGCTGGGGCTCGCGCTTCCGGGCAATGGGACGCTGGTCGCTACGCACGCCGATCGCAAGGGGCTTTTCCTCGAAGCCGGACGGCGGATCGTGGAACTGTCGCGCCGTTACTACGAGCAGGGCGACGCGGCGGCCGCGCCGCGCGGCATCGCGACGTTCGACGCCTTCGAAAACGCCATGTCGCTCGATATCGCCATGGGCGGTTCCACCAACACGGTGCTGCACCTGCTGGCGGCGGCGCAGGAAGCCGGCGTGCCGTTCACCATGCGCGACATCGACCGGCTTTCGCGGCGCGTCCCGAACATCTGCAAGGTGGCGCCGTCATCGGCCACGGTGCACGTGGAGGACGTGCATCACGCGGGCGGCATTCTCGGGATTCTGGCCGAGCTGGACCAAGTTGGCCTGATCCACCGGGACGTTCCGACGGTTCACGCGGCGACTATTGGCGAAGCGATCGAGCGCTGGGACGTGATGCGGCAGACGAACCCCGCGGTGGCGGAGTTCTACCGGGCGGCGCCGGGCGGCATCCGCACCACCGAACCGTTCAGCCAGAACTCGCGTTACGAAACGGTGGATCTGGATCGCGAAAAGGGCGCGATTCGCGATGTGGCGCACGCCTTCAGCAAGGACGGCGGCTTGGCGACGTTATACGGGAACATTGCGCTAGAGGGCTCGATTGTAAAAACGGCGGGCGTGGACGCATCATACCTGGTATTCGCCGGGCCCGCGCGCGTGTTCGAAAGCCAGGAAGACGCCGTCGAAGGCATTCTGGGCGATCGCGTGAAGGCGGGCGAGGTCGTGGTGATCCGGTACGAAGGCCCCAAAGGCGGACCGGGCATGCAGGAGATGCTGTATCCCACGAGCTACCTGAAATCGAAGGGACTCGGCAAAGCCTGCGCGCTGGTGACCGATGGACGCTTCTCCGGCGGCACGTCCGGGCTCTCCATCGGCCACGTATCGCCAGAAGCGGCGCAAGGCGGGGCGATCGCGCTGATCGAAGACGGCGACCAAATCGAGATCGATATTCCGAACCGCACGATGCGAGTGGCCATCTCGGATGACGAACTGGCGAAGCGCCGCGCAGCCGTGGAAGCGCGTGGCGCGAACGCATGGCAACCGGCCACGCGCCGCCGGAAGATCTCAACCGCCCTGCGAGCCTACGCCGCCATGGCCACCAGCGCATCGCGCGGAGCGGTAAGGGATGTGGGTCAGTTGGGGTAGCAGAAGCAGGGGCCGGGGGTCGGGGGCGTTTCAGTCAGGCTCCCGAGCGGGTCTGGTGAAGACGACGAGCCTCACTGCCAAAACGACGCGCAGGATTTCTCATCAGTGGGGCTTTACGACCGGGCAATCAGTTCCATTTCGGGGACAGGCTACGAAACCCCCAATAAATCGGGCACTGGAATTTAGGGGTTTGGTGGCCTGTCCCCGAAACTAGCTTCTGGGTTGGCCACTAACGTCGGACGCCTCTTGCCGATTCGCTTACAGCTTCCGCAAAAAGAAAATCGAGCTTGCCCGCGGAGGAATCGGCATCCAGTTGCTCGTCCCACAACACCTGATCCCGCTCGCGAAACCACTGGACGATGCGCCGGTATTCTTCCGGCGGCAGGCAATCGATTGCTGCTTCGATCTCCTCAACCCGGCTCATGATTGAAGTCTATCACCGCGGCATCTCGGTGACTAAGCCCCGGCAGGGGCGCAAGAGAATAGCCCAGCGCGCAAGCGCTGGGAACCTGGCATCGAATCGCAGAGCCCCGGAACGGGGCGTAAGATGCCGCCCGCAAGACAGGTGTCGAACCAGCAAACCCTTTCGCCCCGTTCCGGGGCTGATCCTACTTACGCACTGGTCCCAGCGCTCACGCACTGGGCTACATATCTTCGGCCCTGACGGGCTGATGCAACGCGTCTCGATCGTCCTTGCCCCGCACCCATCGCCGGGCGAAGTCCATTCTGACCCCCTGTCTCCTGACTCTTGCCCCTGACTCTTGGCTTCTATTGAAGGTCGCATAATACTGCGCAAGACAGCCTGACCTCGGCCCTCCGCTCCCTCACGGTCACGGCTCGGCTTGAGGCCGTGCTGTATTATGCGAGCCTCAGTAGCTCCTGGCTTCTGGCTCCGGGCTCCTGACTCCTAACTTCAGCCTTCAGCCTTCAGCATTCTGACTCCTGACTCCTGACTTCTGTCTTCTTTCCTCAGTACTCCAGATTCTGCCCGAAATCAGGTATCAGCTTCGCGCGGGTCAGCGCCAGCCACTCTGCCAGTCTGCGCGCTCCGGGGGACCAGAAGGACTTGCATTCCTCGAGGTAGCCGATGACCGGCTCCCATTGGTTTTCCTCAAGCAGGTCGCGGGCCAGCTTCATGCTGGGGCCAATGCCATCGAGCGTGGGGCTGCCGGGCGTTTTTCCGGATGCGATCAAATAATCGTCCGCGGCGCGCAGATCGCCTTTGCGGAGGGCCAGCCTGCCCAGGATCGTGTTGCCCTGGAAGACGGCGTCGCCTGTCCACGGGAACGTCCCGTGTTTGGCGGCTTCCAGCGCCTCCCTGGCGTAGCTCTCCGCGAGGGAGTTCTGCTGCGCGGAAAACGCCGCTCGCGCGAGGCGGGGCAATTGGGCGGTTCGCGTGGTGGCGTCCTTCGCGGCGAGCATCTGGAGATGAGCCAGCTCGAGTGAAGTATCAACCTGTCCGGATTTGACCCGGTACAGAAGCAGGCTTGTATTCAACTGAAAAGAAAGGCGTAACGCCTCCGCCCAGTCCTCCAGGCGGATAGCGGTGTGGATCTGGTCCATCAGCGTGAAAAGCTGCTGCTTGCCGGATTCGGCCGATGGCGCCGGCGGAGGTTGGGGCACGATTTGCGGGCCGTCTTGCGCCGCCAGGGCGAAGGGACAAAGCAGGAGGCCGGCGGCCAAGGCTGCTTGAGCCCGAAGCGGAGGCCGGGCGCTCGGCCGCACGCCGGAATGGGACGCGAGGCGCACTTGGGTTCGCCCGTGACCATTATAACGGTCCGGGAACGCGCCCTCCCGGTCTGGCGCGAATTCGTAACGCCGGGCCCGTAATCCGTTACAATGTGTCTGTTCATTTTGAGGAGGGGGCGCTTACGCCCTCACTGGGGATTTCCGGATGAGTTCAGTCGCAATTCAACCCATGAGCCGGGCTATCCGGTTCTACGGGGCCCCGCTCGGCAAAAAAGCGGTGATGGCGGCCACCGGCGCGATGCTGTTCGCGTACGTGGTCGGCCATCTTTTGGGCAATCTGCAAATCTACGCGGGCGACCGCTACCGCATCAACCACTACGCGGCGTTTCTGCACAACCCAGCGAACGCCGTTCCGCTGTGGCTCATTCGCGGATTTCTCGCGGCCTGCGTGGTTCTGCACGTCACCGCGTCGGTGCAACTCTGGTGGCAGAACAGGCAGGCGCGGCCCGTCGCCTACAAAAAGAAGGACGACCTGCCCACGGCGTACGCCGCGCGGACGATGATCTGGAGCGGACCGATTATCGGCGCGTTCGTGATTTTCCACGTGCTGCACCTGACGGCCGGCGTCGTGCTGCCGCTGGCGAATGGAGACCCAGCCGCGCCCGATGTGCGCGCGAACGTAATCGCCGGGTTCCATAATCCGGCGATCTCGGGATTCTACATTCTGGCGATGGGGCTGCTGTGCCTGCACCTGTTCCACGGGGTCTGGAGCATGTTCCAATCCGTGGGCGTAAGCCATCCGCGTTATACGCCGATGCTGAAGGCGTTTGCGGCGGCGTGCGCGCTTGCGATCCTGATTGGGAATATCTCCATCCCCATCGCAGTGATGGCGGGCTGGCTGACATATTGAGGATGACGCCATGGAACTGAATTCGAAATGCCCGTCGGGTCCGATTGAAACGCGGTGGGAACGGCATCGCTTCCAGCTCAAGCTGGTGAACCCGGCCAACAAACGCAAGTACGAAGTCCTGGTGGTGGGCAGCGGGCTTGCCGGCGCCGCCGCTGCGGCCTCTCTGGCCGAACTGGGTTACCGCGTGAAGTGCTTCTGCTACCAGGATTCGCCGCGGCGCGCGCATTCCATCGCCGCGCAGGGCGGCATCAACGCCGCCAAGAACTACCATAACGACGGCGACAGCGCCTACCGCCTCTTTTACGACACCGTGAAGGGCGGCGATTTCCGGGCGCGCGAATCGAACGTGTACCGTCTGGCTCAACTCAGCGTGAACATCATCGATCAGTGCGTGGCCCAGGGCGTGCCGTTTGCGCGAGAGTATTCGGGTTACCTGGATAACCGGTCGTTCGGCGGCGCGCAGGTTTCGCGTACGTTTTACGCACGCGGCCAGACGGGCCAGCAACTACTGCTCGGCGCGTATCAGGCGCTCGAGAGGCAGATCGGCGCGGGTCAGGTGGAGATGCACCCTCGCGCCGAGATGTTGGATCTGATCGTCATCGACGGCCGTGCCCGGGGCATTGTGACCCGCGATCTGATGACGGGCAAGATCTCCTCGCACTTCGCCGACGCGGTGGCCCTGGGGACGGGCGGCTACGGCAACGTGTATTACCTTTCCACGAACGCCAAAGGCTGCAACGCCACGGCCATCTGGCGCGCCCACAAACGTGGGGCGCTCTTCGCCAATCCCTGCTTCACACAGATTCACCCGACCTGCATCCCCGTTTCCGGCGAGTATCAATCGAAGCTGACGCTGATGAGCGAATCGCTGCGTAACGACGGGCGCGTGTGGGTGCCTCTCGCGAAGGGAGACAAGCGCGAGCCGAGCGGCATCCCCGAAAACGAACGCGACTACTTCCTGGAGCGGAAGTACCCGAGCTTCGGCAACCTGGTGCCGCGCGACGTGGCCTCGCGCAACGCCAAGCAGGTCTGCGATGACGGGCGCGGGGTGGGAGAGACCGGTCTTGCCGTGTACCTGGATTTCCGCGACGCCATCGGGCGGCTAGGCAAGCAAGTGATCGCCGAGCGGTACGGCAACCTGTTCGAGATGTACGAGCGCATCACGGGCGAAGATCCTTATAAGAACCCGATGCGCATCTATCCCGCCATTCACTACACCATGGGCGGGCTGTGGGTGGACTACAACCTGATGTCCACCATCCCCGGCCTGTACGTGATGGGCGAGGCCAACTTCTCCGATCACGGCGCCAACCGGCTCGGAGCCAGCGCGCTGATGCAAGGCCTGGCGGATGGCTACTTCGTGCTGCCGAACACGATCAACGATTACCTGGCATCCAACAGATTCGAAAAGTTGGATGCATCTCACCCCGCCGCTCGCGACGCCGAAGCGAGCGCCACGAGCGCGATCAACCGGCTGCTCGCCGCCAAAGGCACGCATACGGTGGATCACTATCACCGCGAGTTGGGCAAGGTGATGTGGGAATACTGCGGGATGGGCCGGACCGCGGATGGTCTCAAGCACGCTCTGAAGCGGATTCCCGAATTGCGCGAGCAGTTTTGGGGCGACGTGAAGGTGCTGGGAAGCGGCGAGGAGTTGAACCAATCGCTCGAAAAAGCGGGGCGCGTGGCGGATTTCTTCGAACTCGCCGAGCTGATGTGTCTGGATGCGCTGGAGCGCAACGAATCCTGCGGCGGCCACTTCCGGGAGGAGTACCAAACGCCGGAAGGGGAGGCGGCGCGCGACGACGAACGTTTCAGTTACGTCGCCGCGTGGGAATATCGCGGAGCGGGCAACGCCCCGGCGCTGCATAAGGAACCGCTGACGTTCGAGTACGTCATGCCGGCGCAACGGAGCTACAAGTAATGCGAATCGTACTGCATATCTGGCGGCAGCGAGGCGCGGCCGAAAAGGGCCGGATGGTTCGTTACGAGCTTCCGGACGTAAACCAGGACATGTCGTTCCTGGAGATGCTCGATGTCCTGAACGAATCGCTGATCGCCAAGGGCGAAGAGCCGGTGGCGTTCGATCACGATTGCCGCGAAGGCATCTGCGGCATGTGCGGCGCGATGATCAATGGCGTGGCGCACGGCCCGTCGCCGGGCACGACGCTGTGCCAGCTTCACATGCGCCACTTCAAAGACGGCGACGAACTCTACGTGGAGCCGTGGCGCGCCCGCGCGTTTCCGGTGGTGAAGGACCTCGTGGTGGATCGGAGCGCCTTTGACCGCATCATCGCGGCCGGAGGGTATGTTTCGGTTGCCACAGGCAGTGCGCCGGACGGCAACGCCGTGCTGGTCCCCAAGGAAAACGCCGAACGCGCCATGGACGCCGCCGCGTGCATCGGCTGCGGCGCCTGCGTGGCCATGTGCCCGAACGCGTCGGCCTCGCTGTTCATCGCGGCGAAGATTTCGCACCTGGGCCTGCTGCCGCAAGGCCAGCCCGAGCGCTACGAGCGCGCCGAAGCCATGGTGGCGCAAGCGCAAGCCGAAGGCTTTGGCGCGTGCAGCAACGTCGGCGAATGCGAAGCTGTCTGCCCGAAAGGAATCAAGCTCGAAAACATCGCCCGAATGAACCGCGACTTCCTGGTAGGGAAGTGGACGGGCAGAGGGCTGGCGGTGACGGCAAGCGGAGGGTGATGGGCGAGCGGAACCGGCACGATTACGCCGGCCGTTGATTCAACATCCGGTCCACGTGTCCCGGATCGCGGCCTATCAGGGTCAGATAAGCTTGCGCCGGGCGGTCCGGCATGGCGCGGCCTTGTTCCCAGTCCCTCAGCGTGCCCACCGGGATATGGAATCGAAGCGCAAACTCCTCCTGCGTCAACGCGAGCGCGCGCCGGATGATCCTGGCTTGGGGCGTGCGCTTCATCCGCTTCATATCGGCTCCCGTCAGCGGTTGCGCATCCGGGTCGGCCAGCGCGGCTTTCTCGATTGCGGCAGGATCGGAAGACATCAGCGGATTCCAACCAGCCGTTTCAATTCGGAAAGCTTCGAGCCGGCAAGCGGAATCTCCTTTCCGTTCGACTCCATCGACTTGATGTAGCCGCGAATCATCTCGGCCGTGGCATCGAGCGCAGCCGATTCCGTTTCTCCGAAGGTGGACATCCGGCGCAGTTCTTTCACAAATGTCACCCAGACTTCCGCGTCTGCGTCGTACACTAATTCGACCGTGACGGCGCCCGTGCCGAACAGCGGATGACGCTTGTAAGCGAGCGGGCCTGACGTCGTCGGGAGGCGGACCATCTCTCCCCATGTTAACCTCTGATCCGGGAGCGACGGGATGGAAGGTAACCAGCCGTGACAACGCTGCCTCGGAGTGGGCCCGTTCGCGGTGTTCGAATGTGCTCTGGTCGCCAAGCGCCCGCTCTCGGCCTCGGCACTTGGGGCATGGGAGAGGACCGCGCCAAGCGCCGGGAGGAAGCCGCGGCGCTGTCCCTTGGCCTCGACCTCGGTGTGACGCTCATCGACACCGCCGAAATGTACGGCGAAGGCGGCGCGGAAGAAGTCGTGGCGAATGCTATCGAGGGGCGGCGCGCGGGAGTATTTCTGGTCAGCAAGTTTTATCCGCATCACGCTTCCAGGAAGGGCGTCGCGCAGGCTTGCGAGAACAGCTTGCGGCGATTAAAGACGGACTATCTCGATTTGTACTTGCTGCACTGGCGCAGCGCGACGCCGCTCGGCGAAACGCTCGATGCGCTTCAAGCGCTTGGCAAGGCCGGGAAGATACGCGAGTACGGGGTTAGTAATTTCGATACGAGCGATATGGAAGATGCGGTCTCGCAACCGGGCGGCGAACGGATCGCTACGAACCAGGTGCTCTACAACCTCTCGCGCCGCCGGATCGAATGGGATTTGCTGCCTTGGCACCGGGAGCGGGCGATGCCGGTGATGGCCTACTCGCCCATTGAGCAGGGGCGCATTGTGAGAAATGCGCGGTTGCGGGAGTTGGCGGCTAGCCTGGGCGCGACCCCGGCCCAGGTGGCGCTGGCCTGGTTGCTTCGTCAACAGGACCTGATGGTAATCCCGAAGGCCGCGAGCGCGGAACATGTGCGGGAGAATCGCGCCGCCGCGGACCTGACGCTGGATGATGAAAGCCTCAGTAAATTGGACTGCGCTTTTCCTCCACCGAAGCGGAAGCGGGCGCTGGAGATGCTGTGAAGAGGGGGCTGGGGGCTGGGGACTGGGGTTGGGGACGCTGCCTGCGGCGGCCAGGGCTCCGACTCCGCGGCGATCGCCTGACGGCTGACGCCTTTGGATGCCGGGATGGATTCGGACGATGGCAGGTCTGGAGACCTGCCCCACTTAAGCGCGCGCCAATTTGGGGAACAGATCTCGAAGCCTCGGATAGAGTTCGCGGTACACAGCGAAGACTTCCGCGTAGCGCTTATTACTTCGAGGATCGGGCTCGAACCTGCGCGTAATTGACCCGCACATGGCTCGTGCGGCTGAAGCTGGGTTCGAAAACCATCCGGCTCCAGCGGCGGCGCACATGGCGGCGCCGAGGCTGGAGGCTTCCACGGTGGCGGAACGCAGCACCGGCCTACCAGTTACGTCCGCAATGATCTGAAGCCAAAGATTGCTCGCGGCGCCGCCGCCAATGGCAACAAACTCGGCGATCTCCGTTCCCGTCTCTTCCTGGATCATCGAACTGACGAGGGCCTGTTCCAGCGCAATGCCTTCCAAAAGAGACCGGTAGATATCAGCCACGCCGTGAGCGGCCGTGAGTCCGACGGAGCAGCCGCGCGCCAGCGGGTCCCAATAAGGAGTCATCACGGCGCCCCAGTACGGCAGCGTGAAAAGGCCGCGGCTTCCAATGGGCGACGCCGCGGCTTGCGCCTCCAGCCGCCGATACACGGAGGAATCGTCCGCGGGGATTCGGAGCGCCGCGCGAACGAACCAATCGAGCAGGAACGTTCCGGAGCGCAGGCTCGTCTCGAAATAATAGCCTTCACCCGAACAACTCCCCATGGTGCGCCACGCGCGGCCGGTTCGATATACGCCCGAGTAGGTCCCGGAAACGGTTGCGGTGCCGAGGTTCAAATACGCACGCGAGCCGGCGAGCGCACTCACGCCTAATCCGGCTGCCTGCCCATCGCCGCCGCCCGCTACAACGGGCGTTCCGGCGCGAAGGCCGGTTTCTCTCTCCGCCGCGGCGGTGACCGACCCTATCACCGCTCCCGGTGCGGCGAATTCGGGAAGACGCAGGGGAGCCAACTCAAGCGCGCCGAGTATCTCCGGCGACCATTCGCGGCGCTCGATGTCGAACAATCCCAGAGGGTCCGCGCTTGCCCAGCTTGTACGGAATGTTCCGCTAAGCCGCCACGCCAGATAGGAGTGAACGTCAGCGAACATCGCCGTCGCGCGAAAACGTTCCGGCTCGTTGCGTAGCATCCACGCGATACGGTAGGCGACCGGGGCCATATCGGGAGGCTTGCCGGTGATGCGATGGATGGCCTCCGCGCCCACGCGAGCCGTCAGCCAAGGCACCTCCGATTCGCACCGCCGGTCCAACCAGACGATCGCCGGCCTTACGGGTTCGCCTTGGGGTCCGAGGGGAACAAATGTCTCGCGCTGATTGGAGATCGCGAGCGCGCCGATTCGCTCGGCGCCGGTCTGTCGCGTCACTTCGCGGAGCGCCGCGCAGGCCGAACGCCACCAGTCTTCGGGGTCCTGTTCGTAGCGATCGGGCGCGGGGCTATCGAGCCGAATCGGAGCTCGCCCAATGGCCTCGATGGCTCCGTCGCGATGGAACGCAATCGCCTTGGTCGCGGTGGTGCTGCTGTCCAGGCCGATTACCAAATCCGAGGCGTGCGTCATGGCAGGATCGACAAAGATCGCCGCATCAAACCGGCTCTTCGATCACCTCGAAGCCGCAATCGGCGATATCGGCGAAGAGGATTTCCGACTCATGGCCGTTGAGGCGGAAGATCTGGCGAACCAGGCCGCATACCTCCTCGTTACCGCGCTCGTAGAATACCAGAATCGACGGGCCGGCGCCGCTGAGCGCGCATCCGAGCAAACCGGGAGCGCGGAGCTTGAGAATGTCGCTCAGCCCCGGAACCAAAGGCGCGCGGTAAGGCTGGTGCAAGCGGTCTTCCAGAGCGGTGGGAAACGCCGAGCGCGTCCCGGTAGCGAGCGCGACAATCAGCAGGGCCGCCCGCTGCACGTTGAATACGGCGTCTTCACGGCTGTAACTTGCAGGCAGCACAGCCCGGGCCTTTGAAGTAGGCAAATCGAAATCCGGAATCACCACGGCCACGCCAAAATGACGAGGCAAATCGACGCGCACCGCTCGCGCCACGCCCCCGGCGTCGATGGCGCTGGCGACGATCGAACCCAGCGTACACGCGGCTACGTTATCGGGGTGGCCTTCCAGCCGGGCGGCTTCATCCAGAATACGCGGAGGCTTCCAGCCGAGACCGAGGACCATGTCGGCAATGACAACGCCCGAGGTGAGAGCGGCGGCGCTGGAACCGAGCCCTTTGCCGAGCGGGATGTCGTTTTCGATCAGGAGTTCGATGGGCGGCATCTCGGCGCCGCAGTCGCGTGCGACGGCTTGCGCGGTCTGCCAAATCATGTTCTCGGACGTCGTCGGGATAGCGGACGCATCGCGCCCTTCCACTGAGATCGCGAGTTCGGCGCTGCGGCGGAATCGGCACGTGAGGTAGAGTCCGAGCGCCATGCCGAGAGCGTCAAACCCCGGACCCAGATTCGCGCTGGATGCGGGCGTCCGAACCGTGAACCAGGACATTTCCCAAATGTATCAGCCTGCGCGAAGAGCTTCGCCGGTTCACAACTGGTCCGGCTGAAGCCTGGTGGCGACGAACGGCGATTCCGTCAGGCTCGCATCGCGCGAGCCGCGCAGGATTCCGGTCCAGATGCGGATGGAATCGATGAGGACCACGCTCACCAAAACAAGAAACAAACCGCAGACCGCCGCGTCCAGCCGGGCGTTGAATATCAGCGCGCGGGTGGCGGGCGCATCCGCCGCGAGTCCCGCGCGCAGAGAACCTTGGAGTTGGGAGGCTTGCGCCAGGAAACCGAGGGCCGGCGAGCCGGAGAAGATCTTCAGGAGCCCCGCGGTGAAAGTGGCCGTCACCAGCCACGCCAGCGGGGCTGCGGCGATCCAAACGTATTTGAGGCCATGCATTTTCAGGAGAATGGTGACGCAAAGGGAAAGAGCGATGGCCGCGAGCAACTGATTGGCGATGCCGTACAGCGGCCACAGGGAGTTGATGCCGCCGCGCGGGTCCCTGACGCCCTGGATGAGGAAGTAGCCCCAGGCGGCGACGATCAGCGCGCTCGGCGCGATCACCTCCGCCATCCATCGGGCGCGCCCGGCCGGTTTCCAAACGCGCCCCATCAGATCCTGCAACATGAAGCGGCCCACCCTTGTTCCGGCGTCGAGAATGGTGAGGATGAAGAGCGCCTCGAACATGATGGCGAAGTGATACCAAAAGCCGAGCAGAGCGCGGCCTCCCGCGCTGGCGAAGATGTGGGCCATTCCTAACGCAAGCGACGGCGCGCCGCCCGTGCGTGCGAAAAGCGTGGCTTCGCCTACGTCATGGGCAAGGGTCGTCATATCCGACGCATCGACCGGGAAGCCCCACGACGATATGTAGGCCGTAGCCGCGGCTGGATCGGCCCCCACCACGCCGGCCGGCGAATTGACCGCAAAATAAACGCCCGGTTGAAGCGTGCAAGCGGCGATCATGGCCATGATGGCGACGAAACTCTCGAGCAGCATGGATCCGTAGCCGACGGGCCGCGCATGGCTCTCGCTGGAGATCATCTTCGGAGTAGTGCCGGAGGAGATCAGCGCGTGAAAGCCGGACATGGCGCCGCACGCGATGGTAATGAAGCAGAATGGAAAAATCCTGCCCGAGAACACCGGTCCCGAACCATCCACAAAACGGGTGAACGCAGGAAGCTGGAGCTGCGGGCGCACGATCGCAATCCCTACTCCGAGCATAAGAACCACGCCCAACTTGACGAACGTGCTCAGATATCCGCGCGGCGCGAGCAGCAGCCACACCGGAAGCGCGCTGGCCAGGAATCCGTAAACGATGATGGCGCCGGCCAGCGGCATACGGTCGAACGTAAACATCGGCGCAAGAGTCGCCGATTGAGAGATCCACTGGCCCCCGTAAATCGCCGCCAGCACCAACGCAACGCCCATCGCCGAGCATTCCAGAACCTTGCCCGGCCGCCAGAAGCGCAGATACAGGCCCATGAGTAACGCAATGGGCATAGTGGCGGCGATGGTAAACGTTCCCCACGGGCTGCCCTTTAGCGCGTTCACCACCACCAGCGCCATCACCGCAAGCATGATGACCATGATGAGAAGAATCGTGATGAGCGCGGTGAACCCCGCAAGCTTTCCAATCTCCTCGCGGGCCATTTGCGCGAGCGACTTGCCATCGCGCCGCATGGAGAAGAACAGGACGGCGAAATCCTGCACGGCGCCGCCCAGTACCGCGCCGATCACAATCCAAAGCGTGCCGGGCAGGTAGCCGAATTGAGCCGCGAGGACGGGTCCCACCAGCGGGCCGGGACCGGCAATGGCGGCGAAGTGATGACCGAAGAGGATCCACTTGTTGGTCGGTTCATAGTCGCGCCCGTCGCGAAGCCGCTCGGCGGGAGTGGCGCGGCGCGCATCGGTTGCCAGTACCTTGGTTGCTATAAAGCTTGAGTAGAATCGGTAGCCCAGCAGGTACGTGCACGCGGCGGCGGTGACCAGCCACAGGCTGTCGATCGGCTCTCCCCTGCGAAGAGCGATGCCGCCCAAACCGAACGCCGCGCCGAACGCAAGCGCGGACCAAAAGAGAATGCGGAGAAGCTTCACGAAACCACAGTCTACTAAACAGCGCGCTGAACAGCCCGATGCTCGGGTGACGGAAAACGGCTGCTCAGTCGGGCTCGCCGGCTCGGGAACCCGCTCAGAATGGTTCGATGGTTTGAAGAAGAGCGCGCTGATCTTCCGATATGGCGTGCATCGTCTTCCAGTGGTTGTCGACGGTTCCGACGTACTTCACCGTCTGCGCCTCGGCGCCGGTGAGGATGACGATGTACCCGCGGTCGGGATAGGAGAGAGCTTCGAAGAAAATGGTGCCGGATTCTTTGGTCCGGTCGACCGAAGGTCTCCCTAGTTTCTCGACCACCGCCAGGTGGTCGTCGTGTTTCGATAGCGATTCGAAAGCGGCGTCTTTGGCCGTGAACGTAATCCGCCGCTGGCGGATTTTGTTGATCTGGACGCCCACCAGAACCAGAACGCAGAGCGCGACAAGACTGCCCACGGCCACGCCGATCAATCGGAACGCCTGTTTATCGCTGCGGTCCATGCGCAGGCCAAGACCCTTGGGAGGCTTGGGGCCGTCCGAGGGAGCCGAAGTCGAATCCAGTACGCCGCCCGGCATCTTCAGCACGCGAGTTTTGAACGGTACCAGCATGCCGCCCTTGAATTCCAGCTCGCGCGTCAGGCCCACGATCACTACGGGGTCTTCAACGGGCGATACTGCGCCCACATACCGGCGGGGTATCCAGATCTCCTCGTTGGTCTTGTCGTTCACGACGAGGACCTCGGACCAGGAAGCCTCGCGCAGGATCCATTCGTTGTGCTCAATGCCGACGATGGCGGGAAAGAACGAAAACGGACGGAGGGCCAGGTGGTCGAAGGGCGGCGGAAGTATGGATGAACTCATGACTGGCGCTCACTAGTAGGGTATACCTAACAGGCGACAAATGGGGATGCCAGGTTACGACGGCCAGGACGTTAGAGGTCAAGCGCCGCGTCCGGGAATCGCCTCAGGCTTCGTCAGCGCGCGCAATTCGATAGAATCGGAATGTCGGTCTCCTTTGTGACACAGGAACTGCTCATGGCGCCCCAGGCGCCCATCGCCATCTATCCAGGTTCCTTCGACCCTATCACCAACGGGCATCTGGACTTGATCCAGCGAGGCTCCGCTCTTTTCGGCCGGCTTATTATTTCGATTCTGCGAAACGAACTGAAGGAGCCGCTGTTTTCGGTCGAAGAGCGCATGGAGATGCTGCGCGCGGTGATCGGCGATTATCCGAACGTCGAAGTGGATTGCTTCGACGGCTTGCTGGTGGATCATGCGGCCGCTCGCGGGGCGACGGTTCTGTTGCGTGGAATCCGGGCGATCTCGGACTACGAATACGAACTGCAGATGGCGCTGATGAACCGGCGCCTGCGGCCCGAAATCGAGACCGTTTTTCTCATGGCCAACGAGGCCTATTCCTTCATCAGCTCAAGGCTCGTGAAAGAAGTATTCCGGCTGGGCGGAAATATCTCCGGGCTGGCGCCGCCTCTGGTAGAGGCGCGCATGCGCCAGCGCATCGGCGCCGACCGCCCGCGGGGGAGTCGATCCTGAGCCCGGAATCTTCAAACGCCCGCTTGGCCGAACGGATGTCGCGGCTGAGCGTCTCTTCCACGCTGAAGGTGTGGCTGGAAGCGGAGAAACTCCGGGCGGCCGGCGAGGATCTCGTCGATCTGGGCGCCGGCGAGCCGGACTTTCCCACGCCGGAGAACATCAAGCGGGCGGCGGTGGAAGCGCTCGAACGCGATTTCACCAAGTACACGGCCGGGGCCGGAATCCGGGAATTGCGCGAGGCTGTTTGCGAGCGTCATGCCGCCGACTTCGGCTCGCGTTACCGGCCCGAAGAGTGCATCGTCACGGTGGGCGGCAAGCACGCCATCTTCGCGTTCACGCAGGCCCTGCTCGATCCAGGCGACAAAGTCGTCATTCCGGTCCCATGCTGGATGACGTTCCGGGACGCGTCCCGATACGCCGGCGCGGAGTGCGTCTTCGTTGACACGGAGGAGGAGCGCGGCCACGCGCTGACGGCGGCCCACATCGAACCCTTTCTGACGAAGGGAGTCAAGATGGCGATTCTCAATTCGCCATCGAATCCCACGGGAGCCATCGTCGATCGAGCCGAATTCGAGACCATCGTCCGCTTGTGCGTCGAGCGAGGCGTTTACTTGCTCACGGATGAGTGTTACGGCGGCTTGGTCTACGATAGCGAGCCATTTTCGGCCGCTTCGGTTCCGGGGGCCAAGGAAACCGTTTTGGTGGCGGGGACGCTATCCAAGACGTACGCCATGACGGGCTGGCGCGTTGGCTTCGGCCTGGCCCCGGCGGCGATTATCGGCGCCATGCTCAAGCTGCAAAGCCACTCGATTTCCAATGTGACCTCGTTCGCGCAGAAGGCGGCGGTGGAAGCGCTTCGCGGGCCGCGCGCCGCCGCCGCGGCCATGCTCGCGGAATATCGGCGCCGGCGGGATTTCGCGATTCCGCGCCTCCGCGCAATCCCAGGCGTGACATGCACCCAGCCGGGTGGCGCATTCTATGCGTATCCCAACGTAGGCGTTGCGCTGCGGGGAAGCGGCCTGAGGGACAGCACTGAACTGGCCGGACGCCTGCTCGACGAGGCGCGCGTCGTAGTGGTCCCCGGCGAAGCATTCGGCTCGCGCGATCATATCCGCATCAGCTTCGCGGCGTCGATGCGGGATCTGGAGCGCGGAATGGACCGCCTCCACGACTTTGTCGTCAGAGTACTCCTGACGGCTACAGCCGGACAATCTTGGGGGAGTGAAAACCCTTGAGCGCGTTGCGCGTGTCCACGATCAGGCGCGAACGTTGCACCAGCGCCTTGTAATCGAAGGCTGTGTGGTCGGTCACGATCACCACGCAGTCGGCGTCGGCGGCAGCCTCCTCCGGCTGTGCGGCTAGTTCAAAGCCGTCCAGGCGCAGCACGGGCACGTACGGGTCGCTGTAGCTGACGATCGCTTTGCGCTGGCGCAGAAGCAGGATCACGTCCAGCGCCGGCGATTCCCGCAGGTCGTCGATGTCCCGCTTGTACGCCACGCCCATGACATGCACCTTCGACCCCTTCACGGGCTTGCCTGCGTCGTTCAGCGCGTCCTGTACCTTGTCCACGACGATAGTGCGGCATCTGGCCGTTGATGTAGCCGGCCAGCTCGATGAACCGCGCTTCGATCCCGGCCTGCTTGGTCTTCCATGACAGGTAGAACGGATCGATCGGAATGCAGTGCCCACCCAGCCCCGGCCCCGGGTAGAACGGCATGAACCCGAATGGCTTGGTCGCGGCCGCGTCGATCACTTCCCAGACGTCGATGCCCATGCGGCCGCACATCATCGCCATCTCGTTCACCAGGCCGATGTTGATCATGCGGAACGTGTTCTCCAGCAGCTTCACCATCTCGGCCACCTGCGTGGAACTCACCGGCACCACGTGCTCAAGCGCCTGCGAATAGAACAGCCGTCCCATCTCCGTGCACGCCGGCGTCACGCCTCCCACCACCTTGGGAATATTGCGCGTCTGGTATTGCGGGTTCCCCGGGTCCACCCGCTCCGGCGAGAAGCACAGGAAGAAATCGCGCCCGGCTTCCAGACCCGGCTTGGCGAGCATGGGCAGCACCACTTCCTCGGTCGTTCCCGGATAAGTGGTGGATTCCAGAATGACCAGCATGCCGGCATGGAAGTATTTGGCGATCTCCTGGCAGGAGGACACGATGAAGCTCATGTCCGGGTCTTTGGTCTTGCGCAGGGGCGTGGGAACGCAGATGTTGATGGTGTCGAGCGCTTCGAACGGCGGAGAAATCGGTGGTGGCGCGCAGTTTGCCGGAGTTGACGACTTCGGCGAGCGTGGCGCTGGGGACGTCGCCGACGTAGGAATCGCCGGCGTTGACGCGGTTGACCTTGTCGGCATTGACGTCGATTCCGACCACGTGGAAACCCGCCTGGGCGAACTCCACGGCCAGCGGCAGGCCAACGTAGCCCAGGCCCACCACGCCCGACGCGGGCGGTGTGCGAGCGGATCTTACTCTCAAGGGCTTGAGCAGCCGTCATGGCGGCAGGCGCAGTTTCGGACATGGTCTAATCCATATCATCGCAAATAGGACGCCTTCGGCAACCAACTCCGCCGGGCCCGTCAGGAAGGCGCTCCCGTCGAGACGAATTTCGAGAGGCCCGGCGGGAGTGAGCACCGTCACCGGCGATTGAGCCAGCCCGCGCCAACGGCCATGGCGGCCGCCCCGGTCGATCCGGTTCCCGAACTCATGGTCTCGCCCGCGCCGCGCTCCCAGAAACGCGACTTCGATGGCGTGATCGTCCGCCGCGCGGACGAAGGAGACGTTGGTGCGGTTCGGGAAAGTGCGGGTGCCTTTCGATCTCCGCGCCCATGGCGCGCCAGTCGAAATCGAAATCCGCTACGGGGACGGCGCATTGCGGGTTGCCCACGCGGAGCAGCGTGACGTCACGCGGGCCCGGTCGAGAGCGGCAGCGAGAACCGGTCCGCGACGATCTCCGGCGCGGCCCATATCCATTTCGAATTCGAATTCCATGCCCGTCCGTTTCAGCAGGCGTAGATTCTTGACGCCCGCGCCGGTGCGGATGCGAACGAGATCCGAGGCTTCGCCGCGCTCGATGAGAAAGGCCGCCGCGCAGCGCGTTCCGTTGCCCGAGATCTCGGCGACGCTGCCGTCGGAGTTGTAAAGCTGGATGGAGCCATCGGCTTCGGCGTCGCCCGGCCCGACCAGGATCCAGCCGTCCGCGCCTACGCCGGCGTGACGATCGCAGATGGCGCGGGCGACGCGGCTCGATCCGCTACCGAGCCGTCGCTCGGGAAATCGCGCTCCCAGGTAAGCAGGAAGTCGTTCCTGGCGCCATGAGCCTTCGTGAAGGGGACTTTCATTTCACAGGCTCGACCTCCACGGCAGTGCCGTAAGCGCAGCACTTCCGTAACTCCATTCATGATCTCGGTAGCGTCGTAGCGCGCGCCGACGATAGCGTTCGCTCCCAGGGCCGAAGCGTGGTCGATCATGAGCTCGAACGCTTCCTGGCGCGTCTTCTCGCAAAGAGAACTGAAGATCGAGATGTTGCCGCCTACGATTGTCTGAAGGCCGGCGCCCAGCGTCCCAACAATGGAGCGCGAGCGCACCACGACGCCCCGGACCACGCCGAGATTACGCTTGATGCGGTATCCGGGAAGATCGAATGCCGTTGTTACCCATTCATGCGGGACCATGCGGTCCTCCTGTTCTGCGATAGATTTTGATCGCGCGCCGATCTTTCACCGCGATCGTAGTTTCCAACTCGTAACGAATTCCGTATTGCGCCGCGCGCCCGATAGCTTTGTCCACCGCATCGCCCTCCATCGCCACGGCCCACTCCTGGTTCATGTACAACTCCGGACGCGTCACAGTGGCAAGCCAGGGCAGGCCGTTATCGCCGGTGAGCGCCTCGCGGAACGGGATGCCCGCGCTGCGGTAAATCCCGGCCATGTCTCCGGACGAAGTGACGATGCCCGCGCCGTGTGCGTAGTTCGCCTTGAGATACTCCGCGCTCCACGGGTCCAAGCGCGGCGGCCTTCGGAATTGACGCGCGATTCCTCGTACGTGATCCAGGTGGAGGGACTTGGGTGAAGGATCCAACCGACGCACCCGGCGAGGATGACGAGCGCGGCCGCCGCCAAGCGCGCCCACCGCGGCGCCAGCGTCACGAGCGCCCCGGCCGCCACGGCCAGCAGCGGAAGCGCGGCCAGCCCGAAGCGAGTGTTGTAGTACGAGTGTGGCCACAACGTAGGCACGTAGATCGGCTCGTCGCCCGAATGCATGCTGACAATGTAGAACACGCCCGGAAGGGCGAGCAGGAACAGAGCCCAGAACGCCCGTCTAAAGAGCGCAACGAGAAACCCCGCCAGCGCCATGAGAGTCAGCCCGGAGCCGGCGATGAGGCGTACTACCGTGCGGTACTGAAGCCAGGCAAGGCTCCAGTTGTGCATCCCCGGATAATAACGTCCTCCCCTGGATGGCGTGAGCGGAATACTGCCCGCGGTAAAACTCCAGCGGATCGCCGTAATACCAGAGATTATGAATCAGCCAGTAAACCGGGCCGGCTCCAGCCAGCAAGCAGAAAAGCAACGCCGTGGCGATTCGCGACCGCTTTGCGGCGAAGAGGAAATAGGCGGCGGCGAAGGGGAGCAGGAACCAGCCGTCGTAGCGCGCCAGAGTCCCCGCGCAAGCCGCGATGCCGGCCCCAACCACCGAGCCCCATCCCTGCGTCTCGCGAAAGCGCACGGTAAAGTAGAGCAACGCCGCGAACGCCGCCGCGAACACCGCCTCCATCATCGGGATGGCTTGGAGATACAGCATGTTTGGATTCAAGGCGAACAGAGCCACGGCGGCGATTGCGGCTTGGCCTGAATCGAAGATTCGCCGCGCGGCGGCGAAAAGAAACATGCCGGCGATCACGAAACAAGCTGCGGGCGGGATGGCCCCGGCGAGACCGGATGTCCAGAGTCTGTCCACGCGCACCAGCGGCAGCATGAGAAAGTGCAGCAGCGGCAGCCAGACGGTGCCGATCTGTTCGTATCCCGGAGTCTGGGAATCCACGACGCGCCGGGCGATGTTCAGGTGCGCCTCGGCGTCTCCCCAGTAGAGCGTCCAGCCGTGCGAGTATACGAACCACACGGCCGCCGCGCTCAATAGAGCGAGCAGCGCGCCGGCCTCGAGGACGGGCCAAACGGATCGAGCTTCGGACTGCGATATTCGCGCCACTCAAATGTCCGCGACGACGGGCTTGCCGCGCGCCAATATACTATGGGCCGGGGTTCCTCCCAATTTCCGATTCAGAACCCCGTGATTTCCTGGAACTCCCGGTATCGGGCCTCGATCTCCGCGCGCTCGAGCGTGCGGAAACGGTCCACGCCGAAACGCTCGCAGCAAAAGCTGCCCATTACCGAGCCGTAAATCACGGCGCGTTGCAGCTCCGCGAATTCCATCCGTCCGTCTCGCAGATCGGCGCCGCGCCCGGCCAGATAGCCGATGAAGCCGCCGGCGAAGCAATCGCCCGCGCCGGTGGGATCGAATACGCCGCTCCAGCAGATATCCCGGCGCCATGAAATGGCGGAGCTCGCGCCGTCCTTCGCGAACAAGCACCGCTCCATATTCGCCGCGCTTGATCACGAGGACGCGCGGGCCCATCTCGACGATCTTCGCCGCGGCGCGCCGCAGATTGGCGTCGCCCGAAAGCAGGCGCGCCTCGCCATCGTTGATCAGCAGGAAATCCCATTCGCGAATGGCCGCGAGCAACTCCGCGCGCGCGGTATCGATCCAGTAATTCATGGTGTCGCCGCCCGCGATTTTCATGCCGGCCATCTGGCTGCGCACGGCGCTTTGCAGCGCCGGCTGGATATTGCCCAGCATGAGGTAGGGCTCGGAGCGATACGATTCGGGAAGCGCCGGGTTGAAGTCCGCGAACACGTTCAGATCCGTTCGAAGCGTGGTGCGGTCGTTCATGTCCGCCGAATACACGCCCTGCCAGAAGAACGACTTGCCGCCGGCGACGCGCTCCAGGCCGGAGAGATCCACTCCGCGAGAAGACAGCAGGTCGGCGTCTTCGCTGGCGAAATCGTCGCCCACCACGGCGACTAACCTGACAGGCGTAAAGTAACTGGCGGAAAGCGAGATATAAGTGGCCGCTCCGCCGAGCATCCGGTCCACTTTCCCGTGAGGCGTTTCCACGCCATCGTACGCAACGGATCCAACCGCAATAAGAGCCATGAACGAATTATTGTAACAACCGGATATTATTGGCCGTCGGGAAAGATAACGTGCGTGAGGTCTTCGTCCCGCTTCGCGCGCCATCCGTTCCGATAGCCCAAGGCGAGCGCCGCCGCGCCGATCGACCATGCTGCGATGACGAATCCGTCCAGGCCAAAGCGGAATGCTACGGCCAGGAGGCAGGCGAGCGCACGAAAGGCCCAGCCTCTTACGGTCGATTTCTTGACGAAGCCGCGCCGGTAGCCGGCCGCGGATCGCCCAAGCATGAACGCGCAACCGGCGCCGATCAGCGCGAGGATCGCCCGAAGGAACGCGAACGAGACACTCATCAAATCCAAAATGCGACAGGAAGGCGAGGAATGCAAGCGGGCGGGGGCTGGGGGCTAGGGGTTGGGGGCTGGAGATTGGAACTGTGATTGATCGAGGGGTTTTGGCTGAAGGCGGAAGGCGGAAGGCTAAATCGAAGCAGGCCGATACGGACGACGAAGGACGAACGACGCGAGACGTTAGACACACTTCGGCTGAGGGAGGTTGGACTTTCGAGGGAGTTTCGTTGCGGCGGCCGGGGGCTTGGGGACTCGGCAGCCCCCCGGTTTTATCGCCGGGCGTTATCCCGGCCGCCGGCAGTGTGGAGCCGCATCTTCCGAGGCAGTGGGTGGGCTTTCAAGGCGCGCGCACCGTACGCATTCCGATTCGATGACAGGCTCTCTGGTTTGACCCCGATTGCGGACCGCGTAAACGCGCGCCCGCTTTCCTGAGTGCTAAGGAATCGATTCCCCGGTCTCCCGTTCACTTCCGCCGCAGGCCTTTAATCAGGGCTCCGGGAGTGCAGTTCGCCAACTACTCGCAACGCTTCGTGGCCACGAAGAACGGAAGAAGGCGCAAGGCCCTCATCCGATTCGAAGATAGCAGGCGGGGGCAAGGGGATTAGGGCAATGGCTGCGGTAAGTGATTGAAAAGGGGCGGAAGATATTTTTCGAGATGGCGCGAACGGAAAAACGGCAATGAAGAATAATCGCCCGGCGAAGTATCATTGAGTAAGGAAGGTGGAGTATGGCGACGGGAACTCTGGATTGGTCACGATGCCCCGCCGTGGAGAGCATTCCGGGCAAGGTCTAGCGGAGCCTGGGTGTTTCGGGACACGCGCATGCCGGTTTCGATAGTGTTTGAAAATCTCGAATCCGGAGCCAGCATCGACGAGATCATGGAATGGTTCGACGTGACGCGCGAACAGGTTGTGGCCGTACTCGAATTCGCGGCGCGAAGTCTCGACGCGCCCCCTTATAGGCACACCGCCGTAGCGCAAACGGTCGATGCTCATCCTCTTTGATCACGGCGCGCCCGCGCCACTGATCCCGTTCCTCGAGGGTCACACCATCACTAAGGCGAAGGATGCCGGGTGGGACAGGCTGGCTAACGGCAAACTACTGAAAGCCGCTGAAGAAGCCGGATTTGACGTGCTGCTGACGACAGATAAGAACATCCGGTATCAGCAAAACCTGGCGGGCCGGAGAATCTCAATCGTCGTTCTTGGAAATGCGCAGTGGCCCGTTTTGCGCCGGTTCGTCGAAAGGGTGGTTGCCGCCGTGAATGCCGCGACAACAGGAAGCTACGTGGATGTGGAGATCCCATTCGAATAAGCCCGCCGCTGGACAGTCTCGCAGTTCCGTCGAATTTCAGATAGTGGCTCAATTTGGAGTTGCCCCGCTCTTGACATCGGAGTCCTAGGCGCTCGCCCTCCCGATCAGGGCAGCCGCTCACCACAGAAGCTACAGCATGTGGCGTCCTTTGGCAGATTCAGCCCGCGCCCGCACTTCGGGCAAAAGCGGGAGAATTGCCCGCGCCGGACCAGCCGCACCGTAATGAAGACCACCAGGACGAGGACCACCAAGAGCATGATGAGTTTTTCGGGAGCGCCCATGCCCCGATTATTGCCCTAGCGGCCAGCCGACGCCATCCCACTTTAGCAGGCGCTACACTGCGGGAATGGATCATAAGACTATTTGCGTTGCAGCCGTTCCTTCTCTTGCGACCTTTGCAGGAGGGGTCTTGGTAGCGCAAGGACAGCACACTTGGGTGGCCACGAACCATTGGCTGGCGCCGCTACTGTTCGGGATCGCTATAGCTTGGCCGATCTGCGTTTGGCAATGGAAGCGAATTCGCAAATTACTCTCTCTCCAAATAAGAATCTCATGGGGCGGTCCACGGCCCGATACAGCCCCAAGGCCCCTAATCACATATGACGGTGTGGGCGTAAAACTCGACGGGGGTTGGGCTGAGTTGTTCGAGATTTACAACGATGGTCCGACCACTGCCGCGGCGATATCGTTCGGCGAGTTGCAGTGGGTCGAAAGACGACCCTTCACGCTTTGTCGTGCGACTCCGTCGGTTCCCACCAAGAATCAGTGTACGGCGTATCTGGCACTGAACGTACCGAATGGTGAACATCTAGGGCAGTTCTTGCATCGGGCTGAATTGAAGGACGCCAAACCCACTGTTACCGTGACCTTTCAAGACCCCGGTGGAAATCAATTTTCCTGCAATTACGCCCTGTGTGCCGGAGAGGGCAAACGGGTGATTTGGAACCCAAGCTCCGTCAGGCGGCTAAAACCATTGTAGAGGCAGGCAGGACCACGATATCCGCTACCGACCACAGCCGAGGGGTCACGCCGGCCGCCATCGCAAGGGAGAATTCTCAATTTGCCCCATAACCGAATCTCAGTTTGATTTGACTTGCGCTCCCTCGCTCGGGTACTCTGAAACTTCGCGGTAGAGGAGCGAAGGCCATTACTAGGCGGGCTCGCGGTTCCGATTGCGCTTCGGACGCTCGCTAAAAGGGGCAGCAGTACACTTCGCCGAAGCCGGTGCGGGAAGCTCAATTCCCTCCGGCTGGGGAGCTTGGTTAATACCGGCTCACTGTCACCTGTTTCTCGGACGGGTGGAGCGCTATCGGGAACGGAGAGCCGGCGTTTCCTGGCCGTCCCTTTCCTCCTCCCCTTGCCTCCCCTTGGTGTTTGTCGCAAAAGGGGTCAGACCGGTCTGCCCCCAGCCGGACGTGCTCTTGTTTTCGGCGGATACTATCATGGGGCAGACAAGTCTGACCCCTTTTGCAACAGGCTCCCAGAAGGCCGAAGTGTTATGACTGTCTTCGAACTAACGCGCGCGCTCGTCGATATCGAATCCGTCACTCTGAATGAGGAGCGGGCGGGCGAGTTTCTGCTTGCGTATCTCCAGCCGATGGCCGCGCGGTACGGTGGACGCGTGGAGCGGATGGCAGTCGAACCGCGCCGCTTCAACGTGTTCGCGCAGTGGGGAGACAAGCTCACCGTCACGCTTTCCACGCATATCGATACGGTGCCGCCGTTCTTTACGTCGCGCGAAGACGATGAGCGCATTTGGGGGCGCGGCTCGTGCGACGCCAAGGGCATCGCCGCCGCGATGATTAAGGCGGCCGAAGCGCTGCTCGCATCCGGCGAACGCAATTTCGGGTTGCTGTTCGTGGTGGGCGAGGAGCGCAATAGCGCGGGAGCGATGGCCGCGGCGCGCTCTCCGCGCGGCTCGCAGTACATCGTCAACGGCGAGCCGACGGAGAATAAACTGGCGCTGGGCTCCAAAGGCGCGCTGCGCTACGAAGTGGCCGCCACGGGCAAGATGGCGCATTCAGCCTATCCCGAATTGGGCGACTCGGCGATTCACAAACTGGTGGAAGCGCTGGCGGCGATGCGCACGATACCGCTGCCCACCGATGCGCTGCTTGGGCCGAGCACGCTCAACATAGGAACCATTTCGGGAGGCCGCGCGCCCAACGTGATCGCGGATGAAGCGCGGGCCGAGATTCTCATACGGCTGGTGGGGGATTCGGAAGCGACCAAGCAGGCTTTGGAGCGAGCGGCCGGCGGGCTCGCTGAGTTGCGCGAGGTTCTGGAAATCCCCGCGGCGCGCTTCCAGCCGCTCGAGGGGCTCGAGACCACGGTGGTGGCCTTCACGACGGATATTCCGGCGTTTGGCGGGCGGTGGGGCGAACCCTTCCTGCTCGGACCGGGTTCGATCCACGTGGCGCATACGCCCGACGAGCACGTCTCGAAACGCCAACTCACGGAAGCCGTCGAAATTTATCAAAGGATCGTCAGGCAATTATGCGGAAGAGACATATCGAAGTAGGCATCCTGGGCGCCACCGGAATGGTGGGGCAGCATTTCGTCAAGTTTTTGCAGGGCCACCCGTGGTTCCAGCTTACATGGCTCGGCGCGAGCGACCGCTCGGCGGGAAAGAAGTACAAGGACGCCGCCGACTGGCGTCTGGCCGGAGTGGCGCCGGAAGCCATCGCGGACCTGACGGTGGAAGAATGCAAGCCGGGCAATGCGCCCAAGCTGCTGTTTTCGGCCATGGACGCTTCCGTGGCAACCGAAATCGAACGCGCCTTCGCCGAGGCCGGCCACGTGGTGGTCTCCGAATTCCAAGAATCACCGCATGGAGCGCGACGTGCCGCTGCTCGTGCCGGAGATCAACGCGGATCATCTCAAGCTGGTTCCGGCGCAGAGCGCGCGTGGATGGAAGGGGCGTATCGTCACGAACCCGAACTGTTCCACCATCGTGCTCACAATGGGCCTCGCGCCGCTCAAGCAGTTTGGAATTACGCGCGTGATCGCCACGACCATGCAGGCGATCTCCGGCGCCGGCTACCCCGGCGTCGCCTCGATGGACATCATGGGAAACGTGATTCCGTTCATTGGCGGCGAAGAGGAGAAGATGCAGCAGGAGACGCAGAAGATCCTGGGCGAATTCAAGGGCGACCATATCGAGCCGCTGGCCGCCAGGGTGAGCGCGCACTGCAACCGGGTCGCGGTGGTGGATGGCCACACGGTCACGGTCTCCGTGGAGTTCGGCTCGAAGCCTTCGCTCGATGATGTGCGGCGCGCGTTCGATACCTTCACCGCGTTGCCGCAGGAGCGCAAGTTGCCGAGCGCGCCCGAGCGGCCCGTGGTTTACATGGAACAGCCGAACCGCCCGCAGCCGCGGCGCGACGCCGAACGCGACAACGGAATGACGGTCTTCGTAGGGCGGCTGCGCAAGTGCCCGGCGCTGGACTACAAGTTTGTGGCGCTCGGCCACAACACTGTGCGCGGAGCCGCGGGGGCGGCGGTTCTCAACGCCGAGCTGATGCTGTCGGAAGGATTGCTGGACTCATGATCGTCATGAAATTCGGCGGCACGTCGGTGGAGTCCGCCGCCGCCATCGAACGAGTAGCGGGGATCGTGAAGGCGCGCGAAGCGCTGCACCCCGTGGTGGTCGTCTCCGCCATGGGCAAGACCACCAACAAGCTGCTGGCCATCGCCGCCGCGGCCATCGAAGGGAAGCGCGACGAGTACATTCGCCAGCTTCACGATTTGCGCGACTATCACTTGCGCGAGGCCCGTCAGGTGGCGTCGCTTGAAGAGCGCGTGGAACTGGACCGGTTCCTGGACGAACATTTCCAGGAACTGACCGAACTGGTGAAGGGCCTCGCCATTCTCGGAGAACTGACGCCGCGCTCCGTCGACGCCATCTCGGCGTACGGCGAGAGGCTTTCCAGTTTCATCGTGACGCTTGGCTTCCGCCACTTCGGTCTTAAGGCCGTGCATGTGGACTCGCGCGACGTGGTGGTGACCGACAATCGCCACACGCAGGCTCAGCCGGATTTTCCGGAAACCAACGCGCGCCTCGCGGCCGTTGTTCCGCCGCTCGCGAAAGACGCCGTGGTGGTAATGGGCGGTTTCATTGCGTCCACGAAAGAAGGAGTCACCACCACTTTGGGCCGCGGCGGGTCGGATTACAGCGCGTCCATCGTCGGGGCCGGAATCGGCGCGGAAGAAATCCAGATCTGGACGGATGTGGACGGCATGTTGACCGCCGATCCGACTATCTTCAAGGGCGGCCATCGCGTCAAGACCATTTCGTTCGCGGAAGCGGCCGAGCTGGCTTATTTCGGAGCCAAGGTCCTGCACCCCGCGACCGTGGCGCCGGCGATGGAAAAAGACATTCCGGTGCTGATTCTGAATTCCAGGCGTCCCGAGGTGGGCGGCACGCGCATTGTGGCCCAGGGCGTTGGGTGCGCGAACGCCGTAAAATCCATTGCGTGCAAGCGCAACATCACGCTGGTGAGTATTCACTCCACGCGGATGTTAATGGCGCACGGATTCCTGCATCGCATTTTCGAAGCGTTCGACCGTTACGAGACGTCCGTCGATATGGTGGCGACTTCCGAGGTGAGCGTTTCGCTGACCATCGACAATCCGAAGCGGCTGGATGCAATCCTCGCGGAGTTGCGCCAGTTTTCCGAAGTGGAGACGGAGCGCGGCCAAGCCATCGTCTGCCTGGTGGGCGAAAATATCCGTTACACTCCGGGAGTTGCGCGCGGAGTTTTCAACGCGTTGGGCGCGATCAACGTCGGTATGATCTCGCAAGGCGCGTCCCTTCTGAACCTCAGCTTTGTTTTGAAAGAGAGCGATCTGGCCGCGGCGGTGGCGGCGTTGCACGCGGAGTTCTTCGCCAAACTCGATCCGGTGGTGTTCGATCGCAACGAGGCCGTTTATGCCTGAAATGCGCAAGCTGGCTCTGGTGGGTTACGGGAAGATGGGGAAGCTGGTCGAGAAGCTCGCGCCCGAATACGGGTTCGACGTGGCGCTCAAGCTCGACGAATTCAATAACTCGAATTTCGAGGGGCTTACTGCGGAGAATTTCCGCGGCGTGGATGTAGTTATCGACTTTTCGATTCCGCGGGCCGTGCGCGGAAATGTGGAAGGCATCGCCGCACTGGGCGTCAACATCGTACTCGGTTCCACTGGGTGGATGGAGAGCTTCGACGCCGTGAAGGCGGCGGTGGATGCCCACGGGATTGGTTTGGTCTGGAGCCCCAACTTCTCGATTGGAGTGAACGCCTTCTTCCGGCTGGTAGCGGAAGCCTCGCGCCTGCTCGCGGGCCAGCCGGAGTACGGCGCGTGGGCATGGGAGATTCATCATTCGACGAAGAAAGACGCGCCGTCCGGCACGCTGGTGAAGCTGGTGGACGAGATGAAGAAGGCGGGGTATGGCCGCGCCATCGACGTAAGTTCCAATCGCGCCGGCGCGCATCCGGGGACGCACGAGATCGGTTTCGATTCGGCGGCGGACACGATCGTTCTCCGCCACTCGGCGCGCACGCGGGAGGGATTTGCCCGCGGGGCGCTCAAGGCCGCGCAGTGGGTGATTGGCAAGAAGGGATTTCACGAGTTCGCGGAGATTGTGTTTGAATAAGCTGTCAGCTCTCAGCCGTCAGCTTTCAGCGAGCGCCGGGGCCATGGGGAGCGGCTCACTTCTTGGGAGAGCGAGTGCGGCCGCGATCCATGGGACTGGCGTTGACAATGCAGGGGCGCCGCGGCGCCGAAAGCTGAAAGCTGATGGCTGAACGCTGATGGCTTAGCCCGAGTTTCGAAGTTGGATTTGACGGCGTTCAGCTTACGCGCCAGACAGTGATACGCTGGAACGGGTTGTATCAGGGCATGGCTTCAGCCATGCCGAACGATTGAGAGAAACGAGGGCTTTAGCCCCTGGCTGTGAAGCAGCGGCTAAAGCCGTCCAGTTGGTTAGCCTTCTGCGGCACGCCTAAAGGCATGCCCCGATACAAAGCTTTCCCAAGTTCGAGATTAAGACTCGCGGGAGGTGGTACATGTTCACGGGATGCGGCACGGCGCTGGTTACGCCGTTCCGGCGGGATTTGGCGCTCGATGAAGCGACGTTGCGCAAGCTGGTGCGGAGACAGATCGCAGCCGGCGTGAATTTTATGGTTCCCTGTGGGACCACCGGCGAGAGCCCGACGCTGACGCGGGCCGAGCATCTCAGGGTGGTCGAAATCACGCTGGAGGAGGCTTCGGGGAAGGTCCCCGTTCTGGCCGGCGCCGGAGGTTACAACACCGGCGAGGTGATCGAACTCGCGAAAGAACTGGTGAGCTTGGGCGCAAATGGAATCCTCTCCGTGACGCCCTATTACAACAAGCCCACCCAGGAAGGCCTCTACCAGCATTACCGGGCCATCGCATCCGCGGTTCGCGTCCCGATTGTGGTTTACAGCGTTCAAGGGCGCACCGGCGTGAATGTCGAGCCGGCCACGCTCGCCAGGCTGGCGCAGATCGAGAACATAGTGGGCGTGAAGGAAGCCTCGGGGAACATCGGGCAAATGGCCAACATCGTGAACGAAGTTCCGGAGAGCTTCGCGGTTCTTTCCGGCGACGACGCGGTCACGATTCCGCTGATGGCGCTCGGGGGAAAAGGAATCATCTCCGTGGCGTCGAACGAAATTCCCAGCGAGATGGCGCATCTCGCGGGCGCTTGCCTGCGCGGCGATTTCGCAGCGGCGCGCGCGATTCAGAAGCGATATCTGCCGCTGATGAACGTCAACTTCGTGGAATCGAACCCGATTCCGGTGAAGGCGGCGATGGGGCTGATGGGTTTGCTCGAACCGGCGTATCGCCTTCCGATGACGCCGCCCAGCGCCGAGAACCTAGCGAAGATCGAGGTAGTCCTGAAATCCCTCGGACTCATGGAAAGGGCCGCGCGTGCAAACTGAGATCGAACGCTTGTTCGACGAACGGCCGGCGAGTTATAGCGAGGCCGATTTCCGCGTGTTCGGCGAATTCCGCGAAGCGCTGAATCAGGGGCGCGTGCGCGCCGCGGAGCCTTCCGGCGAATCTCGCACCGGCTGGAAAGTGAACGCCTGGGTGAAGAAGGGCATTCTGCTCGGGTTCCGAATGGGCGCGGTGGTGGATATGTCCATCGATTCCGTTCGGCAGCCGTACCTGGATAAATCCACGTACCCCGTGCGGCGCTTCACTCCGGCGAGCGGCGTGCGCATTGTGCCGGGCGGTTCCAGCGTTCGCGACGGCTGCTACATCGGCAAGGGCGTCACCTGCATGCCGCCGATGTTCATCAACGTGGGCGCGTGGGTGGACGACGGAACCATGGTGGACTCGCACGCTCTGGTGGGAAGCTGCGCGCAGGTCGGCAAGAACTGCCATATCTCAGCAGCCAGCCAGATCGGCGGCGTGCTCGAGCCTATCGGCGCCATGCCGGTGATTGTCGAAGATGACGTCTTGATTGGGGGTAACTGCGGCGTGTACGAAGGCACGATTGTCAAGCGCCGCGCGGTGCTCGGCACGGGGACCATCGTCAATCGTTCGACGCCGGTCTACGACGTAGTGCGCGGCGTCGTGCACCGCGCCCATGGCGACGACCCGCTCATCATTCCCGAAGAGGCGGTAGTGATCGCCGGCGCGCGGGCCATTACGAATGGACCCGGCAAAGACTGGGGGCTTTCCGTGTACACGCCGATCATCGTGAAGTACAGAGACGAGAAGACGGACGCGAAGATTCAGCTTGAGGATCTGCTGAGGTAGGAGTGAGGGCTAAGCCCAAGAGTGTTCACTTGGGCGATGCGGCGGAAGAAAAGCCGAGATGACTCTCCGAACTCCTGATCTCGGGGAAATCAGGGTGAGCCAAGTTTGTAGACCAATCGGAGGTCCGTGCCGGGGAAGGTGGTTTCGGTGGCGTTGAGTTCGTCGCAGAGATGCCGGACCACTTCGTCATGGGCGGCTTGCGTCAGATGATGCAAGGATACGGTCAGTGTTTTGGCCTGCTCGTCGGGAAGCAGATCGACCTCGGTGTCATAGATCTGGCGTAGCAGGGCGCGGGCATCGTCACCGCGCGCCAGCTTCTCCCGCAGGATCGAGGCCATGCTGGTTTCGGCTCGATAGGCGATCATCTTGATCGTGTCGGTGAAGTGTTTTCTCTCCACGCGCAAGCGCGTGAAGCGGTCCTCCTCCGCAGATCCTGCACGGGAATGTGACGCGGCGTGGCCTTGCGTTGCTTTTTCAGCGTCTCCAGTTGCCGCTCGCGGGATTCGATCTCCTCCTGCAGTTGCCCTTGGCGCTGCTCATAATGCCGCATGACGGACTCGGAAAGGGTCTGGTCTAAAGGGACGCTCTGCTGGCTCTGGCGGCAGTTCTTCAGTTCGGCCAGCTTCTTCCGCACCTCACGGTTGAGGTTCCGCCAGACGGGATTGAGCACGGTCACGGTGGCAGGAATCGTTTCGGTTCCGTACTCCGCCAGGGCGTCCAAACCATAGTGTTCGCGCATATATTTGAAGAAGTTTTCCTGCGACCAGCGGGCCATCAGCGCCGCCGCCAAGGAAGCTGCGTCGCCCGCAAAATGCGTGCTCACCATGGAAATCTGACGGTTGCCGTCCACCAACCGGCGCACCTCCCGCGCCCACAACCAGGGCCGCTTCCCCACCTTCGTCCCCCGCTCGGCCAGTTTCACCCGCACCGTTGCGCCGTTGGCCAGTTTCACGGCCTGCTCCTGAAATTCCTCCAGAGGCCAGTCCTCCTCCGGGTAGCGGTGGTAGGTGAGCGCCGCGATGCGGTTCTTTTGCAGTTCCAGAAACAACTCCGGACTGTAGCCCTCGCGATCGAAGATCAGGGTGAAGCGCGGCAGGCGCGGATCGGCCGCCATGCGCCGCTGGTGTTCCTCGGAAACCGGGGCGTGGGCTTCCAGCCACGGCACGCAGTTCGTCGCGCAAAGCGGCCACCAAGCCGTGATCCACTTCCTGGTTGATATAGAAGAACGGCTGCCCGTCCAGGGCATTGATCCAGTAATCCACCGTGGCGCGCAGATACAAACGCTCGCGCGCCACATAATGGCGCGGCAGCGCGGTCAACTCGCCATGGTACACCCGCACGTGGCCGTCAATGTAAAACGCCAGCCCGTGCTGCCGTCGCTCGTGTTCGCCGATCCAGTCCTGGGCCAAGGCCGCGTTCCAGCGCGCCGCCCGGCCCTGCTCGGCGCACAGCAACTTCACTTTCTCGCGCAGTGTGCGCACTTCCGGAATCCGGTCCAACCCCAGCAGATTCCCCCACTCTCCCGCCGCCGCGTAGCGTAACTGTTCCAGGCTGGGAATGCGCGCCAGCGCCATCAGCGCCAGCACCAGGAACACGCTGCCGAGGCCGTAGAAACCCGCCGGCAACGCATACATCTCCAGGCTGTGGCGCAGCAGTCCGACCGCCAACAGCGCCGGCAGCGCCAACAACACGCCCCCTTGCGGGATGTCCCGCGCCGGCTCGAACACGATCGGCGCTGCTTCCAGCGCGCCCATCGCCGCCGCCACCCGTTCCAGCGAACGCGTCGCCCCATAGCCCATCGGCGCTATGCTGTCGGCTTGGCTGCGCTCGCTTTTGCCGCTGGAAGGTGCGACGACGCCCGTGCGCGCTTTTTTTTTGCGCGTGCAAGCGCCCCGCCGGCAATCGCCTTGTGCAGCGTATTCCCCGCCACTTGCACTTCGCGACTCACCTCCGGCACGCTCTGGCCCTCGTCCAACAGCGTCTGCGCCCGCTGCTTCACTTCCGGCGTGAGCACGCTGGCCGAACGCCGTCGCGGCGTCCGGAAGAACCCGGCGCTCCCGTGTTCGCGATGCACTTTCGTGTACCGTTTCACCGTCGCCAGCGGCACTCCAAACGCCTGCACGATATCTCGCTGCCGCACCGTCCCATTGGCGATCAACTGACTGGTGAACATCCGGAAGCTTTTCAAATCCCGGTCGTCGTGCTGAAACACCGGAAGCAGCCCATGGAAGTACACCACCTTCCCTCCCTCCCGTTGGAAGGCCAGGTCTTCATTGATCGGGGTCAGACCGTCCGGAAAGATCGGCAACTGAAGCTGGGGCATGGCCCAGTTTCCCTTGCCTCGCCCGCCCATGCAAGCGCCCGTTCGGAACCGGTTTGGGTCGAGTCATTTTCCCCGTCCCCAAAAAATCACGGGGCGACATCAGGAGTTCGGACTCTCGGCTCTGCAGGCTTGACAGCCCGCGCCACGGCGTTCAATGAACGGTATTGGGATTAAGCCGTTATCCGCCGTTCATCTCGCCGCAGCCGCCGGTTCAAAGCTCACCACAAGGCGGGATTTAGTGGCTGCGGCAAGGCGCTCTAGAGTTCGCGTGGAGGGTCTGGCGCGGCCGCCTTCCAGCCGCGCTATCACGGACTGGCTTGTGTCCATGCGCTTGGCCGGTTGCTCCTGGGTGAGTCCAGCTTGCACGCGGGCTCGAATCACCGCCCGCGCGAAGCTCGAACTCCGGAGCAAGCGCAGCGTGGGCGCGGCGGTACTCCGGGTTCTTCATCCACTTCTTATGAAGGTCTTTCACTTTGGTCATTAACGCACCTCGGCGTCCCAGTCTTCCGGATCGATGTGCGCCTGGCTTAGTATGCTGCGCAGTGTGCCAACGGGGATCTCATGTTTTCGTGGCACGATGGCGGTATCGACAATGTGGCCGAGCCGCCTCACGAACTTGATGTGGCTGCCCTTTTGGCTGACCTCGACGAATCCGACCGCCTCAAGCCGGCGCTTGACCTCGCGGTTGGGCTGAGGGCTAAGCCGCCCCAACCTCAACCTCGACTGTTCGAACTTCAGGAAGCCGCGTTGCCCGCGGCGGTTCGAAGTGGAGTTCCAAGGCCTCGCGCAAGTTGCGAAGCGCTTCTTCCTCTGTTCGGCCTTGGCTGGCGACGTCTATCTCCAGGCACTGCGACACGAACCAATCCCCTTCGCGCCAGACTGTTGCGGCGAACGGTCTCTTCATGACGACATTCTGTCACAGTCCGGCGCCCTTTCACTCATCGCGCTTCTACGCCTTCGCCGGATACCCCGCGGTCTGCCCGTACAGGACATGTTGCCCCCGGAATCGGAGGCGTCCGTACTAAGATGATTCGGGGGACATCGACATGCCGTTTACGCTCGCCGGAAGGACTGCGCTCGTCACGGGCGCCGGGCGCGGGATCGGGCGGGCCATCGCGAGGACTCTTGCCGATTGGGGCGCTTCCGTGATGGTCAACGATCTGGACGCCGGGCCGGCGTCAGAGACGGAAGCCATGATTGCGGCATCGGGTGGAGAGGCCGCAGCGCTTGCGGGCGACATCACGGACCCGGCGCTGCCGCAGAGGCTGGTGGATGCGACGATCGAGCGCTTCGGCTCGCTCGACATCATCGTGAACAACGCCGGCTACACCTGGGATACCGTGATCCAGAAAATGACGGACGAGCAATTCCAAACCATGCTCAACGTCCATCTGGTGGCGCCGTTTCGTATCTTGCGGGCAGCTTCGGCGTGGATCCGCGAAACAGCCAAGCGCGAGATTGCCGAGCGAAAACGCGTGATGCGCAAGGTGGTGAACATTACGTCCGTGGCGGGAATCGACGGCGGGGCGGGACAGGCAGCCTATTCATCGGCGAAGGCCGGCGTGATCGGATTGACGAAGACCATGGCGAAGGAGTGGGGACGATATAACGTCAACGTGAATGTCGTGGGATTCGGGATCATCGAGACCCGGCTGGTTCTTCCCATTACTCCCGACGGGCCGCCCATAGTGGAAGTTCAGGGACGCAAGGTTCCGGTGGGCGCGCAACCGAAGACGCTGGAATGGGCGAAGAATGCATGTCCCCTCGGCCGCCTCGGAACGCCGGAAGAAGCCGCTAACGCGGTGCTGTTCTTCTGCTCTCCACTCTCCGATTACGTGACGGGAGAGACGTTGTTGTGCGGGGGCGGGTTGCATTTCTGAAGGACGGGAGTAAGGAGGCTGAGGGCTGAAGGCTGAAGAATGATTGCTCGTGGGAGAATCGAGAGATGAGCTCGCCGCTGGTAGCCATCATCATGGGGAGCAAGTCGGACTGGGAGGTGATGCGCCAGTCCTCCGTCGAGCTGACGAAATTCGGAGTACCTCACGAATGCCGGGTCCTCTCGGCGCACCGCACACCCGCGGAAACCGCGGCGTACGTTGGCGCGGCGGAATCGAACGGGTTCGAGGTGATCATCGCCGCGGCGGGCGGAGCCGCGCACTTAGCGGGCGTGTGCGCCGCGCATACGATCTTGCCGGTGCTGGGCGTGCCCATGGAAAGCGGCGCGCTGAAGGGACTGGACTCGCTGCTCTCGACGGTTCAGATGCCTGCGGGGATTCCGGTGGGAACGCTGGCGATCGGCGCGGCGGGCGCGCGCAACGCCGCGCTACTGGCCGTGGCCATGCTGGCCAATAGCCGTCCGGAATTGCGCGAAAGACTGCGCAGCTTCCGCGCGGAACAAAAAGAGAAAGTTCTGAAAGACTCGGCGCTGCTTTAGCGCCGCGCCAGCCCCGGCTGGTCCATTGGGCGCCGCGCCGCGAAAGAACGTCCAGGGGAGCGGCCGCAACCGGCGCGACCGCGCGTGGAGAAAACGGCAGGCGAGAGGCCAAACTCAAGATCGCTGTCAAGCGGCCTTGCGCCGGCGCCTGAGATGCCGGAGAATCTATCTTGCGGATAGTCCCCAACGGAGTATCCGGTTCGATGTTCATTCTGTCATTCGGAGCGGAGGTTCTCAGTGGGACACTTGCCCAGCCCCTTCCGACGCATCGGTTCGGACTCGCGGACACTGGAAAGGGCAGTCCACCTGGCCCTGGGCGCCGTATCGCTGCTGCTCTGTTGGAGAGGCATCGGTTGGGCTATTCAGCCGGGCGCGGTGCTAGTTGCCGACGAGATAGGAAATCTCCACTCCTTTATCGGCAAATCGTACGCGTACGGGCTGACCGTGCTCCCACAATTGATGTACAACGACCGGCCCGTCGGGGTCCTGTTTGAGCGAGTCCTGTTCGCCCACTTCGGATTCGACTACACGGCTTCGCTCGGCTGGTTTCTCCCATTTCACTTTGCGAACCTGGCCCTGGCGTATCTTTTGTTTCGCCGGATTGGCGTGGGCGCCGCGCTGAGCATCGCAGGAGTGGCGGTCCTCGGCTGTCTCAGCACCACCGCGCAATCCGCCAGTTATATCGGGGCGTCCTTCGACGTTATCTGCACGTTCTTCCTGCTGGCCGGCATGTTATCGCTGCTGGCCGGCGGCTGGCGGGGAACCGCCGCCAGCGCGGCGTTTTTCTTCCTGGCGCTCCGAACCAAGGAATTCGCGATTGCCGCCCCCGTTCTCTTCACGCTGTTGCTTATTTGCACGGAGAGGCGGCTATCCATGAGAACGGCCTTGGCTTCCGCCGCTCGCCGGCTGTGGCCTCATTATGCAATAGCGGCGATATTCGCCGTTCGGTATGCCACGCTCCTCCCGAGCCTGGCGGCGGAGGTCGGAACGAGCGGTCCATACTCTATTGACGTAAACGCAAGCACGATCCTGGCCTCGCTGTCGTACTATACGGCTCTGATTTTTGGGGCGGAAGGGCTTTTCGATCCGGGATGGCGGTTTCTGCCGCTGCTTGGACTGGGAGCGATTCTGACTTACGGATTGGTCCGGCGGCGTGCGGCTGTTCTATTCAGCTTGTCGTGTTATGCGGTGTTGCTGCTCCCCGTAAGCGTGCTGCCGCATATCCGCGCCCCGTACTACGTTTATGGGCCCCAGATCTTCCTGATGGCCGCCGGCTGCCTCGCGATCGAGGAAATAGCCGGAGCGATCTTCAAGGGAGACAGGCCGCAATGGATGTTCAAGGCGGGCGCGGCGCTGGCCTTGATGCTATTGGCGCTCCTCCATAGCCAAGGAGCTTACTTTCACAACCGAGCCGCATTCGGCCGCATGGTTCGGAGCACCGCCGCGCGGACGGCCCGAGACGCGGCGGCGACGCTTTACGGGGTTGGCCCAGGAGCGCACGTGTACCTGAATCACGGGCAGGAGACGCCGTGGTTGTTTACCGCCGGGCCCTGCGATTTCCTGAGCTTGCTCAATCGGGAAACGGTTACCTGTATCTTTCAGAAACCCGAAAGCGAACTTCTCTCGCTCTACGAGCGCGATCCGGAAGAGAAGTACTTTGTCGATTACTTTTCGGACGGCTCGCTGAAGGTGCGAAAAACAGCGGCGGCGCATTCGGGACGACGCCAGGCGGAATGATCCTGGATTGGCCGCGATCTTCTCGGGAGATAGCGCTGTGCCCGGTCAGCGCATCTCGGCGGCATCGTCATTCGCACTCTCGTGGGAGCGCGCGGCGGTCCACAACACCGCAGCCAGAGCCAGCGAGAACGCAGGGATCACGTACAACGATTGCCTGAGGCCCAGAGCGCGAGCGGCTTCGGAAACGGGACCGGCTCCGGCCGCGGCGCGCGCGAAATGATCGCTTAGGCCTCCCGTTATCAGCGGTCCGAATGAGGCGCCACAAAGGTACATGGCCATGAAGTAGGTTCCCATTGCCGCGCCGCGAGCCTCGGGCGCGACGATGTCCTGAATGGCTGCGTACGTCAAGCCATAGTAAGTCTGCAAGAGGCCGTATCCCAACATCATCAATGCAATGGCAGCAACGGTTTGATTGGCCGGCAGGGCCACGGCGAAGAACGTCAAAGGCGCTGCCGCGAGCGCAGCTCCGGCTGCCAGGTTCAACCGGAAACGGCCCGGCATCGTCCCAGATCGATCGCCGAGCGCGCCCGCGCCGAACGCGCCCGCAAGGCCCGCGAGTCCCGAGCCTATCCCGGTCCAGAATCCGGCGCGCGCCACCGACTGGCTATGGAAACGGGTCAGGAAGGCGGGGAGGAACGTGGAGTAACTATAGAGCGCGAAATTGACGATTGCGCCGGAGGCGACGATCCACCAAAAAGCCGGGGGCCAGGGGCTGGGGGAAGGGGGACAAGGGGCCGGCCGGGGGGCCGGCCGCGGACCAGGGGGCCCGCCCCACTCGGCTGGCGCGCGGACTTGGGGGTTGCGGGTGGGCTCGGTCAGGCGGAGGAGCGCGGGAACCAGAGCCAGGGCCGGAAGGGCTGCAACCGCGAGCGCGATGCGCCATCCCCAGGCTTGCGCTACTGGCCCGGTAACCGCGAAGCTGAGCATTCCTCCCAGAGGGACTGCCGACATAAACCACGCCATGGCTTGCGCGCGGTGTTCGGGTGGGACGAGGTCGCCGATCCAGCTTGTCGCCGCGGGAGCGCAGGTCGCTTCGCCAATGCCTACGCCCAGCCGAGTCACGAGCAGGGTTGCGTAGCTGCGGGCCAAGCCGCCGAGACCTGTCAGGCTAGCCCACACGAAGGCGCCCAAGGCCAGGAGATTTCGGCGGCTCCATTTGTCGGCAAGCCTGCCTAATGGAAGGCCGGCCAAAGCGTACAGCACGGTGAATGCGGCGGTGATGGCGCCAAGTTTTGCGTCGGAGAGATGGAACTCGCGGCGCAACGGCTCAGTGACGGCTCCGAGGGCCTGACGGTCGTAGAAGTTCAGGACGTTGATCAGGAAGAGCGTGACGAGCGGAGCGGCGGCGCCGCGCGGAATTGGAGATTGCCGGGAAAAGAGTGGCAGGCGGAAGCGACCGGCGCCACTTGAACTAGGGTCCATCTACATCACTGCCCTATTCCAAACATCTCGACATGAATGTCGAGACGGCACGCTGGAAGCGCGCGCCACGATTCGTGGCCGGGGTTTTGGGCTGTTCCGTTACATCGTCCCGGCTTCTCAGATTGCGGACCCCGAACCCGTCTTTGGAGCTTTCTCGGGGGCCGTGGCGCCGGTAGCGTCCTGTTTGCGTACGGTGATGGATCCGCGGCGCGTGTTCAGCCGAATCGTGGGGCCATCGCCCGTCTTGCCTGCGAGCTTGGCCGTGTGGCCTTCGACATCTTTCCGGATCTGCGGCCCGAAGTCATTCTCGGCGTCGCCGTTTTCGGCCTCCGCCTGAAGGTCGAACGCGGCCGAAGGAGGCAACGACAGATCGATCTGGCCGGCGCTGGATCGCGCGTCAATAGAAGGCAGCGGGAGCTTCCCAGGGCTCAGCTCGATATCGCCGTGGTCGGCTTCCAGATCCAGCGAGGCGGTGAACTGTTCGAGCTTGACATCGCGAGAGCTGGTCACCAGGTGGACCGGACCGACAAGGTTCTGGCCGGTGAACTGGCTGAGGTCCATGTCGATGCGGCCGGGCACCGCTTGCACGCGAACCTGCGTGTTGCGGATGCCCTCTACCTGCAAAGGCTTGGCCAGGTTCTGAAAATCGAGCGTGCCCCGGTAGGCTCCGTTGATGGTGACCTGCCCGCCGACGTCTTCAATGTCGATATCCGATCCCTCGCCCTGCAGATCGACGTTTCCTTTGACGCCGAGGGCGCGGATCAGTTCGCTGCGGCCGATCTCAAGGTGCGCGTCGCCGCCGACGCGAGTCAGTCTCACGTCGCCGTGATCGCAGGCGATCCGCACTTCGCCCGAGATATCGGCGATCTCATAATCGCCCGACGTCCCGCGAGCCTCGACGGAGATTCCATTCGGAACGGTTATTTCGAGGTCGTCCGAAATTCGTTGATTGTCGGAGACGCGCTCCTGATTCGTATGGATCAGCAGCCGGTCGCCTTCGGGCTGCAATTCCACTTGGGTATGATCGTTCGCCTGGTCGGCTTCCTCGCGCCGGTAGGACCGGATCGACTTTTGACCGGTGACCCGAACCTCCGCAACATCGGCGCCGGTCACCTTGATATTGCCGCGCGGATTGTCGAGAACTATGCGCTTGACGGAAGCGGCGGGGGCGCTTACCGATACCGGGTAGTCGTACGAATCCCCGAGATTGAAGTCGAAAAACGCGGCGTTGATTCCGGCGCGTCGCGCATGCCATATGCCCGATCCGGCGATGCAGATCAGGATTACCAGGAATACCTCGCCGCCCGTGAAGCCAATGCTGCAGCCTTGGCGACTCCAGACCATGGCTTCCACCAATCTCATCAGGCCCCAGGCAATCAGAATGAAGGGCCAGTACAGGGACAGAAGCGAGAAGATATCCGAATCCGGATGCAGGTTGCGCCACAAGAACATGCCGCCGATGGCTAGAAGCAGCAGCGGCCCGGTCAGCGAGCGTCGTCTCATACCGAACCTCCTTGCTGGGGCTGGCCGCTTTCCGGCGCTTTCGGAGGCGCGGCGGAGGCGGCGGGCTGCGAATACTGACTCTGCCGGTAACCGCCCGAGGAAGCGGGCGGGGGCGCCTGGTAGTTATACGGCGGCGCCGCCGCCGGACCGGCCTGTGGCGGAACCTCCTGCCGCGTGCCCCGGCAGACCAACGTCATCAGCCCGAAAACAATGAGCAGCACGGGCCACGTTTGACCGAAGTTATAAGGCGTGAAGTTCTGTAACGCAAAGAGAGCGCCAACGGTGATGAGCGTGATCGGTCCCCGCACCGCACACGCCATCGAGTTTGGATCGCCTCTCATCTGTCTCTTCCATTCACGGCGCTGGCGGCGGCGCTCTTCGCGTTCTTCCCAGTTGCTCATAGCGCGCCTCCATGGGTGATCGAAGACCGCTCACTGACGGCCGCGGCTCGGAAACGATCATTGCCGTTCATGGCGCGCCTCCTTCGGCGCTCCGGCCTGCCCGAAGAAGCGGATGTATAGCAAGTAGGCGCCTGCGGCGATCAGCAGGAACGGCAGGACCCAACGCGCGGCATTTCTTAGATCGAGCCAGTTCAGCGTGTGGAGCAGCAGGACCACGCCCAGCAGAACCAGGACCACGCCCGCCACGGGCAGGTTCCCCTTGGAGTGAAGGTTGATGAGGCTGGAGAACTCATCCACCGGTTCGCCCAGCCTGCGTTTGGTCGCCGTGTGAAAGGCTTCAAAGCCCATGTAGAAAATCCAGACGGCCAGCAGGATGCCGAACAGCGGCTCCAGTCCGTTCAGGTCCGAGCTGAGGATGGTGCAAAAGACACCAAAGATCACGGCGTGGATCAACCCTTTGGCATACTGGCCGTTATAGATGGCGCCAACCCCTGGGATGAGCAAACCCAGGATGAGCGCCAAAGCAGGCGAGACATCGCGAAAGACATAGCCCGCCTGAGGCGGCGGCGCAGGGCTGAAGGGACCCTCCCGATCCTGCGCCGGGGCTGGAGCGTGCTCCGCGCAGAACACCGTCCCGTAAACATCCCGCCGGCAGAGGTCGCAGAGCGGCTTGCCGCAAGTCCGGCAAAAGGCCGCAGCCGGCGCATCGCTGTGGATCTGGCAATTCATACGTATCCTCCTATCGACTTCCCCCCGTTACCTTCGAAGGAGCCGCCCCGCCGCCGTTATCCGGCGGAGCGGTAACCGGCAATCTCCGTTCGTCCATGTCCGCGCCGGATCTCTCCGCTCCGGCGGCGGACTGATTGTCATCTTCCTGTTGCCGCTGCCATCGGCGCAGCGTGGTTTGAATCTGATACACGAATTTCAAATTGTCGTAAAACTTGACCGTCCGAACCCACGTACGGTATGCGTGGTCCTCGACGTTCGCCCAGATCTTGGCCGGGCTCGCCGGCGCCGGCGAAACGTACCGGAACAGCAAGGAGAGCGAAAGAATCGTCATCGCCATACCCATAGCGAATCTGGGCTGAAGGATCGGGCTCAGAAGACCGGCGATGGCTTTTCGCAAGGCCGATTGCTTTGCCTTGCCCTTGTTCCAAGGCGCCTCGAACAGAATGCGCGTGATCAGCTCGGGCGGGGGCTCGACGGTTTCGGCGCGCGCAATGAACTCCACGGCGGCGGCCGAATCGCGGGCCAATTCGGCGCACAGCGGGCACTGGGCGAGGTGCGCCCGCACTTCGGCCGCGCGGGCCGCGGGAAGCGCCCCGTCAACGTAGTCGCAGATCAGGATTTCACAATCCGCGCAGTTCATACAACCAGCTTCTGCTTGCGCAACAGCCGCGCCAATTCGGCCCGCCCGCGGTTGATGCGCGATTTTACGGTGCCTTCGGGAATCGCCAGAGTCCGGGCAATTTCCCGATATTCCATTTCCTGCAAGTCTCTGAGAATGACCGCTTCTCTGAGTTCCGGCGAAAGCCGTTGCAGAGTCGCTTGCAGGATTTCGCTGGCTTCCCTGCCAGCCACAGCCTGATCCGGACGCCGCGCCGCCGCCGGCCCTTCCTCCTCCAACATGGGAAGCTGATCCTCGATGGACCCAGTAGCGCGGTCCTGACGTGTTCGGCGATAGTGGTCGATCAAAAGGTTACGCGTCACGCGCGCGAGCCACGTGCTGAACGACCCCTCGAGAGCCCGGAAGGTCCTCAACGTGCGGAATACCCGGAGAAACACTTCCTGCGTAAGGTCCTGGGCTTCCGTTCCACTGCCGGTAAAACGGAAACACAAGCCATAGACTTGGCGGGTATGGCTGCGAACCAACTCTTCCCAACCCGCTTCGTCGCCGCGCAGGCACCGCGCGATGAGGCTCTGTACCGAGTCCAAGCTTTGTTCTACCAGATCGCGGCCTCCGTGAACACCAGCTAGTGGTCTATTGGCGACGCCGGGAAGTACCGGCCGGAAAACGCCCAACGCTGCGGTCACGGTCGCCATTGCCTCATCCTTACACTGGAAAAAACGAGGCTTTATCATGATAGGTTCAATCTTTCCCGCGCGCTAGCCGGTATCGGAGCGCTTGCGGCTGTTCGCCTTGGACTTTGCGGGCTCCGGCCGGCGGCAGGGAGGAGGTTTCTAGCGATGAAGTGCCCATTTTGCGAACATATCGAGGACAAGGTGGTGGACTCCCGGGAGACCCGGGAAGGCGACGCCATTCGACGCCGCCGGGAATGCGCCCGGTGCGGCCGCCGATTCACCAGCTACGAACGTATCGACGAGGTCCCCTACATGGTGGTCAAGAAGGACGGCCGGCGGGAGAAGTTCGACCGGCAGAAAGTGCTGACAGGCTTGATCAAAGCCTGCGAGAAGAGGCCGGTCGGCATGGCGCAGCTCGCCTCCCTGGTGGACCGGGTGGAGAACATGGTTACGGACGCGCCCGAGCGGGAAGTCGCCACTTCAGAGATCGGCGAGTTCCTCATGGACAGCCTGCGAGATCTCGACAAGATCGCGTACGTACGTTTTGCCTCCGTCTACAGGGATTTCCAGGACGAGGAGGCTTTCTTCAACGAGCTAAAAGCGCTAATGCGACAGAAGCTGAGCTGAAGGCGGATCGAGGATTGGCCAGCCTAAGCTATTCGTGGCAAAAGCGCCTCCGGCTCAGATGGGGACGGCGATCCCGAGGGGTGGCCCTTATGTGGCATTAGGAAGCCGTCCAGGACAACCCGGAACTGGGCGATCACACCCAGTTCAGATTAATATCGTGTTTATTTTCAATAGATTGGAGGTTTTGACCGAGGGCTGCCACTTGCGCAGGGATTAACTTGGAGTCGCAAAGGGGAGCCCGGCCTCGTAAGTTCTTCCAAGCAGACCTCATCGACCCACCAATCGGCCCACCCGCTCCTGAGGAGCGTTCCCATCTATTCCGGGCTCCCCCTTTCACCATCCAAAGCCAGTTTCCGGGCTGTAGAGCCTTGCCAGGGACACCGTTGCGGAGAACACCGCTGTCGAGAGCACCGCTTGCTTACGCGCGCGGCTCGGTGACGGGCTTCACCAATCAGCGGTCGCAGCAGGTGCTTGTGGAGAGGATCTCGGGTATGGCTGTCTCCGGCTTGGGAGCGCTGGCGAAGTAGCGTTGTTCGGAGAGATTCCTGTAAATGGCGCCAGCGACGCCCGAGGCAACGGGGCCATTCACGGTCTTGGTCCCACGCAGCAGGACGACCAGCACCAGCCGATGATTGTCCACCTCGTTGAACGATCCAAACCAGCCCATGTGATTGGAGTCCCGGAAATCGGTGCAGGTGCCGGTCTTACCCAGGATCGGCTCGTCCGGGTTATAGCCGGCGAGGCGGGCAGTGCCAACATCCACGGCGGCGCGCATGCCGGTCTTGACGTCGGAAATTCCGCCCGGGGCGAGTTCCAACTGACGTTTCACTCTTGGTTCAATCGGTTCGGCTTCCGCGGCGGGGTACTGCAAATAGTACAGGGTTCCACCGTTTGAAATGGCGGAGAGCAGCGCGGCGAGTTCCAGCGGCGTCATCAGGATGTTCTCCCCGTAAGCCGTCATCATGCCAACGCCGCCCGCTCCGGGAGGCGAGTCGGGCCAAGCGCCGGACTGCTCACCGCGAATATCCAGGCCCGCCTTCTCGCCCAGGCCCATCATGCGGGCGTAGCGAGTGACCCTCTCGTATCCGAGCTGATTGCCGAGTTTCTGAAAATACTGATTGTTGGAATGCGCGATCGCGGTGGTGAGAGTGAAGCTGGCGGTCCGGGTTAAGTGGACGGGCGTGTCCCGTTGAATGATTCCTTCGCTCAAGGCAGCCAGCGCGGTGACGAGCTTAATGGTGGAACACGGCGTAAAGCCGCTTCGCAACGCAAGTTTCTGATTCACGATGCTCAGCACGCGGCCGTTTGTGGGATCGACGGCCACTACGGCGCCATTCATGGTCCCAAGCGCCGCGACAGCAGCCCGGCGCACGGTGAGGTTTTCGCCGTCGACCACATCGCCGACCGTCGGATCCACGGGAGGAGCCGGCCTATACACGCGTTTCTTCGCTACGGTTGCCTTGGCTGGGGCAGACTTGGCAACGGTCTTGGCCGGCGCCGCGGACTTGGTCGTAACCGACGGCGTCGCGGCGGAGGTCGTCTTAGTCGCTGCGCTCTTGGATGGGAGGGGTTTGTTGGTTGGGGCAGGAGGCGTGGTCGTCTGGTTCTGGACGACCGCGGCATCGATCTCAACGAGACCGGCCAGCACGAACAGAGCGAGGATGACGCCTTTCATTTGCAGGTGCATGGGCGCGACGGGCGAGCCCATGCGCGCCAGTTCAAGTTTGGGACTTCCGATGGGGTTATTATAAGCCACCGCAAGCAACTCATTTGCGGGCCTATCGCGCTAACTGACCGTCACACGCCGGTAGATTCCGAGAATCGACTGGCAGTAAGCTTCAGGCGAGTAGGCGGCGGAGGCTTTTCCGGCGGCATCGCCCAGTCGAGAGGCGAGATCGCGGTCCTCCAGGAGCCGTCCGATGGCGCTGGACATGGCGTCAATACGGCCGCGCTCGATCAGCAAGGCCGTTTCGCCATGGCGGGCTATTTCCGGGACGCCGCCGACATTACAGGCCACAATAGGCTTGCCGGCGGCCATCGCTTCCAGAAGTACGTTTGGAGAACCCTCGGTATGGGACGGCAGTACGAAGACGTCCGCGATGGCGTAGTACGGCCGCACATCGGGCTGCTGGCCCGCGAATATCACGATCTGGTTCAGGCCGAGCTCGGCAGATAACTGCACGAGATTCTCACGCTCGGGCCCATCGCCGACCAGAATCGCCGCGATGGGCTCCGATGGCTTGTCACGCTTGAGCGCGGCGAGAGCTCCGATTAGGTCGCGCTGGGCTTTCTCTCTTGAGAGGCGGCCTATGGCGAGGACGACGCGGCGGTCCGCAGAGATGCCGAACCCGGCCTTAAGCGCGGCGGCTTCCGCGGCGGTAGGAGCCACGAACGGCGGAATGCTGTTGTGCTGGATGGAAATACGGCTCAGCGGGACGCCCTTGCGCTGGAGCTCCAACGCGAATGGGCGGCAGACGGTCACCACGCGCGCAGCGCCGCGCAGCGACCACCGGTCCAGCTCGTTATAGACGCGCACCCGGAAACTCGTAGTTGTGTAGCCGTGGTGGAAGGCAAGCCAAGGCGCCTGGCGGTGCAGACCTGAGTAGCGAACCAGGAAGTGCGATTTGTAGTTGTGGGTCTGAAGGATATGGGGGCGGAAGCGGTCGAATGCCGCTCGTAGACCCGGCACGACGGCGAGATCGAACGCACGCCGCTCCGAGACGACTTCGAGGGGCAGGCCCGAGCGGCGGACGGCATGGACGAGGGCGTTCGATTCCGGGTCGCCACGAACGATGAGGCCGATGCGGACTTCGGCGCCCAAGCCCTCCATCTCGCGAGCGCGAAGCGCAAAGCCAATCAGGTTCTTGGCAGGCCCGGTGACCGACGACCCGTCGATCCAGGCCAGGACTCGGAGACGATCACCCATACTATCCCGCTATCTTAGCGGGGATTGGCGAGGGAATCAGAGGAGGCCCGAGGTTCCGCGAACGCCGGCAACTATCGGACACGCCCAGCCGCTCTGGATCTGCGCCGCCGGGATGCCGGAAGCCGGCCGTGGCGGGACGGACGATAGGAAGTCTACTTGAGAGACCTCGCCAATGGGCGATCACAAGGGATGTCTAGTTTTTAATCGATTGATTATAAAAGCTTTGCCGTTTTAAGAAAGTGGATGCAGGCCTGCACATGCTAGCGTTTGGTTGGAGAGTAGGGGGAGCATGAGGAGGCTTTTCATAGCGGCTTTTGCCGCAGCCAGCGCGCTGGCGCAGACCAAAATCGACCTCAAGACACAAGCCGGGGATGTGGATTTCTCGGGCGCCGTTTCCACCAAACCGGTGACCATGGGGACGAGTCTACCGGCGAGCTGTGCGGTGGGGCAATTCTTTTTCTTGAGCACGGCGCCCGCGGGAGCCAATCTGTACGGATGCAGCGCCGTGAATCAATGGACCGTCGAGGGCGGCATCTCGGCGCAGAACTGCCAGGTGGACACGAACACCCAGGTCCTGAAATGCACGGACAACGGCGGACACGTGTATGCCGTGGTGCAGACGGCGTCGGGCCCAACTTCGAATCAGTGGGTCGATTACGTCACGTCGAATGGAACCGCCCATACTTCGCAACCAACGGCGTCGGCCGTGGGCGCGGTAGCCGATCCGGGGGCGAACGGGATACCGTACCGGAGCGCCGTGGGAACGGCGACGGTGGCGAACGCGAATCAACTCAGCGGCGCATTCTTCTGCCAGGACACCGGCGGGAGCGGTTCGTATGCGTGTAATTTGAATCCGCCGATAGCGGCGTATTCACCGGGGACCAGCTACTGGTTTCGGGCCAACTCGCCGAACAGCGGGCCGGCCACCATCAACTTCAACGGTATGGGCGCCAGGACAATCGTCAAACAATCCAACCAGCCGCTGGTCGCGAACGATATCGTGGCGGGCCAATGGGTGATGCTGACGTACGATGGCGCCAACATGCAGATGCAGAGCCAGACCGGAAATTCGCCGGGGGCGGTATCCAGCGTTTTTGGAAGACAGGGAAGTATTTCGGCGCAGGCCGGCGACTACACCACAGCGCAAGTGACGGAAAGCGGGAATCTGTATTTCACTAACTCGCGAGCTCGGGCCGCGCTCAGCGGTTCCTCGACGATTGCGTATACCGCCTCGACGGGGGCCATCGACTGCCCCACGTGCATTACCAGCCTGACCAGCGCGGACACGGACCTGTATGGTTCGTTTCCGCATCTGAGCGTAGTCCGTATACAGGGCAAAAGCGTGGCTTCGACCACCGCCTCCGATGGCCAGTACTTGGGATGGAACGCAACCTCCAGTTGGTGGGAGCCGAAAACGCTCCCGGGCGCGACCATCACGTCCATCTTTGGACGGACCGGGGCCGTCGCCGCGCAGAACGGGGACTATACGACGTCGATGGTGACCGAGGGCTCTAACCTCTACTTCACGAATGCGCGAGCGCGTGCGGCGCTGAGCGGCTCATCGACAATTTCGTATAACAGCGCGACGGGGGGTATCGACTGTCCGACTTGCATTACCAGTTCGACGAGCGCGGACACGGATCTTACCGGTTCGTTTCCGCATTTGAGCGTGACTCGGCTGCAGGGCAAGGCTGTAGCGACGAGCCCGGCTTCGGACTTGCAGTATCTGGGCTGGAACGCCAGCGCCAACTGGTGGGAGCCAAAGACGCTGCCGAGTCCGGTGGTGCCTTCCGTCTTTGGGCGGACCGGAGCGGTGACGCCGCAGAGCGGAGACTATTCGTTTTCGCAGATCAGCGGAACGGTGAGTTCTTCCCAGCTTCCCACGGACGCGATGAAGACGGACGCCGGCAACACCGTGACAGCCGGGACGCAAGACATGCGAAGCGCGTCGCATACGCTTCCGATGAAGACGGGGCTGCTGGCGGGAATTCCGCCTCTGTGCACGGCGGGGGAGACGTATTTCGCAACGGACGCGCCGGCGGGTCAGAATGTCTACGACTGCGCGTTCACGAATACCTGGACGCAGCCCGGAAACATAGCGGTCCAGAGCGATGGGCAGAGCGTGGGATCCAGATCGACTCAGAACATTCTGGCAGGCCCCGGCATACTGACTTCGATTACGGACACGGGGTCGTCGATCAACGTCCTCGAAGCGCTCGATACGGCGGTCGTGCAGACCCAAGCGGGTGAGCAGAGCGGAGCGGCGTTATTGTGCGCTTCGGCGAGCGGATCGACAAGCGCGTACACCTGTGCGATGACGCCTACGGCGGCGGCCTACATCACGGGAATGGTTCTTCATTGGAAACCCGATGTAAACGGGAGCGGAGGAACGACGACTCTGAACGTGGATACGCTGGGCGCTACATCCGTGAAGTTGATGGACGGGATCTCGAACCCGGCTTCGACGGACATTGCGGCCGGGCGCTTATACAACCTCTGGTACGACGGCTCCGTTTTCCGGATTATGACGAGTTCGGCGACGGCCGATCCCGGGAGTAATGGCGTGGTTTACCGGAGCGGTGCGGGGACCGCGCGCACGTTGACCGCGGACGATCTGAGCGGCGTACACTCGTGCCAGGCGACATCATCCAGTGGCGCCTACACGTGCAGCCTGAGCCCGGCGATCAGCGCGTACCATGCTGGTACGACGTACTGGTTCCGCGCCGACCAGGCCAACACCAGCGCGGCGACGATCAATTTCAATTCGCTTGGCGCCGCAAGCATCAAGAAGCAGTCGAGCCAGAACCTGGCGGCGGGCGATATCGCAGCCGGCCAATGGGTGATGCTCACTTACGACGGAACGAACATGCAGATGCAGAGCCAGACGGGAAACGCTCCCGGGGCGGTATCGAGCGTATTCGGCAGGACTGGGGCTGTCAGCGCGCAAAGCGGCGACTACACAGCCGCGCAGGTAACGAATGCGGTGGACCAGACGGCGCAATACAGCAACCCCGCGTGGATATCGTCGCTTGCGTGGTCAAAACTTTCCGGCACGCCTTCGCAGTTTGCGCCGTCCGCGCACGCATCCACGCATGGATTGAGCGGATCGGACCCGGTAACGCTAGACGCGTCGCAGATCGGAAGCGGAGTGCTGGCGAGCGCACGGATTCCGCAGCTATCGTACAGCAGCCTTTCGGGCCTCCCAAACCTGGCGACGGTTGCGACTTCCGGAAGCTACAACGACCTGTCGAACAAGCCGACGATCCCCGCCGCGCAGGTGAACTCGGACTGGAACGCGGCCACCGGCGTGACGCAGATTCTGAACAAGCCCGCGTTAGCGGCATCCGCCACGACCGACGCTACCAATGCCAGCAACATATCGAGCGGGACGCTGGCCGCCGCGCGTCTACCGGCGGCTTTGAGTAACTCGACGTCCGTAAATGGGACGCCGATACCCAGTAGCTCGAGTTTTGCTACGGTTGCTACGTCCGGAAGCTACAACGACCTCTCCAATAAACCCACGATACCAAGCGTGAGCGGTACGACCAGCCCGCTCAAGGGCAATGGAAGCGGCGGCGCGGTCGCGGCCGGATATTCGGATATCGTCGGACTATTTGGGAGCGGGTCCTGCAGCGGATACCTCAGCTCGAACGGATCGTGCAGCGTACCCACTGGGACGGGCATGGTCTATCCGGGCGCTGGAATCGCCGTCTCCGCGGGGAGTATCTGGGGGCCGTCGCTTACGGCGCCGAGCGGAGCGATTGTAGGGACCACCGACGTACAGACGCTAACGAACAAAACGATCGATGGCGTATCTCCCGCAACGATGGCGTATGTGGACGCGACGTCATCGATTCAGACGCAATTGAACGGCAAGGCGGCATCGAACGCCTCGATGACCGTCAATGGGACAACCTGCGCTCTCGGCTCCTCGTGCACGGTTCCGAGTTCATTGGGCGGCGGATCTCTGGGGGCGATTCCGTATCAGTCCGGATCGGGAACGACAACGACGCTGGCAGGGAATACGGCAGCAACGGACCAAGTACTGGTCTCGCACGGGACGGGGCAAGCGCTCAGGCGCCGACGTTCTCGAATGCCCCAGCGCTTAGCGCCGCAAACATGACCGGCTTTCCAACTTTGAACCAGAACACGACCGGGAGCGCGGGAAGCGTGCCCGCGGCAGGGATCATAGCTCTTCCCGGGTCCAGCGGCCAGGTGCTCTATAACAACGGCGGAGCGGTTGGCGCGGAGTCTCTTACGCCATCCATGGTGGGGCTTGGAAACGTGGCAAATAATGCGCAGACGCTGGCATCGGTGGTGCCGAACACGGCGCCGAGCGCGGGGCAGGTCCTGCTTGGGAACGCCGGCGGCACGGCATACGCCCCACAGACCGTCGGCGGGGATTGTTCGTTAGCAAACTCGGGCGCGATCACGTGTACGAAAACCAACGGAACGGTGTTTGCAGCCTCGGCTACCACTAATGCGCTGAATGCGAGCAACATAACGAGCGGGACGCTGCCGCACGCGCAACTTCCGGCCCTGGTCAGCGCGGATATTCCGAACAATTCGGCTAATACAACGGGAACGGCCGCGAACGTGACCGGAACCGTGGCGGTAGCCAACGGCGGGACGGGCCTGGCCACCCTGCCGGGATCGAGCGGCCAGATGCTCTATAACAATGGCGGCGCGTTCGGGGCGAAAACCCTGGCCAATTCGGACCTGCCGACGGCAACCGTTATGCAGAAGTTCTTCGGGACCAGCGCGCCGGGATCGGTGAGCGGGAACCTGCCGGGCGACCTGTATGAAGATACGACGAACCATGTCATCTACGCCTGTAACGCGCCCTCGGGCACGGCGGCTCCGGCTTGCACAACGGTCGCGGCGGGCGGCTGGACGCAGTTGCTGGCCATCGCCGATCCGAGCAAGACAGGTTTTAGTTGCTATTCCGGCATCACCTCCGGAATGATTTGCCTGAGTGTGGCCGACGTGGCAGGCTCGCCGATTGTGTATCTGATGCCGAGCACGGCGGGAACGGCAGGCCAATTCATGGCGGACACGGGCGCGGTGACGTGTCCGACTTTGCCGGCGTCGGCTCCCGCTACCTGCCATCAGATGGCTTGGGTATCGGTTACCGCAACGCTTACAAACGGTGTTTTCGCTCCGCCATGGGGGATTACCCGACACTAACGGATTCGCGGCCGTTCAGGCGCTTGGTGGCGCTAATGAAGTTCGATGCTCAGAGTTTATGAGTCCCGGACTTTCCCCGGCCGCTTTTGCGGCGTGGGGAGGCATTGCGTCCGGGACGGCGCACATGGCATTCGGCTTTATGCAGGCAGGATCGCTTCTTTCCACCGGCAACACTTTGGACGTTTTCCAATTCAAGCTGGATTGGTCTTAGATTTACCTTTCCCGCCGTTTCTCTAAAGGCTGAGCACCCCGTATCAGTTTTGCTGGACTGCGGATGTTACCAACGTCTCACTGATCGAAGGGCTGAGCGACTACGGAGCGAAATACTACGGATATTTCGCCAATCTCGGGCGGGCATGCCGAATCTGAAAGTTTTCAAGTGTGCGAACGCATCCACAGGTTGCAGTTCGGCTGCTTGTGTTCTCCCATCTACTTGCGGAACGCAAACGGGCCTCAGCACAGTTGGCACGTCTTATGCGCCGGGGGGGTTATTCCAATGATCCGTTGGACTGGTCACATTTTGCATCAGCGCTGTTTTCGCGGCTGGCGCAAACCTCATATGACCCTGGCAAGGCCCCGTTCACTAATTCAGCCCGTTTGGACGCATACGGTCTGTTACCACGGAGTAAGGTCCTACACACCTGGCGCAACGATTCGCTGGAATGGCTCCCATTCGTCCATAACCGTTACGGCGTGGGACAACTCGGGGAACACGACCATCTGTCTATGGCAAGACAAAATAATGCAGGGCTCATGCCAAGCGGCTCTCGAACGATACGTCACCAGCAATTTCACCTGGAGCAGTCTGGATACCGGCGTTCATACCTGGATGACGGGGAACTTCAACATCTTCGCCAAAGGAGACGTTACACAACCGCCGGGGAACTGGAATAATGGGATCACGCAGATCACCGTGTCTGGTGGCACAGGGCTGGTGGGAGCCAAACCGTCGGCACTCACCACATTCATCGCGGCCATTGGTGACAGCGCCGTAGAGTATGATGCAGCCTCCAGCACCAATGCCATCGATATGAATTGGTGGAAGCTCACTCAGTTGCTCGGAAATGCCTATGAGCAACAGTATGGGTGGGCGGGTGGAACTTTCAACACAACGTATGTGGCCGCGGACTCCATCGCCAACGAAGTCAGCACTGTCATGGGAAACCTTCCAGCCTCACCCAGCCATTTTGTTTTTCAGTAAGGGCACGAATGACATGGTTTGCCAGCCGCAAGCGAGGTGGCGCTTGGAACGGGCGGCCCTGGCTGTACGGCTGGAACGGTCCTCTGCGATATTTACCAATGTTCGCCACTGCTTTCAGGGGGCGCACATGCGCCAGCTCAAATTGTGTGGGAGGGACCGTGGCCCACGGCCTGGCAGAGCGGAGGCACGTCGATGGATACAGCGGAAGGATCCGCCTGGTGAAGGACTAATATCGGAGGCGTCATAACCCAGTGGAACACGAACAACCCGACGAAGCCCGTCTGCTACATAGAGCTAACGACGGCTCCAGGGCCGGTGTCGGATTACCTGGCCGACAACATATCGGACTTCGGGCACCCCGTAGCAAGTGGATTCACAAATTCGCCAACTGGGAAGCCCCATGGCATATGCTCACGTCAACAACACGAGCAGTTACACGGCATCCTGCGACTCGGCTACGGTTTCGGTGGGTAGTCCGTCACGTGTACGATTACTCTGTTGGGAGGCGGCGACCTATCCGACGCCTTCCGGCTACGCCACGGCCAAAATGGCACACACGTTTTCGGACGGCGCAAAGGGAGGGCTTTGGACGCCATCAACCGGCGGATCGGCATTTGCCAGCTCCGGCGTAGTTGCGCCGGCGAGTGGAACGACCTTTACGATCAAGTACACTCGCCAATAAGGCTGGTTCCACGGCGCTGACCTTCGGGAATCAGCAGTCGTGCTGGATCGATCCAAGCCCCGTGCAGATCACGGTGTCCTCCGCCGCGACACGAATCGTCGGCGGGGCCGCGAGCGGGCAGTGATCCGGATATGTTCACCGGTACGCCCGGAAGAGCCTTAGGCGTCAGGCGCGGAAGCGCTCCAGCGGCCGGCTGCCGGCGCGAATGGCCGGACGGAGCCACGGCTATAATTTAGAGAGCACGAAAACGGCCGGCCGGGCTGCCGAGTGCGGCCGGCGTCCCGAAGGGGAGCGAGATCACGGTGCAGCGGCGCGTGGCTGCCATTGCCCAGCGCGCGGAACGCGCCGATCGAACGAAGTATACGGCGAGAAGGGCAATGGGGTCGGGCCACTTGAACTGTCAGCGCTATGCGATTAGCCGGTAGCGGAGGTTTTCATTTTCGTGGTGGCGATTCCTCGCGGCTCGCCGCCTCTTCTGCTCATGGGAAAGCAATCATGAAGTCATTATCGAAGTGCGGGGCGCTGCTATTGATCGGCGCGGCCATATGCCTGGCAGGCCAGTCCTTGAGCGTTACGAGCACGTGCAACATGTCCGCCTATCGGGCTGCGTAGTGGCTCAACTGCCCACGGGCGCTCCATGGAATACCATGGGGTTAAGTACGACTCCTTCGCGATGGGAAATGCGTTTGCACAACATCGGTTCTGGGCCGACGTGGTCGTTTTACATTTACCTTCCGGCGATTGAGATCTTACGTAAATCCCCGCGAACGGCAACCTCCTGATCTGGCGACTTACACGCAAATCCGCCCACGAGCGACCAGTTTGGGGCCGGCGGCAGCGGGAGCATCGCATGTTGCGCGGGGCGATCAGATGTCTTGCTGCGGGTGCAGCGCGACGTGGCGAACAGACAGTACACATTCGAGTTGTGTGACACCGCGGGGGAAACTGCAGCACTGCCACGATCGCTATCGCAAGTTTCGGACAACCTTCCTGGGAACGCTGGCAATTCAGACTGGGGAACGGCTACCAGATGAGTTTTCTGCGGTGGTTCAGTACGGTTGTGCCGATTGGAACGACCATCCAAGTCGCCGGGACGGCGGGAGATCTAGCGGACTGGGAATTCGAAGGGAACCTTGCCGACAGCAGCGGGCATAACCTGACTCTCACGTCTCAGGCGGGCCCGACTGGCGTAGCATTTCCCACGACCCCGGCTTATCCTCCGGCATGCTACGCCGGAACGCCGCAGGTATACCGAGCCGGGTTCCCAGCGCAACTGACGGGCGGCCTGTCGCAGCCGCTGGACGGCGGGACCGCGCTGACCTATACCTGGCAGACGGTTTCCGGTCCGAATACGCCGCTCTTCTCCAGCAGGACCGCGGCGAACCCAAGAATTTCAGGTCTTGTGGCCGGACCCTACACGTTTCAGCTCACCGTGACCGACAGCAGCAATCAATCGACTACTTGTTCGGTCGCCGACGGCGCTGTCGCCACCGACAATAACGGCGTAGTGATCACCAATAGCCCCTCCGTGGACGCTTTGCTCGGCCAGACGCTTATGTGGGGTTCTAATCCATGGCCCTGGTTCGACAAACAGAACAAGGAGCTGGCCGATCTGCAGATCGCCGGCATGGATACCAATTTCGCGGACTATTGGGACACGAACGCCGATCCCGGGGGCACGGTGGCCGTGACGAGCGGCAGCGCAATCTCTGGTGGGAACCAACACGCATTTCACGACCACGCTGTGCCAGGGTGCGACGGGGAATCCCGACCGTGCCTCAAGCTCTCGCCCTCCGGAATGGTACTGGTGCTTTGGCACAATCACGGGGCGAACCGGATGCTGAACCGTCCCGCGAGTTGCACGGACGATACGCATGTGACTATGACGGATCAGACGTGGTGGAATGAGTCCGGGATGACGTATAGCGCCAGTGACTCGACAGTGGTGTACAACTGGGGCTGGGGACAGGTCTCGACTCCGGGCAACTACTACGACAACGTGGCGGCGTACTATTCGTTGTACTACCGGACGGGGATGGCGACGTATCTGAACGCGGCCCGGAAGCTGGCTGACCGGGTGTGGTCGAGCCCGATGCTGGATCAAGGGGGAGTGCCTTCCGATCCCGACATGGGTTATCTCTACACGGGACGCTCGCACAGCCTGCTTGGCATTGTGCTCCGGGCGCTTGACGGCAGGCCGGATATGTGGCCTGGGCTGCGCAACATGTGGTCGAAGGCCATGCAATTTCTGGTTCTAGATCCGGCGAGCCAATGGGGGATGTGGGATCAGCGGGAGGTGGCCTACCACCTGATCGAGACTTCGTATTGCGCCCAATACGATCCGGACAGCGCGTGGCAGTCAACCTGCCGGACGGCGATCATCAACTCGCTGGCAGCCTCCGGGGCCAATGCCGTATGGCAGCCGGAGACGGCTTCGGATGGGAGCCTTCCGGCCTTAGAGTTCACGGGCGGCGGTTCGCAGAAAGGGAACGGGTGGAACTCGTATTCGACGTGGAATGACAATCCATTGTCCTGTGTGGATCTGACTCCCGGCAGCGTGACGGTGACCGGTCACAACACGCACTGGACGTCAGCCATGTTTCCGGCGAATAAGATCTGGTTCTTGAAGGGCACGTTAGGAGTGGATGCGCATCATAATCCCGCACTGGACAATTCCACCGGCGAGAGCGTGATGTACCAGGTAGCTTCGCTGCAGAGCGCCACGCAACTCACGCTGAGTACCCCGTATGCCGGGACATTGGGAAGGTCCGCCAACCCGGTGAACTGCACGTCTGGCGCGAACAACGGATGGGCGGTCGTCGGCCCGGACGACGCTAACAGCGGATGGCTTGCCGGGTACGGCAACCAGCCGTTTATGGAGGGCATACAGACGGTCGGGTATGCGATGGCGGCGAAGGCGCTGGCTACCGCTTCTCCAAGCAATTCGGCCTTGGCGTTGAGACTTGGGACGAATCTGGGGAGCTGGCTGCAAAAATATGGATATGCGGACCCAGCGTACGGGGGGACCGGAGGAATGTACTACTTCGCCGGTTATGTGGGCTGCTCCTACCCGGTGCAGACCGCGGCATGCACGGTCGGATTTACGCCTAGCCAGGCGCGCACGGACGCGGCGGAAGCCGTGCGCGGGATGATGCTGATTTACCAGCAGACGGGGGACCCGAACCTGAAAAGCTTCATCGATACGGTCTACTCGCAGATGTACTCCAAGCCAGGCACGAGCGCGCAGTTCCCCGGCGACGGCAACTACATCGCCGACCTCGACGACGCACAGAGCTTCATGACCGGCGCATCATCGTCTAACAAGTGGCTCGGATTCTTCTTCGGATTCGACAATGGCTCCGCCTGGCCGGCTCTGCGGATCGGCGGTCTCCAAATTGGAAGCAGCCGGACATCATACGTGGCATATGACTTGGCGACGGTACACGGGGCCGCACGGGTCCAAGTAACTGCCATGACTCCGAGCGGATTGTCGATTACGACGCAGTGCACATCGTCGCCTTGCGCGGCGTCTATCGGCGGCGAGCCAGGCGGACGGTTGCTGAACCTTCAGTACCTTTCCGCGACCGGCGCGGTTCTGGCCAGCAACCAGGCGCCAATACTCCAGGATCAATAGGTTGGGAAATGCGCCGCCTTGGAACATGACGCCTGACGCCGCGCACCGCGACAGGAGCCAGCCGATAGCGTGGCATTCGCCCAGTCAACATGAGCTACATTTTCCGCCCAACCACAATCGACGATCAATCGCAGATCATTGACCTGCTGACGCGGGTCTTTGAAGTTGGCCGCGACGCGGACTTTCTGGCTCCGGCTTTGCTGAAATGGAAGTATTGGACGCCGCGAGGCGATTGGCCCGATCCACGCTCGTACGTGATGGAACAGAATGACCGGCTTGTGGCGCACGTAGGCCTCTGGCCAGTCACGGCGCGCGACGACGCAGCAGCGGAGCGCGGTATCCACATGATCGACTGGGCGGCGGACCCCGAAGCCCCCGGCGCCGGCGCGCTGCTTTTGCAGCGGCTGATGAGGAGTCACGATTTCATTTACTCGATCGGCGGCTCGGAAAAAACCCAGACCATTCTCCCCAAGTTCGGCTTCCGCACAGTGGCCGAGGCGCGGACCTTCGCACGCCCCCTCCGGCCGCTGAGGCAGATTCTCCGGCATCGGAGCCGTAATCTGCGTCTGCCGTTGCGTCTGGTTCGAAGTACCTGGTGGTCTCTGTATCCGCGCCGCGCCCCGATGCAGGGATGGGAAGCAGATCCGGTAGCTCCGGATCAGACCGGTTGGATGGATGCGATGCCGGGTTTAGAACGCGACGAGGGTTTCTTCCGCTATCTCCGGCATTGTCCGGTGAATTCCCTTCTAGCATTTCAGATCTTGCACGAAGGCAAGCAATCAGGCTTCTTCGCTCTTACAACGCAGGGAGATCAATCGCGACTGGCAGGCGCGTTTCTGGAGAAACCGAATTCCGAGAGCTGGCGCGTAGCGTTTTGTCTGGCGCAAGACGCAGCCTTGCGCTATACGGCCACTTCCGAACTCGTTGCGCGCGCCGCATCCGATTCGGCGGCCGCAGGCGCGGCCCAGGCAGGAATGAGAACGCGTTTCCGGGCGCCGGTTTTCCTCTTCCGCAAGAAGGATGAGGGGCAGGGTCTGCCGCTCGATTTTCAGATGTGGGATAACGACAGCGTGTTCCTAGGGGGGCGCCGGCCCGAGTTCCTCACCTGAGCCGCCGCAGTCCCGGGCGTCCGCCGATCACCCGTCCCGGCCGCTATGCCGATATGGCCCCGCTCTAACGATCTCGAGTTGGGGCGCTCAAACTCCATGCCCCCCGGAATCGCTCACCAGACGCAATTCGTCTAAGACCTGGAATCGGCTCGATTCATTCCACGTGTGGTTCCCCAGCAGTCCGGGAGACCAGGATGGCGTGATGCGTCCCACGGGACGCTCCTCAAATTCGTCCTGCGTCAGTCGGGTCACCTCGTGGACCGCGATGGCGTACCCGTATCGAACCGAGCAATCCTGAGTGGGCCGGTATAGCCGCCCCTCCTTCCAGAACAATTGACCCGCCGAGCGGCAACTTCGGACCGACGTTGAAATCGGGTTCCTGGGGTGAAGGTTCCATGGGCCCTCCAGCCGCTCCGCCGAGAAAAGCAGGGTCTCCATGAACGGCTCTATCGTCGTTGTGAAAAAGTACCAGCGGCCATCTACGAATACGGGAGTTGTATCGACCAACTGGACATCTTCGAGCGGCGAGCAGACCAGGTCCAGATCCTCCGGGAATTTCCGAAAACGGTAAAGTTCGACGCGGTTCGCCTCGTATGTTTCGGGTAAGAGGAATAGGTCCCCATCCGAACGCACGACGCACGGGTAGGAGAGGTGATAGGCTCGATCCAACACAATCGTCATCTCCGAGCAGGACCCATCCGGAAGTACCTCCACGCACGCCAGCCGGCCACGCGATTGTCCGGCCGCCACTTCCTCAAACAACAAGTACTGCTTGGTTCCTTCCTCCCAAAGAAAAGGATCGGCCATCTCCTGGACGCCACGGGGTAGAGGTATCGGTTCGAACCCAGCCATGCTCAGCCGCGCGGGATCGGTGATGGAATCGCCGCGCGCCGGGCGCAGCGCCACAGACCAGCGCTTGGTCTTTCCGCGATAGGCCCATCGAAAGTACGCGCTCCGCCCCAGCCCTTTCGCAATGAAACCCGCGGCATCGAAGTTCGAAGGGTAGTTACGGTGGGATGCCGTTTCCAATAGCTGTGGTTGCAGGCTTCGGAGCTTCCGCGTGAGCGACTCACCGTCGTGTTGAATTTCCATGCACAGGTCCGCCAGCATACGAATCGCGGCGACCACCGGTTGCTCGGCGTTCGCCGTGACCCAAAGCTCCTTCACCGTCGCAGTCTCGGCCGTGCGCGCGGCTCGGCCCTGCGTAAACGTAGAGTCGTGCCAGAAAATAGTCGCGGTAGAAGTGACGCTACGCGATTCCAGCTCGTCCCAAAACGGAATGGCCGAGTCCCGGGCGCCAAACCGGACCGTCAGGACGCCATGCCTCGCCAAGCCCCGCAAATCGATCTCAGAGCCCCGATGCCGCGAGAGCCAGACGATCACATCGCAGCCGGCCGCCCGAATCGAATCGATAAACTCCGGTGCGACGGCATCGGCCGTCCCGCCGGCCAGGTCGCCGAACGGATCGAACCGTGACCTGCTTGCGGAATACAGGCGGTCTACCAACCAGCCGGGACGCTTCGATTTCGCCGAAGCCCGGGCGGGGACGCTGAACCGGCTGATTTCGATTTGAGGGATCCGTTCTGCAAGATCCAGAAGCGCGCGTTCCCACCGAGCCGGCTGGCTGTTGCCTTGGACAACTCCAACGCGAAGCGGCTTTCCCCCGCTCCACCTAGCGCCCTTGAGACGCAACAACTGCGCCTCTCGATTCGTGACGAGCATCGCAGCCCATTCTAACGCTGGTGGCCCAATCCAGCCCGTTCCTCTTCCCTGGCCGCGTCCCGGTTTAAGGGCTGAAAACGGCTCCCGATCGGTCTTGTCGGGTTACACTGAATAGGTGCTCGCGCCTGATTCCGGGTTGGTCTGTCCCGATTGCCACGGCCCTCTGACAACGACGGCCGAAGCAGTGACCTGCGCCTCCTGCGGGCCCGTCGGGAAGTACATCGATGGTCTTCCGTGCTTCAAAGATCCGGACTACTACTGGGGCGAGATACCGCGCGAAAAGATGGTGGAGGCCAACGAACTGGCCGGGCGGCTCGGATGGCTTCAGGCTGTCGAGCGGGTCGTCGACTCGCCGGATCTCCGCGACTATATCGGCAGCGAGCGCAGGGCCGATTTTAAGGAATTGTGGGACCTGCCGCGCGAGGCCGCCGTGCTGGACGTCGGAGCGGGCTGGGGAGCCATAGCCGCGGCTCTGGGCCAGCGGTACGCTCGGGTGGTAGCCGTGGAAGGGGTATTCCAGCGAGTCCGCTTTATCGAGGCCCGGGCTCGGGAGATGAACCTGCCGATCCAGGCGATTTGCGCGGATTTCCTGCGTCTTCCGTTGGGTTCCGGACAGTTCGACGCCGTCGTACTGAACGGCGTACTGGAGTGGAGCGCCATGGCGGCCGAAGGCGATCCACGCGAGGTTCAGCTTCGGTTTCTTCGTTCGATCCGAGCTTTGCTGAAGCCCGTCGGGTTCGTGTGCCTGGGCATTGAAAACCGCATTGGCTGGGACATGCTGCGCGGAGCCCCGGATCACAGCGGGCTTGCGTACACCAGCCTGATGCCCCGGAAGATGGCCGCTGCCTATTGCCGGGCGCGGGCGCGCCGCTACAGGTCGGATGTGAACGCCGGCTACCGCACCTACACTTACTCGTTACCCGGCTATCGGAAGCTGCTTCGAGAAGCCGGATACGGCGCGGTACGCTCCTACCACGCGTGGGACGGTTACAACAAGCCGACCGTGCTTCTTCCCCTCGACAATCGCAAGGCATTACGCTTCTTCGCTTCGAGCGAGCGGTTCGCCGGCCGCGGGTTGCGGGCCGCCGTCAACCGGCTGGCGCTATCCGTTGGCGCCCTGACGGGCCTTTGGGCGCAGTTCGCCTCGGAATATATCTTTCTCGTTGCGAGGGATTGATGTTCAACCTGGTGACGCGCTTCTTGCGGGAGACCGGGTGGACTGCTTGGGACACGCTGCAAGCCCGGGCTAAGGGCGGGGTCGAGTGGTGGTTCTTCCGCGGCGGCGAGCGGCAGCCGGCCGCGGTGGGGAAGCTGTGCGGCGAACACGCCGCCATCGAGTCGGCTCGCAGGGAATGTGCCGCGCTTCGGTCGCTCGGGCCTGTCGCGGGGCGGCTTGGCGCGCCTCAAGTGCTGTTCCATGCCGAGGAGGCATCGCGTTTCGCGTACCTTCGAACGGTGGCGCCCGGCACGCCTTTGCGGGATGAAGTGTCGTCTTCGGATCGGAAAGCCATCGACGGCCAGTTCAAGGTCGCCGAAGGATGGCTGAACGTTTTTCAGTCTTTGGTCCCAGCGCGCGGAACCGCCGCGGAGGCGATTCGGCCCACGCTCGACAAGCTCTCCGGGCGGCTTCCCGACCTGCTATTGAGGGCAGGGCATGAGGCCTTGGAGCCGCTGGCCGGCGCGCCGGCGGTCGCGGTGCATGGGGACTTCTGGAGCCGCAACGTCCTGGTCTCCGGTGGCCGTACGTGCGTCATCGACTGGAGCGCCCTCCACCATGGTTCCCCGCTGGAGGATTTGTTCACCTTCTCGGTTGGGATAGTCTTCCGCCGCGATCCGGACCCGGCGCGCTCGGCGGAGCGCATTTGGGATGTGTTCTTCGGCTCCTCGCACGTCGCGGGTTCCAGCCGTCGAGCGATGCTCCAGCGGCTCGCGCAACTCGAGGTTTCACCGGCCTTGCTTAGGCCGCTATTCCTCGCGTCGCTGTTTCACAGGCTCACGCAGGACGAGTTCACCGACAACTCCGCGATGCACGCCTTCGCAGCTCGTTACGCCGCGGCCGGCGCGCCCGCGCCATGGGCAGGCAACAGCCTGTAGCCTCAGTAAGCCGCAGGCTCCGGCCGGGCATCGTCATCCGCAAGCTGCCTTCTCGCCGGAGGGGACTTTCGCGCGGGCAAGAGCTGGCCGAGCCCGCTCAGCCAAGCCGAAAAGTAATCTTCTCCGATTCCCGGCGAATCCAGCAGGCGCGGCAGTTCATAGCGCGCGGATCGCCCGGTGGCCATACCGATCTCGCATGTCGTGGCGGATTTCACGCCCAATTCCGCGAGCCATCCCGGAAACTCGGGCAGACGAAACCCGCCCGGGTAACAGAAGTGCGTGGGATGGTCAACGCCGATGCGCCGGAGGGCATCGCGGTTATCTTCGATCTCCTTCGCAAACTTGTCTCTCGACCGGTACACGCGGTGGCGGTGGCAGTGCAACTGAAAGTCGACGCCTTGTCCGGCCAACTCGGCCGCCTCCCTGGGGTTCATGAGGTGGAGAATTCTCCGCTCGCACAGGCTCGCGTAATCGACGCCGGCTTTGCCGGCCAATTGGCAAAGTAGGGCGTTCTTTTCCTGCGCGCTCAGGTTCCGCTCGGAGCAGAATCCGCCGATTCCGGCGGCCAATCGGTCGCGGTGCTCGGCGTCCCCGATCGGCGAGTCGATTCCAAGCTCCGCCCAGCTCAACCGTTGGCCGCGCCCTTTCCAGAGAAGGTAAAGGCTCATGGGGTCGAACACGGGGAGATTGTTGAAACAGTAATAAGTGCTGAGGTAGACAGTCGCCGGCCATCCGAAGCTGCGGAGCAGAGGCCAAGCCTTTGCGTAGAAATCGTGGAAACCGTCATCGAACGTAATCACCGCGGCGCGCGGCGGCAACGTCCCGGCATAGAGCATCTCCACGGCCGGCCCCAGCGGCAGCACGGCGCAGCCGGCGGAACGGATTCGCTCGAGCCGCTCGTGAAACATCTCCGCGCGCATGTACAGCCCCGACCACTCGTGCTCGTCGTCAAGGGATATCCCGTGATAGCAGAGAATCAGCAGCCGTCTTCCGCGCCAGCCGCTTTTCAGGAGGATGGCGTTGAGTCCGAGCGTCTCCGCGGCGCTGAACACGCGACCCTTGAGAGCGAACAGCATATCCAAATTGTAGCCAAGGCGAGTTCTATAGCCCGGTTACTGGACGCGCGGCGGGATTCTCTCGTGGGAAATCAGGCCGTCGAAAATAGCCAGGACCCGCTTCCGGTAATCGTAAACGCGCCGGAGGTTCTCGCGGAACGACATCTGAAAATCCCGCGCCTTCATCCACTTATCGAGCATCGCGCGCGGCACGTCGATATCCTGCCGCAACGCGTCAACGTCGTGGCCCCGCAGGAACAACCCGTAGAAAAAGGCCGCCTCTCGCTGGGGTTCCAGTGGGTCGGGTCTGTCTTTGTCCGGCATTTTGGTCGGCGAAAATGACAGTATACCGATGGCCGAAGCGGGGCGGCAAGGCCCTCTAGGACTAATCCTGAAGATGAATGGAAACGGGTTTTGATAGGCGTTAGACCCTAGGAACCGGCCGTATTGGGCCGGGGACCAAGCCGTGTCAGAGAGCCCGGCGCGTCTTGAACTCGTACTTCTCGATCCGGACGGCCGACTGAAACCGCTCGGAACGGACCACCCTTCCCACGGCCACGAGTTTTAGCGCGCAAGCGCCGTCGAGCTTGGCGGGCCAGTTCACGGCGACCTCGACCAACTGCCCCCACGGTAGCTGCTCTTGCGTGGAGAATAAAACTCCACTGCTGCTCATGTTCACGGTTTCGCCGGCCCCGGACGGACCGATCGCAGTCCTGTTCAGGAGCCGGTAGCGGACCTCCTCCCGGAACGGAAAGCGGCTGTTCTCCCTACGCTCGCCAGGGTCGCTGTAAGACGGAGTATATTGTACTGCTGCGCTCATATATGCTTCATGATCCGCGATCCGTTCGATCCAGACAATAGGCTGAACGGACCAAATTTCGAATGTCCGTACTGGGTACCTTGCTCCCATAACAGATAGGCCAATCGGTAGGCGGCGCATGAGAGTCATGGGACTGAAAGCCGTCTGATATTCTGGCGTCATGGACGAGGAACAACTTCGAGGCCTCTTCGAACAGGTGCGGAGCGGCGCTGTTGAGATCGATGCGGCCATCACGCGCATGAAGCACATGCCGTTCGAGGATCTTGGCTTTGCGAAGGTGGATCATCACCGGGCCTTGCGACACGGGATGCCCGAAGTGATCCTCGCCCAGGGGAAGACTCCCGAGCAGGTGGTTTCCATCGCCGAGCGGCTGCTGGAAAACGCGTCCAACCTGCTGATAACAAGGGCGGATCGCACGTGCGCCGCGGCCATTGCGGAGAGGCTCCCGGAAGGCGAGTACTTTCCATTGTCCGGGGCTGTTCGGTTCTTGCGGGACCGGTCCATTCGCGGAAAGGGAAAAATCGCGGTCGTATGCGCCGGTACGAGCGACCTGCCTGTCGCCGAGGAGGCCCGCGTCACGGCGGAGGCGATGGGCAATGAAGTCGTCGCCATTACCGACGTAGGCGTAGCCGGAATTCACCGGCTGATGAATAATCGCGAGCGGATCATGGAGGCGCGCGTCTGCGTCGTTTGCGCGGGCATGGAGGGCGCTCTCCCGAGCGTGGTGGGCGGCCTGGTTTCCTGCCCGGTGATCGCCGTCCCGACCAGCGTGGGTTACGGCGCCAGTTTTCACGGGCTGGCCGCTCTGTTGGGAATGCTGAACAGTTGCTCCAGTAACGTGACGGTTGTGAACATCGATAACGGCTTCGGCGCGGGATACGTGGCGAGTTTGATCAACCGGCTTTAGACGCAGTACTCCTCACTTAGCGCCGTGGCGTGGGCTGTCAAGCCGGCAGAGCCGAAATTCATCTCGGCTTTTCTTCCGCCGCATGGCTTAAGTGAACGGTGTTGGCTTTAGACGCCGCGCGGTATTCTGGATTGCAGACAACCGTATGCCGCTTTTCCTGCTTCTCGCGTTGTTTCTTCATCCCCAAGAACGTCCCCCCGACAAGTGTTCTCTCTCCGGGACGGTAGTCGATTCCGTCACGGGCGATGCGCTCGGCAAAGTGAATTTGAGCCTGGAGCCTCTCAGGCGTGAAGACACTCCCTCGGCCACTACTACAACCGATGCAAAAGGGCATTTCACGCTGGTGGATCTGGATCCGGGCCGTTACTACTTCAGAGGATGGCGGAGCGGATACTTGATGATGTACTACGGCGCGCGCAAGCAGGGTCTCGACGGCACGGTCGTGCAGCTCGATGCAGGACAGAGCGTAAGCGATATCGCCTTCAAGCTCATTCCCGCGGGAGTGATTGCAGGTACGGTTCATGACAGCGACGGGGAAATCATCGAGGGCGCCTCGATAAACCTTGCGAGCCTCAGGTACGTGAATGGGAAACCGACAGTCGTTGGGGATTCGACTGATGTGCGCACCGACGACCGGGGAGAATATCGGATCACTCAACTGAGCGCCGGCAAGTATTACGTCGGTGTTGTGCCGGAATCCTCCGGAGGTTGGGACAGCGTGGAGCGCTCGCCCAATATGGGGCCCACAGAGACCGCCGTGCCGACGTATTACCCGGGCGTGCCCAGTATCGCCATGGCGTATCCGATCGAGCTTTCCCCGGGCAAACGGGTGACGGGCATCGACGTGACTCTGCTCCGGTCTCGGGTGGTCTGCGTGGGCGGCCGGGTGACAAACCTGCCGGCGGGATTGCACCCGAACATCATTCTCTCCGAGAAGGGGATGGCGGCCGAGACGGGCTACGGATTGGCTACAGCGGTGAAAAACGCGGCGGGCGATTTTCAAATTCTGTCACGTTCCGACCGGCTCGTACGAGTTGAGAATTTCCGCCGGTTCCCTTTGGGGGCGGCTTCCGGTCGAGGTGGGAGCGAACGACGTCAGTGGGCTGCGGCTGGCTCTCGCGCCGGGCGCTGAACTCCGGGGTCGCGTCACCGTCGAGGGCGATGTCAAGCCCAGCCTCTCGGGCATGGATGGATTCATCAATGAAGGCGACCGGCTTGGAACGCCAGTTGAACGTAGAGGATGACGGCTCATTTCGCGCGGAGAACCTGCGCGCCGGCCAGTTCCGGCTTGACTTTTACAGTCTCCCGCGCGGGTTCTATGTCAAGAGCGCCCGCGCAGGATCGCTCGACGTGTTGGAGGAAGGCCTTGTCATTTCCGGCCCAGGGACAATTCCCCTTGAGGTTGTTCTTTCGCCGAATGGCGGTTCCCTGGAAGGCAGCGTCGCCGATAAGGACCAGCAACCGGTGATCGGCGCCACCGTCGTGCTCGCGCCCGACCGGCGCACGCGGATCGATCTTTTCAAGAGCACAACCAGCGACCAGAACGGCCGTTTCCAGTTTTCCGATCTTGCTCCTGGAGATTACAAAGCCTTCGCCTGGGACGATGTGGAACGGTATCAATGGTTCGACCCCGACTTCGTGAAGGACTACGAAAAGCAGGGCGAGAAAGCCACCCTGGAGGCCAAGGGAAAGGTGACGGTCAGCGTACACGTAGGCACGCCGCCGGACCAGCGGTAGAAGAAGGCAGGCGGACCCAGAGGGCGCCCCGGCCTGCCCCACAGAGCGGCATAGCCGCAGCCAAACGTGGCGCGCGCTTCAGCGTGCTGCGGTGAACTTCAGTTCGCCGTCTGGACCGTGGGCTGAAGCCCGCGGCGGCGCGCTGAAGCGCACGCCACACGGCAGGCGTGATCGACTACCGGAAATTTCGCAAGCTGTGAAGAATTCGGAGAAGTGTAACACTACTGTGGCGCTTTTCGCTGCAACTCCGCCGGAACCCTCGTGCGGTCGAACTGCATCACCTTCACCGTCCATTTCAACGGCACGGTTTCCGCGCGTGAAGCACTGCTTCTCGTCGCAGGCCTGGTAGAGGAACTGGCCCGCGATGGTCAACTGGCGGTTGGCAGTCGAGCAGCGGCTCGATCTGCTGCGCGCCGGCCAGCGTGATGGTCTGCATGATGCGGAACTGGTTCTCGAATACCGGAACCGATTCATGGATGGCCGCCAGATTCATGATCCTCGATTTGGGAAACACCGCCGCTTCAGCCTGAAACGCCTTCGAATCGCCGAGCGTAAGCGCTACGGCTTTGTATCCTTGGACGCCGGGCGCGTAAACATGCACTTTGCGAGGCAGCGTTACGTCCAGGTTCAGCGTCACCCGTTGGTTCGGCCGCAGTTCGCCTTCCAGCGCCGATGGCTGCAACGTCGCGTGCTTCGCCTCCAGCGATTCCTGCGCGAGCGGCTTCAAACCGAACTGCCGGAGAAGAATGGAATCCGCCGTATCCCTCACGCGAAAATCTTCCTGGAAATACTTGGCTACCACAGCTCCCTTGCGGTCCAGAATGTACGTGCCGGGATGCGGGATTCCGTATTGCGCGCTTGTCTTCGCGACCGTCTCATTCAAGATGCCGTAGCTTCGGATGACGGCGGAATCCGGATCGGACAGCAGCGTAAACGTGATGTGCGCGCGGTCCGCGAACTGCTTCAGGATCGCGACGCTGTCGTAGCTGATAGCGGCGAGTCCGAGGCCCTGCGCTTTGATCCGGGCGGCGTTCTGTTGCAACTCGACCAGTTGCGCTTTGCAGTAGGGTCACCAATCGGCCGAGCGGTAGAAAACCAGCAGCGCGCCCTTGGGACCCAAAACGGAGCGCAGCGTCTGGGCGCTGTTGTTCTGGTCCTGCAGGCGAAAATCCGGAACGGTCTGGCCCACTTCGGGGCCGGTGGGAATGGCGGCCGCGGCGGCGAATCCCACGAGAGCCGCGCCTAATATGATCCTTCGCGCCATGGAGCTTATTGTACGCGGTATCGCCGGGCCGCGCGACTCGGCCAAGAAGTAAACCGCAACGCCGAGCGCGATGAATGCCGCGCCGAGTTCCAGCGCGTTGATGGGGCCAACCGGTTCGACTTGATTCCGAACCGCGGTGAGAACCAGCAAAGCAACCGGCGGCGCGCCAATTGCCACGGCGCCCAACAAACCGCCCGGAACGCGATAAGGACGTGGAAGCCCCGGCTCACGCAGACGAAGCGCGACTAACGCCACGAACTCCAACACGATGCTGAGGCCGGTGAGCAACACGTCGAGCAAGATCAGCTTGGTGAACGTGAGGCCCAGGCACAGCGCCCAGACCGCGGCGCACGCGAGAATTGCGACCCATGGAGCATCCGCTCGGGCATTGCGTTTCGCGAGAGCCTTGGGCAGAAACCCATCCTGCGCCATCACCGCCGGCAAGCGGGAATAGGCCATCGTAAGCGTATTCATGGTTCCGGCGGCCCCGAGAATTCCGCCGAAGGTGATGGCGACAGCCATTGCCTCGCCAAACGGGCTTCCTCGAAGAACCGCGCGGCCAATATCGGCCCAGCCTCCGGTTGCCCACGCGTTTGCATCCAGGCCGGTAAGAGCCACCGCCGCGACCGGAACCAGGTACGTTGCGGCCACCAGGATCGTGGCGCCAAGCATGGCGAGCGGATACGTGCGGCGAGGCCGATCCACCTCTCCCGCGATGGTCGAGGCGTTGTCCCAACCCATGTAGTTCCACATCGCCACAAGGACGCCGCCGAGAAGATCCACGTTTCTCAATGGCGCCGAAGGCGCCAGCCGGGGCGCGATGTACGAGCGCATAGAGCGTAAGCCACGCGAACGGCGCAAGCAGCAGCACGCCCATCCACACCGAGATCAGGCCCACCTGCCGCGCCCCCGCCAGGTTCCAAACGGCGCAAGCCGCGATCAGAGCGACTCCAATCCAGATTCCGCGTCCGTTCGCGGTAAGCGCGGGAGCGAAATGGCCCAGGTATGCGACGAAGAGCGTCGGGTAAATGGCCATATCGAACAGACTGCCTGCCAGCGACAGCCAGGCTTCCTGGAATCCCCAGAAGCGGCCCATCGCGCGCGATACCCAAACGTAATACCCGCCCTCTTCCGGAAGCGCGCTGGCCAGTTCGCTGACCATCAGCGCGGTAGGAAGGCTCCACAGGAACGGCGTCACGGCCAGAATCAAAATGGCGCCGGCGTACCCGGCCTTCGCAACGATATCTTCCAGCCCGTATGGACCGCCCGCGACAATGAAATACGTCGCCGCGACCAGCGGCAGCAACGTCATCTTCCGGCCACGGGAAGCCGGAGGGCTGAAGGTCATACTGGAGATTACATCATGGACTTGAACAAATGGACAGCGATCAACGCTCCAGGCATCTCGACATGAAGGTCGAGACGGCACGCTGAAGCGTACGCCACGGGCCGTGGCGCGGGCCTCCGGCCTGCAGCGTCGGGATTCGTCCCGACGTTTCCCCCGCTACAGCCAAAACAACCAAATTGTTCCGGGCCTGATCGCCCCTGCACGCCAGGCCGCCTACGCCGCCGTGAGACCCCCGTCTACGGTGAACGCGACCCCCGTGATGAACGAAGCCTCGTCGCTCGCGAGATAGACGAACGCGTTCGCAACGTCCGTCACGCTGGCCATCCGTCCTAGGGGCACCTCGGCGAGTCTTTCCGCTTTCTTTGCGGGGTCCTTGAACATGGACTTAACAAAGTCGGTCTCCACCGTGCTCGGAAGGACGGCGTTGCAGCGGATATTGTCCTTCGCGTATCGCACGGCCACCGCTTTCGTAAGCAGTACCAGCGCGCCCTTGGCCATCGTATAGGCTTCATTGGTGAACCTGTGTCCGACCAGGCCGCAAATCGAGGACATGTTGAGGATCACGCCTCCGCCCGCCGCCCTCATGATCGGCAGGCAGTGCTTGGTCCCGAGAAACGGTCCTTTGGCATTCACCGCCATGATGGCATCGTAATCCTCTACGGGCATCTCCTCGATGTTCTTTCTGATGTTGATGCCCGCGTTGTTCACCAGGATATCCAGGCGTCCGGCGCGCTCCACAGCGGCGGAAAGCGCGGCTTTCCAGCTTTCTTCCGTTGTAACGTCGAGCGGCAGGAAGGCCGCTCCGAGGGATGCGGCCGTCTTTTCCCCGTCCTCGCGGTTTACGTCGCACACGAACACCGAGGCTCCCTCTTCTCGGAACTTTCTGGCGATTTCCGCGCCAAGCCCGCCCGCGGCCGCCTGTGATGAGGGCCGTCTTTCCCGCTAGCCGCAGACCGCTCATTGGGCGCCTCCCTTACGGACCTTGATCCCGGCGAGCCGTTCATAGAACTGGATGATGCCTCCATGGTCGTCGGACTGCTTTCCATCCACCTTGAGGGCCTGCATGATCTCCATCACCTGGCTGGTGAGAGGGATCGGAACGCCGGTTCTCGTGCGCCGTATCGAGCGCGTTCTGCAGATCCTTGATGTGCAACTGAATCCGAAATCCGGGCTTGTAATTTCCGTTGAGGACCATGGGGCCCTTGGCGTTGAGGACGGTGCTTCCCGCGAGCCCTCCCTTGATGGCGTCGAAGACGCGTTCGGGATCTACTCCGGCCTTGGTCGCCAGCACAAAGGCTTCCGACATCGCGGCGATGTTCAGCGCGACAATCACCTGGTTGGCCAGCTTGGTCACGTTGCCCGCGCCGATGTCGCCGCAAAGAACCGCGCTCGCTCCCATCTTCAGCAGGATGTCCTTCACCGTCGCGAACACGGCTTCCTTGCCGCCCACCATGATGGCTAGCGTCCCGTCGATGGCCTTCGGCTCTCCGCCGGAAACCGGAGCGTCGAGCATCTCCACTCCCTTGGCGGCCAGTTCGGCGGCCACCTCGCGGCTCGCCAGCGGCGCGATGGAGCTCATATCCACCAGCAGACTTCCCGGTTTCACTCCCTCGATCACGCCGTTCTTCCCCAATACCGCCTGCTTCACGTGAGGAGAATTGGGCAGCATCGTGACGATCAGATCGCACTGCGAGGCCACGTCCTTCGGGGACGCGCCCGCTGTCGCGCCGGCCGCTACCAGTTCCTCGACCGGCGCATCGAGAATGTCGTATACGACGAGTTGGTAACCTGCCTTGAGCAGGTTCTTGGCCATGGGCTTTCCCATGATTCCAAGACCAATGAAGCCGATGTTCATTTGTTTTTCCCTTTCAATAGCGTTTTCACCGTACTGGCCACTGCGTCCGAGGTGAGCCCGAACAGCGCGAGCAATTCGTTATAGCCTTCCGCCGAAATGCCGAAGCTATCCTGGACGCCCACAAACTCCACGGGCGCGTGAGCCACTCCCCGCAGCGCTTCCACAACGGCCGAACCGACTCCGCCGATTATAGTGTGCTCCTCGGCGGTCACGATGGCATCTACGCCGCTGGCGTAGCGGATTACCGCAGCGCGGTCCAGAGGCTTGAGGGTGCTGACGTTGAGGACCCTCGCTTCAATTCCCTCCGCGGCCAGAGCCTTCGCGGCCTCCAGAGACCGGGATACCATAATTCCCGACGCGAAAATCGCCGCGCGGTTCCCCTCGCGAAGCTGGTGATCTTGCCTATCGAATAAGGCTCGTCTTCCGGAAACACGAAAGGAAGATCGTTCCTGTTGATCCGGATGTAGACGGGTCCCTGCCAATCCAGGAGGCAGTCCATCATCTTTTCCACTTCGATGGAATCCACCGGGCAGAGCACGGTCATGTTCGGAAGGGACCGCATGAGGGCGGCGTCCTCGATGCCCTGGTGGGTTTTTCCGTCGCCGAAGTCGGAAAGCCCGCAACTGGATCCGCAGATCCGGACCGGGAGATTCGGAATGCCGATGGCGTTGCGAAGCTGATCGTACGCTCTGCCGCTGGCGAAAACGGCGAAGGAATGAATGAAGGGGATCATGCCGGTCAGGGCGAAGCCCGCCGCCGTGGAGGCCATGTCCTGTTCCGCGATTCCCATCTGGAAATACCGGTCCGGGAACTCCGCCTGGAACATGATGGACATCGTGGATTTCCCGAGGTCCGCCTCAAGGGCGACTACGCGCTCGTCCTTCTTCCCCAGCCGCACCAGGCTGGCTCCGTACGTGCTTCTCAGGTTCGGCGATCTCATTGCACTCTCCTCCGCGATTCTTCGATTTCAAGAAGCGCCTGGTCGTATTGCGCCTGGGTCATGGCGCCGTTATGGAACGCCGCCGTGTTCTCGGCGAAGGAAACGCCTTTCCCCTTGATCGTCTCCGCCACGATCATGGTGGGCGCTCCCTTGTGCGCGGAGGCCTCATCCAGCACATCGAGGATCGCGCCGACATCGTGACCGTCCACGCTCAGCACGTTCCATCCGAACGCGCGCCACTTCTCGTGGAGGTTGGGGATGTCGAAGATCTCCTGCGTCGGGCCCGTGGCCTGGATTCGGTTTCGATCCAGGATGCCGGTGATGGAATCCAGTTTGAAACGCGCGGCCGCCATGGCCGCTTCCCAAAGCTGGCCTTCGGCGAGTTCGCCGTCCCCCATGACCACGTACACGCGGGAAGGCCGCTTCTTCAGCCGCAGGGTGAGGGCCATGCCCACGCCGATCGAAAGCCCCTGCCCGAGCGAGCCCGTCACCGCTTCCATCCCGGGCGTCATCAGGTCGGGATGGCCTTGCAGCTTGCCGGCCAGCGTTTTCACCTTCCCGATTTCTTCTCTCGGGACAACTCCCAGCTCTACCAGAGCCGCGTATTGAATGAGGACCGAGTGTCCCTTGCTAACTAGAAAACGGTCCCGGTTTGGATCGTTGATCGTTTTGGGATCGAAGCGCATCTTCGAAAAATACAGGGACGCCACGATTTCGCTGAGCGAGCAGGAACCGCCCAGGTGTCCCGCCTTGCCGACTCCGATCATCTTCACGACGTCGGCCCTAAGGTCCCACGCGATTCTACTGATTCGCTGAATCTCTTCGGGTGTTGCCATCCAATTTCCTCCCGGCGCGGGATTTTGAATCCCCGCCCTTATTGCGTTTCAACCGCCGAATGGTGCGCTCGACGTGTTCCTCCATGAGGGATTCCGCCCGCGGGCCGTCCCCGGCCTTGATCGCATCCAGAATCCTCCGGTGGTAGTGCAGGCCGTCCTTTGTGCCGAGCGAGTCTACGATGCCGTACATCGAGACCTTCAGAATGTCCGTGATGACGGCGTTCACTTTCATGACGACGGGGTTTCCCGTCGCCTTCGCCAAAGCGAGATGGAAGCTCAGATCCGCTTGGGCGAAGGCGTGCGCGTCGTTCTTGTGCTCTTCCATGGCGCGGAAGGCGTCTTCGAGCGCCTCTAAATCCGCAGTCCCAGCGCGCTTCACCACCAGGGACACGATTCCCTTCTCGACGATCTTCCGGTATTCGAGCACGTGGAGCATATCCGGCGTGTCCAGGGCCAGCATGGGAAGAAGCGGATTGAGGAAGATCTCCCCGGAGAATTCGCGGACCACCGTCCCCCCGCCGTGCCTGGTCTCCAGCAGCCCCAGCGAGGCCAGCATTTGCAGAGCCTCCCTGATCGAGACGCGGCTCACTCCGAGCGCCACGGCGAGAGCGTTCTCCGAGGGTATCTTCGCGCCGGGCGGCCACTTCCGCTCGATGATCCGGTCCCGGAGCTGTTCGAAGACCTGGTCCTTCACGCTCGCGCGGCGCACGGGTTCCAGGCGCACCCTAGTCATTGAAGTTGTAGGATAACTTACAACTTCGATTTCGTCAATCGGGGTCTTGAACTCCTTAGTGGGGCGGGCAATCCTGCCTGCAGCCGGCTTTCAGCCGGCTGGACCCGCTGAAAAGCGGGTCCGCAGCCTGAATAGGCTGCCCCACATCGGCCCGATCCGCCCTCCAAACGGAATTACGGCCCGGCCCCCATCCGGGGGCCAAATCCTAACTCTTTGCTCCAAATCGCTGAATCCTGGAGCCTTATCCGGTTGTCTCAGAACTAGGAAAGTTCTCAGAGAGCCTATGAGCCTGTTCGATTCCGGCGAGCCAAGCCTGCTTGATGTTCCCATCCGCGCGCCAGGCCCGCGCGGGTCGCTGCCTTTCACGGCCCAGATGTTGCGGGAGCGCCCGTCCGGTGACCTGTTCGGTTGGAGTCAGAACGCCGGCATGGGCTGGAAGCCTTCCGCCATGGGCTGCAAGGAATTCCTGATCCTCTCGACCCACGGCGGCATCCGCGAGCCGGATGGCACGCCCGTCGCGCTGGGTTACCACACCGGCCATTGGGAAGTCGGGCTGCTGATGGAAGCCGCCGCGCGCGAACTGTCGGCCGCCGGCGCCATCCCGTTCGCAGCCTCCTGCACCGATCCCTGCGATGGCCGCACGCAGGGCACGCCGGGCATGTTCGATAGTCTTCCGTACCGCAACGACGCCGCCATCGTATTCCGCCGCCTCATTCGCTCCCTGCCGACGCGGCGAGGCGTTCTGGGCGTGGCCACTTGCGACAAAGGCCTGCCGGCCATGATGCTTGCGCTCGCCGGCTGCGGCGACTTGCCGGCGGTTTTGGTCCCCGGCGGCGTGTCCCTGGCTCCCATCGAGGGAGAAAACAACGCGGCCATTCAGAGCATCGGCGCCCGGTTTTCGCACGGTGAGCTGAGCCTGGAGCGCGCCGCGGAATTGGGCTGCCGCTCCTGCGCGTCACCGGGTGGTGGCTGCCAGTTCCTCGGAACGGCCGCCACGTCGCAAGTGGTCGGCGAGGCTCTCGGCATGGCTCTCGGCCACTCGGCCCTGGCCCCTTCGGGCGCGCCCATCTGGACGGATGGCGCCCGGCGCTCGGCGCGCGCCCTATTGGAACTCGAACGGCGGGGCATCCCTCTGCGCGAGATCCTGACCGATGCCGCCATCGCCAATGCCATGACCGTCCATGCGGCATTCGGCGGTTCCACCAACCTGATTCTGCACGTGCCGGCGATTGCCCATGCGGCGGGCCTGCGGCGTCCCACGGTCGAGGACTGGACGCGCATCAACCGCGCGACGCCCCGCCTGGTGGATGTTCTGCCCAACGGGCGGAAAGGCCACACCACGGTGGAGGCGTTCCTGGCGGGCGGCGTGCCGGAAGTGATGCTGCACCTGCGCCGTGCCGGGCTTCTGGATACGAGCGTCCTCACCGTGAGCGGCGTCACGTTGGGCGTTCAGCTTGACGAATGGGAAGGCTCCGAACGGCGCCGTAAGCTGCGGTCGCTGCTCGGCGAGCGCCACGGCGTTGACCCGGACGATATCATCTTCTCCCCGGAGGAATCGGCGCGCCGCGGAATTACCTCCACGGTCTGTTTCCCGCGTGGAAACATGGCCCCGGAAGGCTCCGTGATCAAGGCGACAGCCATTGACCCTTCGGTTGTAGCGAGCGATGGGGTCTACCGGCTGACGGGTCTGGCGCGTGTATTCGTCACCGAAAAGGACGCCATCGCCTACATCAAAAGCGATCGTATCCAGCCCGGCGAAGTGATCGTGCTTGCCGGCCGTGGGCCCATGGGATCGGGCATGGAGGAGACCTACCAGCTTACGGCCGCGCTGAAGTATCTCTCCTTCGGGAAACGCATTGCGCTCGTCACCGACGCGCGGTTCAGCGGCGTCTCCACCGGCGCGTGCATCGGTCACGTCTCGCCCGAGGCGCTGGCCGGCGGGCCATTGGGAAAGCTCCGCGACGACGATCTGATCGAAATCGTGATCGACCGTTCGAACCTCCGCGGTTCGGTCAACATGGTCGGCGAGCGCGGCGTGAGTGTGGGCCGCGAAGCCGGGGCTTCCATTCTGGCGCGGCGGACGCAGCGCGAAGATCTCGCTCCCGATCCCCGGCTGCCCGCCGATACGAAGCTCTGGGCCGCGCTCCAGGATGTGAGCGGCGGCTCGTGGGGCGGCAGCGTGTTCGATGTCGAAGCCATCCTGCATACGCTGGCTGCGGGGAAGAAGGCTCTGGACGAGATCAAGGTGCGTGAAATGACCGGCCGCGTTAAGACCTATGGCGGTGTTCACGAAGCATGACGCAAATCAGTACCTCGCCAGCTCTTCAAAATCCACGTTGCCGCCGGAGAGAATGATCCCCACCGATCGGATTTCCTTCGGCAGCTTTCCGAACAGGACCGCCGCCGCCCCTGCCGCGCCGCTGGGCTCCACAAGGATCTTCAGCCGCAGCAGCAGAAATCTCACGGCCGCCCGGAGTTCGTCGTCCGTTACCAGCGCGATCCGCTCCACGTACCGCTGAAGCACCGGGAAGGTCAGTTTGCCGGGGCAGGGAACTCGCAAGCCATCCGCGATCGTGTCCGGATGCGGCACGGTAATCCGTTCGCCGGCCGCAAGCGAAAGAAACGTATCGTTGGCTCCCGCGGGCTCCGCGCCGAAAATGCGAATGCCGGGGTGAATATCCTTCGCGATCACCGCGCATCCGGCCAAGAGGCCGCCGCCGCTAACGGGCGCTATCAGCGCATCGAGCGGTCCGCATTCTTCGAGCAGTTCCAGCCCGGCCGTTCCCTGACCGGCCATGATCGACGGATGGTCGAAAGGCGGCGCGGGCGTCGCTCCGGTTTCGGCCTGAATGCGCGCAGAGATTTCTTCGCGATTGCCCGTGTGCCGGTTGTAGGTGACCACCGTCGCCCCCTGCGCGCGGGTGGCTTCCAGCTTCGAACGGGGCGCGTCCTCGGGCATCACGATGGTCGCCTTGGCGCCGACGTGACGCGCGGCGATAGCTACCGCCTGAGCGTGATTGCCGGAGGAGTGCGCGACGATGCCGCGCGCCAGCGCCTCTTCGGGCAGCGAGAGAATCAGGTTCGCAGCGCCGCGGATCTTGAACGCGCCGCCGCGCTGAAAGTTCTCGCACTTAAACACCGCGCGCAGGCCGGCTTCGGCGTCGAAGTCCGGCGACGTCATCACGGGCGTGCGCCGCGCCAGCGGCCGTATGCGTTCGGCCGCGGCGCGGACATCGGAAGCTTGAATTGCGAGACTCACAAACTCGATTCTATCCGCCGGCGGCCATCTTCCCTAATGTTATTGCCCGCCCATCAGCGTTTCGAGCTCGGTCTGGTCGCGATCCAGATAGGACACGCCCTTGGTCATCCAGTCCGGCGCCGGCGCTCCTTTCAGGTAGTGGTCAAAGTACTCCTGCATGCGGATGGTGAAGTCCTTCTGATCGGGCCGGCTCCGCAGCCCGTGCGGTTGGCCGTTGTAATTGAACAGGTAGACTTCTTTTCCGAGGCGCCGCAGCGCCAGAAAATACTCCAGGCCCTGATACCACGGCACGGCGTCGTCGCCGTCGTTCTGCAAAATCAGAACGGGGGTCTGCACGCGGTCCGCCCAGAAGATGGGCGAATTCTCGATGAACCGCGTTGGATACTGCCAGATCGATCCGCCAATGCGGCTCTGCGTTTTCTCGTATTGGAATTGCCGCGTGATGCCGGTGCCCCAGCGGATGCCATCATACGCGCTGATCATATCGGCCACCGGAGCGCCCGCCTCCACCGCGCGAAACCGGTTCGTCTGTGTGACCATATAGGCAATCTGGTAACCGCCCCAACTGTGACCCTGGATTCCGATTGCGTTTTCGTCCACAATCCCCCTGTCCACCACCGCCTGAATTGCGGGAAGCACGCACTTAAGCGCGCTTTGGCCGGGATATCCGGTGGTATAGACGATGTCGGGCGTGAGCACCAGGTAGCCGTTGCTGACGTAGTAACTGAGGTTGATGGACGTTCCCGGCGCCGGGACCGCGAAATGGTTCACACTCTGCGCAAGCCGCTCGTAAATGTACACCATCATGGGATACTTCTTGTGCGCGTCGAAACCCTCGGGTTTGTAGAGCGCGGCCTGAAGCGGGACGCCATCGGCGTTCTTGAAGCTCACCAACTCGGCGCTGCCCCACAGCAATTGCGATTTCTGCGGGTTGGCGTCGGATGCCTTGCGCAGTTCCTTGAAGTCCGGACCAGTGGTGAACAGGTCCGGAAACTCGTCGAAGGTTTGCTCCGTTAGCAGGTAGACCTCGGCGTCGCGCGCCCTCACCGGCGTGCTGAACGACTTCGCCGCCATCAATAGCTGCTTCGGCTCGCCGCCTTCCACCGAGCCGCGGAAGAATCCCGAGTCGTGCGTCTTCAGGTTCTCGGCCGCAAGCAGGAGCGGTTTGGCCGGGTCGATCCATCGCTCGCGCGGATCGGTCTCCGTTCGAACGTAGCGCAGGCGCAGTTCGTGGGCGCGGCCGTAGCTGGCGGTGATGTTGCGCGCCGCGCCGCCATCCGGCGCGACGCTCCAAATGTCATAGCGGTCGTAGATCAGCGCGTATTTGCCGTCCTTGGTCCATCCCGCCGAACCGTATGCGGGCGGCAGGTTCGGCGTATCCGTGTCTTCATTAAAGAACTTCACGCCGAGAGCCGAGGTGAGATTCACGGTCTTGCCGTCGGGAATGGAGATCGAGCTCCAGTCCTTGCCGTCGAAATGGAGCAGGTAGCGCCCGCCTGGCGACCAACTCACGGAGCCTGCGTTGCGCTTCTCCAGCAGCCGGCGTCCGCCGGTGGTGGCGTCCACCAGATAGGTATCGGAGTAGTGCTCGTCGTAGTCCTGAAGGCGGCGGTACTCGCGATCGTCCGTGCCCAGGATCCATTCGGGGCTCTCCGAAGCTATTACAGTCTCCATGGATTCGTCCGCCAACTGCACTACCTTTCGTTCCGGCGCCAGGTAGGCCGCTTCAAAGGTGCGGTCGCGCTCGCGCGTGGCCCGGACCTTCTGCGCGCTTTGCAGGTAGTCGTCGCGGTAACTCCACAGGTCGACCACGGCCTTATCGTCGGATGAAGCGTCCGCCGCATCCGGCTTTTCGGGCTGCGGAACGGCTACTCCAAAGAACAGGCGCGATCCATCGCGCGAGAAGCCGAGCGTTCCTTTGTCGCTAATGGCCATGCCTGGGCGCAAGCCCGGCATGTCCCCCGAGACCAGCGCCTCGGCCGCGCCCGGCCGTCGATCCCAGCGGTAGATCTTGAGCTTCGGCTGCTTGGCATCGGCGTCATCGCGGTCGCTGAGAAACACGAGCTGAGTTTGATTTTCGTCCCAGGTCAGTTTGGAATACTTGCCTATTCCCCCGGCGAGAAGCGCGGGCGCGTCGGCGCTTTCCGGACGCGCGACAAAGACTCCGTTCTTCGCCGAGTCGTGCGCCGAAACGGTAAACACCAAATGCTTGCCGTCCTCGGAAAACGAGAAATCGAGCGCATCCGTAAAAGTCCGCTCTGCCGCATCGGAGAGCGAGCGGAGAACAAGGTCGGTCCCAAACTGCGGCTTGGCGGAAGCGCTGGCCGCCGGCGCATTCCCTCGCCCTCCCGGCCTGGCCTGCCGATCCGCATCATTGGGTTTATTTTCGGTCGCGGGGGCCGCGGGCTTGGTATCCGGCTTCGTTTCCGGAGCCTCAAGCTGATAGGCCAGATAGTCGCCGCCTTTCTCGGGAACGGCGAAGCGTTTCACGCGGTCGATGCTGTTGGACTTTCCCGATGCCAGGTCCACAATCACCATGCCATCCTTCGGCATCTGGTCGGCCGGCTTCTTGTCCTTCCTGGCTTTCTCCGTATCCGCCTTCGAAGGAAAAGTCGAAAACGCGGCGTACCTGCTGTCGGAAGTAAAGACGACGGCGGTACCGCGCGCTTCGGGCGTCGTGCCCTCTTCGGTTGCGGAGGCCGCCGGCTGCGGCCTTGCGCCCGCCGGGAATCTCGTGTCTTGACCTGTTACGAGGTTCCGAACGATCAACTCGCCGTCGCCTTCCTGGGGAAATACGCCGTAAGCCAGGTACTTCCCGTCGGGCGAGAGCTTCTGGCCCGTGATGGCGCGCCAGCCATCGTAGTCTTTATGATTCAGGGGCCGCTTCGCGGTCTGTGCCAGGGCCGCGGAAATCGCCAGGATGACGGCGGCAAGGCCGATTGACGCACGCCGGAGACGAAGGGGAAGACGCATAATTCAGCATTGTAATCCGACGATTGCGCCGGCCCTTGGATTCGGCGTTCCCGGCTGGGTTATCATTGGCGGATGCCAAGACCCATCCATTCAAGACAGTGGAGGAAAGCGGCGGCCGGTGCGTGGTTCCGAAGATGCCCGTGCCCGGGGTTGGGTGGCTGGCCTATTTCAAGGACACCGAAGGACACATCTTCGGCGCAATGCAAAGCGACACATCGGCCAAATAGAGGATTCGCGTGGAGTACGCCTCCGGCGTGCCATGCCGGCATTCGTGCCGGCATCTGATTCCCAACGTCGGCGAGGACACCGACGTGGCAAGCCGGAGGCTCACTCCACAGCGGGTTACAGCCCCTTCGCCACCAGGAACGCGATCAGGTCCACGACGCGGCAGGAGTAACCCCACTCGTTGTCGTACCACGCGACAACCTTCAACAGATTGCCGTCGAGCACCTTGGTCAGTTGCCCGTCCACGATGGAACTGTTCGGATTGTGCAGCATGTCGCAGGACACCACGGGATCTTCCGTGTACGCCAGAATGCCCTTCAGCGCGCCTTCGGCGGCGGCTTTCAGCGCGGCGTTCACGGCTTCGGCCGTCGTCGGCTTATCGAGCAACGCGACCAGATCCACCACCGAGACATCCGGGGTCGGCACGCGCATCGAGTAGCCGTCCAGCTTGCCTTTCAACTGCGGCATCACCAGTCCAATCGCCTTCGCGGCGCCGGTCGTGGTCGGAATCATGTTCAAGGCGGCGGCTCTGGCGCGGCGCAGGTCCTTGTGCGGGAAGTCGAGAACGTTCTGATCGTTGGTGTAGCTGTGGATCGTGGTCATCGACCCCTTCAAAATCCCGAAGGCGTCGTGGATTACCTTTACCACCGGCGCCAGGCAGTTCGTGGTGCAGCTCGCGTTGGAGATGATCTTGTGCTTGGCCGGATCGTACATATCGTCGTTCACGCCCAGCACGATCGTCACGTCCTCGTTCTTCGCCGGAGCGGAGATGATGACCTTCTTCACCGGGCCGCGCAGGTGCTTGCCGGCGCCCGCGGCGTCGGTGAACTTGCCGGTGGATTCGATGACGATTTCCGCGCCGACGGATGCCCAGTCCAACTCCGCCGGGTCCTTCGTAGCGAAGACCTTCATTTTCTTCCCAGCCACCGTGATGCTATCCGCGTCCGACGAAACCGGAACGCCCACCGGGCCGAGCACGGAGTCGTACTTCAGCAAGTGAGCCAGCGTCTTGGTGTCGGTCAGATCGTTGACCGCCACGAATTCGATATCGGTCCGGTCCAGAGCGGCGCGGACGACATTACGGCCGATACGGCCGAAGCCGTTGATTCCGACTTTAATTGCCATGATTTCTCCTGTTTTCCTATGAGGGGTGCGTTAAGCACAAGGATAACAGCACGGCGGCGAAGGGGGCAACCGGCCCATTGGGAGTTTGGAGTCCGAAATAGAGGTTTGGCGCATCCAAATAAAAAGCGGCCTCCCCGCGCCCGAAGGGCGGGCAGGCCGCCAAAAGACAGCTCGATTTCCGGCGAAGCCGGATCTCTAAGTGGTAGACTTCTTGGCCGTGAATTGCGTCGTCGTAGGCTCCGCGCCCCCGCGGCCGGGAGCGGTAACCTTCAACTGCAACTCGTTCCCGTTCACCGTGCCCTCGTACTTCGTCACGGTCGTCCCATTGCGGCCTTCCCGGCTGACTTCGAAGGTGATCGTGCTACCGTTCACCTTCCCGTTGGAGATGGGAGTTGCAGCCGGCGCGGCAGCTTGTCCGCCCCCCCCGCCACCACCGCCTCGTCCGCCGGCGGGTTGGGTCACCGTGCCGGTCAGCGTTGCGCCATCGGCTTTGAGGTCGAGAGTTACGACGCGGGGCGTTCCACCACCTCCGCCGCCGCCTCCACGGCCCTGCATTTCATACGTCCACTTGCCCGTGATGGAATCGGCCGCGAACGCGACCGCTCCCACGACGAGCAAAACTAACCCTGCGAAAAAGAGTTTCCTGATCATAGTGGCTCCGAGGCCTACATAGTACCAGAAGCCCAAAGAAAAAGGCAGCCCCCCGGCGCGGGTAACGCCGGAGGCTGCCCTGGAATACAAGACCAACAATCGGTCGCGAACCGGAGACTACTGCTTCTTCGCGGTCGCGTCCGTGGTGACGGGATCGCCGCCCTGGAAGCCAGGACGCGTGATCTTCAGCTTCAGCTCGCTTCCGTTCACCGTGCCTTCGTACTTGGTGACGGTGGTGCCATTGCGGCCTTCACGGCTGACTTCGAAAGTGATCGTGCTGCCGTTCACCTTCCCGTTGGTGATCGGGGTCGGGGTCGGAGCTGCCGGAGCTGCCCCACCGCCGCCGCCACCGCCGCGCATGCCACCGCCCATCGGCTGAAGAATCGTGCCGGTGAGAGTCGCGCCATCGGCCTTCAGATCGAGCGTAACCTGCATCGGAGGCATTGCCGGAGCGCCGCCGCCGGGAGCTCCACCACCGCCGCCAGCGCCACCGCCGCCGCCACGGCCCATTCCGCCCATAGGTTGGTCATAAACCCACTTGCCGGTGATGGCGTCGGCCCCAATTGCAACCAGTGCCAGCACAAGCAGAATTGAACTTACAAAAAGCAGCTTTTTGGTCATAGTACTATCCTTGGCGTGATGGGGCGCGGAAAAGGTTACTCGGAGCCTGGTTATTTCGGAGATTCGGTGCCCGCCACCGGCAGCGAGGGGTTAAGCCGCCGCCAAAACAAAAGCAGCCCGTCCCCCCTTCCTGGGAGGATCGGGCCGCAAGAAAGACCTTCCGGCGCGACGGCCGGATTGAGATGTTGACTAGTTGGACTTCTTCGCCGCAACGTCCGTCGTCATCGGCGTTCCATCCTGACCCGTGCGGGTGATCGACAGCTTCATGTCGCTGCCGCTGATCACGCCCTTGTAGCTCGAGGTCATCGAACCCATCGGCGTGTCGCGAACCACGTCGAACGAGATGTTGTTGCCATCCACCTTGCCGTTAGAGATCTGAGTCGGAGTCGGAGCCGGAGGAGCGCCGCCGCCCGGAGCGCCGCCACCGGGAGCGCCGCCGCCGCCGCCCATGCCACCGCGACCCATGCCCATGGGCAACAGAATCGTACCCGTCAGCTTGGCGCCATCGGCCTTCAGATCCATTGTTACCTGGGTCGGGTTACCGCCGCCCCGCCCCTGTTGTTCATATACCCACTTGCCCGTGACGGCATCGGCCGCGATCGCGACCATGGCCACGACAAGCAAAATCATTCCTGCAAGAACTACCTTTTTGGTCATAGCGAATACCCTGGCGTACATAGTAACCCAATGCAAGACCCGGCGCAAAAACATCGCGACAAAAACAAACCGGCCCGTCCCCCTTTGCGGGAGGATCGGGCCGCAAGAAAACCTTCCGGCGCGACGGCCGGATTGAGATGTTGACTAGTTGGACTTCTTCGCCGCAACGTCGGTTGTCGTCGGCGTTCCATCCATGCCCGTGCGGGTGATCGACAGCTTCATGTCGCTGCCCGTGATAACACCCTTGTAGCTGATGGTCATGCTCTGGCCGCCGAAATCCCTAACCACGTCGAACGAAATGTTGTTGCCGTCCACCTTGCCGTTGGAGATCGGAGTCGGTGTCGGAGCGGGAGGAGCCCCACCCGGAGCGCCGCCACCCGGAGCTCCGCCGCCGCCGCCCATTCCACGCCCGCCCATGGGCTGGAGGATCGTGCCGGCCAGCTTGGCCCCATCGGCTTTCACGTCCAGAGTGATCGTGGTCGGGTTACCGCCGCCCCGGCCCTGCTGTTCCCACGTCCACTTGCCGGTTACGGCATCGGCCGCGATTGCGACCATAGCCACGACAAGCAGAATCATACCTGCAACTACTAGTTTTTTGTTCATAGCGAATACCCTGGCGTACATAGTAACCCAATGCAAACCTCGGCGCCAGCACCAGAATGCCTCCAAACCAATCCCCGGGCGTCCGCTCAGGGGCATCCACCGTGGCGCACGCCTCGGCGTGCACGTGGCATTCATGGCATCGTCCTCAAGCCCGCTAGTTCGACTTCTTCGCCGTCCCGTCAAACGACATGGGTTCCCCGCCGCCAAAGCCGGGGAAGTTGATCTTCAGCTTTAACTCCGAGCCCGATACCGTCCCCTCGTATTTCATCGTCATGCTCTGGCCGCCGAAGTCGCGCACCACGTCGAACGAGACCTTGTCGCCGTCGATCTTGCCGTTGGAAATCGGCGCGGCCGGCGAGTCCTCCGGCGCGCCCGTAGTGAGCGCCGTGCCGGTGAGCTTCGCTCCATCGGCCTTGAAGTCGAACGTCGTGGTGATGGTCATTCCGTTAAAATCCTGGCTCATCACCCACTTGCCCGTAATAGCGTCGGCGGCCATGGCGGCCACGGCCAGCGCCAGAAGAATCATTCCACCAATCAGTAAGCGTTTCGTCATTGCGTCTCCTTCTTATTGCACGATCCCCTGGAACGCAGCGCGCTAGCGGCGGTCGTTCCAGGCGGCCGTGAAAATATTGAACTCGTATGCATCCTTGGCGTCGCGATCCGAAGTGAAGACCAGCGTCTTCCCGTCGGGCGAGAACTCCGGAAACGAAGTGAAACCGCCGAAGTTGGTCACCTGTTCCAGGCCGGTTCCATCCACGTTGATGAGGTACAGCTCGAACTTGCGGCTATCGCATTCCTGCTTATTGGAAGCGAAAAGTATCTTGCTTCCATCCGGCGTGAAGGTGGGAGCGAAGCTGGCGCATCCGAAATTGGTGATGGTGCGGGCGTGCGAACCGTCGGCCTCCGCCGTCATGATCTCCATCTTCATGGGCGCCACGATGTCCTTGGCAAGCAGCGATTTGTACTTCGCGGTGTCTTCGGCCGTCTTCGGGTAGTGAGCGCGCCATGCGATTCTCTTGCCATCGCGCGAGAACACCGCGCCGCCGTCGTAACCCAACGTCTTCGTAAGCTGCTTCTTCGCCGATCCGTCCTCTTTCATCGTCCAGATATCCAGATCGCCGGAGGCCAGCGACGTATAAATGATCGCCCCGGTCTTCCAGTTGACCGTCGCTTCGGCGTCGTAGCCGCGCGCATCGGTCAGCCGTTTTAGAATCTTGCCCGTGTCCTCGGCGAGGAAAATGTCGTAGCCCGGAAAGACGCCCCAAACGTAGCCTTGGCTGCGGTCCGGATTCACCGGGCACGCGTCGCCGGCCAGATGCGTCGAAGCGTAGAGAATGCGCTTGTTATCGCCCAGGAAGTACGAACACGTGGTGCGGCCCTTGCCCGTCGAAACCAGGTGCGAGTTCGAGCCATCGGCGTTCATGATGAAAATCTGGTCGCACTCGTAAGGCGCATGAGTGCTCTGATAGATCAACCGCTTCCCGTCCGGCGACCAATACGATTCGGCGTTTTCGCCGCCGTGCGTCAACTGGAGAATGTTGGAAAGGCGGCTGGTTTGGGCGGACGCCGCCACGGCGAGCGCCGCAATAAAAATTCCGGCTTTGAGCATGGTGAAACTGCAAGTATACTTTGGAACATGAGACTCTGGGCGGTCCTTTCCCTTCTTGCGTCGCTTGCGGGCGCTCAGACGAAGCTGTTCGAAACCCATACCCTGGCTTCCGACTTGCGCGGCGGCTACCAGGTGGTGGCCGCGGACGTGAACCACGACGGCAAACCCGACCTGATCGCCCTCGGCAGCGGAATGCGCGACCTGGTCTGGTTCGAAAACCCCACCTGGCAGCGCCACGTGATCGCCAGCGGACTCACGCAGATGATCAACTGCGTGTTCCTCGACGAGGGCCCCGAGATCGTTCTGGCAAGCGGATTTGCGATGACCACCAACGCCAGCGCTGGCATCGTCTCCGTGCTTCGGCCGGATGGCGACGTCACCAAGCCGTGGAAGATGACGGAAATCGACCGTCTCCCCACCTCGCACCGCCTGCGCCTGGCTCGCATCGATAGCGGCCCGTCCGGTGGTGGTGAGCGCGCCGCTGAACGGCCCCGGAGCGGAAGCCCCCGACTACAAAGGCAACACGCCGCTGGTCTACTACCGCGTCGGCGAATGGAAGCGCATGACCATCAGCGAAGAAAACACCGGCGTGGTGCACTGCATCTTCATTACGGATTGGGACGGCAAGGGGCGCGACAGCATCCTCACCGCCAGCTTCACCGGCATTCATCTCTTCCAGTTCGGCGCCGATGGCAAGTGGACGCGCACGCAGCTCGCGGCGGGCGATCCGGCGCCGTGGCCGAAGTCGGGCTCCAGCGACGTGGCCGTCGGCAAACTAGCGGCTAATCGATTCCTCGCGGCCATCGAGCCCTGGCATGGAAATCAGGTCGCTATCTACAGACGGCAGGCTGGCCAGTGGGCGCGCAAGGTCATCGACGATTCGCTCACAGACGGACACGCGCTCGCCGTGGCCGATTTCGACGGTGACGGATTCGATGAAGTGATCGCCGGTTACCGGGGAGCCGGAGGCAACGTGTATCGCTACATCGTCTCCGGCGTCGAAGGAGAGAAATGGACGCGCGAAACCGTGGATGCGGGCATGGCCGCGGCCTCCTGCGCCGTGGCCGATCTGAATGGCGACGGGACGTCCGGACCTTGCCTGCATCGACAACACCCGCGCTCCGCTGGTACGAAAACAAAGGCGCGGGAGCGCACTAAGAGCCCGATGGGCCGCGCCGCGGAACAAACGCTCTATCGAGCGCCAAGGGCTCGATCCATGGCCCGTGGCGCGCGCTTCCAGCGTGCCGTCTCGACATTCATGTCGAGATGTCTGCGAGCCAGATAGTTGCAGAGATGGGTCATTACCCACTGAGCCTCGCATCACATCGCTCGGCCTCAAGCCGCGACCGGAAGGGAGCGGAGGCCCGAGGTCACGCGGCGTTGTGCGATATGATGCGAGCCTCAATCGACGGAATTGGGCGCTTTCGCCGCCCGCATTTTCCACTAGACTCGTAAGAACAGGGAGGGCCCAATGGACGGCATTCTCAAGCCGAATCAACAAGCCGATTTTCTGAAGCGCGGATACTCGCGGCGCGATCTGGGACGCATCGCGGCCTTGCTCACGGCAGGCGCGAGCATGCCTTTCTATGGCGAGCCCGCGCTGGCGCAGCGCGGCGGGCGAGGCGCGCCTTCCGGCGCCGTGATGATCGACTCCAACGAAAATCCCATGGGGCCGTGCGCCGAGGCAGCCGACGCCATCCACGCGATGGTCGCCAAGGGCGGCCGCTATCTGACCAGCGAGAATTCCAAGATGGCGGCGGCGCTGGCCGAGCAGGAAGGCCTGGACACAAGCTGCGTGCAGCCATTCGCCGGATCGAGTGACGCCTTGCATCGCACGGTCATGGCATTCTGCTCACCCGGCCGCCCGTACATTTTCGCCGACCCGAGCTACGAGGCCGGCGGGCGCGCCGCGCAATTCATCGGAGCCCAGTCCATCGGCGTTCCGTTGGCGCCGGGCAGCTTCGCGCATGACGTGAAGAAGATGGCCGCGGCGCACGCCACGCCGGGCGTCATTTATGTCTGCAATCCGAATAATCCGACCGGCACGGTGACGCCGAAAGAGGACATCGAGTGGCTCGTCAATAACAAACCCTCGGGCGCCATCGTGCTGCTGGATGAGGCCTACACGCATTTCTCCGAGCATGCCGTCAAGGCCTCCTACCTCGTGGCCGCCGGCAAGGACCTCATTATTCTGCGCACCTTCTCGAAGATCTACGGCATGGCCGGACTGCGGGCGGGCGCGGCGCTGGCGAGACCGGACTTGCTGCGCAGACTGAGCGGGTACACCTCGGTGAACTTCTTGCCGATTACGGCAATGGCCGGCGCCACGGCCAGCCTCCAATCGAAGACGGTTCTCGCCGAGCGGCGCAAGATCTACGACAACCTGCGCGCCGAGACATTCGACTTTCTGAAGAAGCAAAACATCGAGTACATCCCCTCGGAAGCGAATCACTTCATGATGAACGTCAAGCGCCCCGGCCAGAGTTTTTCGCAAGCCATGGCCCGCGAAGGAGTGATCATCGGCCGCGTGTGGCCCGTCTGGCCGACCTGGGTGCGCGTGACCATCGGAACCGCCGAAGATATGGCGAAATTCCGCGATGCCTGCCTAAAGTGCTACGCGGCGTAGTGCCTGTCGGCAAATATCCATTCCAATTATTGCGGGCGCATGGTTTGTATCAGGGCATGGCTTTAGCCGTGCCGAACAGTCGTAGAAAAAACGGGCTTTAGCCCCTGGCTCGCAGCAGGCAGGGGCCCTGACGATTGTCGGCGCTCTGCGGCACGGCTGAAGCCATGCCCTGATACAAGGCAGGGATTGACCGCGCTCCCGAACTGACACAGCTATTCTCTGACAGGCCCTTAGTGGGGCGAGCCGTTCCTGGCTACCGCCGCTGGGGCGCCCTTTGTGCAGCGCGGCGCAGCGAGGTCCTCAAGCCCCGTACTTCTTCTCGATATATTGCCGGTACTCCTCCCGATAGTCCAAGTCGGGGTCGGCGGCTCCATCGCGGTTGAGAATTCCGATCAGCGATTCGAAGATTGGCGCGTCCGGTATACGGATTCTATCAGGCGCAACGGCGCCATCCGGTTGCTTCTCCGCGGCAGTGTGAGGCGGCGCGGTCCCGTCCGCGTTCCCTTTTTGATTCGCCATTCAGAGTCATCCTATCATCGAAAGCTCAACTATTCCCAAGCCGTGCATTGCCATCTGGTTCGTGTTGCGAAATCGTTTCCGAGCCGCTACGCGCCCGCCGTCTTTGCGGGTCGCAACAAGCGGTCAGGCGGTCGCCCCAAGCAACCCCGCCGTCTCTACGCCGTCTGCGCCGCCCCCGCCGCCAGCCGCGCCTTCCAGTCTTCCAGCACGGCCACCGTCGCCGTCATGCCGATGCGCGTCACTCCCACCGCATGCACCTCCAGCGCCGCGTCCAGCGTCCGCACCCCGTGCGCCGCCTTCACCTGGATTTCCGGCGGCGTGTGCTTACGCATCAGCTTCAAGTCTTCGATGGTGCAGCCGGTTGGCGCGAAACCCGTCGAAGTCTTGACGAAGTCCACGCCCGCGCGGGCGCAACAACGGCAGGCAATGATCTTCATCTCGTCGGTGAGGTAAGCGTTTTCGAAGATCACCTTCAGAATCGCGCCTTCCTTGTGGCAGGTTTCCGCTAGTTGATCGAGTTCCGCCTGCACGTATTGGAACTCCCGCGAAAGCAATCTGGAAATCGCGATGACCGCGTCGATTTCTTTGGCTCCGCGCCTCAGGAGATCGCGGGTCTCATAGAGCTTCACCGCCGTGTTCTGCGCGCCGTGCGGGAACCCGCAAACGCTGCCCGGCAGCACGCCGCTGCCCTCCAGTTCGCGCACGGCCACGTCGATATCGCAAGGCCGCATCGTGGCCGAAGCGACCCGATATCGTTTGGCGGTTTCCAAGCCCTCCAGGATCTGAATACTCGTCAGCTCCGGCCGGAGCAGCGAGTGATCCACCATCTTGGCGAGGTCTTCGTAAGTGGCAAGTGGACGCGGTTCCATAGGTGTCCTTTACGGCGTCGGCGGGAAGCCCTGCGCCTCCGCTCCCTTACGGTCGCGGCTCGGCCAGCGGCGCTGCGGCTGCTCACCGAGCCGCGACCGTAAGGGAGCGGTGCAAGGCGCCGAACGAGATCATACGCATTTCCTCATACCGCACTACACCAGAGTCAGCCTATTGCTTTATGCGAAGCGGAGATAACCTGCCGGACTCCCGCGCATCTGGCGCAGTTTCCCGGCGCGCGGCCGGTAGGGATTGATCCATCACTTCTTCTTCGCCGGCGCCGCCGTTTTCGCCGGCGTCTTCGCCGGGGCGCTCGCGGGAGTCGGGCATTTGTAAGTGAGATTCGTCAATTGCTCGCAGGCCGGCTGGGCGTTCGAGCTGTTCGGGTATTTCTTGACGACGTCGCGAAAAGGCTGAGCCGCGTCCGTCTTGCGGTTCAGCTTCAAGAGGCTCAGTCCTTCGTAGTAAAGGGCCTGGGGCGCTCTCGTTGTATCCTCCGGGTACTTCTCCGCAACCAAGTCGAGCTGCGCCGCGGCATTCTCCCAGTCCCCTTGCAGGAACCGAATGTAACCGATATAGAACTGCGCTGCCGCGGCCTGAGGAGTATCGGGATAGTATTTCACATAGCTCGCGAACTCCTGCAGAGCAAGCTCATTGTTATTCGCACGGCGGTCGCCGTCGGCCCTGATGAACAGGTCGGTGGCGGACATGGGCGGTTGATCGCCCGGCGGCGCGGCGCCTCCCGCTCCGGTTCCGCCCGCCGGAGCCGGCGGGGCCGCCGGCGGAGCCTGCAACACTTTCAGAGCGTTGTTCGCGTCAGTAAGCTGCGTCTGGATCTTGTTGACCAGGGCGGTCAGGTCCGACACCGCTTGCTGTACGCTTTTCAGGTCGTCGCCCATCGAGCTCAACCTGCTGTTCACTTGAGCGACCGGGGCCTGGATCTTGCCTTCCTGGTCCCTCATGCTCTGCTGCACGCTGCTTTGGATAACATTCACCGCCTTGTCGGCGCTGCTGGCTGAATTAATGGCCTGCTGAACCAGCACGCGCAACTCGGTGAGCTTGTCGTTTTGCGATTGCTGGAATTGGTCCTGCGACTTCTGCAGGTTCTTGATCAGCTCCTGCAAAGTCGCGATATCCCTTTGCAGTTCCTGGATGTCTTTGCTGGCGGCGGCGTGAGCCGGACGAGGGGTCGCAATCAGGCCCCAGAAACAGGCAAAACCCGCTAGAAGAGCGGCCGCCGCGCCCCATGTGCAGAGGCGTCGGAACATAGGCATACCTCCTTACTGCCGGGCGGCGGAGGTCCATCCGCCGCCCTTCTGATTATCAGAGTTCTGAGCCGTTCCTACTGTCCCGGAACGAAGTGCGCGCGCCGGTTCTTCTGGTAGCAGGATTCGTTGGCTTCCGTGCACTGCGGGCGCTCCTTGCCGTAGCTGATGGTTCTCAGCCGGTCGGTGGGTATGCCGAGCTGCACCAGGAAGTCCTTGGCCGCGCCCGCGCGCCGGTCGCCCAGGCCGATATTGTATTCGGCCGAGCCCCGCTCGTCGCAGTGGCCTTCGATCACGATGCTGGCTCCGGGGAAGTCCGCCATGATGGCCTTCAGCGCCGTGGCGTCCTTGGTCAGAGCGTCGCGCGCGTCGTCGCGGACGGCGCTCTTGTCGTAATCGAAGAACGCATCCGTAACTTCGGCGGCCAGCCGCTGCTCGATGGTCGGCTTGGGAGCCGGCGGCGGAGGCGGAGGCGGAGGCGGAGGCGGCGGAGCCGTCACGTTGACCGTCGTGGTCGCCGTATTCGTTCCGCCCGGCCCGGTGGCCGTCAGCGTATAGGTCGTCGAATTGTTGGGCTGCACCCTCTGGCTGCCGGCCGCTTGCACCGTGCCCACGCCCTGGTTGATGGAAATGCTCGTTGCGTTGCCCGTCACTCGCCAGTTCAGGTTGGAAGACTGTCCGCGCTGAATCGTGCCGGGATCCGCGGTGAATTGCGCGACGGCCGGCGCCGGCGGCGGCGGCGGTGGCGGCGGTGGCGCTGGCTGAACCGGCGGTGGCGGCGGCGGCGGAGCCGGAACCTTCTTCTTGCAACCCGATGCGAACATCGCCAGCGCGACAGCCAGTCCGAGGATCAAAAACCGTTTGCTGCTGAACATGAACATCGCCTCCTAGTAGTCTCTTCTATTTCGCCCAAACGGGCGTCTCGTTATGTCCTTGCGTGGTCAGTTGGTGGACGTCGGTCCCATTTGCCAGCATAGTCCAAATCTGACTGGAACCGCCCCGCGTGGAGCCGAACGCGAGGTGCGCGCCGTCGGGGGCCCAGGAAGGGTTCTCGTTGCGCCCTTCGCTGTGGGTCAGTTGCGTGTACTGGCGCGATGCCACGTCCATCGTAAAGATGTTGAAATCTCCGGCCATGAATCCCCGCGTCCACGCGAACGCGACATGCTGTCCGTCCGGATTCCAGGAAGGATTGGATGCTTCTCCCTCACCCGGCGTCAGGCGCTCGATATCCGTGCCGTCTATATTCATCCGATAGATCTGCTGCCCGACTCCGGGCCCGCCGGACCGGCCCGAGACAAACACGACTTCACTGGGATTCCGGGGGCTGACCTTAGGCTCCGTATCGTTCCAAATCCCGCTCGTGATCCGCTGAAACCCGCTGCCGTCGGCGCCGGCTATGAAGATCCGGCAGCAATCGGTGGTTCGCTCGTTCGGCGCATCCGATGAGTAGATAATGCGCTGCCCATCGGGAGTAAACGACGGCGACGAGTTCACCCCTGCACGCTGATTATAAAACCGCAAATCCCGAACGGGGTCCACTGAAAATACAAATATACCAGGATTGCCGTGGTAGTAGCTCATAAACGCGACCTTCGAGCCGTCCGGAGATACCGCCGGTTGTATGGAAATAGTATTAAACCGCGTGATTTGCTTTTGGTTGCGGCCATCCGGGTCCATCACCCAAATCTCCTTATGGCCTGTACGGTCGCTCACAAAATAGATGTGAGTTCCCACGAGCGGCTCCCCTCCGAACTGGGTGATGATGTCCGCCGCGAATTTGTGAGCAATCTCACGCGCGCCGGCTTCGTCCACCGTGGATGCGATGTAGCGCGGTCCCATTCCGGTGATCAGGGCGCCGCGGTCCAGATCCCACAGCCACCCATAAAGCACGAGGACCCCGTTTTGAACCGCCGTGTAACCGAAGGCGATCAGGTCCGCGGATACCGGCGCGCCGGACCAATCCGTTTGCCAGTAGCCTCCGCCGCTCGGAAGGACGGTAGCCGTGCCGGCGCGCCCACGGGCCGCGGGCGCCGCTTGAGCCGGCCGCCAATCCGATGGTTGCTGGGGATTGGCCCGCGGGTACATGCTCTTCGCGGCCATGGTGACCAATCCGCAGCCCTGAACGTCGCCCCAGAGCGTCTCGTTGAACGCTCCCATGAACGGCTGCGCCTGCGCGTCGCCGCGAAAATCCGGTATGGCGATCGTCGCTTTTTCGCCTTGTTGGATCCGCAGCGTAATCTGCTGGGCCGCGAGACCCGTTATCGCGGCCGCCATGGCCGCGCCCCAAGTTAGGCTTCTCATATCACCGCCTCAAAGTAAACCAGAATTCCACGTCCACCGAACTGCCCGAAAACCGGGCCGGAAGCGGCTGAAACGGCGCCGCCTCCAGAATCGCCCGCTCGGCCGAGAGATCCACGTCCTGAACCCCGCTCGTTTGCCGGACGCGCACGGAACGCTCGGTCACCGCGCCGTTGCGCTGGATGGTGAACGTCACCACTACCGGGTTCGGCGGCCGGATATTCTTATTAAACTCGCCCGTCCTCCAGCGCTGCGCAACCCGGTTCTTCACGCTGGCCGCATACTCGCCGAACTGGTTCCCGAATGGGGAGTTGTTGCCGAATGAAACGTCGCTTCCGCCGCCCGTCATCCCAACCATGTTCGGAGCTACCAGCCGCTGCCCGCTCTGGCTGTACAACTGGTTGGGCTGATCCTTCTGCGATTCGCGGAACTTGTTGGGCGCCGAGGCCGCCTGGCGCGTTTTGTTGATGGCGTCGCGAGTCGAAATCGGAATCGAGTCGAGGTCTTTGAGCGGGGCTTTAGGCGGCGCCTTCGCCGCCTTCGGTTGGGGCGGAGGCTCCGGCACGCGGGATTGCGTATCGCTGGCCACCGGGTTCACCGGGCCGTTCTCGGTCGGCAGCGGAATCCGCTGCACCACGGTCACGGCCACGGACCCGATTCCGCCGCCGTGAATATCTCCCCACGCCACGCGCGGGCGGTGGGCCTGATACCAGTTCACCGCCACAAACGACACGACCAGCGACAGATGCAGCGCCACCGAGCCGTAAAACGGTTTCCGCAGGCTCGCCCGCTCGTCGAGAATGGCGGCGCGCAATGACATTACCGGCGACTCTGGGCCGCGGTATCCACCGGTTGCGTGACCATATTCACCTGGAACTTGGCTTCGCCCAGCGCGGCCGTCACCTGAGCGACCACGTCCCAAATGGTCTCCCGATCGGCGCGGACGTATACTCCTTGAGCCTTCGGGAATTTGTCGTGGATGGTCGCGCCGAGGTCGTTGATGTTCACGCTCTGGCCGTTCAGCGTGATCAGCGCCTCTTTCGTGATGGTTACCACCGGGAGTTCCTGGGCGCTGTCTTTCACCATGTGCACTTTCGGCACGTCCACTTCGATGCCGAACTCCATAACGTGCGCCGTGAGCATGAAGATAATCAGCAGCACCAGCACCACATCCACGAACGGCGTGACGTTGATCTCGGACAGGCTGGAGACGCGCCCGCGCCGGTTCGATCCGCGGCTGCCTCCGTTGAGGGAGATCGCCATCGGCTACTCCCCGTTACCGCGCTCGGCGAAGTTGAGAAACTCCAGCGTGAACTCGTCCATGCGCGCGCCCAGTTCGCGAATGGCGTGACCGAAGTGGTTGTAGAAGATGGCCGCGGGGATGGCCGCGAAAAGTCCCACCGCCGTGGCGATGAGCGCTTCGGATATTCCGGGGGCGACCGTCCGCAGACTGGTGCTGCCCTGCTGGCCGAGATCCTGGAACGCCCGGATAATGCCAAGCACCGTGCCGAACAGCCCGATGAACGGCGTCACCGAGGCCGTCGTCGCCAGCCAGCTCATGTTGCGTTCGAGCTTGGCCAGTTCCTCGCTGGCGCCCAACTGAAGCGTGCGTTCGAGCAAAACCGCGTTGGTCAACTTGCCGCGCATCTTCACCTGGCGTGCGATTTCCTCGTAGCCGAAATCGAAAACGGAGGCCAGGGGCGAAGGCCTGTAGCTCTCGGTCGCCGCGGCCACGGCGTCGAGCGCGCCCGCCTTGCGGAACGCGCGCAAGAACCGCGTATTGGACCGCTGGGCCCCGCGCAGAATCTGGCTTTTCGAAAAGATGACTGTCCAGGAATACAGCGAAAAACAGACCAGAACTGCCAGCACCGCCATGCCCAAAGGCCCGGCGTGCACTACCATTTCCCAGATGTTCAGTTGCAGAAGAAGGCCTAGCGGCGCAGGCTGGATCAACACATCTCCTTAAACCCAAATCTATCACGTTGGACGTTGCTCAAACAGGGAAAGACGGGCGCGAAAGCACGCTCGTTGCACTGCATAAATGAAGTGATGAGTCGTCGCACGTCGTCCGTCGTCCGTTTGCCGAGCGCACCCGAGCCGCGGCGCAAGGTGGGGCAGGCGCTTCCGCCTGCCAACCGGCCGTCAGACCGGCTCGGACGCCGGATGACGCGCGCCATCGCGCCGAGGCCCGGCAATCGAGCATACCGCCTCTGTAATCTGGGAGCCCTCATACGATATGCTGGTTCTTCCGCAAAGGGTCAATTATGTCGCTTACCCCCGGAACTCGCTTGGGGCCCTATGAGATCACCGCCCGTTTAGGGGCCGGCGGAATGGGCGAGGTGTACAAGGCTCGCGACATCCGGCTGAATCGCGTCGTGGCCATCAAGGTCTCCGCCGCGCGATTCACCAGCCGCTTCGAACGGGAGGCGAAGGCTGTAGCTTCGTTGAATCACCCTTACATCTGTACTCTGTTCGACGTGGGGCCGGACTACATCGTAATGGAGTATATCGACGGCAAACCGCTGAAAGGCCCGCTGCCGCTGGACGCAGCCTTGCGGTACGCAAGAGCGATCGCCGAAGCGCTCGACGCCGCTCACCGGCGCGGCATCGTGCACCGCGATCTGAAGCCCGACAACATTCTGGTGACGAAAACGGGAATCAAGCTTCTCGATTTCGGGCTTGCCAAGATCGCTCCCTCCGATGCGGCCGCCGCCGAACGCGATTCCATCCAAACGCTCACCATGGCCGGAACGATCGTCGGCACTCCACAATACATGGCCCCGGAACAGATCTGGGGAAACCCGGCCGACGCGCGCACGGACATCTTTGCTTTCGGAGCGGTGCTCTACGAACTGCTGACGGGAAAATGCGCCTTCGAAGGGGCAACCAGGGAGAGCCTCCTGGCGGCGATTGTCGAGCGCGAGCCGCCCCCCATCCCCGGTGCGCCGCCCGCGGTCGAGTACGTGGTCAAGCGGTGCCTTGCCAAGGAACCGGACGACCGCTGGCAGTCCGCGCGCGATCTCGCCGCAGTTCTCGAAATGCAGTCGGTGAGCGCCGGGAAGAGTTCGCAGAAGTTGGCCGCGCTCAAGCCGTTGCTCATCGTCTTGTGCGCGCTGGTAGCGGGCCTCCTGCTCATCGTCTTCTGGCGAGCCATTCGCTGAGCCCCCATTTCATCCCCGGAACGCGCGAGCCCGGCTGACGGCCGGCTTCAAACAGCGGACGACGGACGACGATCGCCCCTACCCCCCGATCGCATACATCGGCCGTGGAGGCGGCACGAACCGGCTCGAGTGAATCTCGTGGCCGTCCCACTTCGCGTTCACCGTGCGCCGCATGATTGCGGCGATTTCCTCGTCCGAAGCTCCGGATCGCAGCGGTCCCTTCACATCGTCTTCCTCGAGTGCGAACAGGCAATACCGCAGCTTTCCGTCGGCGGTCAGCCGGATTCGGTTGCAGTTGGCGCAAAACGGGCGGCTGACGGATGCGATGAATCCAATGCGCCCGCCGCCATCCGCGTAGTCGTACTCGGAAGCCGGCGCGCGCGGGTCGGGATCGGGAATGGGCGCTAAGCGGCGCAATCTCACGGGACAGCATGGCGATAATTTCGTCCGCCACCAGCACCTTCGAGAGGTCCCAGAGATTCTGCGCGTCAAGCGGCATGAACTCGATGAACCGCAGTTCAAAGCCGTTGTCGCGGGCGTAGCGCGCCAGAGGAACTACGTCCGGCTCGATGAGGTTCTTGACCGCGACGGCGTTCAGCTTGACCCGATAGCCCAGCCGCCGGGCCGTTTCCAGCCCCGCCAGAACTCTGTGCAACTCGTCTCGCCTGGCGATGCGTTGGAAGCGTTCGCGGTCGAGCGTGTCGATATGCACGTTGATGCGCCGCAGCCCCGCCTCGAACAGCGGTTCGGCCAGCCCCGGGAGCAGTACGCCGTTGGTGGTCAGCGCGAGGTCGGCGATGCCGGGAATCGCGGCCACGCTGTGGACCAGCGAAGCAAGGTCCCGGCGCACCAGCGGCTCGCCGCCCGTGATGCGAACCTTCGTGATACCGAGCGTGGCGGCTATGCGAACGAAGCGTTCGATCTCTTCATAGCTCAGAATCTCCGAGCGCTCGACGAACTCGACGCCGTGCTCCGGCATGCAGTAAAAGCACCGTATGTTGCAGCGGTCGGTGACGCTCACGCGCAGATTGTCGTGCGTGCGTCCGAACGAGTCGACCAGCGGCGGAGCAGGCATTTATTTCACGGCGAGCATTCGAACGAGTGGAACCACGGCGCGCCGCATGAGATCCGGATCGGGCTCCACGCGCGGCGTCAGGTCCGAAAGGCAATCGCGCAGTTTTTCGAGCGTGTTCATCTTCATGTACGGGCACTCGCTGCAATTGCAGTTCTCGTTGGGGACGAACCAGAAGCGTTTGCCGGGCGCGGCCCGCTCCAGGGAGTAAGCCACGCCGCTTTCCGTCATGACGATGAACTCCGGAGCCTTGCTCGATGCGCACCATTCCACGATGGCCGAAGTCGATCCCACGAAATCCGCCATGGCCAGCACGGCCTCCGGGCACTCGGGATGCGCCACGATGGCGGCGCTGGGGTGCTCCAGTTTCGCCTCCACCAGCCGGCGCGCCGTAAACGTGTCGTGCACGATGCACGTCCCCTGCCAGATCCGCATATTCTCGCGGCGAGTCTGCTTCTTGACCCACGCGCCCAAATTGCGATCGGGCAAAAACATGACCGGCTGTTCCGCCGGAATTGAGCTCACCACCTCGACGGCGTTGCGCGAAGTACACAGGATGTCGCACTCGGCCTTCACTTCGAGCGAGGTGTTGATGTAGCCGACAATCGCGTGATCGGGATTCCTGCGCCGGAACTCCCGAACCGGCTCGGCCGGGCAGCCTTCCACCAGGCTGCAACTCGCCGCCGCGTCCGGTACGACCACGGTACGCTCGGGGTTCAGCGCCTTAGCTGTCTCCGCCATAAACCACACGCCGCAGAATGCGATGACCTCGCCGGAAAACTCGCGGGCTTTGCGCGCCAGCTCCAGGCTATCGCCGATTAAGTCGGCCAGTTCCTGAATCTCGAGCGCCTGGTAATGGTGCGCCAGCAGAACGGCATTGCGCCGTTGTCTTTAGTTCCAGGATCTCGTCGGCGACCGCGCTGATCGCAAGCAAAAGAAAGATCCCTCCTTGGTTCCGCCAGACTCCGCGGCGGTTCGATGAACCGCCCGTGAGCAGCGGAAGCCGGTTCTGTGGCCATTCTAACAAAGGCGTTACGAGCGCGGCCTCTTCGTTCTTCAGCGGGTTCACGTGGACCGTTTCCATGCCACGTACCCCCCGGGGCCCGTTTCCGTGCCGAGACCAAAGGGAGCGGTCGGCTGGACGGTGACGGTACTTCATGCCCTCCGCGAACTCCCCGGCCGCCACGCCTCACCTCATCGCGGTTGGACCCGAACAACTCGCACCTCTCCGCCGACCGCTCGCTCGCGCTCGCGGCACGGAAACCTCCGCCGGCTCCCATCACCACGGCTCCGCCCGCACCTCCATGTGCCCGTGCGCCAATCTCACTGTCCATTGTTTCCGCCGCACTGCACTAGTATCGGCCTTTACCTTCCACCTCAGCCCGGCCCCCTCACTCAATTCCCCGTCGGCCTCTCCGCATGGTCGATCACCCATACGTCCATCGCATCTCGCGCCGGAGTCAGACTGCTTCCGCTCCCCCGGCGGCGTCTCTCCCTTCGTGGCCGCCAAAACCATAGGGGGTGGCTCATGCTGAATGAGACTTGGAAGTCCAAAATGGAAATCCCGGTTCATAGCGTGCGGACGCGAGTGGCGCGATACTATTCTCTTAGGATTCGTATGCGGTCTGTTGAAGCAGTCCTAATAGCCGCGGTTTTAGCGGTCCAGGTAGGATCGGCGCAAGGCGGCCCGAGCTTCGAAGTAGCATCGATCAAACCGATCGCGCCGGGCGCCTTCGACATGCAGCATCTGGCGATCAAAATCGATGGGCAAATCGCCGAGTTCGGCGACAGGCCGCTGCGCGAACTTATCGCCTATGCCTTTCAGGTCCATACGTTTCAGGTGATTGGACCGGAGGGTCTAGGGAAGAGTTTTACTGTCCAGGCTAAAATGCCGGCTGGAGCCACCACAAAACAGGTTCCGGACATGTTGGCGCAACTGATTGTGGAGCGGTTCCAAATGAAATTCCACAAGGAAGATCGAGAGTTCTCGGTGTACGACATGGTCGTCGATGCAAAGGGACTGAAGGCAACCCCAGTCCCGCCCGACTCCAAGCCTACCGACCATCCCCGCCAGTTGATGGTGACAATGGACCTTTTCGCCGAGCACGTCGCCTTCGAACTCATGGAGCCGGTGGTCAATGAGACGGGGTTGCAGGGAAAGTACCTGTTTCCGGGACCAATGCTACAAAACTCAGGGCACCGCGATGCAGCAGGCGATTGCGATGATGGCGAGCAATCCCGGCGATGCGAGGGCCCTCGTTAACCAGGCGCGGACATCGGACGGTTTCGCCGATTTGTCGCAGGCCGGCCTAAAAGTGGAACGGCGGAAGCGTCAACTCCCGGTGATCGTAATTGATCGGATCGAGACGAGCCCCATCGACTGAGGCGCTGTTGGTGGTTGACGATACAGGCCTCTCCGGCCTCTATGACTTCGACGTGAGAATCGAAACGCGTCCCGGCCAGGATAATTTGGAAGGCGAGAACAACTGGCGATTCGACATGCGCAGCGCCTGGGAAAAACAGGCGGGGCTTCTGATCGACCCGTCGAAAACCCGAAAGCGGCCGGAGACCGTGATCGTGGTGGACCACATCGAATTGCCCCCGCCCGACTGACAGGCGCGGTTTGCTTGGTCCCCTGCGGCTCCAGTGGCGCGCGCAGCCAGCTTTGAGTCGCAAGCCCCCGCGGATGGGATGTCTGCGCCCGGCGGTTCTCTCCCGCTCCGGATGCCTGCGCAACAATTCTCTTGACATTGTATTAGTACACTAGTACACTAGCGTTATAGATGAAATCGAAAGCGCAATCGCGGCCCTTCGAATTCCGGCTCGACAGCCGTACCGGCGTTCCCGTCTACCGCCAGCTTATCGATCAGGTGATGGGCGGCGTGGCCGCGGGAACCCTGGCGCCGGGCGATCAGTTGCCCACCGTGCGGCAGGTGTCGGTGGACCTGGCTATTAACCCCAACACCGTCATGCGCGCCTACCGGGAACTGGAGATCCGTGGCGCGCTGGAGACCCAGCAGGGAACCGGGACTTTTATCTCGCAACAGAAAGTGAAGCGCGCCGAAGTCGAACGCCAGCGCTCGCTCAATCAGCTCGTTGGCGAGATCGTAGCGCGGGCCGGATCGGCCGGATTCAGTCTCGAGGAGTTATTGGAGCGGTTGCATGATCTTTCGGGCGAAACAGGCAAAGCGCGTTGAGGCGCCCTCCGAAAATCCCCTCGGAGACGCGCTGTGGGAAGCGGAGAACGGGAAGTTGAGAACTAGCGTAGTGCGGCGCAATCAGTGCCCATGATAATTACAAACTGCAAAACGGGGACAGGCTCGAATTTCGCGTCTTTTGCGAAACTTCGTGCCTGTCCCCGCTTTGCCATGCGGGTCTTACTGCGCATTATTTACGACGCACTACACTAACGGAGATAACGCCATGAATCTGAAGCCAAGTACGATTGGAACCAGCAATGTCGGGACGGCCGCGTTTGTCGTCTCGATCGCGGCGGGCATCGCGGTGTCGGCCGCCACCAGGCGCCCCGAGCCGCTGATTGCGGCGGCGCTGGTCGGGTTGTATCTCTTGCTCGCGATTCGCGTCGCCGATCAGTGGGAAAAGGTCGCGGTGCTTCGCCTTGGCCACTTCATCGGGCTTCGCGGTCCCGGCCTGTTCTGGATCGTCCCGATCATCGATACGCTCAGCCGTTCCGTGGATCAGCGCGTGCGCGTCGCAAGCGTCTCGGCCGAATCCACGCTGACGCGCGACACGGTTCCAGTGAACGTGGACGCCATCGTTTTCTGGCTGGTCTGGAACGCCGAGAAGTCCGTGCTCGAAGTGCAGGATTTTTCGCAAGCCATCGAGCTCAGCGCCCAAACTGCGCTTCGCGAGTCCATCGGCCGCCACGAACTCCATCAGATGGTGGCCGAGCGGGAGATGCTGGGACGCGAACTGCAGCGAATCCTCGACGAAAAAACGACGCCGTGGGGCATCACCGTGCAATCCGTCGAGATCCGCGATGTGCAGATCCCGCAGGCGCTTCAAGACGCCATGTCGCGCGAGGCCCAGGCCGAGCGCGAGCGCCGAGCGCGCACCATCCTGGGCTTGGCGGAAATGGAGATCGCCGACAGTTTCGCCAAGGCCGCGGCCACTTACCAGGACAATCCCGTGGCGCTGCACCTGCGCGCCATGAACATGCTGTACGAAGCCCTCAAGGAGCGCGGCTCCATGGTAATCGTGCCGTCGTCGGCCGTAGAAACAATGGGCCTCGGTGGCAACCTGGCCGTTGCGTCCCTCGCCGGCTTCAAGCCGCAAGGGTCCTGAGCTTTGCCATGCAAAGTGGGGCAGGCGCTTTCGCCTGCCAAGGTTTTGAAAGGAAGAAGAGCCATGAAGAACCTATCGGGAGTATTCCTCGCCACGGCACCGTTGGTCTCGCTGCTGGCCGTCCCCGGCGTCACCCAGACTCCCGAACTGCGCAAGGGCGTTAGCGTGCAAATGGCCGCCACCCGGAACGCCGTCGAGATGATCGCCGCTGACGATGCGGACTCGCTGATCATCGCGGTCACCCGCAGTGGAAACATCTTCGATGGCGTCACTCAGACAGCCAGCGCCGAACTGCTCGCAAAGATCAAAACCGATCTCGCCAGCCACGCGGGGAAGAAGATCTACGTCAAAGGCGACGCGCGGACGCCCTACGAAGCGGTTGGCAAGGTCCTGAGCGCTGCCCACTCGGCCGGCGCCACCAGTCTCAACCTCCTGACCGATCAAACCAATCCGCAAAGCACCCGGATTCCAAGGCCGCCCATGGGGATCGAAGTACAGGCCGGACCTTCGGCCCCCGGCGCTCCTGGCGCTATTGCTCTTGAGGCGCGCACCTCGGCACAGGGGCTTATAGTGACGCTCGGCGGCCGTCCGATTGCAGCCGAAGCGCTTGAAGCCTTCGTCAAAGGGGTTTTTCGGTATCGAAGAGACTGGGTGGTCGTGCTGAAGGCCGACGCGCAGCTGGCGTTCGGAGACGTCGTGCGCCTGATTGACGCATGTTCCGCCGCAGGCGTTCCCGTGTTTGTGGTGACGCCGGGAGCGTGAGAGGCCGCACGTCCAGTCCTCCTCACGGCCGCCCGTAGGGGCTTGGCCAATGGCTCGATCGCTCGCTTCCGGCGCTACCATGAATTCATGCGACTGTGGATGTGCACTCTTACCCTGGCGCTCGGATGCGCGCCGTTGTTCGCCGCTGTAGATAAGTCCAAGACCGACGAACGCCTGGCGGATTCCGCCGCTCTGTTCTCGGAAATCATGGGCACGCCGGATCGCGCGATCCCTCAAGGCTTGCTCGATCGGTCCGCTTGCATCGTGCTGGTTCCGGATCTGAAGAAGGCGGGCGTGCTGATTGTAGGCGCGAAGTACGGCCGTGGATTTTCGATTTGCCGGAAAGCCGGCGGCTCCGGGTGGGGTCCGCCGGCCGCGATACGGGTTGAAGGCGGGAGCATCGGACCGCAGATCGGCGTCTCGTCGACGGACGTGATCCTGCTCGTGATGAACGACCGCGGCATGCAAAGGCTCGCCACCAGCAAGTTCACGCTCGGCGGCGAGGCCTCCGTGGCGGCCGGGCCCGTGGGGCGCGACGCTACGGCGCAAACCGACGCGCTGATGTCGGCCGAGATTCTGTCGTGGTCGCGCTCGCGAGGCCTCTTCGCGGGCGTATCGCTCAGTGGGGCCACGCTGCGCAACGACATCGACGAAAACGAAGCCATGTATGGCAAGCGGCTGACGGCCAAACAAATACTGGGATCGGGAGCCGCTCCTCCCGCCTCTGCCGCCAACTTGCTAGCGGCCTTGAACAAGTACGCGTCCCGCAGAACGAAATAGGCGCTCCGCCGTTTCCGCCGCATCGCGGATGCGGAATGGGATTGGCGTCCTACAGCGTCAGCGTGACCTTGCTCAACATGCGCGGGCGGTCGGGGTCCAGTCCCTTCCGCTCGGCCAGGCTGGCCGCCAGAATCTGAGCCGGGACGATGTACGGGATCGGCGTGAACAGCGGTTTGAGTTCCGCGGGAATGCGGATGGTCCGTGTTGCGCGGGCCGATGCGGCCGGGTTCGCCGCATCGGTAATCGTGACGATTTCGGCGCGCATGCGGTGCAGTTTCTCAATCGCGGACCGCATGGAGGGCCATGTCCGGTCTCGCGGGGCAAAGGCGAAAACCGGAAAACCCGGCTCCACCAGCGCGATGGGTCCGTGCAGAAAATCGGCCGAGGAGAAACGCTCGGCCACTACGTAGCAGGTCTCCATGAGCTTCAGAGACAGTTCGTATGCGTTGGCGAAGTTCAATCCCCGCCCGACCGCCACGGCGTACCGCATGTAGCGGAATCGCTCCGAGAGGGATGCGACTTCGGCCTCCAAACGAAGGGCGCTTTCGACCGTTTCCGGGATGCGTTCCAGTTCCGTAAGCGGGATCGCGCCGCCCAGCGAATACGCCAGCAGATAGAGCATCAGCATCTCGCCAGTGTAGGTCTTGGTTGCGGCTACGCTTCTTTCCTTGCCCGCTCTCACCAGGAAGACGTGATCCGCCAGACCGGCCAATGCGCTTTTGGATTCGTTCGTGATCCCGAGCGTAGGCGAGCCCTGGCTCTTAGCCTGCTCAATAACGCAATTGACATCCGTCGATTCGCCGGACTGGGAAAGCCCTACCACCAGCGTTTCGCGATAGTCCATGCGCGCGCGGTAGATCGTGGTGACGGAAGGGGCCGCGAGCGAAACGGGAATGCCTGTCGCGATCTCCAGTAGATATCGGCCGAACAGCGCCGCGTTGTCGGAAGTTCCGCGCGCCGCCAGCACAATCAGCCGGGGCCGCTGCTTCTCCACGAGGCGCTTGAACTGCTCGGCGCTGCGCCTTTCCGCCGCGAGCGCGCGCGCCAAGGTTTCCGGCTGGCGCCGGATTTCATCCATCATCCGTGACATCGTAGTTCAGGATACCCGATCCAATCGAAACAGCGAGCGCGAGCCGTTCATCCGCGCACACAAATCAGGCACGCCTCCGCCCGCACGGACAGACGGGAGATCCGATCCCCAACGCCGACGCTCGACTCCGCTTTCTTGCCCCGAAAGGAGTAGCTCTCCTAGCCGGCGGCCTTCCGGCTCATGAAACATTCCCGGCAATAAACGGGCCGCCCCTGAGTCGGTTTGAACGGCACGGTGGTTTCGCGGCCGCACTGAGAACACATTGTCGTAGTTTCCGCCCGGGCGCCGCCGGACGGTCCGCCATGCTGCCGCTTGTTCTTGCATGCCTTGCAGCGTTTGGGTTCGTTCTTGAAGTTCTTGTCGTGGTAGAAGTGCTGCTCACCCGCCGTAAAGACGAAATCCGCCCCACAATCCACGCACTTCAACACTCGATCCTGGAATTCCGCCATGGTCTGTTTACCCGTTACCTACCCGTTACTATTTAATACAATTCAAACGGCGGCGCTTTCGCGCCGCCGTCTAGTCTTACTCGGTCTCCCGGCGTGACTTCTTCCGGTTCCGCTTGCGAGCCAAAGCTTGCTTGACCCGGAGCTTCTCGCCCGGCTTCAAATAGGAGGAGTGACGTTTCACTTCCTTGATCACGTCCTCTTGCTGTACTTTCCTCTTGAAGCGGCGAAGGGCGTTCTCTAAAGTCTCGCCCTCTTGAAGCTTTACCTCAGCCAAATCCGATACACCTCCCTGCCCGACCTAAGCTTTCCGCGCGGCGCTCACCGGCGCCGGCCTGCCGGTCTATCCCAGACCGATCGGCTGCACGAACCAGGTCCGTGCTTCGCACAGAAGGTACTGATATCATAGGTGGTTGCTCGACAAAGTCAAGCCCAAAAATGCAGCGGGTCCGTTCTTCGCCCCGCTGTGCATAGCGTATCCATTGTACTTTCAATGGTTTAGGAGCGATGGATAAGGTCCTGGCCATTCTATTGGCGGGGGGCGCGGGAGAACGTTTATTCCCGCTTACCCGCGACACGGCCAAACCTGCCGTACCCTTCGGCGGGGCCTACCGCATTATCGATTTCACCCTTTCCAATTGTACAAACTCCGGGTTGCGGCGTGTCTTCGTACTGACTCAGTACAAGGCCTTGGACCTGATCCGCCACATTCGCGATGGATGGAATATCTTCTCCCCGGAACTCGGAGAATTCGTCGAGACTCTGTCGCCGATGAAACGCGTGAGCGACGACTGGTATCAGGGCACGGCCGACGCGGTGTATCAAAACCTGCAAAGCATCGAGGCCGAGAGCCCCGAGGTAACGCTGGTTCTAGGCGGAGATCACATCTACAAGATGGATTACCGCGATATTCTGACCTGGCACCGCCAGACCGGCGCCGAGATCACCATCGCCACAATCCAGGAATCGCCGGAAACGGCGCCGCGTTATGGCGTAGTCGAAATCGGCGCGGACTACAGCGTGACCGGTTTTGAAGAAAAGCCTAAACATGGCGAACCCAAGCGTTCGCCGTTCAATCCGGCGGCGATCAGCGCGTCGATGGGCATTTACGTGTTCAAAACGGACGCGCTGCTCGAAGCGCTGCGCGACGACGCGCAGGACCCCGCTTCATCGCACGACTTCGGGCACGACGTGATTCCGCGCGAGATCGCGCGCAGGCGGGTGGCGGCTTACGATTTCCGCGATCTGAATTACGGACCCACGCCCTACTGGCGGGACGTGGGGACTTTAGACGCGTTTTACGAAGCCAATATGGATTTGGTGGACGTGACCCCGGAGTTCAACCTTTACGACCAGCGCTGGCCGATCCGAACCAAGGGGACGCAGCAGCCGCCGGCCAAGTTCGTGTTCGCCCAGGAAGGCCGCCGCATGGGAGTGGCCGTGGACTCGGTGGTGAGCGCCGGCTGCATCGTCTCCGGTGGACGCGTGCTGCACAGCGTGCTTTCTCCGGGCGTCCGCGTGAACAGTTTCTGTGAAGTGGAATACTCGATTCTGTTGCCGGGAGTCGAGATTGGACGGCACAGCCGGGTCCGCCGCGCCATTATCAACAGCGGCGTGAAGATCCCGGAGAGCAGCGTCATTGGCTTCGACCCCAAGCAGGATCTCGCAAACGGATATGGCGTTACGGAAGCCGGCATTGTGGTGGTGGCATGATGAGGGCCGGGGATCGCACGGCGGACAGCGAATAGCTGACAGCTTTTATATAGGAGCACTACTTTGACGACAATTACGAAGATCATCGGAAGAGAGATTCTCGACTCGCGCGGGAATCCGACCGTGGAGGCTGATGTTTATCTAGCCGACGGCAGCATGGGCAGGGCCGCGGTGCCCTCGGGAGCCTCCACTGGCACGCGGGAGGCCGTGGAACTTCGGGACGGCGACAAGAGCCGGTACCAGGGCAAAGGCACGCTGAAGGCCGCGAGCCACGTGAACGGCGAGATCGCCACGAAACTCGCGGGCATGGACGCCGTGATGCAAGCCGCCGTGGACGCCGCCATGATCGAACTGGACGGCACGCTCAACAAGGGCCGGCTCGGCGCCAACGCCATCCTGGCGGTTTCCATGGCGACGGCGCGCGCGGCGGCGGCGTCCAAGGGTTGTCCGCTGTACCGCTACCTGGGCGGAGTGGGCGCGCGGACGCTGCCCGTTCCGATGATGAACATTATCAACGGCGGCGCGCACGCGGACAATTCCGTGGACGCGCAGGAATTCATGATCGCTCCCTTCGGCGCTCCGAATTTCGCCGACGCGCTGCGCATGGGCGCGGAAGTATTCCACACGCTGAAAAAAGTGCTGGCGAAGAAGGGCTATTCGACGGCCGTGGGCGATGAAGGCGGCTTCGCGCCGATGCTGAAGTCCAACGAGGAAGCCATCGAGAGCGTGCTCGAAGCCATCGTGCAGGCCGGCTACAAGCCCGGCGAGAATATCGGCATCTGTCTCGACCCGGCCGCCAGCGAGTTCTTTGAGGACGGCAAATACGTATTCAAGAAATCCGACAAGAGCCAGCGCACGCCGGAGCAAATGGTGGAATATTGGTCGAACTGGGTGCGGCAGTATCCGGCCATCGTCTCCATCGAAGACGGCATGTCGGAAGAAGATTGGGACGGATGGAAGCTGATGACCGACGCTCTGGGCGATAAGATCCAGCTCGTGGGCGACGACATTTACGTTACGAATCCGGAGATCTTCGCGCGGGGCATCGCGCGCGGCATCGCCAACTCGATTCTTATCAAAGTCAACCAGATCGGAACGCTGACGGAAACGCTCGAAGCGATGGCGATGGCCTCGCGAGCCAATTACACTTCCGTGGTTTCGCACCGCTCGGGTGAAACGGAAGACGCGTTCATCGCGGACCTGGTGGTGGCCACCAACGCCGGGCAGATCAAGACGGGCTCGGCCAGCCGCACGGACCGCATCTGCAAGTACAACCAGTTGCTCCGCATCGAAGAGCAGCTTGGCAGCGCGGCGTGCTTCCTGGGCCGAAAGGCGTTCCGCCAGTAGCGAGGAGACCGCCATGCACAAACTCGTACTGTCCGCCACGGCGAAAGCTCGTGGAATAAAGAGAACCGGTTCACCGGCTGGACGGACGTGGACCTTTCCGAGAGAGGATTGCAGGAGGCCCACGAAGGCGGCGTGGCGCTGAAGGCGGCGGGCTATACGTTCGATGTTGCGTATACCTCCGTGCTGAAGCGCGCCATTCGAACGCTGTGGACCGTGCTGGATGAGATGGACCTGATGTGGATTCCGGTGCACAGGTTCTGGCGGCTCAACGAACGGCACTACGGCGCGCTGCAAGGTTTGAACAAAGCCGAGACGGCGGCTAAGTTCGGCGAGGCGCAGGTGAAAATCTGGCGGCGCAGCTACGACGTTCCGCCGCCGGCGCTGACTCCCGACGACGAACGGTTCCCCGGCCGCGATCCGCGGTATCAATCGCTGACCAAGGAAGAGCTTCCGCTTACCGAGTGCCTGAAGGACACCGTGGCGCGGTTTCTGCCACTATGGCACGAGACCATCGCTCCGGCGATCCAGTCAGGCAAGAAGGTGTTGATCGCCGCGCACGGCAACAGCCTCCGCGCGCTGGTCAAGTACCTCGACGACATTTCCGAGGAAGAAATCGTCGAGTTGAATATTCCCACCGGCATGCCGCTGGTGTACGAACTCGATGACGATCTGAAGCCGCTGAACCGCTACTATCTGGGCGACCCCGAGAAGGTGAAGGCCGCCATGGAAGCGGTGGCGGCGCAGGGGAAGAAGAAGTAAGCCGGAGCGGGGGGCAGCCCTCTGGGGCCGGCGCTCCCGTGGGCGGCGGCTCGAATTAGCCTCGAAACGCCGGGCGGAAGCCCGGCGGCAGCCCCAAAGGCCCGACCCACACTCCTGGGCGAGCCCCAGAACGTACGGGCCGCCATCGAGGCAGTGGCGGCGGACGGGAAGAAAAGTTAGTTCCCCACAGCACGTTTCGCCGGTCTGCGGCGTCAAATGTTGCAGTATGCGCACGTTGCGGGTTCCAGCGCGGGCGATGGCGTACGCCGCGCTAGTCGTGTGCGGCTGGCGGGGGACCGCGCAACGCTTCGAAGTCGCCGCGATTAAGCCGAGTATCGCCGATTCGAATTCGAACTCCGGGATCAAGACGGCAACAGGCCGGCTCGATGCGTATAACGTGACCCTGAAGCGCTGCATTATGGGCGCATATGGCGTCGGGCCGCACCAGATCACCGGAGGTCCGGACTGGCTGGAGTCGGACCGCTTCCAAATCACGGCGAAAGCCGAGCAGCCGATCGACGACGATGCCCTGTTGATGGCGATGTTGCGGAGTTTGCTTGCGGAACGGTTTAAGCTGAACCTCCACCGCGAGACCAAGTCACTGCAGGCATACACGCTGGAAGTGGCTAAGAACGGACCGAAGATCGAGAGAGCCGCGGCCGGCGAGTCCTCAACCAACACGTCCACTGACAACAGCGGCATCGTCATGGAGGCCCGCTGTACCGACATGGAGGGATTCGCCAGAATCCTCGCTCGCAGCGTTGATTTACCGGTGGTCAACGGCACGGGGCTGCGGGGACTTTTTAACTTCACCTTGCGGTGGACGCCTCAGAGCGCTAGGACGCCGTCGTCGGAAGCGCCGGATGGCCCCAGTCTTTTCACGGCGGTCCAGGAGCAACTCGGGTTGCGGTTGCGGGCCGGGAAGGCGCCGGTCGAAGTTATCGTGATCGACCACGTCGAAAAACCGTCCGCGAACTGAGGGGAGAACGCGGAACGGCTTGGCGCGCCTCTTTCCGCTGGGCGCCCGTACTCCTGTTTCTCCTATGCGCTCGCGAAATCGACAGGCGAGCCGCTCCTCTTCACGGGCGAAGATTTTCGCGCGACGGACACTGCGCCGGCGATTCGGTAAAGCGGAAGGGATGACTCGTCAGTCCCAGACGGCGCGGGGGTAATGTTCGCGGATGCGGGAGTCTTTGGTGATCAGCCAGGCATTGCGGGCTTTGGCGTTGGCTACTATCAGGCGGTCGAAGGGGTCGCGGGTCCAGGTCTCGCTGAGAGACTCTTCGGCTACGGTGCGGAACGGCAGATCGCAGATCTCGAGGCCGATGTCGCGCGACAAATCCGCGATCAGGTCAGGCGGGCGCTGCCGCAGTCTTCCGATTTCGAATAACATCTGAAGCTCGAGGAGCGCGGAAGGTGACGCCAGCAGGAGGCATCGGTCCATCAGGCGGCGCGCCTCCCTGCCCAGCATGGCGGTGTCGCCTTGCCTCAATACGATTAGGATGTGAGTGTCGAGGTAGGCTAGCGAAGCTCGCTCCATTCCTTGGACCAATCCATCCCGATGATGTCGTCCGTGTCTCCGACGAAGATTCCGCTACGTTTCTTCAATCGGGAGAGCTTCGACGGTTTTGAGTCCGGCACGAGGCGGACGATGGCTCCCTTGCGGACGATCTCGACGGGGGCGCCGGTTTCAATGGCCTCATCGAGAATCCGGTAGATGTTTTGCCGAAGTGCGGACGGAGTGATCCTCAAATCGATGCCCGAACCGATCTTACCATACGTACGACTCCGTGAATGAGTCGTACGTGTTCGCGTTGCGGCCCCGATTGCGTGGAGCACGTGACGGATTGCAGGGCGCGGCGTGGCACGAAGAACGTCGAGATGACTCTCGACGCGGCAAACAGGACTGTTTCTTGGCCCCGCGGCGGGGCAGTGATCCGTATGAAAATATTGGCGGTCGCGTCGGCAGTCAAGGTTGTGGCAGGCAATGGATACGGCGAGGCCGTAGGATTGTTTGATCTGGGACCGCGGAACGAAGAGATGATTGGGAGTCCTGGTGATCGTGCCGGGAGAGCCCGTGAGGGTGACTGTGATTCAACTACCGGTCCTCTGCTGACGTCGACCACCAGGAGGATCGATTATGGAACCAGTGTATCGCTGCCTGAGCGGCATCGATGTACACAAGAAGATGCTTGCGGTGGTGGTCCGGGGCGAAGCGAACGGCGAAGTTCATTACGAGAAGCGGCAGTTCGGCGCGACGCGGCGCGAGATCGAGCACTTGGCGGCGTGGCTGCAGGAACGGCGCGTGAGCGAAGTGGTGATGGAATCGACCGCGCAGTATTGGCGGCCGGTGTGGTACGGGCTGGAGCGGCACTTCCAGTTGCACCTGACGCATCCGCTGAAGACGAAGGCGCCGCGGGGCCGGAAGACGGATTTTCGAGACGCGCAACGGTTGGCCGACCGTTGGGCATCCGGGGATTTGGCAGCGAGTTTTATCCCGGGCGCGGAAGAGAGAAGTTGGCGCTGGCTGACGCGCACCCGAGTTCAGATCAAGCGCCAGATGAACGTGATCCGGAACCATGTGGAAGGGTTGCTGGAGCAAGGCGGGATCAAGCTCGCGGCGGTGGCCAGCGATGTATTCGGGGTGAGCGGCTGGGCGATGCTGCAGCGCATCGTGGCGGGCGAGACGGATATCGCGGCATTGGCCGGCGAGGCGCGGGGAAGTTTACGCAAGAAGAAGGCGGAGTTGGAGGAGGCGCTGACCGGGCAACTGGAGCCGGTGTACCGGCTGTTGCTCCGGCAGAAGATGGACCAGGTGGAGTTGCTGCGCCAGCAGATCGAAGAGATCAACACGCTCGTAGCGGCGGCGATGCGGGATCATCTGGCGACGCTGGTGCGATTGACCAAGGTTCCCGGCGTGGATTTGTATGCTGCCCAGGAGTTATTGGCCGAGATCGGGCCGACCGCTGCGACCTTCGCCAGCCCGGAACAATTGGCTTCCTGGATCGGAGTCTGCCCAGGCCGCCAGCAATCGGCCGGGGTCTGCTACAGCACCCGCTCGCCCAAAGGGAACCGGTATCTGCGGCGACTCCTATGCCAGATCTCGTGGGCGGCCGTGCATGCCAAGGACACGTTCTTTGCGGGGCTGTTTGGGCGACTAAAGACCAGACTGGGAGGCAAAGGCGCAGCCTGGGCCGCAGCGCACCGGATTACCAAAGTGATCTGGCTGCTCTTGCACGAAGGCGTCGAGTACCAGGAGAAAGGCACCGCACCGGCGAACCCCCGGACACTGGCTCGCAAGTGCCTGCGATTGCAGCGCGAATGCGCACGAGCCGGCTTCGACCTGCAGATCCTTCTCGCCCGGCCAGCCGTTGCGACAGCGTAGGATTTTCGAGGGTGTCTGCGCCACGGGCACCGGCGTTTCGCGGTTCGCGCCGATATTTGCATCGGACGGATGCCCCTCTGTACCAATAATCGCTCAGCCTGATCTGCGCAATTTTCCACCAACAGTTTAATCGCTCAGATCAGGCTGAGCGAATTTCGGAGCGGCGTCTCAGAAAACGAACCGCAACTGGATCTGGAACATGCGCGGGGGATCGATGTTGGCGAATGCCGGCACGGTGGTGGAAGCAGTTCCGGCGTTGGCCACCTGGCCGAAGGTCGTATTGACGGTTCCCGTATCACCGTAGGTGGTCTGGCCGCGGCCGAGGTAATTGCCGTGGTTGAACAGGTTGGTACATTCGAGGCGCACCAGGGCCGAGAGGCGTTCGCCCATCTTCACCTTATGTTCCAGATACACCGACACATCGGAGGTCGGAGTGCCGCGGAAGGTCGATTTGCCGATGACGGCGCCGTTGATCACGGGACGGTCGTTGTTCAGGCCGTCGCCATTGTTATCCACGCCGGTCACGGCGCTGAAGGGCCGCGCCGAAGCGAATTGCATAAACGTTCCCGCCGTGTTTCCCAGCGGCAGGTTGTAGTTGTACAGAATGACGGCGCGGTGGCGCTGATCGATGCTGCTCGGCCCGCGCTCTTGTTCGCCCAGCCGCGCGATGTTGCTGTCGCTGGGGCTGACGCCGTTGCCGTCGGGCTCGTAGGTGTTGGTGGCCTTGGAGAGCGTGTAGCTGAGGGAGGCGTACATGCGCCGGCTGCCGCGATAGCTGAACTGGGTCTGGAGGCCGTCGTAATCGGCCGTGCCGAGATTCATGAGGACATTGACCTGGCGGATGCCGCCGTTGACGGGGAGGATGGGCCGCGTGACGTTGGCCGCGGCCACCGTTCGCACCTGCCCGGGAGCCGTGCGGTCGAATGGCGTCGGCGCGTTGATATCCACGGTGCGGACCAGGTTGGTCCAGTGCTGGTGGACGTAATCGGCGGCGGCGAAGAACCCCTTGAACACTTCCCACTCGGACCCGATCGAGACCACCTGGCTGCGCGGGCTCAGCAGCTTGTCGGGATAGTTCGGCAGCAGATCGAAGTTGAGGCCATACTTGGCGAACTGCGTCTCGTAATACGCGCGTTTGCCGGGCTGGATGGTGATGTCGCGCGCGGGCAACTCCGACGCCGGCAGCGTTCTCGGGTCAAACTGCAGCGGAAGGCACGAGCCCGTCAGGCAGGTCGGGAATCCGTACTGGCCCGGCGTAGCGGTGTACGTGTCCAGGCCGTCCAGCCCGCCGGTCAGGAAGCTGGCGATGAGGTTCGACTGGATCTGCGAGTAGTACATGCCATAGCCGCCGCGGATGGAAAGCCGCGAACTGCCGGCGGGATGCCAGCCGAAACCCACGCGCGGAGCGAAATCCTTGGTGGAGTCCATGACGGTCTGGCGGTCGTAGCGCACTCCCAGCTCCAGCGTGAGTTGCCTGTTCACCCGGAAGCTGTCCTGCACGAAACCGCCCCAGAGCCACTGGTTCAATTTGTAGCTGCTATTGCCGAAGCTGATGGGCTGCGTGTACTGCTGCACGTCGTTGAGCGTGAGCTGGCCGAAGGGCGCCGTGGTGGTGCTCTTGAAAGTGAAGGTCCCGAGGACGGCGGTTCCGAACTCGGCGCCGTTGCCGCCGGTTGTGGCGTGAACGGCGCTGGCTCCCACGCGAACGAAATGCCGGCCGCGCGTCCAGGACAGCGTGTCCGAAAACTGCGCCTGCTTACTGTACACGTCCGACACGCGCGATTGACCGATGGTGAAAGGCACCGATCCGCTGCGCGTGTAGCCGGTGGAGACAGCCGGCGCATCCCAATTCCCGACCGGGTTGCCGTTCTGCCAGGCGAAGCGAAGTTCGTTGTGCAAGTTGGGGGTCAGCGTGTAGGAGTGGTTCAGTTGCGTGGTCCAGGAGCGGCGGCGGAAGATGCGCGCCACGCTGGGGGCGCTGGTGCCGCCGACGGAATCCTGCGGGTTGGTATCGATGAAGCGGTCCACGTTGAACCGGAACATGAGGTTCTGCGCGGAGGTGAGCCGGTGGTCCAGACGGCCGTCCAACAACTCCTGGTGATAGTAGCCGGTATAGCTCAAACTGCCGTCGGCTGGGAGCACGAACGAAGGCAGCGTGCTCGAAAGCTGGGCGACGCGATCCTGCCGCGTATACTCGTCGGAAAGGAAGAAGAAGGTCTTGTCCTTGACGAGGCGGCCGCCGAGCGCCGCGGAGTAGTCATCCAGAGTGTCGGGAATGTCCACCGGGCTAATGGAAGCGAGGGTGGGCGGCGTCACGCAGGTGGGAACGGAAGGCGCGCAGAAACCGTCGGTGGTGAACGATTTCTCTTGCATATCGCCGGGCCGGTCCACCCAAATGCCTTCGCCATGAAGTTCGTTCGTTCCGCTCTTGGTGACGATGTTCAGCGCCGGGCCGGACGTCCACCCGAATTCGGAGGAAAAAGCGGTGGTGAGCGCGGACATTTCCTGAACGGCGCTCATGGGCAGCGTGGACATGGCGAACTGGCGGCCCCACGCCTCGTCGTTGCTGGAACCATCCACCATGGTTGTGGCGGTGCGGCGCGAGCCGGCCCCGGTGGCGACGAAGGGCTGATTGATGTACAGGTCGCCGAGGCCTTTTCCCTGGCGGAACGCCGCGTTGAGCAGAGGAATCTCGGCGAGCTTGCGTCCCAGCACGGGCAGGTCGTTGAATTGCGCCGAATCGAGCGTGAGGCCGATCTGCGGGTCGGCGCGCACGCCTTCGGCAGTGCCGTAAACCGTGACCTCGGCTTTCGCGGCGCCCACATTGAGCTTCACCTTGACGACGGCCGTTTCACCCGCGCGCAGAACGATGCCCTCGGCCTGCTCGTCGGCGAAGCCCGACTTCGCGACCTTCACGGTGTATCCACCGGTGAGAGAAAGCCCGGGGAAAGTGGAACTGCCGTCGACGCCGGAGAGCGCTTCGCGCGCGGCGCCGGTGGCGGTATTGGTCACGGCGACCTTGGCATCGCCGACGGCCGCGCCGCTCTGATCCGTCACCACCACGGTGAGGGACGCCATACTCGGGGACTGCGCGACGGACGGCGCCGCCGACAAGGCAAGGAGTAAGAAAGCAGTCGCAATAAAGATTAATCGACCTTTGGTGATCATGGCGGTGGTTCGTTACCTGAAGGGCCGGTGTCATCCTTTGCGATACGTCGCGCGTCACGCCGGACGCCGAAGTTGACGGGATCGAGACCGCCTCAGATGCGCTGATTGTAGCCTTCGGCGGGACCTACTACCATGGATCGTAATTGAGGACGGGCTAGCCTCAATGCTGTTCACTTAGGCGATGCGGAGGAGGAAAAGCCGAGACGATCTCGGCTCTGCAGGCTTGACAGCCCGCGCCACGGCGTTAGCCGAACAGTGTTGGGGCTAGTGTCCGAGCGCCTCGATGCAGCGGTGCGCGTAGCCTAGCAGAGAGGGCTGGATGAGGGCGAGGGCGGAGGCCAGGACGATGGCCGCTCCGGCCGGCGCGAACGCGCGCCGCGGCTGTTCCGGCGCCCGGTCGCCGATCAGCCTCTCGACGCGTTTGCGCAGATCGTCGGTTTCGGTAAGAAAAGATGCGCCGAGCGGCTCCAGCGGAATGCCCGCGCGCATACGCCCGACGCGGACCAGAGCGGAGGCAAGCGCCAGTGCCCGCTCGGCCGATTCTCCAGCCGCGTAGTCGTCTGCGGCGCATTCGGCCAGCCTGCGCCACGCTCCATCCAGGGCTCGGAACGCGCGAGAGAAGGGGAAAACGATCGGTGAAGCCAGAATCAGGAACCGCTTCAGATTATCGTGCGCATGCCGATGCGCTTCCTCGTGCCGAAGGGCCGCGGCCAGTTCATCGGGCGCTAGGGACGCCCGCACGCCGGCGGAAACCACCACGCGAAGCCTGACGATACCCGCCACCGCCAACAGCGGAGCGCCGGTCTCGCGGCAGGACCGGAAGCGCTTCGCCGACCGAATGGCGATGGCGAAGCCGCGGGCCAGCCCAACGACGCAGATGGCGATTCCGAAAAGGCCCGCGATGAGACACGCGGGACCGATCCGCTCCTCCGTTCCTCTCGGTTCCAGCGCAAGGTAACTGGAAATACCTAATCCCCAGCCGAGGTATCCAGCCATGGCAGCCGGCAGAAGCCGAAGGCAGAGTACCACGCGGGCGCCCACGAACGGACGCTGCCTGCCGGCGAAACGGATGGCTCCGCGCGCCGCGATGGCCACAACCAGCGCCAGCCCCGTGTGAACCCAGAAAACCGTCGCGGCGCACAAGAGGATCAGACGGGGCAGGTAAGGGAGATTCATTTTCGGCCTCCCCCTTCCAGTTCGCCGCGTTTGAGCCTGATCTTGCGCTCCAAATCATCCAGCAGAGCGGCATTCTGCTGGCCGATGGCGTCTACCAGGCAGGACACGAGAAGGTCGCGAGGGGGCTCCGATCCGGCCAGGAAGTCGGCGAACCATTCTCCAGCGCGTTTCCGTTCCCATTCCGCTCTGGTCAGCTTGGGAATGTACAGGAATGCGCGGTCGGACTTGCTGCGGCTCAGGAAGCCTTTCTTGTACAGGCGATCAAGGGTCGTCATGACCGTGGTGTAAGCCAGCGGCCGATCCAACTGGCGGGCGACGTCGTGGACGGTCGAGTCTCCCGTTGCCCACAGGATATCCATTACCGCGAGTTCGAGTTTTCCCAACATGCCTGAACTTAATATTCTAACGGCGCGGGGTCCGCGCTGTGGCGAGGTCCCCGTGGTCGAAGCCCGCGAAGAGGTAATCGGTTTGCGCGGCGCCCGAAGTTGGGCCGGCCTTGGTGTGATCTCGGACGCGGAAGGCCCAAGCCGGGAAGACACAATCCTCCTGGTTCACGGATGCCATTATTCTGACTCGGTAAGGCTCGCGGGAACAAGTCTGTGATAGGATTTTTGTTCCTTCTTTCCGCAGGTCTCTTGACGCCGAAGGGGGCAATGCGAATGGCATACACTATGGCTGGGCAAGTCCGCGCAGGCGACTGGGCGGTTGGCGCCGGCGGGCGGCGATTGGGCGATCGTAGGACCGTTGGGAGAGGGGGCAGACGAGCAGTAATTGCTTTGTTTGCCGTGGGGCTTTTTGCAGGACCAACGAGTCCCGCGACGGAGAGCAAGTCCAGCCCATTGGCTCCCACGCCGAGCGCCGCACCGGGGACGGCGGCGCCGACAGTAACGGTTGCGCCAAATCCCTCAACCACCGCGGGAGCCCAAATAATAACGGCGATTGTCACCGTATCCGGGGCAAGCGGCGGCCCGACCGGCTCCGTGACTCTGACCTCCGGCGGCTACACATCGGTGCAGGCTGCGCTCAGTTTCGGCCAAGCCACAATCTACATTCCTTCGGGTTCGCTGGCGGCGGGGGTGGACACGATTGCGGCAACCTATACCCCCGACGCTTCAAGTTCCTCGATTTACAGCAGCGCATCGGGATCGGCGACGGTTACGGTGACGTTCCCCACCGCTATTTCGCCTTGCCAGACGGCTCCGGCTCAGAACGACCCGGCGGCCCAAACCTGGTTTGGCAACGGCCCGTGCGGAGGCGGGATATCAGCCCTGGTGGTCGATCCGGCCACCCCGACCACTATTTACGCGGGATCGTTGGGTGGCGGCGTCTTCAAGAGCATGAATGGAGGCGCGAGTTGGACGGCAATTAATAACGGCTTGGCGAGCGGCAGCCTGTTTAATGGGACCACTACTACTACGGCCTTCTCATAAGCAGCTTGGCAATCGATCCCTACTCTTCGTTCGACACTTTACGCCGTGACGGGGGACGGCCTGTATACAAGCGCAAACGCAGGCGCAAGCTGGAGTTCTATTACGCTGCCGGCCGGCGCGACTATATCCCAAGTGATTTTTGATCCAATAACGCCTGGGGTGATCTACGGCGCAGGCTCCGAGATCGTGAGCGGTTCGGGGTTGCTGGAGTATTGAAGAGCGCCGACGGTGGGGCAACCTGGACCTTCAGCCAGGTCGCGCCGAATGTAAGCCAGTACGGTTTTAACCCGGTAACTGCGCTCGCAATCGACCCCCGGACGCCGAGCACGCTGTACGCGGTGCGCCGGCCTTGTCCGGCTCCGGCGCTACGGCAGGCCAGCAGATCTACAAGAGCACGGATGGCGGAGGACACTTGGACGCTTTCCAGCAGAGGTCTGCCCAACAGCGCCTACATTTGGGCGGTGTTGATTGACCCCGGAACCCCATCCACCCTCTACACCCTACCGATGCCTATTACCGGTGGATATCTCCCCGTTTACAAGAGCGTTGACGCGGGAGCGACCTGGACGGCCATGAACGGCGGCCGCGGTTTCGCGTGGGTCCTGGCGCTCGACCCGGCATCTCCGGCGACGCTTTATGCGGCGAACCCGTACGGAAATGTATTCGTAAGCACCGATGGGGCGGCGAACTGGAGCGCCGTTTCGGCCCCCACCTTAGCGAGTATCGGACTAATCGCTTTCGGCGAGAACCCCGGCGGCCCAAGCACTGTCTATGCCGGTTCCGGATCGAGCGGCAGCGGCGTGTTCAATAGCTCGGATCAAGGAACGAACTGGAGTGAGATTATTACCGGGCTCTCGGCCGCGAACGTTTCCGCCCTGGCCGTGGATCCTGCGGCGCTGGCCACGATCTACGCGGGGACGAGCGACACGAGCGGCGGCGGAATGTTTAAGAGTACTGACGGCGGCGCGAGCTGGACGCCGGCCAGCAAGGGCCTGCCTAACGGGCCCGTATTATTTGGCGCAACTTCAGTGATCGTCGATCCCGTTACGACGACTACGCTCTACGCCGCCGGGAATGGCGTTGGCGGCGGCATTTGCGGCGTGTACAAGAGCATCGACGGCGCCGGGAGCTGGGCCGCTGCAAACTCGGGTCTGTCGGGCCAATTCGTGTTTGCTCTGGCCATCGATCCTGCAACTTCAAGCACGGTCTATGCGGGGACCTATAGCGGTGTGTTCAAGAGCACCGATGGCGCCGCGACGTGGAATGCCGTCAACACTGGCTTGGCGGTCAACGGGGTCACTCCGCAGGTGAGTGCTTTGGCGATCAATCCAGCTACGCCAAGCACAATCTATGCCAAGGCCGTTACCTCAAACCTTTCGGTAGTGCTTTTCAAGTCCGTGAACGGGGGAGCCAGTTGGAGCGTCATCGCGACCGGTACGACTGAATATCCTCCACAAGGTGTTGACCTGGCCGTTGACCCGCACGCACCGGACACTATTTACTACATGACCTCGAACGGGTTGAACAAGAGCACGGATGGCGGGGCGACTTGGAATACGACCACGGTTCCCGGCGCGGGTTACTACTATGCGCTCGCTCTTAGTCCGCTGGCGCCTACCGCGATCTACGTGGGAACCGACCAAGCCGGTTTCTACCAGAGCTTCGACGGAGGAACAACCTGGAGCCAGTTCAATCCACCCCTGGCCGTTCCGCAGGTCAATGCTCTGGCGTTTGATCCAGGCGGCTCGACGGTATTCGCGGGAACCTCAGCCGGCGTTCTGACCCACGCTCGCGATCCGGTCCTGGCTGTGACCGTCACTCACACCGGCAGTTTCTGGGTGGGCCAAAACGGCGACACCTATTCGGTGACGGTCTCTAATGAGGCTGGCGCCGCGACCAGCGGCGCGGTAACCGTGACGGACACGATTCCATCCGGACTGAGCCTTGTGTCAATGGCCGGTGCGGGTTGGAGTTGCCCGACGGGCGGTACAGCCTGCACTCGCAGCGACTCCCTGGCCGCTGGGGCCAGCTACCCGCCCATTACGGTGACTGTGAACGTTGCCGCCAACGCCACCACGCCCCAGGTAAACGCCGTGAGCGTTTCCGGCGGGGGATCGGGCGGCGCCAGCGCCTCCGATAGCACGAATGTCTATAGCTCGGGTCCTTGGCTATTTGTTATCGAGACCTACTCCGGCAGCTTTGCGCAAGGGCAGATCGGAACGTACGCGGTTTATGTTGGCAACCTCAACTCGAGCTCGGCGCCGACCACCGGCGCCGTGACCGTGACGGAGTCGATGCCTTCCGGCTTGACCCTGCTTTCCATGGCAGGCGACGGGTGGACGTGCCCGGCGGGCGGCGCCACATGCACCCGTAGCGATTCGCTGCTTGGTGGCAGGCTCTACTCCCCGATTACGGTGGCGGTGCGAGTGACGGCCGCCGCAGGCTCGATCCAGCCCAATACCGTGACTGTTTCCGGTGGCGGATCGGCCACGATTAGCCGCAACGACTCAGTAACCATCTCGTCAATTCCCGTGCAGGGTTCCATCACGGAATATCCGGTCCCGACCGCAGCGAGCGAGCCCTGGGGTATCGCGGCGGGGCCGGATGGCGCGATTTGGTTTACCGAGTTTGCGGGAAACAAAATCGGCAGGATTACGACGGCCGGCGTTGTGACCGAGTACCCGGTCCCGACGGCTTCCAGCCAACCGAATTCGATCACGGCGGGGCCGGATGGCGCGCTGTGGTTCCTGGAGCAAGAGGGCAATAAGGTTGGCAGAATCACAACGGCGGGGTCGGTCACCGAGTACTCCATTCCCACCACTTCCAGCCTCCCGGAAATCATTACTGTCGGGCCGGATGGCGCGCTGTGGTTTACGGAGGTCTACAAGATTGGAAGGCTTACCGTGTCGGGTGTGTTTACCGAGTACACGGTTCCGACTACGAACAGTGACCTGGGCGCGATCGCCGCCGGGCCGGATGGCGCCCTATGGTTCACCGAGAATTCGGGCAACAAGATTGGGAGGATTACAACGACGGGGTCGGTCAGCGAGTACAGCGTTCCGACGAGTGGGAGCGAACCGGAAGGCATCACAGTTGGGCCTGACGGCGCGCTGTGGTTCGTGGAGTGGCTCGGCTCCAAGATCGGGAGAATCACGACAACCGGCTCGATCACCGAATACAGCGTGCCCGGTCTCGCGAGGTGGGGCGGCGGCCTAGGGATTACCACCGGGCCCGATGGCGCGCTCTGGTTCAGCGGCAGTTACTATATCGGCCGGATAGACACCACTGGTGCGCTTACGACCTACTCGATACCGAATCCCTGGAGCGGGGCGGTCGTGCTTGTGGTTGGGGCAGACCAGGCGATATGGTTTGCGGAAGGAGGCGGCAACGTGATTGGGCGCATCGTGGCGGGAAGCCCCATCGCGCCGAAGTTGAGCGTCGCCAAGAGCCACTCCGGGAGCTTCTCGCAAGGGCAACAGAACGTGGTCTACTCCGTGACGGTATCCAGCGCAACGGGGACCGGCCCGACCAATGGAACGGTGACAGTGACCGAAGCGCCGCCGCCTGGGATGAACCTGGTATCGATGGCGGGAACAGGCTGGGCGTGCGCCGCGGGCGGCAACGCCTGTAGCCGCAGCGACGCCGCCGTAGGGGGGCAGAGCTATCCGCCGATTACGGCGACGCTGAACGTGACGAACACTGCCAGCACTCCGCAGGTTAACGGCGTCAGCGTATCGGGAGGCGGGTCGGCGAGCGCCAGCGCTACGGATTCCGCGCCTATCGCCCTCAGCCTTGCGACTACTTACCTCGAGGGCGATGTTTACCCGTACAACGCGGACTCGGCGCCGAGTTTCGGCGATGGGGTTCTGGACATCCGAGACCTGATCCAGGAGTTGTTTGCGGTGAACAATATCCCGGGTTTCAAGCCCGCCTCTTGTTCGGACCGGTTCGACGCGATGGATCTGTACCCGACGGACTCGGGGACCACGCGCGGCGGCGACGGCATTCTGGATATCCGCGACCTGATTGTGGAGTTATTCCGAGTGAATGACCTCGATATGATTCGACCGGTACGAGTGTCGCGCGGAGGCGCCTGCGGATCGAGCGGAACGGTGGGAACGACGGAACTGGATGCCGCCGGCCGCGGGGTGGTGGCGCGGGGAGCCGGCCCTGTGGCGGGCTTGCTTTTACTGGAGCGGGCGGAGGGGCAGAGGGATGGAAGCGAGCGGGCGCCGGTGTATCTCGAAGCGATTCAAGACCTCAACCGCACGGCCATCACTTTCGGGCTGGGCGACCAGCAGTCCGACCTGCGCTTCACCGCAGCGGCCGGCCTGACGCCGCCGCTCGTCGAAGACAGCCAGCGAGGCGTGGTGGCGGCGGCGTGGCTGAACGGAGTCACGGTCCTGGCCGGTGAGCGGGTTTTGCTGGGCTACGTGACGGGGCCGGCTGCTTCGCTGGCGAATGTCCGATTCTACGGTGCGTCGGCCAGCGGACTGGATGACAATCACCAAGTACGCCTGGGAACCGTGGCTCCGCGGCCATGAGTTGCCGAAGAAAAGTTCTTTCGCCCCGGGGCGGGGCTTGATCGATTTCGCTGCATTCCACACGGCTCACGCCGTGGGCTACTTGCTTTCGCTCCTCCGGAGCTTGGATTTCAGCCGGTCTTGGATTTCAGAATCATGTTGCGCGCGCGGCCAGGCGTGCGGCTGCGCGGACGGTATTCAGGCGCATCGGGTTCCGGCCGACCGCTCCTTGCAGTCGCGGCACGGAAACGGGTGCGGAACGGATCGGTCGCGGGGCGGATTAACCGGTTTTCGTCACGCCGCCCTCGGTTTTAGCTTTTTCGAGGCTCCCATGGACGGCAAGTGCCGCGCCTGCAATAGCGGTTCGCGAAAATCGCGGTGTAGTGCAGACCTACCCTCTTGAAGGCTCCTGGCAGTGATGACACAATCGGGCCAGGATGTTTTTGAGGCCGCACGCGCGCAGCAAGGATGGCAAGGATCACACCTACTGGTCGTTGGTCGAGACGGTGCGCACGTCCGATGGTCCGCGCCAGAAGACGCTCTGCTATCTGGGGGAGTTGAACAGCTCCGCGCAAGCGCGCTGGCTGAGAACCGTCGAGGTCTTTAACGACCAGGGCGAAGCGCAGCAACTGAAGTTCTTCCCGTCGCATGTGGCGGCGCCGGCGGACGATCCGCAGGTGGCGCGCGTGGTGGTCAACCGAGTGCGCCTGGAGAGGACGCGGCAGTTTGGCGCCTGCTACCTGGGACTGCAATTGTGGAAGCGCCTGGAACTGGATCGTTTCTTCGAGCAGGCCGTGGACGACGACCCGGCCGACGTGCCGTGGTCGCGCGTGGCGGCGGTGCTGGCCGTCAACCGGCTGTGCGCGCCGGGCAGCGAACTGGCTGTCGAAGAGCGCTGGTATCCATCCACCGCGCTCGACGATCTGCTGGCGATCGAAGAAGGCAAGATCAACGACACCCGCCTATACCGCTGCCTGGACCGCATTTTGCCGCACAAGACCAAGCTGGAGCGGCATCTGAAGCAACGCTACGGCGAGTTGTTCGAGGCCGAGTTCGACGTGCTGCTGTACGACTTGACGAGCACCTATGTGGAAGGCGCGGCGGAGAAGAACCCGATGATCCGCCGCGGCTACTCGCGGGATCACCGTCCGGACTGCGAGCAGATGGTGATCGCGCTGATCGTCAACAGCGAAGGCTTCCCCTTCAGCTACGAGACGTTCAACGGCAACCGCGCCGACGTCTCGACCATCGAGACGATCCTGCGCATGGTGGAGCGCAAGTACGGCAAGGCGCGCCGGATCTGGGTGTTTGATCGCGGCATTGTGAGCGAGGACAATCTGGCGGCGATCCGCAAGCGCGACGGCCAGTATCTGGTGGGCACGCCGCGCAGCCAGATGAAGCGCTTCGAAGCCGAACTGTCGCAGGACGGCTGGGTGCGGGTGCGGCCCGAAGTGGAAGTGAAACAAGTGGCCATTCCGCAGGGCGAGGAGACCTACATCCTGTGCCGCACCACCGGCCGCAAGGAAAAGGAGAAGGCCATCCGGAAACGATTCTCCACCAGCATGGAAGACGCCTTGCAACGCTTGCAGAAGACCGTCGCCGCGGGACGGCTGAAGGACCGCAACAAGATGGAGCGGCGGCTGGGAAAGATTCAGGCCAGGCATCCGTCGGTGAACGACCTCTACGAGGTCTCTCTACGGGACACGGCCGAAGGCGTTCGTTTGTCCTGGCAGATGAAAGACGACCGCCAGACCTGGCGCGAGTCGCGCGAAGGCGCCTATCTGCTGCGCACCAACATCAGGGCCGGGACGGCCGAGGAGTTGTGGGCCAAGTACATGCAGTTGACCGAGGCCGAGGCATCCTTCCGCGCGTTGAAGAGCGAGTTGTCGATTCGGCCCTTGTTCCACCAACTGGAGCCGCGCGTCAAGGCCCACGTGATGGTGGCGTTCCTCGGCTATGCTCTCTGGGTGACGCTCAAACATCTGCTGAAGCGACGGCCCGCTATCGTTCCCCAGCCATCCATCAGCGGCGTGGACAATGCGCAGCCGATGTCCCCGATGAAGGCGCTGGCTCTGCTGTCCACGCTGCAAAGCGCCGACATTGTCCTCCCCACGACGGATGGGCGCGAGATCCGACTCCGCCGGATTACAGAGCCCACGACGGAACAAAAATCTCTTCTTCACCAGCTCGGTCTCAGCCTGCCGGAACGTCTCGATTTCCAGTCCAAATGTAGTGCAGACTCGGCCGTAGCCTAAACTCATTCTGAACGGGTTAGCCGGGTTTTCCACAGTTTCGTGACGAACTTGGGTTAAGCGTGGCGCCGAACAGTTGCGGCACGGAGACGCCGGTCCGGAGACCGGCGGCACGCAGGAATGCCTGGCCCCACTACGGTTGCGCTTTGCCCTTTAATGCGGCGTTGACGGAGATGTGGTTGTCGTCGAGAATGCTGCCTGTGGCTCGCTGGAGGGCGGCGCGGGCTTTCACGTAGGAACTTTTCGCGGCCACTTCGGTGGAGCGGGCTTGCGCCAGCAGATTCTGATATTGAATGACGAAGAAGCTTGTGGACGCGCCCACTTCGAGGCGCGCTTGCTCGGCGGCCAGCGATTCTTCCTGAAGCTTGCGGGCCTGGACGGCGGCTTCATACGACGAGCGCGCGCGGTTCATGGCGATGAGCGCGTCTTCCACTTCCAGGCGCGCCTGGTTTTCGAATTCGCGCAGCCGAATCTGCGATTGTTTGACCTGGTTTTCATCCCGCGCCAGATCGGCTTCGGCTATGCGGTTGTGGATCGGAAGGGTCACCTGCACGCCCACGCCGTAGGTGGGATACTTGCGAGCGAAGATCTGTTCCAGCGTGCTTCCATAACCGCCCACGAAAGTGGAATTCGGAACGGCGGCCAAGGGATTTGCGGGTCCGGCCAGGCCGTTGTTCTGCATGACGCCCACCAGATCGATTTCGGGCAGCGTCAGGTTTTTCGCGCCCGCGAGGCCGATCCGCGAATCTTCGATCTGCAGCCGGGCTTGTCCCAGATCGGGGCGTTTGGACAATGCGTCCTGGATCAGGTCCTGGATGGGGCGGATGTTCTCCTGCGCCGGAATCTCGAGCGCGGTAGCGGGAATGATGCGGGCCGCGCGCACTTCGGGGTCCTCGTTGCCTCGCCGCGTGAGCACGGTTTTGAGGACGGCCTCCTGCTCTTCGAGTAAACCACGCGCGTTGATGAGAGCCTGGCGTGCGGAGAACACCTGGGCCTGCGCGCGGGTTTGCTCGACCGGCGCGAGCGTGCCTTCCTCGACCTCGGCGGATATGTCGGTGTAGAGCTTCTCGGCCAGCGTCACGGTGTCCGCTTTTACTTTTTCGTCTTCATACAGAGCCACCAAGTCCGTATAGAGGCGAACCACGCCGTAAGCCGTGGCTACGAGCTGTTGTTGGAAGAGCAGGCCGGCGATTCTCCCTTCGTTGCCGGCGATGCGCATGAAGCGGCGGTTGAGATTCGCGCCGAAGCCGCGCAGGAGGGGCTGCGTGACGGTGAACCCGAGGCTGGAACCGTTATACGGATTGTACTGGGACGAGAACCAGTTGGCCGACTGGCGGCTGTTGTTGAAGTTGAAACTGGCCAGCGCGCCGCTGGCGAAACCCTGCTGAATGCCCGCGTTGGCGAGCGTGGTGGCGGTGACAAGCGACGGAACCCCGTACGAGAGCGAGTTGGTTTGCGGCGCGCTCTGGTGGGTCCAGTTCAATTGACCCGTGAGCGCGCGGTCAAAATTCGGGATCGCCGAGCCAACCGATTGCGGAACCGTTCCAAGGATGGATAGATTTGACCCCGGCGCGACCAGGCCTCCGAGGGCGAGCGCGTTGGTGGAAACGGAAGCGCCGGCCGTTGCGCTGGCCGGAGCCGCCGCGTTGGTCAGCACAGGACTGAGGGGACCGCCAACTCCGGCGGGAACCTCCGCGAGCGTGAAATTCAAACCGCGCACACTGCCGCCTCCCTGCGCGCGCAACAGGTTGGCCGCGGCGGCCGGAGGCCCGTAACGCTGGATCTCGACGTCCAGATTGTTCTCAATGGCGAGCGCCAGCGCATCCTGAAGCGAAAGATACAGGTTGCCGGCGCGCATCAATTCGTGGACGCGCGGGGAATTCTCGAAGGAGACCGGAGGTCCGGAAGAGACCGAACCGGTCTGGGCCGTGCATACGGCGGCGGCCAGGGCGAATATGATGGTGACTTTCCGCATGAAATACACGCCTGGCAGGTCCGGAGACCTGCCCCACTTAGGACTTTTCACGAGCCGCCGGCTTTACTTTGACGCCATCGCGAACGGCGTCGCTGGGATTGACCACCAACCGCTGGCCCTCCTGAAGTCCGGAGAGCACTTCGAGGTGGTCGCCAAAATCGCGCCCGAGCTGGATCCGGGTCCAGTGCACCAAACCGGCCGGATCGACGACTGCGACCTGCGGTCCGTCGCTGCGAACCACGAGAGTATCGCCCGGTATGGTGATCATGGGATGCGTCCGCGGCACCGAAAACCGCACCTGAGCGTACATGCCGGGGAGCAGGCTGCCGTCTTCGTTCGGCAATTGAACCTCGGCCAGCAGCGTGCGGCTGGAAGGGTCAAGCGCGCTGGCCGTGCGCGTGATCGCGCCGGCGAACTTCCGGCCCGGCAGATCGGGGAGCGTGACGGCGGCTTGCTGCCCGGAGCGGACCGAAGCCGAGTCGGCCTGCGGGACGTTCACATAAATGCGCAAGCGGCCGGTTTGGGCGATCCGGAACAGCAGGGTGTTGCCTTCGCCGATGAGAGCGCCGGTATCCACGTTGCGCTCGGTGATGACGCCCGAAAACGGAGCGCGAACGGTTCGGTAACTCTTGAGCTGGTTGAGACGGTCCAGGTTCGCCTGAAGCGCGGCGACGTTGCTCTTGGCGGCGGCGACGGATTTCTGAAGCGCCTCCACGTTGGCCTGCTGGGCAGCCCATTGGGACTGGTAGTTGTCGTTCTCCTGGCGCGAAACGGCTTTCTTTTCGACGAGGTTGGCCCACCGCTGGGCGGTGACGCGCGCCAGGTTTTCGTTCGACTGGCCTTGCTTGAGCGCGGCCTCGGCTTGCGCTTCGGTGTTGCCCGCCTGCTCGATGCCCGATTGGGCCTGGCGGACTTGCTCGTCCAACTCGGGAGCTTCGATTTCAGCCAGTATCTGGCCTCCGGTCACACGGTCGCCGATATCCACCAGACGTTGCTTCAAGTAGCCGCTGGCGCGCGCCAGAACGGGCGCTTCGGTAACCGCCTGGATGCTGCCTGGCAGGACCAGCTCGTCGCTATCCCCCGAGCGGGACACGGATGCGACGTTCACCACCGGAAGGCTGGCAGAGGCGGACTTGGATTCGGCCGCGAGATCCGCCTCGCGCTTTTGGCGGGGAAGATAGCCTCCGAAGAAACCGGCCACCACCAGCGCGATCACGAGCACGGCGAGCCCGATCGGCGTGCGGCCGGACGGGCCCGCGGCCCCCTGCCGTACGCCTGCCGCGAGTTTCTTCTGCTCCGCGAGCTGGCGCTTGAGATCCTCTATTTCCGCAAGCAGGCGGTCTTCGTCAAGTCGAGGGTCGTTCATTTCCGATCCTTATGAATGCGCATCCGTGAAGCCGATGGGATTCTCTTCGTCCGCGATCCTCCGATCGTAATCCACGGGTGGGCGATGACGAAGCAGACTGTAGACCAGAGGAACGATGAAAAGCGTCGTCAGCGTGGCCAGCACAAGGCCGCCGATGACGGCGCGTCCCAGCGGCGCATTCTGCTCGCCGCCTTCACCCATGCCCAAGGCCATGGGAAGCATGCCGATAATCATGGCCGCGGCGGTCATCAGCACGGGACGGATGCGCGTGTAGCCGGCCGAGAGCGCGGCTTCGCGCGCGTTCATGCCTTCCAGACGCTGGTCATTGGCGAAGACCACCACCAGGATGCTATTGGCGGTGGCCACGCCGATGCACATAATGGAACCCATCAGCGACGGAACGCTGAACGTGGTCTGGGTCACGAAGAGTATCCAGACGATGCCGGCGATAGCGCCGGGCAAGGCCATCAGGATGATGAACGGATCGAGCCACGACTGGAAGTTGACGGCCATGAGCAGGTAGACGAGGACGACCGCGAAGATCATCCCGAGGCCGAGACGGTAGAACGACTGCTCCATGGTCTTGATCTGGCCGCGCACTTCGATGGAACTGCCGCGCGGCAACTTCGGCTGGATATCCGCGACGATTTTCTCGACGGCGCCGCCGACGCTGCCCAGGTCGCGGCGATCCACGTTTGCGTATACATCGTACACGGGCTGGACGTTGAAGTGATTGACGATCTGCGGTCCGACGCCTCGAGAGACGCCCGCGACGTTGGAGAGAAGTTCCGGGGCGGATGAGGTCACGCCGGGATTACCGTACGCCGGGGACGACTGGCTGGGGCCGTTTCCCACGGAGGAGATGCCGGCGTTGGCGGTTCCGGCGAGCGAGCCGGGCGTCGTGGAAATCACGGCGGAAGCGGGCGCTCCGACGGGAGTGCGCAGCAGGGCGCCCAGCGAGTCCAGGCGATACTGCGGCGTCTGGACCGCCACGGCGTACGACACGCCGGTATTCCAATCGAGCCACTGGGTAGGCGCGATCTGACCGCTGGAGCTGAGCGAAATCAACAGACTCTGCGATACATCGCGCTCCGTGAGGCCGGTCTCGCCGGCGCGGATGCGGTCCACATCCACGTGAATCTCGGGATAGTCGACCACCTGGTGGATGTGGACGTCGGCCGCGCCGGGAACGCGCGCGACGCGCTCGGCGACGGTGCGCATGATCTGGTAGTTTGCATCCAGATTGCGGCCCTGGATTTCGACGTCGATGGGGGCGGGAAGGCCGAAGTTCAGAATCTGGTTGGTGATGTTGGCGGCTTCAAAGAAGAACACCACGTCGGGGAACTTTTCGTGCAGACGCTTACGGAGCGTATCGGTGTAAGCGGCCGTAGAGCCGTGCTCGGGCGTGAGCGAGACGAGGATGTCGCCGTCGCTCGGACCGATGACGGTGGAATCCCCGTAGGCCAGGCTGATTCCGCCGAACGGCAGGCCAATGGAGTCCAGAATGGTATCGATTTCGCGCGCTGGGATGGTCTGGCGAATGACGTCTTCAATGGCGGCGAAGTATACCTCGGTTTGCTCGACGCGCGTTCCGGAGGGAGCGCGCGCATGGAGGCGCATCAGGCCGGAATCGACGGTCGGGAAGAAGTCGCTGCCGATCAGAGGCGCGAGACAGAGGGAACCGCCGACAAAAACCACGAACAGCGCGAGCACGAGCGCGGGATGCGCCAGGAACCAGTGCAGTAGCGTCGCGTAGGCGCTCCGCATCCGTTCGAAACCGCGATTGAAGGCCAGGTGAACCGCACGGAAGGGGCCGGGACGGCGGCCGGAATGCTCCGCGGCGTGATGCGCGGCGTCGGCTCCGAGCATGTGGTGCGCCATGGTGGCCACCAGGGTCCGCGAAAGGAAGTACGACGCCAGCATGGCGAAGACCACCGCGAGCGCAAGGGGCGTGAACAGATAGCGCGCCGCCCCGGTGAGCAGCAGGACCGGGACGAAGACGATACAAATGGAAAGCGTAGAGACAAAGGCCGGGGCCGCGATCTGCTGGGAACCGTCGAGCACGGCGCGCACCAGCGACTTGCGCATGGCCATGTTGCGGTGGATGTTTTCGATAGCCACGGTGGCGTCATCCACGAGGATTCCGACGGCCAACGCCATTCCGCCCAGCGTCATGACGTTGATGGTCTGCCCGGTCAGGCTGAGAATCATGAGCGAGGAGAGGATCGAGAGCGGGATCGAGATGCAAACGATCAGCGTGCTGCGCCAGCTTCCCAAGAAGAGCAGGATCATCAAGCCAGTGAGCAGGGCGGCCAAGACGGCCTCGCGCACGACGCCGTTGATGGCGGCGCGCACGAAGATGGATTGATCGAACATTTGGCGGACGTGCAACGAGGAGGGCAGGCCCGCCAGTATCTTGGGCAGATAAGCTTTAACGTTGTTGACTACGTCCAGCGTGGAGGCCTTCCCGTTACGCATCACGGTAAGCAGAGCGCCGCGCACGCCGTTGGTCCGGACGATGCAGGTCTGGACGGCGTTTCCGTCACGGACCTGGGCCACGTCGCGCATGTACACCGGGGCGCCGTTGACGACCTTGATCGGCATGTCGTTCATGTCGGCGAGGACGCGCGGGCTGCTGTTGAGCTTGATCTGATATTCCTTGTCGCCGATCTTGGCGGTTCCGGCGGGAAGGATGAGGTTCTGGAGAGCGAACGCGTTCGATACGTCGGCGGGCGTGAGCTGTTTGGCGAGGAGCCTTTCGGGGTCGAGATCGGCCATGATCTGGCGGTACTTGCCGCCGTAGGGAAGCGGCACGGCGGCGCCCTGGATGGTTGCGAGTTGCGTGCGGATGAAGTTCTGGCCGTAATCGAATAGTTGCTGCTCGGATAACGTCTGGCTTTCCAACCCGAGTTGCAGAATGGGAACGGAGGAAGCGTCGTATTTCAGGATGTTCGGAGGAAACGTACCGGGAGGGAATATGCGGAGCAACGTCTGCGCGATGGCGGTAATTTGCGAGAGCGCCACCTCGACCTTAGCGTTGGGCTGGAAATAGACGCGAACGACGGAAATGCCGTTATACGACTGCGATTCGATGTGCTCGATATCGTTCACGGTCGTGGTCATGGACCGCTCGAAGATGGTGACCATGCGCTTTTCCATCTCTTCGGGCGGGAGTCCGCCGTAGCTCCAGAGGACGCTGACGACGGGGATATCGATGTACGGGAAGATATCCACGGGCATGGTAACGATGGCGGTTCCGCCCAGGATGGCGATGAGAACCGCTACCACCACGAAAGTGTAGGGCCGGGTGAGGGCGAGACGGACAATCCACATGGCGCAATACCGGCGGGAAGGAACAGTGTAGCATCCGGGCTCCACAGCGCCTTACTGGCTTGCGGGAGCTTGCGCGCGGGGACGATGGAACGTCGCTCCGGCATGAAGAAATCGCTGGATTCGGAAGCAGAGGGCCCGCCTGGGGCGCAGTGGCGGGGACTTCGTTGCGCGGCAGGGGATCTGTGGGGGCTTGTTGAAACAGGCAGCGCTGCACGGGAGGCCCGCGCCTCGCGGCGGAACGCTCCGAGATCGACGAGTTCCTCCCCGGCGCGATAGGATTGGCACAGAGAGACTTTTTGACGGACGCGCCGCTCAAGTAAACAATGGCTCCTTTGCGTACATCCGGCCGCGGAAGCCAGTTCGTCTTGATCATTGGCTTCGGCGGGCTGTTGGCTTTGCTGGCGCTGGCCGGCTACGGCGGGCTGGATGCTCTCCGGCAGATCCAGAGCACGAATGACAAAGCTCGCGAAGAGTTTCTCCGGCGCACGCGAGTTCTTGACAGGATCCGCGGAGACTTATACGTCTCCGGGACATACGTCAGAGATTATCTGCTCGAACGGGAAGCCGGGAAAGCCGACGGTCATCGCTACAGTCTGCTGGAGGCCCGCAAGGACATGGACTCGGCGCTGGACGAGTACCGCTCGCTGCTCAGCAGCCGCGAAACGGCCCCGTTTCAGGCGCTGGGAGAGAGCCTCGCATCGTACTGGAATGCGCTTGAACCGGTGATGAAGTGGAGCCGCGCGCAGCGGCAGAACGATGGATACGTTTTCCTGCGCGATGAAGTATTTCCCAGGCGCACCGCGATGCTCGGGATTGCGAATCAAATTGGCGTCATCAACGAACAGCAGCTCGATGAGGCGAAAGACGCCGTCGAACGGACCTTTGCGCAATTCCGAGAGCGGCTGACCGCCGCGGCTGCGTTGAGTATCGGGTTGGGGTTCGTGCTTGCGGGCTTCAGCATCATGAGAATCCTGGGCCTCGAACAAGAGGCGGCCCGGCGCTATACGGAGATTGCGAAGGCTCGGGAGGATCTTCAGGCGCTCTCGGCCCGGCTTGTACAGGCGCAAGAGGATGAGCGGCGGTCAATAGCCCGCGAACTCCACGACGAGATCGGCCAATCGCTGACCGGAGTGCTGGTGGAAATGGCGAACCTCTCGAACCTGCTCCGGAGCGGAGACGCGGAAGGGGCCGGAGTGAAGGCCGAAGAGGCCAAGAAGCTGATGGAGAATTCCATCGCGGTAGTGCGCAACATGGCGTTACTGCTGCGGCCCTCCATGCTGGACGATCTGGGCCTCGTTCCAGCGCTTCAGTGGCAAGCGCGAGAGGTAGCCAAGCGAAGCGGCATGAGCGTACGGGTGTTTGCCGACGGGGTCTCGGAGGATCTTCCGGACGAGCACAAGACTGCCGTCTACCGCATTGCCCAGGAAGCGCTGAACAACGCGGTAAAGCATTCCCAGTCCCGGCGCATCAAAATCGCCGTTCGGCAGAGGGCCGATCAGTTGAGCCTTTCGGTCGAGGACGACGGCAAGGGGTTCGACGCCCGGAGCGAGCGCGGGATGGGCCTCATGGGGATCGAGGAGCGTGTAAAGCAATTGGGCGGGGCTATCGAGGTCGATTCCGATGCAAGGCGGGGAACGGCTCTTCGCGTGGTGTTCCCGTTGCGCCGGGCGGCTCCGGAGGAAGAGGAAGGTAAATGAAGCCGATCCGAATTCTGCTTGCCGACGACCATACCATCGTTCGGAAAGGTCTGCGCCTGCTGTTGGAGAACCAGCCGGGCTTCCAGGTTGTCGCCGAGGCAGCCGACGGGCGCGAAGCGGCGGCGCTGGCGGAACAGTTCGCGCCGGACGTTGCGGTGATGGATATCGCCATGCCGGCTCTGAACGGGATCGAAGCGGCGCGGCGGATTTGCGCCAAGCTGCCGCGGACCGCCGTCGTATTCCTGAGCATGCACTCCGACGAAGGATATGTGCTGAAGGCCCTGAAGGCCGGCGCGCGCGGCTATCTGCTGAAGGACTCGGCGGAACACGATCTGATCGCCGCGGTGAAGGCCGTTAGCGAAGGCAAGGCGTTCTTCAGCCCGGCGATCAGCAAGATGCTGGTGGAGGATTACGTTCGGCAGATGCGTGACAAATCGGTGGAGGACAGCTACGACCTGCTCACCATGCGAGAGCGCGACGTGCTGCAACTGCTGGCCGAAGGCAAAAGCAACAAAGAGGCGGCGGCGGTTCTCAACTTGAGCCCCCACACGGTAGAAACGCACCGGAGCAACCTTCTTCAGAAGCTCAATCTGCACAGCGGCGCGGAATTGATTCTGTACGCGGTTCGCAAAGGAGTCATCAGTTGATGACGGCTCGAACTAGCGCAGAACTCCCGTCTGGAAGTCCACGTTGATGCGCTGCGCCTGGTAGTCGTAGCAGGCCGTGGTGTTGGCGATCTGCGCGGAAGTGAGGTTGAGCTGCGCCTGGCTCAACTCGACGATGTCGGCGAGGCCGAGATCGTACCGGCTCTGCGATAGGTCCATGGCAAGTTGCGCCTGGGCGACTAATTCCTGCGTTAGCGCCAAGCGGTCGTATGCGGTGGTGGCGTTCAACCAGGCAGTGCGAACATCGCGGATGACGCGGATCTGCAAATCGTTGACGTTCTCGCCGGCGGCCTTGGCTTTCAGTTCGGCTTCGGTCTGGCGAGCGCGGAAGAGGCCGCCATTGAAAATGGGGATGGAGATGTTCATTCCGATGGCGCCGTAACGGCTGGGAATCTGCGCTTCGGCGGCGGGAGCAAAACCGGCCGTGCCCAACACGCCGATAGTGGGAAGAAACAGGGCGTGCTCGGCCTTAGCCAAGCGCTCCGCGGCGCTCCGCTGAAGGCGCAGATCCTTCAACTCAGGCCGGTTCTGAATGGCGGCGTCGATCAAATCCTGGACGCGACCGGGCATAGCGGAAGGCATGGGTTCATCGGCGAGCACGAAGGCCGGCTCGCCCGGCAGTCCCATGGCGGCCGTGAGACGGGCTTCAGCGGCTCTTAGGTCGTTCTGGGCCTGCACCTGAAGGAGTTTGGCTCCCGACAAGTTGACGTTGGCGAAGCTGAGGTCGAGCGTCGACTTCTTCTTGGCTATCTCGACGAGAGCGGTTACCTGGTCCACAACAGTCTGACGGTCCCTCACGGTTTCGTCAACGACTTTCAGAACGGATTGGGAGCTGAGGACGGCGAAATAGGCGCTGCCGGTCACCAGAAGTATATCGGCGCGGGCGCCTTCGGCGACCTGGTCCTGGGCGGCGGCTTGCAGCTTGGCCATGCCGATTAGATTGCTGGTGCGGCCGAAATCGGTGACCAGTTGGCTGACGGTCAATCCAGAGCCGATGCGGTCATAGATAACCGGGTTATTCAGCGCGCCCGCGGCGATACGGCTTCCATTGTCGGCGCCCACGCCGGTGAAGTTTCCGGAGAGGTTTGGCAGCAGGTTGGCCTTGTATTGGTTGGGCGCCTGGTAGGCAGCAGCGGCGGTGAACTTGGCCGCGGAGAACCGCGGGTTGTTCTGGATGGCCAGGCGCTGCGCTTCGGCCAGCGTGAGACGCATGGTCTGTTGGGCTTGCGCCGCGCCGAAGGCAACCAGAGCGAGGAGAATTGAGAATCGCATATTAGTGGGACCTGTCATAAACCAGCACGTAAGTGGCGGGAACCAGGAAAACGGTGAGCGCCACGGACACGCTGAGGCCGCCCAGAATAGCGCGCGCCAATGGCGCGTAGGCCTCACTGCCGGCGCCGAGCTTCAACGCCATGGGAAGCAGGCCGATGATGGTGGCGAGCGACGTCATGAGGACGGGGCGCAATCGGACGCGGCAGGCCAGCGCGACCGCGTCGCGCACGCTCATCCCTCAGAGCGCAGGTGGCGCGTGAACTCTACGATCAGAATACTGTTGGAGACGGCGATGCCGACGAGCATGACGACTCCCATCAGCGACATGACGTTGAGGGTGGTGCCGGTGAGGTACAAAGTGACAATGACCCCGGCCAACCCGGGCGGCACAGCGGTCAGAATGATGAAGGGATCGATAAAGGATTTGAACTGGGCCACCAGAATGAGGTAAAGCAGCACCACAGCCAGGCACAGTCCGAGGGCAAAGCGGCTGAAAGAATCGCGCATCCCCTGCACCATGCCGCGGAGGGTTACACGCAGGCCCTCGGGCTTCTTGGTATCGGCGATGATGCCGTCGATGGCGGTGGCGATCTTGCCGAGATCCTCATCGAGCGGCCGGACGTAGATATCGGTCGTGCGGCGAAGTGCGTAGTGATCCACCTCGGTGGGCGACAGAATGCGGCTGACGTTGCTGATGGCGTCGAGGCGGGCGGATGCCGCTCCATTCGGCCCGCGCAACGGGATGGCGCGCAGGTCGTTCAAGTTCTTCACCTGGCTCTCGGAATACTGGACGGTCAACATATAGTCGTTGCCGTTCTTTGGATCGATCCAGTAGCTGGGCGCAATCATGCCGTTGGAAGTGAGCGCGGTGATGACGTTGTCCACGACTTCGCGCTGATCGAGGCCCAGTTCGCTGGCGCGCGTGCGATCGATATCGAGGCGCAGCGCGGGGTAGTCGATATCCTGCGGAGTGTAGACGTCGGCCACGCCGGGAATCCTGCGAATCCGCGCGGAAAGTTCGAGCGCAAGATCGTGCGATTTCTGCATGTTCGAACCATCCACCTGAACGTCGATGGGCGCGGGCATACCCATATTCAGCACCGCATCCACCAAGCCGCCAGACTGGAAGTAGGCGGTAAGTTCGGGAACTTCCTGGGCAAGTCGCTGTTTGACCCGGGCCATGTAGTCGTAGCTGCCGACCTTGTGATCCTCCTTCAGACTGACTTGTACGAAGGCCGTGTGCATGGCCGAGTTGGTGGTGTAGATAGCGGAGAAATCGGGGGTCGTGCCGATGTTGGAGACGATCATCCCGAGGTCCCGCGGGGAGACGGCCTGGCGGATGAGATCTTCCACCTTGGCGACTTCATTCTCCGTAACGCTGAGGCGCGTGCCGGAGGGAGCCTTGAGGTTGATGACGAACTGGCCGGCGTCCGTGCGGGGGAAGAAGGAGAGGCCCAACTGGGGAAAAAGCGCGAGGCTGGCGGCACAGAGCAGGCCGAATGCCGCCAGGGTGAGACCGGGGGCGCGCAGGGTGGCGCCCACCAACGCGTCGTAGACTTTGAGGAAGCTCTCGAAGCGGTCGTTGAACCAGATATTGAAGCGGTCGCTGAGGGTCCGCTTTTTGACGGCATGGTCGACGGTGACGGGCTGTTCGTTGGAAGGCGTTCCATGGTGCGCGGAAATCCTGATGAAGCGGGCGCAGAACAGCGGGACCACGGTGAGGGCCACGGCGAAGGAAGCGAACAGCGAGAGCGCCACGGCCAGCGCCAGCGCGGAGAACAAGTACTTGCTGACGCCGTACAGGAACGTGACCGGGAAGAAGACTACCACGGTTGTGAGTGTGGCGGCGAGCACAGGCAGAGCTACTTCGCGTCCACCGAGTTCGGCGGCGACGGTGGGCGATTCCCCTAGTTCCATGTGCCGGTAGATGTTTTCGAGCACCACCACGGAGTTGTCGATGAGGCGGGAAAGGGCCAGCGCCAATCCACCCAGAACCATGCTGTTGATGGTCCCCCCACCCAGCGAGAGGGCGATGAACGCGGCTAGGACGGAGAGCGGGATGGAGAAGAAGACCGCCACTGTGGCGCGCATGCTTCCCAGGAATACGAGAATCATGATGCAAGTGAGCAGTAGCCCGATGGCGCCTTCGTGGAGCAGCGTCTCGATGGCGGTCTTCACGAAAACGGACTGATCGAACACGACTGTTCTGATGAGTTGCTGGGGGACATCGACAAGATGCTGGAGTGCTGCTCGGATGCCTTCGACCACGGCGATGGTATTGGTATCGCCACCCTGCTTCATGACCGGCGTGTACACGGAACGCTGTCCATCGATGCGCACAATGTTGGTCTGGATCTGCTGGGCGTCTTTGGCATAGCCGATGTCAGCCACGCGGACGGGCGCTTGTCCCACGGTCTTGATGGGAAGCTGGTCGATCTCCTGCACGGTGGGCAACTGGCTGTTGGTGTATATGTTGTAATCGAGCTGGCCGAGTTGCACGTCGCCCGCGGGAAGGATGAGGTTGGCGTTGTTTACCGAACGGACCACGTCCATGAGGCTGAGCTGGTGGGCCTCGAGCTTGTAGGGGTTGGCGTAGACCATGATCTGGCGGTATTTGCCGCCGAAGGGCTGCGGTACGCTGGCTCCCGGAGTACCGCCGATCTGGTTGCGCACTTGAAACTGCGCCAAATCGCGGAGAGCAGTTTCGTCGAGCCCCTCGCCCTTAAACGTCACCAGACAGACTGGCAGGCTGGAGGCATCGAACTTCAGGACCACGGGGGGCAGAGTGCCGGGAGGCAAGCGGCGGAGCTGCGCCATGGCCAGGTTGGAGATGTTGGTGACGGCGGAGTCTGCATTGGATCCGGGCTGGAAATAAACCTTGATGATGGAGACGCCGGTGAGAGACCGGGACTCGATATGGTCGATGCCGCTTGCAAGGGTGAAGAAGCGCTCGAAGCGGCTGGTGATATCGGTCTCGATCTGCTCGGGAGGCATCCCGGAATAGAACGTGGCGACAACCACCACGGGAATGTTCATCGCCGGGAACATATCCACGGGCATACTGGTCAGGGTGGAGATGCCGACCACGGCGATGAACAGGCAGATTACGACGATGAGATAGGGATTTCTTATAGCGAATCCGGACATAGGGCGCCTCGGTTACGAGCCTGCCGCCGCGGCCATGGCAGTGACCTTGGGCCGAACTTCCTGACCGGCCTTGAGAGAAGCGCGGCCGGAAAGCACCACCATGTCGCCGTCATTCAGGCCGGAGCTGATTTCCACTCGGTTCGCGGTTTCCAGGCCCAACGCCACGTGGCGGACTTCCACGCGATTGTTGGGAGTGATCACCATCACCGAGCCGCCGCCGCCGGCGTCTTGGTCAATGGCCATGATTGGAACGGCAATCACGGCGTCGCGGCGAGCCAGGGTGAGGTTGACTTCGGCGTACATACCAGGGATCAGGACCAGGCTGGGATTGAGAACGTCGACTTCGGTATCCATGGTGCGGGTCTGGTAAGACACCTTGTCGGAAAAGCGTGCCACTTCGCCGGGAAACGTGCGGTTCAGTGTGGGAACGCGCACCTCAACCCGCTGGCCGATGTGGACAGTGGGGACGACGGATTCGGGAACGGGAAGGATGAGGCGTAGCCGCCCGTTCTGGGAGAGGCGGACCACCGGCATGGCCTGGGTCTGCGAGGCGGTGCCGGCCTGGATCATGGAGCCCTTGTCGGCATAGCGCTTAGTCACGACGCCGGTGAAGGGAGCGGTGACGCGTTCATAGTCGATCATGGTTTGGACTCTCGCGGTGGAAGACTGGTCGACATCCACCTGCTGGACGGCGGCGGCGAGGGCGGAGTTGGCAGCGGCGAGCTGGGCTTCGGCGACCAGGTCTTTGCTCTGGGCGTCGTCGATCTCCTGTTGTGCAATTAGCCCGGGGCTCTTCTGCGACGCCTGGAACAGCCGGTTATAGGTAAGGTGCGCGATGTCGTGGGCCGATTTGGCTCGTGCGATCTCATCCTCGGCGCGCTTCACTTCGGATTGGCTGTGCCGCACACCGGCTTGGGACTTTCGGAGGTCATCGGCCATTTCGGGGACTTCCAGGGTCGCCAGCAGATCGCCCTCATTCACGCGGTCGCCCACGTCCACGGGGATCTCCTTGACATAACCGGAGACCTTGGCCATCACGTCGACTTCCTGATACGGCTTAAACTCGGCCGTGAGAATGAGGTCGCGCGAGAGGTCCGCGGTGGCGACCTTAGCGACGGCGACGGTGGGGATTTCAGATGCGGCCGAGGCGCTGGCCCGCACATCTTTGTTGCTACCACACGAAGACAGCAGAGACGCACCCAATGCAGCTAGCAGCAAGGGAAAGTTGGGAGCGGTCGGTTTGCGCATTCAGTTTCCTTGATCAGTGGTCTTGATTGCTTCCAGGAGCCTCTCGGGTGAAAAGTCAGGGGATTGGCAAATGTCGATCATGCGCTGCTCCTGAATGTGGATTCGCGCGGCCACATCGGGGAGTTCCGCCGCGATTTCGTGCGGGATGGAGACCACGCCGTGGCAATCGGCGAGGAGCAGGTCGCCCGGACGAACTTCAAGCCCACAGATCCGGACGGGTTGACCGAAGTCCACGATGTGGGTGTAGCCGTGCGATACGGCGGCCGCGCGGGCGAACATGGGAAACTGCATGCGAGTGACGGCGGGGATATCGCGAACGGTCCCATTGGTAATCAAGCCCTGGCATTGCAGGGCCTTGAGAACGGCGGCATGCACTTCACCGGCCACGGAGCCCAGACCGGATTCCGCGTGGAGATCCTGGATGACGGCAATCCGCGGCGCAGGAATGCATTGAATTCCGGCCCACCAATCGGTTCGGTCCAGGTAGGAGTTCCCCGTCATCGGCGGGTCGGAGGAACGAATTCTAGCGGTAGCCGCATAGCCCAGCAAACGCGGAAAACCGCCGGTGACACACTGCAAACCGGGTCTGGTATAGCCCTCATTTCGGAGCCGGACGCCGAACTTTTCGATGGCGTTGGCGATGTTGCATGTGTCGAATTGCCGGATAGCTTCCAAGATTTGTGGTGGCAGCGCGTGGTCGCGATTCCCAGTCAAGTGGTCCCCCAATGGCAAGCATAGGCGCAACACCGTCGCAGAAAAATACCCCAGACGGGGTAGAAGCGCGAGAAACGCAAGGTAGGCGGAGTAGGGGCCTGAATGTGTCGGAAGAAAACCACGTTTCTTCGGTACGGAGCGGGCCTTCTCCGGAAAACGCCTGGGGGCCCTCGGGTTATAATGTGGATGCAGAGAGTCCTTATGAGGAAATACGGGAAATTCGCGGCGCTTATTGCGGTCATACTCGGCGCGCTGGTTTACCTCGCCGTGAGCGGCGGGGCCTCAAGCGCTACCTATTACAAATCCATCGCGGAGCTGCACCAAATGGGCGGCCAGGCGACGGGGAAAAACCTGCGCGTGGGCGGCGACGTGGAGTCCGGTTCCATACAGCATGTCGGCGCCAAGGTGGTCTTTATCCTGCAGCAGGATAATTTGCGGCTCAAGGTGGCTTACGCGGGCCGCGATCCGCTCCCCGATACGTTCAAAGACGGCGCGCAGGCGCTCGCGGACGGCCGGCTCGATTCGAGCGGAGTTTTTCAGGCCGCCAAGATCCAGGCCAAGTGCGCGTCCAAGTATGAAGTAAAGCCGGGCGAGAATCCCGGCCAAATGCCCCCCAGCGTGAACACCGGCAAAGCCAGCATTTAAAATTAGAGTCGACCTATGGAAAACCTGGGCTCCGTCGCCATCCTCGTGGCGCTCGCGATGGCGGCGTACGCCGTCCTGGCCAGCGTGGCCGGGCGGCTGAAAGCGAAGCCGTTCTTGATCGCCAGCGGACGGCGGGCGGTTTACGCCGTTTGGGTCTTGATCTCGGCCGCCGTCGGCATCATCGAATACGGCTTCCTGACCGGCGATTTTCGTTTCGCCTATGTCGTGGAGCACAGCAACCGCGCCATGCCCATGCTGTACAAGATTGCCGCGCTATGGGGCGGGCAGGAAGGCTCGCTGCTGTTCTGGAGCTGGCTGCTGGCTACGTACTCCGCGGTGGTGGTTTTCACGAACCGGCGCAAGCACCGCGAGTTCATGCCGTACGTCGTGGCCGTCCTGATGACGGTGCAGGCGTTCTTCCTGATTCTCAATAATTTCGTGGCCGCGCCGTTCCAGATGCTTTCGATGGACGGGCGCATCGTGGCCCTGAACGACGGCAACGGCCTCAGCCCGCTGCTGCAATATCCGGCCATGGCGATCCACCCGCCGATGTTGTACCTGGGGTACGTGGGGTTTGCGGTTCCGTTCGCGTTCGCTATCGGCTCCTTGATCACAAGGCAGCCGGGAGACGCGTGGATTCACACCACGCGGCGCTGGACGCTGGTCACGTGGCTGTTCCAAAGCACGGGAGTCATGCTGGGCGCGGCGTGGGCTTATCACGTGCTGGGATGGGGCGGATATTGGGGTTGGGACCCGGTGGAGAATGCGTCGCTGCTGCCCTGGCTGAGCGGCACGGCGTTCCTGCACTCGGTGATGATGCAGGAAAAGAAGGGCATGATGAAGATCTGGAACATCGTGCTGGTTTCGGCCACGTTCTTCCTGTGCATCCTGGGCACGTTTATGACGCGCTCGGGATTCGTCGAATCGGTTCATGCGTTCGCACGCAGCGATATCGGCAAGTATTTTGTTTCTTTCCTGGCCCTGGGCATCGCGGGGACGGTGCTTCTGATCTTCGAGCGGCTCGACTATCTGAAGAGCGAAGCGAAGCTCGAAAGCCTGGTATCGCGCGAATCGAGTTTTCTGTTTAACAACCTCATCCTGCTGGCGAGCTGTTTTGCGGTGCTGTGGGGGACGCTGTTCCCCACCATTTCCGAAGCCTTCACCAAGAACCGGATCGCGCTGGACGCGGATTGGTACAACCGGCTGATGGTGCCGATCGGGCTGTTCCTTCTTCTGCTGACGGGCGTCGGACCGCTGTTCGCCTGGCGGAGAACGTCGGTAGAAAGCTTGCGGCGCAATTTCCAGTGGCCGGGCGCGGCGGCGGTGGTGCTTGCCGGTGCGTTGTTCGCCGCGGGCATGCGCAGTCCGTATGCGATCATTTCGTTCGGTTTTTGTTTGTTCGTGGCGATTACGGTGGCCGTGGAGTTCTACAAAGGGTCGCGTTCCATCTCCGCGAAGGACCGGATGAATCTCGCGCGCGCGGCCGTCGAGCTGACGCATCGCAACACGCGCCGGTACGGCGGTTACGTGGTGCACATGGGAATCGTGCTGATGTTTATCGGCTTCACCGGCCAGGCCTTCAACCTGAAGGAAGTCAAGGAACTGAACGTTGGCGATTCCATGCGCGTGGGCCATTACGATTTGAAGATGATCAAGCTCGACCTGGGCGATAACGATCTCTACGAAAGCCAGACCGCCACGATGGAGATCCGCAAGGACGGCGATTTCCTCGGAACGCTCCGTCCCGAGAAGCGTTTTTACAAAGCCAGCCGGCAGGGCACGACCGAGATCGGCTTAAGGGCCCGCCTGAACGAAGATCTGTACCTTAATTTCGCGGCGATGTCCGACGATAACCAGCGCGCGGTGATGCAGGCCTTTGTCAACCCGCTGGTGACGTGGATTTGGATCGGCACGCTGGTGCTGATCGGGGGAACGCTGATTTGCCTGGTTCCCAGTAAAGTGAAATTGCAGTACGCCCGCACGCAGGTGGTGGGCGTGGTGAGCAGCCATGCGACGGTTCGGAAATAGCGCGCGGATAGCGCTTCTGGTGGCGGCCGTGAGCGGCGCGTTATGTCTCGCTCAGACGGCCTCGGAGAAACCCAGCGACGACGCCCGCAGGGTGTCCGCGCGCCTGAAATGCCTGTGCGGCGGCTGTAAGGATTCGGTGGCCACGTGCAGCATGTTGGAATGCAGTTTTTGTAAGCCAGCCAAGGAACGCATCGCGCGCATGCAAGCCTTGGGGATGAGCGACGAGCAGATCATCCAGGGTTTCGTGCGGGAGAACGGAACCGAGGTTTATCTTTCCACTCCCAGTCCGTTCGGCTGGATGGCGCCGTACGCGGCGTTGGCGGCGGGTCTGGTGGTACTCTGGCTGTTCCTTAAGAAGTACCGGAAGCCGGTGACGGAAGCGGGCACGATGGAAATCGACGATCCCGAACTGGCAAAATACAAGAGCCAGATCGAAGAAGATCTGGCGAAGTTGGAATAAGGGCTGACCGCTGTCCGCTCCCCGCGATGCGCCGCGAGAGCGGGCTTTCGGATAGCGGATGGCGGATAGCGGAAAGCGCAATTTGATCGCAGTTATCGCATGCATTCTGGCGGCCGGCGTGGTCGCGTTTGTTCTTGTGGTGAGGGCGAAGGATCTGCCTCAACCGGAACCGGAATCGCCCTTCGCGCATCTGGACGATCGGAAGGCCGCGATTTACGAGAACCTGCGCGACCTTCAGTTCGAGTACCGCGTGGGAAAACTCTCCGACGAGGATTACCAGAACACCAAGAAGGACTTGCAGAAGGAATTGGCCGGTGTACTTGCGGAGGTGGATCGGCTAAAGGGGCGGATTCTGTCCGGCGACCCAGTCGGCAAGCCCCAGGAAGGATTGAGTGGGGCGGGCGCCCCCGCCCGCGGACGGACGCCCGCGTCCGTCCCCCGGCCGGAGGCCGGCCGCGAACCGGGGGGTCCGCCCCACGTGGATAAGCGCGCCGAAGCTGACATCTTTGTTTGTCCGTCATGCGGGGCCAGGTTTGAGAGCGCTCTAAAATTCTGCGGCGAGTGCGGCAAGCCGATGAGAGCGGGGCTGGTATGAAGCGCTTCCTCGCTCTCGCTCTGATCTCCGCGCCGGCCTTCGCGGCGATCACCGGTACGCTGATCGACCGCACCACCGGCAGGCCGCGGGCCGATGTTACGGTGGCGTACTTCACGGTCGGAAACGGCCTGCAGCTCGTCGATCAGGGCAAGACCGACGCGAAGGGCGCGTTCCTGATCAACCAGGCGGTCCTGGGCCCGGGCGCTCTGAGAGCGACGGTCGATGGCGTCACCTACACGATGATGCTCCAGCCCGGCGTGCAGACCTCGGGGCTGACCTTCGATGTGTATGACGCATCCAGCGAGCCGGGCTCGTCCAAGGTCACCAAGCACATGCTCCTGTTCCAGCCCGCGGGCGGGCAGATGGCGATCAAGGAAACGTACCTGATCGCCAACGACGGCAAAGTGGCCTGGAGCGATTCGCGCAACGGAACGCTGCGCTTCTACCTTCCTCCGGCCTCCGGCGGGAAGGCCGAAGTGACTGCCACGGCTCCGGGAAGCATGTCGATCGGCGCTTCGCTCGTGAAGACCGCCGAGGCCGACGTTTACGGCGTCGATTTCGCCATCAAGCCCGGCGAAACGCGCATCGATCTGGATTACTCGCTGCCTTACAAGGAGGGCGATTCTTACCTGGGTAGGATTGTCAGCAAAGACGAGAACACCTACCTCATCGCGCCAAACGGGGTCACGCTCGCGGGCGACCATCTGAACGATCTCGGCACGGAGCCGCAGACTCAGTCGCACATTTACGGGCTGGCGGGCGCCGCGTACAAGATCGCGCTCACCGGCACGCCGCTGGTTGCGGAGGCGAGCGACGATTCCTCCGATAGCGGCCCGCAGGTCGAGGTGGTGAATCCGCGGGCGCGCGGACAGTTGATTCCGATTCTGGGGCTGGCGCTCGGCGTTCTGGCCGTTGGCTTCGCGATTCTCTACCGCGCGGGATCGGGAACGCCCGCCGGCAAGGAGACGAATGAGCGCGGTCGCGGTTGAGGGCGTCTGGAAGTTTTACGGCGACTACCCTGCGCTGCGCGACGTTCGGCTGGAAGCGGGCGCGGGCGAGTGCCTGGCTCTCATCGGCCGTAACGGGGCGGGGAAAACCACTCTGCTTCGCGCCATCGCGGGCTTCTCGCGGCCGGGGCGCGGGCGCATCCTGATTTCCGGCAAGGAACCGCGCGATACCGGGACGCGCCGGCAAATCGGATTCATCGGCCACGGCATCTCGGTTTACGACGAGCTTTCGGCGCTTGAGAATCTGAAGCTTTTCGGCCGGCTTTACGGACTGGATAATCCGCGGGCGCGGGCGCTGGAGTGGCTGGAGCGAACCGGGCTCGCGCGCGTGCGCGACGGCTTGGTGCGCGAGTTCTCTCGCGGTATGCGCCAGCGTCTGGCCGTGGCGCGGGCGTTTCTGCACGATCCCTCCGTGCTGCTGCTGGACGAGCCGTTCACCGCGCTGGACGATCGCGCCATCGCGGTGCTGCAAACGCTGCTGCGCGACGCCATCGCGCGCGGAAAAACCATCGTGATGTCCACGCACCAGTTGCGCGAAGCCCTGGAACTGGCTTCGCACGTCGCGCTGCTTACGCGCGGCAAGGTGACGTACCACGGCCCGCGAACGGCGGAGATGGCCGCCAATCCCGGCCTGATTTACGCACAATACGGCGAGGCGTGATGGCATTCCTGCGGATGGCGCTGGTGGTGATGGTAAAGGACCTGCGCGCCGAACTGCGCACCAAGGAAGCCATCAACGCATCGCTGGCCTTCGCCGTGGTCATCCTGCTGCTGTTCAGCTTCGCGTTCGATCTGGAATCGGACGCCACGCGCTCGATCGCCGGCGGGCTGCTATGGATCGTGTTCGCCTTTGCCGGGACGCTGGTTCTGAACCGTAGCTTCGCGCGGGAGCTGCCCAACGACTGCCTGGACGCGCTGATCGCCGCGCCTATTTCCGGAGCGGCGCTGTTTATCGGCAAGGCACTGGCCAACTACGTCCTGGTGCTGGCCATGGAGCTGGTTTCGCTGGTCGTATTTGGCGTTTTCTATAATATCCACTGGACCAGCCGCTTTCCGGAGCTGATGATGGTGGTGGCGCTTGGAAGCTGGGCGCTTACCGTGATTGGGACGATTTTTAGCGCTCTGACGGTGAATATTCGCCTGCGCGAGGTCATGCTGCCGCTGCTGACCTATCCGATCCTGGTTCCGGCGTTGATGGCGGCCATGCAGTTGACGGTTCCATTGATCGCCGGCGATCCGATTCCGCCGGAATTGGAACGCTGGCTGAAGATGCTGGTTGGGTTCGATGTAATCTATACAGCCGTTTCGGTGTATGTGGCCGAGACGGTTCTTGTGGGGTGAGCTAAGGCATGAGAGAAAAGATCCTGTACCTGCTGGGGTTTGCCGCCATCGCAATCCTGGTCTGGAATATCAATACCATCGCCAGGCTTCCGGAAGAGACGCAGCAGGGGGTGACCTTCAAGATCATCTTCTTCCACGTTCCCATGTGGGCCTGCGCCATGACCGGGGCGTGCGCCGCACTGCTGGCTAGCGTGGGTTTTCTGGCGACGAAGAATTTCAAGCTGGACGCTTTGGCTGTCGCCGCTACCGAGGTCGGTCTGGCATTTACGACAGTTGGCCTGGTGACGGGATCCATCTGGGGGCGTGAAATCTGGGGCGTGTGGTGGGCTTGGGACGCGCGGCTCACATCGGCCCTGATTTGCTGGCTGCTATATGGCGGCTATTTGATGCTGCGCAAGGCCATCGAGGAGCCCACGCAGCGCGCCACCTTCGCCGCGGTTTTCTCTGTTTTTGCCTTTATCGACGTTCCCATTGTAGTGTTTTCCATTAAATGGTGGCGCACTCAGCACCCGGCGCCCGTGTTCTGGGCGGGAGGCAGCTTTCCGCCCGATTGGACCCTCCACTTTAGGTGGAACATGGTGGCCATGCTGTTGCTCGGCGTGGTCATGACCTCGGTACGCTTCCGGCAGGAAGAAGTCCAGCGCGAGATCGACTCGTTGCGCCGATCCGCGCACGCGCTCTAAGGATGAAGCTATGCAGATACCCGTGTTGATCGCGCAAATCGCCACCGAACAGGAGATTCTCCAGCATCAGTACGAATTCCTCAGCTATGGGCTGACCGCCGCGTGGGTCATTCTGGCGCTCTACGTATTGATGATGGTCTCGCGAGAGCGCAACTTGAAGCGCGAGATCGCCAGCTTGAAAGCGATGCTGGAAGATAAGCCGAAGTAGGGCGTTGGAGGCTGTCCTTTAGCCCGTGCGGGCTCTCGTGCGCCGGGACGCGCTTACGCCATGAGCGTTCCCGCGGGGGATTGTGGCACGGGATGCGCCGGGATTTCTCCGGCCGGGGCGCGCCTTCCGAATGCCTCGGGGGGGACGCTACCCCCGCAAACGTCCAGCAGAAAAGAGTTTATCAGAGGCAGAAGTAGTGTTATAGTGTAAACTTCTAATAAAACAGGCTGGCAGTAGCGCGCCGGCGCGGGCGGGCTGATGAACGATGACTATAGCCCTTTGGCTCTTGCATCGATTCGCAAGAACCGGGGGATATCTCTGGAAGAGATAGCGGAGTCCACTAAGATCAGCATGCGTTGGTTGCAGGCGATCGAACGCGGTGATTTCCGGAAGCTCCCTGGCGGGATTTACGACACCAACTACCTCCGCCAGTATGCCCGGGCCATCGATTTCGACGAAGCCGAACTGCTTGCCGCTTACTGCCGGGCAACGGGCGCAAGCGGCTCGCCGGCGAACGGCGTTCGGAGCGGGGAAAACAAAGGCCTGTTCGGGCGCTACAACGCCGCATCCGACGCCGCCTAAAGATCAGGCGGAGCCGCTCTTCGCCGCCATCCGCGCGGCGAACTTCTCCACGTTGATAATGGCGCGTTCGTGCGTTCCCTCGCCGATCGTCTCATTTTCCCGCCTGGCTTCCACGCGGAACTCGATGCGGCGGCCGGTCACCGCGGCTACCTGGGATGTGAAGATCACCACATCGCCGATGCCCGCCGCGGCGAGATGAGAGATGTTTACCTTGGTCCCCACGGTATCGTGCCCCGGTTCGAGCATGGGGAGCGCGAGATCGCGGCAGAGAAGTTCCATGTGGCCGATCATGCGCGGCGTCGAAAGCACGCGCGGGCCGCTTTCGCCCATGAAGGTGATGCATTGATCGCTCATCACCAGGAGCTTTCGCTCGGCTTTGGCTCCCATCGTCACGTTGTGCAAGAAACCCCTCCCGGCGGCCACGCAGCCGCGGCCAGCCCTCATTCTAACTTGGGACCGTGAGCGCGCTTGGGTGACGCTCAAAGACGATCGGGAAGAGGAAGCCATTCCTGGGGCGCTATAATCGGTGTTGAGGGTGGTCCCGTGCTTAGCGAATTTCAGATAAACCGCGTCTGGGAGAACATGCTCGCCGCGGAGACCCGGGCTCTTTACTTCGCCAACCTGGCCTCGCGATACACGCGCCGCAAACAGTGGATTACGGGCGGTTCGTTCTTTCTTTCTTCCGGGGCTGCCGCCAGCGTAATAGGCAAGCTTCCGCAGTGGATACCGATTTCGCTCGCCGTGATTGTGGCGTTAGCCAGCGCGTACTCCATGGCGCTCGGTTTGGATCGAAAGATCGGAGTAATGGCAAAGCTCCACTCGGAGTGGAATCGGATTGCCGCCGAGTATGACCGTCTCTGGAATCACGTCCGGGATGATGACGCCGAGGCGCAATACATGTCAATTGTCCAACTGGAAAAGGACCCCTCCGAACTGGCTACCACCGAAGCGCCAAACGATCAGAAGCTCTTGGGCAAGTGGCAAGACCACGTTTTCAGCATGTACCATTTGGCCAATCAGCATGGCTGAGCCAGAAACGTTCCGCGGGAAGAGTTGGCCTCCGATGCCGAAACCCGCTCCTCCGCCGCCACCCCCTCCACCACCTCCGCCTCCCCCGAAAAAGGGATAGGCTTGGCGCCGCGGCTGCCGGCAATTGCCCTAACTTGGCGGAATCGGCTGCCCACCGATCCGGATATAATTGAGGCGTGCGCATTATCTCCGCTCTCGCTCTGATTTTCTGCCTGGTTGGCTGCAAGAACGGCCAACAGAACACAGACGCCGTCCGGCAGGGCGTTATCGAATACCTGCAAGGCCGCTCAATGAACACCTCGGCGATGGAGATCACCGTCAAGGATGTGAAATTCGACGGGAATAAGGCTGACGCCACCGTCTCTTTCGCCGCCAAAGGCGGCAGCTCCGATTCGGGCATGGCCATGCAGTATCAACTGGAACAGAAGAACGGCAAATGGGCCGTGACGGGCCGGAAGGAATTAAGTCCGACGCCGCACGGCGCCACTGCTCCGCCAGCTCAGTCCGCCACGCCGGCCGAGGAGCCGTCCGCTCCTGCCGCCAACCCACACGGAGCCGCAATGCCGGCTCCCGAGAGCCTCCCTCCCGCCGGCAAGAAGTAATGAAGCGTGTAGCTATCCTCGGCGGCGGCCCAGCGGGTGCCTATGCCGGGGAACGTCTTTCGGCAGCCGGCGTCAAGGTTTCGCTTTTTGACGAGAAACTGGCGTGGGAGAAGCCCTGCGGCGGCGGCCTCACCTTCAAGGCCTACAACCGCTATCCATTCCTGCTGGACAACGCTGTGCCCAAGCGGCGCATATCGGAAGCTCTGCTGGCCGGGCCCGATGGCGTCGAGGCCACGCTGAAGCTGGGCGATCCGCTTCTCATTTATTCCCGCTTCGACTTGAACCGAATGCTCCTCGAACGCGCGGAGGCGGCCGGGGCACAGATCGAAAAGGCGCGCGTCCACGAGATCTCGCGTACGGCGTCGGCATGGCGACTGCGGACGAGCGCGGGCGTTGTGGAAACGGACTATTGCATCGTCGCCACCGGGGCCCGCAATCCGCTTCGCGAAGTCGGCGCGGTGCTTCGGGCGGGCGATGCCATGACGGCCCTCGGCTACTACATTCCCGGCGGCCAGGAGCGTATCGATATTCAGTTCCTGCCGCGGCTTGAAGGCTACATCTGGGTCTTTCCGCGTTGCGGCCATCTCTCCGTAGGCATCTGCGGCAAGGGCGAGCCCGCGGCTTCGCTGCGCAAGCGGCTGGAAGCGTTCATGGAACGGCGCGGGCTGTCATGGAAAGGCGCCGCCTTCTACAGCCATTTGCTGCCGTGCCTCGACAGCGGTTCCTGGCGCGACAATCGCGTGGCCGGCGACGGGTGGATGGCCGTGGGCGACGCCGCCGGACTGGTGGATCCGATCACCGGCGAAGGCCTTTATTACGCGATCCGTTCGGCGGATCTGGCCGCTTCCACGTACCTTTCCTGGAACGGCGGGCCTGCCTCCGATGGCGCTCAATACCGCCAGGCGTTGCGGCGCGATTTCACCGGCGATCTGGAGCTCGGAGCGGTGCTTGCCAAGCGTATCTTTCGCGATAAGTTTTTGCGCCAGCCCGTCACTGCGCGGACCGTGCAGTTTACGGGCCGAAGTCCGCGCTTCGCGGAGATCATTCAGGATCTGTTCGCCGGCCGGCAGCCGTACTCTACGCTGAAGCGCCGGCTGTTGCGGAATCTGACCGGCAGCTTATATGAAATCGGCATGAGCCTGGGCTTCAGCCGCATCGTACCTCGCAAGGCAGGTTGACGTGAACCGCTCTCGATCCAAAGTTCTTTTCGAACGAGCCAAGCAATCGATTCCCGGTGGCGTCAATTCGCCGGTCCGCGCCTACCGGGCCGTCGGCGGCGATCCGCCTTTCATAGTTCGCGGGCAGGGCGCTCACATCTTCGACGCCGATGGCAACGAGTACATCGACTACGTGGGCTCCTGGGGACCGCTGCTCGTTGGCCACAGGCATCCGGAGATCCTCGCCGCAATCGAAGAAGCGCTCGCGGTGGGGACCAGTTTCGGCGCACCCACGGAACGCGAAATCGAACTGGCGGAGGCCATCCGCGATGCGGTTCCTTCCATCGAGATGGTGCGCCTGGTGAATTCCGGCACCGAAGCCACCATGTCCGCCATCCGCCTGGCGCGCGGGTTCACGGGACGCGACCTGATCGTCAAGTTCGAAGGCTGCTATCACGGCCACGTGGATTCGCTGCTGGTCAAGGCCGGCTCGGGAGTAGCCACGCTCGGCATCGCCGATACGCAGGGAGTTCCAAAGGCGTTCTGCGACACTACCATCGCTCTGCCTTACAACGACGCTCAAGCCGTGGAGGATGCTTTCAGCGAACATGCGGGGCGCATCGCCGCGGTGATTGTGGAACCCGTCGCCGGCAACATGGGCTGCGTGCCTCCGCGCGCCGGCTTCCTGGAAGCGTTGCGGTCCATCACCGAACGGCACGGCGCGCTGCTCATTTTCGACGAGGTGATGACGGGATTCCGCGTGGCGTTCGGCGGCGCGCAGGCGCGCTACGGCATCAAGCCGGATCTCACCACTCTCGGCAAGGTAATCGGCGGCGGCCTGCCTGTGGGCGCCTATGGCGGGCGCAGGGACATCATGAGTCTCATCGCGCCTTCCGGACCGGTTTATCAGGCGGGCACGCTTTCCGGCAACCCGCTAGCCGTCGCCGCGGGTCTGGCGATGCTGCGGCATCTCAAGGGGCGTCCTGAGATCTACTCGCAACTGGAAACGCGGGCCGCCCGGCTGTGCGCCGCGGTTCCATCCGGCGTGACGGTGAACCGCGTCGGCTCCATGTTCACGGTTTTTTTCACGGATGGCCCCGTCACCGATTACGAATCCGCCAAGCGCTCGGACACGGCGCGTTTCGGCCGCTTCTTCCAGGCGATGCTCGAGCGTGGAGTGTATCTGGCGCCCTCGCAGTTTGAAGCCGCTTTCCTTTCCGCCGCGCATTCCGAGGCGGATATCGAAGTCACCATCGCCGCCGCGCGCGAAGCGTTTAGCGCGTAACCGGCCCCGGAAGCGGCGCGATTTGAGATGGGCGCCGGCTCTTGCCTGAATCGGGACTGAGCGTCAGGGATGCGGACGTGACATAATTATGGCATGGTGCGTCCTGAAAGACGCGTTGTTCTAGCAGGTGAAAGTCCTGTCCGGGTAAGCGCCGGAGCGCCCGGTAGCAGACTCCAGCCGAGCGGAGTAATCCGCCCGCGCCGAGCGGAGTGTCGAAAGCCCTTGAAACAGAGGGGAGCAAACCAGCGGGCCGCAACAACAGGTGAACGCTGCAGCCTCGTCAAATTATCAGCCGAAAGGTGTGCGGGAGGGCCGAGCCGCTCATGTCACGGCGAAGGCAACAGACAGCATTCCGGACCGGAAGGGATGCTGGACCTCTCCGGGGTCTCAGGCGGTGGCACGTTGGGAAAGAGCAATGCGGAACAGGAGAGACCCTACCTGGCAGCCTTGTCGGGCAAAGACCGGGCGTATAAGGCCGGACGGCTGAAGTCGCGCGGAGCCAGGAGGGAGTCCGAGGGGTCCGTACTACTGATGAAGGCGCGCATTACAACGCGCTGGAGGGAAGGGACCCTGCTTTGGTCACGTCGGCAACGAGGTAAGCGTGAGGGCATGCCGGAAACGGCCAACAACCCCTCTGTAAAAGCGCGACAACTTGTTTGTCTGGCTATCGGTGTGTGCCAAGTTCGGCCCCACCCGGCAGGTTACGGCGAAGGTAGTGACAACCGGAGTGACGCCCCGGTGAAGGGCCGGATCGGGCAAGGGATCAGGCAGGACGCACGCCACATCAAGAAGATCATCGTTAAGCCGTATGCGGGAAAACCGCACGTACGGTTTGAAAGGGGGTTGATGGAAACGGGCCAGCGGTAACGCTGGAACCGCGCCATAATCTACCAATGAGCGTCCGAACCACGATCGATATCCCGAACGAGCTTCATGCCGCGCTCCGGCGGCGTGCGGCGGCGGAAGGCGCCTCGATTCGTTCGCTGGTCACCAGCGCCATCGAGACCAGCTTCCGGCCGCCGCCATCGCGGCGCGTGACGGGACCGCTGGTGGGCAAGAAAGGCAAGCCCGCGACGGGAAGTCCGGACCGGGAGAATCCGTACGACGTCTTATTTGCCTGATCTGAACGTATGGCTGGCCTTGAGTTGGGCCGGCCACATGCACAGCGACGCGGCGTGGGCGTGGTTTTCCCGGCAGGAGAAGGACCGTTTCTTTTTTTGCCGGTTCACGCAAATCGGGTTGCTTCGCCTGCTGGCTACGTCCGCCGTGATGGGCAAGGATGTGAGGACCATCGGCGAAGCATGGAAGGTATACGACCGGTGGCTTGAGGATTCGCGGGTTGGGATTCGCCAAGAGCCGTTCGACCTTGACGCAGCCTTCCGGGCGGCGACCCGTCCGGTTTCCCGCCTGTCGTCCCCCAAGGCGCTGGGCGATTGCTATCTGGTCGCGGTCAGCCGAGCGATGGATGCCACACTGGTGACGCTTGACCAGGGCCTGGCAGCCGCGTGCGAGAAGGCCCATCAGCCCGTTACGTTGCTGGAGCCTCGCACGCAGGCAAGAGGCTGAGCGCGCGCGGTCCCTAATGCACGATTCGCTCCCGAAAGAGGGCCTCTCTTTACCGCCCAATGTTCCTCAAGAGCCTTCGCGCGGACCATGTGACGATTCCGAAAAAGAACGCAAAACTGATCAGGATGACCGCCAGCCGCCTGTGCGGCGAGAGTTGCGTCACTTGCATCCCACGATCCGCTCCGAATTCGAGCCACACGCGCACGCGCACCTCGGCCTCGCTATCGGTATCGCGGTTCTCCACCACCACCGCGTAATCGCCCGGCGTTCTCAAGTAGTAACGCAAATGCCCCGCGGGCCCCGAATCCGTCTCCGCGAGCGCGCCGCGGGGCCAGCCCTTCTGGGTGCGGTCCAGGTCTTCCATGGGAACGAGCGCCGCGCGGATTTGTTGGCCGCCATCTTCCGCGCGCACGTCCGCGGCGAGCAGGGCCGGTTGCTGATGGAGGCTCACCTCGACGTATCGCCAATCCCCGGCAGGGATCCGATACATCTCGTCCACGAGCTCGGAAGTCGTGGTGAACAGCAACAGGCAGAGCCAGACTGGAACGCTCATCGGCGCGAACCTGAACGCCGGAGGGAGCCGAACGATGGCCTCTTGGCGAGCGCCAGCGCCCCGCGAACTCGGTCTTTCGCCTCGAATCCAGGCCCATGAGACGCCTCCGAAACGGCTACAATGAGGACCATGACCGACAGTATGGCACAGCCCGCCGACGAGCCGTTTCCGGCTCCGCTGGAACGCGCAGGCTGGCAAACTGTGGTGAACTGGGTAGCCGCCGTTCTGCTGGGTCTACTCTTCCTGGTTTCGGGAGTCTGGAAGATTACCGATCCGCAGGCCGCGGCCATGCGCATGGCCCAGGCGCGTGTGCCGGAATCGCTCAGCCTCGCGGCCGCGTTGGGCTTTGGGATCGCCGAGACCGTGGCGGGCGCACTGCTGCTCGCTCCGCGCTTCCGGCGGTGGGGAGCCGCGCTGGCGGCCCTTCTCCTTATGGCTTTTATCGCCTACGTGGCCGTGGAATACGGGGCACTCAGAGGCGCGGACTGCAGTTGCTTCCCGTGGTTGAAACGCGTGGTTGGCCCCATGTTCTTCGTGGGCGATGTATCGATGCTTGCGCTCGCCTGGTTGGCCGCTCTGTGGACCCGGCCGCCGGACGGGCGGCGCGGGGCCGCGATCATAGCCGGCGCGGTCATCGTCTTCGCTTTTGTGTGCTATGGCGTAGGCGAAGCCCGCCAGACCGGCGTGCGCGCTCCGGCAGCGGTTACCGTAGCGGGGCAGCCTTATTCGCTAGAACACGGCAGGGTGTTTCTGTTCTTCTTCGATCCCATGTGCATGAAGTGCTTCGCCGACGCCAAGGCCATGTCGCAACTCCATTGGGGCGCGACGCGGTTGGTGGCCATTCCGGTGGAGCAACCCCAGTGGGCCGCGCAGTTTCTTGTTGACACCGGCTTGCGGGCGGTGGTAACCACCGATTTTGAAAAGCTCAAGCAGGTGTTCCACTACACCACCTACCCCTACGGAGTTGCGGTCGAAAATGGGCGGGAAAAGGCCGCGATCGCGAACTTCGACGAGCCGGAGCCCGAGGCTACTCTCAGGCGGCTCGGGTTTACGGAGTAGCCGTCAGCTATCAGCAATCCATCTGCGGGTTAAAGCATTGACGGAATTGCCGAGCTTGCCCAGCGATTACATACCCCGAACTTGTTACGAGGGAGTGTCCCGCGTGGGTTGCCGAAAGCTGACAGCTGACTGCTGATAGCTGACAGCCTAATCAATTCCCGCCGTCGCGGCGCTTTAGGGTCGGGCGGTCGTCGGTGGTGGTGTCGGTGCTCGGCGTGGCATTCGGGCTCTGTGTGCCCGGATCGCTCCCATCGCGGCGCTTCAGGGTCGGTCTGTCGTCCGTGTCGCCGGTGCTCGGAGAGGTATTTGTGCCCGGGTCGCCGTTGGCGCCCGGCGCACGGCGCAATGTGGGCCGGCTGGGATCGGTGGGGCCGTCCACCTTGCGGCGGCTCTGGAGCATCATGAGCCGGCCTTTCACGTCGTCAAACTCCGAAGTGTTCAGAACGTATTCCGGCTTCGCGACCAGGATCTTCTGGATCTCTTCCTGAGCGGCTTTGATACGGTCGTCCGTCATTGGATGCGACGAAAAGATCTTGTTCACCGTGCCGGGCTTCTTCTTGTCCATCGTCTGGATCTTCTCGAAGAAATCGACGAAAGCCGTGGGATCGTAGCCGGCTTTGTACAGGTATTGGAGGCCCAGGTAATCGGCTTCCCTTTCATACGGCCGCGTGAAGGAAACGTAGCTGAGCGGGACAAGGATGCCTGCGCTCTGCCGGGCGATGTAGCCGCCCCAACCGCCCACGAAAATGAGCGGGATGGTGCCGATTTGCAGCAGCGTGCCCTTCGAGGCCTGCCTGGTACCGTGCCGCGCCGCCACGTGTGCGATCTCGTGCGCCATAACGCCCGCCATTTCGGCCTCGTTATCCGCGTTGAGGAGCACGCCGGTATTGACGAAGAAGAACCCGCCGGGCAAAGCGAACGCGTTGATATCGTCGGAATCGATCACCTTGATTGTGAACGGCACCTTGGCGTCGGAGTTTCGGACCAGACTCTGCCCAATGCGGTTCACGTACTCGGCGACGATCGGATCGTCCACGATTTTGGCCTGGCGCTCCACTTCCTGCGCCAGTTGCTTGCCCATGGCGATTTCCTTTTCGAGCGAGTACAAATTGATGCCCTTCGAAACGTCCCGATCGCCAATGGTTTCCGGGTCGTTCTTGGAGTTCTTGGCTTTCTTATCCGCAGCCTGTTTTTCTTCCTTGGCCTTTTTAGCGGCAGCGGCGGCTTCCTCCTTGTTCTTTCTTGCCGCTTCGGCCTTAGCTTTCTTCTCGTCCGCAGGCGAAGCCTTATCGTCGGAAGCCGGGGTAATCATCGGCCGTTCGGCGAGCGGTGCAGGATCGGTTTGCTGGCTCGCCGCGGCCGGGGCGGTCTTCTGGTCCGTAGCCGGGCCCTGGACGGCGGCGAACACCCAAGTCGTCATCAGGCCGAAAACAGCCAGCAGCGTAACAGACAATGCGCGCAGACGTTTCATGGCGCCAAACTCCCTAGTCACACTATACGCCTTTACACAAACCTAAGGCGGCTCTACTTATTAAACGCTTGAAGCGGCCCTTGGGTTTCGAGGAAGGTGAACTGGACGAGCTTCGCGGCCCGGTTCGGGCTCCGGAGGCACGTACTCAGAGCGGACGAGCGGGATTCCCAACCACGGTCGTTCCCTCGGGGACATCCTTTGTGACCACCGAACCTGCGCCTACGGTCACCCGGTCTCCCAGGTTCGCGAGCACGATGGCCCCGGCGCCGAGCCAGCAGTCGGCCCCGACTTTCATGCGCTGGAACGAACGCCCTTCGTCCGTCAGCCGGCCCTGGCCGTCGCGTACGTGCTGGCGGGCCCCGCTGACAATCTGGACGCTCGAAGCGAGTTGGGTTCCATCCCCTAAATCGACCTTCCCCAGCACGCAGTACGCTCCGATGCCCACGTGGTTCCCCATGGAGGCATCGGCGTGGGCGAAATAGGAGCCCAATCCCATATGGCAGTCCGCGCCGCACCCCTGCAAGGTGAGCGAATAGTAGGCGATGCGCAGATAGCTGCCGGGGGTTCCAGGGAACGCCGCGAGCGCCTGCGAGCCGAAAAGAAAGCCGCCGCGGAACCGGCCGAATCCGGCCAGGCAAGCCCATGGCAGCGCCGCAACGAACGCCGCCAGGCGGGCAATCGCTTTTGCCAGTTTTTTCATTCGCTTCACAACGGCCTTTCGACCGTCGGCCGAAAAGGAACCATTGTACCCGTCTGCCCGAGCGCGGCGGCAAGGGAGCTATGAGGTCCGATGGCGGAAGCGTATCGGAGTCGAACCGATCGGCGGCCGGTCAGGACCGCCCAATGGTTTTGAAGACCACGCCCACCACCGGATGAGAAACGCTTCCGGCGCCAGTTTAGCACGGGCGGGAATTCCGATCCGCTCACCTGAACGCCGGCCGTTGGGTAGTATCATAAACGTTCCGCAGCGTCGTTAACCCTCGGAGTGGAAATGGAACAAGTCAGTACCGCGTCCCCCGCGCTATCCGCGCCCAACGGGCAATCGCGCCGATTGCCGTTCTTGGTCTTGCTCTTCGCCGGCAGCGGATGTTCCGCGCTGATCTACGAAATTGTCTGGTTCCAGTTGCTGCAACTGGCCATTGGGTCGACTTCCGTCTCCATGGGAGTTCTGCTCGCTACGTACATGGGCGGCCTTTGCATCGGGAGCCTGCTGCTCCCGCGCTTCCAGTTTCGGCAGCACCCGTTGCGGGTGTACGCGGCGCTCGAAGCTGGAATCGCGGCCTGCGGCCTGCTGGTGATGGTCGGGCTTCCGCTGGTTACACGGATCTACATCGCCGGGGCGGAGCACGGGATGCCGGGCATGTTGCTGCGCGGCTTTATCTGCGCCGTGTGCCTGCTGCCGCCCACGATTCTGATGGGAGCTTCCCTTCCGGCCATCGTGCGCTGGACCGAGACGACGCCGCGCGGCGCCTCCTGGTGGGGCGTTCTCTACGGCGGCAACACCGTGGGCGCGGTTTGCGGCTGCCTGCTGGCCGGGTTCTACATTCTCCGCGTTTACAACATGGCTACGGCTACGGTTGTGGCAGCGGCCGTGAACCTGGCGGTTGCCGGGCTGAGCTACCTGCTGGCGGGCCGAAAGCAGGAGGCCCGGAGCGCCGGCGAGCAGCCGTCCGTCCCCGCCGCGGCGCCCGAAGCCGCGGTTTTCGAGCCGGCCGGAAACCGGTGGCCCATCTACATCACGATCGCGCTCTCGGGAGCGGGCGCGCTCGGCGCCGAAGTCGTGTGGACGCGCCTGATGGGTTACATGCTTGGCGCGACCGTCTACAATTTCTCGGTCATCCTGGCTGTTTTCCTGATAGGCCTCGCGATCGGAAGTTGGTGCGGCTCGTGGCTGCTTGGCGTCGTGTCGCCGCGCGCCGCTTTGGGATGGTGCCAGGCTGCGCTGGCGGTGGGAATTGCCTGGACGGCTTACATGATCGCGGATTCCCTTCCGTACTGGCCCATCAATCCGCTGCTGACCATCAATCCCTGGCACATCATGCAGCTCGACATGGCCCGGTGCCTGTGGGCCATTCTCCCTCCGACGCTGCTCTGGGGCGCCAGCTTTCCCCTGGCGTGCGCGGCGGCTGCCTCGCCGGGTGAAGATCCGGGGAAGATAGTCGGAAGCGTATATGCCGCGAATACCGTCGGCGCCATTGTGGGAGCATTGGCCACCAGCCTGGTTCTGATCCCCTGGATCGGCACGCAGAATACGCAGCGCGTGCTGCTCATCGTTTCGTCGGCCAGCGCACTGATCGTTCTCACGCCGTACTTCGCGCAACGCCGCTCGGCCATTGGAACGCCGCTGCTCGCGGGCGCCATGCTGGTGGCCGGATTCCTCGCTTATGGCGTGGACGCAGTCCCGGGAAAGCTCATAGCGTACGGCCGCAAAATGCCGATATCCAGCGGCAACGTGATCCTGGTCAAGGAGGGACGCAACTCCACCGTGGCCATCTCCAAATGGCCGGACGGAGCTACGGAAGTGGATGTAAACGGTCACGTAGAAGCCACGACGGAGCCGTATGACATGAAACTGCAACGCAGCGTGGGCCACCTTCCCGGCATTCTGCACAAGGATCCGAAGTCCGTGCTGGGCATCGGTTTCGGGGCGGGCGTCTCGGCGGGGACGTTCACTAGATACCCGACCATCGAGAAGATCACCGTCTGCGAGATCGAGCCCGTGATCCCGCCAACGTCTTCGCAGTATTTCGGCAAGGAAGATTACAACGTTCTCTATAATCCCAAGACGCACATCGTTTACGACGACGCGCGCCACTACCTGATGACGACGACGGACAAATTCGATATCATCGCCTCCGACCCGCTCGACGTTTTCGTCAAGGGCACGGCGGGGTTGTACTCGAAGGAGTACTTCGAAGCGGTGAAGGCGCATCTGAATCCCGGCGGCTATTTCTCGCTCTACGTCCCGCTCTACGAAAGCGACGAGCGTACGGTCCGCAGCGAAATCGCCACGTTCTTCGAGGCGTTCCCGTATGGTTCTCTGTGGGCCAACACGATTCAGGGACGCGGCTACGACATGGTGTTTCTGGGGCAGGCGGAACCGTTGAAAATCGACCTCGATGAAGTCGAGGGGCGCTTAAACAGCCCGGCCTATGCGCCGGTCGAGGAGTCGCTCCGCGACATCGGCGTCAACTCGAGCATCGAGATGTTCGCGGGATATGCGGGCCAAAAAGCCGATCTTGGGCCGTGGCTCGAAGGGGCGGAAATCAACACGGATGGCGATCTGCGGTTGCAGTACCTGGCGGGTTGGGGAATTAACTCCAGCCAGGAAGATCTCATTTATAACCAGATGCTGAGATACCGCCGGACGCCGGAGAATATGTTCACCGGCTCTCCGGACAAACTTCAAGCCCTGTTCTCGTTCATGGGTCGAAACTGAGTCCGCGGGGCAGGATGGCTGCATTCCCAGAGCCGCGTCAGGGGCCCGCTCATTGGGTTCACGCCGCGGTTCGCCGCCATTCCGGCGCCGTCTATGCGCTGGTAGGAGCGCTTCTCGCAGCGGCCGCCGTTGGGCGGGTGGCTCTCACCTACCACGTCTTCAATTCGACGTATGACGAGCCCATCCACGTGGCCGCTGGAATGGCGTGGCTCGATAAGGGCGACTACAACGTCGACTGGCTGCATCCGCCGCTGGCCCGGGTAGCGCTCGCGACAGGTCCCTACCTTGCGGGTTTGCGCTTCCACCCGCTGCCGGACGCGGTGCAAGAAGGCAACGCGATCCTGTACGCCGGCGGCGCGTATTTGCGCAATCTCACGCTGGCCCGCATTGGAAATCTCCCCTTTCTTCTTCTGGCATGCTGTGTGATCCTCCTTTGGGCGCGGCGCTGGTTTTCGCGCTCCGCCGGCTTGTGGGCGTTGCTCTTGTTCGTTAGTGTTCCTCCGATTCTTGGACACGCCGGCCTGGCCACGCTGGACATGGCGTGTGCAGCGACCGTTGTCTTGGCGCTCTATCGGTTCATGCGCTGGATTGAGCTCCCGAGCTTGGCTCGATCCGCGGTCTTCGGGGCCTCGCTCGGCATGGCATTCCTCACGAAGTTTTCGAGTCTGCTGTTCGTTCCGGCCTGTTGCTTTGTGGCTTGCGCGTGCCTATGGCTTGGCGGGCGTGGTTCGAAGATTTACTTCCGTCTTTACATCCTGCGCGGAGTCCTGGCGGCCGGAGTCGCTCTGGTGGTTCTTTGGGCGGGTTACCGGTTCAGCCTTCAGCCGATGTCCGCTAACCCGCGAATCCGTCCGTTTTTCGAGCAGACATATCCAGCGGACACTCCGCTCCGGCGAATCGTGTCCACTGCGCTGGACGCGCCGGTTCCTCTGGCGCAAGCGTTGGGAGGGCTCGCTCAGCTCGCCTACCATGACCGGGTCGGCAAGAAGAGCTATCTTTTCGGAGAATTCCGGATGACTGGGTGGTGGTATTTCTTCCCCGCGGTGTTGGCCCTGAAGACCCCGCTCGGCTTCCTGGCGCTGGGTATCGGCGGTCTGGCGGCGGCGCTGTGGAAATGGAAGCGAGCGCCGTGGCAGCTTTCGCTGACCGCCATCTTTCCGTTGGCGCTCCTTTTGGTTTGCATGCCGTCGCGGATCGATCTTGGCGTGCGCCACATTTTGGCCCTTTACCCTCTGCTGGCCCTTATGGGCGGCTACGCAATTTCAGCGGCGTTGCAAAGCGGCCGGCGGTTGCTCGCCGGACCAGCGGTTTTATTGGCCTGCGCGACCGTTATGGAGGCCGCCCTAGCCCACCCCGATTACCTCGCCTACTTCAACCAGTTGGGTGGAAGCCATCCGGAGAAGCTGCTGAGCGAAAGCGATCTGGATTGGGGACAGGACCTCAACCGCTTGAGCCAACGGCTGCGCGCTCTCGGCGTCAAGGAGGCCGCCATCGGGTACTTCGGAACCGCCTCTCTGGACGATGCCGGTTTGCCCAAATACCGGGAGCTTTCGCCGGCCGATCCCTCCACGGGCTACGTAGCCGCGAGCGTCCGGCTGACTACGCTGGAGTACGCAGCGGACGGGTCCTACGGGTGGCTGAAGCGCTACCGGCCGATAGAGCGGGTGGGAAAATCGATCGACCTGTATCGCATCGGCCCGTGAAGCCAGGCGCGAGCCGCCGCGGCTCAGGAGGCTGCCGAAGGGCCTCGACAGGCGAAAGCGCCTGCCCGGCTTCGCTCCCGGAGTTGTTGGAGTTGCGGGTATGCGTTGCCCGTTCCGATTGGGTTTGGAGCCTCGTCGTCCGTCTTATCAGCCGCGTTTATAGCCGCACGCCGCACATTTCGGCGAAGCGTAATTCCGTGGCTTTTACGCGGCTCGCCGCCACTTCGAGTGTCCGCCGATAGATCTCCGCTCCCAAGGGGGGATCGATCCGGCAGGCTGCCGCAAGGCTGCCGCCATCGAATCGCATCGCGCGTGTTCGTTCCCGCGCACGCACCTGGAACAGCGCATCGCGGTGATCCAGGAGCGCCGACCAGCCAAAAGCCTGCCCCGGTCCAACCGCTTCCACGCACACCGAGTAGTTCGCCGTGCGCAACTCGACAGCCACGCTGCCCTCGGTCAGAAGGTAGAAAAACGCCGAACGGTCCCCGGCCTTCACGATTACGTCGTTCTCCGAGAAGACGGCATCCGATGCAAGTGAAGCCAGGCGCGCCAGTTGCTCGGCAGTCAAACCGGACAGGAATGCATGGGAGCGCAGCGCTGTGAGGAGAGCCAGATCACCCACTTGTGGGCCATTTCCCCCGCTAGAGAGGGGAGAAGCTGTTGAGTTTTGCTGCATTGCGTCAGGACTTTAGCAATCCGCTGGCCAGATCCAAAACACGATACGCAATCTCGACTAAGACTGGTTGCTTCGCTCCCGATACCACCCCAAGGTCCGGCGAAGGCCTTGTTCGAATGAGAACTGGGGAGCGTGTCCGATATCCCGGCGCACTGCGGTGGTATCCGCCTGGGAGTGAAGCACGTCGCCCGGACGGGGAGGGCCATAATTCGCGGCAATCGCGATCCCCTCGATTTGCTGGATGAGCGCCCAAGTCTCGTTGAGCGTGAATCGCCCGCCATTCCCCGCGTTGTAGACCTTCCCGGAGACGCCTGCCGCTGTTGCGGCCTTCACTGTGAGCTCCGCTACGTCCTCCACAAACGTGAAATCCCGCGACTGCTCGCCGTCGCCGAAAATCACGGGAGCCTTCTTCTCCAGCGCCGCCGAGGCGAACAGCGAGAGGACGCCCGAATACGGGCTGGTCGGATCCTGGCGCGGCCCGAACACGTTGAAATAGCGGAGCGCCACCGTTTCGAGCCCGTACACGGCGCTGAAGACTCCGCAATAATACTCGCCGACCAGCTTTTGGAGAGCGTAGGGAGACTTCGGCCGGGGCGTCATGCTCTCGACCTTTGGCAGGACTTCCGTGTCTCCGTAAGCGGAAGAGGACGCCGCGTACACCACCCTTCCCACGCCGCCTTCGCGGGCCGCTCGAAGTACGTTGAAGGTCCCGTCTATGTTGACCTCGTGAGAGGGCGCCGGATCGTTGATCGATCGCGGGACCGAAGGAATGGCTGCCAGATGAAACACAACCGCGGCGTCGGCGATCAGCGGGGCCATCGCGGCATAATCTCGAATGTCGGCCTTCCGAAAATCGATGGCCCCCCGAACCGGCTCGAGATTCTCGATGCGTCCCGTGAGGAGGTTGTCGATGACCAACACCCGCTTGGCGCCTTTTGCAAGGAGCTTGCGGACCAGAGCGGATCCGATGAATCCCGCTCCGCCCGTCACAACGTACCGTCCCGCTTCAGCCATTTCAACCCAGTGTACGATGCGGCCGGGCTGCCACGGGCTCCTGGGCTGCCGGCCAGATGGCTGGGGTCGCTCGAATTCCCGCAAACCGCGCTATCATAGCCAATCGGTTCTCCATGCCTTCGCCGGTACGGATCGCGGTGGCCGCAGTTTTGATCGCCGGGGCGGCGAGCGCTCTCGCGCTTTCGGCGCAAACGGCGCGGGCGCAGTGGCTGGCCCTGCCGGACACCGTTGAGGCCATGCGCGCCGCCTCGCGCGTTGCGCCGGCAAACGCGGATTACCGGGCGCGTATCGCTATACTCGATAGCTCCGATACCGAAGGAACTTGATTTAGCGCTTGCCTCCGATCCGTGGCGCATGGCGCTTGGTGGATCGCAAAATCCGTACGCCAGGAGGAAGACGGCGACTGAAAGGCGCCGAAACAAAGCCTCTTGCGCGCCAACGCCGTGGCGCAGTATTACACGCGCGATGGAGCCTGGCCGCGTTTTACTTTCGCCAGCGCGACCGCTTAGGCTTCGCCAAATGGGCCGCCTTGGCGCTCGCCTCCGGAACGGGCGATGCCGAGCCGCTTTTCCAGATGGCGCTGCGACTGGGGGTACCGCCGGAAGAGGTTTTGAGCGTCATGGTGCCCAGGCAAGCCTGGCGCGTGGAATCTTACCGGCGGTTTCTGATGGCCAATGGCGATCTGCGGAATGCGTCTGCTGCAGCTTCGGAACTGGTCGCCGTCGGTACGGCGGAGAATGCTGAAAGGCGCGATGGAAACTTGCGACGCGCTTTTTCAGGCGGGATTGATCGGCGAATCGGTTTCGATTTGGAATGACGCGGTTCGCGCCGGGTGGATCAAGGCAGCGGCTTTGGACCCCGAGAAACGGCCGATCCTTGGCGAACCGGAACTTCGCGGAGGTTTCGGCCCGGGGTTTTCTTGGCGTTCCTTCGCCCCGGAGGGGATTGTGGCGACTTCCTCGGGTCCAGAGGGCGGACTGCGCCTGGAGTTTTCGGGGCGCGAAGCGGGAAACCTGCGATATTGCGGGCCAGTTTGTGCCGCTGCTCCCTAAACGGCGTTACTCGCTCAGCATGCATGGCCGCGCCGAGGGGGTTGCACCAGGAACTGGCGTGCAATGGTCGATTCTTACGGTCCCGGATGGCAAACAGATTGCTACGGGGCCGTTGGGATTCGAAGGGTCCGAGCCCGCCGACGCCGTTTTCTCTTTCGACTCGCTCCCACGCTCCGTTCCCACCGAATTGCTGATTTCCTATACACGCACTCATGGTCAGGTTCGCGTCGAAGGGAAACTCTGGATCGACAGGGTGCGTTTGGACCTGCAGCCATGAATCCGTGCGTTTTGGGGTTGCACCAGGCTTATCACGTCCGCAAGACAACTGCGATGCCGTTACCGCTAGCCGCCAAACTGGACGCTATGAGCCCTTAACGTTCGATGATAACTTCCACGTACTTTATGTGTTTGCAAGGACATATCGTGGTTTCGAATGGTTGACGGAGCATAGTCTTGGGTTATAATCGCAACATGCGGAGATTCTCTAGCGTTTCTGTGCTCATTCCGGTGAGCCTCCTGGCGGCGATGGCGGCTGCTCCGGTCGCGCGGGTTATCGGCACTGGCGCTCTCAGTGTTGACGGCATTGCGGCGCCGGCGCGTAGACGTTGTCCCCGTGGCGATAGGCCAGGAAGTGGCGACGGCCGATTCGGTCGCGGTTGTGCAGTTTCGCGACGGCAGCAACATCTCATTGCAGCCCAATTCGGCGTTGCGCGTGGAGGGGCAAGCAAGCCGCCCCGTAGTGCAAGTCGTTCGCGGATCGGCGAGCTATGACTTGGCTCCGAATTCAAAAATCGCAATTCAGAACAGCCGTGGAGAGACGATTAATCAGGTTCTCGATTCCGCCTTCCCATCGACTTCGCAGGTGGGCTCGGGATCGCCGCTGACCGACCCGGTGCATGGCGGTCGGACTCGCGAAGTCGACGCGGCAGCCGGGCGTCGTACTTCCGACTTCGCCGATGATGGTTGGGACGTTTTCGGTGGCGAACGGAGGGGCATCGGCTGGAAAGGCGACGCTTACGATTTCCAATTACGTCACGCCGAACGGCTTGGTCTTTAACCTCACGCCGGTTACTGACAGCACTGGAAACGTTACGTCATACGTGGTTCAGAGCATAACGGTCACGGTTACTACGAGCACGGGCACGAGTACCGTGATGGTCTCTGTCGTCAAGCGACCCACTGATCGGCGCCACGGTTTCCGGAGTTGGCGGAAGTACTGGGAGCGGCATGACCATTAACAGCCTGACGTTTACGGCTTCGGCCGCCAACGGCGGATCGACCATTTCTACGAGCGCTGCGATCCAAGGGGACGTCCAGAACGACGTGAATTCATTCCGCCTCTACCACCGGGGTTAGCGGCACGGTTTCCGCTCCGAACCCGGCGGTGGCGGGCACATTCAGTTCGACAGGCTCATAGTGAGCGCAACAGGCGCATAGAGAGCGTATCTGAGAGCGCGTTGTTTGAGACTGGGGATACGCCAGAGGATATAGATGACGAACTCAAGAAAGCACCTGCCTCGATTCCTCACGTTGACGTTGTGTTTGGCATGCGCCTGTGGTCTGGCGCTTGGCCAGCGCGCCCGCGATCTTCACTAACGGAACAGTGAACGCCGCGGATTACACTCGCTCCTTCGCTCCGGGCGCTATCATCTCGATATTCGGGACGAATCTCGCGGTTTCCACGCAGGCGGCCCCGCAGATCCCATTGGTCGGCACGCTCGCTGGAACGTCGGTTCTGGTGGGTGGCTCGCCGACTCCGCTTCTGTACGTTTCGCCCAGCCAGATTAACGCGCAATTACCGTACGGCTTGAGCGGTAACACGGCGATCCAGGTGAAGACGGCGGCGGGTACGAGCAACACGGATACCATCTCCGTGGCCGCGCGCGCGCCCAAGATCTTCACGGTGGATTTTTCAGGTCAGAACACAGGCACCGTTACGTCTTTCGGCTCCAACTATTTGTTCAATTCCGCCAACCCCGATTATCCTGCCGCCGTCATTAGCATTTGGCTCAATAGCGTGGGCGCGACCACGGGCAATCCGGTCGCAGGCCAGGCCGCTCCGGCGAGCGCGACGGTCAGCGACACCGTAACTGCTTTGATCGGAGGCGTTGCGGCGCCTGTGAGCGCGGCCGTTTTTCAGCCCGGCTCGGTGGGGTTGTACCGCGTGGACGTCCAGTCTCCGTTTGTCGTGCTGACCGGTCCCGTCTCGGTCTCGGTCACGATCGGCGGAGTTACCAGTCAAGCTAACGTGAGTGTGCAGTACCGGCAGTTGGGATTCTATTACGCGCTGCTGGGCGGTGTATTTCCAAACGGCCAAACGCGAAACGGGGTTTCCGGGTCCAACAGTGCTCTGGCTTTACGCAATTCCGACTCCGCGGACTTGGGGAACCACCGGTTTTAACGCCTGGACGAACACCACGCCTAACGGCTCGAACTTCTCTACGGCCGCGGGTATGGCTCTGACGCTCGAAAACACCAACGCAACCGGCGTTACCACCATCGTCTACGACAACAACGGAATTGAGACCGGATACAACGGAGGCTTCTACAACAACCTCGGCGGAGCCGTCGGGAGCGACGCGACGAAGCCCGGTTTCTCCGATTTTTACTCCAGCTCGAATTACTTCCCGCTAGTGTTTGCCAGCTACTTCAAGCTCGACCGCCGCGACCACGTTCACGCAGATCGTCGGCTATTTCGACCAGGATGCGAGCCGGCTTATTAATTCGCTGCCATTCGATCGACCGAATCCGTACGTCAAGTTTCGTATGAATTTCTGGTCGATGACGAGTTCGGGAGCTGCCCAAGGAAAACGGAACGTTCACGGGCGACGTCTTCTCGAGCGACACGACGACGGGAACTTTCGCCTACTCCGATCACCAGCACGCCGATGATCTCCCAGAACCCCGCGTAAGAATGCAGACGCGGTATCTCTGGCGGCTGGTTTATACGCTTGCGAGCCCCATGACGATGCCGGCCGGCGAATATTGGTTCGACCACGATCTGTTCGTGCGCACGGCCCCTGCGGCGTCTTCGACGTCGGACGCTCCGATCGTCACGGCGCAGGAACTCCAGTCGATGATCCGGGACGCGCAGCCGGGCAGGTCGCAGCAGAGTGCCACGGCCAAGTTCAGCCTGCTGGGCACGGAGTTGACGATGGACGGACAGCTGGAACCTGCCCGCGCGGTCATCGTTCGGCCCAGTTCGCCCGCGGCCACGGCCGGCGCGGATCCAGGTGCAGTAAATTAGCATTCCCGGGAAGTCTTCGACCACCGCCCGCCGCGCTCTCGGATTGAGAGCTCCGGCGGGCGGTGGGTTTTTGGGACGCGTGTTTTTGAGGCGTTTTGAGGTCGGGCGCGCCGGATCCGAAGGTCTTCTCAGCGCCAGCCCTTGCGTTCCCGCAGGCCGGTGATATGCGCGGCGTGATGCCGCGAGTGCCAGGCATACATCGCGAGGTTCTCATCCAGGCGCACGCGCCCGCGCTCGGGGTGCATGAAGGCGCGCGCCAGGGCTTCCGGCGGCAGGCTACCGGCCAACGACGCCCAGCGGGCGTGCATGCCTTCGATGATGGCCAGGGAAACCTCGGGCGGCGCCGAACGCGCATCGTCCAGTTCCGCCCACTTCGCCTGATCGTATGGCTTGATCGCGGGAGCGTCCTCCGTCAGCGCCAGGCGGAACCGTACATAGGCGTTCATGTGGCTATCGGCCACGTGATGGATTACCTGGCGAACGGTCCAGCCCCCCGGCCGATACTCGGTGTCAAGCTGTGCGGCGTCCAGTCCGCGCACCGCATCCCGAAACCAGGCGGGAGCCGAACGGATGGTTTGGATTGCCTCCGCGACTTCCCGAGGGCCGATGGGCCCGCCCGGTTCGTATTTGCCGATCGGATAACTTAAGTCCATTCCTGGATTCTATACAACCGCGCACTACTCAAGGGACACGATGCCCGAAACAGGTAAGGCAGGCGGACCCAGCGTGTCCCCCCTACTTATGCGCGGTTGTATGTCAGAGGGGTTCGTTCACCGGCGCACTGAAGACACGCGCGGGCGCTCGCCGGTAATGCGCCGCTGTTTGCCGAATAACAGGAGCGCCGTTTCCGTCATCACTCTAATCTGTAGGCATGCAACCCAACGAGAATCTTCCGGACCGCGGTGGGGTATCCCACAGCCATTTCGTGCCGGCGGTCATCCTGATCGGCATCGGCGCACTTTTTCTGATGAGCAATCTGAATCTCCTGCCAGGCATCAACTGGTTCGATTTCTGGCCGGTGATTCTGATCGTTCTGGGGATTACCAAGCTGATCGACGCGGGCCAGGACGGCCAGTATACCGGGCCTGCCATCCTCCTGGGCGTCGGCGTGGTCTTCCTGGTGAGCAACCTTCACCTCCTGCCGTTTCCGGTATGGAGCCTGTGGCCGCTGCTTCTCATCGCCGGAGGGCTGGCCATGCTGGTGGATCGCGTCACGTGGGGCGAGCGAGTCGCGGCGCGTTTTCAAGGGGGCGGATTCGCCTCGGCCCAGTCCTATGCATCGACCGGCGGCGACCTCCACCTCACGGCCGTGTTTAGCGGCGGAAAACGCAAGGTCACCTCGGACGACTTTCGCGGCGGCATCATCTCCGCCGTATTCGGCGGCTTCGAAGTGGACCTCCGGCAGGCCCGCATGAGGGCAGATTCCGCCACAATGAAAATCGACGTCGTGTTTGGCGGGGCCGAAATCAAGATCCCCGAGGATTGGTGCGCGGTAGTCCAGGGCGCAGGCGTCTTCGGCGGCTATTCGGATGAAACGGTGCATCCGCCCATCACGCCCGCCACCAAGAGGCTCTACGTGAAGGGCGGCGCGGTATTCGGCGGAGTGGTCGTAAAGAACTGACGGCGATGCACCCGATTCTGCTATCGCCGCGCCGCCTGTGGCTTTATTTGTCCTGCTGGCTGCCCATTCTGGCGCTGCTGGTCTGGGTGACCTGGGCTTCGGGCGGCGTGTCCTGGCTGGAAGCCACTGCGGCGCTGTTTCCAGCCGCGCTGGTCTATAGCTTTCTCTGCCTATCGTCCTGGTACGTCTGCCGGGCGCGACCGCGTCCGCTGGAAGAAGTCGGGAGCGTGGCCGTGGCGCATGGATCAAGCGCAATTGCCGGCGGCCTGATATTCGCCGGCGTGGCGGGGCTGGCCGCGGCCGTTCTGACTCAGGGCGGCGTATTCGCGGGGCTGACCCAGCGTCTCACCCCGCTTCTGCCACTGCTGTTAGGCATGGGCGTTCTGCTGTATCTGCTCTCGGCCGGCCTGCATTATGCGGCCATCGCGGCCATGGCCTCGCGGGAAGCGGAGCGCCGCGCCATGGAAGCCCGCACGCTGGCGCGCGAAGCGGAATTGCGCGCCCTGCGGATGCAGATTAACCCGCACTTTCTGTTCAACAGCCTGCACTCCATTTCCGCCCTGGCCACGCAGGATGGAATCCGCGCGCGAGAGATGTGCGTGCGCCTGGCGGATTTTCTTCGCGGGGCGCTGGCGCTCGGATCTCGCGAAACCATCCCGCTCGGCGAAGAACTCGGGCTGGCGCGCGCCTATCTCGAAATCGAGCGCGCGCGGTTCGGCGACCGTCTGCGCGTCGAAGAAGACATGGAAGCCGGTTGCGAGGGCTGCATGGTTCCCGCCCTATTGCTTCAGCCGCTGGTCGAGAACGCCGTTAAGCACGGCATTGCCGGGCTGCTGGAGGGAGGTTCTGTCCGGATCTCCGTCCGCCGCACGGAGGACGGCGTCGCTATCCTTATCGACAACGCCTTCGATCCGGACGCCGCGCCGCCCACGCGCGACGGCCTGGGTCTGGCGCATGTCCGCCGCCGATTGCAAGTTCGCTACGGAAGCGCAGCCGGCCTGGAAGCGGGCCCCAACGAGGGAGTTTATCGAGTGCTCTTGCGGTTACCCTGCGAATCGCCCATGACTTCCAGCAACCGCGCATAGCCCGCGCGGCTAACCGGAAGCCTCGTCCCATCGGTCAGAATCGCGACGCGGCTTTCCTTCCCGTACGGTTCGATGCGCGCGATGCGTTCCAGATTTGCGATGGCCGACCGGTGGATGCGCACGAAGCGACTCGGATCGAGCGAGGCCTCGAGATCGGCGATGGGCTGCTGCTTGAGAAAGTTCTTGCCTGCGCTGTGCAACTCCACGTAATCGTCCTGCGCGAGGACGTAGTCCAGTTTCTCAAGCGGGATCACGTGGACCCGCGTCCCGTCTTTTACCACAATGCGTTCCGGCCGCCGCTCGCGGGGCCGCGCGCGCGCAAAATCCGCGCTGGGCTGCGCCTCTCCGATCCGCGCCTTGGCCCTCTCCAGCGCGCGCTCAAAGCGTTCGGCGGTAAAGGGCTTCAGCAGATAATCGGCCGCGTGCGCATCGAACGCGCGAATGGCGTACTGGTCGTAGGCCGTGACGAACACGATGGCGGGCCCCGGATCAATCAGCTCCAATACCTCGAAGCCGTCGAGCTTGGGCATCTGTACGTCGAGAAAGATCAGATCGGGCGAGCGCTCCGCGATGGCCTTGACCGCCTCGAAGCCATTCGCGCATTCGGCCGCTATCTCGATTTCCGCGTGCGCCTGCAATAGCTCGCGCAAATATCCGCGGGCGAGCTCTTCGTCATCCACGATCGCGGCTTTGAGCATTCGCTGTTCCACTACTTAGCAATGTACAACGCTACGGAGGTCAGGCGAGCGCGGCTCGGCGCGTCCGCAATCCGTCCGTAAGGCAACATCAAGCTTCACCGCCGAGGCGCCGAGGGATATCGAATTAGAAACCCTTTGCGGCCTCTGCTGGCTCGGCGCGTGCGCCCGCGTGTACCACGGGCCGCGAAAGACGTGCAGCGCCTTTCCGGCGAATCCTCGTCACCCCGGAGGTTCGCCAACAGAGGGAGCGGAGATCGCGGAGAACTCAAGAAAACTCGGCGTCTCCGCGACTCGGCGGTCGATTTCTTGCGACGCTATGGACGTATCGGGTGCACGCGCTTCGGCAGCACCGCGAATTGAGATACGCTTGAGTTGGCGGGAAACGCCACGGGCGAAACGGGGTACGGCTTCACCTCGATAAAATCACTCTAGGAATACTGTGCCGGTTAGTCATAATTCTTCTCGTTCTCGGCGGACCGCGGGCGCCGGAAGGGCCGCGGCGTGCCTATTACTGCCGATTCTCGCGTTGATCGCGTGCCGGAATACGCCGCCCGAGCAGCCATCCAAGGTCGCGGAGGCAGCGCCGCCGCCGGCGCCCGCATTCCTGCCGGCGGCCGCCGCGCCTGTCTCGCGTGAAGCGGACGACACTGCCCGATTCCTCGCCGGGATGCCGTCGAAACCCGGCAGCGCCTTCGCGGATCTCGAGAACGAGGACGCCTGGAAAAAGCACCGGCAGGAACTGGATACCGCTTGGGATAAGGTCACGGCCAATCTGCTCACCGCCATGCGGCAGTTCGGGGCCAGTGAGTTGGGGACGGCGTCCGTACGGAACTCCATCGTCTTCTACCCGTTCAGCGGGCCCGATACATTGACGATCACGACGTTCTTCCGGCATAATTCCAACTACGTGATGGCGGCCCTGGAGCCGACGGGCACCTTGCCGACGCCGGCTCAGTTCGCGGGCCGGAAACTGGACGCCGTGTTAACTCCGCTGCGCGAAACCGTGTTCAGCGAACTGCACCGCAGCTTCTTCATCACTCGCGAAATGGACCGCCAGTTTCGCGGACAGGTGACGGACGGACTGCTGCCGCCTATCCTGCACTTGCTGGTCCGCACGAATTGCACGATTCTGGGCTATCAGTATGTCGGGATCGAAAACGACGGGAGCGTCACCGTGCGGCCCGCCGGCGCCAAGCCCCCCGGCAGGCACCCCAACCGCGGCATGGAAATCGACTTCCGGATGGACGACGATGGCTCCCTCCACCGGCTCTTCTACTTCTCCGTGAACCTGCAGGACGACCGGCTTCACGACAACGTTCCGTTCCTCGAGCTCGTCAAGAAACTGCAAGGCGCGGCGTCATTTTTCAAGGCCACTTCCTACATGGCGCACAAGCCGGAGTTCTCCGTCATTCGCGATGCGACGCTCGCGACGAGCGGCCTGATCTTGCAGGACGATTCCGGAATCCCCTACCGCTTCTTTTCGTCTCCGCCGTGGCGGGTCCAGCTTTACGGCGAATATACGGAGCCTTACGGCAGTTTCCGTTATATGGCGGACAAGGATCTGAGAGCGGCGTACGCGGCGCCGGGAGTGAAGCCTCTGGCGTTCCGGATCGGTTACGGATTTGGGGCGGTGCCGTCGAACCTGTTGCTCGCGACGAAGCAGGGCGCGAACTAAGTCCGGATTTCGGCGCGCCGCCGGGTTTTGATACCATTCCCCTCAGTGGACGCCGTACGAATCAGCAACGTCACCAAAACCTTCGGCAATGTCACGGCCGTGGACGATCTTTCGCTGGCCGTTCCCGAAGGCTCGATATACGGTTTCATCGGGCCGAACGGCTCGGGAAAGACCACCACGATGCGCATGATCGTGAACATCTTCTATCCCGACCGGGGGATCATCGAGCTGTTCGGCGACGGCAGGCCCGGCCAGCGCTCGGACCAGATCGGCTACCTGCCCGAAGAGCGCGGACTGTACCAGAAGATGAGCGTTCAGTCTCTGCTGGAGTTTTACGGCGAACTGCGCTCGGGCCGCAACGTGTCCGTGGAGGTGCGCCGCTGGCTCGACCGGCTCGATCTCGCCAAGTGGAGATCTCACAAGATCCAGGCCCTCAGTAAGGGCATGAGCCAGAAGGTGCAGTTCATCGCCGCCGTGATCCCCGAGCCCAAGCTGCTGATTCTCGACGAGCCCTTCAGCGGGCTCGACCCGGTGAGCGCCGAATCCATCCGCGAGGCCCTGCTCGATCTTCGCCGGCGCGGCGTGACGGTCATCCTCAGCACGCACGACATGAACGTGGCCGAGACTTTTTGCGATTACATTTTCATGATCTTCCGCGGCCGCAAAGTTCTGGACGGCACGCTCGCTTCGATTCAAGACCGGTACGGCGACGATACCATCCGTGTTTCGGCCGAAGGCGGGGCCGCCGTCATGGAGGGCCTCGCCGGAGTCGAACAGATTCGCGATCTCGGAAAGATCCAGGAGATACGGTTGGCGCGGGGCTCGGACGCGCAGGAACTGATCCGCGCGCTGCTGGCGCGCACGCGAGTATCCAGTTTCTCGTTAGTCAAGCCTTCGCTTCAGGACATATTCATACGGATCGCCGGGCCGGCGGCCGAGGAGGCGGGCCATGCGCGCGCATAAGGTTTTCACCATCGCCAAGCGCGATTACATCGCCACGGTCCGCACCAAGGCGTTCCTTTTCGGACTGATCGTCGCGCCGATCTTGTTCGGAGGCGGCTCCATCGGAATGAGCTTGCTCAAGACCGGCGCCGATCTGCGAGAGCGCCGCATCGCGGTTATCGACCGCACGGGCGCGGTGGCCGATGCGCTGACACGCGCCGTCCGCCAAAAAAACGACAAGGAGCTTTTCGACAAGAAAACCGGCAGCCAGATCGCGCCGCGCTACGTCATCGAGACGGTTCCTCCCGCCGCAGATCCAAAGAGCCAGTTGCTTGCGCTGTCCGATCGCGTACGCAGCCGCGAGTTAGCCGCCATTCTGGAGATCGGCGCTCAGTCCGTCCATCCGCCCAAGCCCGCCGATGACGAGAAGGAAGACAGCGGATCGTCCGATCCCGCCGGCGGCGCTTGCGTACTACTCCAACGCCGGCGGCCTCGACGAAACGCGCATGTGGCTCAACGGTCCGCTGAACGACGCCGTACGAAACGTGCGGCTCCAGGAGATCGGCGTGGACGTGAGCCGCGCCTCGGATCTGACGGCCTCCGTTCCCATGACCACGCTCAGCCTTGTGGAGCGCGACTCCCGAACGGGCGCCATCGGCAAGGCGCAAAAGCGCGGAGAACTGGAGGGCTTCTTTGTTCCGTTCGCCGTGGCCATGGTGCTGTCGATGATCGTCATGGCGGGCTCCGCGCCCATGTTGCAGAACGTCACTCAAGATAAGAGCCAGCGGATCGTAGAGATGTTGCTGGGATCGGCCACGCCGTTCGAACTGATGATGGGGCGCGTGCTGGGCGCGGTGGCGGTTTCGCTCACGAGCTCGATACTTTACGTCGTCGCGGGGGTGGTGGCGGTTGGCGCGCTGGGGCTTACGGGTCTGCTGCCGCTAAGCATCATTCCGTGGTTCTACGTTTATCTGCTGGCGGATGTCACCATGCTATGTTCGTTCGCCGCGGCGCTGGGAGCCGCGTGCAGCACGCCGCAAGACGCACAGAACCTGGCCATCGTTCTGCTGGCGCCGGTGATGATTCCGATGTTCGTCCTGGTCCCGGTGCTCAGACAGCCGACGGGCGCGCTGGCGACGGCGCTTTCGTTTGTGCCCCCGTTTACTCCAGTTCTCATGCTTCTGCGGCAGTCGATGCCTAATGGCGCGCCGGCCTGGCAGCCTTGGGCAGGCCTGGCGGGCGTGCTGGCGTTTGCGTTCGCGACCGTGTGGGCGGCTTCGCGCATTTTCCGCGTAGCCATTCTCATGCAAGGCAAGCCGCCGCGCCTGGCTGATTTGGCCCGCTGGGCGATCAAGGGGTGAGTTCCGAACGGGCGGCAGCCGGCGTGGCGTTTCCGCCCGCTTGCGGGACAACCGTTATAATCGTCTTCCAGAAAGGAACCATTCGATGAAACTGCGCCTCACGTTTGCCCTCGCGGCGATCATTCCACTCGCTGCGATCCAAGCCCAATCCAACGGGGCGGAACACTGGGTGACCACTTGGGGAACGGCGCAGTTGCTCGTTCGCGCCGCGCCTGCGCCTGCGCCAGCCGCTCCGGCTGCGGCGGTTCGAGTCGATCCGGGACAGCCCGTAGTTGCGGCGCCGTCTCTCGCTCCCAGTGCCCAGCCCGCCGCTGCCGCTCTAGCGCCCGCGGCGCAAGCTCCGGCGGGCGCTCGCGGATTTCACAACCAGACGGTGCGGATGATGGCGCGCATCGGCATCGGCGGCCGGCGGCTGCGCGTGAGAATTTCGAACGCGTTCGGGAGCGCGCCCATCGTCATCGGCGCGGCGCATGTCGCTCAGCACGCGAGCGACTCGGAGATCGTTCCCGGTTCCGATCATGCTCTGACGTTCAACGGCCACGCAGGCTGCATGATCGGTCCAGGCATTGTCATTGCGAGCGATCCCGTGGATTTCAACGTCCCCGCGCTGGCGGATCTGGCCGTGAGCGTCTATTTCCCCGAAGACACCGGCGTTCCGACGAATCACGCCACGGCGCTTCGCACCGGTTATGTCGCGGCTGAAGGCGACACTACGGCCCGGACCGCCATGCCCGAAGGCTCTTCGACGATCGCTGTCTACGATTGGCTCGCCGGAATCGACGTAATGGCTCCGGCCGATGCGGCCGCCGTCGTCGCGTTCGGCGATTCCATTACGGATGGCTCGCGCTCGACGCCCAATACCAACCATCCATGGCCAGCGCTGCTCGCCGCGCGTCTGGCGGCGAATCCGGACACGGCGAACATCGCCGTGGTCAACATGGGCATCGGCGGCAACCGCGTCCTCCGCGATGGCTCGGGCGCCAGCGCGCTTTCGCGCTTCGATCGCGACGTGCTCGGCCAATCCGGCGTGAAGTGGGTGATGCTGCTCGAAGGCATCAACGACATCGGCCGCTGGGCCAGCGCGCCCGCCGAATCGCCCACCGCGGACGAACTGATCGGCGGCTACAAGCAGATCGTCGAGATGGCGCACTCGCACGGCATTCAGGCCATCGGCTGCACGCTCACGCCATATCAGGGCGCCAGTTACTATACCGACAAGGGAGAAGAGATCCGCGAAGCCGTGAACGCCTGGATTCGAACCAGCGGCGCTTTCGACGCCGTCGTGGATTTCGAAGCCGCCACGCGCGACGCCGATAACCCGCGCATCATCCGCGCGGCTTTCGACCCCGGCGACCACCTGCATCCCAACGACGCAGGCTACGAATCCATGGCTAATGCGGTGAACCTCGGCATCTTCACCGGGAAGCGAGCGGCGCGCTGAGAAAATCTTGGCAGGCGAAAGCGCCTGCCCCACTTTGCGCAACGCCAGTCGAGGTGGGGCAGACGCTTCCGTCTGCCAGCCACGCCGACGGCGCGTGCGGGCACGGAGTCTTCATCGGCCGCCAAGCCGCCATGCCTACCGCTTCGAACCGCCCCGCCGAACTCTGGTGGCGAGTTCCGCGATGGCGTCCGTCATCCCCCGCCTGGCGTCCGCGAACCCTTTTGTTGACAGGTTCCCGCCGCGCAGGTAGTTCAGCGTGATCGACTCGGCCGCCACGAACTCCGCCGCGGCCTGTGGAATCTCCGAGGCGATCTCCGGGGGAATCGTAGTCACGCCATTGGCGTCGGCGTGGAGCAGGTCTCCCGGATCCACGGCGATGCCGCCCACGCGGATCGCTCCGTGCACGCTCACTACGTGGCTGTATCCATGCGAGCAGATGGCGCCGTCGCTGAACGCCGGAAAGCCAATCTGGCGCACCTGATCCAGATCGCGAGCCGCTCCGCTCGTGATGATGCCCACCGCTCCGAACGCCTTGTACGAGGTGCACATCACCTCGCCAAAGGTGGCGGCGACGGGCGGATCGTCCAGGTCCTGAAACACGACGATGGCCGGCCCGTCCAGTTCGCCAAACCGCTCCACCTGCTCGGAGATCGAGCTGTACACGTTGCCTTCGCGAGGCGCCAACGCGCACCGGATGGTGGCTGTCAACGCGTATCCCGCAATCGGTCCCATCTCCGGAAAGCAGGCGCGGATGCGCCCATCCATGTAACCCGCGGTCCGAGGGCGAACCGCGAATAGTTCGATGGTGTTGCAAACGGTGGGAGTGTCGAACTTCGTCAGTGCTTTGAGATCTACCGGCATGAAGGGAATTCTATCTGGTGTCGGCGGCGGCTGCGGGGGAACGAGCAGGCGCAAAGATAAGGCCGGTCTCGGCCCTGCAGGCTCGACAACCCGCGCCACGGGAATGCCGGAAATCGGTTTTTTCTTAACGCCGCACCGCTGCTAGCACTCGGGTCAGGATAGCGTCATAGACACCCCGCGCCGCCGCCAGCGCCTCCTCGGCGTCGGCGCGACCGGGTTCGGCAGCTTCGCCTGGGTAACGAAACTTCCACGCGTACTCCGACAGCGGCGCCGACTGGTCGGCCACTGGCGCTAGCGTCGCGTCGACCATCACGCACTGTTGCCCGAGTTCCTCGATGTTGTGTGTCTTGCGAAATGGCACGTCGTGCAAGGCGAGGAACGACTTCATGGCTTTCTCTGCCGCCTGCTGGGCGTGAAACATGACGTCGCCCCAGAGCGCTTCCTCGGGAGCCGAGATTTCGTGTGCTGCGGCCTTCAGATCGAGTTCCGCTTTCGAGAGCCAGGCACGAACGTCTTGGAGCCGTGCGTCTTCAAGCGGCATGTAGGAGCCGTCCTTCGCGTAGAACGGTACCCGGGAGCGAGGCCTTCAGGGACCGGCGATCCTCGAAGTAAGAACGGGTGCAGACGAGCACGTCGGCGGCGGTCCCGGTGCCGCGCAGAGCCACGTATGCCAGGCGACTGTGGCGGCGCTCCGGCGGAGCATCATCCGCCACCACCAGCAGCAGGTCGTAGTCGCTGTCCGGATAAGCGTCGCCGCGGGCAACGGAACCGAAGAGATAAATCCGATCCGGGTTGTAGGCTTCCACCAACCGGCGCACCACTTCGACCAATGCTGCATCGTCCGCAGCCGGTGTCTTGAATATGGTGGTGCGCTCGACTGCCATGGCTTCCCACACCAGTTTGCCACAATCGGTTAGCGGTAGCGATTAAAGAATTGGTCGGGGCGAGTGGATTCGGACCACCGACCTCCTGGTCCAGAACCATCAACCCACGTAATATCAAAAACTTAGCGGCGGCACAGTAACTTTGCGCTGCGTTGCGATATGTCGCGAGTCTTCAAAGGCTTCCGGGCCTTCCGCGCGCCGGGACTGGCAATTCCGAGTAGCGCTTCTATGCGTGGGGTGGGCACAAAAATGGGCACAGTCTTCGGCGCGCGTTTGATTGCCTTCTATCCGACAAGCTTGGCGCGCGCGCGGCTCTTGGCAATAATCAGCAAGTCCCGAGCAGCAGCTTCAGAGGACGTCTCAAGGTGCTCCAGCCAGCGGTGCCAAACCTGCCGATCCTGGACGTGAAGCGCCGGTTCGGCCCGGTGCCATTCGACGGGGATATCGTCCTCATCGAAGAACGCTCCATCTGACCAGCAGCCGTTCTTGGGATCGATAGAGATGCCTTCGGCGCGCGGAAAAATCCAGTCGTCGCGAAGCAAGCACCCTTCCGACCGCTTACCGCTGGCGCGAAGGAGGCGCTCGAGCCCGTCCCACGTCGATTGAATCGGTTCCCGAGTCCTCGGATCGATCAGCCCGACCTCCTCCAGGGTGTAGCCCCCGCGGCCGAAATTACAAGGGGCACAAGTGACAACCATATTGCTGAGGTCGTTACGCCCTCCCCGGGCACGAGGCAGGATGTGATCGTATTGCGCCCACATCGCCTGAAACGCCGCGTGCTGGTCCTTATTGCTCTTGGCGCTAAAAGGGATTACGGTGTCCCCATAGAACTTCCTGAGCGCGTCGCGGATCTCTTTCCGAATCACGGGGATTCCGCAGAAGCGACAATGGTAGCCATCCCTTTCGTGTAGACGCCGCTTTTCCTCGGCGGTGAGCGCGCGAAAAGGCTCCGGCTTGCTGTGGGGTGGAGCCCTCTCCACGTTTCGATGTTGATTGTAGGGGCTGTTCTTGCCCCAGAGGGACTCCGTCCATTCTCTAAGGGCATCTCTAATCACGCCGCTGTTTGCGAGGCAGATTAGAAACTTCGCGCGTTCAAACTGACCGGCGAGATGGGCCGAAACGGCTTCATCGAGGTAGCCCTTCGCAACTTCGATCTCCGGTATTGCCGCTCGAAGACAGGTGCGGCCAGTTGCCAGTTCCGGCGACGGCATTCTCGTGTTCGGGTCCATTGTTTTCCGATCGATCATACCACCGCGGTCCCGGCTCCTGCCAGGCGAGCGATCTCTTCCCGCACCAGTTGCTCCACCTCCGCCCACGAATTCGCACGCGGACCTGCGATGCTGCAATTTGTTGCGTTGGTAAACACGATGACTCGGCGACCGACCGCGTTCAACTCCGCGATGCTCTCTGGGGAGTCCTCAAGATAGAGATCGGCGGCGACGGCAGCCTTGTCCCGTATAAAGCAGAGATCCCAGTACGGGATGTCATGTGTATCGAGCCATTCAACCGTTTGCTGGACAGCGGTCTGATGCAAATATTTGGTACAGAGCCGACGGCTGATGACCCGGATGCGGACGTTGTCCTCGTAGGTGAGGCGCCGCAGAGCAGGTCCGACACCCGGCAGGGGAGTCAGTCTGCGGAAGAGACCGCGCTGCCCAACAGCGAAGCGATGGAAGGCCTCGTATCCGCCAGGCGCGCTGTCGATACCCCACTCGGAGAGACCGCAGGTCACCTCCTCGGTGAGACCCTCGATCTGCACGCCAAGCCACTCGGCGGCCAACGGTCGGAGTCCCCCGTAAAAATCCGCGCAGACGCCGTCGAGGTCAACCCCGAGGACGAATGAATCAGCCGCCATCGAATCTCCTCTTCACCACCGCAACTGAGGCAGACGAAGCTGCCTTCGTGCTGCCGCACCGAGATTATTAGTAGCATGTGGCGCGGAAGCAATAGTCCCAACCGCGCTGATTCTCATTGAAGAGATGTACGCAACCTGCGCCTCGGGGATGGGCCCCACCGGCCCCGCCAGCACAAGCACCGACCGCAGCTTCATCCCCACGGTATAGCCAAACGGGAATCTCGCGAGACAGATCTCACCGGAATGCGTCTACGGGTTGGCCATCCGCAAGAGTGTAAAGGTCCTGCCGCGCGTCGCCCAACTCGTCACTCCAAACCTGCGACACGTCCCAGGGCCAAAAGGCGCCGGCCTCATCTTCATCCGGCCGGACGACAATCAAATGGACAGGCCCAGGCGGCAGGTCCCGCCGTGCTTCAGCGCGGGTACTGTGGTCTTCGTCGAATTCGCCCACTATGCCGATCGCTCGCATACCGTAGATCTCCGAAATCGTATTGTGCACGGCGTGCTCTGCCCCGCCGATTTTCAATGCGTATCCGATGCCAGGGGTTCAATCAATCGAATTAGCTCCGGCAGATCCGCGGACACCATCTTCCAGACCTCCTCCAGGTCTACGCCCTCGTAGAAGTGGATTAGCTTGTCACGGGTTCCGGCAATCGGCTTCCAGGGCACTTCCGGGTGCGCCGCCCGGAATTCCGGCGATATCCTTTTCACCGCCTCCCCGATAATCAGGAGCTGGTGCAGAACCGCCGATTGGGTCTTCGCGTCACCGAGGAACTCAGCCTTGTCCCCGGGCCCTTTGAACTCGATCGCCAGGTGCGCCGCTCTGAGAATGTCGAGAAGATGCGCGTCATCGCGAGGCAAAGTATGGCTCCGCGCTTTCGAGGATCGCCTTGCGCCGAATCCAATTCGAGCTCCGCTCGATAGCGCGTTGCGACACGAGATCCACCTTGCGCCCGACGATGCCGGAGAGTTCTTCTTCCATAGTGACGTGATCCAGCAAGCTCCAATCTGCGTCCGGCGCAAACCTGACCAGCAGGTCCAAGTCGCTATTCGGGCGGAAATCCTCGCGCAGCGCAGATCCGAACACGCGCAGTTCGGCGATTTTCCACCGGCGGCAGAACTCATCGAGCCTGTGTATCGGGATTGGAATCTCTATCCGCATGGCGTCCGCCCTCACTAGTTTGCCACAACCGGGCTGATGTCGCTGAATGACCGCGAACAGTGAAATGCGGAAGACAAGAAGTTGGTCGGGGCGAGTGGATTCGAACCACCGACCTCCTGGTCCCGAACCAGGCGCTCTAGCCAGGCTGAGCCACGCCCCGACGCATTGCGGAGCCGCTTGGCGAGCATTGCGCCCTTGCGGACTCCGGAAGACTATCTATCGATGAGTATACCATTGCGACAGGCGTGAAAAAGCAGACGGTAGATTCGAAACGCCTGCGCGCTTCGCGCGATGGACAGGTCTGGAGACCTGCCCCACTGGCGCTCACTTCGCGTCGCTCGTCTCCGGCGGGTCCACCGGAATCGTCCACAGGTAGATCTTGTGGCCGCCTACCTCGATGGTCTTCTGCGGCTTCCAGTCGCCCATATCGTGGTAGTGCGAAACCACGCGCGTTCCGGGGCGCAGTTCGCTCCATAGCTTGGGCCGCAGCTTCAGGTTGATCCAATCGTAGAGGAACAGCGTGACCACCGTCGCGTCGTGGATATCCGCCTCGAACAGGTCCTCATTGCGGAACTCCACGCGTTCGAGCACGCCTGCTTTCTGCGCATTGACCACCGACTCGCGGATGCGGTCCGGATCGATATCGATGCCTATTCCGCGGGCGCCGAATTTTCTCGCCGCCTCAATGACGATGCGGCCGTCGCCGCAGCCCAAGTCGTAGACCAGATCCTTCTTGGTGACCTTCGCGAGCTTGAGCATGGCCTCCACTTGCGTGGGAGTCGAAGGCTCGTAGCGCACGTCCGGCGGGCGAAGCTCGCGAGCCGGCTGATCGGCCGGGTTTTGGAAGCCGGGCAAGCCGGCGAGCATAAATAGAAACGCAGAAAAGGATTGGAGCATGGCGCCGTCTTATCCAAAGCATATCGCGACGAAGGCGCGCCTCGCGCGCTTGGCAGGCGGAAGCGCCTGCCCCACCAGATCCGGCATTTTGCCGAGTTCGCGCGTTGGCCTCGCCGACTCCGAGCAAGATATGCCTGTGTCTTCAGGCTCTTTCAGGAAATGTTTCGGCCCGGTTCCTATGCTGGAGCGTGCGCCATTCACCACCGGGATAGAATCGGAGAGATGCGGGACGGGGTTCTTGCTCGGAATAATGGGTTGCGAATGCGGGCGGCTGCGTTTCTAGCGGCTATTTGGTTCCTGGCCGCGCCTCTCTACGCGGGCGAAACGGTCACGCATCCGTTTCAAGGAGTCGAGCATATTGCACGCTCCGAAACGGATCCTTCGCGCTTTGCATATCCACGTCATCAGAATCGATCTCACGGCCACCGGACTACGATTCAAGCTGAGCGCGCCGGGCGGCTCGCGCGAGACGGTGCGCCAGACCACGCTCGATTTCCTCAAACAGGAGCACGCGCAGATCGCCATCAATGCGCACTATTTTCTGCCTTTCCCGTCGCAGGATACCGACGCGTTCCTGGTTGGCTTCGCCGCTTCGGAAGGCAGGGTCTTCTCGGCGTTTGAAAAGCCGAACCAGTCGTACGCGCTGGTGAACTATGCTCCGGCGGTTAATATCGATCCGGAGAATCACGCCGGCATCGTACACTACGACCCTGCTTTTGCGGATGGGACGCATGTCCTGGAGCGCATACGGATATGGACCGCGGTCGCCGGATCGGCGCAGATCGTCACGGAAGGGAAGAGGACAATCCCCGAGTACGCCGACGCGGATCATCCTGCGGGCGCGCTGACTGCGGGAGGCCCCAACAACTACTCCAACGCACACTCCTGGTACGCCGCGCACACGGCCAGAAGCGCAATCGGGATCGCACGCGACGCGCGCACGCTCGTGCTCTTCACCGTGGACGCGCGTGGCGGAAGCGAGGGTATGTCGCCTGGGGAAGTGGCGGATCTGCTGATTCGCGATTACGCGGTTTACGACGCGCTGAATCTGGATGGAGGAGGATCGACGACGCTGGCGATGGAAGACCCGGCTATGAAGTCCGCCTCGCTCGTCAACACGTCTTCCGACAACCCGAACGGGCGCTCGGTGGCGAGCAATCTGGCGGTCTTCGCCTTGCGGGCGGCCGCGAGCGAACGGTAGGAGCGCCCCCGCCCGGAGGCGATACTCCACGCGTGCGTCGGCGGGGCGCCGTATGCGCCCCGTTCAACGGCGAGCCCCCGGATTACACAGCTCGTTCGAGCAGAATGGGAAGCGGGATCGCCTGCGGCTGGATCGAGCTGCGGCGGGGCCGCCGTTCGCGCAATCCCAGCCGGTGCATAATGCGGCCCACGTGGTCCGGATCGTAGCGCACGCCGAAGAGCTTGAAGATGGCCTCGGCGAATCGCACGGTGGTCCAGCGCTCCGTTTCAAAACCAGACGGGCGCGGCCCGGCGCGATAGACCTCGGCCGCAGCCTGGAGCTGCTCCGTGGTCAGGCGGCAGGGACGGCCCGGAGCGCGCCGCTTGCGCAGCGACTCCACGCCCCTGCCGCTCATGGCGCGGTGCCATCGGGAAGCCGTGGTGCGGCTCACCCCGAACTTGCGGGCTACCTGGGACTGCGAGAGCCCCCTTTGCAGGTCCTGCGCGGCTAGCAGACGCCTGCTCTCCATTTCATCGCGAGTCAGTATCCCCGGTGCGGCTATGTCCATATCTCGCGCGCGGTTAATCGAGTGCCAGAGCGATTCCAGAATAACAGAAAACATTTCCGATGCAAATTGTTTTTTGCAGGATGGCGAACCAGAGGGCTCGTTTGATGTGGGAGGCGCGCTATTTCATCAGATCCGGCCTTAGCCTTGACGTTTTTTCAAACGCCGCGCGTTTGCGGAAACGGCGTATTTCTTCGTGGTTGCCCTTGAGCAGAACTTCGGGAGCTTTCCAGCCGCGGAAATCGGCGGGGCGCGTCCAGTGCGGGCAATCGAGCAGGCCTTCGCCGTGGCCGGTTTCCTGAAAGGATTCGAAGGCGGCCGAAGTCTCGTTGCCCAGCACGCCCGGCAGCAGGCGCGCCACGGCGTCAATGACCACGGCCGCGGCCAGTTCGCCTCCGCTGAGCACGTAGTTGCCGATCGAGATCTCTTCGTCGGCCAGATGCTCGGCGACGCGTTCGTCGACGCCTTCGTAGCGGCCGCAGATCAGGAGCAGCTCGGAGCGCCTGGCTCAGGCGATTCGCCATGGCTTGGTCGAAAAGCCGGCCTTGGGCGGAGAGGAGGATGATTTTGCGGGCCGGAGCGACGGCGGCGCCTTCGGCGTCCGCCGCTGGGCAGGTCTGGAGACCCGCCCCACTGGGCCAAATCGATTCCACGGCGCGGAAAATCGGCTCCGCCTTGAGCACCATGCCTTCGCCGCCTCCAAATGGGCGGTCATCGACCGTCCTGTGCCGGTCGTTGGTCCACTCGCGAAGATCGTGGATGCGGATCTCTAACAGACCCGCGGAAGCGCCACGGCTCACCACGCCGTGCGCGAAAGGACCGACGAAGAATTCGGGGAAGATGGTGAGGACGTGGAAAATCACGGCCGGTTCAGGTCCTTGAGACCCTCCGGCAAATCTACCACGATGCGCTTCCGGGCGGGATCGATCTCCACGCAGAACGAACGCGCAAACGGCACATACCAGCCGCCTTCGATGGAAAGTAACCCGGAGCCGCCGCCCTCTTCCCATCCCAGAACCCTGCCGAGCGATGCGCCCGATCGGCAATCCACCACGTCGCAGCCGATCAGATCGGAATGGAAGAAGTAGCCGGGTTCGAGCGGCGCGCGTTCCGCCATGGGCACGCGCACTTCCGCGCCCCTGAGTCCTTCGGCGGCGGAGATATCATCCACGCCTTGGAATTTCAGGACCAGGCGGCCGCTATGGTCCCACGCATTTTCCAGATGGAGAGTTTCACCCGCGAACTTTGTCCTGCCAGGGGCCGGATCGCGGAACAGATACACGGTCTCTAAAGAGAGAAAACGGTCCAGATCTCCGCCCAAGGCGATCGCAAACAACTCTCCTCGGGACCCCCAGGGCTTGCCCAGAAGCGCCACGGCGACCCAATCGGCATCGACCGCGGCATTCTCGGGAGCTCCCGGGGATCCGGGCTCCGGCGCGCTCACTCCAGGATTTCCAGAGTGAAGCGGCGGTTGAGCTTCATCCCGGCGGCTCCCAGGATGGTTCGGATCGACCTCGCCGTGCGCCCTTGCTTACCGATCACCTTGCCCAGGTCGCTTTGGGCGACCCGGAGTTCCAGGACCGTCACCTGCTCTCCCTCCACCACGCGGACAGCGACTTCTTCCGGGATGTCGACCAGAGCTTTGGCAATGTCCTCAATCAACTGCTTCATCATCCCGCCTCTCTAACCCTATCGTAACCTAGCGAACGGGGTCCAAATAGCCGAGTACCCGCCCATAGGCTGCGCGGGCGTTCTATCCCGCACATTTCGGGGATGTTAGGCTGTGGTTTCGGCGGCCGGAACGGCTGGATTCTTCTCTGCCAGCCGCTTGACCGTGTCGGACATCTGCGCGCCTTTAGTCGTCCAGTAAGCAATCCGATCGTGTTTCAAGTCTACGCTGGCCTTACCCTTGGCGGCGCCGGCCCCTGGATTGTAGTGCCCGACAACCTCCAGACTGCGTCCGTTGCAGGCTAACTCTTTGTCAATTACGACAACGCGGTAGAACGGCTTCTTCTTGGCGCCGAATCGCGCCAAACGTATCATCAGCATCTTGGCTCCAAAATCGTCTCAAAATCCGCGGCCTGCTGTCGCTGGCGCGCGGCCACGCCTAATGTCCCGCCATATCCCCAAACGGAAATCCCGGCGGTAGTTTCATTTTGCCCAGGCGTTTGCCGATGAAGCCTCCCGAGAGGCTCTTCATCATTTTTCTGGCTTGGGCGTACTGCTTCAGTAATTGGTTGACTTCCTGCACGGAGGTCCCGCTTCCGCGCGCGATGCGGCGGCGGCGGCTCCCGTTGATGATCATGTGGTTGGCCCGCTCGCGCGGCGTCATGGAATCGATGATGGCCACCACGCGGGAAATCTCTTTTTCGTCCACCTTGACGTCTTTGAGGTCCTTGAGCGGCCCCAGCTTGGGCATCATGCTCAACAGCGAATCCAGAGCGCCGAGCTTGCGGATCTGGCGCATCTGGTCCCTGAAATCGTCCAGCGTGAATTCGTTGTCGAGGAGCTTGCGCTGCATCTCGACGGCCTGTTTCTGGTCGAGTTCCTGGCCCGCCTTCTCGATGAACGAGAGAATATCGCCCATGCCGAGAATGCGGTTCGCCGCGCGGTCGGGGTGGAACGGCTCGATAGCGTCGAGTTTCTCGCCGATGCCCACAAACTTCAGCGGCTGTCCCGTGACGTGGCGGATGGAAAGAGCCGCGCCGCCGCGCGCGTCGCCATCCATTTTGGTCAGGACCGCGCCGGTAATTCCCAGCCGATCGTGAAACTCGCGCGTGGAGTTGACCGCGTCCTGCCCGGTCATGGCGTCGGCCACGAACAGAATCTCGACGGGATTGAGGTTCCGCTTCAGCTCCTGTAACTCGGTCATGAGCTGATCGTCGATGTGCAGCCGGCCCGCCGTATCCACCAGAAGGACGTCGCGTCCCGTCTGCGCGCACTCACGCCGTGCGCCCCGCGCCAGTTCGAGCGGACGATTCTCTCCGGGCTCGCCCTCGAAGAGAGGCAGCTTCAATTCGCGGGCAATCACTTTGAGCTGCTCGCGCGCGGCGGGGCGATACACGTCCACGGAGAGCATCATCGGGGCGTGCCCGTTCCTCGAAAGCCAGCGAGCCAGCTTGCCGGTGGTCGTAGTTTTTCCCGAACCCTGGAGGCCCACTATCAGAAACACGCTGGGAGGCTCGTTTGCGAAGCGCAGGCGCGATTCGTGGCTGCCCAGAATCTTGACCAGCTCTTCCTGTACGATCTTCACCACCTGCTGCGCGGGCGATAGCGCGGTGAGCACTTCCTCGCCCATGGCCTTCTGCTTGATGTTCTCGACGAGCTGTTTGACGACCTTGAAGTTGACGTCGGCTTCAAGCAGCGCCAGGCGGATTTCCCGCAGCGCGCCTTCCATGTTGGCGGCCGAGAGCTTTCCTTCGCCGCGCAGGTTCTTGAAGACCCGCTGAAGCTTCTCCGAGAGATTGTCAAACATGAGAACGAACCGGTTCCGCGATGAACGAAGACGTTGCGGCGCTTTGGGCGGCGAGCCCCGCACCCAATCCGGGCGCGGCGGCGCTTTTACAGAAGCTTATTCGGGCCGCGCGGCTGACTCCCGTCTCCTCGTTCCAGTATATCCGTTCACGCAGGCGGGGCGATGCGGACGCTGGATGCGGCCATTTTCCCGGTGCGGTCCATTCCAAGCTCGTAGAGCACCTTGCGTGCCGGGCCGGAGGTCCGTGGCCAGACCCTCGACCAATCGCGAAACGTGGAAGAAAATGTCCCGGCCGCCGTCATCCGGCCGGAGGAAGCCGAAACCTTTGGTTTCGAAGTAGGTGACTACGGCGCCGGCGTGCTCGCCGGTGGCTGACTCGCCGTCGGCGGCTTCGGACGATGGCCGGTCCGGACGGCCGGTCTTGTCGCCCACGCCCTGTTTGACCAGAGCGAGATCCGCCTCGGACCATTCCGCAGGGGTAAAGGCTGTGGGAACCTTCAGGTCCGGATTACGCTTCCGGGCCTCTTCAAACAACCGCTTTTGACGCGCGTTCAACGGATTCTCCCGGTCTTGGTCATACTACGCCGCAGCCACGGCGACTTTCTTCTTGCGGGAACCCCGCTTTTCCACCGGGGGCTGGCGGTCGCTCTTCTTCAGGCTGCCGATCACCATCTGCGTAACGAACTTCTTGTCGCCGTGATCGTCGAAATGAATCGTAATGCGTTCTTCGCTGCTGGCGAGTACAGTTCCAAGGCCGAACCGCTGGTGTTCGACCTGAGCGCCCTGCGAATAATAAGCGGATGCCATAGATCTCCTAAAGGTCAATTCTCCAAAGGATTAAGTGCAGAAGGGCGTGCCCGGAGGTAGAGGCAAGATAAGGCGGCCAAAAGTGACACAAGTGATGTCTAAAACAATGATACCAAATCGGAATTGGGATTGTCGAGCGCGAGAATTGCGTAGCAAGACAATCCAGCGCTTTTGGTGCCGCTAAACCGGGCTCAATCCGCCACGCGGTGCGCGGCGCCAAACTCATGCGCCAACTCGGCGAGCGGTAGGTTGGCCGTCCAGAGCTTCATTCGCCCAGCCAGCGCGGACGCCAACAGGTGGACGTCTATCCAGCCGACGCCGCGGCCGTGGAGACGCCGGTCTCGAACAAATGCGACTACTTCGTTGTGCGGGACCGTCACAGCCCTGCCGATCCGCTCGTAAGCGGCCAGGAAGAGCCCGCGGCCACCCTTATCGCCTATCAGCAGTTCGCCGTAAACCAACTCGTGACTCGCGATTTGATCGAGAGTGAGCAGCCGCCTCATCTCGGCCACGTACGGCTTCCGGTTCGCCAGCGCGTGGATCCACACCGACGTGTCCACCAGGACCATCAGGCTACCTTTCGTTTCCGCGCGGCCGCTTCTCGCCTGCGGGGCACGTCTTGGGCGCCGGGTTCCGAACCCAGAAACTGAAGCATCCGCTGGTACGCCGCGTGGCGGACCAGGGCCTCCAGTCCCAGGCGAAGAGTTTCCGTATCCGTCGTCGCCCCGCAAGCCAGCTTCGCCTCCCGGAGAAGCGCGGCATCGACATTGAAGGTCTTCTTCATACATCAAATACTACCATACGAGTATGGTAGTTTCGACCATACCAATCGCGCGGAGGCCGCGCGCAGAATTAACTGACTACCAGTCTGGTGATCAAGGGGATGTATCCACCCTCCGGGCTTGAACCGGAGACCTGCTGATTACGAATCGTGAATGCACGTAGATTCAGTAGATTAGCGGCTGGCGCAATGGTTGCATGTAATTCCGATAGGTTGCTGGTATCCGTTCGGTTGCGATCAACGACGACAGTAGAGGAAACAGGCGCCAGGCCGTGGCCGGCCAGGCCGTGGAAGAGCCAAGCGCGGCCACCGAAACTACGGCGCCGGGACGAACGCCATCAGCCCATTTCCGTGAATCAATGCGCGCTCGCATTGCCGGCCTCCGCCTGCCAGGATGTCACTTGGCGCGAGAGTACGCGGCGGAAGTTGAGTTCGCGTTTCGCCGCTATAGGAATCCCTCCGCGCACCAGGGCTACTGGAAAGCCGAGCCGCGCCCGGGGAGAATGGTCGCTCATCGAGTGGCCGGCGAAGACGGACCGTTTTCGCTTAGCGCGCCAGGCGCGAAACCACTTTGCCATCCGGCGTCAGAAGCTCGATTACCAGCGCCATCTGGCCGGCCGCGTGCGTCGAGCAGCTCAGGCAGGGATCGAAGGCGCGGATCACGGCTTCCACGCGGTTCAGCATCCCTTCCTTCAGATTGTTGCCGTCCACGAAACGCTTCGCGGTCTGGAGGATCGCCCGGTTCATCGCCAGGTTGTTGTGCCCGGTAGCGATGATCAAGTTCGCCGACTGCATCAGCCCGTCCTCATCCACTCTGTAGTGATGAATCAGGGTGCCGCGCGGCGCCTCGGCGACTCCGACGCCCTCGGAGTTGTTCGGACCCGCAAACGCGCGCACGTTTTTAGCCAGGATCTTCGGATCGGCGAGTAATTGCCCGATGCGCTCCAGACAGTAGAGGATTTCCACCAGCCGCGCGTAGTGGAAATAGAACGAACTCAGCACCGCGCCGCGCTCGAGCTGGCGGAACTCGGCCGCTTCCTGATCCGCCAGCGGAGTTCCACAGCGGTCCGCCACGTTCAACCGCGCCAACGGTCCCACGCGGTAGATGCCGTCCGGGTATCCGCCCGGCTTGTAGTAAGGAGACTTCAAGAAGGAGAACGGTTCCACCACTTCGCCGATGTAGTCCTGATACCGCGCCGGCTCCAGATTGTCGGCGACAATGCGCCCGCTCGAATCCACCACGCGAAGCTTTCCGCCGTAGTGCTCGATGGCGCCATCGGCGTTCACCAGCCCCATGAACAGCGACGGGAAATTTCCGAACGCGCGGATCTCGTCGCGAAACCCGTCAATACGAGCCTTGAACCAATCCAGCGTACGCTGAGCGATCCCGACAAGCTCGGGCAACTCCGAGAGGATTTCGTCGCGATTCGCCGGGCTTAGCGGCTGATTCACGCCGCCCGCCGTCACCCAACCGGGGTGGATGCGTTTGCCACCCAGCCGCTCGATCACCTGCTGGCCGAATTGCCGCAGGCGCACGCCGTCGCGCGCCATCGCCGCATTCTCGGCGTAGACGCCGAACAGGTTGCGCTTGGCCGGGTCTCCGTCCATCCCAGCACGAAATCCGGCGAGCACAGGTAGAAGAAGCTCAGCGCGTGCGATTGCACGATCTGGGCGAGATTCAGAATTCGCCGCAGGTTCTGCGCCGCTTCAGGGATGCGCGTGGCGAGAATTTCGTCGCAGGCCTTTGCCGAAGCGATCAGGTGGCTCACCGGGCAGATGCCGCAGATGCGCGCCATCAGCGCGGGCATCTCCTCGAACGGCCGGCCTTCGCAGAACTTCTCGAATCCGCGGAACTGCGTCACGTGGAACTGCGCGCTATCCACGCGGCCGTCCTCATTGAGATGCAAGGTGATCCGCGAGTGCCCTTCGATGCGGGTGATGGGGTCAATAACGATCGTCCGATTCGCCATGCTACGCTCCAAACCTCGTCCGGCTTTCCAACTCCGGCATCCTTCCCTCCAGCAGCTCCGCGATCGCGAAGTGGATCGCGTCGGCCGGCGGAGGGCAGCCTGGCACGAACACATCCACCTTCACCACTTCATGGACGGGGCGCACCCGCGGCAGCAGCTTCGGCACACCGTCGGAGGGAATCCGAGGGTTAGGCGAGCCGGTACGCGCACGCGAACAGGGATTCCAGCGTGAAGGGATTTCGCATGGACGGAACGTTAGCCGTCACCGCGCAATCTCCCAGCGAGACCAGGATCTTCGTATGCGCCCGCACCTTGCGTATCTTGTGAAGGTCCTCGTCGCTGGCCACGGCGCCTTCCACCAGCGTCACGTCCACGCTTTCCGGAAACTCCTTGTTATCCACGAGCGGGCTGTAGACCAGCTCGATGCGGTCCGCCAGGTCGAGCAGCCGCCCATCCATGTCCAAAAGCGACATATGGCAGCCGGAACAACCGTCCAGCCACACCGTCGCGATGCTGACTTTTTTCGCGCTCATCCCTTTCCCTCCCGCATCATCGCCAGGTACGGCAGGAACTGCCGCTTCTTCTGCGCGCCGGGTCCACGCGCGCCCCTTCTCGACCAGGGCGCCCGTCGGACAAACCTGCACGCACTTGCCGCACGTGGTGCAGGTTTCGGATTCGCCCCACGGCTGCTTCAAGTCCGAAATCACCTGGCAGTCGATGCCGCGGCCCATGATGTCCCAGGTGTGCGCGCCCTCGACTTCGTCGCACACCCGCACGCAACGCGCGCACAAAATGCAGCGGTTGTGATCCGAGATGAACCGGTGGTGCGACGCGTCCACCGTGTGCTTCGGATACAGGTACGGGAAGTGGACGTGCGTCATGCCCAGCTTCTGAGCCAGCGCCTGCAATTCGCAGTGGCCGTTGCTCACGCATACCGAGCACACGTGGTTGCGTTCCGAGAACAGCAGTTCCAGCACCGTCCGCCGGAACCTGGCGAGCCGCTCGGAGTTCGTCGTGACCTCCATGCCTTCCTCGACGTGCGTGATGCAAGCCGGGAACAGCTTCGGCGAACCCTTGATCTCCACCAGGCACAGCCGGCACGCGCCCACGGGCGTCAGACCGTCCAGGTGGCAGAGCGCGGGAATAAAGATCCCTCTCTCTCTCGCCACGTCCAGAATGGTCTGCTCGGCCGCCGCGCTCACGTCCTGGCCGTCGATAATCAGCGTCTTGACCTGGCGGCTCATGCCAGCACCTCCTTGCGCAGCTTGCACACTCCCGCGGGACAGACCTTATCTTCGACGTGCGCCCGATACTCGTCGCGAAAGTAGCGCAGCGTGCTGAGCGCCGCGTTGGGCGCCGATTGTCCCAGCCCGCACAGACTGGTCATCCGCACCACGGCGCACAGCTCTTCGAGACGTTCCAGATCTTCCGGCTCCGAGTCTCCCGTGGTGATCCGTTCCAGCAGGTTGCGGAGCTGCGTGGTGCCCACCCGGCACGGCACGCATTTCCCGCAGGACTCCGACTGGCAAAATTCCATGAAGAATTTCGCCACGTCCACCATGCACGACGATTCGTCGATGACGATCATGCCGCCCGAACCCATCATCGACCCGGCCTGCGACAGCGATTCGTAATCCACCGGCAGATCGAGGTGCTGCTCCGGAATGCAGCCGCCCGAAGGCCCGCCGGTCTGCACGGCTTTGAACTTCTTGCCGCCCGGAATGCCGCCGCCGATCTCGAAAATGATCTCGCGCAGGGTGATGCCCATCGGCACTTCGATGAGCCCGGTGTTGACGATGCTCCCGGCCAGCGCGAACACCTTGGTGCCCTTGCTCTTCGCCGTGCCTGTGCGCGCGAACCACTCGCCGCCTTTGCGGATCAGCGTGGGAATGTTGCCGAACGTCTCGACGTTGTTGATGAGCGTCGGCCGCCCCCAGAGGCCTTCCTGCGCCGGGTAGGGCGGCCGCGGCCGCGGCGTGCCCCGGTTGCCTTCCACCGACGCGAGCAGCGCCGTCTCCTCTCCGCACACGAACGCGCCCGCGCCCAAGCGGACCTCCACGCGGAAGCTGAACCGGGTGCCCGCGATATCGTTGCCCAGCACGCCCAGTCTTTCGGCCTGCCGGATGGCGGTCTTCAGGTTTTTCACGGCCAGCGGATACTCGGCTCTCACGTACAAGTAGCCCTGGCTCGCTCCCACGGTGTAGGCCGCGATCGCCATGCCTTCCAGCACACGGTGCGGATCGCTCTCCAGGACCGCCCGGTCCATGAACGCGCCCGGGTCGCCTTCGTCGCCGTTGCAGACCACGTATTTCTGCCCGCCGCCGTTGGCCTTGGCCACGGTGCTCCACTTCAGCCCCGAGGGATAGCCCGCGCCGCCGCGCCCTCTCAGGCCGCTCTTGATGACCTGATCGAGAACCGCGGCCGGCGTCATCTCCGTGATCGCCGTCAGCAGCGACTTGTAGCCGCCTGCCGCGATGTAGTCCTCGATGCGCTCGGGATCGATCAGGCCGGAATTCTCCAGCACGATCTTCTTCTGGCGGCTGAAGAACGGCGCGCCCGAATCGCATACCAGCCGTTCCACTCGGGTACCGGCGTCCATCGCGCCCACTACCTCGGCGGCGTCCTCCGGCTTCACGTCGCGGTACAGCGTTACGCCGCTCTCGGATTCCACCGAAACCAGAGGCCCGGCCGAGCACAGGCCCATGCAGCCTACGCCTTTCACCTGGCAGCATTCGCGCAAGCCCTGCTCCGCCGTCTCGCGCTCCAAGGCTTCCTTGACAGCGCCGCCGCCCGACGACAGGCATCCGGCCGCCGTGCACACGCAGATCTTGCGGTTCACCTGGCGTTGCTTTTCCCGCTCGGCTTCCGCTATCTGTTCCAGATCTTCAGGAACCATGACACATGCACCTTTCCGCCCGCGCCACAATCTCTCCGGGCGTCACCTTCCCCGACACATCCTTGTCGAACACCACCACCGGCGCCATGGAACAAGAACCAACGCACCGCGCCGTCACGAGCGATAGTTCGCCGCCCGCCGTAGTATCGCCGGGCTTGACGCCGAACTTTTCTTCCATCGCCGCCAGCAGGTTCGGCGCGCCTTTGATGTAGCACGCCGTACCCGTGCACACAACGCAGGTGTGCTTGCCCGCGGGCTTCAGGGTGAAGAAGTGGTAGAACGTCGCCGCTCCGTACACCTGGCTCAACGGCTTCCTCAGCGAAAGCGCTACCCAGCGCAAGCCCTCCGGCTCGAGATACCCGAAGGCCTCCTGCAAACTGTGCAGCGTCTCGATCAGCGCGTTCGACTCGTAGCCGCTGCGGCGCATGGTCGCTTCCACGATCCGCCACCGTTTGTCCGCCGAAGGCGGCGCGGGTTTCGCGACTGTGATCATTACCGTCTCCTCTCCGTCATAAGTCGTTGGGCAGACCGCTCCAGCGAAAGGTGGTGAAGCCGGTTGACGATCCCGGCGCAATCCACCGATTTGGGGCACCGCGACGAGCACGTTTGGCATGAGATGCACTGCCAGATGGCGTCGGACCCCAGCGTCCTGTCCGCTTTGCCCAACTGCACCAGGCGCATAATCTGGTGGGGCTTCAGATCCATCCGCTCGGCTAGCGGACACCCCGCCGTGCACTTGCCGCACTGGTAACAATCCCGCGCTTCCAATTCCTCCGGAGCTTCTTCCCGGCCTTCCTCAATGCTGACGAGCAGACTTGCCACGGCTTAGACCTCCCGGTTATCCGGTTGCAAGGCTGTGGCCATGGCAGCGGCCGCCTTACGCCTTTCCGCCAGACGCGCCGAAAGCGGCGCGAAGGAGCTGCATAAGTCGCCGTTGTGGAGAATGACCCCTTCGGGAACGAACAGGACCGTGGGCGCAAAACTCCAGATCGCCTCGATCCGGTTCTTGACCAGCGTGTCCACGACGGCCTGGGCCGAAGCCGCGCCAACCGCAACAATTCCAAGCTTGATCTGGTGGACGCGCACCACGTCCGGCAGGAAGCCAAGCGGCATCACTTCCAGCTTTTCGGCGGTCGTTCCGATTTCTTTGCCGTCGGAATCGAAGATTCCCACCACGTCGAGCCCGGACCTTTGCAGGGTCTCCGAGGCCAGGATCGCCCGTCCCAACGGACCTGCCCCTGCCAGGACGGCCGGCTTGCGCTGGTTCCATCCGAGACGGTCCTCCAGGCTACAAATCAGCCCTGTGACCGAGTAACCGACCTTTGGGGTACCTTGAATACCGGCAGTCTCGAAATCTTTCCTGATTTGGCTTGCGTCTAGCCGCAGCGCCCGGCTCAAGTCGGTACATGACACGGAATGCGTGCCCGCAATCGCAAGTTTATGAAGATACAGGAGATACATCGGCAGACGACGAAGATTCGGTTCCGGAAGGACTGGCAGGATCAAGGTGAGCCTCGCTACTCCGATAGGGACACTACCAGTTTACAGATATACAGGTCTGAATATCAAGTTTAAGTAAGGATAATCTTCCTGATTGATGCCGACTCTCGGACGGGGTGTCTCGTTCTGAGACACCGGTGTCTATTCCTCGGACACCGGCTCCTCTTCTTCCAGCATCCGGTAAAGCGTCGCCCGGCTGATCCCCAGCGCCGTCGCCGTCTTCACTTTGTTCCCGCCCATCAGATCCAGCACGCGGCGCACATATCGCTGCTCCACAATCGCGAGCGTCGGGACTTCGTCACCCGGTTCCGGCGCGAGGGAAGGTTCGGTGTTTCGAAGCCGCTCGGGAAGGTCCCGCACGTCGATGGAATCGCCCTGAGCCATCATCGCGGCGCTGCTGAGCACGTTTTCCAATTCCCGTACGTTGCCGGGCCATGCGTGCCGCGCCAGGGCCGCCTGCGCGCGGCGCGTGAGCGTCGCCGGCTTGCCGTACTGGGCGGCGAAGCGGCGCAGGAAGTGGCGTTCCAGCAGCGGCAAATCTTCCTTGCGCTCGGCGAGCTTCGGCAGCCGGATTTCGGCCACGGAAAGCCGGTAGTACAGATCCTCGCGGAATTGCTTTTCGCGGATCATCGCCGGCAGATCGCGGTTCGTGGCCGCCACGATGCGCACGTCCACCTTCTTCACCGCGGGCGATCCGACCCGCTGGATCTCCTGATTTTGCAGGGCCCGCAGCAGCTTGCTCTGCATCGCCAGCGGCATGTCTCCGATCTCGTCGAGGAACAGCGTGCCACCCTGGGCGTACTCGAACACGCCGATGCGGTCCTGCGTCGCCCCCGTGAACGCCCCTCTTACGTGCCCGAACAGCTCGCTTTCAAACAACGTCTCGACGATCGCCGAGCAGTTGCAAACTACAAAACGGCTTGACGCCACCGGGCTCAGCCTATGCAGCGCCTGCGCGGCCAGTTCCTTGCCCGCTCCCGAGGGAGCCGTGATGAGAGCGGTCCGGTAGTGCGGCGCCACTCGCCGTATCCGCGAGAATACTTCGAGCATGAGCGGGCTGCGCCCCACCATTCCTTCGAACTGGCTCTCCTCGAGCAGCTCGCCTTCGAGTTCGCCCGCCCGCCGCCTCTTGCGAGCCTCCGACGCCAACCGGCCGATCCGCTCCCGCAATACGGCCGTGGCCACCGGCTTGGTCAGGTAATCGCAAGCGCCCTTGCGGATGGCCTCCACGGCCGATTCCGTAGAGTAATGCGCCGTCAGCAGCACGACGTCGATACCCGGATCGAGCGCCACGATTTGCTCGAGCAGTTCCATTCCGCCCATTCCCGGCATCACCAGATCCAGCAGCACGATTTCCGGGCGCAACCGCTCCACCATCTGCCAGCCCCGCGAGGGGTCGCTCGACGTCAGAACTTCCGTCTCCCCGTCCCCCAGCGCTTCAGCCAAAAACTCAAGGATGGCTGGGTCGTCATCCACCACCAGGATCCGGACCTTGGCGCTTCCCATGACGGCTCTCATGATAGTCTAATCGCCCGCCAGGCGCGCCACCGTTTGCCGCAGCGCATTCAACTCCACCGGCTTACTGACGTAAGCGTCGAAGCCCGCCTCCAGGGCGCGGTCCCGGTCGCTCTCCATCGCGAACGCCGTGAGCGCCACCGTCCGCACGCCCGCGAGCGCGGCATCGGCTCGAACGCTGCGCAGAACCTCGTATCCGTCCAGGAAGGGCATCGCGATATCCAGCAGGGCCACGTCGGGCTTATCGGCCGCGATCTTCCGGATGGCTTCGCGGCCGTCGCAAGCCTCTTCCACCTCGTAACGGTCCTCCAGCGCGTCCCGCAGCATTTCGCGGATCGGCGCGCTGTCGTCAGCCACCAGCACGCGCTTCATCGCGGCCCCGACGCCGGAATGCGGAACGTGAAATGGCTGCCCTGGCCTTCCACGCTGCGAACCGAAATCTCCCCGCCGTGCATCTCCACCAGCCGCCGTGCGATAGCCAGCCCCAACCCGGTCCCTTCCTTGAGCCCGCTGGTCGTCGCGCCCGCCTGATGGAACTCGCTGAAGATCTGTCCCATTTCGCTCGCAGGAATGCCGACTCCGGTATCGCTCACCGTGATCGCGACGTCCCCGTCGATTCCCTCCGACGTCACCCACACCCGCCCTTCCTCCGGCGTGAACTTCACGGCATTGCTCAACAAATTGAAGAGGATCTGTTTGAAGCGCATTCGGTCCGCGCAAAGAACGATACCCTCCGCCGTCAGGTCGGAGAAACTCTGCCGCTTGGCCGCCACCAGCGGCGCCAGCGTCGAAGCTGCCTGCGCCAGCGCCTCCTTCAGCGTGAAGGTTTCCTTCCGCAGTTCCAGGCGCCCGGCCTCGATTTTCGACAAATCCAGAATGTCGCTGATCAACGCCAGCAGGTGCCGCGCCCCTTCGAGAATGTGATTCACCTGCCGCTTCTGTTTGGCGGTCAGTTCCTGCTCGGACAGCAATTCTGAAAATCCGATGATCGACGTGAGCGGCGTCCTCAACTCGTGGCTCATGCTCGCCAGGAACTCGCTCTTCAACCGGTTGGCGCGCTCCACCTCGCGGTTGCGAATCTCGAGTTCGCGAATCGCCTCTTCCAGCCGCCGCTTCGTCTCGATCACTTCCGTGATGTCGAGCCGCATCGAGAACACCCCGGCGGCGCGCCCCGATTCGCTGACGTCCGGCAGGTACGCCACCCTGTACTGCCGCTCGCCCCTGCCCGGCCATTCCAGGGCGATCATCGGCTCCGAGTACTGTTGGCCGGTCTTCAGCACTTCTTCCAAAGCGCTCTTCACCGCCGGATTCGAAGGCATCACCTCGTCGAGACGCCGCCCCAGAATCTCGCTTGCCGGCTTGCCGAACTCCCGCGCCGCCGCCGCGTTGCACTGCCGGTAAATCAGCTCGCTATCCAGGTACGTCACCGAGACGGGAATCGTGTCCAGGATCATCGCCAGGAACCGCTGCTGAGCCGCCGATCGGTCCGCCAGCGCCGATATTTTCCGCTGGGACGTCACCTGCTCGGTGACTTCCGTCATGAGCAGCATCGCTTCCGCCGTACCCGAATGATCGCCTAGCGGAACCACCGCCGTACGCCAGTACGTGGTGGCCGGTCCCAGAGCGCCCACTTCGTATTCGGCGAACACCTTCGCTTCGCCGCTCCGCGCGGCCGCGCGAACCGCCTTTCCCAGGCCGCTCTCATCCACGCCGGGAAGCATCGCTTCGAGGCGCAGTCCCGTGATATCGCCGCCCCAGGCCTGCACCTCCACCAGCTTCTGAAACGCCGGATTGGCCCACCTCATGCGCAATCCGCGGCCATCGACGATCGCGATGGCCGCCGGCGCATGTTCCATTACGCTCTGCAACAGCCGCCGCTGCGATTCGGCTTCTTTCAGCAACCGCTCGCGATCTTCCCGCTCCCGCTTCCGCAGCGTACGGTCCGCCACGACGCCCAGGAATCCGCGCACGGCGCCGGTCGAGTCCTTCATTGCCGCCAGGCTCACTTCCGCCCAGTATTGCGACGCATCCTTCCTAATGCGCCATCCCTCGACGACGTGCCGGCCTTCCGCCGCCGCGACATGGAGATCCCGCGCCGGCGTTCCCTTGCCCACGTCCTCCGGCAGGTAGAACCGGGAAAACTGCGACCCGATCGTCTCCTCGGCCCGTATGCCCTCTAATCGCTCCGCTCCCCGGTTCCAGCTTGTCACCGTGCCGTCGGAGTCCAAGGTGAAGATTCCGCAATCTTCCAGAGCCGCTTCTATCGCCTCGGTCAGGTCCTGCGTCCCCGCGCGCGCCGTCGTAGCCTGTTCCATCACCCGTAGCGTATCGCACGTCAATCGCCAAACCGGGACTGTTTCACTGCAATGCAGCGCTGTCTCGAATCTGTACAGGTTCTTCCCCGGGTTTTCTCCGGTTCCGCGGGATAAGCGGCTGTTTTCGCCCCGAAAAGCCTTTGGCCTCTCGATTGCCTTTTCATGGGCGTCATGGCCACCCCTAAGAAGATCCTGGTTCCCGTCGATTTCTCCGCGCATTCCGCGAGCGCCGCTCTCTACGCGAAAAAGCTCGCCGGTCGCTTTCAGGCGCAGGTCGTCATCCTGCACGCGCTCCCGCCGTTCCCGGTTCCCGAGCTTCTGGACATGAAGGAAATCATGGACGGATGCCGCGCCCGGGGCCGCATGCGGCTGGACGCGATGTTCGCCGACAACGGCTTCCGGCCTAATCGGGTTCTGTTGGAAGGGGACCCCGCGACGGTCATCGTCGATTATGCCCGGCGAGAGAACGTCGATTTGATTGTCATGCCCGCGGCCGGCGCCGGAAACCACCACCGCTCGCTTCCCGGCCCGGTCGCCGCTCACACGCTATGCGACGCCCCGTGCCCGGTTTGGACCACCAACCAGGTCTTCAGCTCGAACGGCCACGGCCCCAAACCGGAACTGCCGGAAAATATCGTCTGCGCTCTCGATCTTGAATCCCACAGCGCCGGCGTCCTCGACTGGGCCGCTGGCATGGCCGAGACCTTCGGCGCCCGCCTGACCGTGGTACACGCTCTCGCCGGGAGCAGTGGACACCCCGAAGTCTACTACCTGGAAGCCGACCTTCGGAAGTATCTTGCCGACAGGGCGCGCCGGGAAATCTCGGAACTGCTGCGCCGGACCGAGCGGCCTTCCGCCGAGATCGCCATCGAACCCGGTCCGGCCACGAACGTGGTCCGGTCGCTCGCCGAAGACCGTCACGCTCATCTGCTGGTGATTGGCCGCGGGTCCCAAACCGGCGGCGCCGGATCGAGCCTCAACGCTTGTTCGCTGATCAGCCAGGTCCACTGCCCTGTACTCGCAGTCTAGCCCAAACTGAAAGGCCCCCAGGGTCTGCCTGGGGATACTTACCGTGGGCTTCAGATCGTCGTGCAGAGCGGCGAGCGTTCCGAGGGGGCTACGTGATCGAGCATCTCGCCGGCGCGCCGGCCGGCAGCATCCCCGATTCCCGCAACCTTGTCCATCACGCCGGTACGAAGCGCCGCGAACTGGCGCCCGGACCGGTTTAGCGCGTCCGCGCGGTTGGCCGCGATTTGGGAGGTGAAGTCAGCGCGGGTGGATGGAGCCACCCGCCGGGATCGAACCGGCGACCTGCTGATTACGAATCAGCCGCTCTACCAACTGAGCTAGGGTGGCCTTCCGAAGGAACTTGCAGAATAGCGCCTGCCGGGCGGCAAGCTCCAATGCGATCATAACATACGGATGGCTCCTCTGCTTCGCCCTGCCGCAGCACTTGGCGTTGGGTTCGCGGCCGTAATTCTGGCCGTCTCGTGCCGCACGGGCGAGACCCCTTCGGCCGCCGATACCGAGCTCACTTGGTGCATTCCAGCCGACACTCTCGCTCTGGCCGGCGTCAACGTAGCCGCCGTGAACGCCTTGCCGGTTTCCAGGAGCCTGCCGCTTGGCGACAAAATTGTGGGAGGCTCGATCGGCGAGGCGTCTTATGCGCTGCTCGCATTCAACGGCAAGGAATTGCTGGTCGCCGTGCGGCAGAAATTCGGGGAGCCGCCGCCGGGCGTCAAGCTCCTGGCTCGCGATATCGCCGTGGCCGCGTCTCCGGAATTAACCCGCGCGGCGTCGGCGCAGTTTGCGTCGCGAAGGACCGGAGCGGCGTGGCTCCTCGATCACGCCAGCTCCGTCACGAAGAGCCCGATCTGGGCCGTCAGTGTGGGAGGCGTAACGCTGCCGCTGTCCGGGAACGCCGCCAATTTGAATCGCCTGCTTCAGGCCGCGGACTATTTCACGGTTTCCGTTTCGTTCACCGACGGCATCCACATCGAGCTGGCGGGCGCGGGCAAGGACGAGGCATCGTCGCGGAAGATCGAGGAGACCTTGCGCGCGTTCCTCTCGCTTGCCGCATCCGCCGCGGCTCGCCAGCCGGAGCTAGCGGGACCGCTGCGCGCGGCGGCGGTGCGCCGTGAAGGGATCGTGGTCCACGCCGCGGTCAATGGCGCCGCGGAGCAATCCTCCAGGCTTCTGAATCTGTTCTTGCATTAGTGCGCTGACCGGGTGATTTTGTGCGATTCGGCCTACGCTCCCTCTCGGGGCGCCCACCGGGCCCGGCTCGGCTCGCGGGCTATGTGCAAGACCCTCGAGCCGAGCCGCGACCGTAAGGGAGCGGAGGCTCGCATAAGCACAAAATCATGCTGTCTTCGGTCAGTCCCGCTTTTCCAGTTCGAAGGTGATGGTGCCTGTGGTGATCTGCAACTTTACCTGGATCTGGACCGGGATTCTTCTTGCGTCGTCGGTGAGCCAGACATAGAGGTGACCCGGCCGCCGGTAGAGCACATTATTGAAGAGGAAAATCTCGTACCGGACGGTTTTGAACGAACCCGCGGGGACTTTCAGATCTTCGCGTTGCTGCGCCTCGACCCTCGCAGAGACTGCTTTCTTGCCGTCGCTCACGGGGACTTGCGTGTTTTGCCCAACCGGCAGATTGAGAGTCCGCAAGTAGAACAGTCCGCCGAACACATCGTGCGTGCACGGCGGAATAGCAATTTCGAGCGCGCCCACCACGGAGTTCTTCACGCGGTCCCGCTCCATGTAGCTGGCCTTCCGCGAGCCGTAATCGAAAGTGATATTGGTTTCGCGCTGGCGGCTTCCCTCATGCGCCGTGGATTGCACGGCGCCGACGCACATCGCCCGGTTCAGCGTGGCGGCGTAATCGTCGGCTACGCGATACAGCGTGGATACCAGGCCAGCCGACTCCAGATGCAATCTGACTTGATCGTCCTGCCGCCCGGGCTGGGAATTCCATTCCAGCTTCGCGCGGCCGGCCGTGATGAGCCGCCACTCGATGCGGTACGTCAGGTTCTCCGAGGCGGGCAGCCCGTCCGGCTGCGCCATGGCAGCGATCGGGCAGACCAGGGCCGCTAGAAGAGTCCAACGCATGTAGAGCCAGTTTCGCAGATGCCGCCCGCGCCGCGCAAACCGCCCAATGGGGCGTGTACGATGAAAGCAGACTGGCCCACCCACTCGCGATCCTTCAATCCGAAATCGTCGAATGCCGGCGCTGCCCCCGGCTGCGGGAGCATTGCGCGCGTATCGCCGAAGTGAAGCGCCGCGCCTACCGCGATTGGGAATACTGGGGCAAGCCCGTGCCTTCGTTCGGCGATCCGAAGGCGCGCATTCTGATTCTCGGGCTTGCGCCCGGCGCGCACGGCTCGAACCGTACCGGCAGGATGTTCACCGGCGATCGCTCCGGCGATACCCTCTATGGCGTGTTGCACAAGTTGGGGCTGGCCTCGCAGGCGACGAGTGTCTCGCGCGACGACGATCTGACTCTGCGAGGCGCCTATATCACCGCCGCCGGCCGTTGCGCGCCGCCGGGCAACAAGCCGACGCCGGAGGAACTGCGGAATTGCCGTCCATACCTGGAGCGCGAGTTGGAGCTTTTAGGCGAAGTGCGCGTCGTCGTAGCGTTGGGAAAGATCGCGTTCGATGTGTACCTGGACGTGCTGAAGTCGCGTGGCAACATTCAGAGCCGCGCCGGATTTGTTTTCGGACATGGCCGCGAATACGTCACCGGTGAGGGCCAGCCGCATCTCATCGGCTCCTATCATCCGAGCCAGCAGAACACGTCTACGGGAAGGCTCACGGAAGCAATGCTTGCCAGCGTGTTCCGGCGCGCGGTGGAACTGGGAGACGTGACCGGCCGCGTGTAGTAATCCGGTGTGTAGTAATCCGGGGGCCGGCCTGCCATTGGCGAGCTATAATTGCACAGATCCTATGGCGGACGAGCACTCACCGAATCAACTTCTGCGAGTCCTCGAACTTTTCAAACACGTGACCGAGCCCTTAAGGAGTTTTCCGCAAGGAGCGTTGGCCCAATACGCCGACACGTTGCTGTGTTTGGCATCGGAGTCGATGCAGGCATATGGAAAGCTCTGGAGGGCCGTCGCTGAGAAGGATCTTCAGTACGCCGCCTTCCAAGCTCGCAATCTTCTTGAACTTGCCATCTGGAGCGAGTATTGCGCGAAGTCAAGGGATAATGCGGACCGGTTTAGGCAAGATGCCGTTCGTGATCTCAACGGAATGATGGTCGCTATGGATCACCTGAATGCAGCGCTGGCGCGCATGCCGGCCGATTGGGAATTTGCGCCGGTTGGCCTCAAAGATCGTCTCAAGAAGATCTCGGCCCTAGTTGGCGTCGAGGAGCTCGACGTCCAGTATAGGGCCGTCTCTGCTGCGGCGAAGGAACTTAGCCCGGAGACAGCCGCGGCTTTCAACAAACACAATACGATTCTTTCGAAGTACGTCCACCCAACTGCCTTAGTCGTGAACACGCTGATCACAGCAACTACGGCGGACGCCGAGACGCTCGGAGTTTTTCTGCGAGTTGGCACATCGTTTATAGGCGCGGCGCTTGTTGAACTCGCGACAGCTATTTCGTCCCTCACGGGCAAGGAATATCCTCGCCCCTTTGCAGTTTGGCCGCTCGGGCAGTTCTAGCGTGGCTGTTCCCCGGAACACGATCACTCGACGCCGCTCCGGGCGCTCGCTCAGACAGGAAAGCCGGCCGGAAATACTGGCGTGCTACCAAGGACGTATTGGCAGAGGAACTGAACACCACCGACACACAGATCGCGTTGATCAGACGCAATGAATAAGGGGGACGCACATGCCCGCTCGTCCCCTGCTCAATTCCCCGTCGGCACGATTCCCGCATTTTCCACCATGAGCATCACCGTTCGCTCGGCGGCGCGGGTACGGTGTAGCAGTCCTTTGGGAATCACGATTCCCTGGCGCGGACCGAGTTCCACCGTTCGCCCTTCAAGGTTGACGAAAAGCTTGCCTTCCACCACATAGAAAAACTCATCGTCGTTATCGTGCTTGTGCCAGTGGTATTCGCCCTGGACCACGCCGAGGCGAACTACCGATCCGTTCACCTGGCAGAGCGTCTGGTTGTACCACTTGTGGCGGCAAGCGCCGGCCAGCGCGTTGATGTCGATCAATTCCAGCGGCTGAAACTGGATGTCCAGCCGCGTATCGTACGGAAAGGCTTCAGGATCGCTCATGAATACTATCCTCTCAAGCTCCGTCCAGCCCGTCAGGGCGGAAGATAATAGCCCAGCGCGTGAGCGCTGGGAGGTCCGCAAAAGTCGGACCAGCCCCGGAACGGGGCGAAAGAAATTTGCCGCTTTGATGTCTGTCTCGCGGGCGTTTTCTTACGCCCCGTTCCGGGGCTCGCGTCTTTTTGGCCCGGCCTCCCACGGCTCGCGCCGTGGGCTATTCTCTCGCGCCCCGTTCCGGGGCTTAAGCTGCACACCTCGATTTCGCCTCTCCATGCCGAATTCTCGGGCCGCTGCTACCATGGTATTTACCCCGAAACAATGGAATCGCCCAAAGTGGATTTAAAGCGGACTGTCAATCTGCCTAAGACGGCCTTCTCCATGAAGGCCAACCTGCCGCAGACCGAGCCGAAGCTCGTCGAGCGGTGGGAAAAGGAAAAGCTCTACGAGCGCATCCGGGCGTCGCGCAAGGGCCGCCCCACGTACATCCTGCACGACGGGCCTCCTTATGCCAACGGCCGCATTCATTTGGGCACCGCGTTCAACAAGATCCTGAAGGATTTCATTGTCAAGTCGAAGAACATGGCGGGCTTCGACTCTCCCTACGTGCCCGGTTGGGATTGCCACGGCTTGCCCATCGAGCGCAATGTCGATAACGAGTTGGGCATGCGCAAGGCGCAGATGACTACGCTCGAGATCCGCCGCGCCTGCCGCAAATACGCCGAAAAGTTCATCGACATTCAGCGCCAGGGTTTCAAGCGGCTCGGCGTGCTGGGCCAGTGGGACGATCCGTATCTCACCATGAGCGCGGAGTATCAGGCCGTGATCGCCGGCGCGTTCGTGGACTTTCTGGACCTCGGCTATGTTTACAAGGGCCTGAAGCCCGTGAACTGGTGCATAAAGGACCGCACGGCGCTCGCCGAGGCCGAAGTCGAATACGCGAATCATACCAGCCCTTCCATTTGGGTTCGCTTCAAGATGACCTCCGACCCTGCGAAGATCCACCCCGATCTCGCCGGCCGCAAGGTCTACGGGCTTATTTGGACGACCACGCCTTGGACCATCCCGGCCAACATGGCCATCGCGTATCACCCGAAGTTCGAGTACGTGGCTGTGGAGACGAACGCCGGCGTCGAGATCGTCGCCAGCGAGTTGCTGGAAACCACCACCGCGAAATGCGGGTGGCCGGCGCCGCGCGTGGTGGCGCGCTTCAAGGGAGACAAACTGGAAGACGCCGTTTTCCGCCATCCATTTCTCGATCGCGATTCACTCGGCATCCTCGCGGACCACGTCACGCTGGAGCAGGGCACTGGCGCGGTTCACACCGCTCCGGGGCACGGCCAGGAAGACTATGTGGTTGGCCGCCAGTATGGCATCGAGACCTATTGCCCAGTGGACGCCGCGGGCCGCTTCTATCACGCATCGGGCGCGGCGGGCGTGCTCCCGGAAAGCCTGATCGGCAAAACGGTCTGGGAAGCTAACCCAGTAGTTATCGAGCTGCTGAAATCCGCCGGCGCACTCGCGGCCGTTGAAAAGCTCGATCACTCCTATCCGCACTGCTGGCGCTGCCACAACCCCACCATCTTCCGCGCCACGGAGCAGTGGTTCATCGGCATGGACCTTCACGACTTCCGCCAGCGCGCTCTGGAAGCCGTCCACCAAACGCGCTGGATGCCGGCGTGGGGCGAGGAACGCATCGCCAACATGATCGCCACGCGCCCGGATTGGTGCATTTCGCGCCAACGCGTTTGGGGCGTGCCGATCATCGTCTTCTACTGCGACAAATGCCGCGAACCGCTCACCGATCGCAAGGTGATGGACGGTGTGGTAGCGCTATTCCGCGAGCATTCCGCGGACGTCTGGTATGAGCGCTCCGCGGCCGAGCTGTTGCCCGCTGGAACCGCGTGCCCGAAATGCGGCGGGGCCGAGTTCGGCAAGGAAAGCGATATTCTCGACGTCTGGTTCGATTCCGGGTCGAGCCACCTGGCCACGCTCAACGAGCGATTTGGACTGACATGGCCTGCCGATTTGTACCTGGAGGGCGGCGATCAGTACCGCGGCTGGTTCCACAGCTCGTTGCTGGTAGGCACGGGGTTGAAGGGCGGTTCGCCGTACCGGGCCTGCGCGCTGAATGGATGGGTGCTCGATGGCGAAGGCCGGGCGATGCACAAGTCGCTGGGCAACTCTATCGAGCCGGAGGAAGTCATCAAGCATCACGGCGCGGAGATTCTGCGGCTTTGGTCCGCGTCGGTGAACTTCAATGAAGACGTGCGCATCTCGGAGACCATTCAGAATCGACTCGTCGAAGCCTACCGCAAGATGCGGAACACGTTCCGCTATCTGTTGGGCAACCTCTCCGATTTCGACGCGGCCACGGACGCCGTGCCGGGCGAGGAGTTGCCGGAAATCGATCAGTGGATTCTGCTCCGCGCCGAAGACCTGGTGAAGCGTTGCCGGGAGTGGTACGACAGCTTCGAGTTTCATCGCGTCTACCATTCGGTCTATGCGTTCGCGACGGTCGATCTGAGCGCCGTCTACTTCGACGTTCTCAAAGACCGTCTGTATACCGCGGCGGCCAAATCCAAGTCTCGCCGCGCCGCGCAGACGGCCTTGCACCGCTTGCTCGACGCTCTGGTCCGGCTCGTGGCGCCCATCATGAGCTTCACCGCGGAAGAAGTCTGGCAGCACATGCACAGCGCGGAGAGCGTTCACATGGCGTATTTCCCGGAGCCGGCGGAATTGACCGCTGGAATCGTAGACGGAGTGCACCGGCGCGCGGCAGACTGGGACCGGCTGATGGAGGTTCGCGATGCCGTTCTCAAGAGCCTGGAGGCGGCGCGCAACGACAAACTGATCGGCGCGCCCCTCGAAGCCCGCATCCGTCTCGCGGCTCCGGGCGAATTGTATAACCTCCTTGAAGAGTACGGGCGTGAATTGCCCGGCCTGTTCATCGTGTCGCAGGTTGAACTGGAGCGCGCCGAAAGCGGCGAACTGGCTGCGACGGTGGAGCGCGCCGCCGGCCAGAAGTGCGAGCGTTGCTGGAAGTACTCCACGGATATCGGTTCCGACGCGGAGTTCCCCACGGTCTGCCTGCCTTGCGCCGCGGCCGTGCGTGAGACCATCCATGGGTGATCCGGTCGGGGAGTCCTCCCGTGGTCTCAAGCAGCCGGATCGTCGAGACGAATCTCGACGCGGCAGACATGAATCTCCGCGCCACGGCTTCCCCGTCGTGGCGCAAGCCGCCAGGCTGAGAGAGCCGAGATTCGTCTCGGCTTTATTGGGAGCGCGTCATGCCTGAGGGGCGTCGGAAAGCGTTTTTGGCTGCCGCTGGCGTTTTCGCGCTCGATCGGTTCACCAAGCGTCTGATCGAAGCGCACGTTTCGTTTTTCGATACCATCAAGGTCGTCCCCGGCTTTTTCGATATCGTCCATTCGCAGAACCGCGGAGCGGCGTTTGGAATGTTCGACGGGCCGGTATCCGGGTGGCGCGCTCAGGCGCTTCCGGCATTGACCGCGGCCGCCGTCGTGCTCGTGAGCATTGCGCTGTGGCGCAGCCGGCGGCTCGAAAAATGGCTGATGTGGGGACTGACGCTGATTCTAGGCGGCGCGGCCGGAAACCTGTTTGACCGTCTCGCCTGGGGACGCGTCACGGACTTCCTGCTCTTCTACATCGGACAATATCAGTGGCCCGCGTTCAACGTGGCCGATTCCGCCATTGTCATCGGCAGCGGACTGGTGGCGGTGGACGCGCTGCGGACCAAACCGAAGCCCCATGTATCCTGAACTGTTCGGCATCCCCTTCCTTCACACGTACGGCGCGCTGACGGCGCTGGCATTTCTTACCGGAGTGTGGATGGCCGCGCGCCTCGCGAGCCGTGCCGGGCTGGACCCGAATGCCGTCACCAACCTGGGGATCTACTGCGTGCTGGCCGCGCTGGCCGGCGCGAAGGTGATGATGATCCTGGTGGACCTGCCGTATTACATGGAGCGCCCCTCGGAGATATTCACGATCTCCACGCTTCAAGCCGGGGGCGTGTTCTACGGCGGGCTGATCGCAGCGCTGATCGTCGCCGCGTGGTACCTGAAAAAGACCGGTCTGAAGCCGCTCGCCACCGCGGACGTGTTCGCTCCGGCCATCGCTCTTGGGCATGGCATCGGCCGCATCGGATGCTTTTCGGCAGGGTGCTGCTGGGGCGTGGTGTGCGACCGCCCTTGGGCCGTCACCTTCACGAGCCGCGAGGCCAGCCGCCTGGTTGGCGTACCGCTCGGAATCCCGCTCCATCCCACGCAACTCTACGAAGCGTTTGCGGAATTCGCGATCTTCGCGATTCTCTACCGCCTCATCTCAAAACCGCACCGGCCCGGAACCATGATCGCGCTTTACCTCATGCTCTACTCCACGGCCCGCTTCATCGTGGAGTTCTATCGCTACCACGAGCAGGGCAATCTCTTCGGCGGCCCGCTGGATACGTCGCAATGGATCTCGCTGGCGCTGTTCGCGTGCGGAGCGATCTACTTCATGCGCAAGCGCGCTACGGCATGAGAGGACGAAGAATGCCCCGGAAATACTCGCTGATGATTGAAGGGGATTCGAACGGGTATAGCGCGTACGTACCCGAACAGCCCACGATTCCGGTTACCGCCGGATCGCTGGACGAGTTGACCACGCGCGCGGGGGAAGCGATCCGCATCTACTGGGATGCGATCCAAACTCCCCGCACACCCACTTCGCTGCTTCGGGAAATCGAGGTTGAGCTTCCCGCCTGACGGGCGCTGGGTTGGCCGGCGCTCGCCCAGTCGGTTTGACCGGGCATCACACCCTGTACGTATCCGCTTTCCAGTTCTTCACGGCCTTCTTGATATCGTCCTCGGAGATATTCTCCGCGGCGGCGCGCTGAGCCAGGGCGGGGAACTCCGCGTCGGAGGCGAAGCGCAAGCCGATAGTCTGCCGGATGGTGAGCTTGGCATCCAGGGGTTTGCCGGTTAGAACGTAGTGACGGAAATTCTCTTCCGCCCGGATGGCGCGGTCCTGCGCCTTCAAAGCGAACATGCGGGCGAGCCCGGCTAGCAGCAGGACAGCGACGGTCAGCGCGAGAATCAGCGAAGAGTCAAGTCTGTTGTAAACGTGGGTCCAGGCGTGATACACATTCCATACGGAACCTGCCAGGCACAGGACTACGATGCCGAACAAGATCCCGTGGAATCCCAATACCCACTGCCGGTGGTTCGCGTAATTCTGATCAGCCATAGGTGGTTACTCCTTTCCAGAAGTGTACACCCCGGGGCATAGGCCGCGCGTAAACGGGCAGTAATGGCAGCGCGGCCCCTCGCGCAAGGGGAAGTCCAACCGATCCTGAGCCGCTACAAAATCGCGAACCACTTGCTCGGGCGAATCGATCAAGGAATCGGCGAAGTCCGGTTGAATGGCCAGGTCCGGCCGTAAGAAATATAGAAACAAGCGATCCGGCTTGCGGCCGGTCATGCGTTCCAGGGCCAGCCCGTAAAGCTGAAGCTGCAATGCGTAACTGCGCGCGCGTTGGTGGGCCTGCGCGCGCGTCACCTCGTCGGTCTTGTAATCCACCAGGATGAGTTCGCCATTGTCTTCGAACCACAAGTCGATCTGCCCGCGAATGACCAAGTCCTCGATCGCGAGCGTGAAGTCGAACTCGCGTTCGGCGCGCGTGGCCCGCGCGGCGCGCTTCCCGAGCGGGCTGCGCAGAAACACCGCGGCTAACGCCAGAGCCTCGGGGCTAGCCTCGCCGGCCATCGTATCGGCTAGCAATGCATGGACTTGCGATCCCAGTTCGGCCGCGCTCTGTCCCGACACGGGAGCGCCTTGGCGCTCCCCCTGGTAGCTCAGATAGTGACCCAGGTAATAGGCCCGTGGGCAGTTGGCAAAAGCATTCAGGTCCGTCACCGTGGCGTTCCCATCGCTCTGCCCCGTCACCGCCGGCGCCTCGATGAGGTGGGGCTGCTTGGTAAGCTGCCGGTGGGTTGAAAACCAGCCCGGCGCCGCTGCCTTGCTGAGCGCCATTTAAGGCCCCCGCTTCCTCAACCACCACTCGCAGCTTCCACTCCTCCCCAGCCGGCGAGACCCGAGCCACGATCTCATCTCGCGGTTCGTCAACCTTCAACTCCAGCGCGCCCGCCACGCGTTCCGCCCAGTTCTTCAGCTTGCCTTTCCCCGAGCAGCTTAGAATCAGCCGCTCCTCCGCGCGCGTCATCGCGACGTACAGCAGCCGGTTACCCTCGGCTTCATCGCGCGCCTTGAGCTGCTCGCGCAGAGCGCGCTCGAACAGATCGTCAACGCCCTTGCGAGTCGAGGGATCGCGCCACTGCGCTCCCAATCCGACATGGGGATGAAACGCCATCGAGGGCGGCTTGCCCTCCACGCCTTTATGCATCGCGGCCAGAAACACCACTGGGAATTCGAGGCCTTTCGCCGCGTGGACCGTCATCATCCGCACGGCGTCCACCGACTCCTCGGGTTGCGAGTCGTTCTCGCGCGGATCTTCCTCGCGCAGCAGCGAGAGTTCCTCGACGAACTCGTCGAGCGACATTCCGGCGGAAGCGTCGCGAGCCAACGCCAGGAATTTTCCAATGTTCGCGGCGCCACGCGCGCCGGATTCGGGCGTGTAGCCGCAGTCATCCAGCGCCGCGAGCAATAGCCGGTCGAAGCGCACCAGTTCCCTCCGCGCCCGCCAGTCTTCCAGCCTCTCGCGAAATCCGAGCAGGCGCGCGCGGTCCGCGGCGTCGAAACCGGGCGCGTCTCGCGGCAGCAGCGTCAGCGCCGAAGCAAGATTATCCTTTCGATCCGCGTTCCTCAGCCGCATCAGCGTCTCAACCGATACGCTCACCAGCGGCGAGCGCAGCGTCGCGGCGAACGCAATCTCGGCGCGCGGGTTCGCGATCACCCGGAGGAGGTTCGCAAGGTCCCGCACTTCCGGACATTCGTAGAATCCGCGCCCGCTGCCAACCACGTACGGCACGCCCGCTTCCTCGAACGCCGCGGCAAACTCGGGAATCACGGCCGTGTTGCGCGTCAGCACGGCGATATCGCGAAACTTGCGGCCCAGCGCCGCCGCCCGGCGCGCCACCCATTGCGCCTCGGCCGTCAATGCGGTAGCGGCGTCCGCGCCTTGGAAACATGCGAACTCCACGCACACCGGAAGCTCGGTTTCGAATTTGCGCTCGGGCCGCAGCGGCCGGGGCTCGATTCCCGGCGCGACGTCCGCAATCGTCTCCACCGCGCGCAATATCTCCGCGCGGCTGCGGAAGTTGCCGGTCAAGTCGAGCGCCCGGCCGCTCTCGTTCGCTTCATCGCGGAACCTCCGGAACGCCGCCGGCTCCGCGTACCGGAAACCGAAGATCGATTGGTTGATATCGCCGACCGCGAAGAACCGCCTTGGCCGGCGCAGCAGGTCGATCAGGCGCGCCTGCTGCGGATTCGTGTCCTGATGCTCGTCCATCAGGATGTGGTCGAACTGTGACTGAACTCTCTCCCGTGCTTCGCGATTCTCCTCGAGCAGACGGACGGCGCACTCCTCCAGGTCCGTGAAGTCCAGCGCGCCCGCGGCGCGCTTCCGCTCGCGATAAAGCTCGTCGAAACGCGCGAACAATTCCAGCAGCAGTTCTCTCTGCGGCGCGTACAACTCAGTGATCCGGGAAGGCCTTGATTTTCCGATTTGCTCCCGCAGCCGATCCACAAGGTCGTAGGCCGGCGTTCCCCTTTTACACTTATTCAGATTCGGCTTGAAGCTCCTGCATCGCGCGGAGCGCGGCCAGCGGGTCTTCGGCCTGAATGATGCGTCCGGCGTCCTCAATCGCACGCTCCAGATGCTCGCGTTGCGCAACGCTCCATCCATCCGCCGAATCGGCCTCCAGTTCCTCCAACAAAAGCGCGGCGTCTTTGAGATTCGAATCCGGCGGCGGCGCGACGGCGCCGAGGCTCTCCACGCGCACGCCCGCTCCGCGCATGGCCTCGTACGCGGGGAGCATCGCCTCGCCCAGGTTGGCGCACGCAATGCCGATCGCCAGTTCGCGCGCGGCCGCTGGCCGCTCCCGATACAGCGACTCCATCGCATCCGCGGCGCACTTCCGCCGCACCCGCCGCGACTCCCACTCGTCCGTGACGCGAAACTCGGGATCTACGGCCGCGAATACGGCGTTCTCTTTCAATATCCGAAGGCAGAAACCGTGGACTGTCGATATCCACGCGCGTTCCAGTTGCGCCAGCCTATCCGCGTCGTGAGCGTAATGTTCCGCCACCTTCTTGCGCAAATTGGCGGCGGCTTTTTCCGTGAACGTAATGGCGAGAACGCGCAGCGGATCGCCTGCTTCGGCGAGCCTCCGGAACCGCTCCACCAAGACCGTGGTCTTCCCCGACCCGGGCCCCGCCGTGACGCAGGTGTCCATCTCCGGTCCGCCGATCTCGACCGCGGCCACTTGCTCCGCCGTGAGCGCGATCTCTTTCACTCGCCGGCCTCCTCCGCCAATTCGGCGCCGAGCGGCGCTGCGTACCGGCACACGTCGCAGAATTCGCAGTGATCGCAGACCTCCGGTTGGATCGGCTTCGCTTCCACGCGCCCCGCGCGAATCCCGGCCGCGGCTCCGAGAGCCCGCCGCGCCGCGGTCTCGAGCCACTCCGCGGGCGGTTCCTTCCCCAGCGCCTCCGGGCTCCCGCCATACCGCCAGCCGAAGTATTTCACTTCGCCCCGCAAGGACACGTAGAACATCCCCGCCGGCATCTTCCCAAATGCGCGTTCCGCCGCCATAAGGTACAGCTCTGCCTGCAGGCGCGCCGGATCCTCCAAGCGCTTCCGCACGTTCTGCGCCGAACTGTACTTGTAGTCGATCACGAACGCGCGATCCTCGGAGCCCGTGTCCAGCCGGTCGATTTTCCCTATGATTAAAAGCCCCTCCAGCGGGAAATCAAAGTCCCTCTCCGCTTCCGATTGGAACGCGGCTCGCGGCCATTGGGCATCGGCCGCGAACGCTTTCGCGTCTTCGCGCATGGCATCGCGCAGCCGTTCCGTTTTGAGCGTCAGCGGAATGCGATTCTCTTCCGCGACGCGCGCGAACACTTCGTCGAACAAGCCACCGACGTCCCGCGGCTGGCGATACCACTCCGCCAGCGTCTCATGGACGATATCGCCCTGCAAAGAAGGGTCAAGCCGCTCCTCCGGGCGCACTGGGGGCGGCTGCAATTTCAACGTCCGCCCCGCGAAATATTTGAACGGGCAAGTCAGATACGTTTCGAGCGAACTTGGCGAGAAATGCGCGGTTCGCTCTTTGAGGGAAGCGAGCAAATCCAGCGCGCTAATCTCCAAGGCGGGCGCTTGCAACGCCGTCTCCGCCTCGGCCGCCGGCCTGGGACTTGCGCCGCTTACCGGCTCGGCCACGAGGCTGCGGCCCTCCAGGTAGATCGACTGGAGATTCGGGTTGCCGCCCTCATCGAACTCCGCGTAGGAGAAGGTCAGGAGCGAGGCCGCCGTTCCAGCCGCCGCATCGAATAACGCGCGCTCCTTCGCGCTCAAAATCCTCCGTGGTCCGGACGCCGATTCCGTTCTGTGCAAACGCCGCCGCGCCCGATCGGGGAAAATCCATCCTGCCGGTGCACGTCCGGAAACTGCTTCTCCGCCATCCCGCAGACGAACACTACC
>CAWAOP010000026.1:0-58310 GCA_963783505.1 Terriglobia bacterium | reverse complement strand
CGCCGCGCCGCGGATGCCATAGCTTACACTCAAACTACATGCTCAACCGGGGCTATGCCTACACCACAATCATCAGCGGCAAATACCATGGACAAACCCTGCTCTCCCACTTGGCAAGCCTTTATCCCCACTCGACCCCACAAGCCTGGCAACAAAAACTGAACAACGGCGAAGTCACCCTCAACGGCGTCACCGCCACCGGAAGCGAATCGATCGCTTTAGGCCAAACCCTCGTCTGGAACCGTCCACCCTGGACGGAACCAGACGCCCCGCAGCACTTCGGAGTCCTGTTTGAAGACCCCCATTTGTTGGCCGTCAACAAACCCAGCGGGCTGCCCACCCTCCCCGGCGGCGGCTTCATGGAAAACACCCTCCTGCGCCTGGTGCAAAAGCAAATTCCCAACGCAAACCCCGTCCACCGGTTGGGCCGAGGCACCAGCGGCATCGTGCTTTTCGCCAAAACACCGCAGGCGGCCTCTCATCTATTCGCAAACTGGAACACCCCCAAAATTCGAAAGATCTACCGGGCGCTGGCTCAAAACGTCGCACAGCACGACAGCCTACGAAATCCTCACGCCCATCGGCCTCGTACCGCACCCGCTCATCGGTTCCGTGTGGGCCGCCAACCCAAATGGCAAACCGTCAAAGTCATTGGCAAAGGTGATCTCACGCACCGCCAGCACCACAACATTTGAGGTAAGCCTAAATTCGGGCCGCCCTCATCAAATCAGAATCCATCTGGCATCCATCGGCCATCCCCTGGTAGGCGATCCTCTGTACGGCTTAACCGGCCAGCCTCTTGAAAATCTCCCCGGCCTCCCCGGCGATGGAGGATATTTCCTGCACGCCCAATTTCTGAAATTCCACCACCCCATCACCGGAGAACAAATCAATCTTGAGGCAGCTTTGCCGTCCGGATTCTCATTGCATCAGTAGGTTCACGGCGGGAATCAAATCAGGGTGGCCGTTGAAACCTGCGCGATCCCTCCATTCCGAATCCTAACGAAGCGAGTTTTATTACACTTCGATAATCGAGGTTAACGGGGCTCTGTACGAGGGGCGCGTGACTCAACCCAAGCGCCCAGACCCGGGTGGAATCTCAGCTGCATGGCGGCCACGTGCCAGAGTGAATGTCTCGTCCCGAGATTTCGGTGCTCCGGTCATTCTGAGTTGAATGCGACGACCAGCCAGCGTCCATTACGCTCTTCCACCTCGAAGCGATATACCGGGCCGTCGCCAAGTTCGACGCGCTCCTTACCGTTCCCAGTTGGAGTGACCCGAATGTCCGCGCCAGCATAGACGTAGGGAGGAAGGTCGCGAATCATGCCGTCGGCCACCTGCACGGAACCGCAGTAACCAAGGAGCGCACCATAATCGCGTTGCTCTGCGTATTCGATGGCTTTGGCAACCGGCAAGAGGTCTGGCCGATTATAAACCCGCGAGATGAACTTGGTATCGTCTCCCGAAAGGTCGTAGGTATCCACCGAGCACATGCTCGGATGTCCCAGGTGTCTATGCGGGAGAACCAGCAATAGGGGAGAGTCACCCGCAGGCCTTCGGTCTTAAGATCGCCGATATGCGGGAACCCGGGCACTTCATCGTCCAGGCCGAAAGAGCCGGATTGCTTGATGATCTTGGCGAGACCGGCAACACGTCCGGGGTTCCATTCCCGCGCATCATATGCTACGCCGTTGCTGCCTGCGCACCCGACGAGGGCGAATGTCGCCAAGAACCGCGCATTCCCGGAAGGGCCTCGGTGCAAAGCGGAGAGACTCAGGTACGATCTCGGGGCTTCAGGCTCAGCCAACCCTTCCTCGTCGGAGCCGATCTCGTTCCACGTCGCACGAGCCTTTCCCTGTACTTCTCCAAAGATGCTGAAAACAAAGAACCGCTCGTGCGAGCGAACTCCTATCTTTACGACCAAAACCGGAGCGACATCCAGCAGTTCAAAATGAAAACGGTTCTCTTCCGGCCATCCGGAGTTTATCCGGGCGCTCTCGTCCTTAAGCGGTTTGAGCGCCGCGCTTGCGCGGTCGGTTGGCGCTTCGCGCCGCAGTGCTGTCATTGAGTGCGTCCGCGACGATGGCTACCGCAGCGTCGAACACGCGAGACTCGATGTCGGAAGTATGCCAATTGTATTCGTTGCCAAAAGCGGGACCGCACGGGTCTGGCGAGTAAGTGACCAGCTCCTGCAAAGCCTGGCGGAACACGTCTCGGCGTTGCGTCCTGGAGGCGGCTTGCTGCGCCGCCGACGCTTGCGCCCAACCTGAGGAAGCCGCCATAAGAAAGACGACAACGAAAGCCGCGACCCGGATCATGTAATAGCGATTCTAACGCTCCCGCCGTTCCGAGGGTAGGGGCCATCTGGCCAGCTTAACGGCGAACGCCCGATCATGCCAAGTGTCAGCGTCAGGCTTCGGGCGGATGGTTGGCGATCCGTACAAAGGTCAAACCGGGCGGACGCGGGGGCCGTATTCTCCGAGCGGCGCGTCGTCCGGGAGGAGCCGACATATCGACGCGGCGCGGACTTCTCGCTCATCGGGACAAGTAAACGGTACGACATGATACGCGAGCGATCCTGACCGCGGCGCTTCGCGCCGAAAGAAACGCTGGGGGCTATGGCAGCTCCCACGGGTTGAGGACGGCAACGCCGGTTCCCGCGTAGTCTTTCACGTTACGCGTGACCAGAACGAGTTCGTGAGCCAGCGCGGTCGCAGCGATCTGTGAATCGAGGGTCGGAAGGGGCCGTCCCTCATCGAGCAGCGATGCCGTCAGATGAGCCCAGCATGATGCCACCCGTCCATCGAAAGCAAGAATGCGCCCGGCAAAACGCACCGGAAGGTCTTCGTCGAACCAGCGCTGCAAGGCCCGTCGGCGCTTGCCTTCCCCCTTGCGTAAAATTCCTCGTTCGATCTCGGCCAACGTCAAGACGCTGACATACTGTGAGGCCTCCGGCGTTGCATCCAGCCACTTCACAACGCCCGGGTGAGGCAGCTGTCCGCGGTTGTACTCCGAGACAACGTTGGTGTCGATGAGGTACCCTCTCATTCGAGCTCAAAGGCGCGCGGGTAGTCTCGCGCGCGCTCCAGATCGAGGTTGGCTCCGCGCAGCGGCGAGGTCATAAGAAACTCGTGCAGGCTTCCATGCGCCCTCATCCGTGGCGCGGGGGATTTTTCATCGAGAGCGTCCAGCGCCTTTTCGATAAGTTCGTCCGCATCGTGGAAATGGCCGGTCTGGATGCGCGCGTTCACGCGCTGCACCAACTCGGGCTTGTGGATTTCAAGGTTCATGGTCAGGCCCTCCTTCCAAGCTTAGCGCGATCGCGACATTTCACGCTTCGGCGCGGTTGTCACGCGGCCGCGCTGTTTCCGCGGATCGGGGGAAGACGTGGGGGAAGAGATGACGGGCCCATTTTCCTCCTCCGACGGGCGCTAGATCCCGTTATGTGGGGTTATCGGAAACTGGCCCGAAATGGCGTTGGGGGAAGCGTCCGACCCGCTCTGAGCGGACCGTCGCCGATCCGCACAAAGGTCCGTACCGAAGTTCAAACCGGGCGGACGCGGGGACCGCATTCTCCGAGTGGCGCGTCGTCCAGGAGGAGCCGACATATCGACGCGACACCGACTTCTCGCTCATCTGGACGAGTAAAGGTTTCGACGTTACACGAGAGCGATCCTGACCGCGGTCGAGCAATAGCGGAGCGAGTGCCCACAAGCCGGCGCACCATTCGTCCTTGCTCGGGGCCTGGAGTTTTCGCGCGCCAACTTTCGTCAGGTGGATTGGCGTCGTTGAAGGAATCCCTTGGCCGAGGCCTCGGCTCCAGGTGGTTCACGAAACGGTTCCACCGGAATGCGCTCGTAGCGCACTTCAAGCACGGTCAGGTATTCCGTTCCGCCCGGGGCGTGGAGAACCACGCGATCGCCCGCTGCCGACTTCATCAACGCGCACCCCAAAGGCGATACCCAACTGATGTGGTTGCGGTTGAGATCGACCTCGTCGGCGCCTACGATGCTCACCACTCGCTGGGTTCCGGCGGCATTCGCATAGCGCACGGTTGCTCCGAAGAATGCCCTCTTCGCCGCCTGCCCCGCTCTCGGAGTTTCCGGGTCAACCACTTCCGCAGCCTCGATTCGCTTCGTGAGAAAACGAATCCGCCCATCGATCTGGCGCAGCCGCCGCTTGCCGTACTGATAGTCGGCGTTTTCACTGCGATCGCCGTTGCTCGCAGCCCACGCCACCACCTCGGTCACGGCCGGGCGTTCCCTGGTGAGCAGGAACCGATGCTCATCTTTGAGGCGCCGCAGGCCGCTCCGGGTTATGTAGTTCTTGACTCGCGTCGCAGGCTCGTCATCTTGCGGTTTTCTCGTAAACCCTTTTCGCATATCTTAATCTTCCAGCGCGAATTCGCGTTCCTGGGAGTTCATCCGCGGCATAAACCGATTGTTTCACGTGTCCCAGTCTCTTTTTGATCTCGTCCAAGTGCAGGCAGAGGCATAGTTCGCGTGGAATTACTGGCGCAAGGGAGTTTACTCCAGGCGGAGTCTAAGAGCTATTGAGACTCGCACATTACGGAGACGGTTTGCGATGGCCGGGCCTCCGCTCCCTCAGAACGTGTAAGGAAAACGCCCGCACGCGGGCGAGGAAGGCGGAAGCGCCTGCCCCACCACTGAAAACACGTGCGTTCCGGGGTGGCGTGGGCGGTTTCGCGTGCGCTTGTTCGAATATTACGCAGCTTCTCACGGTCGCGGCTCGGCGCAATGGCGCGCGGTGGAAACGAATATGTCCCGTGCGGCGCCGAGACTTCGGAGCGCGCGGTATCCGGGCCGCGGAGGCACCTTTACAGGTACTTCTGCACGCGCTCACGGAAGCGCGTGTAGATCCACGAAACGCCCACCAGAATCAGTCCAAGCGCAAGGAACGAAAAGATGCGCGGAAGCGTATCGAGATAGCTCAAATCGTAAAGGAAAAGCTTCAGAATACAGAACAGAAGCAGCCCCAGTCCGGAAAGGCGGAGCATCCGGTCGCGCACCGGAAACCCCGCTCCGAGAAGCGCGAGGCCCTGCGCGCCCCACGCCACGGTCAGAAGGCTTCCGGAAATCTCGTAATACATGAGGCCGGAGGTTAGCGCGGTGGCGAGCACGGAGTAGTACAAGCGCATGGGGTCTCCGCGCTCAATCAAAAACTGGGCTGCGTAGAAGCAGGCGATCGCGACGATCGCTACTCCCAACACGTCGTGCGAGGAGAGATTCTCGATCCAGCAGCATACGAAGGCCGCAGCCGCTAAAGCGCAACTCTCCAGGCGCAGCGCATCGCGGCCCAGGCTTGGCTTGGCAGCGACATGCAGCAGCGCCAGCGCTGCCCAGGCCGGCCCGAGCGCGGCGTGAGGCAGAACGGCTTGCAGCCAGGCCGCAAGGGCGACGACGGCGGCTGCCGAGCCGGCGCTCAAGACCGCACTGCGCTCGCCTTCCAGGAAGCGATCCTCGGAGGATTCGAGAGCGCACGCGGCCAATGCGTAACCGGCTACGGCGCCAATGAAGATCGCGAGCGGCGGGTGAGGAGAAGTAAACAGCGTCCCGATCGCCGCCAGGCCGGCCATCAGATATCCCTGGTATCGGAAGTCGGCCAGGCGACGCCACCAGCCCACCGCGAACGCAGCGCCGGCGAGCGCGAACCAGACGGGGCCGCATTCGTGGGCCGGCGCCAGATAGCCGCCCGCCAGCGCCATGACCGCCGCGCCGGCATATCCGAAGAACAAGTCCTCCGCTCCGAGGGCGCGATTGATATAGAACACCGCCGCTGTCGCCACCGCGACGGGAACCCATGCGTGGAGCGGAAGGCGGCCCGCTTCCGCGGCAGTCAAATGGACCAACCCGATGGCGAAGAGCGGGACGGCAAGCCTGCGCAGGTAAGCCGCGCGGAACCGCAGACCGAGCAGATGCAGCAACTCGCCTTCGGCGACAAGGGCCGCCAGGAACCACTGATCATGCGAGCGGAGAATGATGGCTATCGCCGCCAGAATAGTGGCGGCGGTGGCTGCGACATGCCAGCCGCCCTCCATCGGCTCGGCTTCCGGGCGCAGTCGAGCGCGTAACGCGGCGATCGCGGCGTACGCGGCCGCCATTGCCGCGAGGAACGCCCAGAGATGCGCCGGGTTGGCCGACTGCCACTTCAAGACCGAGAGCGAAAGGAAGCCAACCGCGTTCAACGCCGCGGTTCCCATTGAGGGGACCAGCAGGTCGAATCCCTCGAACAGCAGCCAGTACATGACGAAAAGCGCTTGAGACGTCCACAGGGGCGCGCTTGTATCGCCGCGCGAAACACAGACGACATAGGTCGCGATCAGCCCGAACAGGGCCAGTTTCCGCCACTCGAAGCGCCGCGCAATGTACAACAGCGAAGCCGCGAGAGGTACAAGCGCGACGACAGAGAACGGCGTGACCTCGGTGATGGCCAGCGCAAAGAACGCGCTGAAGTACGCTACGCCCGCCACCGCTTCCGAACGGTATCGAAGAGCGTGCGCGATCATTCCCACCGCCGCCAGAACGAGCAGCAACGCGCCCGCAATCGGGCTATGAATCACGCGGGCCGCCTCCATGGCGTGCATAGCGTACACGGTGAAGTAGATTGCCGCCCAGCCGCCTCCGATCAAGCCGCGCGCGAAGGTCCGATAGCGCGGGCGGCGCTCGTAGAATACTCCGGTGCCAAGCATGGCAAGGCCGCCGCCCAAGCCGACGGCGTCGCGTCCCGCCGGTCCCATGTGCGTAAAGGAATAACCGAGCAGCAGAGCGATGCCCACCACCAGGACGACCGCTCCGATTTTATTTAGCCAATTGCCGCCGAGCTGAGTCTCCCAGTCGGCGGCGGGAGCCGCGGGCTCATCCATCAAGAACCGTGGCGCCGCCAGGTCCGCACCGGCAGGTGCGGGCTCAGTGGCGGCCGCAACGGCGGGAGCGGGTTCGGAGGGAAGGGCGCTTTCCTGCCGCGGCTCGGGCGCCGGGGCGTATGTCCGCTCGGCGATGACCGGCTCAGTGGGCTGTCGCTCCGGAGCGCCTTCCAATCGATAGACTCGGTGCGTCAGGTCCGCGACCTGGTGTTCGAGTCTCTCCAAACGGTCTAGTAGCACATATTCGGCCATATCGGCCTCCACGGGCGCGCAAGCGCCTTATTCGGTTGGGTTGATTGCCAGTTCCCGCGCGCGATCTCTAATTGCGCGCAGGTCCATTTTGCCGCTGCCGATCCGGGGGATCTGATCCACCGGATAGACGTTCTCCCGCTTGGGTATCCAAAGACGCGGCAGATCCGTTTCGGTCAGGCGCTGCCACACTTCCGTGGGCGCGATTTCAGACGCGGAGTACAGCGCCACGAGCCGCTCACCGCGGCGATCGTCGGCTATTGAGGTGACGGCGCAGTTGTCTTCACCGACGATTCCGCCCAGGGCTTCCTCGACGCGGCTGAACGGCACCATCTCACCGCCGATCTTGCTGAACCGCGCAAGACGGTCGGTGATGTGGATGAAGCCATCGTCGTCGATGAGCGCGATGTCGCCGGTGATGTACCAGCCGCCGCGAAACGCGTCGGCGGTGCGCTCCGGGTCCGTCGAGGTAACCGGTCATCCGATTCGGCCCTTTAACCAGCAAGAGGCCCCTCCTGGCCGGGCGGGCGCGGCTCGAAGCGTCACCGGGTCCACGATGCGAGCCGCCACGCCGGGGATCGGCTGGCCGACCGAACCGGGCTTCGCGCCGATCTGCTTTTCTTTGCCGTCGACATACTCCCGGGCTGTTGGCCGATGACCACCGGCGACATCTCGGTGCAGCCGTACCCTTCAAGCAGCTCAATGCCGAACTTCTCGCGGAACGCATCCGCCGATGACGACCCGCAGTTTCTCGGCCCCGGCGACGGCGATATCTCAAGCTTGCGAAACTCCTTCGGGCGAGCATTTGCGCACATAGGTGGAGTAGAACGTCGGAGCGCCGATGAGGAACGTCGTCTTGTACTTCGCCACCAACTCTCCGATGGCTTTGGCGTCGGAGGGGTTTGAATGATAGGCCACGCCGCAACCCGGCGATCAAGGGAAGCCAGATGGTCACGGCGAATCCGAACGAATGGAAGAACGGCAGCGACCCGGTGATGCGGTCGGTTCTCGCCCAGTCTGAAAAGCTGCGCGACGGATTCCATGTTGGAGATCAGGTTGTAGTGCGAGAGCATGACGCCCTTTGGGCGCGCCCGCGCTGCCGCTGGAAAAGATGATGGCCGCGGTGGAATCCGGCGTGCGCGGCCGTGGCTGAGGGTGAAGGCGGGGGCGAGCCTGCGCGGCCAGAGCGCCTTCAACTTGGCCCACTTGCCGATGGCCGCCAGAATGTCTTCGAGATACACCATGCCTTCGAACGGCGCGATCTTGGCTTTGGCCAGAAACACCTTCGAGGTGACGATGGTCCGGATGCCGCAGCGGTCAATGGCCGATCGGCAATTGCCTCCGCTCCCGCGGTGAAGTTCAAATTCACCGGAACGCTGCCCGCCATGGTGACGCCGATGTTGACGAGCGCGCCGCCCACCGAGGCGGGAAGCATTACGCCCACGCACCCGGTCTTGCTCCTGCCGGCCCCTGATCCAGTTCGAGACCAGGGTGGACGCCGCCAGTGTGCGGCCGTAGGTCAGTTCGCGCCCGGTCGTATCGGCCATGCAGAAGCGGCCCCAGTTACGGCGCGCGTTGCGGATGAACCGGCGGTCCAGCAGATCCGCTGGCGCTTTTCCGCGTCTCCCAGCGCGCTGCGCCCAGTTCCTGGATGGCTTCCGCGAACCTGATTGCCGTGGCGGAGGATGGCAGCGGCTCACCGAACGAAACGGTCACCGGATACGGAATGCGCCTGGGCAGCTTCCAGAAGAACTTGCCGCGCTCGAAGCTGAAGATGCTGCCCCAGAGGCGGTCGAGATGAGCCGGAACGATGGGAACGTCCAGGCCCTCGACGATCTTCTCCAGTCCCCGCTTGAACGGCAGCAGGGCGCTGGTGCGCGTGACCGATCCTTCGGCGAAGATGCACACCACGTCACCGGACCGGAGCGCTTCCCGCGCCGTCTGAATCGCACTGGTGATCCCCCTCGGGCCACCGCTGATTGAAATGGCCTTGGCCAGCCGGAAGAACCCCCGCAACGCCTTCGCCTCGAAGAACGGCTTCCAAACCAGAAAGCGGATGAAACGGTCCGAGCAAGCGGCGATGAGCAACCCGTCGGCGTGGGACATGTGGTTGGCCACAATGAGGGCAGGTCCATTCGCCGGCACGTTCTCACGGCCAACGGCGCGGATGCGGAAGAAGGTATGCGTGAGCAACCACAGAACGAACCGGACGAAGTACTCGGGCAGAAGCCGCACCAGGTACACGGTCAACCCGAGCGTAGCCAGGCCGAACAGCGCCATGGTCCCGGCGGGACCGACATGAAGCGTGTTGTGAAGAAGGCTGACCGCGCCCGAAGCGACCAGCATTCCGAGCGTCTGATAGAAGTTGCTGGCCGCCACCACGCGGCCTTTTTCCAGGCGGCCGCTGCGGTGCTGGATGAAGGCGAATAGGGGCACCACGAACAGTCCGCTCGCGACCGCCAGCAGCGTGGCGCTGGCGGCCGACGCGGCCACCGACGAACGGCTCGCAAAAAGGGCGAGACCAAACACGCCCATGAGCGCGGAGCCGAACGGAACCAAGCCGAGTTCCACCTTGTCGCCGGACCAGCGGCCGGCCAGCATGTTGCCGGCGCCGATGCCCACCGCCAGGCAGCACCAGAGCAGCCCGATGCCGATGTCGTTGAGCTTCAGCGTGTCCTTGCCGTAATAGTCCAGATTCAGGCGCATCATCACGCCGGTGAACCAGAAGTACGCCGTACCGAGAACCGCGAGGGCTAGCGGGCGGTCCTCGAAAACGCGGCGAGTCGCTACGCCGATTTCCGCGAAAGGATTCCACCGGAACGGCTCGGACGAGCCGGCTGCCGCCACGCGCGAAATACCGCGACTGGCCCACAGGCCGGCCGCAGCCACGGCGATGGTCGCGAGACCGATCTTCCAGGCCGCGGCGGCCCATGCCAAGTGCAATCCTAGGCCGGTGACGATGCCCAGGACAATTCCGACGAACGTGGTGGTTTCAAGGAGCGCATTGGCTCGAGAAAGATCCTTGTCTCTGACGATCTCCGGAACGATGCCGTATTTCGCCGGGCTGAAGACGGTGGAGTGCAGGCCTAGCAGGAAAACCACCACCAGCATCAGATCGAAGCGATGCGCATGGAGCGCGACAAGGCCTACGGCCGTGAGGAGGATTTCGAAGACTTTCACGGCTCGCAGGACCGTGCGCTTGCTGACGCGATCCGACAGATGCCCGGACCAACCGGAGAAGAGGAAGAACGGGATGTTGAATACGGCCGGGACCAGGGGCACATACGCGGCGCCGTTGACGGTGTTCGCGTACATCATCACCACCGTCTGATAGATCTGATCGTTGTACGCGCCCAGGAACTGCGTGATCAGGAAGGCGCGGAACCCGCGGTTCTTTACCAGATCGGTGAATCCATCGTGCCGCATGACTTGGTTAGGGCAGATCCGTAGCCGTCTCTAACTTCAGCAAAATCAACAACCGGGCGGATGGCCGGGTCGCTGGAGTGTTCTTTTTGTGCCACCACGCGTACAATCATTGTACATGGCGTTCCTGAACCGCTCCGAGCGAGCATTTCTCGAAAACATATCACGGTTAGGATACTGTAATCCGTTTCTTCCCGAACGTGTAGCTCTGGAACGGGCAGTACTGGGGGCCGGCTTTGTGGAAAGCGAACCCGTCTGGAGCCAGCCCGTGGATGACCCGGAACGCCCGCGCGCCAACGCCTGGCGCATCGCGGAGCGCCTCGAGCGCGTGGCTTCGGATCTCCGCTCCCGCTTGGCGGGCGGCGTGGAGGCAAACGAACGCGATCTGACGCTTTATGAAGACGCGGTCCTGCTGCTGCTCTATCAGCGGTACTACCCGCGCTTCCTGGAAGCGTCATTCGGTGGGGCAGGTTCCCGACCTGCCCATGCCAGTGGGGCAGGTCGGGAACCTGCCCCACTCTGGCGCTTTTACACGGAGTTCCTCGCCGATTGGCGGACTTTCTTCCACATCGAAGGCGTCCGGTTCCCCACCGGGCATGAACCGCGCCACACCTTCGCGTGCTTCCGGCAAATCCAGCTCGCGTTCGAGCAGGTGTTCCGCAGCATCATCGGCGCTTCCATGCCGGCCGCGCGTCTGCGGGCCTCCATCTGGCAGTCTATCTTCACGCACGATATGCGGCGCTACCGCCGCACGCTCTATGAGCGGATGGCCGAGTTCGCAACGCTCATCACCGGCCCTTCGGGCAGTGGCAAGGAACTGGTGGCGCGCGCCATCGCGCAATCGCGCTACATCCCCTTTGACGACCAGCGGCTTACATTCGCCGGGGATGGCGCAGGCGCGTTCTTTCCCATCAATATCTCCGCGTTGTCACCCACGCTGGTGGAGTCCGAACTATTCGGCCACCGGCGCGGCGCGTTCACCGGCGCGGTGGGCGATCGGAAAGGCTGGCTGGAGACATGCCCCGCCTTGGGCTCCGTGTTCCTGGACGAACTGGGAGATCTGGACCCCGCCATTCAGGTCAAGCTGCTGCGCGTGATCGAGACGCGCACATTCCATCCCGTGGGTGACACTTCGGGAATCGAGTTCCGTGGAAAGCTGATTACGGCGACTCATCGCGACCTGCCGGAATGGATGCGGCAGGGCCGCTTCCGGGAAGACCTCTATTACCGGCTCTGCTCCGACCAGGTGACCACGCCCTCTCTCTCGGAGCAGTTAGCCGATTCGCCAAAGGTGCTCCGCGAACTTGGTATTGCACATGTCCCAGCGCGTTGCCGGGGAGGAGGCGGAAGCTGTCGCTCGCGAAGCAACGCATTGGATCGAGACTCACCTCGGCCCTACGTATCCATGGCCCGGCAACTACCGGGAGCTTGAGCAGTGCGTGAAAAACGTACTGATTCGCGGCGATTACCGGCCCTCGCGTAGTGCTGCCGACCCGGCCCGACGCATTTCGCTCAAGATGCGGCCGCGGGAGCGTTGACCGCCGATGAGTTGCTTCGCCGCTATGTAACTCTAGTCTACAGTCGCACGCGCAGCTATGAGGAGACCGCCCGGAAGCTGGAACTGGACCGTAGAACCGTTAAGGCCAAGGTGGACGCGGAATATCTCGCGAAGCTGCGGAGATAGCGGGCGCACATCGCAGACGGACTTCGTCCCGAATCTCAACCCGGCGGTTTTTAAACGGGTGCGCGCGGTAATGGTCGCGAAGACGGCGTGATTATGCCGAACGGCGCTGTGCTTCGAGAGCTTCGTGCAGGAGCATTTTGATATACGTCTGGTAGGGCAGTCTCTTCCTGGCCGCCAGTGTTTGCGCGGTCTTCAAATCGGGCACTGGCAACCGCATGGTCACGGCCTTGAGCGGAACTGCGCGCCGCGCCTTGCCCGATTTGATCGCGCGTTTCATGATCTCCGTGGCCACTTCGGGATGAGCATCCCACCATTCGGCTTCTTCGGTCTCGGTCTTGAATCGCGGAATTACGGTCGGTTCCTTAGGCATCGTTATCCCTCCAGAAAATACAGGCGTTGCTGCGCCTTCGTCATTTCATGGGCCGTGACGACCCGGACCTTGCCGCCGCGCTGGGTATATAGAACGGTAAGCAACCGGCCCGATCTCGTTCGGCCAAAACAGAGCACCCGCTGCTCGCGTTCATACTGCTCTGGACATCGGCGTCCAGAGGGTCGATGGTGACGGCTTGCTCGGCCTCTTCGGGGGAGATTCCATGCCGTGCGATATGCCCCCGGTTCGCAGCGTCCCAATCAAACTCCAAAATTGACATTGTACAGATCCCGTAAAGCGGGAGTCAACGCGCCACCGTGCCCGGCCAGGAATCTATAATCCTCGAAGTCGATTCGCGCTCCGTCCGCGTGGCCATCAGGCAGGCCAACACCGCTAGCTCGGCGGGTTGACCTGCGAAGGGATGGACGTTTGCCGGGATATATAATGGGGTCCGGTCCGTGCGCCTGGAGGCGGGCCAAACCAAATCGAGAATTCGGAGAAGGAGAACGAGATGATCAAGTATTTTCAGATTGCCGCGCTCGCGCTGGCGGTGGCCGCGCCGCTCGCGGCCCAAACGACGCCGCAAGGGTGGAAACAGCGCATCGATCGCAGTGCTTCGGCGACTGACCCGGACGCCGCCGGGACGGTCAAGTTCGTGACGCAGGGCGGAGGCTTCCACGCTACGAATCCGCAAGCGGCGACCTACTGGAACCCCGCGAACACCGCGTCAGGGGCTTACACCGTGAAAGCCACGTTCAATCTGGTAAAGCCGGCCAGCCACTCCTGCTACTACGGGCTCATCTTCGGCGGCAGCAATCTGGACGGCCCGGACCAGTCTTACCTCTACTTCCAGATCGATCAGTTCGGCACCTGGCTGATCAAGAGCCGCAACGGGAACGCCACGCCGATGTTGTCGCAGAAGACTCCCAACGACGCCGTGAAGAAACCCGGCGCCGACGGGACGTCGACAAACACTCTGGAAGTCCGGGTGGGGGCCGATAAGATCGACTTCGTGGTCAATGGCGTGGTGGTGAACTCGTCTCCGAAGACGGATGCGATGGCGAAGACAGACGGCATCTACGGCCTCCGCGTCAACCATCAGTTGGAGGTTCAGATCGACGGGTTCGGAGTGACGAAGTAGCGTCCGCTACTCCGGCCTATACGCGATTGCGTCGATTTCGATTTTGATGCCGGGAATCGCGAACTGGCAGGCTACGGTCGAGCGCGCGGGCTTGCTCTCGCCGAAGAACTCCGCGTAGATCTCGTTCATGGCGGCGAAGTCCTTTCCGTCGCCGAGGTAGACAGTACACTTCACCACATCCGCCAGCGTTGCGCCGCAGCCTTCCAGAACGCGCTGGATGTTGCTGAGAGTCTGGCGTGTCTCCTGACGAATATCGCCTGTCACCATCTGCTGAGTGGCGGGGTCCACCGGGACCTGGCCGGATACGAAGATGAAATCGCCGGCGCGGACGGCCGGTGAATAAGGCCCGCGAGGCGCTGGCACGCCCGCAGGAGAGATGCGTTGGATCATAAACCCTCTTGGAATACAGAAGCCAGAATCCAGGAGCCAGAATGAAACCCGCTGCTCGTTGTCGGCTCGGTTCTCCGATCCGTCTCTCTCCTGGCTTCTGGCTCCTGACTTCTGGCTTCCTTCTTACTGTCCTTCCGCTTCCAGATACCGTTCCACCTCGATGGCCGCCATGCACCCTGCGCCGGCCGCGGTAATCGCCTGGCGGTATGTGCGGTCCTGAACATCGCCGGCATGAAACACGCCTGGTATGTTCGTGCGCGCCCCGCCGTGGGAAATGATGTAGCCATCGGCATCGGTGTCAATTTGACCGCGGAACGGCGCCGTGTTCGGGATATGGCCGATGGCGACAAAGAACCCGTTGACTTCCTGGTCCCAGGCTTCGCCGGTCTTCACGTTACGCATTCGCGCGCCGGTCACCAGGCTCTTGCCGACGTCGTACACTTCTTCGACGACGGTGTTGAGGAGGAACTTGATCTTGGGGTTTCGGTGCGCGCGCGCCAGCATGATCTTCGACGCGCGGAATTCCTGGCGCCGGTGCACCAGCGTCACTTCGCGGCCGAAGCGCGTCAGGAAGTTGGCCTCTTCCATGGCGGAGTCGCCTCCGCCAATCACCATGATCTTCTTGTCGCGGTAGAAGAACCCGTCACACGTGGCGCATGAGGAAACTCCATGGCCGATGAGCTTCCGCTCGGATGGCAACCCGATCCATCGCGCCGAAGCTCCCGAAGCGATGATGACGGTGCGCGTCTCGATCCACTCGCCTTCCACGTTGAGCCGGAACGGAAGGGCGGACAGATCGGCCTCGAGCACGGCGCCGTCCAGGTACTCGGCGCCGAAGTTCTGCGCCTGCTGCCGGATGTTCGCAACCAGGACCGGCCCGTCGATACCTTCGGGAAACCCCGGGAAGTTTTCCACTAACGTGGTCATGGAAAGCTGCCCGCCCGCTTCATGGCCGGAAACCACGAGCGGTTTCAGATTCGCTCGCGCAGCGTAAACGGCGGCGGTATTTCCGGCGCATCCCGAACCAACGATCACCACATTGCGCATAAGCAAGAATCAATGTATCACGCACGAGGCGCGGCCGCCCCTCGCGCGGCGTTCGGTTCCTGGCCGTCTAGCCCTGGTACATCCCTACGACGATGATCGCAATCTGTAGATTGTCCAGTTTCACCGAGAGCGCCCAGTCGCTGTCGCCTTCTTTGGCGAGAGCGGGGAACTGAGAGCCGCTGGGAGCTTCAAGCGAGAGGACGGCGGGGTGGGGCGTGCTCGAGGCCTTGGTGCTCATCTCCACCAGCGCATCGAACGCCGGCGTTGCGTTCGGGTCCGGATCGCTGACTATTGGCGTCAATAAGGCGAAATCGCGTTGCGGAGCCACGCCCTGGTGGGCGCCATCGACAGGATAGTCGCTGTAACGGAGCGTGTAGACGCCGGCCGGGATGGTTTGGCCTCGGCGGTCGGCGCCCCTCGCGGGGAATCGCAGGATTCCCAGCAGCGTGCCTTGCGCTATCGGGAACGCGATGGCGCTGTCGCCGGGTTTGGCCCCACTGGGGATGGACTTGCGCAACCACACTTCGCACCACACGCCCTTCGGACCGTTTACGCGCAGGCCTTGGCTCTGGAAGCCGACGCCTGCATAGGCCGCCGGAAGCGTTGGGGGAGCGCCTGCAATAGGCTCAAGCTTATACTCCTGCGCTTGAGCCGCCAAGGCTGCAATGACGACAGTACACACGAATACCACGAAGCGCTTTAACATGGGGTTCCTAAAGAATCTGATGATGGAGCGGGAGACGGGATTCGAACCCGCGACATCGACCTTGGCAAGGTCGCACTCTACCAACTGAGTTACTCCCGCCCGGAGAGAACTCCATTTTCATCCAGAAACAATCTCCCTGTCAAACGTTGCGGTCAAGTGATTGATTACAAATCGGTTATAATCTTGCCTGAAAACCGGTTCCACATGCTAGACTACTGTCTCGGTTGGACGCACAGGACGGGCTGCCAGCCGGGGCGGGACGGCGACTTGCCAGCGCGCCGCAACCCGTAGGGTGAGCGGAACTCAAACCTTAAGTATCTGTGGAAAAAGTTGTTGAAAACTGGTGTGCGTGGTGTGCGAGAAATGATGAATTCTTGGGATCAGATTTGTAACTACTTACAACCAAAGATCAATTTGGAGAGCTTTAACAACTGGTTCAGGGGCGCCCGATTTCTCTCGGAGGCCAACGGCGGCCTTGTCGTGGCTGTCCCCGATCCGGGTACCCGAACTCTTCTTGAGACGGAATACGGCGGCGCCGTACGCGAGGCCATTCGGGAACTCCGGCTGCCGGTGGAGAATGTGGTCTATGAGGTTCAGGCCGGTGGGCAGCATCACGCTTATATCACGGCAGCGGAGGACGGTTTAGATTTTGCGCCTTCGACCACCCTATTGAACCCAAAGTTCACTTTTGGGAGTTTTGTAGTCGGCTCCAGCAACCAGTTTGCTCATGCCGCGGCGCGGGCAGTGGCTACCACTCCGGCGCGGTCTTATAACCCCTTATTCCTTTACGGCGGCATGGGGATGGGGAAGACGCATCTGATGCACGCCATCAGTTGGGAGTTGTTCGAAAAGTTCGGTTCCCTGCGTGTGATCTACACCTCCAGCGAGCGTTTCATGAATGAGATGATCGCCAGTCTACGGACGGACCGCATGCAGCAGTTCCACCAGCGCTACCGGGCTGCGGATGTACTCCTGGTGGACGATATCCAGTTGATTGCCGGTAAGGAGCGGACCCAGGAGGAGTTCTTCCACACCTTTAACGATCTGCACGACCACCAAAAGCAGATCGTCCTCTCCAGCGACGCGCCTCCTAACGAGATTCCCGGCCTTCTCGACCGTCTTAGGTCCCGTTTTGCTTGGGGCCTTATGGCCGATATCCAACCGCCGGATCTTGAAACGAAGATGGCGATCCTGGATAAAAAGGCCGAGTCGGAAGGCGTTAAGCTACCGGATGATGTCCGCTCGTTCATTGCCTCTAAAACCAAGAGCAACGTCCGTGAACTGGAGGGCGCTCTTATCAAGCTGGTTGCGTATGCGTCGCTGACCGGCGCACCGATCACGGTCCAGATGGCGCACCAGGTGTTGAAGCACCTGATCCATATCCCGGATCGAAAGGTTACCATCGATTCCATCCAAAAGGCGGTTGCCGAGCGCTTTCAGGTGCGGCAGGCTCAACTGAAAGAGCGCAGCAATATGAAGAAGATCGTATACCCCCGGCAGATCGCCATGTACCTGGTGAAGGAGCTTACCGACGCTTCCCTACCGGAGATCGGGCGGGTGTTCGGCGGAAAGCACCACACCACCGTCATCCATTCTATAAACAAAATCGATGCCGCACGTCGCAACGACCCTGATTTGAACAGGATGCTCCACAGTCTAATGGACTCATTACAATGAGTTTTGCCTCGTTTTGCACAGAGGGGTTCAAACACTGGCGTCCAAAAATGTGGAAACTTTCGGCGCGGCCGGTTTCTTCGACCCTTTGCACCAGCCCGCGCACAAGTTCCAGTAGAGAAAAGTGGTTGAATTTAGTATAATTTAGGTGGCTTTTAGCAATTTGCACAGCACCGATGAATTCGGTTCTATACATGGTTCTCTTGAGGTAGTGGAGACTAGGAGCTAAGGGGCTATGGAATTCACCGTTAACAGGAGCGATCTGGTACGCGAGCTCGCGCTCTCCCAGGGCGTTGTGGAGAAGCGGACGACGATACCGATCCTTTCGAATGTTCTGATCGAGGCCTCTGGCGATCAGGTGAATCTGACGGCGACCGATCTGGAGCTTGGCATCCGTAGTTCCTGCCCGGCGCGCGTGAAGAAGGAAGGCGTCGGAACTATTCCGGCGCGGAGACTTCTGGACTTCGTTCGCCTGCTGCCCGAAGGCGACGTCACGATGAAGTTCCTGGAGAACCACTGGGCGAATATAACTTGCGGGCGGTCCAAGACCAGAATCGCCGGTATGTCGCGCGAGAGCTTCCCCGAATTGCCTCAGGCTCCGGAAAGCATTGGCGAGATTGCGGTGCGCACTTTGTCTGCGATGATTGCCCGGACGTCTTTTGCGATTTCATCCGAGGAATCCCGTTTCACTCTGAACGGAGCGCTGTTGTTGTTCCGGCCGGATGCCGTGAATATGGTGGCGACAGATGGCCACCGTCTGTCGTTCGTTCAGAGCGAGGCAGGGCCTGACGAGCAAAGGCCGTTCCGGGCGCTGATTCCTAAAAAAGCACTGAATGAATTGGTCAGGCTTTCCGAGGATGCCGAGGCCGATGCGAAGGCCGTACTGGCAAGCGACGAAAACCACCTCTTCTTTCAGTTCGGCCAACGGTTGCTGATCACGCGTAAACTGACGGGCAATTTCCCCGATTACGATCGCGTCCTTCCCAAAGATCACAACCTGGTGGCGAAGATCAAGAGGGATGAAGCGCGCGCGGCCATCGAGCGCGTTTCCCAATTCGCCGACGAACGCTCCCGCGCCATCCGCGTCCAGCTTACGAACGGCGAGCTGCGCGTCTTCTCTTCTTCGGTGGAAACCGGAGAGAGCGAAGAGAGCGTGACCGTTGAGTACCAGGGTCCCGATATCGAGATCGGATTCAACGCCCAGTATCTTCTGGACTTCCTTCGCGTAATCCCGCAGGAGTATTTTCTGCTCGAGTTGAAAGACTCCAAGAGCGCCGGCGAATTGCGTCCCGATGGAGACGGTCCGAACCAGTACCGTTACGTCGTGATGCCCATGAGGATCTGAACTGCCACAATATGCCGAATGACACGAACGGGGGTCCCAACGGACCCCAGGTCTACGACTCTACTAGCATCAAAGTTCTCGAAGGATTGGAAGCGGTTCGCCTCCGGCCGGCCATGTACATAGGCTCGACCGGCGAGATGGGCTTGCACCACCTGGTTTATGAAGTCGTAGACAACTCCGTCGATGAAGCTCTGGCCGGGTACGCAACGGAAGTCAGCGTTACGATTCATGACGACGATTCCGTGACCGTTATCGATAACGGCCGCGGCATCCCCGTCGATATGCATGAAGAGGAAGGCGTCTCGGCGGCTCAGGTGGTAATGACCAAGCTGCACGCCGGCGGCAAGTTCGATTCGAAGAGCTACAAAGTGTCGGGCGGCCTGCATGGCGTCGGCGTGAGCTGCGTGAACGCGCTCTCGGAGCGGCTGGAGTTGGAAATCTGGCGGCCGGAGGGCGAGACCGGCCCGAGCTACACCTGGCAGCAGGAATACGCCTGCGGTATTCCCAAGGGCCCGCTGGTAAAGGCTGGCAAGGCCGGCCGCAAAACGGGCACGCGCGTTACCTTTAAGCCGGATTCCTCCATCATGACCGCGACCGTATTCAATTTCGATACGCTCGCGCAGCGATTGCGGGAACTCGCGTTCTTGAACAAAGGGCTGAAGATCACGCTCACCGACGAGCGTACCGATCCCGAAAAGAAGGCCGACTTTGTTTACAGCGGCGGCGTTGCGGAGTTCATCCGCCATTTGAACCGCGGCAAGGCAACGCTACACGATAAGCCCATTCACTTCGAAGCCGAGCGGGAGCTGCCCAACGGCGGCAACCTGGCGATGGAAGTCGCGCTCCAGTACAACGACGGCTATTCGGAAAACGTCTTCAGCTTCGCCAACAACATCAACACGGTGGATGGCGGTTCGCACCTGACCGGATTCCGCACGGCCCTCACGAGGACCATCAACGAGTTTGGGAAGCAGGCAGGCCTGTTCCGCGACGTGAAAGAGAACCTCACTGGGGATGACGTTCGCGAGGGGCTCACCGCGGTGGTGAGCGTGAAACTCCCCCAGCCGCAATTTGAGGGACAGACCAAGGGCAAGCTGAATAGCGATATCGGCGGCCAGATGACGCAATTCGTCAATGAGAAGCTCGGCGAATACTTCGACAAGAACTCGGCCGTAGGGAAACGCATTGTCGGCAAAGCGATCGAGGCTTCGCGCGCGCGTGAAGCCGCGCGCAAGGCCCGCGATCTGACCCGCCGCAAGGGCGCGCTTGAATCCGGCGGCCTGCCGCACAAACTGGCCGATTGCCAGGAGCGCGATCCCGAGCGTTGCGAGCTTTTCCTGGTGGAGGGCGAATCGGCCGGCGGCACAGCCAAACAGGGCCGCGACCGGCGTTTCCAGGCCATCCTGCCGCTCAAAGGCAAGATTCTCAACGTGGAAAAAGCGCGCTACGACAAGATGCTAGGCCACGAGGAAATCCGCGCCATGATCACGGCGCTTGGCACGGGCATTGGCAAGGACGATTTCGACGCCACGAAACTGCGCTACGGCAAGATCATCATCATGACGGATGCGGATGTGGACGGCTCGCACATCCGCACGCTGCTACTCACGTTCTTCTTCCGCCACATGAAGGAGCTGATCGAGCGCGGACACGTGTTCATCGCGCAGCCCCCGCTCTACCGAATTAAGAAAGGCAAGAGCGAGAAGTACATCAAGGACGAAAAAGAATTCACGCGCAAGATCATGCGGCGCGCCACGGAGAGCCTGACGCTTGAGGTTCACTCCAATGGCTCGGGTCCGGAACTCCTTCTGGAAGGAACGGAGCTGCGCGCGTTCCTGTTGAGCCTGGACGAATACGAGCAGATGTTCCACAAAGTGGAGCGCAAGCTGCGCGACCCGCGCGTGGTGGAGACGCTCGCCAACACCGATTTGCGGCTGGACCACAAGATGGAATTCCAGGAGCGGGCGAATCTGGAACCGGCTTTCGAAGCGTTACAGAAACTGGGGCTCGAACCGGAATTGCGTCGCGACGAGGAGCACTCGTCGTTCGCGGTCGTCTACCGCGATTCCACTCATGCGGAACGCAGCATCGGAGTGGGCCTGGCGGCCGCTCCCGAGTACCGGCGCTTCCGCGCCCTGGCGCGGGCCATCGCGCGCTACAACCATCCGCCCTTCGTGGTGGTGAAAAACGAGCGGCGCGATCCCCAGAAGAACTGGATCGACTTGCTTGGCTTCGTGAAGACCGAAGGCAAGAAGGACGCCTCCGTCCAGCGCTACAAGGGTCTCGGCGAAATGAACGCCGAGCAACTCGCCGATACCACCATGAACCCGGAAAAGCGAACGCTGCTGGTGGTGCGTCTCGCGGATGCGGTGGAAACCGAGGAAATCTTCTCGACGCTGATGGGCGAAGACGTGGAACCCCGCCGCAAATTCATCGAAGAAAACGCGCTGGACGTGAAGAACCTGGATGTATAGACGGGCAAAACATGGATAAGACCATCCGCAAATTCGCCAGCTTTGACGATATGAAGCTGGCCGAATACCGGTACTGGCAAAGCAGGCCCGTGCATGAGCGGATCGCCGCCGTGTCTGAGCTTACCGAGGAAGGCTATAGACTAAAAGGGTTCAGGCCGGATGCACTCAGACTACAGAGAACTCTTGTCCGTTTTGAACGCGCGCGGCGTTAGGTATCTCATCGTCGGCGCCTATGCCGTAGCGATCCACGCGCAGCCCCGGGCGACCAAGGACCTCGACATTCTGGTGAAGGCCGATCCGGAGAACGCGAAAGCGATTTTCGCGGCCCTCGCCGATTTCGGAGCGCCATTGCGGGGCCTTACCCCGACCGACTTCGAAACACCCGGCCCTTTCTTCCGCATCGGGCGAGGGCCCGTGGGCGTCGATATTCTCACGGATATTCCAGGCGTCGATTTTGATGCCGCCTGGCTGAGGCGGGTCGAGGTTGTGTTCGACCGGGAAACCGGCTTGCGGGCTAATTTTATTTCTCGGGAAGACCTGCTCGCCGCGAAACGCGCCGCAGGAAGACGCCAGGATCTCGCTGACGTAGCGGCAATCGAAAAGGCCTCTCAGAGTCAGCAGCCAAAGGCTTCCAGAAAAAAGGCCGGAAAAACCGCACCATCGTCGTAGCGCCTCAACCACTCGGATGATGGACTCTCCGGCTCTGCCGTCGGATGCTTACTCGAGACTGCGAAATGCAGCTCTCCGAGCCGCCGGTTGGATAGTCGGTCCGTCCCCGCTTCTGGCTCCTTCCGGAAAGGTATTACAATTACCCTTTCCTATGTCCGAACATTCCAAGTTTCTTCTTGCCGATAGCCAGATTCCCAACGTCTGGCTCAATCTGCTTCCTTCGTTGAAGGAGCCGCTCGCGCCGCCGCTGCACCCGGGCACGAAACAGCCCCTTGGGCCGCAGGATCTCGCTCCTATCTTCCCGATGGAGCTGATCATGCAGGAATTCTCGCCGCAGGCGGAGATCGATATCCCCGGCGAAATCATGGACATTTACCGTCTCTGGCGCGCCACTCCGCTTTATCGTGCTCGCCGCCTGGAGAAGGCGCTCGATACGCCGGCGCACATCTATTACAAGTACGAAGGCACAAGTCCCGCCGGCAGCCACAAGCCGAACACCGCGGTAGCGCAGGCCTATTACAACAAGCGGGCGGGCATCAAGCGCCTCGCCACCGAGACGGGCGCCGGCCAGTGGGGCAGCGCGCTTGCGCTGGCCTGCAATCTGTTCGGGTTGGAATGCACGGTCTACATGGTGCGCGTGAGCTATGACCAGAAGCCCTACCGCCGCATGATGATGCACACCTGGGGAGCCGAGGTATTCCCCAGCCCCAGCGACAAAACCAACTCCGGCCGCGCGGTGCTTGCAGCCCACCCCGACTCCCCGGGCAGCCTCGGCATCGCCATCAGCGAGGCCGTCGAGGACGCGGCCACGCATTCCGACACGAATTACTCGCTGGGCAGCGTGCTGAACCACGTCATACTGCACCAGACCGTCATCGGCCAGGAAGCCAAACTCCAGTTGCAAATGGCCGGCGAGGAGCCGGATGTCGTGATCGGCTGCTTCGGGGGAGGCAGCAATTTCGGAGGCCTGGCGGTTCCCTACGTCCTCGACAAGATCAACGGAAACGGCCCACGCATTGTCGCCATCGAGCCATCGGCCTGCCCGAGCCTCACCAAGGGCCGTTTCACCTACGATTTTGGCGATACCGCCAAGCTGACGCCGTTGATCAAGATGTACACGTTGGGCCACGATTTCGTGCCCCCGGGAATCCATGCCGGCGGCTTGCGCTACCACGGGGCGTCGCCGCTTCTCAGCCACCTCTTGCAGCACGGGTACATCTCGGCCAAGGCGTATACCCAGACACCGGTCTTCGAAGCCGCTGTCCAGTTCGCGCGAACCGAAGCCATCATTCCGGCCCCGGAATCCTCGCACGCCATCCGCGCGGCCATCGACGAAGCCCTGGCCGCCAAGGAAGAAGGCAAGAGCCGCGTCATCCTGTTCTGCCTGAGCGGGCACGGCAACTTCGATTTAAGCGCTTACGAGAGCTATCTATCCGGCGCGCTGCAGGATTACGAGTACCCGAGCCAGGACATCGAGCGGGCGATGGCGGCTATCTAAAACGCTGTTGCGCGACGCCTGAACCGAACGTCCCATACGGTTAGCCCCACCTATTTGTGGGTATACCCTCTTTTGTGTGTGTAATACCCTCTCGTGACGCCACAAATGCGTGTAATTCCTGATGTTTTGATTGCGAAAATCTCTGAGTAGGTGATACACTCTATCAAAAGGAATAGTACTTTAGGTTCTCCGGGTACCGACGCAGTCGGACATGGTTGCAAGCGTATTCATAATCGGGCTTTCGGTCGTCCTCTTCATATACTGGTTCCGTTATAGTTGCCTCCTTCTCCTGAGGGATTCCTCGAATCCAGTTGGAGCGGCGGAGACCGATCTGAATTCCCGATTCGGCTTCCGCGAGGTCCAGCGCGACCTCCCCGGAGCACGCGATTTGGACCCGTTGCACCGGGCTCTCGAACGCGACTACATGATGCTGGCGTTCCTGATCGATCATGCGTCAGGGTTAGGCTTGGGGTCTCTGGAGGATCGTCTGCTTGTGCTGGATTACAAGCTGATGCGGCTGTGGTACCGGCTGACTCGATCCCTATTCCCAAGCGGGTCGCGCCGGGCGCTTTCGGAGATGGCCTTGGTCCTTCAAGCCCTGGTCCGTCGCGTAGGCGCCCAGTCGGACGCGTATAGCAGGGCTTAGCGGCCTTCCAATCGGCCGCCCTAATCGATCCAGTTCGGATTGCGAAAGCCGGTTCCCGCTTTACTTCTTCCCCGCGAATTTCTTCCAGAGCCCCGCAACATTAGCGGTCTTTGCGTCTCCGGGATGGATGACCAGGCGGTACCGGAATCGGAGGCTCTGGCCCGGTTCGAGCGTCACTGCGCCGCTCTGCGACTTGTCATTGGTGAAGGCCGAAAGCCCGAAGGGGTTTGCGGCGAACAGCCCGTAAGCGCGGGCGTGCCAACGGACCGGCGAGTGCGGGTTTCGCGGATCGTCCAGGATGGCGATTCCGAGCTTCTCCGAGCCGATGGTTCCCGAGTAATCGCACCACTCGGAGGGCTTTCCCCATAACGCCTTCTCGGTCTCAAGGCCCTGGGCGTTCACGATGTGGCCCGTTCCCGTGTCTTCTTCCAGCACGGGGCGAATGCGAAGGCCAAATACGCCGTCCTTTTCGTCCTCGAATTCGGCCTTCTGGACAGCGGTCAGCGTGATGTCGAAGTCGATCATGCGCAGCGTTGGGTCGCGGTAAAACGTCATCGCGCGAGTTTCACCGAGCACAGCCTGGCCCTTGAGATCGGTCCAATCGAACGTAGCGAGGATGGAGCCGGAGTTCTTTGCTCCATTCGCCGATACCAGCTTTTTAAGAACGATCTTTCCGCGGTTGGGAGTGGTGTAGGACGCTTCGTTGTTCCAAAAATCGAGCCCGTTCACACTGGAGTGCGCAAACCAGAGCCCGCGTTGATGCAGATGATCCTTGGTTGCCTTGGCTTCCTCTTCCACTGTCTCCATGGGCCACATGCGCGTCACGTAAGTCCCCGAGGCGGCGCGCAGCGGGTAGAGGTACGGCTTCATCACCTCCGCTCCCGCCACGGAACCGGCTACGTAGAACGTGGTGAACGGCTTCCCATCGATCTGTATGACGATCTTCTCGGGCCCGGGCGCGATCCGAACCTGACCCACGGCCGGCAACGCGGTCGCGAGGGCCAGACAAGCAACAATCGCAATGTGATTCTTCATCGCTCCTCAAGTGGGGCAGGCGTTTTCGCCTGCCTCGCGCCGGAATGCACGCTTCGCATGCGAGGCAGGCCGGGAGGCCCGCCCCACTGAAACCCTAAACGTTCTCCGGCACAACGTACGGCGCCCGGTACTTGCGCGTGAACATAGCGTTGGCTTCCGCATCGTTCACGCAGGTCATGGTCTTTGCATCGAAATTGAGCGTGCGGCCGAGCCGGTACGAAATATTCGCAAGGTGCACCAGAATGCAGGACGTCGCGCCTTCCTGGATCTCGGCATTCTGGCTTTCTCGTTTGCGGCTCCGCACGGCTTCGATGAAATTCAAGAAGTGATCGCCGCCCGCGTTACGCGCCGAACCCGGTTGCTGGTTCCTGCCCATCCAGGACTTGTAGGAGCTATACGTATCGACCGCCAGATACCCCTTCGATCCGTAGAAAATGTTGCCGACGCTGTTGGTTCCCGTGCGCTCCTTGATCTCGGCCTCCGGATTGGTCAGCCAAGGCCGGACTCCGAATTCCAGCAACCGCTTCTTCCCGTCCTGGTTGAATTCAAACGTGCAATTGAGCATGTTCGGGGTTTCCTGGTCGTCATCGAACAACATGTGGCCGCCCATGGCGCTCACCTTGGTGGGAAGCGTCACTCCCAGTCCCCAGCGCGCGATATCCATTTCGTGGATACCCTGGTTGCCGATGTCGCCGTTTCCCGTGTCCCAGAACCAGTGCCAGTTGTAGTGGAACCGGTTGCGCGTGAAAGGCCGCAGCGGCGCCGGGCCGAGCCACAAATCGTAATTCACGCCGGCGGGCACGGGTTCCTCGGGGGTGCGGTTGATGGTATCGCGCCATTTGAAGCACAACCCGCGCGCCATATAAACCTCGCCATACTCTCCCTCGCGCATTTTCTGCACGGCTTCCTGAACCGCCGCGGAAGACCGGATCTGGCTGCCCATCTGCACGATGCGGTCATACTTGCGCGACGCGGCGACAATTTGCCTGGACTCAAAAATGTTGTGGCTGCAAGGCTTCTCCACGTACACGTCCTTGCCGGCCTGGCACGCCCACACCGCGATCAGCGTGTGCCAATGGTTGGGAGTTGCGATGGATATCGCGTCGATAGACTTATCTTCCAGAATCCTGCGGAAGTCCGTATAACCCTGGGGTTTCTTTGAGCTGGCCTTTTCGACCTGCGCCGCGCCCGCCGCCAGGTGCGCCTCGTCGATATCGGCGACGGCCGCAATCTCGACGTTCTGTAGCCTGCCAAAGCTGGTGAGGTGATCTCTGCCCCGCCCGCCGATCCCGATGCACCCTATCCGCACCGTGTCGCTCGCGGCGCTCAACGCCATGCGCGAAGCGCCCAGCGCAGCCGTAGAACCCATCAGAAAATGTCTTCGATTCATAGTTTGTTACCTCGTTCGCCGCCGAGCGGCCCAGTAATCCAACCGTTCCCCATCATGGCCAAAAGCGTAACAGGAATCAAGCGGCGGCGCCCGTAAGGATACCCTCGCTTGCTTGCTTGACCACGACTCGAAATGCGGCTGGGGTTTTCAGGTATCGTATGGACAATGGGTATACACTCGAAATAGATGCCCGGCGCTGTGAAGGCGGTCTTCGATTGGGACGGCGGGAACACGGGCCACATCGAGAGGCACGGCGTGACGCCCGGCGAAGCCGAACAGGTGGTGCGCGGCGCCGCGCTTCCAGTCGATCTGGAATCCCGAAGCGGGGAAGAGCGGCACACCGAGCTTGGCGAGACGTCCACCGGGCGCCTGCTCCTGGTTGTATGGACGTGGAGAGGCGGCAGGATTCGCGTGGTGACCGCGTTCGTGGCGAATCGCAAGTGGCGCGCATTTTGGAAGCGCATGAAGGGAGGACGCAATGCCCAGGAAGAAACTGGCCGAGACGAAGACTGAGGCGGATGAGGCCCGTTGGTTCGAGCGGAACCAGGACAGGCTGCTGAGCTTGTTCGAGCGCGCGCAGAAGGAAGGTTCGCTACGCGTCGGGGGCAGAAGCATAGGCATAACCCTCTCGAAGAAAACGGGAGCGTTGCAAAAGCCGTCCCAGAAAGTCATGCTTCGCATCCCTGCCGGAGATATGGATCGGGCCAGGGAGCAGGCTGCAGTCAAAGGAATCGGCTATCAGACTTACATCAAGATGCTTCTCAGAGAAGGGTTGGACCGCCAGGGGGGAACCGGGGCCTAGCGCTTAGCGGCGCGCGGCCTTTAGCCCGGCGCAGCGCTCTCAGCCTGCAAATGCCGCAGCCCTTCTTCTGTGATCCTGTCAGCCCCCGGCGAAAAATCGAACGCTTCCATGGAAACCCACCGGGAATAGCCGCGCCGTCGCAACACCTCGAACACCGGGCGGTAATCGTAGTTCCCCGCGCCGCAGTACTTGCCATCCAGCTCATTCACGTGTACGTGCTTAATGTACTCGAAATACCGGTCCACCAGCGCGCCGTGAGGCTCGGCTTCGTCGATGGCGTTGTGAACGTCGAACATCGTTTGAATCGCCGGGCTGCCGATCTCGCGCACGATGGCGACGGCTTCGGCAAGGGTCCGCACCACGTCGCACTGGTCGGCCGGCAGCGCTTCCACGAGCAGCGTTACGCCGCGCTCCATCGCATGGGGCGCTACGGAAGCCAAGCCGCCGGCGAAGTTGCGGGTGGCCTGCTCGCGAGTCAATCCGCCCGTCACGCATCGCTGCTTGGGCGAGCCGAAGGTCATGACGCCGTCGGGCCCCAGGTCCGCGCACAGATCGATGAGGTTCCGAATGTGCGCCCAACTCCGTTCCCGCAGCGCTCGGTCGGGCCCCGTGACGTGCAGGCCCTTGGGCGCGACCATCAACCAGTGGAGGCCCGCGAATCCCAGGCCTTCGGAGGCCATGATGTCGCGATATTCCCTGCGCTGGGCGGCCGTGATGCGCGCCGGATCGTTAGCCAAGGTGAACGGCGCAATTTCGATTCCTGCCCAGCCGGCCTTCCGAATGGCCTTGCACGTATCCGCGAACGAGCGGCCCTCGAAGGCCTCGTTGCACATCGAGAATCGGAAGGAGCTGGCATCAAGCGATTAGTGTAACCGGGCTTTCGCCGCGATGGGCGCGCGCCGAAAGCTATACTACGGGCGATGTGCAAAACGGGGACAGGGTCGAATTTTGCGTTCTTTGCGAAAGTTCGTGCCTGTCCCCGTTTTGCCCTAGCGTTAGTAGCCACGTTCTGCGCCTTGGCTCAGCAGCATCCCGAAAGAAGGACGGAGAAGCTGCGCGACGCGTACCTGAGCCCGAAGCTCACCTACACCCTCGAGGACGCGCGGCTCTCCGCGCAGGAACGCAACGACATCCTGGCCGTTATTGACAAGGCCACGCCGCCCACCGCATTCCCGTCCGGACACGAGACGGACCGCCGCGACTGGATGCTCGGCGCGTTTGTTGGCTCGGTGGACCTCGCGGGAAATGGATCGCGGCAGGTCGCTGTGACCTTCGAAGGGGACCGCATGATGTGCGGCGCTACCGGGAACTGCATGATCTGGGTTTTTTCCTTGCAGTACGGCCAGGCAAAGCTGATTCTTGAAGCGAACGGCTGGGGGCTGACGATTCGCCCAGAGACTACCCACGGACTGCGAGATGTCGCCGTCGAAAGCCACTTGAGCGCGGTAGAGACAGCGCTCCAGGTGTTTCAGTTCAACGGAACGCGGTACACGGAAGCCGATTGTTACGTTTCCCAAGAATCGCAGCCTGGAACGGCTCCTCGAATCGTGGGTTGCCGGGATCCCGAAACGCCCCGCAAGAACTAGACGAGCCGCCCGACCGGTGGCAAGTGTTGCCGGGCGCTACCTCGCGCTCATCTGAATCAGCCTCTCGGCGTGCTTCAGCGCCTCGGGCGTGAGCGTCTGGCCGGAGAGCATCCGGCCGATTTCGCGCGTGCGCTCGTCTGGCGTCCAATTCCTCAACCACCGCCACGGTGCGGCCTTTGGATTCCTCTTTCTCTACGCGGTAATGATGGTCGGCGAAGGAAGCGATCTGCGGCAGATGCGTCACGCAGAGCACCTGGTTGGCCGCCGCCAGCTTCTTCAGCCGCCGCCCGACGCCCTCGGCCGCGCGCCGCCCACGCCGGCGTCCACTTCGTCGAACACCAGCGTGCGGACGACGGACCGACTTGCGGCGCCGCCAGGCACGTCTTCAGCGCCAGAGCGATGCGCGAAATCTCGCCGCCCGACGCGACCTTTTCCAGCGCGCGCGGCTCCTCTCCAGGATTCGGCGAAACCAGAAACGCCACTCGGTCCGCGCCCGCTTCCGACCATTCCGCCGCGCGCTATCTCCACGCGGAAGACGGTGCGCTCCATGGCAAGCTGCGCCAGTTCGGCCTCCACCCTCTTTTCCAGTTTTCGCGCCGCCGCCGCGCGCCGGGCGGTCAACTCCGCCGCCAGTTTCTCAAACTCCGCCGCCAGGCGCGAACGCTCCTTGCGCAGTTGATCCATGCGCTCGCCGGCATTTTCCATGGCGGCGATCTTGCCGCGCGCTTCTTCCAGAAAGCTCGAGGATCTCCACAATGGAGCTGCCGTACTTTCGCTTGAGGCGGTCGATGGCTTCCAGACGGTTTCGATTTCTTCCAACCGCGCGGGGTTCGCTTCGAGCTTCGATAGGTAATCCCGCAGGCCGAACGACGCCTCTTCGAGGCTCATCTCGGCGGTTTTCAAGTGCTCGCGCAAACCGTCGAGCGAAGGGTCGATGCGGCGCAGTTCATCGACCTTGCGCGCGGCCGCGTGCGCGAGCGATAGCGCCGATTCCGGGCCATCGTATGCCGCCAGATAGGCCGCTTCAGCCGCCTCTTGGAGGCGCTGCACGTTCTGCAGCACGCGCCGCTCGCTTTCGAGCGCCGAATCTTCCTCCGGCTTCAGCGCCGCGCTTTCAATCTCCCTGCGTTGAAACGACCAGAGATCGAGAAGTCGCAATTTCTCTTGCTCGGATCGCTCGAGTTCACTCAATTCCTGTTCCGCCGCCTTCCAACCTCGGTAGAGATCGGCCAGGCGGCTCAGCGTATCCTGATTGCCCGCGAAGACATCGAGCATGTCGCGTTGCGCTTCGGGGATGAAGAGCAATTGCTGATCGTGCTGCCCGTGGATATCCGCGAGCAGCGGGGCCAGGTCTTTCAACAAAGCCGCGGACACCGGGCGGCTCCCGATGAACGCGCGCGATTTCCCGCTCGCCAGAATCTCGCGCTCGATGAGCGCCTCGCCATCCTCGATTTCGATGCCCGCCGAATCCAGTAACCGGCGGACGCCGGCGTGATCGTGCACATCGAAAATACCCGCCACGCGCGCGCGCGATTCGCCTGTGCGGACCATCTCGGCCGAAGCGCGCCCGCCGAGCAGCAAACCCAGCGCGTCCACCACCAGCGACTTCCCGCTTCCGGTTTCTCCGGTCAGCAGATTCAAACCGGAGTGAAACCGCACCCGCACCCGCTCGATGACCGCGTAGTTCTCGACCACCAGTTCCGTGAGCACTTGAAGAGAATTATAGACTGTAGCGGCAAGCGGGCGCTGGAACATCAGCGTTCGGAAAATGCTCGCAGCCCCCTGTCGCGATACCGTCATGCCGGCGAAGGCGCACGCGGTTACCCGAGACGATTGAGGCGGCGGTGACGGTGTCGCGGCCGAACCCCTGCATTTCACTTGCGGTGTAAGGTGAGATGAGGGGAAATGGAAACCATAAGCTTTAAATCCGAAGTTGGATGGTTTGTAACAGGGCACGGCTTTAGACGTGCCGATAGCAACGCAAAACTTGCGGGTTTTAACCCCCGCGTTTTCTTTGACGTGAGATAGCCGACGCTGCTGTTACGCCACCACGGGGGCTAAAGCCCACGTACTCCGCCCTGTCCGGCACTTGGTCCGACCGTCCTACCTGGTGGTCCGCGGCTCTAATAACACCCATTATCGGTCCAACCTCGCACATCCTGGGGCGCCGTGGAGCGAGCCTCCGGCTTGCCACGTCGGCATTCGTGCCGACGTTTGGCGCTCGATGTCGGCACGAATGCCGGCATGGCAGGCGGGGACGCCCACTCCAAGGCGCGCTGGATAATCGTCCTTCTGCTTGCCGCACTGCACTAGGCCGCACCTGTAGACTAACTATGTGAAGCGAAGACTCCAGCGTGCAAAGGAACCGCTGCCGAGATTCCGATCGGACGAGGAGGCCGCAGACTACTTCGAGCGCCACTCGGTGGCGGACGTGTGGGACAGGCTGCCCAAGGCCGAACCCGTGAAGGTCTGTGCGGCGCTCGAGAAGTCAATCCGGCAGCGTAACGCAGCCGCCAAGGCCGCGATCTCGATTCGGCTGGATCCCGAGCAGATCGCCGCCGCCAGGAAGATTGCCGCCGCAAAATCTGTCGGCTACCAAACCCAACTGCGAATGTGGATTGCCGAGGGCATCCATAGGGAAGCAGCGCGGAGGTAGCTTGCACGACCCTGTGAACAGGCGTTCCGGGCGACCACAAGTGGTCGCGGTTTCCTCTTGTGTGGTGGTTACCACATCCTTACGCACGCCGAATACGATGAGGGGAAATGGAAACCATGAGCGCAACGCTGCTCGATGAACGCCAATACCGGAAGCTCCTCGATGAGACTCTGCCCGTCGTCATTCGAACGGAGGCGGAGTACCGCCGGCTGTTAACCGCCGCAGCCGCCCTCATGGAAAGACCGGAAGACGAGATTGCCGAGGAGGAGGGCCGGTTGCTGGAACTGCTCAGTATCCTGATCGAGGAATACGAGAACCGGGCGCACCCGCTCCCCAAGGCCGAGCCGCACAAGATGCTTGCCTATCTGCTCGAAGAGAAGAACATGAAGCCCAGCGACCTCTGGACCGTGCTTCCCAAAAGCCGTGTATCTGAAATCCTGAACGGGAAACGCAGTATCAGTAAGACCCAGGCCCGCCAACTCGCCGATCTCTTACGGGTGCCGGTAGACCTGTTCGTGTAGCTTCCATGCCCCGCCCGCTGCCGCCGCGACGATTTACGCAGCGGCAGTTCAGACTCGCTCGCCCTGCATGGTAGATTGTGGCCTGGTCGGCCGTATATGGTGGGCTCTGTTGAAGCTTAAGTCCCGTCAGTAGGATCAGCACCGCGTGAAACCGCACCCGCCACCCGCTCGATGACCGCGTAATCCTCGATCACCAGTTCAGTCAGCACTTGAAACCGTTCATAGTCGGTCGCGCGCGTATTCAAATGAAGTTGATCTGGAACCGCGTCAACAGCACTCGTTCGGGGGCGCGCACTGCGCTCGGCATCGCGCCGCTAAACTGCGTGTTGCCGTAATCGACGGAGATCCGCACGAGCCGGTTGAGATACCAGTTCACGCCGCCTACCCATTCGTGAGAATGGCGAGGGCTGGTCGCCGGACTGACGAAGCCGTAGTCATAAATACTGCGTTGAGCGGTGAAATCCCCGACCCGCAGCGCCAACTCGACCGCGCCCCATCCGTGCGCGTGCGGGTCGAACGGCTTGTTGGGCGTTGGACTGGTGAATCCCTTCTTTTCGCCGGTCAAAATGTAGGACGCCTCCCCCTGCCAGGCGCGGAAAGCGACCACACGCTGGAGCGTCCCTTTCCGGAAGCCTTCTTCCGTGAGCGTGTACTCCCCCAGCAGGCCGAACGGACCGAGGTAGTAAGTCAATTGCGGCGCGAAACGGTTCCGGTGACCTGCCGAGACTACGCCCGAGGCGAACGAGATGAAAGTCGCCTGTCCGAACGTCTTGTAGGTGGGAAGAGCTATGCCATCGATTCCGCCTCCCCCTACGCCTGCGCCAAAGCCAAGGCCGCTGAGCAGGCTCTTCGACTCCGGCTGAAACGGCGTGAAGAAAAGGCGGGCCGTGTAGTCCCGGTGGCTGGAAACGGCGCTATCGCTCAAGCTATTGTCCGGAACTCCGTTGAACACGCCGACCGCGTAATTGACGCGCCGGCTCACGATGTCGCCGGAAACTTGATATCCGATATCGCGGCTTGGAACCAGCAGCGTGGGCAAGCCGCGTTCGATGAAGCTGGTGTCATCGTCGCTCTGCAACCGCTCCAGTCCCTCGGGCGGCTTAAACTTGCCCACGCGAACCTTCGCGCGCGAGAAGTACTTCAACTCCAGGTAGGCATCGTAAATAATGGTCGTTCCCTGACCGAAGTCCGGCCGGAAGAAGTAGTCGACATACTTGTAAACCGTGCCCGAGAACGTCGGGCGCACGCGGCGCAGAAGGATGGCGTCGGAGCCCAGCGCGGCGCCGGGCCCCGTAAACGTCCGGTCGTCTACCTGCAAATCGGCTCCAATCCGCAGCCGGTAATTCCCATCCGCTGACTGGATATCGAAACCGGTGGGAGCGGCTGACACAGTCGGCGCAGTCTTGGCCTTATCCGCCGCATCCTGATCCTTCAATTCCTGCTGCCGCAACGCAACCTTGAGTTGTTGATCGAGATCGTTCGACCTTTCTTTCCAGTTCATCGACTCGCGGATCCGGTGTTTGCGACCACACGGGCTCCGCCGCTAATCCCATCAAAAGAAAGAAGACACTTCGCGCTCCGAGTTTGAACATGCTTGGATTGCTCCTTGGGTTTTCACTCACTCAACTCCGACGCGCCAGGCGGATCGCATCCGGTGGCGCCGCGGAGTAACGCCCCGCCACTCGCTTATTTGGGCCGCGTACGGTTGAGGCGACACTCAAAAAGCAAAAGGTGGGCGGTGAGGTGATTGTGCTGCCAGGATGGCTTCAGGACAGATCCGATCATGGGCTAGCGCCTATTAGATGCAAGTCTACCCGACCCAGCGGATTCAAGTCAAGAAAAATCTACATAAACAAGATAGAGAATGGTATGTTTATGTTATATATTTATAAATAAACAAGTTAACACGCAATTACCCGGCTGATAGGGATGCGTCACCAGGGGCCGACCTAGCCGCCGCCAGCAGGCGAGGGTAGCTGGTTGGCTGGCTGCGATGAAAGGACGCGATTAATTCTGCGAATTCCGGTGGTCCGCGCCGACTATTTCTTGAAAGAGGACATGCGCGCCATTCTTGTCTTCGTCAGCCTTTGGATCGGTCTAGCCCAGACTAACGACCCGGCGTACGAACCTCTGACGCGCGCTTACGAAGCCCTTCGAAACCGCGATTGGGACACAGCTATCTCCTTCTTTCTTAAGGGCATTGTTGCCGCCCCACGGCGCCCATCGGTAAGGATAGATCTGGCGTACACGTATCTCAAAGTCGGAGAGAACATCCTCGCACGGGAGCAGTTTCAGGAAGCCATGAGGCTCGACCCCGCGGATGCCCAGGTCGCCAAGGAGTTCGCGTTCCTGTGCTACGAAACCGGCGAGCGGAGGGAGGCGCGGCTCATCTTCGACCGCATCCGCAAGACCGGAGACGCGGTGGCGGAACAAGCGTTTCGGAACATCGACGCTCCACTTGCGGCCGGCATAGAACGCTGGACCCAAGCGATTGCGGCCGGCGCAAACAACTTCAGCGCACACTTCGAACTTGCAAAGCTCGCGGAGGAGCGCAACGCGCTTGAACTAGCCGCGGAGCAGTTCGAGAAAGCCTGGAGGTTGCTTCCCGAACGCCGCTCGGTGCTGGTCGATGTCGGCAGAGTATGGAAGGCTCTAGGGCGCGATGAGGACGCGAACGCGGCCCTGTTGGCCGCGGCTTGCGGCGGGGAAAGTCGCGCAGCGGAAACGGCGCGCGTTTTACTCCCCGATCGTTATCCGTACGTCTCGGAGTTTCGGCGAGCGCTGGAGCTCGATCCGGACAACGCCGCTCTGCGCCGCGAGCTTGCGTATCTGCTCCTGGAGATGGATCAAGAGGATGACGCAATCCAGGAGTTCAGTTTCATTACCGGCCACACGCCCGCCGATCTGCTCTCGGCAACCCAACTTGGATTCCTCTTAAATGCCCGCGGCGATTCCGACGCCTCTAGGCATCTTTTCGAGCGAGTGTTAGCGGGCGGCGATGACGATCTCGCGAACCGCGTGCGCGCGGTGCTTCACATTCCGCAGGTGGCGGCGGCCGCCGCGGGGCAACCAGAGGCGGTGAGCGCAAAAGAAATGGCCGAACGCAGCATTAAGGCAGGCTATCTGAAGGACGCCTTGAGGTACCTTCAAATGGCCCACCAGGCCGATCCGTTCGACGCCGAGGTCATGGTGAAACTCGGGTGGACGTACAACATGCTTCACCAGGACAGCGAGGCGATACGTTGGTTCGATTTCGCGAGAAAAGGAAATGACGTACGAGTCGCGAATGAAGCGGAGCGGGCGTGGCGGAACCTCCGGGGTTCGGCGGAAACGATCCACACAAGTTATTGGGCATACCCAATGTTTTCTTCCCGATGGAAAGACCTGTTCGGGTACGGCCAAGTCAAAACGGAACTGTCCACGTCATTCCCCTTGCGACCGTACTTGAGCATACGGTTCATAGGCGACGAGCGGCGCACGATTCGGCCCACCCCCGAGAGCGTCTTGCCGCAACAACTGTCGGAGAGCAGCATTATTCCAGGCGTGGGTGTGCGTACTCCAATGTGGAGGGGCGTCACGGTGTGGGCCGAGGCCGGGACTGCGGCGGGATATCTGACTGGGCACTTTCTTCCCGACTATCGGGCGGGCGTATCCACGTCACGCCGGGTGGGCAAGGTCGGAAGCGCCGAATCCGGAGCGGCGTTCGCCGACACCTCCATCGACGGAGTCTTCGCGAGCCGTTTCGGAAACGACTTCCTGGTATATCAACGCGGCAGGATCGGCTACGCCTCGGAGTGGAAGGGGCTGCGCAAGCAACTCTATTGGAACGCCGACTTGACGATCGACGATAAGCGGCAAGACTGGGCGAACTTCTGGGAGACCGGGCCGGGGGTGAGGCTATCGGGAGGTCCGTTGCCCGGGGCGGCGTATCTCTCCGTGGACGTGCTTCGCGGCGGCTATCTCATTCGCGGCCGGGCGGCGTACACGGATTTGCGCGTAGGGTTCTGGTATGCGGGCACTCGTTAGCCTCATGGCGATTGCGGCCGGCGCGGCGGCTGCCGCCGGGCCCCCCTATTTCAGCGTGCTCTCCAGCAGCGCCGGATCCTGGCCAGATGTGCTCGGATCCATCGGGCTAGAGCAACGGCCCGCCGCGATGGCAGGGATCCTTGTGGCGCGAGCCGGCGCGGCGGCTTCACCGGAATGGAATGCTCGCGTGGAGAAAGGAGCCATTCTCATTCTTGAGGGCGAGTCGTCGTTGGCTGAGATGTTCGGTTTCCGGCGCGGCAAGGGCAACGTGCGAGTGGCCAGTGTGACCGATGTGCATGCACCCAAGCTGCAGATTGTGTGGGAGAAGGCGGAGGAACTGCCACAATTCGATATGCCCTCGGGAGTGGAGGTTTTCGCCAGGGAGCGCCGGTCCGGCGCGCCGCTCTTGGCCGGAATGCGGAAAGGGGCCGGCGCAATTCTGTGGGTCGCCGTATCGCCGGGGCAGCGCGGCTTCGAGCGTTTCCCATATCTGTTGAATGCGCTGTGCGACCTGGGCTTGGAAACTCCGTTCCGGTCGTCGCGCTTATGGGCGTTCTTCGATTCGTCGTACAGGCTACGCGTGGACCTTGACTACTTCGCAGCCAAGTGGCGGAAAAGCGGCATATCCGCCTTGCACGTAGCGGCCTGGCATTACTACGATCCGGACCCCGCCGGGGATGAGTACCTCAAGAAGCTGATCGAAGCTTGTCATCGGGAAGGGATACTGGTCTACGCGTGGCTCGAACTCCCGCACGTCAGTGAGAAGTTCTGGGCCGACCACCCGGAGTGGCGGGAGAAGACCGCGCTTTTGCAGGACGCGCAGCTAGACTGGCGCAAGCTGATGAACCTTACGAACCGCGAGTGCTTCCGCTCGGTCACGGAAGGCGTCCAGCGTCTGATTGGCAGGTTCGACTGGGACGGCGTGAACCTGGCGGAACTGTACTTTGAGTCGCTTGAGGGTATTGGTAACCCGTCGCGTTTCACGCCCATGAACGAGGATGTTCGGGCTTTGTTTCGCACCCGAGCGGGATTCGACCCGATCGAACTATTCCGGACTCGCGGTGACGAAGGGTCTCGCCGTGCGTTCCTGGACTTCCGGAGCGAGTTGGCTCGGAACATGCAGGAAGAATGGCTTGGCGAGTTGGAGAAGGTGCGGGGTTCGAAACCGCATTTGGATCTGGTACTGACGCACGTGGATGACCGTATGGACACGGGCATGCGCGACGCAATCGGCGCGGATGCAGCGCGGGTGCTGCCGTTGTTGGATCGGCAGTCGTTCACCTTTCTGGTTGAAGACCCGGCCACCATTTGGAATCAGGGGCCGCAGCGGTATCAAACCCTCGCGGAGCGGTACGCCGCGCTGACGCCGCATCGGGAGAAACTGGCGATCGATCTGAACGTAGTGGAGCGCTACCAGGATGTATACCCGACCAAACAACAGACCGGGGTGGAGTTGTTTGAGTTGGTTCATTGCGCGGCCGCCGGTTTCGAGCGCGTTGCCCTTTATTTCGAGAGTTCGCTCCAAGCCCCCGATGAGCGGCTCTTGCCTGCCGCAGCCGCCTCCGTAACGCGGTACGAGAGCGGCGATAACACCGTTGTCATAGATTCAACTACAGGAGTGGGAATTCCGTGGCGAGGCTCCGCGCTGGTCGATGGACACATATGGCCGGTGACCGATGGCGAGACGATGTGGCTACCGGCGGGCCGGCACAAAGTGGAAGCGGCCGCACGCGACCCCGAGTTGCGGTTGGTGCGCCTCAATGCGGACTTGGAATCGGCGCGGGAAAGCGGTTTGGGTTCGATCGAAGTTATGTATCGGAGCGACGCGCGAGCTTTCGCTGTGCTTGATCGCGCGCCGCGGCGGGTTCGTATTGACGGCGCCGCAGCCGATCTGCAGATGGCGGGTCCAGCCACGGTGATGCTGCCGAGCGGCCGCCATGTCGCCATCATTGAGTCCCGGTGAGTGCGCCGTTCAGCCGGTTAGCCGTGACAATCCTCGCTTGTTGCGCTAGGATTACGAATGGCTAATGACGGAAGTCGTGTTACAGGCGAGTCCTGCTGAGATACCGGATAAGCTGTATTTCAAGATCGGTGAGGTGAGCGAGTTGCTCGCCGTGAAGGCCCACGTACTGCGGTTTTGGGAATCCGAGTTTCCGCAACTCGCCCCGAAGAAGTCCGGCACGGGTCACCGGTTGTACCGGCGGAAGGACGTTGAGCTTCTGCTGCGGATCAAGCAATTGCTCTATGATCGGAGGTTCACGATCGCCGGAGCCAAGCAGGCGCTCCATATGGACTTGCGGAGCGCAAGACCCCGCAAGAAGAGTTCACAGCAGCAGTTGTTCTCCGGGGATCCGCTACTCGACATACGCAGAGAACTGGGAGAGATCCTGGGGCTTCTGAAGTAATCGGCGGCTAGCCGACGATCATGGAATAGATGCGATCAAGGTCCTCAGGGGAATAGTAATCGATCTCGATTCTTCCGCGCTGCTTGGCTTTCTCGACAATACGGACCTTCGTCCCCAGCACTCGCTCCATCTCCCCAATGGCGGCCCGGACGTTGGGGTCGGATTGGACCTCGTCCAGGTGTTTCGGTTTCCGGTCTTCCAGCATGCGCTGAGTGGTCCGCTCTGTCTGGCGTACGGACCACCCCTGGGCGACAGCCTTCTCGGCGACTTCGCGCTGGTACTCGGCGGAAGGAAGAGAGAGCAAGCAGCGGGCGTGCCCGGCGGAAAGCCGCCTCTCGCTGACCAGTTGTTGGATATCGGGAGGGAGTTGAAGCAAGCGCGTGGTGTTCACCACGGTGGTGCGGTCTTTGCCGGTCCTCTGACCGATCTCTTCAGTTCCGAGCCCCAGTTCCTTTCCCAATCGATCAAAGGCCTGCGCCGTCTCGATCGGGTTTAGATCCTCCCGTTGGATGTTCTCAATGAGGGTAATCTCAAGGAGACGGTCATCGGGGATCGCCTCGACAACGACGGGAACTTGCGTGAGGCCGGCGAGTTTGGCGGCGCGCAAGCGGCGCTCACCTGCGACCAACTGATATCTGTCGCCAGCTCTGCGGACGACAAGGGGTTGGATGATACCGGAAGCGCGGATTGACTGAGCCAACTCTGCCAAACGTTCCGGGTGGAACATTCGCCTGGGTTGCGCGGGATTGGCATCAATCTGGTCGATGGGCAGGGACGGAGGGTTTTCGTTTGACGGTGAAGGGGGAGTGGGAGCGTGGGAGCGCGGGGGAAGCAGGGATCCGAGACCCTTACCGAGGGCTTGGCGATGAGTTTCGAGCTTGTTCATGACGCAGAATCTCTTTGGCGAGCTGGATGTAGCTTTCCGCCCCGCGGGACCTGGGATCGTACGTGAGGATCGGCTTACCAAAACTCGGGGCCTCGGCCAAACGGATGGTGCGAGGTATGGCCGTCCGGAACACCTGGCCCTCGAAGAACTCGCGCAGATCGGCCTCAACCTGGCGGGTGAGATTGGTGCGATCATCGTACATCGTTAACAAGATGCCTCCAATCTCCAGGGGATGATGCAGTCCGTCGCGGATTCTGTCGATAGTATCCATGAGTTCCGAGACGCCTTCGAGTGCGAAGAACTCGCACTGGATCGGTATCAGTACTGCGTCTGCGGCGACGAGGGCGTTAAGGGTAAGGAGGTCGAGGGCGGGTGGGCAATCGATGAGGACAAAGGCGTATTCGTCGCGGGCGGCGGCGATGCGCTCCGTCAAGTGATATTCGCGTCGCTGAGCGTCGACCAAAGCGAGATTCGCGTTGACTAAGCCCTTATCGGAAGGTATGAGATAGAGGCCGTCAAAACCGGTGGGGAGGATGATATCGGATAAAGGGATGTCGCCAAGGAGAACCTCGTACATGCCGGGGCGTTTAGGGTCCTTCGCTATTCCCAGGCCGGTCGTGGCGTTTCCTTGAGGATCGGAATCGATCACAAGGACGCGGAGTTCGTTAGCGGCCAAGGCGGCTGCGAGATTGATGGCGGTCGTGGTCTTCCCGACCCCGCCCTTTTGATTGGCGATGGCAAAGACTCGGCTCAAGCGGCCATACTAACACGAATGCTTCGGATGTACAGGTGCAGGAAGCGTGTTTCACGTGAAACAGGAGGACGAATCGCGTAAACCAATGGTGTTTCACGTGAAACACAGCGCGGATGGCTGGCCTCACCCCCGACTGCCCATCCTCAAATACCTGCGGTCTCCCCAAGGCAGCCGGATACCGGGCATCCAGCAAAAACCGAGTCCCGCAGGAGGCTCCTCGGCTCCAGTCAGCAAATCGGCGTTACGGGCGAGTCTCTTTAGGGCAGGAATCAGATCCTCATAACTCACAGCGCGGGAGATTGCCCTATCAAACTGCCGCTCAATGGCTTCCGCTCTCTCGGCGATTACTCGCACATTGGGAATCGCCCGAGCGGCTTCTCTGAGGAAGACGGCTTTACGCTGCCGAGACTCGATCAAAGTGACCTCACACTCGGGCCTCAGAATGGCGACAGGTATCCCCGGAAACCCGCCCCCAGATCCAATATCCGCCAGACAGAACTCGCCGGCTGGAAGATGCGCCGCCAGGAAAAGCGACTCGCAGTAATGCCTCTCTACAGCCTCGGCCTCGCCAGTAATCGTCGTGAGGTTCAGCTTCTGGTTCCACCTAAGGAGCAACAAATAGTGCGCCTCGAGCAAAGCCAACTCGCGGTCGCCCAGCGTCACGACGCCAGACAGTTTGGCGCGCAACTCACTCTGAAACACGGTTCATGCTCAGGTAAACGTCCAAGACTGCGACTGCAGCCGGCGTCACTCCGGGAATACGCGCCGCCTGCCCTAAAGTCGCAGGGCGGACGCGCTCGAGCTTGATCTGCACCTCACGAGAGAGCCCCGGTATGTCCGTATACGCGAAGTCTCTCGGGATAGCCCTCCGCTCGCTCATCTGAAGCCTCTCGGCCTGGCGCTGTTCCTGCGAAATATAGCCCGAGTACTTGGCCTCTGTGTCAACTGTGTGCAGGAGTCCACGCACAGGGTCTTCGCCCAGAGCCTCTCGTACCCAACCGGCGAGCGCGAGAACCGACGCATCGGGACGCCTCAACCACTGGCCATTCTGGTGGGCGGCTAACGCTGCGCAAAGGCGTTCCTTTTGGCATCTCTTCCGATCGAACACTCCCCAGCGCCGATCCGAGACGAGGCCAACTCGCCGGCCGATCGGCGTGAGCCGCTCGTCTGCATTATCTATACGCAGATGCAGGCGAAATTCCGCCCGCGACGTAAACATCCGGTACGGCTCGTCTGCTCCTTTCGTCACCAAGTCATCAATGAGAACCCCGGTGTAGCCCTCCGAGCGGCCAATCACCAGCGGCTCTTGCCGGCCCAGCCCCAACGCCGCATTGACACCAGCAACCAATCCCTGGCAACCGGCCTCTTCGTAGCCGGATGTGCCATTGATCTGGCCGGCCAGGTAAAGACCACCCAAAGCCTTCACCTCCAGTGTGTGCTTCAACTCGCGGGCGTCGATAGCATCGTACTCGATCGCATAGCCGGGGCGGATCATCTCTGCCCGCTCCAGCCCAGGAATCGAGGCAACCATGGCAGCTTGAACGTCAATCGGCATGCTCGTGGACATGCCGTTCAAGTAAACTTCATGCGTATCAAGCCCTTCCGGCTCTAAGAAGATCTGGTGTCGAGGCTTGTCCGGAAACTTGACGATCTTGTCCTCGATGGACGGGCAGTAACGGGGGCCGATGCCCTCAATCTGCCCGCTGTAAAGCGGCGAGCGAGGTATGGCCTCCCTAAGCACCCGACGCGTCTCGTCCGTCGTATAGCCGATATGGCAGACCACTTGGGGCCGATCAATGCGCTCCGTCAGAAATGAAAACGGGGTCGGCTCCGCATCGCCGGGTTGTGGCTCGAACCGGCTCCAATCAATCGTGCGGCCATCGAGCCGCGGAGGCGTGCCGGTCTTCAACCGGGTCCACCGGAGCCCGACGTTGCGAAGTTGCCCGCCGAGCAACTCGGAAGGGGCTTCGCCGTTGCGCCCGCAACTGTACTTCATCTCCCCGACGTGCGCGAGCCCGTTTAGAAACGTGCCGGTGGTAATCACGACCGCGCCTGCAAGTATCAAGCGGCCATCGCGCAAATGAACTCCGATAACCCGCTGGTCACTGATCTCTAGTGCCGCCACCTCCGCTTGCTTGATTCGCAGATTGGGTTCGCTCTCGAGAACCTCGCGCATCCGGATCCGGTAGTTCCGCTTATCCATCTGGGCCCGCGGAGACCACACGGCGGGACCGCGGCTCGTATTCAGTAACCGGAACTGGATGCCCACGGCATCGGCCACTTCACCCATCACCCCGCCGAGCGCATCGATCTCCCGAACCAGGTGGCCCTTCGCGATGCCGCCGATGGCCGGGTTGCAGGACATCTGGGCGATCAGGTCGAGATTCATCGCGACCATGGCCGTCTTGAGCCCCATCCGGGCGCAGGCGCGGGCAGCTTCACATCCCGCGTGGCCGGCTCCGACGACCACGACGTCGTACTTCTCGTGCATTGATATGATTGTAGCCAATGAAGATCCTTGTTCTTGGCGGCGGCGGACGCGAGCACGCGTTGGCGTGGAAACTCGCACAGTCCCAGGGAGTCGCGGTGTACGCCGCACCGGGTAACCCCGGCATCGCGACCTGCGGCACGTGCCTGCCTGTCCCCGACTCCTCGCCGGCAGGTTTCCTGTCTGTGGCGGAGGCGGTCGGCGCGGATCTGACCGTAGTCGGCCCCGAGGCTCTTCTGGTAGCGGGCGTCGTGGACGCCTTCCGCGCGAAAGGCTTACGTATTATCGGACCGGATAGCTCCGCGGCGCGTCTCGAAGGCAGTAAGATATTTGCAAAGAACTTCTTTGTACAAAGCAATATTCCAACCGCGCGTTTCGTAACCGCCGACAATGCGCACGATGCGCGCCGCGCTTTGGACCGCTTTGGGTTTCCCGTCGTACTCAAGGCAGATGGACTGGCCGCCGGCAAAGGCGTCATCATCGTTCACGACCGGGCAGAAGCCGAAGAAGCGCTGAAGTCGCTCAAAGGGCGTTTACTGGTCGAAGAATACCTGACCGGCGAAGAAGTCAGCTTCATCGCGCTTTGTGACGGCCGCGATGCGCTGCCGCTGGCTCCCACGCAAGACCACAAAGCCGTCTTCGATGGTGACCGCGGCCCCAACACCGGTGGCATGGGCGCCTACTGCGACGACGCAATCCTTACCGCCGCCGAAACCCGCGAGGTACTCGAGCGCGTGATCTACCCAACGGTTGAGGCCACGCATTTCACGGGCTTCCTCTATGCCGGCCTCATGATGACCTCCGCCGGGCCGAAAGTGCTCGAGTTCAATGTCCGGATGGGAGATCCGGAGACTCAGCCGCTGATGCACCGTATGGCCTCGGACTTCGTCCCTGCGCTGGTAGCGGCCGCGGAAGGGAATCTTGGCTCGGTAAAGCTCGAATGGCGCACCGGGCCGAGCGTTTGCGTGGTGCTCGCTTCAGGAGGCTACCCGGGCCATTACGAAACGGGCAAGCTCATCAGCGGAATTGACGCAGCGGAAGCGACAGGCTCGATAGTGTTCCATGCCGGCACAAAGAGCGGCGCGAGCGGCGTCGAGACATCGGGCGGGCGCGTGCTCGGCGTTACGGATTCGGGCAACGACCTCAAGTCGGCCATCGACCGAGTCTACCGGGCCGTTGACGAAATTCGCTTTGAGGGCATGCATTTTCGCCGGGACATTGGGCGGAAAGGTCTCGGACGGTACAATAAAGGGACAGTGGGCACGTAGCTCAGGTGGATAGAGCGGTCGCCTCCTAAGCGACAGGTTGGCAGTTCGAGTCTGCCCGTGCCTACCATTTAGTCCGAAACAGGCCCTGCGCCGGCCCCGGCATTGGAGGCGGAAGGGATGGAGGTGCCAGCTATGACAAGGCGCGAGTTGTTGGCTCTGGCCGCGGCGGGCGCTACAGCCCGTTTGAGAGCTCGGACCAACTGGGACAAAACCCACATCAGCGCGATCACGGACGAAATCGGCAACACCGTCGAGGAAGCCGTCGCCTTCGCGCATCAGTATGGCCTCCAGTGGGTGGAGATTCGCGACCGTCACACCGTCGAGAGCCGCAAGGAATATTTCACTCTTGCCGAAGCGGAAATCAAGACGGATGCGCGGATGTTCGCCCAGGAAGGTCTCAAGGTCTCCTTCGTCAACACCAGTTTGCTCAAGTTCACATGGCCGGGGATGGAGCCCCCGACGCGCCGGCCGGAAGATCCCGCCGCGCGCGAGCGGCGCCTGGCGAGCGAGAAGGCAAAATTCGATAGCCGCATGGAAGACCTCGCCAAAGCCATCCACTGCGCCCAGTGGATGGGCTGCGACAAGGTTCGCGTCTTCACCGGGAACCGCCTTGCGGACCCGCAGTCCGCATTCCCCCGCATCGCCGACGTGCTCGGCGACATGACCGCCGTCGCGGAAAAGGAAAACGTCTACCTGCTTGATCGAAAACGAGGCCTCCCAAAACGTCGGAACCTCGGCCGAGCTAGCCGGCATCATGAAGGCGATTCCTTCCAAGTGGATCGGCATGAACTGGGACCCGCACAACGCCTACGGAAGGGAGACCTCCTATCCGGATGGCTACAAACTTCTTCCCATGACCGGCTCATGAACGTGCAGGTGAAGGCCAAAGGCGTCATGCCCAACAGTCCCGAAAAAGAGGACTGGAAAGCCATCATGACGTCGCTGGCTAACGATGGCTACACGGGCAGAGTTGGCCTGGAAACGCACATTTTCGATGGAACGCTGATCGCCGCCGCGCACACGTCCATGGAAGAAATCCTGCGCATCGTGCAGGAAATGCAAAGCTGAACGAAGTCGCGGAGACTAACGGAACGAATAGTCGCGCATTCGTAGTGCGGGTGTTTGGAAACGCCGCTGGATATACGCGACCGGCCTGTAAGTTACGAGTGGCGGCATCGCCTGGACATGCGGGGCTTCGCTCGTGGCCGTCAACTCAAACGGAGAAAAGCCCGTGCTCGGTCGGGAACGGCGCGAACGGGACCTCCCACGAAAGCTCGTCTTCGTCGGATTGCGGCTCCGCCCGCAACTCAATTCCTACACGCTGGTGCGGCGAATAGCAGGCCACCCTGACGTAGGCAAAGGTCGTCGTGCCCTGCTCGCCTTTCGAACTCCAGTGCGTTGTCCTCGCCAGCGGACCGGACTCGCAGAATCCGGCATCGGGCACAACTGCTTCGCCCCATTCATGCGCGGTCACCATCTTTGCTCTCCTGTAGAGCCCCAGGTTCAAGGCGGCCGACAACTGCACGGACTCGTCCTGATTCCTCGCATAGAAGTCGCCGTTCACGTACACGGTCATCCATGCCTTGCCCTGCGCCAAAGAGTGCAGTGCCCGAAAAACCAGCCAACCCGAATGCCAGACGCCGCTCGATCCCTCGGCCGAGACTGATACTCCGTAGGGGCCGACGAAGTCGCCGGCCGGTATGTTTTCCACGCGCACGGGGATCTCAAGACGAACCCCGTCAGGGTCACTTGGACCCGTGTTGTACTGCGTCGGGCGGGCGCCGGCCCGCGTATCGTCGAAGACAACTTTGACGGTCGCATCGCTCACGCGTTCCGGCGAAATCAGCTCTCTGAATTGCGAACGCGCCACCCCATACCGGCGCAAACGCCGAAGCGACTGTCGCGCACAATGTGAGCGCGAGAATGGACCGCGAGAGGGCGGTCCTTCGCCGCGTGTATTGCACCATCAGCGCCGCCGACAGTCCCGCCGCCACCATCAACGCGACGCCGCATGTTCGAATCCAAGCCAATCCTCCCCAATTCGGGTACGAAGGCCTTAAAACCGCGTGCCCAACGCCAGAATCAAGAACGTCGGCACGGCCGCAAGAAAGACCTGACCCAGGCTTTCCGTGACGGCGGCCAAGGCGGCGGCCGGCATCACATAGAAGACAAAAAAGAATACCTGCCGCCACAGTAGCGCCGTCAACCAATCGAGAGGAGACAAGCCGTGCGCCGCCAGCGTGGCGCACTGGCAGAGGAAAACGGGAACGCTAATGAAGACAACCACGAACAGCGCCTTGGACGCAACGAGGTCTTCCACGAGTACGGACGCGTCAGCCAGTACTGCTCGTGACCGATGAGCCGCTCCTCATGAATCAGAGAGATCACCAACACCCAACACGCCACGGGCTCCATCAGATGCAGGAGCTCCTGGGCTGTAGTAAAAGAAGATTGTTCCGTAAGGCGGCACGCTCACGGTCGCTGCAATCAGCAGTGACAGGAACACGAAAGCCTGGGGCCACAAGCGGCGGACGTCTTTCCGGAAAATGCGCAAAACTCGGTTCATGGGGCCATCCCTTCCTTGGCCTCTCGAAATTCCACGGTCCGCTCAAAACGGGCCACGGCGCGGCGCGTGGCCAGACGACTTTCGGTTACTCCGGAAATCGGATATCACCCACGTTAGCCGCCTGCCACAAGTCCAGGGAATACGAAAATGGTCCCGTGTTCCGCCTGAGTCGGCGTTCAATGGATACTCGCTTCCGGAAACCTCCGGCGGAAATCCGGTATCGAAGAACCGCTACATCCGGCGGCTGGACCGGCCAGGAACAATCCACCTGATTCATCTGCTTGCCCTCGGCCCAGCAGATGCCTCCATCCGGAAGGCGTGCCGGCCGGCCGTTCCTCTCAATCGGCGCTGTTTCTTCTTCCGACAACAGGTCGAAAGCCACCGTCGCGCGGAAACTGGCAATCGGATCGGCGCCTGCCAGCTGTAAACGACGGATCGAGATTTAAGTACAGCCAGTACTCGCCATCGCCCGGCAGCACCACCGCGGCCAGCCTGGACATTCATGGGAATCGACTTCCTGGAAAACATGATTCTGCGAATCCAATCTGGACCGCCATTGCCGGCCGCTCGACGTTATGCCACTTGCGGTGGCCCGCTCGCTGACCAGTGCCATCCCGGCGGGGATCCGGAAACCCGAACGGGAATCGTCACGCTCCAGGCGATTTGCCCGCCCCGCCTGAGGCTGCCCTTAGGCTGCGGATGCGGATCGCGGCCGGGATCGAACGCAAGCCGTGCTACCGAATCCTGTGCGCGCCCCGAGGTGAGCCGGCTTTGCACATCGAATGCAGTCCGCCAGCCGGGTGTCCAAAACGTTAACGGGAACGCGACTAAACCGGCCGCTAGAGCCACGCGGGAATAGCCGGTAGCCCTTCGCGCGTACTGGAAGACGACGATAGCCGCCACCACCACCAGCGCGAACCCCGAATCGACGATTCCATGCAGCCACTCCAGAGATCCCCAACTTGGAGCCGTTAGCTCGTGGGACGACAAAACCAGAACAAAAAGATAGAAGCCACAAACGCACGCCAGGAAAACCCACACGGCGCGGACCAACCCGTAGTAGTCGAAGCCAGCGCCGCTGGGGGAATGACCACCAAAGCCAGAACGAAGAACTGAACCACAAGCAGCGCCGGCAGAAAGCCCAGCGGCGACAAGCTCCGGAATGTCAGGGTGGCCACATCCGCCGCAAGAACCGGAAGATTGATAAACGCGAAGCAGAAAAGCGCTTTCGAGAGAAGCAGGCTCTTCCAGGAAATCGGACGGGTCACCCAATACTGGCGATCGCCCACAAGCGACTCTTCGTGGATCGCGGAAATGATCAGATACCACTGCGCAATCCATCGGATGAACCTCGGCAGAAACCCCATCCGCGCCATGGCGGCGGTCGGCGCGGATTCCGGCCCAGCCTGCCAGTAACTCAATTGCGATAACGAACAGGACGCGCAGCCAAAAGCGCCGAACATCTTTGCGGAAAATGCGCAGTGCGTCCCGCATGGCGGCCTCCTATGCGTCTCCCCGGCTGGCCTTCGCCAGCGCAACGAAAATCGAGCGCAAGGGCATCCCGTCCACGGCCATGTCGCGATGCGCCGGGAACACTCGACGCGCCTCGGCGCGGGAGCGCTCTTCGTCGTACCGCGTATCCACAAAGCGAACCACCGCCCCCGCAACCTCAGGCAGCATCCATGCGGCCGGCCAGTCCTTCGGCAACGATTGAGGCTCGCCGAATGTCAGCACAATCTCGCGAAAACGCGCGCTCAGCGCTTCGAGTTCTTCCGAGAACTGAAGTTTGCAATCGTCCAGATACCCGATGTGGCTGGCGAAGCTCTCGATCTCGGCAAGATCGTGCGATGAGATGAAGACGGTGCATCCCTCGGCGCGCGCCAGCAGCCCTTCAATCAACTCGTCGCGGACCAGCGCGTCGAGACCCGTGAACGGCTCGTCCAGCACAATGAGTTCCGGATGGTAGGCCAGCGAAGACGCCAGCGCCGCCTTCATTCGCACGCCGCGCGAGAGTTCGCGCAGTTTCCGGTCGAGCGGCAACCGGAACCCGCGCACCAATTCGCTTTCGAGCGAACAGTCCCAAGTGGGATAAAACCCCGAGAGATAATTCAGAAAGTAGCCGACCGTCATCCACTCCGGCAGTTCCTGATTCTCCGAGACGTACCCGATTCGCCGGAACTCACTGGGTCCCAGGCGGAGCGACTCCTTTCCCAGCACCTCGGCTCGGCCGCCATTGGGCGCGAAGATGTTCATGAGCGTCTTGATGGTAGTGGTCTTGCCGACTCCGTTCGGGCCGACCAATCCGTAGATGCTGCCCGTGGGCACCTCGAGATTCAAGCCGCTCAGCACCTCGGTGCGTCCAAAGCGCTTCGAGAGGTTCTCCGTTCGAATGGCGCTGCTCATTTCCTTTTGCGCTCTCCTTTCTCAGGGGGATCGACGGCGGCCCCTTGGCGTCCTCTCGAGCCTCCGCCAATGAGCGGCAAGAGCCGAGGACACCTCGTCCAGGCTCATACCCAGGCGCTTGGCCTCGACCGCAAGTTGCTCCACCTCGCCGTCTAGCAGACGGGTGCGCTCTTCCGGCGAAGAATCGCGCGGCTGCGCCACCACGGTGCCCGTTCCAGGCAGGACTTCCAGGAGCCCCTCATTCAAGAGGTGAGTGACTACCTTGTGCGCGGTGTTGGGGTTGATTTTGAGCGCCGCGGAAAGCGTTCGCACGGAAGGGAATGGATCGCCGGGCCGGAGTTGGCCGGAGATCAGAGCCTTCTTGGCCGCATACACCACCTGCTGATACAGCGAGATTCCAGGCCGGAAATCCACCCGGAACGGTGTCATAGCTGTACTATAACTAGTATATCGTTTCATTAAAGACTTTCCTGATTGACCTGGGCCAGAGCGTCGAATTTTCTCCAACGGTGGACGACCGGAGCGGCGTTGATCTCCGCGATCCCCTGGATGATTCGTTGGCGGAGTTCAGCCCAGGATTGAACGCGGATGTGCCGCAGGAAGGTCCTCGCCATTTTGCCGAACAAGGTTTCGACGATATTGAGCCACGATCCATGCTTCGGTGTCAGGACATACTGGAAGCGATTCGGGCGTGTGGCCAGGTAGGCCCGCGTCTCTTTTGAGATGTGTGCCGAGTGGTTGTCGAGGACCAGTCGAAGCGTGCAGTCGGCGGGGTACCAGGTGTCCAGATCTTTCAGCAGGCCGATGAACTCGCGACTGCGATGCCGCCGCTCGACGCGGGCGGTTACATGACCGTCGTGCAGATCCAGAGCCGCCAGGATCGAACAAGTACCCAGGCGTTTGTATTCATGATCGCGGCCAACGGTGGGATATTTGCCAGCAACGGGCGGCAGGTCCGGAGTGGTATTGGCGAGAGCTTGTAATCCGGGTTTCTCGTCTACTGAGACCGTGATGACGGTAGGGGTTGCGTCTCCGGCGCGCGCTTCATTTTGAAGCGCAACGTCCTGATAAACCAACAGGATATCTTTCATTTTGGCCTCAAACTCGGGGTCGCGCTTTTCCAGATAATACTGGACTCGTTCCGGGTGCAAAGGCTGGGCGGCGAGAATCCGATGTACCGTGGCTTTGGCTGCTTTCGTCAGCGATGGGTGCCCGGCCTGTGCGGCGTGCTGGCGCACATGCCGGGCCAGCAGGCTTCGCGTCCATAGTTCGGCGGCGTAACCGTGCTCCTTCGGTTTGGAACAAGCCAAATGCACGACCCACGCTTTCGCCTCCTCGGTAATCACGGGAGCATGTGGACGGTGCCAGGTGTCCTTAAGGGCGGCTGAAGCCCCCATGGCGAGCGCCTTGTCCACCCATTTCCGCACGCTGGGACGCGTCGTCTTCAACGCCCCTGCAATCCCCGTGATCGTCTCGCCCGCCTCAAAGCGGCACAAGATTTGGGCGCGCTGCACCTCCCGCGCAGGGGCGCCCCGTGAATGGCTCAATCGCGCCAGTTCCTCTTTCTGTTCAGGAGTCAGGATCAGTTTGGGCCGTCCAGATTTACCCGCCATGATTCAGTATAGCGGCAAACAAATCTAAACGGAAATGTTTTATTGAAACGCTATACTAGTAATACACTAACCGTCAAGAGAATTCCGTGGCGTCCGGCGGCCTGACTCTGGAAGTCATGAGATCCCGGCGCGGAGTAGTCCGCAATACGCGTGTATCGGACCTTCCTCATCACCCCAGCGATGGCCGCCGGGTCTCGGAACCTATTGCGAGGTTCTGTACCGGGAAAGAAATTGTAGTCGTCCAGTGGTCCCGTGCCGATATGAGACAACGAGGGTCCTCCCATGCGGTCGAAACCCTGATGGCCAAACTACCGCACTGCCCAAGCTGTTAGTCACTCTATCGTGCGGTTGGAAAGGTCAAGCCACGCAAGCTTTCTAGTCTGGCGTAGAAAGCCGCCGAAACCTGCGCCCCGGCTCCCGCTTCTTGCATAATCCTATCGAACGTGGCGTGATCTGGCTCGCCCGTTTCGGGGATGTGCATCCGGTAATAGCCGCGGCTGTGCAGGAACACAGTACGCTCCATACCCGGCTGACGAGAGGGCGCTCGAAACGTGATCCAGGCGCGATCGCCCATATTGTCCATCTCGTAATACCGGTCATCGGCCGCGGCCAAAGCCGGGGCCGGATCACGACCCTGCTCGTCGCGCGCTGCTTGAATCGGAACGCGCGTCACGGCTAGCGGCGTCTCCTGGCTGTAGTTGACTGCAAACGAGTTCAGCGCCCAGAATCCCGCCGGCGGGCGCAACCGAATGCGAAGCTCCGGCCCGGTCACCCGGCCCAAGTCGATAGTGGCGACCCGTTCGTCGGATGCGAACGGTCCACCGACAGGAACTATTGCGGCTGGCTGCCAGACGCCGGATTCGTCCACCTCGGCGCGCAAAGCGAACAGTTCGTCCCGCACCATCCAGGACAGAACGCGATCCCGCGTAGCGGGGTCTTCATCGATTGCGCGGTACCAGGCCGGCAAATCGCGGCCCAGCAGGTGGAGCATTTCTCCCGCCATCATGCCGGACCACAGGGTGTATGTTGCGCTCACAACCAACTTCGCGCGCCGCGCCTCCGCGGGGCGGGGAAACGTGAGTACCGCTTCGCGGCGAAGGCCGCCATTGGGACCGGGGACCGGCTCGGGCTCCCAGATGAGCCGGTCCCGCTTCTCGAGCCACGGCCGCAGGTTGTTGCCGGCGCCGTCGAGCGCGGAACTCGGCGAGACCGGCGCCGAGATGGCGTAGAACGTTCCATCGTCGCCGGCGCGGGGCTGGATGCCGGGAGCGTGATCGACCACCCACAGCTCCAGCAGGTTGGTGTACTGCGTCTCATCCATGTCATTGGAGATCATGAGACGGTACTGACCGTTTTCCTCGCGGAGTTGCTGGAGTATCGAGTAATCGTCGCGTTCGAAGCCGCGGGTGATCGCCGCCGTATAGGCCTCCGTCTCGAAGGAATATTGCCGGCCGTCCCATGGGTACACGAATAGACAACAGCCTCCGAGGTGGCCTCCGTACGATGGAGTGGTCGTCGCGGCCGGCGCTGGGCCGCCTCGATTGGCCGCGGCGCGGCCCGCCACGACCCCTACGGCGGCGAGACCGGCAACGAGGCCCACGGTTCGCACGGTAGATACATGCCGCGTTTCGAGCCAGTGCCTCTGCACGTCGCTTACGGCGACCTGGATTCGAGTGCCCCAAACGCGCGCGTACAGCGTTTGATTCCGAAGCGTGGCCGGCGCGTCGAATAACTTCACCTCACCGTTCAATGTGGTCACGCCCATGATCGTCTGGCCTTCGTGGATCGGCGCGCTGGCCACCGGCAGCCACTGTCGGGTTCCAACCCGGCAAGCCGTCATCCCGAAGAGGGCTGTAACGGCAATCGCCGCCGCAGCGGTTAGCCCAACCTTCGCAGTTCGCGCGACTTTCCAGGCGAAATCGGGGGGGGGCCGCGCGGTAAGTGCTTGCGGATCGATAGAACATTTTCGCCATCGCTTGTAGTGCAGACCTACCCTCTATGCAAGCCGGAAAAAACGTGCCATTCTCGACTGGAGCATGTTCTTGCGATGCCACCGGCGGAAGAAGGACGGTAAGGAACACCGCTACTACAGCGTCGAGGAAAGCCGCCGCCTTCAATCCGGCAGAGTCGTCCAGCGCCGCGTGCTGTATCTGGGTGAGATCGACGAAAGCCAGCAGTCGGCCTGGCGCAAGACGCTGGAGGTCTTCGACGAGCGCGGGCAGCGGGCGACTACGCTGAGTCGGTTTCCGGAAGACCGGCCGGTTCCCTCCGATGCCCTGGATTCCATCCAGGTCAAGCTGAGCGAGATGCAACTACGGCGCGCGCGGCCCTTCGGCAACTGTTGGCTGGGCTGTGAACTGTGGCGGCAGTTGGAACTGGACCGATTCTGGGAACGGCATCTGCCGCCAGGCCGCGAAGAAGTGAGTTGGCCGCGGGTGCTGGAGTTACTGGTGGTAAAACGGCTGATCGATCCGGGCAGCGAGTTCCGCGTGCATCGCCAATGGTTCGATCAAAGCGCGATGGATGTGTTACTGGGCGTGGATTTCGCGGTGGCGGAAAAGGACCGGCTGTACCGCTGCTTGGACCGGATTCTGGAGCACCGCCAGGAATTGTTCCAGCACTTACAGCGGCGTTGGAAGACTCTGTTCGATGTCGGGTTCGACGTGTTGCTCTACGACCTGACGAGCACATACGTGGAAGGCGCGGCGGGTGTGGCTGATGGATCGCGGGATTCCCACCGAGGAAGTGCTGGCGGAAATGCGCACCAGTGGGCGGGAGATGTTCTACCTGGTGGGCACGCCGCGCGGGCGCGTGGCCAAGTACGAAAAGCAGTGGCTCGATCTGGCGTGGCGCAAGGTGCGCGACTCGGTGGAAGTGAAGCTCTTCAGCCAGGACGGAGAGTTGTATGTGCTGGCCCAGAGCGAAGGCCGGCAGGCGAAGGAAATCGCGATTCGGCGCAAGAAGCATTCGGCGCAAGAAGCTGGCGCGGCTGCTGTGGAAGCTGCGCGCCATGCGGCGGAGTTGCCCGAAGCGGGACCAGTTACTCATGCGGGTGGGCGCGGCGAAGACCGAAGCGGGCCGGGCGTTCGGGTATGTGAAGATTCACTTGCCCGAGGCGCGCCAGGCAGTGACGCGAGAGACGTTCCGGTTCCAAGTCGACAAGGTCAGGTTACAGGCAGCCCGGTTGCGCGACGGCCACTATCTGCTGCGCACGAATCTTGTGGCGGAAGATCCGGCGGTGCTTTGGGATCGCTACATGCAGTTGGTGCAGGTGGAAGCGGCGTTCAAGAGCCTGAAGAGCGACCTGGGGGTCCGGCCGATTCACCATCAGTTGGAACATCGCGTCGAGGCGCACATTCTGGTAGCTTTTCTGGCGTACTGCTTGACGGCGACGCCGAAACACGGTTTGCAGGAGCATGCACCCGGATTGACCCCGAGAGCCGTGCCGGACGGATCTTAGCCAGCCTTTTTCGATTAAGTCTTTCGCCTGGAACGAGTCGGCGTCGATTGTAAAGATAACAGTAGTCATGTAATATGTAGTTTTTATATTGTATTAAACGACGTTTCATCATATACTGAACTCATGTATGTCGCGGAGATTCCCAACCGCACCTCTCCTCCGGCCATCCTCCTTCGCGAGGCGTACCGCGAAAACGGCAAGGTCAAGAACCGCACCATCACCAACATCACTTCCTGGCCTCGTCCGCGCATTGAGGCTTTGCGCCTCCTCCTCCGCGGTGATCTCGATGGCGTTGCCTTGCCCGAACCCACCTCCGGGCCGGTCTTTGGTCTCCTTCACGCCCTCAAACAAGTGGCAGACGACATCGGTCTTTGCTCCGCCCTCGGCAAGTCCGAACTTGGCAAACTCGCCTTGTTCCTGGTCCTGGCCCGCATCGGCCATCAAGGTTCGCGTTTGTCGGCCGTTCGCTGGGCTCGCGATCACGCCGTCGCTGAAGTGCTCGGGGTGGGCGAGTTCGACGAAAAAGATCTTTACTGCGCTCTGGACGATCTTTGCGCCCGCCAGGAGAAAATCGAGAAGGCTCTCTTTCGCCGGTATCTCGAGCGCAACGGCGCGCCTCCCTCCTTGTTTCTCTACGACGTCACCAGTTCCTATCTGGAAGGCGAACACAACGCGCTGGGCGAGTTTGGCTATAACCGGGACGGGAAAAAAGGCAAACTGCAAATCGTCATTGGCCTGCTCGCTGACCCTTCGGGAGAGCCGCTGGCGGTGCGCGTGTTCAGCGGCAACACCGGCGATCCTTCCACCGTGGCCGAACAAATCGATGCCCTGACTAAACAGTTCGCCATCAAAGAAGTCATCTTCGTCGGCGACCGCGGGATGGTAAAGAAAGCCGGCAAGCAGGCGTTGGGCGAAGCGGGGTTCCGGTATATTACAGCGCTAACAGATCCACAAATCCGCAATCGGCTGGCGAACGGAACCCTGCAACTGGATCTGTTCGCAGAGCAGGTTTGCGAGGTCGAGGCCGATGGCGTGCGCTATGTCCTGCGCAACAATCCCGACGAGACAAGGCGCATCGAACACCGACTGGAAGACAAACTGGCCAAGCTGCGTTCGAAGATAGCCAAGCGCAACGAACGCGTGGAGAAATCTTCCCGCTGCAAGCCGGAGGCGGGCTTGGCGATGCTGAAACGGTGGACGTCGCAGTACAAGCTTGCCAACATTGTCGAACTGAAATTGCGGGAACGCCAGATTGTCGAAAGCGTCAACGAAGAGGCAAAACGCAGGTCCTTGGAACTCGCCGGATGTTACGTGCTTGTCTCCGATGTCGGCAAAGAAACGCTTTCCACCGAACAAATTCACGATAGCTATATGGCGCTACAGAAAGTCGAGCGGGATTTCCGCACGATGAAAACCGGGTTGCTCGAAATACGCCCAGTGTTTGTACGCAAAGAATCACGCACGCGCGGACATGTCTTCTGCTCCATGCTTGCTTTGAAACTCCAACGCGAAGTTGAGCGCAGACTGGCCACTGTCTTCGGCACCACCGACGCTGACCGCTACGCCGTCACTGTCCCCGATGCCCTAGCCTCGATAAGTCGCCTCACCCTGCTCCACTACAAGGTGGACGATAAGATAGCTGTTACAAGGTTACCCAGGCCCGACCAGCAGCAGCAGCGCATTCTCGATGCGCTCAAAGTTTCGCTTCCCTCCAAGTAGATTGTAGTCAGACGAATTCTCACTCTTCGCTTCGCTAACTCTCACCCAGTCAACCGCTTATCGTCAAAACCGGTCTCCGATCGAAGACTAAGATCCGCCGGAGAAACTGGCGGCCATCCAAGCGCTGGATGTTGGGCTGCCGACCACCGATGGGCGCTGTCTGGTAATGCCGCGCTACACAGAGCCGGATGCGGACGTGGAGCTCCTGCTGCACCAACTGCGGCTGGCGCTGCCCCAACAACCGCCGCCGCGCCTGGTTATGGCTCCGGCCGAGGCCACGCCTCAACTCAAAATGTAGTGCAGACCTTGGGCAAGCCGCCGCTGAAAACAAACGGCTTCACGGCGGAATATGCGCCCAACTGCGAAGGTTGGGCTAGCGGCCCCCCGCCGCTTCCCGGTAGATTTCCAACGACTCTCTGGCCGTGCGTTCCCAACTGAAACGGGCGGCTTGCTCGTGGCCGCGGCGGATGAGGTTGGCGCGCAAGGGGTCGTCCAGGAGGGCTTCGTTGATGCCGCGGGCGATATCGAAGACATTGAGAGGGTTCACGAAGACGGCGGCGTCGCCCACGGCCTCCGGCAGCGAACTGACGTTCGAGACCACCACTGGCGTACCGCATGCCATGGCTTCAAGCGGCGGCAAGCCGAAACCCTCGTATCGCGAAGGGAATACGAAGGCCGCGGCGGACTCGAAGAAGCAGCGCAGCGTGTCGAACGGAACGAAGCCCAGGAACCGGACCATCTGCGCCACCCGGCTCTTAATCACGGCCTGCCGCACGGCCGGATACTGCGAAATGGTATCGCCGATGATCACCAGGCGCAGGTCTTTGTACACGGGATGCGACGCCAGTTGCCCGCGTACCACCGCGAACGCTTCCACCAGCCGCGGCACGTTTTTGTGCGGCCGGATGGCGCCGGCATAGAGAAGATACGGGTACGTAATCTGATACCGCTCCATGATGCGGAGGCGTTCTTCGGGACTGGTAGGCTTCGCGCCGTGCAGAAACCCCGGATCGGGCGCTTCGTAGACCCGCCGGATGCGTTCGGGCGCGATGCCCATCAGCCGCTCCACGTCGCGTTTGGTCGCGTCGGAAACCGCGATGATCCGCTCCGCCCGCTCCAGCCCGCGCCGAAACCGCGCGCGCCGCAATCGCAGACGGAATTTGGAGCCGGTCTCCGGAAAAAGGAGGTTTGCCATGTCGTGAATGGTTACCACATAGGGCCGAGGCATCATCCACGGAACGCGATTGAGCGGAATGTGAACCAGGTCCGGATTGAGCGCACGCAGACGCCACGGAAAGGCGATGTGGTCGCGAACCTCCTGATCGGAGTGCTTGTACGTGACGGAAGCGAAGTTGCCGGGGAGCGCCGGCAACTTGACCACTTCCTTATCGCCGCGAATCAGCGTGTAGCGATTTTCCGAATCGATTTCGGCCAGCGCGCGCACCAGGCCGCTGATGTACGCCCCGACTCCGAAATCGCCCAAGTGGCGGGCGTCGATTGCGATGTGCAGCGCCATGCCGCGCGACCCTCACGCTCGGATTGGTTCGACCTTCCAACGGTACAGAGGAAAACGCTCCGCGAGCGCGCCCACGCGCCGGCCGACGGAAGCGATGACTTCTTCGTCCGCCAAGCCGCCGAGGACCTCGGCGATCAGCGACCCCACTTCGCGCATCTCCGCCTCTCCGAATCCACGCGTCGTAACGGCCGGAGCGCCGAGCCGAATTCCGCTCGGGTTCAACGGAGGATTGACATCGAACGGAATGGCGTTCTTGTTCACGGTGATGCGCGCGCGGTCGAGAGCCTGTTCGGCTTCCTTGCCGCGGATGCCCTTGGAGAACACGTCCACCAGCATCAGGTGCGTATCGGTGCCTCCCGAGACCACGCGGAATCCCGCTTCCATCAGCGTCGCGGCCAGAGCGCGCGCGTTGGCCAGCACCCGTTTCTGGCATTCCACGAATTCCGGGTCGAAGCGCTTCCAGGAAGCAGACCGCTTTGGCCGCCACGACATGCACCAGCGGACCACCCTGCACGCCCGGGAACACGCTCTTGTCGATGGCCGCGGCGAATCTCTCCTTGCACAGGATGAGTCCGGCGCGCGGTCCGCGCAGCGTCTTGTGCGTGGTGGAAGTGACAATATCGGCCCACTGGCAGGGGTTAGGGTGCAGGCCTGCCGCGACGAGCCCGGCAATGTGCGCCATGTCCACCACGAAGACCGCGCCCACTTCATCGGCGATCTCGCGGAAGCGCGCGAAATCGAGCGTGCGCGGATAGGCGCTGCCGCCGGTGATGATCATCTTGGGCTTGTTCTTGCGCGCCAGGCGGGACACTTCGTCGTAATCGATTCGTTCGTTTCCTTGCGCACTCCATACGGAACTATGTTGTAGTTCCTGCCCGAAAATTCAGCTTGTGGCCGTGCGTCAGATGGCCGCCGTGCGCGAGGTTCAGCCCCATCACCGTATCGCCATGCGCGCAGACGGCCGCGTAAGCCGCCTCGTTCGCCTGCGAACCCGAATGGGTTGCACGTTGGCGTGCT
>CAWAOP010000025.1:0-483868 GCA_963783505.1 Terriglobia bacterium | reverse complement strand
AGCGCTCGTTGAGGCCATCGCCCTGATAGGTGTTCGTTTCGGCGTACGCGGGCATCGAGTGCTCCAGGCCCGCGCTCATCGGCGGATAGAAGATCATCTCGTTGCCGCAGTGGACGTCGCCTTCATTGAGGGCGCGGGTCTCCACCTCGGCCAGCGAACCCGCACTGAGCCGCGCGGCGCCTTCGTGAATGTCGTCATCCTCGATATCGAACTGGATGGGGGAGTAGTAGACCTTCACCACCTCATGAATCAGATCGCCGGCCATGGATTTGGCGAAAGCGGCCAGAGCGGCGCGTTGCGGCCCGGTGGCGCGCTCGTCGACGATCAGGACCGCCCGGCCGGGGTTGACGGGCTCGCTCACCATACCAATGGTGTGTTCGGCGCGCACCACGGCGGCGACGGACAGCCCTTCCAGATTGACGCCCTGCCACTCGCCCCGGTCGATTCTCCAGCCGAGAATGGCTTCCTTGCCGTTGATTTCGACTTCGCCGTTGGCGAAGCAAGGCCCCACCCGAATTCCGCCGTGCGGGCTTCGATGTATTCGCCGCCGATGGAGCGGACGGACGGCTCCGCGGCGACCGATAATGAAACTACGGCTAGAGTAGTACAGGCGGACCTAAGCATCCCTGGTTTCCCCCTCTGGTTGATATAGATTGACCCGGATGGCCACCGGATTCGGAAGGCGTGGCGCCGTTTTACCGGTCCGGCTGGAAATGGCCTCCCCGGAGCGCTTGGGGAAGGACGAGAGGCGGTATCGGAAAGGAACCGTTGCGATCCATTTCAAGCGATCCATTTCAAGCCTTCCGGGCCGGGCGATTTGCTATAATGGTTAAGTTTCACGCCCGAGAGTCCAGTCTGCCCATATGTTCCTCAGCGTCAAAGAGATGGAGCAGCGGAAGATTCGTTTCGACGAAATCTTCCAGCCGGGGCAGATCGATTTTTCGGGCGAGGATCTGGAACAGGGTTCGCCCTTGCACGCGACCGGTTCCGCGGAGTTGCTGGCCCGCATTCGGAGGGCGAACTGCGGATTCAGGGGCGGTATTCGGTGGAGATGACGCCGCAGTGCGACCGCTGCCTGGGCGCGCGCGGTTTCCGCTGGACGGAAGTTTCGATTTGTATTACCGGCCCAATGGCCGACAGTCGCCGAGGAAGAGGAATCGAGATCGACGAGGGCGAAGTGGAAATCGGGTTTTACGAAGGCGACGGCATCGAGCTGGAGGATATCCTCCGGGAACAGGTGCTGCTGGCCTTGCCGATGCAGCGGGTTTGCAGCGACGCGTTGCAAGGGAATTTGCCCGGTTTGCGGCGGTAACCGGAATGAGACGGCCTGCGATTGCCGCGGTGGAGAAGGCCGACGATCGCTGGGGAGCGCTCCGCAATCTGGAACTCCGAGTGTATGCCGGAACTCGGTGCCGCAAGCGCGACCCCGCGGAAAAGAGATATTGTTGAGGTAGAGATATGCCGAATCCCAAACGCAGACATTCCCAGCGGCGCACCGCCAACCGGCGCGCCCATGACGCGCTGAAGCCCCCGGCCTTTCGGAATGCCCGAACTGCCATGAGCCCAAGCTGCCGCACCGGGTGTGCCCGCACTGCGGCCAGTACAAGGGCCGCGAAGTGGTGGAAGTCGTACAGGAGTAGACGCTCTCCAAACATGCAGACCATTGCCGTGGACGCAATGGGCGGAGACCACGCCCCCAAAGCCGAAGTCGAAGGGGCGGTTCGGGCCGCCAGAAGCCTGGGCGTCAAGGTCATCCTGGTCGGCCAGGAAGACGTGATCCGCCGCGAACTCGCCCTGTACGAAGACCACCGCGAGCTCCCCATCGAGGTCGTCCACGCCCCCGACGTCGTCACCATGGAGGACAGCGCCGCGCAAGGCGTTCCGCACCAAGCCCAATAGCTCCATGCGCGTAGCTTCGCGGCTGGTGAAGAACGGCCGGGCGCACGGACTGGTTTCCGCCGGCAACACCGGCGCGGTGATGGCCACCGCCAAGATCGTGCAGGGCGTGGTGCCCGGCGTGGACCGGCCGGCGCTGGCCGGGCTTTTTCCCACCATGAAGGGCACGCCCGTGGTGGTGGTCGACGTGGGCGCCAACGTGGATTGCTCGGCGCGCCAACTGGCGCAGTTCGCGGTGATGGCCGAGATCTACTCGCGCATGATCGTCCGCGCCGGCCGAATCCGCGCGTGGGCATTCTCTCCATCGGCGAAGAGGAGCACAAGGGCAACGACCTTACGCGCTCCGTGGCCGGCCTGCTGAAGACGCTCAACTTCAACTTCATCGGCAACGTCGAGGGCCGCGACATCTACGCCGGCGACGTGGACGTCATCGTCTGCGACGGCTTCGTGGGCAACGTGGCGCTGAAGGTCAGCGAAGGCGTGGTGGACATGGTCCAGCCACGTGCTGCGCGAATCGCTCGAAGCCACCATCACCGGCAAGATCGGCTACGCGCTCGCCAAGACCGCGTTCACCGACTTCCGCAAGCGCCTGGATTACTCCGAGTACGGCGGCGCGCCGCTGCTGGGCGTGCGCGGCGTCTGCATCATCTGCCACGGCCGCTCGAACGCCAACGCCATCAAGAATGCCATTCGGGTGGCCAAGGAATTCTCCGAAGGCCAGGTGAACCAGTTGATCGAGGGGAACTGGCGCGTTCGGCTTTCGGCGATAATGGCCATGGCAGGTGGTCCATCCAGGGCCACCACCCTACCGGCAGCGCCCATGGACGGCCGTAGCGTGGAGCCGCTTCCCGGCCTGCCCAAGTGGGGCGGGCGCTTCGCCCGCCAACCCGCGTAGCGGGTGTCCTTTTGCGCTTCTACCGTTGTCATTGCCCTTCACGCCCAGCACCGCGTTTCCTGGACCCTCGAAGCCGCGCCGGTTCCAGCTTGGCCCGGCGGCATGGCCTGGTTCGCGCGACGGCTCAAATCGAGCAGGGCTGGCACCTCTACGCCGTGTCCTCGGCGGCCGGCATTCCCGCTACGTTTCGAAACCGAACCTGCCGAACTCGCGGGCGTGTATCAACCCGCCGAAGAGGGCTTTCGATAAGAACCTGAACGCCGAGAGCGACACCTTCGAAAACCGGGTCGCCTTCCTGCTTCAGGTCAAAGCCCCGGATGGCGTCCAGGCGGGTCCGCTTCCGGTCACTGTCCGCGTCCGCTTTCAAACCTGCAATGACGAGCAGTGCGTGGCCGGCCGATGGTCGGGAGCCGTGTCGCCCGTGTTTGGCCCGGCAGCCGGAGCGGCGGCGCTGGATGTTCCTGCGGGATACGATCTCGCCAAAGCCACGCCGCCGGCTTCCGCGACTCTCCATCGAGCGCATTGGTCAAGGCTGGCTGGCTTTCCTTCTCGGTTGCGTTCGGTTTCGGCCTGGCGTCCATCTTCACCCCGTGCGTCTTCCCGATGATCCCCATCACCATGTCCTACTTCCTCAACCGGCAGTCGGGAGGACGCCGCGCCGCAATCATGAGGCGGCGGTGTTCTGCCTGGGCATCGTCGTTCTGTTCTCCGGGATCGGTTTGCTGGTCACGGCTGTTGTCGGACCGTTTGGGATGGCGCGGCTCGGCTCGAATCCCTGGGTGAATGGTTTTATTTCGGCGTTGTTCATCGCCTTCGGCATGAGTCTGTTTGGCGCGTTTGAGATCACGATTCCCTCTTCGATTCTCACCAGGCTCAATCAATCCTCCGAACGCGGCGGCCTGGCCGGTTCGTTGCTGATGGGGCTTACGTTCTCGCTCGCTTCGTTCGCGTGCGTGGGGCCGTTCGTGGGTACGCTGCTGGCTGCGTCGGCCACCGGCGGAGGGGCGCGCCCGGCCATTGGAATGGTCGTTTTTGCTTCGGGACTTGCCCTTCCGTTCTTCCTGTTTGCGCTGTTCCCTTCCTATCTGAAACGGCTTCCGAAGAGCGGCGGCTGGTTGGCGCGAGTCAAGGTGGTGATGGCGTTTGTGATCCTCGCCGCGAGCCTCAAGTACCTGAGCAGCCTCGATCAGGCCGCGCACTGGGGCCTTCTGACCCGCGAGCGGTTTCTCGCGCTGTGGATCGTGCTGTTCGCGTGCGCAGGGTTGTATTTGTTGGGCTTCCTGCGGCTGGAAGGCGTCAAACCCGACGATCGTCTGGGGCTCGGCCGCCTCTTGACCGGCGTGGTTTTCCTCGCGTTTGCGCTGAGCCTCGCGCCCGGCATGTTTGGCGGGCGGTTGGGCGAACTGGACGCGTTCGTTCCCGAGCCCGCGGCCGGTTCCCAGACTTCGGGCGGAGCGCAGAGCTCGGCGCTCGATTGGATGAAGGACGATTACCGCGGCGCGCTCGACCGCGCACGGAGGGAGGACAAGCTCGTCTTCGTCTCCTTCACCGGCTACGCCTGCACGAACTGCCACTGGATGAAGGCCAATATGCTCTCGCAGCCGGAGATCGCATCGGTTCTCGGCGGCTTCGTGTTGGTGGAACTCTATACCGACGGAACGGATGCGGCATCCGATGCCAACGCCAAACTGCAACTCACGCGTTTCCAGACGAGCGCCGTTCCGTTTTACGCCATCGTGGACGCAGATGAGAATGTGATCGCCACCTCCGCCGGAGTCACGCGCGACCCGCAAGCGTATCTCGCGTTCTTGCGCAAAGGCGCCGCACTTGGCCATTCCCAAGGGTCGCCGGAGCCACGTGGGGCAGGCGCTTTCGCCTGCCAACCGCGCGGAGCGCTTTGCCGAGGCGGCGGAGCGGGGGGCACAAACTCCAAGCTCCGAAATTCCATCCGTCAAGTCCCTCGACGGCGCCACGCTCGACGCCTCCGCTCTTCGCGGCAAAGTGGTGGTCATCAACTTCTGGGCCACCTGGTGCGCCCCGTGCATCCAGGAACTCCCCGGCTTCAACAGGATTCACAAGGAACTGGGACCGAAAGGCGTCGCCATCATCGGCGTCTCCATGGACGATGACGCCGCCAAGAGCGTCCCGGCCTTCCTCAAGAAGCACCCTATCGATTACAAGGTTGCGGCTGGGAAAGACGAGTTCAATCAAAAGTACGGCCTGGATTCGCTGCCCGTCACGCTGGTCTTCGACAAGAACGGCAAACTCCAAAAGCGCTTCGACGGCTTCACCGAAGAAAAGGCCCTCCGCGCGGCGATTGAAGAAGCGATGTAGATTCGGCAAACTTCCCAATCTTGTCGCGCCGCTCTGCCTATCGAGAATGCGGTCCGCTGTTTTCATGCGTTCCTTTATTTTCAACAACTTCCTGGGTTCGTTTCGCAGCTACGGGGGGCTGCGGCCAGGCGCTGGGGGTTGGGGGTTGGGGGTTGGCGGCTGGGGACCGGAGGGTCGGGGATGCCGCCACGGCTCTGCCTATCGATCTGGATTCTTTGTTTTCGACCATTTGTTGAATTCTTTCGAGAATGCGGTTTGCCGTTTTCACGCGTTCCTTTGTTTTCAATGACTTCCTGGGTTCGTTTCGCAGCTACGGGGGCGCAGGGAGGTTTCGCCGGCTGGGTCGTCAGATGGGGTCGGGCCGTGCGTCTCGAGTTCCGCAGGTGCGCCGGGGCGTCGACAAGACGGGAGATGGCGGGCCTTTGTTCCGGCGGTGCGACAGACGGACTCATCATTCCCAGGGTACAGGGACTAAGTGTTGGAGCAGGATTTAAAATCATTGTTTTCAATGAAAACAGAGGGGTGAACGGCGATTCCGGATCAGCGAAAGACGGGCCGATCCGGGATGCCGTCCACGCCGCTTATCGCTGAACGAGCACTAGGCGCGGATCTTGCGGGAACTCACGAATTGGCTTTCAGATAATCCGATAAGCGGATATCATAATATCTGAAACCGCAAAACTCGTTGGCCTGTGCCTTGGGTGCGCTGCGAAGTTCTTCCGGTTGCACGCTCCCGCCAGCGGCGGCGCGCTTTGTGGAGTTCGTGAGAACGCCCCTGGCCGTGCGGTGGATCAGGCGCGTGATTGGAGATCCCCGTGACCACATCGGTTGAACGGTTCCATGAAATCCTGATCTGGCCTTTGGAACTCGTACTTCCCGCGGGCCTCGCGGACAAGAGCAAAGGCCCGGCCTTCGCGGCCCGTCTGGCGGAGCAAGTACAGAAACTCAGCGGGGGAGTCTGGAAGGCGCTTGACCCCCTTGAGCGCGGCGAGACGCCCGAGCGCGATCTGCGCTACTCCGAGTTTGTCTACTTTCATCCGTTTGCGCAGAGAATTCTGTATCCGCCTGCTGGGCAGGAACCCGCGCTGGCGATACTCAGCCGCGACGATGTTCGGGGCGTCGAGGTCGAACTGCAAGGGGTGAGCGGGACCCTGTCGTTTTCGGTAAGCAGAGTTCACCTCTATCTGTTCCGCTCCCAAACCGCGCTGCTCGTAGTCGAGGTGGCGAGCCGGAATCCGATTCCATTGTCCACGGCGCAGCAGTTCGCCAACCAGTTTCGGCGTGCGTACCCGCCCTTCCATAAAGACTCCGGCCAGGGTGGCCATTCCCCGGTTTCGGTGGTCTGGAAGCAAGCTCCCGGCGCGACGGGCGCCATTGCATCGAACTTCAAGGACCCGCCGGCCATGTACCGGTGCGTGGAGGATCCGAAAATCCGCCGGGCGCCCATCGCGGCGCACTGGAAATGGCTGATCGCGCCGCTGAAGAGCGCCGAAGAGAGGGGTCCCGAGGACATAGGCGTCGAGCAACTGGAAGACGACCGCATTCCCACCATGACGTTCTATGCCGTGGATGACCCCTTCGCGCTGAGCCGCGCGGACTTCGTGCGGATGTGCTTCTGCGACGAAGCGGACGGGAAAGACGGGCTGCCGTATGCCGAAAGCTTCCTGGCGGATTTCGAATCGCGCTTCTGTTACGACCGTTTCTGGAATCCACCGTCCGTCGAGGGTTCGTGCTACCAGTACATCAAGCGCAAGGAAGCCGAGTGGCGCTGGACGCGCTATTTATGTTGCGGCTATAACTTCGCCGTAGCTACCAAGCCGAGTGGCGACTGGGCAGGTAGCATTCTCAGTCACTTCCGCCACCATTACTTTCAGATGGGTATCCTCGCCCATTTCCATCGCGCATCGCTCTTGAAGTACTCGCGCACGCTGAGCGAATCGGCCGCGCGAGTCGCTCCGTCAGGCGAGGGCGAAGACTGGAAAGGGCTGATGGAGGTCCGCCGGGAGTTCGCCGACTTTGTGAACCGGTACTGGTTTCGCGAGGTCTCCAACCAGGAACAGGCGAAGGAACTGTTTAGCTGGTGGAGCGAACGACTGGGCAATCCGGGGCTGCTGGAAAAACTGGGAAAGGAAGCGGCCGCCGCGGACAGCATTCTAAACGGCGTCGACCAGCATCACCGCCGCAAGCGCGAGGAGGCGCGGCAGCGCGACTTCAAGCTCCAGCAGGTCGAACTTCAGACCCTGCAGAGAAGAACCGAGTGGCTCACGCGATTTCTGTTCTGGCTCACCGGGCTTGCGGTGGCCGTCGGCGCGCTCGACTCCGAGTTATTCCGCAAGGCCGCAACCTTGAGCGGCAAGTGGATCCGGGGGGCGCGCGGGGACGACTTCAAGCTCTGGTGGCCTCTTTTGGTTTGGAGCGTTATAGGCATAGCGTGCTTCATCCTGGTTTTGTACGGATTCTATAGGGGTCACAAGCGCGGAGAAAAGGACGCGACGGAAAAGGAGCGCAAACGTGTTGATCAAGGTTGAGGCGATTAACATCGACGGATTCGTTCACGAGGCGCAGAACCTGAACGCCATCCGCGGCGGCGGGCTGATGCTTCTGAAGGCTCCCGAGGGTTTCAAGAAGTGGCTTGACGGACTCGATGGCGTAGCCCAGCCTGTCAAGACGCTAACCCAGGGCGCATCGAAAGCCGTGTTTCAAGTGGCAACCGCGAGATCTCCGGGGGATCTGGAGGACGCGGCCAACCGTTGGCTCCGGGGAGAATTTCCGCACGCCACGATCGCGGTCGCAGTCCTGCCGAATGACGATGCCGATTTCTTCACCGCCGATGCGGAGCTGACCACGCGGATCAGGGCCAAACAAATTCGTTCGTTTACGGTGGCCGGTCTAGCGGAGCCCGAGGGAACGGACGTCTGCAAGTGGGACCATGTCCGTCCGGCGGCGCGGAAAATTGGCGACCACAAGAGCCCCTTCGTGAGCGAGGCGACGGCGGCTCGCTATGAGTACGGCCGGAACATGAAGAAGAGTTTCCTTCACGAGGGGCTTGGCCTCTCCGTGGACTGGGAATACACCTGGGAGATGCAGGAACTCGCGGGGCGTCCGGGACACCCGCTGGATTCCAAGGTGGCCCTCTTCTATTGCGACGGAAACAGGATCACATCTCAGCTTCGCCAGGCACTGAAGGCCGTGGAACAGCGGAAGCAAGCCGATCTGATCGCAAGTTTCGACAAGGAATTCCAGGGCAAACGGGACCAATTCCGGAAGCAGCTTCTGGAACGAACTTCAGACCCGCGCTGGCAGAACGAGGGTGCCCGCCGGATCGAAGTCCTGTTGTGGGGCGGCGATGAGATGATGCTGGTCGTCCCGGCGTGGTGCGGATGGGAAGTCGCCGAACTGTTCTGCGGCGTAATGAAGGACGCGGCGATCCGAATCGGCGGAAAGACAACCCCGATTAAGCACGCCATGGCCCTCATCTTCGCTCACCAGAAGGCCCCCATCCATGCGCTCACCGATCTGGCTCACGATCTTGCGGAGGAATCCAAGAAAGACCGAGACCGGAGCCGGCTCAGCTACCTGGTTCTGGAATCCTTCGATCACGTCGGGGAGGAACTCGAGTGGTTCCTCGAAAAGCGGTGGCCCGATCCCGCCGTCCGAAAGGCAATGGTGCTCGACGCCGAGGGCGAAACGGGCGCGCTGAAACAAATGGACGCGGCTCTCGGCCAACTGAAGAAGGACGAATTCCCCCGGCGAAAAGTCTTCCAGGCGGCGCTGGGCTGGCGCAAGGCAAGGCTACGGATTTCCTGACGCACTATGTCCTCCCGTTCGTCGAAGAAATGGCGGAGGGAACTGGGGCAATGGTCCGCGCTGACTGGTGACGGCCCGGCCTCGTGGTTTCACCTGCTCGAACTCTGGGACTACCTGGGGGTGGAAGAGTGACGATGATTCTTGCCAGTCCGCGGTTGACCTGTTGGAACGTCCGGCTCCGTGTGCGAGGGCCGCTGCTCACCACATCGAGCGCGCCCGCGGGATTCGGCATCGACGCCCCGTTCGCCCGAAACGAGGCCGGCGAATACTATCCCGGCGGGAAGCCTCTGCAAGGGGCGATTGAAGCGGCCGGCCTGGCAGGAGCTTGCCGATACCCTCGGCGACCATGCGCTCGATTGGGAGCGATGGGATCCGGAAAGGAACCTCCCAAAGAGGGCGAGGAGGATTGGACCAGCGAGCGCGGCCTGCTCCAGTTCACCGATTTCGTGTTCGAGGACCAGGGCAGCGACGCGATTCGCGAAGACGTAGTTGCGTACCGGATCGAGCGCGACCGCGTGACGCGCTCCGTCGAGCGCGGCAAGAACCTCATGATCCAAACCCCGTTCCTCCCCGGTGGTTCCTAGTTGCCTCGACTGGCCGTGTCTGGGCGGTCGTCTCTCCGGAGGAAGCCGCTATCCTGGACCGGCGATTGGTTCAGGGGTTTCGCTTCGTCCCCGCCATCGGCGCAGAGACGACAGTGGGCTACGGCGTAGTCGCCGATGCCGAAGTGACGCGCGTGGACGTGTGGACCGAAGGCTCCGGATGGGAGCGAACTATTGGCGATCGGTGGGGCGTGGCGCTTTGTCCCGAGGGCCCCCTGTGCCTGGCGGGCAGGCGGCTCGCCGAGAACATTTTCGAATCGCAGCCGGACATCTCCGGAGGCGTCATTAAGGGAGCGCTGGCTCGGCTCATTCTGGCTCTCAACGGCGTGGAAGTGCAGGATGCCGCGGCGGTGGTGGATCGAATGCCCGCCACTCCCCACCGCGAGCTTTGCGAAGCTTTGCTAATCTGCGAGTTCTTCATGCGAAGCCCGTAGAGAAGAAGAACCGCAAGCGGCCCTGCGCCGTGCCTCTGAGCGCCGTGGAAGCGGGTGAGAAGGCGTTGCTGAAGGATGCGGCTCTTTCGGGCGTCCCGGCGCCGGAGAATGGGTACGCTCCGGCTTTCCAGGTGGATTGGAAAGACCCGCACCGCGCGGATGCTTGCTTCGGCGTCGTGGAGCCGCATCGCGAACTTCGCGTGCGGAACCAGATCGAAACCGAAAGCCGGCGGGCCTTGGACGCGAACCTCTTCGCGTATCGAATGCTGGCTCCGAGAGCCCGCAAGCCGGACGGCTCGTTCCAGGAATTCGAGTGGCTTGCGGAAATCGATTTTGGCGGAGTCACCCCCGAAAAACGGGTCGCGGTACAGGAGCAGCTTGCCGGCCTTCTGCGCGTATGCGGCCTTCCCGCGTCGGTAAACTCAAGACCCGCTGCGTCGCCAGCCGCGTGGACCTGACTTCGGCCGTGGAGCGCGTCTCAAACAAGGGAACGCATGGAGACGAATGGGTAGTGACGCTCCAGACTCCGGCCCTGCTTTGCGAAATCGGGGCGGTTGGCCTGGGGCTCAACGATGCCTTCGGCGTTTACGGAGAGTATTGGACCGAGGTATCTGGAGGTCGCCTTGAGATGAAGGCGCTTTACGCCACCCAGGAGCTTGCCGGCGGCGGCTACTTATGGAGGCAATTTTCCCCGCGGCCCGGCTACGCGCCCTATGTCCTGACCCAAACCGGGAGCACCTTTTCCTAAGAAAGTCAAGGACGGCGCCGAAGACTGCGTCGCCGCCTGGGAGCGCGACGGATTGCCCGTGGCTCGATCGGTTTGCAGACGTTTCGGCCTTTCCGGCGATGCCTCCGATTGGCGGAAATGCCCTTATATCCCCCAGAACGGATTTGGGGAAATTGCAGTGGACTTGGCCTGGCACTGGGAGCGCAACCTATGAAGATCGAGTCGATTTGGCAAGTGGAAGGGACTTTGGAAACCCTGTCGCCGCAATATCGGGGATGGCGGTGCGGCGGTACGTACATTCCGGCGATCCGAAGAGGGTCCCGAGGAGCCTGCGGAGATTCAGACCGCCGCGAAAACGCTGGACCGCCGGGCTCGCCTGCCGGGCTCCGGGCTGATTTGCCCGTCCGTGGTGGCTTTCCGGTTGGCGACGCCGCCGCTGACGAAGTGTTCGGAATGAAAGAGACGGCGGAATCGCGCAGTTCCTGGACGCGGTTTCGTTCGAGCCCCTCCACTGGAAGGATTTAGCGCTCGGCCGTACGGCGATCAACGCCGTGACCGGAGCCGCGCAGAGTCACCTTCTGTATCACGCGGAAGTGGTTCCGGCCGGAACGAAGTTTCAGGTGCGCATCCGCGGCCGAGGATTCTTCGCGGCCGGCTGGAAGGATGCCGCCGAATTGATCCTGCGAGGTCTTGAACGGTTCAACACGGAAACTATCCGGCTCGGGGCCGGGGAGTCGAACGGCTGGGGTATCTGCAAGTGGGCGGTTGGCGCGGTGCGCGTCATGGATGCGGCCGCGCTGAAACGGTGGATGGAGAATCCCGTGCCGCTCGATACGGCGCTGGCAACGGCCCCCGACCGCTCCTCCGATCTTGCGCCCGCCGCGGCGGCGGCGCCGGCGATTGGGAAACGGCTGGATCTCACCTTACGCTTCGACGGCCATCCATTCCTGGTCAACGACCCCACGAAGACCGGGAGCAGGACCAGGGCAAACACGCGCACGCCGCCCGGCGCCGGGCCGATGGACGATTGCTCCTCCCGGCGGAGAGCTTCCGAGGTGTTCTGGCTCACCAGGCGGCGCGCATCTGCCGGACCTGCGGCAAACGCGGCGAAAGGCAGGCGGTGAATCGCGGAGAAACGGGTAATCTGCCTGAGCGTCGCGACTCGCTCACCCGGTTGTTCGGCGCCGCGGGCTGGGAAAGCGTAATTGGATCCGGGATTTCGTGGAGGTGGCCCGACCGGGTACGCCGTTCCCGGACGCGCCCTACGAGCAGGAGTTCCTGGCGATTGACCGGTTCACCGGCGGCGGCGCCGAAGAGCGGAAATTCGACGCGGAAGGCGGCTGGCAACCGTGGCTTGCCGGAGCGTTGACCGTGGATCTGGAGCGGTTGCGAAAGATGGGCGGCGCGCCCGAGCCGGCATTGGGCCTGCTGCGCTGACGTTGCGCGACGCCGCCGAGGGAGATCTGACGTTCGGCTGGGAAGCGCCAAGGGTTACGGCTGGGCTGCGTTGGATACGGACGGAACGCCGGCTGTGCAATGGATCGAAGGGAAGCTCGCGGGGTGGGCTCCCGGAACGGTCGCAGACTGGATTCGAGCGTGGGAAACGGAAGGAGCCGACAATGGGTGATTTCTACTTACCCTTTCACTTTATTCCGGCAGTCAAAGACGGCCGCAGAGGCGACCTGTCCCGTGAGGATTTCAAGGAACGGCGCTCCCCCAACGTGCGGCACGACCGTTATCAGCCCGATACGCATTCGGGAGTCTTGGAATGTACGGTGGAAGCCGTCAGCCCGGTCTTCGTCGGCCATCGCAAGACCGGCGAAGAGGTGACTGGATTCAAGTTGGACGGGCGGCCGGCCCTGCCCGCTTCGACGCTCCGCGGCCAGGTGGCTGCCTTGGCGGAAGCTGCCAGTAACTCCGCGCTGCGCGTGCTGAGCCGCAAGGTACTCGGGCAGCCCTGCTACTCGTTCAGGAAGCCCATGCGCGAGCCGCTCACCGCCATCGGGTTGCTCTCGAAAGCCGGGGAAGGGTGGCAGTTGGAGCCGGTCTGCCTGCCGCTCCTCCAATACGACTCGCGGGGCCGCCTCAGGCCCGACATGCAACGCTGGAAACGAGTGTTCGCGGCTGAGCCTGTGTTCCGCTTCTTCGTCGGAGACCGCGAATCGATACGCCGCGCCGAGGATGACCCCATCGACCCCAACAAGAAGAAGTGGGCTCTGCGCACAACTTCCAAGCCCGCTGACCACATCAATATCCGTCAACTCGCCTGGCGAGATCTTGACCCTTTGGGCCCTCCTGCGCTACGCCACCTAAACGCCAAGACATCCAGTCATTCCACGACCGTCGTAGCCCAGCGTGAGGATCGAACGGCCCCGGCGCAGGACTGCCTGGTTCGCGTGCTGGGCTGTTTCGACCCGGCCCGCCAGATCCCCCACAATAAGACGCACGAACTGTTCCTCCCCTATCGCCACGGGCGCTTCGGGCGGCTGCCGGTGAGCCCGGTGGTGGTGGAACGCTTCGAGCAGTTGGCAGACCAGATGACCGAGGACTCCAAGAACGACCCGGCGCCTCGCCCCTATGAACCGAAAGACACGCGGCCGAACCGCGGCAAGGGAGACAAACTGCGGCTTCAGGAAGGCGACTTGGTGTTCTTCGCCGTGGACGACCAAGGCGCTTCCGTTACCGAGATCGCCTTCTCGTCGATTTGGCGCGGCCGCGTCGAATCGCGCGAAGGGCAAGCCGCAAACGCGTGGGCGTTTTTCGAGGGCGTGGACCCTGAACTGACCCCGTTCCATCCAGGGCGGAAGCAAATCACGTTGGCGGAACGGGTGTTCGGGTTCGTGGAAGAAAAAGACGGCCGGGAAATGCGCAACGGTATTCAGCTTAAGGGCCGAGTGAGGTTTTCGCCGGGGCTCGCCTCGAACCCCGTCCAAGAACTGTCCTTGACGCAACTTAAGGAATTGAGCGGCCCGAAACCCCCATCGCCCGCGTTGTACTTTAAGCACCCGGGAGGCGTCAATTCTTACATCGCGAAAGACAATCTGCGGCCCGGCTCGCACTGGCCGCAGGGCCGCAAAGTGTACGTCCACAACCGGGGAGCCGTCGAGGAACGCGCCGAGCCGTGGAGGAATTCGGGAGAGTTCGAACGGGACCGCCACGTGAAGGTGAGACCTTGGGCTAAGGGCTCCCAATGGCGCTTCGAAGTGCGGTTCGACAATCTCGACGATCTGGAGTTGGGTATGCTGCTCTACGCTCTCTCCCCAGCGGATGAATACCGGCACAAGCTCGGGATGGGGAAGCCGATCGGGCTCGGCAGCGTCCGCCTGGCCGTCGAGCGGGTTCGGCTTGTGGACCGCTCGTCCCGCTACTCCGCCGAGGGCTGGGGCCGCGAACGCTATCGACCGGCAGAGCTCGACTGGCGGCGGCTTCGCGACGCTTTCCGGGCGGGCATGAACCCCGAGATCCGCGCGGCCATCGAAGAGCTGGGGAACCCCTCGAAGCTCGAGAGGAATGTGGAAGTTTCCTACCCACGGGTCGCCGGGCAGCGTGGAGAGGAAGAACTGTACCAGTGGTTCGCCTCGAACGATCAGCAGAGAGACGACGCACTGAAAGCCGCCCTCCAGCCGGTGGCCAAATCGGATAAAGCGAAGATCGACGCGAGAATTCCGAAGCTGCCGCGCCTGCGCCCGCCGCGGACGTAGCTCACTGCCAGAAAAACGCCGCGATCCGCTCGCGGGCGTCCGCCGATGGGCCGGCGATCCCGAAGTAGCCGTTCGCGGGGTCGCCGCCCGACCAATGCGTCTCGCCGAACGGCATCGCGGCCAGACTCCGATGCCGCGGGCCCGAGTAGCTCCACTGGGCGGTCCCGCTAAGAGGATTTCCCGCGCCCGGCCGTACAGGCGATCCGAGTGCGCCGAGGTAGGGCGCAGAGGCACCGGACCATCACGCGGTCGCCGCGCCACTCGGCCCGCTGGCCGATGTCCTCCGCGGCAAGCCGCTCGTCTTCGGCGGAGATCCCTTGCGCGGCCCGGTCCAGCGACCGGATGCAGGCAATCTCGCTCTCGGATGCGCCGGCTTCGAGCATGGCGGGGATATAACCGCGGTCGTTGGCGGCGACGAGTTGCTGCCGGTGGGTCAAGCCGGCGCCCAGCAGCCGTGCGGTTTGCTCCAGCGAAGAAAGGGGCGCGGAGCGGTCGCCGTCCGAGTAGCGGTGATGATCGATGTTTACGGCGCCGAACTCATTCGGACCTGCCAACTCAATGCCGAAAATCTGTCCGTGCGGGAAGCGCGCCCGAAAACGGCGCAAAGCGTCTTGAATCTCCGGTTCCAAACCGGCCCAAGCGGCGCCCCAGCGCTGCTTCGATTCGCATACATCCTCCCCGTGGGTCTCGAGCAGCGTGCGGATCTCGGTAGCCTCCAGATCGTTGAGAGGCACGACCCAGATCCGATTCGGATTCAGCGCGGCGTTGTTGGACATGGCGCCCGCCATTCAGGATAACAGCGGGGAAGCGATGGCCGCCTCTGAAGAGGGGCAGGTCGGGAACCTGCCCCACTGGGTTTCAATCCCCTTCTCATCGGGGAATCGACGCAGCCTCTGAAGCGAGGCAGGTCGGGAACCTGCCCCACTGGACTGCGAAGGTTTGTGGGGCAGGTTACCGACCTGCCCCACTGGACTGCGAGGGTTTGTGGGGCAGGTTACCGACCTGCCCCGTCCGAGCTTCTCCCAAACGCGCTGGACCACTTCCAATCCTCGGGCCGTTCCGCCAGACCGGCCCTGACGGGATTCCATTCAATGTATTCCGCGATCTTTGCGAATTCGGCGTAGCTTCGAGCCCAATGATCGAACGACTCATCCTGCCAGAAGGGACTGCCAGTCCGGCCCAAGATCGCGTTCGCAGCTTTTGCGCTGTTCTTCTTGAGCGGACGCATGACTTCGGCGAGCGGGAGCTCGCTTCGAAGTAACAAATGGACGTGGTTTGGCATTACCACCCAGGCAAAGGTCTCACAGAGCTTCCACTTCGCCTCGACGTCAACCATAGCCTGGACAACGCACTCGGCGATACGGGGATCTTCCAACCACTTGGGCCCAACGACGGCACTATCCAAGTACCGATCTGTTACGGCGAACCGAGCGCCGCCCGTAGCCTCCGCGCCAGGCCAGCGAAGCGCCTTGAAGTCGCGCGGCAGCGAACCAGTGAGCCGCCACGTGACGAAGATCGAGGCGCCCACCGGGTCCCAATGAGGCAGGCGGCGGCGGTAGAAACCCATACCGAAGTAGTAGCGATTGCAGCCTGGATTTCTCTGGGAAAGATGAGGAGCCGGATGGGGCAGGTCGGGAACCTGGGTGGGGCAGGGGTGGGGCAGGTCGGGAACCTGCCCCACTGAGTCTCAATCCCCTTCTCATCGAGGAGGCGGCGCCGCCCAAGAGTGGAAAGAAGCCTCAGCGGAGTGGAGAAAAGTCTCAATCCCTACTCATCGGGGAGGCGGCGGCGCCTTTTGAAGGGGGGCAGGTCGGGAACCTGCCCCACTGAGTCTCAATCCCCTTCTCATCGGGGAGGCGGCGCCGCCCGTGATGAAGACTGGCGCCCACGCGATCAGCTAAGTCTCAATCCCCTTCTCATCGGGGAGGCGGCGCCGCCTCATTGACCCCGTTCGTCACTAGGTAGTTTCTCCGCGTCTCAATCCCCTTCTCATCGGGGAGGCGGCGCCGCCTGCATCGATTCTATCCTATTGATAACACGGCGTCCAGAGTGTTCATTTTTACCACCATTTCGAAAATATAGACTTACGCGACGGCCCAATATCCGCCACTTTTCGCCCGTGCTATGCCATCTCATTGCCGCCTCTGTACTTAACCCTTCCGTCCCACGTCCCCCTTGCCAGGGCTGTACTCTGAAATTGGCCCCAGGCCGCTGAAAACACGTCAGATAACGTAAAACTCCCGGTCTTCGACCGTTTCCGCCGCCCCAAGCGCCTTCGTCCGGCCCGCGCAGGCCGAGCACAGTTCGAAGATGTGCATCCGGTCCAGGCTCGGGTGCGCCAGCTTCTTGAGCCGCTCTTCCATCCGCTTGGCGTGTTCCGGTTCCAGGTTCGCGATGAAAACGCTCTCCTCCGCCCGCGCCCCGAAGTCCAGCAGACAATTCGCCACCCGGCTCCGCCGCGCGTCGTCGGCTATATCGTAACAGACGACGTATTGCACGCCGCCTCCGTTCCCTCCGCGGTTTCCTTCTCCGGTTGCCAGCGGAACGGCGCGAAGTCCGTTCCCTCTCGCAGCGCCGCCGCCAGCTTCTCCACTTCGGCTTTCAACGCCTCCCGCCAGCGCGTCCCCTTCAAGCCCGTCTCCGGGGAGCGGTCCAGCATCCAGCGTTCCCAGTCCGCGAAGTATTTCCGCAGCGCTTGCGGTTTCAGGAAAACTCCCGGCCGCTCGCTTTCGGCGTGGAAATCCCCCGGCTGGATCATCTCCCGGTTCACCAGCGCCAGCGTCAGCCGGTCCGCCAGGGGATGGCGGAAGGGCTCCATCAGGTCCAACGCCAGCGAGGGCCGTCCCCGGTCCGGTTGGTGCAGGTACCCGATGTACGGGTCCAGACCCGCGCCTTCCAGCAGGCCCGTCAGCTCGTGCATGATCAGGGTGTAGCCCAGGGAGAGCAGCGCGTTCAGCGGGTCCGTGGCCGGGTGCTGCCTGCGCCCCGGCCATTGCATATCCGACTTGTTGAACGCCATCACGGAATCGAAGTAGGCCCGCGCCGCGGTTCCCTCGAACCCGTCGAGCGAGGCCACCGTCGGGGCGCCCGCGCAGCCTTCCATGGCCGCCCGCATGGCCGCCAGCCGCGCGTCCAATTCCGCGGACGCCGCGTTTTTGGCCGCATACCGTTCCACAACGGCGATCTCATTGGCGATCTTCGCCTCCACCGTGGCTCTCGCCATCTTCAACGTCCGCGCCGGGTCGCGATACCAGTCGAATTGCGCCAGGCGCAGCTCCACGTTGTGGCCGCGCGGCGGAGCCAGCGATCCCCGGAACTGCCCATGCCACGAGAACAAACTCATCCCCACGCCTTTTTCCAGCAGTTCCGCCAGCGCCTGGCTGGTCACCTGCACGTTCCCGAACAGGAGGACGTTTTCCAGCTTGTGGTACGGCAGGTCCAGCAGGACCTCGTCGTCCTTTTCCACCAGCAAGCGGTCGCCCGCCTTGCGCAAAACGGAGCCCTGCTCGGTCAGATAAAGAAACGCCACGGATGCCTCCTTGTTCCCCGTCCCGTGCAATCGCCCGTGGAGTGGCCCTCCGGGCTGCCATGCCGCCATTCCTGGCGGCATGTCCGCCTCCGTCGCTCCCGCCCGCTCGAGCGCCAGTTCCATCTCGCCGCGCGGCGGCGCCATTTCGTACGCCGCCCTCCGCGCCGGGGGCAGCGGCGGAGCCATGAAGAGGATGCGGCCCTTCTCCCGCTCGTGTTTCCACGGCGTCCAGATGTCTTTGCCCAGGAACATCGCGCCCAGAAAACGAAAGCCGTGCTCGAAATCGGCGATCCTGGTTTTCTCCAGGTTCAGTTCGAGCCGGGCCGCTTCCAGCAGTTCCTTGCTTTGGGTCAGAGCCTGCCGGGCCTCGTCCGCGGTCTTCGCCAGGATCACGAAATCGTCCGCGTAGCGCACCAGTTTGCGCCCGCTCTTTTCCAGTTCGCGGTCGAATTCTTCCAAAAAGAAGTTCGCCAGCAGCGGCGAGATGGGCGAGCCCTGTGAAACGCCCAGGCGTACCGGCCGCACGTGCGCGCCGTCCCAACTCTGGCAACGCACCCACTGCCGGAGCAGCCCCATGACGGCCTCGCCCGGCTGCCGCTCCGCCAGCCTCTCTAAAAGCAGATCGTGCGAAACGCGGTCAAAGAAGCTTTGAATATCGGCGTCCGCGACGTAGACGTAACCCATCTCGCGGCACTTGCGGATGCGCGCGATGGCCCGGTCCACGCTGCGCCCCGGGACGGTAGCCGAAGCTGCACTCCAGAAACTCCTCTTCGAAGGAGCGCGAAAGATGCCGCGCCACGGCGGTTTGCAGCACCCGGTCGCGCACGGCCGGGACCAGCAGCGTGCGGGTCTTGGCGGGGCGGGCTGCCAAGCCTGCTGGGCCGACCGGGCGCCCTTTGGGCGGGTCGGCCTTTGGAAAGTCGGCTTGACAGCCGACTCTGCAAGCCTGGCGGCTTGCGCCACGGGCAGAGACCGGCCCAGTTTTCCCGGGACCGTCGACCCCTGGTTTCTCTTCCCCGGCCTCCGGCTTCTCTTCCCCGGCCCACAAACCCGGTGGGCGCCCCGCCTGAACCCCAAACTCAGTGGGGCAGGTTCCCGACCTGCCCAGCCCGGCCTGCGTCCGACCGCCGGCCCCCGGTTTCTCCACCACGATCTTCAGCAGGGGAAACGGACGGTACAGTCCCGCGTCCGCGCGGTCGCGCAATTCGGGAAGCCGGCGGTGCGCCGTTTCGGCGAAGCGGTGGACGGTGACGCCATCCGCTCCCGCGCACCCTTCGTTTTCCCGAACCCGTTCCCACGCCTCCCAAAGCTGCTCGTCGCTAATCGGAAGAGCCATGGGCCTAGAACCCCGGGAACGTCAAATCTGCCCGTACCCTTCCCGGACAGGAACCGCCGGCGCAAAGTATTACAACTCTCCGAATTCTCCGCAGCCTGCGAAGATTCCGGAAGTGGGTCGCGCCGGCCTAGTGGCGTGCGCTTCAGCGCGCCGGCGTGGGCTTCGGCCCACGGTCCAGGCGGCGAACTGAAGTTCACCGCGGCACGCTGAAGCGCGCGCCACGTTTGGCCGCGGCTATGCCGCTCCGCGGGGCAGGTCTCCAGACCTGCCCAATCCGACATTTCAATCCCCATCCGGCCCGGGAGCCGGCGCCGCCCAGAAAAACAGGCAGCCCAGGAGGGCCGCCCCACTGACCTCCAATCCCCTTCCGATCGGGGAGTCCCCACACCGAGCCGCGCGCGGAAGCAAGCGGTGGCCCGACCACAATTCTCAGCCCCTTCTCATCGGGGAGGCGGCACAGCCTCTGAAGAGGGGCAGGTCGGGAACCTGCCCCACACGGTCTAAAACCCGTTCTCATCGGGGAGGCCCCGCACCGAGCCGCGCGCGTAAGCAAGCGGTGGCCCGACCACAATTCTCAGCCCCTTCTCATCGGGGAGGCGGCGCCGCCCGTTCGTTCCAGACGCTCATCGCGGTTGCCTTCGTGTTTCAATCCCCTTCTCATCGGGGAGGCGGCGCCGCCTCTGGACGGTTTCGTAGAAAGCGACGCAAGTAGTTACGTTTCAATCCCCTTCTCATCGGGGAGGCGGCGCCGCCAATAAGTCGGGGCAGCCCGGCCGATTCGCTTCTCAGTTTCAATCCCCTTCTCATCGGGGAGGCGGCGCCGCCCACGGCAACCGCGCACGCTGCTCAAGGATTCACCCACAAGGTTTCAATCCCCTTCTCATCGGGGAGGCGGCGCCGCCTGCATCGATTCTATCCTATTGATAACACGGCGTCCAGAGTGTTCATTTTTACCACCATTTCGAAAATATAGACTTACGCGACGCCCCAAAATCCGCCACTTTTCGCCGGTGCTATGCCATCTCATTGTTTCCTCGGCACTTAACCCTTCCGTCCCACGTCCCCCTAGCCAGGGCTGCACTCCGAAATTGGCCCCACATCCCTGAAAACAAAGCACATCCACGAAAAAACCGCGGCTGTTCCCGCTTGCCGGCTGCAACCGAAGGACTTAGGCCCTCCCTGAAAGCGCTAGCGCCGAACGGCCGCTCATACCTCCTTGGCCGTCAACAAGTTAGAGTGTACAGCGGTTTCCGGTTCCTTTCAAGAGAGTTCCGCCCCTGTCGTAAATGCCTGTCTGCCATTGGCGCTTCGCGCCTCGGCCCGGTTGCGGCAGGGTGCTTGATCGGCACGACTAAAGTCGTGCCCTGTTACAAAGCAATCGCTCCGGTTTTCTTCCTCGCGGACAAGGGCTTCCTTCAGCATGGGACCGATACGGGGCCTTTCGAATTCGGATTTCAGGTTCAGCCGCCGAAAATGAACTGCCTCGCGCGGTGAGCCGCCGCCCCATCCGATATTCTATGCAGCCTTCGGCATTCAGCCTTCAGCATTCAGCCTTCAGCATTCAGCCTTCAGCATTCAGCCTTCCGCACTCAGCCTTCGGCCTTCCGCATTCAGCATTCAGCCTTCAGCCTTCAGCCTTCCGCATTCAGCCTTCGGCACTCAGCCTTCAGCATTCAGCCTTCGGCCTTCCGCATTCAGCCTTCGGCACTCAGCCTTCGGCCTTCAGCATTCAGCCTTCAGCATTCCGCCTTTGGCATTCAGCCTTCCGCCCGGATCGCCGGTCCCCGGCAGGCGCGTCCGTGGCGTTCTTACTGCTTCGGGGCCCCGAATGTAACCGTCGATTCGCCTTCGAACTTGTGGTAGTTGCGGAAATCGATCTGATTCCGGGCGCAAAAGACGGAGCTGCGCTGACAACTCAGGGTTTCCGAATGCACCGGAAGGAGAAACTGGCGGGTATCGCCCAGCCGGACATATCCGTAATCCGTCGCCGATTCCACGTGGTCGAGGGGGAATTCGCCGGGCAGCCCTTCGGCCTGCATCTCGATCCGAAGAACGCGGAACGTCGCCGGATCGATCCACACCGTGCCGCTGTACGCCGGCCGGTAGCTCTGCGAAGCCGCCTGCACCGTCCAGTTCGAATTCTCGCGCGCCACCTGGAACGAATATTCCCTAGCCGTTAAGCCGGAGGTCCGCGAGTCCCTCACATAGCGGAACCTGGCGGCCGTGCCGGGCGAGAACAGGCTGATGAGCACGGTCCCGAATTCTCCGGTGGACCAAGCCCCTCCCGACTCTTCGATGGGCTTCTTGGTGGGTTTGCCGTTGACGGCGACGTTGCGATACTCCTCCTTGCCATCCCGGTAAACTACTTCCGTGCTCACTACATCGAGCGGCTGCCAGTTGGCGGGCCTGGTTTCGCTTTGGAAGCGCGCGATCATCTCCTGGCAGACGTAGTCCGGCAGCGCCTCGGTGAAATCCAGCGCGGCGTCGGTCGCCTTCCGGATCACCGGATCGGCGGACAGCGAGGGGAACGGCAAGTCTTCGTCGCCCCGGGAAAGAGCGCGCGGGGCGGGAGGGGACGGAGCGGCGCGCGCAGTCGAGTCCGAATCGGAATGGCGGATCAACACCGGCCTATCGGCATCCGCCGGGGCGGGGGCTGGAGGAGCGGCGCCCGCGGCCGAATCCGAATCGGAATGGCGGATCAGCACCGGCCTATCGGGATCCGGTGGAGCGGCGGCCTGGGCCGTTTCGGGAATGGGCTTTGCCTCCGTGTGCTCGGGATCGTTGGGCTTGCCGCGGCGCAGCACCGGCGGACCGGGATCGTCGGCGTCCGGTTTCGCTGGCGCGGGTTTCGCCTCCGTTACCGGTTTGGCGGCGGTATCCGGGCTGGGCGCTGCAGCCGCGCTCGACCACGTCCCCGGAGTCTTTTCGCCGTTCGCCGCCGTTTCGGCGCCGGCGGAAGAACCCGCCGAGGCGGCGCTCTCCAACCGCACATTCACGGCGGTCAGGTTCCCGGCCGAATCCTGCGGTGCGTCGACGGACACCTCGTCGCCGGGCTTGAAGTCGGCGGGTTTTGCTTCCCGATCGCCTTTGAAAAACCTGGTCTTACCGGTGCGCTTGAAATCGATCTCGCGGTGATCGTCGGTATTCAGCGTGATGCTCTTGTCGTCCAGATGAGCGAGCGTGCCGTGAAACGTCGGCAGGGGCGCATCCGGCTGTTTGGTCTGACCGGAACCCCGGCTCGAGGGCACTGGGATTCCGGAACCTGGATACGGACGCTGGCCTGGATACGTGGGAGGATATCCGCCCGGGTAGCCACCGGGATATCCCCCCGGATACCCGCCCGGGTAGATCTGCGCCCAAGCCGCGCCGCAGAGCAGGCAAAGTGGCAGTATTCGAGCGCCTTTCATCAGATGGTGAGATGCCTGACGGGGCTTCGGGGTTACGGCCCACTCCAACCGGGAGCGGCCGGGCACGCGGCCACGCGACGCCCGGGAAAACGCACGGCGATCCTTGCCTGCACAAAACAAAAGGCTTATGCTTTCATCGGCGGCTCGCCGAGGCTATTCGGTTACGCTAAACAGCCGCAACTTGACGAACGGCCCGAACATAGTTCCGCGTATCCAGTAGTCACCCCGAGGCGAGGTTCGAAAATGATAGTCGCGAACTCCCATCTGCAGTTCGTAGCGGCCCGCACGGACGCTCACGGCGCCGTTCAATTCCCAGGAGCCCCAGTGGTGCGGAAACGCGAAGCCTTCCGCCGTGGCATCCAATCGGATGGCCTTCGACAACCAGTACTGGGAGTTAGCGCCCACCACGGGGCTCCAAAAGGCGTTGATGCCCGTCGTGTTGTAAGTGATGTAGTTTCCCGAAGAATCCGTGGTAGGCGCGGTATACGGCGCATCGAACCCCGTGCGGACGTTGGTGTACTGAATGGCCCACAACGTCTTCAGCCGGAAAGCGCTCTTCTTCACCGGGTACGGCCAAGTCAGGTATTCGTACGTGAACCGTGCATTCCTAATCTTGTAGTTCATGTTCACCCAGGTACCTTTGGGATAGATTTCAGTCCAAACCTGAGTGTCCTGAGTGAGGGGGCCTCCGGAGGTAGCCGACGACGTGAAATACGAAATTCGCATCGTGTCATGGCGCGTGATGGCGATGCCGATTTCAATATCCGGGTTGTACTTCGGGTTGCCCGTCATGCGCAGTCTCGCGGGATAGAACTCCTGGTTTCCCTGCCCCCGATCGATGAGAGGTTCGGGGTTCGCCCACCAGGCGCCGAGACCGATCCAGAAGCCGCGCTCGCCGGTCCGTTGAACGTCCACCACTTTGGGAAGCGGCGGCGGAGCGGCCAGTTTTGTGTAATCGAATTGCGGCTTAGGGGAAGCGGGCTGCCCGCTATCGGGAGGATTCTGCCCCGCGCCTCCGGGCGGAGGGGGAGCGTTCTGGCCAGCCAGCGGGGAGTTCCCCAACAAGAGCAGCGCGCATGCGCACGCACAACTCGCCAACAGTCTCTTCACGAACACCTCATTCGTCTTCCAACGTTGGACCGGCCCCATGAGAAGCCGAGGCGCGCCGCCGCCGGGCCATACCCGCCCTTTCGGCCGCGCTTCTTTCCATTGTGCCTCAATGCGGAGGTCCGCCGCATTGTCTTCCTTCGCGCACAGTGTCGAACGCCGGCCACTGGATTCGCCCATCGCGCGGGGCCCCGAACGGACCGGAGCGGAACCGAAGTCCCGCTCCGCTATAACCATGGCCCGCCGAAGGGCGCCCTCCGGGCCGGAAGTCTCGGACAACCCGGCCATTCAGGCTCGAACAGTGGCAAGCGAAGGGCCATCGCGCGAGGGCAGCCGCGTCTACCGTTTTGCGAGCGGAGCGATTACGGCGCTCAGGGTATCGGGAGCCGACGAATCGCGCTCCAGCCGCGGATACTTTTCGCCGCCCGAGTATTCAACGCGGCGGGTCTGGTAGTACTCGCCGCTCTTGAGGAGCAATTCCAGCGTGGCAGGCCCGGAGGCCGTCGCCTTAACCGCATCGCGAAGCACGGCGGGCGAGTACTGGCGGTTGTCGACCGCGACCAGCTTCACCGCCGGCGCGACTCCCGCCTTCTGCGCCGGGCCTCCCATGACGACATCGACGACGGTTCCGTCCTCGGTCGCCTTCAGGCCCAGCGAATACGTCAAATCGACGATTTTGTGTTCTTCCTCCGCCGCTTTCCAAATATCCGTGGGCTCGGAGGAGTACGCGAGTTTCCAACCGCCGCGCTCGATGCCGCCCAGCGGCGCGTGGGGAGCGGTGGAGCCCAGGCGTTCGCGGAAGAACGCGGTCCATCCGCCGGGACGCCGCTGGACGCTATCGAGCGCGGCCGTTACGTCTTCGAGCGTGTAGGGCTTCATGGCCGGAGCGCCGCTCTGTCCGCCGTGAAACGCGCGGCAGAAATCGTCGAGCGACTTGGCGCCGTCGCTCAGCTTGCGGATCTCGACGTCCGCGTCCAGCCAGACGAGCGTTCCTTCGGGATAGTAATCGACGTCGCGGCGATAGTCGCGGTAGTCGTCACCGACCTCGTAGAGGATTTGGGCGGCCACGGCGGTATCTTCCAGCGGACGCCACGTGCGTCCGGACTGCCGGTCCATGGACGCGGCGGTCATGGCGAGCGTCTCGCGGAATTCCTCCGGCGTTTGCAGTCCGGCCCGCGGCGCCAGGATTTCGCCCAGATAATTGGTGAGCCCCTCGTAAATCCAGAGCAGCTCGCCCTTCATCGGGAAGTCGTAGCCGCCGTCGTTCTGGCCGTTCACCAGCCCCGCGGGGCGGCGGTACTTGCCGTTCCAGGAATGCACGAACTCGTGCGGAAGCAAAGTGGCCGACATCTTGCGCAGCGAAGAATCGAGCAGGGCTCGTTCCGAGACCCGGTCGTCGCTCGATTCGTGGTGCTCGAGTCCGAAATGCGCGACGTGGTCGCTGAGGGTCAAGAGGAAGTGGTAGCTGCGATAGTGCCGCGATCCGAACAGCGCGCCGGTTTCCGTCACCAGATTCTTGTAAGCCGCGATGGAAGCGGCGTCCATCTCCACGGAGGCGGCGCTATCCCCGGCCAGATGCAGGAAGTGCGCGGCCCCCCGGTCCGTGCCCAGTTCGATGGTGCGGTACCAGCGCCCGGCGGATACGGGCGAATCGATTAGAGTAGTCAGGGACGCCGGGAGGAAATCGATCTGGCCGCCGTTGGCCCGCTGCACCGGCAAAGCGGCGCCGAACTGCCACGATGACGGAATGTGCAGCGAAGCCTGATATTGCAGGGTGTCCGGATTCGCGCCCTGTGGATAAAGCAGTAGCTGATTCCAACTGATAACCGCCAGTTCGGTGGTGGTGGAACTGCCCGAAGAGAATCCTTGCGACTCCGGCGGAGAAATGAAATCGAACGAGATGCCCAACCCCGTCGGGCACGCGGGGGCTTGAATGTGGAACGCAAACATGTTCACGTCATCGCGCCGCCAGGATACGGATTGCGTCCCGCACGCGATCTTCAGCCCCACCAGATTCACAACCGGCCCGCTCGGTTCGTGCTCGCCCGGAATCCACTGGGGGTAAAGCAGCGTGGCGGGCCCGGCGGGAACTTCCATGTTCATCCGCACGTGGAAGAGACGGCGCGGCGCATCGGCCGCATCCACCGCCAGCCGGACGGGCGTTTGCGCGAACAGCGGCGCCAGAAGCGGCGCGCACAGCATTACGCTCCAAAATCGCATGGTTGAATTCTACCCCGAGCGGCGCGGCGATCACGAGATCGTGCGCTGGCACAGGCGAGAGCGCCGGTCCATGCCGAGATCGGGACAGTGGTACGAGGGCTATGATGAGGGCTATGATATGGTTGAGAAGGTCTTTGGACTGGTTACGAGGGAATGAACGCTGCGACCAAAAAGCGGGATGAGGCGCTGAACGCCATCGGGCGCGAGTTGGGAGATCTGCGCTTATCTGGACGCCTGAGTTTCAAATCCTTTCAAACGCTGTTCACTCGCGCACTCGAAGCCGCCGGCCCCAACGCAGACGACTTGGAAATGTTCGAATCCGCCATCCAGGACCGGGACTGGCGCGATTGGATGCTGTCCGAGCTAAGGAAAGTCCCGGCCCGCCGGGTGGCCTAGTCCTTCGCCCTCTTCGGTAATTCGTTCTATTGCGCCGCGATCCCTACCATGATGACGCCGGCGAGAATCAGCGCGAGGGCGGCCACCTTACGCGCCGTGAACGCTTCCTTGAATAATATCCGCGCCCAGATCATGGTCCATATGTAGCTGAGCGAAACGATGGGGTAAAGGATGGAGAGCGGGCCGCCGCGAATGCCGAGAACGTAGAGCACCGACGAGCCCAGGTACAGCGCAACGCCCACAGCGAGCTTCGGGTTCAGGAAGCTCACGATATTCCGGCTGGTTCCGGCGGCGCCCATCTTCAGAAACACCGCGCCGAACGAACCGAACAGCGAGGCGCCCACCATGAGGAAGATGGAGCGGATGAGAACCGGCGTCACTTCTTCCCTCCCCCGCCCAGAACCGCTACGCCGGCGATGATCGTTCCAATTCCCAGGTTCTTTAAAAGGTGAGGGGTTTCGTGAAGCAGAGTATACGACAACAACGTCACCCAGACATACGTCAGCGCAATGATCGGGTAGAGCATGGATAGCTCGCCATCGCGCAACGCCAGCACCAGCAGCAGAGTGTTCAGCCCGTACAGCGCGTAGCCGCACATCAACTGCACGTTGGTCGCAAGAGCCCAGAGATTCGGCTCGAAATGCGCCATCCCCAGCTTCATGAGAATCTGCGCGGCCGCCCCGGTGAGCGTGCAGAAAAACACCAACAAGGCCGCGCGGCGGCGGGCGGCGGCGTCTGGAGTGTACGCGGCGTCAGGTGAAGGCAATCGTCGGGTCCTCGAATCTCGAATCAGGATACCAAGGTTTCCTTGTACAATGTGGGACTGTGAACGAAGAACGCGCGGACATCGCCGAAGCTCCGGAATCCGTGGATCGCCCCGCGCGGGAGCCTCCCGCTTCGCGCGGCTTCATCGCGGAATCGACGTTCACCATCGTCCTGTTGCTGTTCGCTTCCACGACGCTCGTGCAGGCGTTCGTGATTCCCACCGGTTCCATGGAAGATACGCTCATGATCGGCGACCATGTGCTGGTGGACAAGCTGGCGTATGCGCCCGCGGGCTCGATATCCGGGCATCTGCTTCCCTACAGCGAGATCAAGCGCGGCGACATCGTCGTGTTTCGTTATCCGGTGGATATTTCTCAGACCTTCGTGAAACGCGCCATCGGCCTTCCGGGCGACCGGATTCACCTCGAGAACAAGCGTCTGATCCTCAACGGCAAACCCGTCACGGAACCGTACGTTTACCACAAGACCGGCTATATCGATACCTATCGCGACAATTTCCCGAACGATCCGAGCGTGCCCGTCTCCGAAGGCGCGCACGACATGCTGGCCAACCATCTGGTGGATGGCGAAGTCGTGGTTCCACCCGGGTGTTATTTCGCTATGGGAGACAACCGCGACTCTTCGCTCGACAGCCGCTACTGGGGATTCGTGCCGCGCGAGAACATCATCGGAAAGCCCCTGGTAGTCTATTGGTCGTACGACGCATCCACCGAGGATCTGACGGCGACGGGGATCGGCATGCGGCATATGTTGGATGTCCTCGTGCATTTTCCGACGAAAACCCGTTGGAAGCGGGCGTTCAATCTGGTGCACGGGTATCCGCTGAATTGAGGGAAGCCGGAATAGTGAATGCGGAAGGCCGAATGCGGACGACGGGCGACGAGCGACTAACAACGGAATGAATGCTCATTACTACGGATTGATCCTGGCCGGCGGGCGCGGCACGCGTTTCTGGCCCCGGAGCCGGCGGGCATCCGCAAAGCAGGTGCTGAATGTGGTTGGCCGGCAGTCGCTGATTCAGGCGACGGCGATCCGGTTGGCGTCCGTAATTCCGCCTGAGCGGATCTGGGTGCTGACGAACAGGCATTTGCAGGCGACCATCATCGACCAGCTTCCCAAGGTCCCGCGCCGCCAGATACTTGCGGAGCCCGCGCAACGCAATACGGCTCCAGCCATCGGCCTGGCCGCCCACATTCTGCATTCCATCGATCAGGACGCGGTGATGGGCGTGTTCCCCGCCGATCATGTGATTGCCCGGCCCGCGCAATACCGAAGCACCGTGAAAGCGGCCTTTCGCGGGGCCGAATCGGGCAAGCTGATGGTCGTCGGCATTCCGCCGCGCTGGCCCGAAACCGGCTACGGTTACGTGGAATTCCCGCGCGGGACTCAATCCGGAAGCGCCGAGCCCGCGCGCGTCCGCAGATTCCGCGAGAAACCATCGCTCGATGTGGCGCGCCGCTTCGTGAAGGCCGGCCATTTCTACTGGAACTCCGGCATGTTTTTCTGGCGGACGGATGTCCTGCTTGAGGAGCTGAGCAGGCATCTTCCGAAGACCGCCGGGATTCTTTCCGCCTTGCCGCGTTTCGGGAGCCGCGCTTTCCCGGCGGAATTGAAGCGCGCTTTCCCACTGTGCGAGAACATCTCCATTGATTACGGGGTCATGGAAAAGGCGAAGAGCGTTGCGGGAATCGCAGCCGCCGATTTTGGCTGGAACGACGTGGGAAGCTGGAACGCCGTGTACGAGCTGCTGGCTCGTGACGCGAGCGGCAACTGCCTGGCGCGCGACTCCGTATCCATCGGCTCCGCAAACAACTTCGTGGACGCTCGCGGAAAGCTGGTGGCGCTGGTGGGCGTAAGCAACCTGATCGTCGTCGACACTCCCGACGCGCTGTTGGTGGCCGCGCGCGATCGCGCTCAGCAGGTTTCCGACGTGGTGAAGGAACTCGAGAAGCGCGGCAGGCAGGATCTGCTTTAGGAGACGCCCCCGTGCATAGGGCGGGCGTCGGGCGTTATCATGGCATTCCGTAGGACAGGCCGCGGTTGGCGGAGATGCCGTCTGTCCAAGACCAGGGAGACCACAATGGGCAAAGGTAAGACGTATCTCGCCGCGGCGCTGGCCGCGGTTACGCTTCTATCGGTTTCGGCGCGCGCTCAGTTTTATTCGCTAACAGCCCGACCAATTGACCAAGGCCACTGCACAGTGGACGGGCGAGCGGTTCCCGGACGGCCGCCCCAAGGTCTCGGACGCGGTGATCGAGAAGCTGAAGGCCCTGACGACGGATGACGTGAATCTCGGACGGAACTATACAACCCAATATGTCGAACTCCCTGACGAACATCAACCCCAAGAAAAAGCTGATCGGACGCGCGGTCACGCTGCAGCTTGCTCCGGCGCGGGCGGATGTGAGCCCGTACACCCAGAACGAATATCGCGCTCATGGCGGCCAGGGCCAGATCAATCACCAGACCGCGATCGACGTGCTTCAAAAGGGCGATGTGCTCGTGATCGATTGCTGGGGCAGCCTTCCTACAGGCGGTATTATCGGCGATAATCTGGCCTACTACATCTGGACCAAAACCGGCACGGGATTCGTGATCGATGGCGACATCCGCGATCTGGACGGCATCTCCGAATTCAACATGCCGGGGTTCTACAAATACGCCGTGCCTCCGGCGATTCAACGAACCATGGTGATGGGGATCAACGTCCCCGCGCGAATCGGCGGCACGAGCGTGATGCCCGGCGATATCGTGCTGGGCGACGCGCAGGGCCTCTATTTCATCCCGCCTCATATGGTGCAGGGCGTTATCGATCAGTCCGACTTCAATAAAGCCCAAGCGGAGTGGACGCGCAAGAAGATCGATGAGGGCAAGAAGGCCTCTCAAGTGGATGGCCGCCCCACCGACCCCGCGCTGCTGAAAGACTACGAGGACTTCATGAAGCAGAAGCTGGGCGAGAAGCGGTACCAGGACATTCTTGACCAGCAGAACCAGGCGCCCGCCGGGTTTGGTCCGGGCGGCGGCCGCGGTGGCGCCCCGGGCGGACGCGGCGGTCCGGGCGGCGCGCCGGGCGCTCCTCCCGCGGGCGGACGCGGCGGCCAGCAATAGAATCGGCGGTAGCGTAAGCGCCGGAGGCGCGGAAGATAGTAGCCCAGCGCGTGAGCGCTCGGGTGGTGCGCGATGAATAAGTGAGCCCCGGCAGGGGCGGAAGAGCGATCGCAGTTTCTTTCGCCCCTGTCGGGGCTCCTGGATTTCGGGGCCGATCCCGATGGCTCGCGGCGCCCAAAGGCCCCCCGGCTACTTTCAATCGCCCTCCGGGCTTTCGTCGGCGTGTACTGTTACACACCGCGTGTGGATATAATGTGGATAGAGGATCGCGATGGCCCGCTCCGCACTCAAGCGCGTAAATATCGTTCTCCACGAGAGCACTCTGGTCTCCATCGACCGGCTGGCGCCGGCGGGGCAGCGTAGCCGCTTCATTGAGCGCGCGGTGCAAGACTACGTGGCGACCTCCGCTCCGGAAGCGCTGCAGCGGCGCCTGATGGAGGCCGCGATTCGCGATCGCGATTTGGATCTCGGAGTGGTCAACGATTGGCTCGAAGTGGATCGGGAACAATGGCGGAAACTCTACGGAACGGCGAAGCGGCCAAAGGGCGGTGGCCGAAAAGAGGCGAAATCTACCTCACAGCGCTTGACCCGGCGCGCGGGCATGAAATCCAGAAAACCCGTCCAGCTTTAGTTATTCAGAACGACGAGTCCAATCGGTATAGCGCCGTCACTATGGTGGCGCCCATCACCTCGGTGATTCGCCTTCCCTTATCGCCGCTCCACATACCGATTCCACCGGGCGGTACAACCGGTCTTTCGGTCCCTTCCGTCGCCATGTTCAATCAGATCCGCGCCGTGGACCGCAGAAGACTGGTCAAGAGGCTCGGGACTGGCGACTCCGCCGTTATGGCCCAAGTGGACGAGGCGATCCGGATCGCGTTCGGGCTCGGCGATGCCGACTACGTATCCGGCGGGTCCGCCGAGTGACCGGGGCGCCTAGCGGCTACTTCAACTGCGAAGCCTGATACTGATACCAGGCCGGCATGTAGCCCTTGCGGAGTTTCTCGGCGTCCGCGAGTAGCGTGTAGTCGTGGCGCTTGACGACCTTTCCGTAGGCTATCCAGAAACTGGATGACGGCTTCGCGCTCGTCCAAGCCGCCGTACTTGAGAAGCAGGACCGGCAGTTTCTGGGTGAAGTAGTCCGGGGCGTACGCCAGATCGTCGGTGGCCGGGGCTTGGGCGGCTTCCAGCAGGTACTTGGCCGCGGCCTTCTTGTTACCGTCGACCCGCATGGCCACCATGCCGAGGGTCATGTTGGCGGTGTGAACGGCTGTACCGTAATCGGGGTCGTCTCGCTTCCGAGCCGCGGTGTCCAGCGCCTGTTGAGCGGACTTTCTTGCTTCCTCCCAACCTGCCTTCGCCGCGGCCGGATCGTGTTTGTAGTAGTCGGCTGACTCGGCTTTGATGTAGGCTTGCGTGGCCTGGCGCGCAAGAGCAAGCGGACTACCTTGGGCCGGCGGTTTGCGGCTCCATATTTGCGCCATCCCCTTGAGGGAATCGGCGTCCTGCGCGCGAGACGGATCCAATTGCGCCGCGCGGGTAAGGCAAGCGGCGCCAAGAGCCTCGATATCGGCGTCCGATCTGGTATGCATCGCGGCGTACCGCATGACCAGCAACTCGCCCACCGCGAAGAGAAGTTTGGAGTCGTTCGATTCCGTCAACTGCTTCTTTATCTGCTCGCCTTCCGGCCCCGTTCCGGTGGTGCGAGCAATCAGGTCGGCGTACAACCTGCCCAGATTCCCCGCCCATTCGCCCTTTGGATCGGCGGCCTCCGCGCGTATGAGTAACTTCTCGGCGAGCGGCGTGTCGTAGTGAACAAAGAACGCCGCGGCATTCGCCAGGACCCGCGGGGATACATCGGGCTTGGCGACGTTCGTGAGCCAGAGAGCCCGGGCTTTTTGATCGCCCTCGGGGTCCGCGGTCAGGTTCACAAACCGCGTATATTCGCTTTCGGGGTGGTGTTCGATAAACCAGAGCTTATGGGCGCGATACGCGGGCTCCACTCCTTCTTTGAGCCTGAGCCTTTGCGCGTTGTTCTGGTAGTAGCTCATGAGCTTCCTGCGCGCGTCCATATCATCGGGAGTTTTTGCAACGGCCAGTTCGAGGTCCGCGGCTTGCTGCGGCGTCATCTCCCTGGCGGCCTTGGAGAAATCCGTCGCGGCCTGTTGATCGGCATGCTGCCGCGCGTACTCGGGGTCCTCTCGCAGCGCTCCCGTGTAGAAGTCCCGTTGCCGGCACGCGGCAGCAATGATGATTGCAGCGACGCAGCACACGGCGACGAATGTCTTTCGCGTGCGTGAAACGGACCGGAAGAGACCGCCCCTCAGAATGCGCTCGATCCGCTGGCCGAGCAGGCCGGGGTTATCGACTCCAACGCCTTGCCACGCCAGGCGGCGGCCGGTCAGGCGCACGGATTCGGCCATATCGAGGAGCACCTCGGCATACTTGCGTCTCTCGCCCGCGGCCAGCACGCCCGCATCGTCGGCTGCATGTTCGGCGGTGAGGGCCAGCGTCCTTTCGAGCCACCACGCCAGCGGGTGGAACCAGAACAGGCAGCGGTTCAGGTGAGCAAGCAAGCGCAGTGAGCGTGTCGCGGCGGCGGACGTGCGCCAGTTCATGAGCGAGAACCGCGTGAAGCGTGTTGCCGGACCAGTCACGCCAACCGAAAGGAAGGATGACCTTAGGCGAGATTACGCCCACAGTGACTGGCGCGGCAACCAGCGGCGACTCATAAATGGGAGCCGTGTGGAAGATCGGAAGTGGGCCGGGCCATGCAACAACATCGGCGCTGGCTCTGACGATGCGTCGCATGGCGCGCCATCCCGCGGCGAAGCGGGCGAGGAGCAGGAGGACTCCGGCGAAGTACACCGCCAGGACCAGCAGGGGCCATCGAGAGGCTCGCGCAGGCGGCGCATACGGCGCCGCAACGGCGGAGGGAACGCGCACGAGCGCCGCCGCTATCGGCGGCTCGCTGGGAACCGGCGCAGGCTCCGGGACGTAGGGATCGACGGCCGTAGCCGCCATCGGAGTTGGAACCCGCATCGTCAAATCCGGCACGCAGTACGGAAGGACCGGCATGAGCAGCATGGCGCACACTACGCCCGTCCAAACAGAATGCCGCACGGAGTTGGCGCGTACCCGCGCGAGCGCCAGCGCCAACCCCGCCGCGAGCGCGGCGACGCTGATCCGCAAGGAAGATTCCAAAAGGATGCGGAGAACCGGATTCATTTGCGGGACCTCACTTCACGGGCCAGGCGTTGAAGCTGCTCCGCCGAGAGCACCTTCTCATGCACCATTCCAACCACGAATTGCTCGACCGAGCCGGCCCAGAAACGGTCGATCAACTGCCGCACGGTATGCGTAGCCACGCTTTGCGAAGGCTGCGCGGCCAGGTAGAGATATGTTTGCCCGTTCACTCGGTGGCTGAGATGCCCCTGAGCCTCCAGGCGCCGCAGAACGGTTCGGACGCTTGAATCCTTCAGGGGATGCACGGGAAGCAGAGCTTCGCGGACCTGATCGGCGGTAGCGGGGCCCTTCTCCCAGAGGAAGTCCACGACGGCTTGCTGGAGTTCGGTGAGGGGGCGGGTTTTTGCGTTACGGTCAGTCACGTTACATACTGTAACGCTGATTTATGCGGAATGCAAGAATTTTTTTGAGGAGGGATTCAGACGCCAGAAGGAGGCCTGCAAACTACGCAACAAACAGTTTGACATCCGTTACGTAACGCATTACGGTGAAAAATGATTCGGTCGATACGCCACAAGGGGCTGAAACGCCTTCATGAGGATGACGACTCGCGAGGCGTTTTTGCCGAACACGCCGTTAAGCTTCGGGATATTCTCGCGAGGCTCGACGCGGCCCGTGTTGTGGCCGATATGGACATGCCCGGTTTTCGGTTGCATCCGCTCAAAGGCGAAATCAAAGGCTTTTGGGCGGTAACGGTACGCGCAAATTGGCGGGTGATCTTTCGCTTTGTCGCCCCCGACGCTTTTGATGTCGATTACGTGGACTACCACTGAAAGGAGCCCGAACCATGCCGATGAAGAATCCTCCGCACCCCGGAGGTTTTGTGTTACGCCAGTGCATTGAGCCGCTGGGCCTGACCATCACGAACGCCGCCGCCGCCCTCGGAGTGACACGCACAACGCTATCGGAGTTGGTGAACGAGAAGCGCGGCATCTCTCCCGAAATGGCTGTCAGGCTGTCCAAGGTTTTTGGCGGCAGCGCCGAAAGCTGGCTTGTGCAACAGGCACAGTACGATCTTGCCCATGTTCGCGCCGATCAAATGAAATTACGGCGGCTCGAACTCGCGTAAAGAGGCGCGCAGTCTGCGTCCGTTGTTCGGGCTTCGGGACCGCGTCCTCCTACGCCACCGCGCCCTCTGGCCGCCCGGCGGCTATCCGGTGCAGGGATGAGGCTGACCCACTGTCCACACTTCCTACTTCAGCTTCACCGGATCCGCCGGCCGCTTGGGCTGCTGGGTCGGTTTTTGCTGGAGCTTTTTCATCAGCTCGGCGACGGCGCGCTCGAGTTGCGGGTCGTGGCCGGCGATCACCGATTGCGGGTCGTTCTCCACTTCGATATCGGGGTCCACGCCGTGGCCTTCGATGATCCACTCGCCCTTCAGGTTGGCGAATCCGAACTCGGGCACGTTCACCGTGCCGCCGTCGATCAACTGGCCGTGGCCGCTGATGCCCACCACGCCGCCCCAGGAGCGCTTGCCGATCAGCGGGCCGAGGCCGGCTTCGCGGAACATCGCCGGGAAGATGTCGCCGTCGGAGCCGGAGTTCTCGTCGAGCAGCGCCACCATCGGGCCCAGGAAGACCGCGTCGGGGTACAGGAACGGGTCGTCGACGGTGCGGCTGAACTGCGCGGCCAGCGGCTTGCGGCTCAGCCGCTCGATCAGCATGCGCGAGACGTTGCCGCCGCCGTTGGCGCGGTCGTCGATGATCAGCGCTTCCTTCTTGCAGTTGCGGGTAATACCACTTGATGAACTCGCTGATGCCCTCGGCGCCCATGTCGGGAACGTGCAGGTAGCCGATGCGGCCGTCCGAGAGCTTGTCCACCATCTCGCGGCTGCGCGTCACCCAGTCGAGGTAGATCAGCCTGGATTCGTCGGTGACCGGGCGGTAGGAGACCGTGCGCGCGCCGTCTTTCTGCGGCTTGTCGTTCACGAGCAGCTCGACCGGGCTATCGGCGCGTTGCGCAGAAGCTGTAAGGATCGTCGGCGCCGGTCAGATCGTGGCCGTTGATGGCCAGCACGTAATCGCCCACCTTGACGTCCACGCCGACTTCGGTGAGCGGCGAGCGATAGACGTCCTCCTCGTTCTGGCCCTCGAAGATCTTGGAGATGCGGTAGCGGTTGGATGCGCTATCGAGCGCGAACCGCGCGCCGGGCAGCGCCACCTGCGGGCGCGGCGGCAGCGGGATATCGCCGCCTTCGATGTAGGCGTGCTGAACGGTCAGCTCCGAGATCATCTCGCTGATCACGTAGTTCAGGTCGCGTGCGGCGTGGCCACGTACTGCAGCCACGGCTGGTACTGCTCGCGCAACGCCTCCCAATCGTAGCCGTGCATGTTCGGCGCATAGAAGAAATCGCGGTAGCGCCGCCAGACCTCGTTGAAGATCTCGGTCCACTCCTCGCGTTGGCACGCGGTCCACGATACAGGCCGGAGGTGGAGACGGTCTTCTTCGATGCGGGGCCGGTGGGCGTGGCGTCGAAGATCGACAGTCCGGAAGCTGGTGCGAGCCAGGATCTTGGAGCCGTCGCGCGAAGTCGCCCAACCCGCAGTTCGTCCAGCAGGGTGGTCTCCTTGCGGTCCTTCAACGAATAGATGCGCAGCGACGGTTTGATCGGCGTCTTCCCGGCCGTAATAGTCGGTGGGCTCGATCGCATAAAGCAGGTAGCCGGTCTTCGCGGCGAGGCCGAAGTAGTTGTCGCCGTCCGAGCGGCACGCGCGTCACGCGGCCGGCCAGGCCGTCGAAATCGATGGTCAGCGTCCTTGGGCTGGCTCTTCTTTCTTGGCTTCGTCTTTCTTCTCGGCGTCGGCGGGCTTCGTGATGGTCACTTCGATCGCTTTCGGGCGGGAACGGGTTCTTCACGTCCTTGCGCAAGGCCAATGCGAAGATCCCGCGCATCGCGGTTGGTCGCGTAGTTGAATTCGCGCTGCGAGACGATGGGCGCGAAATCGTGCGCGCTCAGGAAGTACAGGTAGTCGCCCTCCGGGTCCCAGGCGGGCTCGCCGAATCGAAGGCTTCGCTGGTCAGCTTGTGCAACTGGCCGTCGGCCGCGTTCCAGATGTAGAGGGAAGCGAAGCGCGTTCGCGTTGTTGGCGCTGAACGCCAGGAAATCGCCTCTGCGGCGACCACGACGTAATCGCGAATCTCGCCGTGCCGCGAATCGGGCCACCTCGGTCGATCTTCTTATCCGCCACGGTCAGCGAGTACAGCACGCCGTCCTTGTCGCTGAAGGCGATGCGCTTGCCGTCCGCCGACCATTCCGGCGCGTAGCGCATGGCCTTGCCGCCGGTGGTGAGTTGCTCGCGGCGCGCTTGAGCCATCCTGCGCCACCACCCAGATTTCCTCTTCGCCGGTGCGGTCGGAAATGTACGCGATCTTGGAGCCGTCCGGCGACCAGCGCGGCCACTTGTCGTGCGCGCCCGAGCTGTTGGTCAGATTGCGCGGCGGGCCCTTCTCGACGGGCGCGGTGAAGATGTCGCCGCGCGCGGCGAACAGCACCCGCTCGCCCTTGGGGCTCAGCTCGAAGTCTTCGATCAGGTTGGCCGCGGAGATCGCGGCTGGGCCGGCGCGCCACGCCATCGTCGGGAACGGTGATGGAGATCGGCGTGCTCTTGCCGCTCTTGATATCGAGGACCTGAAGCTCGCCGTTCAGTTCGTAAACGATGCGGTCCTTGCGGTCGGTGCTGGGCCAGCGGATGTCCCACTGTTTGCTGGTGGTGACCTGCGCGGTCTTGCCGTCTTGCGTGTCGTACGACGTACAGATTGAAGTGGCCGTCGCGGTCGGAATCGAAGTAGATCTTGTCGCCGATCCACATGGGGTCGCGGCTGGCGCGCGGGCTTCGCTGATCTTCTTGGCGTCGTGCGTGGCCAGGTCGAAGATGTACAGCTCGTTCGCCTCGCCGCCGCTGTAGCGCTTCTCGGTGCGGAAGTCGCGGGACTCGCGGCGAGTAAACGATCTTCGTTGCCGCCGGGAGAATACGCGCCCGCGCCGGATTCCGGCATGGGCAGCGGCTCGGCGGGGCCGCCATCCATGGCGACCGTGTAGAGATGCGTCTGCGCCGTTCGCCCAGGCATCGCGCATGGAGCGGAAGATGACGCGCTTGCCGTCGTTGGTCCAGCCGTAGACCTGGTTGTCGTAGCCCCAGCGCGGCGCCAGCGGCCCGTGGGCCGGATAGAACGTCAACTGCCGCGGCACGCCGCCGGTCGGCGGGCATGACGTAGACCTGCTCGTCGCCATCGTACTGGCCGGTGAAGGCGATCCATTTGCCGTCGGGCGAGAACTTGGCGAACAGCTCCACGCCGGGATGCGCGGTGAGGCGCGTGGCCGTGCCGCCGGACGCGGATGCAGTCCACAGGTCGCCGCCGTAGGTGAACACGACCTTGTCGCCGTGGATATCCGGAAAGCGCAGCAGCTTGGTTTGAGCGACGGCGGTGAGCGTTGCCAGAAAACACAGAAGCGCGGCACGAGCCAGGCGGATCGTTGACATGTTTCGTCTCCCGAAGCGGCGGAGCCCGGTAGGGATGCCGCAAAGTTCCGATCATATCATCGCCGTGGAGCGAGCCTCAGGCTTGCCATGCCGGCGTCCCTGCCGGCATGTAGCGCCGCACGCCGGCATGAAAGCCGACGTGGCAGGCCAGAGGCCCACTCCACAGCCTCGCACACGTCTATAATTGACGCATGATTCGGCCAGTTGTCATCAGCGTACTATTTTCGATATTAGCGTGCTTCAACACGCCCGCGCAGGTCCCGGCGCGTGACGCCAATCCAACCATTCTCCGCGCCGCCCGCGTGTTCGATGGCGAGGCCATGCACGAGGGATGGGTGGTGCGCGTGCGCGGCAACCGCATCGAGTCCGCGGGACCGGCGGCGAGCGTTTCCTCCGCTGGCGCCAAGGTGGTGGATCTCGGTAGCTTGACCTTGTTGCCCGGCCTGGTGGAAGGCCACTCGCACATTCTCCTGCACCCTTACAACGAGACGCAGTGGAATGACCAGGTGTCCAAGGAGGGTCTCGCGTTGCGAGTCGCGCGCGCTACGAATCATCTGAGGGCGACGCTGCTCGCCGGCTTCACGACCGTGCGCGACCTGGGCACGGAAGGCGCCGCCTATTCGGACGTGGAGCTAAAACAGGCGGTGAGTCAAGGGATCATTCCCGGTCCGCGCGTGCTGGCTTCCACACGCGCCATCGTCGCAACCGGCAGCTACGCGCCGAAAGGGTTTGCGCTCGAATGGCGCGTGCCGCAAGGGGCCGAAGAGGCCGATGGAGTGGACAGCCTGATTCGCGTGGTGCGCGACCAGATCGGCCACGGCGCGGATTGGATCAAGCTATACGGCGATTACCGCTGGGGGCCTGGGCCGGGCTCGCATCCGACTTTTTCAGCCGATGAGATGAAGCTGGCCGTAGCGACTGCCGCGGACGCAGGCGTTCCCGTCGCGGTTCACTCCGGTACGGCCGAAGGCATGCGCCGCGCCGCTCTCGCCGGCGTAGCGACCATCGAGCATGGAGACGATGGCACGCCGGAGGTCTTCAAGCTAATGGCGGAGCGTCACGTGGCGTATTGCCCCACGCTCGCCGCCACCGAGGCCACTTCCATTTACGCCGGGTGGCGCAAGGGCCAGCCGGAGCCGCAGAGCATGGCGCGCAAGCGGGCGACGTTCAAGGCGGCCATGGAATCCGGCGTGACCATCCTCAGCGGAAGCGACGTGGGCGTGTTCGCGCACGGCGACAACGCGCGAGAGATCGAACTGATGGTGGAGTTCGGGATGCCGGCGGCGCAAGCTCTCAAGGCGGCCACCGCAACCGCCGGCCAGGTTCTGCACATGGACATCGGCCAGATCAAGCAAGGGTCGCTGGCCGATATCATCGCCGTGGATGGCGATCCCACGCAGGACATCTACGCGCTACGCCGCGTCAAATTCGTGATGAAAGACGGGGCGGTATACAAGCAGTAGGCGCGTACCGTTTCGATTCAGGAAAACACCACCGCGCTATACTGGCCGTTCGCGTATGGCCAAAACCCAGTCTCCGAAGAACTCTGTTCGCGATGGCCTTCGGGGCTTTGGGCGTAGTGTACGGCGATATCGGCACGTCGCCTTTGTACACGGTTCGACAGATCTTTTTCGGTTTGGGCGGGGTCAAACCGACGGGAACAAATATCATCGGGGCCATCAGCACCGTACTCTGGGTTCTCACTCTGGTAGTGACCATCAAGTACGTTATCTTTGTCTTGCGCGCGGAATACGAACAGGAAGGAGGCCTTTTCGCTCTCCTGGGTCATTTGCGGAACATCACCGCGCCGGGAGTGGCGGCAGTTTCGGTACTCCTGATTCTGGGCGCGGGACTCCTGATCGGAGACGGAGTCATCACCCCCGCCATTTCCGTGCTTTCCGCGGTGGAAGGTCTGGGCGTATTGGAGCCGTCGCTGGTGGGTTATATTGTCCCGGTCACACTGCTTATCCTGGTGTCTCTATTTGCCATCCAATATCGGGGCACGGCGGCCATCGGACGGGTTTTCGGAGTGGTGATGGTCTGCTGGTTCCTTATGATCGCGCTTCTGGGCCTTCGCCAGATTGCCGCGGCTCCCGGAATCCTGGCCGCCGCGAATCCCTGGCACGCTCTGATCTTCCTGCGGCGGATGGGCCCGCTCGGCACGATGTTCGTGCTGGGCGCCGCGGTCTTGGCAGTAACCGGGGGCGAGGCGCTGTTCGCCGACCTGGGGCATTTTGGCGTGGGGCCCATTCGCCTCTCGTGGCTGGCTTTGGTCTATCCCGCTTTGCTTTTGAACTACCTTGGCCAAGGCGCCTATCTTTTGCGCGGCTTGCCGGTGGTGAATGAAAACGTCTTTTACAGCCTCGTGCCGGCGGGGTTGCTCGTGCCGGCTATCCTGGTTGCAACCGCCGCTACCGTTATTGCGAGCCAGGCGCTTATTTCGGGGACCTTCTCACTCATAGCCCAGGGAATCGTGCAGAATCTCACTCCGAATTTTCGCATCGTCCATACGAGCTACCATCACCAGGGGCACATCTATGTGCCGATGGCTAACTGGGCATTGCTCATCGGGTGCGTATTATTGGTACTCGGCTTTCACTCCAGCACGAATCTGGGCTCGGCTTACGGGTTCGCCGTGACGGGGGTAATGTTTGCCACCTCCGTGGCCATGATTTTGGTCAGTAGGTACGTTTGGCGGTGGAACTGGCTCGGCACTTTGGCAGTGTTCGGACTCTTCGCGGTCCTGGATCTTGTCTTTTTGATTTCCAACAGCCTCAAGTTCGTGGAAGGAGGGTACGTACCCCTGAGCATCGGTCTGACCCTGTTCGCGGTTATGCTCACCTGGAACTGGGGCCGGCGGTCCATCGGCAAGAGTTACTCCGATTTCATTCAGAGCCGGACGTTCACGTGGCTCATCGATCTCAAACGCCGGGTGCGGGCAGCGGGCGGCACGCTCACCGACGAGATGGGACGAATGGTGGAGATCAACCGAGCCATCGTTTTCTTGCGCCGCTCGCCCTATCAATCGCCCGACGAAGGCGTGCCGGTAGCGGCGCGGCTCTTCATCAAACGGACCGGCAGCGTGCCGAAGTGCATGATCTTCTTGCAATTGGACATTCAAAAGACGCCGGAGCTGGAGGACGAAACCAGGTATTCCGTGTTTGACCTCGGCAGCGATATCTTTGCCGTGAACGCACGCTATGGTTTTATGGAAGATCTCGACGTTCGAGAACTGCTCAAGGATCTGCGCGAACGGGATCTTCTGCCGTACGACGTTTCGCGCTGCACCATCCACGCGGCGGAAGAAGACATTATTATCGACGCCGGCGCGCCATGGCTGACGCGGGCGCGAGGGTTGTTCTTCAAATACCTTTCACAATTGGCCATACCGACCTTCCGGTATTTCGGTTTGGGCGGGGACACGAACGTCTCCGTGGTGCTGATTCCAATCCATGTGACCGCCGAGGGCGTGAATGTGGTGAGATTGTTCGATAACGACCTGGCGATCTGACGCGGCTCCGCTGATCGATCGGCAACTTCAACATGCTGTGCGGCTCATCCTTTGGTCCCAAACGTCGAGATGAATCTCGACGCGGCGGACGAAAATTTCCGCGCCACTTTTCACTCAGAGAATTCTGACCCGGATTGCTCCGGGGATCCGCTCCAGCGCTTCGATCACTCTGTCCGTCTCCGACAGTTCCACATCGAAGCTGGCATAGCCAATCCGTTCGTTGGTCAACAAATGCTGGCCGACAATGTTTATGCCGCGGCGAGCCAGCAAGTCGCTGGCCTGGCTGATCTGCCCTGGCGTGTTTCTGTGAATGTAAATGATCCGTTTCGTTCCAGGGATCATGGGATCGGTGTAACTGCGGCCCGGGAAACATGGGCTGAGTTGCAGCGCGCCGGAGCGAATGTAATCCAACACCCGTTTGGTAGTGTTATCGCCGATTGCGCGCTGGGCTTCTTCGGTGCTCCCGCCGATGTGAGGCGTGAGCAGGACGTTCGGCAATCCCTGCAACGGGCTGGAAAACGACTCACTTCCGCCCGGTTCGGTCTGATGCACGTCGATTGCGGCGCCCGCCAGATGCCGGCTGCGCAACGCATCCGCGAGCGCCTCTTCCACTACGACAAACCCACGGCTGAGGTTGATAAACACCGCTCCCGGTTTCATCGCCGCCACCTCGGCCGGGCCGAAAATGTTCCGGTTCTGGCGGCGGCCATCCACATGAAGCGAGACCACGTCCGATTTCGCGAGCAGCGAACTCAAGCTGCTATGGCGGTGAGCGTTTCCATGCGCCGGGCGTTCCTCCAAGTCATAAAACCCGACTCGCATTCCCATGGCCTCGGCCAGCGCGCCAACCTGCTGGCCGACGTTGCCGTAGCCCACGATGCCGAGCCGTTTGCCACGAATTTCCTGCGACCCCGCGGCGCTTTTGTTCCAGACTCCTCCGTGGGTCTCGCGGTTTTTTTCCAAGAGCTGGCGCAGCAGCACGCCGATGCTGGTCACGCAAAGTTCGGCGACGCTACGCGCGTTGTTATAGCGGTCGTGGAACACCGCGCAGCCGTGCGCGTCGCAGGCCGCGAGATCGATCTGATTCACGCCGATGCAGTAAGCCGCCACCGCCAAGCGCGGCCGCACGAAAACATCTCCGGTGACTTTGGTCTGCGATCGGATGCACACTACGTCCGCGTCGCATTCGGCTAATTCCGCGGGAGCTAGCGCCCGCGGCATTTCGGTTACCGCGTGGCCCGCCTCCTCGAATGCTTTTCGAGCGACGGGGTGGATCTTCTCGAGTAGGAGTATGCGCATCGGCCTATTTGCGGGACGCGGCGCGAGAGGCGCGATGCACGCGCCGTGGCTTGGAAACGGCGCCAGGCGCGAGCGCGTCGTGAATCAACTCCGCCTGCTCGCGCTGATGGCGCTTGCCCGAGCCGGTGGCGGGGCTGGCGCTTTCCGGGCGCCCGACGTAATGCAATTCGCGCCGCGTGGGCGCGAGCAGAGGCTGAATGTGCTCGCGCATGAAGCGCCAAGGCCCCATGTTGCGCGGCTCTTCCTGCGCCCAAACCACCTCGGCGCCGGAAGGATAGCGATCCAGCGCCTCGGCCGCCTGGTCCTCGGCGAACGGATAGAGTTGCTCGACGCGAACCAGCGCCACGTGGTCGGCTTTGCCGCTCGCGCCGCGCCGCCAGCAAATCGTAATAGACTTTTCCGGAACAGAAGACCACGCGCGAAACAGCGCGCCTGGCCTCGTCCGAGGCTTCCGCCGGGTACAGGATTTCCTGAAACCTCCGGTGGTGAAATCGTTGACGGCGGAGACGGCCTCGCGGGTGGCGCAGCAGGCTCTTGGGCGTGAAGATCACCAGCGGCTTGCGCATGCCGCGCCGGTCGTGGCCGCCGTACATCTGGCGGCGCAGCAGGTGGAAGTACTGCGCGGGCGTGGTGCAGTTGGCACACCTGCATGTTGTTTTCGGCGCAGAGCGTCAGGTAGCGTTCGATGCGCGCGCTGGAATGTTCCGGGCCCTGGCCTTCGTAGCCGTGCGGCAGCAGCATCACCAGGCCGCTCGGCTGGCCCCATTTCGGTTCGGCGCAGGAGATGAACTGATCGATCATGATCTGCGCGCCGTTGGCGAAGTCGCCGAACTGCGCTTCCCAGAGGACCAGCGTCAGCGGGTCGGCCACGCTGTAGCCGAATTCGAAACCGAGCACGCGTACTCGCTCAGCGAGCTGTCGAAGACGTCGAAGCGGCCTTGCTCCGGCGAGATGGGCTGCATGGGGATGTAACGCTCGCCGGTCTCGGAATCGTAGAACGCCAGATGGCGCTGGCTGAACGTGCCGCGCCCGGAATCCTGGCCGCTGAGCCGAACGGCGACGCCTTCCAGAGCCAGCGTGCCGAAGGCCAGCGCCTCGCCAAACGCCCAATCGATGGAGGCGCCGGCTTCGATGGCCGTGCGCCGGCGTTCGACGAAGCCGCGCAGCTTGGGATGCAGATGGAACTCTTCCGGGAAATGGGTGATGGCGCGCACCACGCGCTCCAGCACCGGCCGGTTCACCGCCGTGCGCGGACAGAAGCCGAACCGCCTCTTCCTCCGGAACGGCGCTCAATTCCTGCAGCTCGATAATGCTCCGCGCGGCCTGCGCCCGGCGATAAGCTTCGTCCAGAAGTCGGGCTCGCTCGGCTCTCATGCCGGCTACATCGGCGGAGGACAAGACGCTCTCGCGCACCAGCCGCTCCGCGTACAGGGTTGCGACCGACGGGTGTTCCTTGATCTTGCGGTACAGAATGGGCTGCGTGTAGCTCGGATCGTCGCGCTTCGTTGTGGCCGTGGCGGCGATAGCAGATCATATCGATCACCACGTCGGTCTTGAACTGCTGGCGGTAATCGAAGGCGATCTGCACCACGCGGATGGCGGCTTCCGGATCGTCGCCGTTGACGTGGAAGATGGGCGCCTGCACGCCGCGCGCCACGTCGGTGGAGTAGGGCGAGGAGCGCGATTCCTCGGGCAGCGTGGTGAATCCGATCTGATTGTTGATGACCAGGTGGATGGTGCCGCCAGTGGAGTAGCCGTCGAGCTGCGAGAGGTTCAGCGTCTCGGCCACCACGCCCTGGCCCGAGAACGCCGCGTCGCCGTGGATCAGCACCGGAATGACGCGCTCGCGCCGCGTATCGCCGAGGCGGTCCTGCTTGGGACGCACGATGCCTTCCACCACCGGGTCGACGGCTTCCAGATGGCTGGGATTGGGCGAAACGGATACTGCGATTTCATTTCCGCAATCGCGCTTGCGGACGCCCGTGGCCCCAAGGTGATATTTGACGTCGCCCGAACCCTGCGTGCTCGCGGGGTCGATCTCGCCTTCGAACTCCGAGAATACTTGCGTGAGGTCCTTGCCCACCACGTTCGCCAGCACGTTGAACCGGCCGCGGTGCGCCATGCCGATGACGACCTCGTGGACTTGTTCCGCGCGGCGCGCTCCAGAATCTCTTCCAGGATGGCGAGCGCCGTTTCTCCGCCTTCCAGCGCGAACCGCTTCTGGCCGACGAAACGGGCGTGCAGGAAGTGCTCGAATTCCTCGGCGGCAATCAGGTTCCGCAGAATGCGCAGTTGCGCTTCGCGTTCGAGCGGCCAGTTGTTTGCGCCTGGCTCCATGCGCTGCTGCAGCCAGCGCTTCTGCTCCGGCACCTGGATGTTCATGTACTCGCAGCCGATCTTGCCGCAGTAGGTCTGGCGCAGCGTCTCCAGGATTTCGCGCAGAGTGGCGACGGGCTTGGGTCCGCCCTCTCCGATGGCTTCGCCGAGACTGCCGGTGAGGAATTCGCGGTCCAGATCCCAGATGGTCAGGCCGTAAGTTTCGGGATCGAGCTCGGCGTGGTGGCTGGGCTCGGCGCCGAGCGGATCGAGATCGGCGATCAGGTGGCCGCGCACGCGGTAGGCATTGATCATCTGCATGATCCCGGCCTCCTTGGCGATCTCGGCGGTCCGCGCCGAAGTCATTCCCGGAAGCTGCGGCTGGCGATCTTCCTGCCAGCGGGCCGGGTGGTGCGGCATGCGCAGATGCGCGAAGATTTCCTCGTAGAAGCCGCCTTCGCCATCGAGCAGCGATTCCATCTTGCCGAGGAACGCGCCCGATTCCGCGCCTTGGATCACGCGGTGATCGTATGCACAGGTGAGCGTCACCACCTTGCTCACGCCCAACATCGCGCGCGTTTCCGGGGCCGCGCCTCGAAGCGCCGCTGGATAATCGATAGAGCCCGCGGCGATAATGGCGCCCTGCCCGGGCATGAGCCGCGGATTCGAAGCCACCGTGCCGACAACTCCGGGATTCGTGAGCGAGATGGTCGTCCCTTGGAAATCCTCGACTGCGAGCTTGCCCGCGCGGGCGCGGCTGACCACGGAGTCGTAGGCTGCGACGTATTCCTGGAAATTCAGCGCGCCGGCGTCCTTGATGTTAGGAACGATCAGTCCGCGCGATCCTTCCTTGCCCTCGACGTCCACGGCGATCCCGAGGTTGACGCGCTTGTGGCCCGCGCGGTACGGCCGGCCATCCTTTTCGGCGTAGGCCGCGTTGAGGTTGGGCATCGCCGCCAGGGCCTTGACGATGGCCCAGCCGACGATGTGCGTGTAGGAAACCTTGCCATGGCCCAGCAACGTGCGGTGCTGGTTGATGATGCGGCGGTTCTCATCCATCACCTTGACGGCGATCACGCGCTGCGAAGACGCCAAGGGGATCGAAAGGCTCGCCTCCATGTTCTCAACGACGCGCGCCGCAGCCCCGCGCAAAGGCTGCAAATCGGCGGAAGGGTCTGAAACTGCTGCGTCCGCAGCGGGTGTCTCTGTCTTGACCGCCGGTTGCGCCGCGGGATTTGTCACTCGCGTTTCATCCGCATGGCCGTTGGAAAGCTCGAACAGACTCTTCCAGCTTGGATCTACGGCCGAGTGGTCGCGCAAATACTGCCGGTACAGTTCCTCTTCGAACCAGCTATTGATTCCCTGATCGGGATCGGATGAAGACGGCATGGAAGGTCTATAAAACCATGATAACTTGCGACGGATGCCGAGCCGATCTCCCGGGGAGCGGGACCCGGAAACCTGGAGCGCGGACTGGGTGGGCGCTGTGGAAGCTTACTGTTTTGGTGCGCATTGTTTGTTTTCAATCACTTCCTGGGTTCGTTTGGCGCCCACAGGGGGGCCGGCGCATGGGCGGCGGGCGATGGAACCGGGTTTGCCTGGGGAGACTAGCGGCTTGGACAGATGCGGCTGAACATCAGGGCTGAAAGTCATGGATCGGACCAACACGAGCGGCGGCTCCGTCGTCTCCATGGTACAACGGCGGTTTGGCTGGATTGCAGTTAAGTCCAATAATATCAATGAGAATTGTGCTGGGATGACCGCCAGGACGCCGGTCGCTTTGTGATTGGACGCAGCGGTGGGTGAGGTTGGCGTCCCCCTGCGCGCCGGAGAAATACCTAGCGCCAAAGTAATCGAGGCCCGTTGATGATTGAGGACGACCCTCGCACCCTGGGCTTCCGAACCGCCAGATACAGCCAGGGACGGCGCCCAATTTCACCAATGGTTATGCGCCCTCCGCCAGGGCGGATTCGCGGAGCTTTGCGGGCCTGCCCTGGGGCTTCACTCGCGTCTGGAAGCCGGCGGCCAGAAGCTCCTTCCACTCCCCATGGTCCCACCTGCCGAGGTGCTCTTCCGCTCCGGGGCATAGCAACCCGTCACCGAAGCCGGCCGCCACGTGGGCGCGGGCGCTCGACCACGGCCAGTCCCAGGCATTCGCGGCAAGCTTGGCGCGCACGGGGTTCCGTTCCACGTACTGGAGCGCCGTCAGCAGATGGGATTCGCTCATCGGGCAGGAGAAAGACCGATTCTGCCAGATGTGGCCGGAGCGCCGATTCGCCCGGTTCACCGCCAGAGCGAACTCCGAGTGTGTCCGTCCCAATGTCCGCGCCAGGGAATGCTCCCGTTCCGGCACGGCAATCCAGCGCCTGTGGTTGGTTAGGATGTTCCGGAAGATCCAGGCGCGCAAGGCTTGGGCGGCCCGGTCGCCTGACGCAGGCAATTCGCGGCAACAGGGCCGGCCCATCCACACATTCACTTTCGTTCCAGCGTTATCGGGCTTATGGAGAAGCTACCCTGAAATTCCGCCGAAGGGCCCGTATCGAGCCGGTACTCGGGAGCTTCGGGGCGGCGACCTTTCTCGGAACGGCCAACCACCGATGGCAGAACGCGTAAACTGCGCCCCTCCATCCGGATGTACGGCGCGCCTTCCACACGGAAGCCGGAGCCCTGCGCGGAAGTCAACTCAGCCCACCGAATCGCTTTCATTCCTTTCGCGGTATCGCTGTCCGTCCGTCCCGCGTAAACTCCGAGGATCGGAGCGGTCCTCTCGTTGGGATAGGCATCGAGCGGGCCCAATCCGAGCCAGCGCAGGTTGTCCAATCCAGCGGGCGTCCCGAGCTCCACGCCGATCTCGGGCAGCCACGCGAATTCCACGCGCGGCTTTACCGTGTAGTCCACGCGCAGTACGCCATCGTGGCCCACGCGGTAGGTATACGCCACGGTGAACGAGTTCTTCTCGTTGACCGTGTGCTCGGCCTCGGCGTCGATGCGGACGCCCGATGCTTCCTCGGTCACCTTCCAATTCTTCACCGACATCGTATACTTGTTCAGGTCCGCCACGGCGGCGGGCGGCGTGCGCAAGTTCAGCACGTCGTTATCCCCCAACGGCCGCCAGATGGTGAAGCGCGAGCCGGAGACGATCTTGTCGGGCCCAGCCGATGCCGAAATCAGCGCGGCGGAGGCCGGATCGAATTCATAGGAGGCGGGCCCGACAGTGACTGAAACGGTCTTCGCGCTACGCACTCGCACCGGGAACTGCGTGGATCGGGCCGGTTCCGGCGCCGGTCCGTCCGCCTGCAATTCGACGGCGCGCTGCACGATCTCCGAGCCGTCCGCGCGGAGAAACGCGAGATGCGCGTAGTACGCGACGCCCGGCGCGACGCTCTTGATGGCATTCACCGGCAGCGCCAGATATCCAATGGCGTGGGGCGCGGCGTTCACCGTGGCTTCTCCCTTGGCCAGTTCGTGGCCGTCCGCCATAAGGCTCCAATGGACCCCGACCGTGGACAGCCCGGTGAAGTCGTAATCGTTCCGGACAGGGACCCGCACCTGCCCCTGGCCGGGCCAGAAATGAACCGGCTCTTCGGGAACGGCCACCGGCGCATACACGGCCCGGGCTTCCCAGTAATCCCTCTGCGGCGCGCGGTCCGCCCTTACGATGCCGTCCCAGCCGTCGGTGACAATCTGGATGTACTTCTCCGGCTGGCCGTTGGCTCCCGTGCGGGTTCTGGTGAGACCCTGATCCTGCCACATCCAGATCGACGCGCCCGCGCCGCTGGGATGTTGCGTCAGAGCGCGCCAGGATTCCGCCAACCCGCCGAACCCGTCCTCCGCGTAAGCGTGCGTGTACTCGGTGCTGATGACCACGCGGCTGGAGTGCGCCGCGAGCTGGTCCAGAGCGGAAGGCGGGCGGTAGTGCGGCGCCAGGATGTCCACTTCCGGCGGGAGGAATTCGTCAATTCGCTGTGGCATCAGCACGGGGCGCGTGGGGTCCGATCCCTTCACAAAGCGGATGACCGCCAGGTGAGTGAGCGTAAATGGATTCTCATTGCCGATGTCCCACACGATCACCGAGGGGTGATTGCGGTCGCGCGCGATGGTCTCCTGCGCGCGTAAGAGTCCGGCCCCGATGAAGGACGGATCCGCGCCGGAGCCGCCGCCGAGGCCCATGGGAATCTCGTCGAGTACGTACATGCCCATCTCATCGCAGAGCTCGATGAAACCCTCGGCCGGCGGATAGTGGGACGTCCGGACCATATTGATATTGGCGGCCTTCATCAGGCGCAGGTCCTGGAGCCAGTCTTCCCGGCGGGTGGCGCGGCCCACGTCCGGACTTTCGTCGTGGCGGCACACGCCGCGCAGTTTCACCGCCTGCCCGTTGATACGCAGCACGCCGCCGGCCGTCGAAATCTGGCGAAAACCCACGGCGGACGTCCGCGCGTGGGTGACGGCCCCGCCCTGCGCCAGTTCCACGGTGAGCCGGTACAGGCTGGGCGTTTCGGCAGTCCAGCGCTGTGGCGCGCTCACGTGCATGGTAAGGAGCGTGTCGCGCCCTGTGCCGCGGTGAGCCGGAATGCCCAGAACGGTCCGTTGCACTTCCTTCCCATCCGGCGCGGTCAGGATCGCCCGCAGGTCGTAGCCTTGATCCGGAGCGGCGTTTGCCCCGCCGCGCCCGCCACCCGCCTGAGCGCCGCTAAGTCCGCGGCCAGAAGCCACCAGCACGCGAAAGTTGAGATCGGCGTCGCGGAACTGAGCGTCAAACGTAGTGCCGGTCTCGACCCGGTCGATATAATATGCCGCCGGCATGGCCTCCAGCCACACGTCGCGGTAGATGCCGCCCAGCGCCCAGTCGTCATTCGTATCAAACCCGGAATCCCTGGTAACCTGGCGGACCCGCACCGCCAGCTTGTTATCGGCGCCGAGCTTGAGATTTTGAGTCACATCGTAGGCGAACCCGGTAAAACCGCTGTCGTGGCGGCCCAGGGGCGCGGCGTTCAGCCAGACTTCGGCTGAAGCCCAAACGCCGCCGAAATGAAGTAGGACTCGATTGCCCCTCCAAGCATCGGGAATCTGAAAGTGAAGCGTGTAGAAACCCTCGCCGCCCTGCCTGGTCCGCGAGTAGATGGGTTCTTCGAATCCCTGAAGGGCCCAGTTCGAGGGCACCGGTATAGGTTGGAAGCCGCCGCCCAGGAAGTCGTTCCGGTAGAACCCGGCCAGGCGATCCGCCGCAGCGGCGTCAGCGGCAAACGCGAAATCCCAGGTTCCATTGAGCGAGATCGTCTGGGAAGGCTGCGCGAAGGCGGCCGTGACCGCCACGACCAGCAAAGCCCATGGTGCGCGCCGCTGGGGTACATTCATACGCCGTAGTCCAAATTGCATGATTCGAGAGTAACACCGCAAATCGAGAACCCATACTGAAACTGAAGAAGAGAGGCCGGCTTGAAAGTCGAGCCCGGGCAATCACTGTGGGGCAAGTGGAGAATCTCCGATTCCTCGGTAGGCGGTTTCTCGCCGCAGCGAGTATAAAGGAGAATATGATGTCTTACCGCAAAATGTCGATCCTCACGCTGGTCGCGATGTTCGTCGTGGCGGCGGCCTTTGCGCAGATCAACCGGCGCGCTTATCTGAACGAGTTCGCGCCACAATTGTTCCGGTAAGTCCCGGCGCGCGAAATGGTGCGAATGAAAAGAATGAAAAGGGAATGAAAAGGAATGAAAAGGGGACGGACTGTCTCCTTTTCGTTCCTTTTCGTTCGCCCAGCCTGAATGTTACCGCGGAAGCGTCACTCCGGCGGGCCGGACACTAGTGTAGTGCGGCGGGGCACAGGTTCGAAAAGATTCAGCTGTCCCCGTTTTGATGAGTATACCGTTCCGCGCAACGCCCGGTAGCCGGGGTCCTCGGAACGGCTCGTCTTCGGCGCATTATCCGGCAACAGAACTAAGAGGTCGTAGTCGCTGTTGGGACCAGCCGCTCCTCTTGCCACCGACCCAAAAGAGAGAGATAGATGCGCTCCGGGCTGTAAACGCTGGCCAGCCTTCGCGCAATCTCAACGAGTTCCGGATCGGTTGCGTGCGGCGTTCGGAATCGGGCTGCGGAATCGGCTCGCACAGGAATCCCCAATTCAGTTTGCAACAGCCGGATGCGGCTCCGGGGTTAGGACGCGCTGCCCGGCAGCGTGATCCGCTCAATAACTCGCCTTCTGCAAGTACTCGAAGCTCTTCCGCAGCGACGCCAGCGGGTCGCCGGGCGTCTGATCCTGCTCGACGAAATAATGCTGGACGCCGGCTTCGGCCGCGGCGGCGAGAACGGGCGGAACGTCGATCATTCCATTTCCGACCTCGCGGAAAGCGGCCGGCGGCAGGTTCTCGTCGAAGCGCTGGGCCGTGCCTTCGGCGACGTTTTTGAGGTGGATCATGGCAACGCGGCTTCCATATTTCTTGAGAACGTCAACCGGATTCAGACCGGCGACGCGCACCCACATGATGTCCAGCTCCAGGCTGACCAGTTTCGGATCGGAAGCGCCCAGCAACGCATCCAGGAGCGTGCCCGAGTTCGGAGCCGGCGCGAAATCGAAGGCGTGATTGTGATACGCAAGCCGCAGACCGGCGCTTCTGGCGGCCTCGCCGGCCTTGTTCAGCGTGTCGCCCAGCTTGCGCATCATATCGGCGCCGCCGCGGTCCTGCGGGGCCACGTAGGGACAGACCACCCATTGGAGACCGCGCTTGGCCGCATCGTCGATGGCGGCCTGGATGCCATCGGTACGGCGGATGAAGAGCGTCGAATCCAGATGCAGACTCACGGGTTTGAGCTGAGTTTGCTTCAGCGCCGCCGTGACCTTGTCCAGGTCCGTGGTGGTTAGCTCCACTTCACGGTAACCGATCTGCTCGATGGATCTCAGCACGCCGGGAACGTCGTTGCCGATGATCGTGCGAACCGTGTAAAGCTGCACGCCTACCGTGGTAAGCGAGCGGGCGTAGGAAACGGCCGCCGAGGCGGCGCAACAGCCAAGAAACGTACGGCGATTCATACCAGACATGATCCTATCCTATTGCGGAGCCGCTAGCTGCGTACAGCGCCCGCCGCTGGATATGTTCGAGAACCGGAGCGGGGACCCCAACCGGAACTTGCCCCGCGGCCAGCGCGGCGCGGATCGCCGAGGACGAAGCCCCCAGACTCAATCCTTCAATCCGCTCGACCTTCGCGCCCGGCGGGACGGCAAAATCGGCGCCCGGCCGGCTCGCCACCAGAAACGTGGCGGCCCGCACCACATCCTCCCAGCGGCGCCAGGTACGAATTTCGGCGAAGGCATCGGCGCCGATCACGAAGTACAAGTTGACCGAAGGGTCGAGCTTCGCGCGCACCTTTTCGATGGTGTCGATCGAGTAGCTGCGCGCCGAACCTTCTTCCAGGCGGGAAACCTCGAACCTGGGGTCGGCGGCGCACGCCAATTCCGCCATGCGTACCCGATCCGCATACGGCGCGCATGCGGCGTTCAGTTTGTGGGGCGGCCGGCCGGCGGGGATGAATAGAACGCGCTCCAACTGGAAGCGGTCCGCCGCGGCCCCGGCGATGGCGAGGTGCGCCTCGTGAATGGGATCGAACGTGCCGCCGAATATCGCGAGTCTCATGGATTCGTAATGCCGCACTGAGATTTTAACAACCAGACGGATCGAGCCCGCGAAAACCAAAGGAGGCAGCTAACGAATTCCGTGTAACTACGTCCAAACCGGTAACAACCAACTCCGTTGCAAACTGTGGGCGCGGCCCGACGTATCCCGGGCACGCGCCCTTTTTTACACGCGACGCCGTGAAGGCCCGTTATCATTGGATTTGCCCTCTCTCATGAGCCATTGGTCGCTTGGACGCGTCGTACGCTACCTCAACGTCGCCGTGATGGCGGCGTTAGCGGCGGCGCTTGCACTGGTCTACTGGTATGTCTGGCGTCCGCTGCCGCGGCGCTCGGGATCGCTGGCGGCGCCGGTCAGTTCGGCCGTCCGGGTGGAGTTTGACGCGCGAGGCGTGCCGCACATCCGCGCCGCGAACCTTGAAGACGCGCTGTTCGTTCAGGGCTACGTGACGGCCCAAGACCGTCTTTTCCAGATGGATGGCCTGCGCCGCGCGGCTTCCGGCGAACTGGCCGAGGTGTTCGGTTCTTCCTTCGTGGAGAGCGATCGCGAAACCCGCCGCATGCGAATGCGGCGGATCGCCGAAGCCGCTTATGCCACTCTTCCCCCCGCGGACCGCGCGGCTATGGCAGCATATGCGCGCGGCGTCAACGAATACATCGCGACGCATATGAGCGATCTGCCCCTGGAGTTCACCCTCCTCGGCTATCAACCGCGCCCGTGGAGCGTCGTGGATTCGATACTGGTCTGCCTGTACATGTATCGCGACCTCACCAACACCTGGAAAGACGAACTCACCAAGCAGGCCATGATGTCGGCGGGCGACAAGCAAAAAGTGGACTTCCTGTTTCCGGCGGGAACGGGGATGGGACCGCAGCCCGGCTCGAATGCGTGGGCCATTTCCGGAAGCCGGACGGCATCGGGCAAGCCGCTCGTTTCCAACGACATTCATCTGGCCTACACCGTTCCGGGAATCTGGTACATGACGCGGCTTCAGGCCCCCGGTCTGGATGCTTCGGGAGTGGCGCTTCCCGGCCTTCCTGGAATCATCGCGGGGCACAACTCCCAAATCGCGTGGGGCCTTACCAACCTGGAATTCGACGTACAGGATCTCTACATCGAGAAGATCGACGAACGCACTGGCCGATACGCGTTCGAAGGTCACGTGGAGCAGGCGCGCCCCGAACGGGAGATTGTCCGGGTGCGCGGCCAGCAGCCGGTCGAGCAACTTGTGTGGATCACGCGCCACGGCCCTCTGTTCGCCTCCGACGGAAACAACCGCATGACCCTGCGTTGGGTGGCGGCGGAAGCAGGCCTGTTCCAGTATCCGTTTCTTGAAATCGACCGCGCCCGGAACTGGGACGAGTTCACCGCGGCGCTGGCGCGATACCCGGGACCCGGCCAGGCTTTCGTCTACGCCGACCAGAACGGCAACATCGCGTGGCACGCCGCCGGCAAGCTGCCCAAGCGGCGCGGCTATCGCGGCGATGTCCCGGTAGACGGCTCCTCGGGGCAATTCGACTGGGATGGATTCATTCCGTTCGAAGAGCTGCCATCCGCGTATAACCCGCCTTCCGGCATCATCGCCAGCGCCAACCAGGATGTGTTCCCGGCGAATTACAAATATCCCGTGAACGGCGGCTTCGGACCGCCCTACCGCGCGCAACAGATCCGCGACCGCTTGAGCTCGCGCAAGAACTGGCGGGCCGAGGATCTGCTTTCGGTCCAGAACGACGTCTACTCGGCGTTCGACCAGTTCCTCGCCGAGTCGATTGTGGCCGCCTACGATCGGCGGGGAGCGAAGAATCCGGGACTCGACCCGGCCGTCGACATGCTTCGCCGCTGGAACGGACAGATGGATCGCAACCAGGGCGCGCCTTTTCTGATCACTCTGGCGTACCAATATATTCGAACCGCGGCGGCGGAAAGCGCATCGCCCGGCAATGGCGCCCGGTACGAGGGCGCGCTGGCCTCGGCCGCTATTGAGAAACTGCTGCGCACTCGCCCGCCGGGCTGGTTCGCCGATTACGACGGCACGCTGCTACGCGCACTCGCGGACGCAGTGGAAGAAGGCCGCCGCATTCAAGGCCCCGATTTCAAACGCTGGGAATACGGATCGTATTCGAAAATCGCGATCCGCAATCCGGTAATTCATCAGCTTCCGGTCGTCGGCCCGTATTTCGATTTCGGGCCGTTCGGGATCGGCGGCTCCGGCCGCACCGTCAAGCAATTCGCGCGCGGCCTCGCGCCATCCATGCGAATGGATGCGGACCTGGCGGACTGGGACCGCTCGGTGTTGAACATCACCCTCGGCCAATCCGGGCAAATTCTCTCCAGTCATTACCGGGATGAATGGGAGGCGTGGTACAACGCACGCAGCTTCCCCATGCAATTCACCAAGGTGGATGCGAAGAGCGTGCTGGAGTTTCAGCCGGGGAGATGAGAAGGAGTCAGGAGCCAGAAGTCAGGAGTCAGAAGCCAGAAGTCAGGAGTCAGAAGCTAGAGAGTCTCTCCCCCAGTGACAGAATTTCGCCCGGGTTAGGAAAATCTCGTCGCGCTACGTCTTCCGTATTCGGTATTCAGCCTTCTGTATTCGGCCTTGAGCATTCCGCCTTCTGTCTCCTGACTTCTGACTCCTTACTGCTCCTCAGCGCTTCACCAGCTTGATCTCAAACAGCTTGGGCCATTGTTTGCCGGTGACGAAGAGGCGGTCCGTCTGCGCGTCGTAGGCTATGCCGTTCAGCACGTCTTCGTTGCCGGTGCGGTCGGCGCGCTTCAGAATGCCGGTGCAATCGATCCAGCCGACCACCTTGCCGTTTTTCGGATCGATCCGCGCGATCCGGTCGGTCTGGTAGACGTTGGCGTAGATTTCGCCCTTGACCCATTCCAGCTCGTTCAGTTGGTCTACGGGCTCGCCGTCGGCGGTCACCGTGATGCGGCCCTGCTCCTGCAGCGTTTCCGGATCCCAAAAGCGAAGCTGCGCCGTGCCATCGCTCATGACGATGCGCTTGCCGTCCTGCGTGAGGCCCCAGCCCTCGCCGGGATAGTGGAACTCTCTCAGGACTTTGAAGGCGCCTAGCTCGTACACCCATCCGAGCTGATGTTGCCAGGTCATCTCGACGAGACGGTCTTTCCAGTTCACGATGCCTTCGCCGAAATACGCGTCGGGGATGTCGTGTTTCTGGAGCACCTCGCCCGTCTCGAGGTTCACCTTTCGAATGGAGGAACGCCCCGGCATTCCGGTGCCTTCGTATAAATATCCGTTGAGATAGAACAACCCCTGCGTGTAGGCGAGCGGGTCGTGCGGATACGCGTGAACAACCCGATACCCGTACTCGGGGATGGAGCCTGCCTGCGAAGCGGGACCGCAAGCGAAGGCCGTAAGCGCAGCCGCCAAAACGATGATTCTCATGTTAGAAATCAGGGTAGCGCAAAAGCGGCCCGGTGCGAGAAGGCGGAATACAGAAGGCGGAAGGCTGAATACGGAAGACGTACCGCGAAAAGTTCCGTTTGCGTCGTTCGTCGTCCGGCGTCAGTTTTTCTGCCTTCAGCCTTCAGTATTCCTTCTTCCGTCTCACTTCACCAATTCGGCTGCAATGACCGCTTGGCCCAAAGCAATTCCGCCGTCGTTCGGCGGGACCTGGGAATGTAAATAGACTTCGAACGCGGCGGCCCCTGAGGCCGGCGATTGCGCGCGAAAGCAATCGCATGTTTTGAAATGTTCCGCCGCTTAGGCAAACGCGGTTCAACCCGGAGTCGTCTCGCAGCCGGCGTGAGACATCGACAATCGCCTCCGCCACCGTGTTATGAAACCGCGCCGAAATGACGCCAGGCAAAACGCCGCTCGCCATTTCCCGCACAATCCGTTCGACGGCTGGCCGAAAATCGAGCTGCCACGGCCCGCCGCCTTCGAGTTGGAACGGATAGCTCTCGTCTTCGCCGTCCGTCGCGATCATCTCCAGTTCAATGGCCGCCTGGCCTTCGAACGTAATCTCGCGCCGAAGGCCGATGATCGCGGCAACCGCATCGAACAGCCGGCCGCACGAGGACGCTGGCACGGTATTCACGCCTCGCTCGATCATGCGGCGAACAATTCGTTCGCTTTCCTCGGGCGTTCCCTCCAAGTGAGCGCCGGCGCCGAACGTATCGATTAGATACGCCAGCCCGACGCGCCACGGCTCGCGGATGGCGGCGTCACCGCCCGCGAGCGGAATATACCGGAAATGCGCCATGCGCTCGAAGCCGCCGTAGGACGCCACCAGAAACTCGGCGCCCCAGATGGTCCCATCGGTCCCGTAGCCCGATCCGTCGAACGCCACGCCGATCACCGTTCCATCGAGCCCGTTCTCCGCCATGCAGCTTGCGATGTGGGCGTGGTGATGCTGCACGCCGAGTTTGGGCAAGTCCGGAACGGCCAGGGCGTATCGCGTGGTGAGATACGCCGGATGGAGATCGTGGACCACGGCGCGCGGTTCCACGCGAAACAGTTTCTTGAGATTGGCCAGCGTCTCCTCGAAAAAGGCCAGCGTCTCGTAGTTCTCCATGTCGCCGATGTGCTGGCTCATAATCGCGTGACTGCCCTTGGTGAGGCAGAACGCATTCTTCAACTCGCCACCGCAAGCCAGCAATTCCGGAACCGTCCGCCTGAGATCCATCGTGCGCGGGACGTAGCCGCGCGCGCGGCGGATGGTGCGCTCGGCGCCGTCGAAGGTGCGCACCACGGAATCGTCCGCGCGCATGTAGATATCGCGGTTGTGCGTGAGGAACCAATCGGCGACGCCAGCAAGGCGCGAGAGAGCCTCATCGTTTGAAATCACAATCGGCTCTTCGCTCAAATTGCCGCTGGTCATGACGAGCAGATCGTAGGGCGCGCCCGCAAACAACAGGTGATGCAGAGGCGTGTAAGGAAGCATCACGCCCAGCGTCCGATTGCCCGGAGCGATGGCTTCAGGCAGCGCTCCCGTTGTGGGGCCAGGCCTTTCGGCCTGCCGCCCCGCTTCGGCGGGGCGTTCCGCTGAGCACGGCAGAATCACGATTGGCCGGCGAGGGCCGGTCAGAGCCAGCTCGATCCGCCTCACTGACTTGCAAACCGAAGCTGCCGCCGCCAGATCCCGAGCCATCACCGCAAAAGGCTTGTCGCTGCGCTTCTTGCGCTCGCGCAGACGCCGGACCGCAGCCGCGTTGCGCGCGTCGCAGGCGAGTTGAAAACCGCCCAGGCCTTTGATAGCGACAATCTCTCCGGCCGCCAGCCGTTTTCGAGCCTCCTCGATTCCGGCCGAAAGCGACGGACCGCATTTCGCGCACGCATTCGGTTGCGCGTGAAAGCGCCGGTCGGCGGGGTCCTCGTACTCTGCCTGGCACGCGGCGCACATGGTGAACGCCGCCATGGTGGTCTTGGGCCGGTCGTAAGGAATGTCTTGAATAATGGTGTAGCGCGGGCCGCAGTTGGTACAGTTCGTGAAAGCGTACCCGGCGCGCCGGTTCGATTGCACCGTGAAATCGCGTACGCAATCGTCGCAGGTGGCGACGTCCGGGGAAATCAGAGCGAACTCACCGGTCACCGGCACGCTGGGGCGAATGACGAACGCTGTCTCGCCCGTCGGCTCAAGTTCTTCGCGCTCACTCGATTGAATCCACGCCAGCGGCGGCGGGTTCTCAGTCACGGTGGCAAGAAAGCGCTCAACGGCGGACAGGTTCGCCTTCGACCTCAGTCACCAACCCGGAGGAAGAATTGAGCACCCATCCGCCCAGGCCCAGTTCCACGGCCACGTTGTACACGAATGGGCGAAACCCGATGCCCTGCACGATCCCGCGAAGCCGGAGCCGCGTCCGCCGTCGCGGAGTCGAAGATGTGGGCATCTACTCCGATTCTAATCGGTGGCCACGATCACTCCGCTGGACCGCTGCCTGGCGCGCGGGAGATTGCGACGCGCAATCGCACGGGTTACCAAACCCCGCTCAAGATGCCGGTTCACGAAGGTCTACGTCGCGAGGCGCGAAGGTCCTGAAGGGCCAGATGACTCCTTCTTCACGCCGCTGCATTTGACCTCTCCAGAGAACTTCAGATGTCCCATTGATTCCATTGGCCCGGAGGATTCGTTCTCTGACGCCTGTGACGGCTCGTCCGTCCGATGCTGAATTCCGAAGTTTGGATGCCTCGTAACAGGGCTCGCCTTGAGGCGAGCCGATAGGGCCAATCCATCGAACGGCTTTAGCCGCTGCCGGCCTCTCCAGGGGCTAAAGCCCCGAGCTCTCGTTGAATCGTACGGCACGCCTCAAGGCGTGCCCTGTTACAAATCCTTCCGATGCTTAGAGTTCACTTTGGCGGTCAAGCTCAGCCGATCCCACCTTCGGACTTCAGGTTTAGTAGCCTCGAACAATCATCCATCGCGGCGGCGGTTCTGGCCCGCTACCGAACCCTTACTTCTTCGCGCTCGGATCGCCGGTCGGCGGCGGGGCGTGGTCTTCCTTCGCGGGCGGGCCTAGCAATTCGGTGAAGATCGGCTTCAACGCGTCGGCCCAGATCTGGTAGCCCTTCAGCGTTGGGTGCAGTTTGTCGCTGGCGTTCAGAACGCCGTCGAATAGCTTTCCGTCTGCATCGGCCAGCTTGGAATTGATGTTGAGATACCGGAGTTTCTTGCCGTCGGCCATTTTCGCCAGATTCGCGTTGACCCCGTCGATTATGGGCATAGCCGCCATGCTGTCATTGCGCGGGAATATGGCGGTGGCGATAATCGTGGCGGCCGGCGCGCCCCCGAGCCTGATATGGACGTGCCGGGCGTGCAACGTGCGCTGTGCGAACACGCTTCGCGCGGCCGGCCTAGTACTCCCAAAACGGAAGACCATTGACACCGGTTAGCGGATGTCGGATATTTAGCAGAAGCAATGAATACAAAGCACTCAGATCCGGCTACACGCGCGCTGTCTCGCGTGCAGGGCATGCGCGCAATGTCTTTTAGGAGATTTCCGATTGGCACGGCCTGCGCGCTAGTGTCGTTACTGATGGCCACAGTCGCTCAGGCGGGTCCTATAGTCTGGACGCTTCAGGATGTCTCGTTCTCCGACCTGGGAACCGCAAGCGGAACGTTCACGATTGATTCCGCAACCGGCGATCTTCTCTCTTGGGACGTTACGACCATCCAGACGACGACCGGGTACACGGGATTTGTATACGATTCAACCTTAGGCACCTCTACCGGGGACGCTACCGCAGACAGTATCGAACTCTACCCCCAGGCTCCGAACGCGCCATCCGAACTCGTCCTGACGTTTGAGAATTCACTATCTACTCCCGGGCTCGATGCAATTGTGACCGGATCCTCGTCCTATGAGACGGGATCCAATTGCTGCCAGACCTTTACCCGAACGGTCACCAGCGGCGATGCCGCGGCCTCAACCCCTGAACCGTCTAGCGAGGCTCTGCTTCTCGCTGGCATGGGGCTACTTGGATTGATCGCACGTCGCAGCAGAAAAACTGCCTGACGCACCGCCCGCCCTTGGCCGACACGAGGCGCCGTCCACAAGTGGTGTCTTGGAAACGCCGTCCGCACCTCATTGCCGGGCACGCCGAATAACCCAAAAACCATCCAGGTAGTATTTTTCAGTAACAGAAAGCGCGGGCGAAATTTCCCGCGCCCTCAACTTCGGCCCCGACGATCCACAAATCCCATGCGGTCGCCTTCGGCATCAATCCGCTTCCTGCTTCGGCTTCGGCTGATTGATCCGCAATACGATGCGGCCCGAAACGGGCAGGGCGTCTAAAACCACGTCGAGGCCTTTGCCGTCCCTATGCAGGAACGCCGCGCCGATTTTCGACCATGAAGAATCCGCGGCCCAGTCCCGCTTCTTGAAATCCCGCACTGAATACCGGCCACCCTCCAATTACTTGTTGATAAACATCTCCGCCGGCCGTCAGCATAGCGCATTTGGAATGAGGTTGAGTAATCGCGGCTGTGAGGTTGCCGGAAACTGTCCCCGCACGGTGTTAGGGGCGACCGGTCCCGCAGAGTCCGAGCCACCGGAGTCGGCGAGGGCCAAAGGGATCGGGCGCACTTCACACCCTTGAGTCCGTGAGCCGCCAAACAAACGCGCGCCGCCACGCTGAAACCGACTCGCTACCTCACCCTTACTTCTTCGCGCTCGGATCGCCCGTCGGCGGCGGGGCGTGGTATTCGGCGGTAAGCGATTCGAGGGCGGCGGAGCTTTCGCCGCGGATGATCTGGGATTTGGCGTCGATGCCGGTCTTGAGGGCGTTCATGCGCGAGGCGGTTTTGCCTTCCGCCGTGCGCGGTCCGGTGGAGGATTGGGAGTTTCGGCGGTTGGCGTCGGTTTGTTTCTGCGTAGCCATGGTAAATCTCCGGCTATAGGGTAGCAGGCGAGAGGGAGATGGATGGGCGGCCGGACGTTAGAAGTGGCGTGTTTTCAGTGGGATATGGACTTCGGAAGTGGCGTTACCGGTTTATGCGCGGGGCGACGGACGGGTGGCGGGGGAGCTACGTGGTGGGGCCCGGAGAAGTGCGGAGAGGAGGAAGCCGACAGCGGCGCTCCTTGTGGACCACGGGCGGGGGCGGATCGATGTCCGAGCGGCGGGTGAATCGGCAGGATGTAGCTTCGACTTCCCACATGCGGAATTGGGGACCGCATGACCGTAGATTCCAGAATTCTCGTTTAGCAGCCGCAATGAGGTAGAAACGCGCCCGGCGGACGCCTGCTGATTGACGCTGGGAGTCCCTCGGCTGGAGGTCCGTGTTGGGGATTTCCCCCGCCGAGGTATAAAATCAACGGACGAGGGTGGAACGTGAAGACGTGCGGCGAACAGCCATTTCGGCTGATGCTAATTTTCTACGATGAACTCGCAACCCTGCAAGCTATCCCGTTAAATGGCGTTCCTGATCCTGCGGGTTGTGAAAAGATCGGTGGTATGGTTCGAGGGAAGGAAGATCTCTTGTCGCTCCTTTCCGACATCGGAATTGATAGCGTTGCACAAACCCGACAGATGGCCACTCTCGATCAGGAGCCGCCGAGATTTGTGCGAATCTTCACTATCCAAACGCCAAGCCAGATCATCGACTACATCGAAGCGCGCTTTGGAGAAGGCCATGCGGCAGAGATGAGATTCATCGAATCGGATACCCTATTGGAGTTGGATCCTGGTCCAAACATGGAGGAAATTGTTCTGGGCGCGACAAAGCTTACACCGGGCCAGGGCTTTCAGCTTATGATGGACTGGTTTATACGGCGCACGTTGGTCTGACGAGATTCCGAGATTTTGATTGGACATTCAGCGGTTGCCGATGGTTTTTCGCGTCTCCCTCGCACCGCCCGCCTCACGTCACGAATTTTGCGGCCAAGCGAGCCGATCATTGGCTGCACGCACGATGAACCCGTCATGGTTCGGGAACCTTGGTAGGCGAACGTCTCAAAATGGCTGTTGTCAGGAGCGCCGGAGGGTCGTAGCTCGGCGGTACTTGCGGCCGTGGCTTACAATAGGCGCCAGAAAGGCCCCAAGATGCGAACTAAGATGAACTTCTGCCTGATTGCATTTGCAGCCGCCGTGTTCGCCCAGGCGCAGCAGACGAGGGTCTGGTGGAAGATCTGCGAACTCGACATTAGATATAGGGAAGCCTATGACCGGGAGCACTCCTACGGGTATGTCAGTGCGCTAGGCGGGTGGAAGATAGCTGAAGTCACCGAACTTGCCAGAAGCGGTGACGCCTGTATGCAGTACATCCGCGGTCGCATCTACGCATACGACGGGGTGATAACGAACGTTGACCTCTCGGACGTCCCGCGCGATTTCAGCCAGGCTGCTGCATGGTGGAGACTGGCCGCAGAGCAAGGGCACGGGGATGCTCAGGCGTCGCTCGCCACTCTCTATTCGTATGGCCGCGGTGTCCCGTTGGACCAGGTCGAGGCTGTCCGCTGGTACACGAAGGCTGCGGGCCAAGGGATGCCTTGCGAGCAACTCCAACTCGGCGAGATGTACCGTGATGCACAGGGAGTTCCAAAAGATTACGTGCAGGCGTATCTGTGGCTGAGTCTGGCTGCGGTTGACGAGCTTCGCTCGGTATGGGGTCGTGAAGGTGAACTCTATTGCGTTCCTGCGGCTTCACGAGAACGTGACAAACTCGCCATCGCAATGTCGTCCAGCGAGATTGCAGAAGCTCAGCGCCGAGCGCGAGGTTGGAAAGTGATGATCTCGCCTGACCCCATTCGGCGGCGGACTTACGAGGACGGCGCTGTGCACTGAGTTCAGGCCCGCCTTGCGGGCAGCGCACAGAACAGGCGAGATTGCGGAAGCATCAATGGAAGCCGGGCAGCTTTTCCCCAAGCTTCCAAGTTCGAATATTCGAGGCCCTTGACGGCGCTGCTAGCCCCCTGCGGTGCTGGGTGCTAACCGAATTCGCATCTCGATGGCTGCGCCACGCCCATGAGTGCCACATTGAATTGCCCGCGCTGCATCTCCCAGGACGTTGACCCTTCGGGCACTACCTGGCGGTGGCTAGATCCCATAATGCGGTTTGTCGTTAAAGACTCGGTCGCGAAGCTCCGAAACGGCGATGCGCCTCTGCGCGGCGAGACGCGCAGGCGCACGAGCGAGGTTATCGAGAAGCACTGCGCCGCCCCTACGACCTAACCCTTTTTGCTAATGGGGGAAGAGGTGGAAACAGCACGCTTTCTGGAACACGGGGGCTTCCTCTGCCGGTGCCACGAGCCAAGCGAGCATCCGTATATAATAACCGCGAAGGAGCGTCCCCATGATCCTGTTCCGGTGTGCCTGTGCAATTCTGCTGCTGGGAGTTCCATGTATGGCTCAGCACCCATTGACCATTGACGTAAGCACCGTTGTCGTTGGTGCAGAAAGGCTTGAAACTCTTTGGACCTTTACGATGGGGAAATGGTCTGATGCTGGTGATCACGTCGGGCTAAACTCAACCGAAATCCATTGTTACCAACGTTTCGGTTTTTGCGAAGTTGCCGATGCCTCAGTTATCTCCGGATTGGCTTCAGTAAACCTCACGAGCTTCGACATTCTCCGGTGGGACGCAAGTGAACTGATTGCGGTAGACAGCTCGCCGATCTGCGTGGTGAACAATCTGCGGTTTGATTTCGTCGCCAAGAAGGTGAGTCTCAGCTCTGCATTAAAGGGCGAAACACGGGACAAGTATTGCAGTGGCTTAACGCCCTCCATGACGGCGACGGCGTTCCTGACCGACGGTCGTGGCGAGACTGGATCGAAGAAAGAGTAGCGCACTCGTGAAGACCAAGGGCCTACCGTGCGGGAAAACCGCTTGCGGTAGCTTCTCGCGTCGCAAAGAGCAACCGGGGGGCGACTGCCTGCATCCCCAGCAACCATGACGGACGGCGGCAACGTGGCGCAACGTACCCTCGATGAGACGCACCACGGTTTCCGTTTCTAGCCAGCCGGGGTAGGCCTAGCGGTGACCGCGGCCTTGAAGTGGGATTGTCGGAAACTGTCCCCGCACGGTGTCACGGGCGACCGGTCCCGCGGAGTCCGAGCCACCGGAGCCGGCGAGGTCCAAAGGGATCGGACACACTTCACAACCTTGAGTCCATGAGCCGCCAACAAAGGCGCGCCGCCACGCTGAAACTGACTCGCTACCTCACCCTTACTTCTTCGCGCTCGGGTCGCCCGTCGGCGGCGGGGCGTGGTCTTCCTTCGCGGCGGGGCCTAGCAGTTCGGTGAAGATCGGCTTCAACGCGTCGGCCCAGATCTGGTAGCCCTTCAGCGTTGGGTGCAGTTTGTCGCTGGCGTTCAGAACGCCGTCGAATAGCTTTCCGTCTGCATCGGCCAGCTTGGAATTGATGTTGAGATACCGGAGTTTCTTGCCGTCGCAGAGCTTCGCCAGATTGTCGTTGACTTTGTCGATCACCGTCAGGGCGGCCATGCTGTCGTTGCGCGGGAAGATGGCGGTGGCGATGATGGTGGTGGCAGGCGCTTTCTCCTGCATGATCTTCAGAATCGCCCTGAGGCCATTCGTGATGTCCGTGGCTTTGGCGTCTTCGGCTCCGGGCGGCGCGCCGCGGCCTACGTTATTCGTCCCGGCCAGCAGCACGATGACCTTCGGGTTGACGCCATCCAATTCGCCGTTCTGAAGCCGCCAGACGATGTTTTGAATGGTATCGGCGCCCCAGCCGAAATCGCCGGCGTTCCATCCGAAGAAGTTCTCTTTCCAGTTAGCCAGGAAATCCGGATAGTCCGTGGCGCCCCAGCGGCGCGTGATCGAGTCGCCTTCGAAGTAGATATCGACCCCGCCCGCCTTGGCCTTTTCAAGCAATTGCTGGTGCGCGGTCCGCGAGTTCTGGTCGGCGCGCGGAACGGGCTGATCGGCGGGGACCGGCGCCGGCGGCTGCGCCAGAAGGGCCAGGGGCAGGCACAGGCCTGCCCCCAGCAATGCGAGTGTTGGTAGCTTCGTCACCGTGCGGTTACCTCCCTGGCGCGGTCGCCGGAGCCGCGGCGGGAGCGGGAGCCGGAGTATATTTCCGCCCCCAGAACTTGTCCGCCCACGGAATGAAATACTTCCAGTTCGGGCCGTCCGTATGGCCGCCGTCATGCTGGCGCCACGCCAATTTGCCATCTAAAATGCCCTGATTGACCGGCGGCATTTTTTCGGTCTTATAGTCGTCCGATCTGCCCAGGTCTTTCGCGCCGAGCAAGCGGAACACCGGCTGGGAGGCTATGGCGGCCATGAAGCTGCCCTGATGATCGAGCCACTTCGCATCGCCCAGCTCGGGAATGCCGTAGCTAACGAACGTCAGTCTGGGCGCGCACAAGGCGATCAGCTCGTGAGCGTCCACAGGAAGGTCGCCGGGGTTCTTGCTGCCGAACTTGGCGTCGGAAGCGCCGTACTTGAGGAAGTTTCCGGCCATCCAGTGATACTCGCCGGACGCGGTGAGATTCTCGACCGCTTCTCCCCAATTGCGGCGGTGCAGTTTGGCGCCGCCTTCGCCGGAAGAACCGATCAGGACGATGGCGAAACGCTGGTCATAAGCCATGGTAATCAGCGCTGCCTTGCCATTGCGCGACACGCCTTCGATTCCAACTTTCTTGGCGTCCACGGCTTTTTCGGTTTCCAGATAATCGAGACCGCGCGAGGCGCCCCAGGCCCACGCGCGCAGCACCCCCCAGTCATCCGGTTTGCGCGGCATGCCTTTGTTTACTAGACCGATGATGCCCTTGGTCAGACCGCCCTGGGGGCTCATGGGACTGATGCCGCCGCTATCGGCTTGAACGCTGGCCGTGTTGATGTTGGCGCAACCCCAGCCGTCCGCGATGAGCTGCGTCGTAGCAGGTGGGTCGCCGCCATTCACTCCGCCCGGACCGCGGCCGGCAGCGGCGCCAGCCGCTCCACGTCCCGCACCGGCAGCGCCCGCAGCTCCGGGAGCGCCAGCCGCGCCTCGGCCCGCCGCGCCCGCAGCTCCGGGAGCTCCAGCCGCGGCGCCGCCGCGAGCGGCTCCGGGAGCGCCGGCGCCCGGCGCTCCAAAGCCTGGAAATCCTCCGCCGCGCCGCGCTCCCTGCAGGATGGGCAGGCTGCACCCGCCGAACATCATCATCACGGGCACGGGCCCCTTCGCATCGGCAGGCACAACCAGCGACATCTGGATATCCTCGGTAATCGCCGGGAACGACGAATTATCGACGTGCCCCACCAGGTTTTTCCCAATCACCGGGCGCCCCGCAACGACATCGTGCGCTAGCGCGGTGACCTTCCACGTCACCTTCGGTACGTTCTTCGGAACGCGGCCGAGCACTTCGCGGTCAAAATCTTCGACAATTTCCGGCCGCCGCTGGTTCCACCACATTTCGGCCGTTGTCACTTTCTTGCCGTTCTTCAGGGTAAGGGGGTCCGGCAGATTCGGATAGGGATTCGCCGTAGCCTCATCATAGTTGGCGTGGTTCGGCGCCGTTTCGGTTCCGCTCGGCCCAGGACGCAACGCTTTGATTCCGAGCTGATCCATCATATTCTGATGGTCTTGTTCCGTCGTCCAACTCATGGACGGGGGCAGGTTGCTTGCCGCCGGTGCGGCCGCCGGAGCCTGCTGCACCGGCTGTTGGCCCATTAATTTGGTCGCCGCCGGAAACGCCAGCAACACGACCGCCAGACACACGCACGAGATAACCAACAAACGCATTGAATGTTTCATGGTCGAAACCGTCCTCTTACTTACTCCGCCTGAATCGCTAACTTCCCTGCCCGATACGCCTTGAGATACTTTACGCAATACTCGTCGCGGCCCAGCAACGCTTCCGCGGCCGCTACATTCGCCATGAGCTGCCGGTCGCAAGGATCGGCGATGGCCGCATCCAGCCCGCGCGACATGAGCAGCACAATGAAGTTCTCGTTCACCAGCTTCCGCAGCGGAAGGCCAAACGAGGCGTTGCTCAGCCCCACGCTGGTGTGAACTCCGGGATATCGCGCCATGACGCGGCCGATGGCTTCGGCTACCGAGATTCCGTGCTCCGGCCCGGTGCTGACGGGCATGCAGCAGGTGTCCACGTAGATATCGTCGAGCGCGACGCCTTCCGCGGTCAGCCGGTCCACCAGACGGCTGGCCGTGGCCACGCGGTCTTCGACGCCCGCCGGCGGTCCCGCTTCCGACATGCACAGCGCGATGACTTTCGCGCCGAATTCCTTCACCAGCGGAAGCACGGCGTCGAAGCGCGGCTTCTCGTCCGGGATGGAGTTGATCATCGCCCGCCCTTTGATGCGCGGCAATGCGGCGCGTAGGGCCTCGGGATCGGAGCTATCCAGGCAAAGCGGCAGGTCCACCGCCTCCTGCACCAGATCCACCAGCCAGCACAGGCATTCCGGCTCGCGGCCGGGGATTCCGCCGTTCACATCGAGGAACCCCGCTCCGGCTTGGGCCTGCTTTACGGCCACTTCCTTGATGTACGCCGCGTCCCGCTTCTCGACCGCTTCACGAACCCGTTTCCGGGTGCTATTGATGAGTTCGCCGATGATCAGCATGTGAATTCAACCGCGTCAGAGTTTCGCCCTGCTATGCAAGTTATCAAGATTCGCGAAGCGATTGGCCAGCGCGTTCGTTCCGTCCAGGTTCCAGTCTCGGGGAGGGATCAGGCTGTGCGCGAATTTCGAGGGATCTTCCCCGCTAGCCAGCGTATTCCGGTAAACCAAATTCCAAAGGCACGGCAGATCGGGCCGCGCCTCGCAGCTTCCGTCCGGCCGCGAACCGCCGCAGGGCCCGTTACGCTGCTCTTTGTAACACCAATGCATCGAACAGCCCGCGTAATGGAGGTGGTCCTGGATGCAGTCGCCGCAACTCTCGCATCCCAGCGCGGCCTTCCTATATACCGAAGAGGGCGAGAGCAGCGCGCGCCAGAGGCCTCCCCGCGAGCCGTTTCGAGCGCCGTCATCCCGCAGGCGCGCCGCGAAAAAACGCGCTGCGAGCGACCGCTCGTCTATCACGTGGCGATGCACGAATTCCGAAACGCGCATCTTGAGCGGCGCGGCGACGCGCGCCGGCGCGAGACGAAGGCCGCGGCTGCCATCGCTGAGACCGTCGGCGCCCGCGGGAAAGAGGTGGAACTCGCCGGGAGTCTCGAACACAAGTTCGTCCATCCGCGCGCGCCACGCGCGGCCGATTTCCTGGGATCGATCGAGAATCGCCATGAAATCCTTGTGCGCAAGCCCAAATCCACCGATATGAACTCCGGCGAAACCAAGGTCGCGAACGGCGGCGACCATCAGCGCGGCTCGTTCCAGCCGTTCGGGTTTCTTTTCCTTTGCGATCCGCTCCGCCAGCTTGTCGCCGATGATGCAGCCCGCCAGTTCACCGTTCCCGATCATTCTGGCGATAGTCGGCGTTGGGACGTAGATATTCGCCAGCGTCGGGATGCCGGCAAGTCCCTTTTCGACCATGTACTGGCGAAGTTCGTAGAGCTTACGCAGATTGAATCCCAACTGGGTGACAATGAACCGCGCGCCCGAGCGGATCTTCAGCTCCAGCTTGTAGAGCTGCATCATCTGATCCGACTCGCGCGGCTTGTACGGATTTACCACCGCGCCCGGAAGGAACTTCCACGGAGTGGTCCGCAGGCTTCTCGATCCCACGCTGTACCGAAGCCCCTCGCGCATGGCCTCTATCAAACGCAGGATCGACACGGAATCCAAATCGTGAACCGGCTTCGCCTTACCGGCGAACGCCTCCTTCTGCGCGTCTCCCGTGAGCGCCAGGACGTTCTCGGTTCCGAGGCTCGCCAGCAGGTGCAGCCGCGCTTCCAGACAGGAGCGGTTGCCATCCTTACCCGTGAGATGCGCAATCGGCGTGAGGCCCTTCCGGGTGACATAGGAGACGAAGGCCTCCGGCGGCAGCGCCGGGGACCCACCGGGAAGATCCGTGAGGCTGATTGCCTGGATGCGCTCCGGCTGCGCGGCGACGTCTTCGATGAATGCCTCGGCCTCGGAGACCGTGTGGTCCCGGCCGAGCACCAGCTCGGCGGTACACACGAACTCCCCTTGGGCCAACGCGATTCTCAGCCGGTTCTCGCTCATTTCGTCCAGGCGCGGTCATCCGTACGACCGCGTGTCTCCCATCGAGTGCATCGACAAAGTAGCCGTATAACTGGCCACCAGCCGCCTTCCGATCATCTTTGCCAGCCGCCGGTAAAAGCCCACTCCGCTGACTGGATCTCTCGCCAGGATTTCGTTGAGTTGTTCCTTTCCGATCTTCAGCGTGCTCACGGGAACGAGGCATTCCGCCGACGCAGTGTATCCTCCGTTGCCCGCCATGCTCGACCAGCCGATGGCCTCTCCAGGGTCGCTGACGATGTGCGATAGCAAACCGCCGCGCGTCACGCTCAAGCGCACCCAGCCCTTCTTGACGATGTAAAGATGGCTGGCCGGTTCCCCGGCGTGAAACAGAAAGGCGCCCTGGCGGTAGGATTCTTCCGTGGCGATCTTTTCGATCTCGCCACGCGCCTGCTCGCCGACTTCCTGGAACAAATAGACCCAATCCAAAGCCATGTCGGTAACTCCCTAGAACAATCCGGTCACCTTTCCTGTCGCGGTATCGACGTCTACCCGGCGAAAACCGGGGTTCGACGATGTTCCCGGCATCAGGCTGATCGCTCCGGCGCACGGGCACAGGAACTTCGCCCCGGAGTAAACCAGCACGTCGCGAATTGGAAGCACCCAGCCTTTCGGAACGCCCTTCATCGCCGGGTCGTGGCTGAGGCTCAGGTGCGTCTTCACCATCATGGTGGCGTAATCATCGTAACGCGCATCCGATTCGAAAGCCCGCGCCTTGGCATCCGCTTCCGGAGTCCATGCGACGCCATCGGCGCCGTAGATCTGCCGGGCGATCACCTCCACGCGGTCCCTGAGCTTCATCTCCAGCGGATACAGATAATCGAATTCCACCTCGTCCCGGCAGGCGTCCATCACGGCGTCGGCCAGTTCCAGCGCGCCCTCGCCGCCGTGCGCCCAATGATCGGAGACGGCGCACCGCGCCCCCGCGGCCTCCGCCGCTCCGCGGACGGCGGCCAATTCCTCTTTGGTGTCCGTGGCGAACCGATTGATACTGACGACTGGATTCAACCCGGATTTGCGAATGATGCCGATGTGGTGCAGAAGGTTCCCGACCCCGCGTTCGACCAGCGGGAGATTCTCTTTCCGGTATTCCTCGGGCAGCGCCAGTCCGGCGGCCACCTTGGGCCCTCCACCGTGCATTTTCAGAGATCGCACGGTCGCCGTGAGAACGGAGACCGATGGCTTCAGCCCGCTGCAGCGGCACTTGACGTTCCAGAACTTCTCGAACCCGATGTCCGCGGCGAACCCGCTCTCCGTCACGTGATAATCGAAAAGTTTCAGGCCGAGCCGGTCGCCGATGATCGAAGACTGCCCGACCGCGATGTTGGCGAACGGCCCCGCGTGGACCATGCACGGCTGATACTCGGCCGTGCTGCACAGAGTGGGGTTGATGGCGTTCCGCATCCACGCGCACATGGCGCCGGCCACTTCCAGATCGCCCGTCGTCACCGGGTTGCCCCGCTTGTCGTAAGCCACGGTGATCTCGGCCAGGCGCTTTCTGAGGTCCGCCATGTCGCGCACGATCGCCAGGATGGCCATCAACTCGGAGCTGGCCGCTACGCCGAACTTCGACTGCATCATGTAGCCGTCGGAGCGTTCGCCCATCCCGATGACGATGCTGCGTAACGCCTGCGCGCAGAAATCGATCACCCATCCCATTTCCACGCGGCACGGATCGACGTCCAGACGGCGCATCCGGGTCAGCCGCGCGAGCTGTTCGTCGGAGTAATTCCGCTCGTGCTGCATGCGCGCCGTCAACGCCACCATCGCAAGATTGTGGGCGTTCATGACGTCGTTCATGTCGCCGGTCAGCCCCATGGAGAACTCGGTCATGGGGATGAGCAGGGCGTTGCCTCCGCCCGCCGCCGTGCCCTTGATGTTCATGGTGGGCCCGCCGGAGGGTTGCCGCAGGCAGCCTCCCACATTCCTTCCGCGTTTGCCCAAGCCCTCGATCAGGCCGAGAGCCGTGGTGCTCTTCCCTTCTCCGAGTGGCGTGGGCGTGATCGCCGTGATCTCGATGTATTTGCCATCGGGACGGTCTTTCAAACGCTCGATGATCTTCAGGAAATCGAGCTTGGCGACCTTCCCCATCGGCACAATTTCGTCGCGTTCCAGACCGAGCCGTTCGCGCCACTCGGCCGGAGTGGGCAGGTTGGCTTCCGCGGCTTCGGCGATTTGCCATTCCCGCATTCGAGTCGCGTCGTAAGGCATCGGTTGCTCCGGGTGCTATGTGCCGGCAAAGCGGATCTCCGGCTTCTATTGGTACAGATCGTCCATCTCCGGCGTCATCTCGTTCTCCTGGCTTCCGAACAGCCCGCTCGTGCACGCTGGGCGGGCCGGGTGCGCCGTTCCTCGGATCCGACAAGAGGCTCCGAATGTCGGCTGCGACATTTAGTTCGGCCATACAACTATATAGCTTCTGGCAACGCTCCTGTCAAGGCAGGCATTCCGGGATGTCCTCCGGACAGTCTCGCGGAGCGCGCGGGACCGCGCTTCAGCCTGAAACCAGGGGTCGAATTCGGCGAGATCGGATCTTCAGCTTGGAATCTACCTTGGATCAATGCCTTGTATCAGGGCACGACTCCAGCCGTGCGGGACAGACCGTAGTTTGTGGGCCCCTGCGGTGGCGGAATAGCGGCGCCGGGAACTCTCACGCCAAAGAAAACGCGGGGGTTAAAACCCTCAAGTTTTTCGCTGCTTTTGGCACGCCTAAAGTCGTGCCCTGATACAAACCGTTCAAGTTCGGTCTTAACCCGCTTCCCGGCCCCTCACTCCTTCGTCACGTTGATGTAGTACCAGTCGGTCGCCACCTGGAAAGCGTCCTTTTTCAGCGGGGTCTTGAGGGTCTGCCACTCGGCGGTCGGATGCAATGTCCGCCAATGGTCCGGCGAGCCGGCTTTCACCGGCATCGCGAACCCCGCTTCATCCGCTTTCCAGCGATAGGCGACGGTTCCCTGCGCTTCGTCGAACTTCAGGTCCAATTCGGGCAGAGCGGCGTGACGGAGATATTGGTTGAAGATCGGCGTCAGATTCATCCCAGTATGCTCGTTGAAGTACGCGACCACGTCCTCCGTCATGATGTTTTTGTACTTGAAATGCTGGAAGTAATCGTGGATCAGCTTGAACCACTTGCGGTCGTCGTCTACAACGCTGCGTAACGTGTTCAGGAACAGGGCGCCCTTAAAATACTGGTCCTCGGGCGGCTGGCGGTTCACGCCATGCTCGGTGATAATCGGCGTCCGGTTCCGGACTTTCGTTTTGTACGCGTTCGTGTATTTCAGTCCGTCGCCGTACCCGTACATGCGCTCCACGTAGAGGCACTCCAGATACGTGGCCCAACCTTCGTGAATCCACATGTCGGAAACGTCCGCCGCCGTCACCGCGTTGCCGAACCACTCGTGGGCGCTTTCGTGGATGATGATGAAATCGAACCGCGGGCTGATGCCCACGCCAGTCCAGTCGCGCTCCAAATACCCGTTCGCGAAGTGATTGCCGTAAGTCACGGCGCTCTGGTGCTCCATGCCGGAATACGGAACTTGAATCAGCTTGTAGCCATCCTTCTTGAACGGATACTCTCCGAAGTAGTGCCGATACGCCTCCAGCATTCCCTTGGCTTGCGCGAACTGTTTCTTGGCTTTATCCAGGTCCTCCGGAAGCGCATAGAAATCCAGCGTCAGACTGCCCAGCCGGTCGGAGAAGCGCTCGTACTTTCCAATATTCAGCGAGACGTCGTAACTGTTGATGGGATAGTGCACCAGCCAGTCCCATCGCGTGTAACCGTCTCCTAAATCGGTCTTGCCGAGGAAGCGCCCATTGGACACATCGACAAGATCATTGGGAATTGCCACGCCGATGCGCATGTTCTCCACTTCGTCGCGCCACTGATCTTTGTTCGGCCACCAGACGCTGGCTCCGATATCCTCGCATGCCGTGTTGATCCACGGCCGTCCGGCCGCGTCCTTGCGAAAAGCAATGCCGCCGAAGCGCGCTCCTTCCACCGGGCTCCCCGAGTAATAGAAATCGATCGTGTACGTGCGCCCGGCGTGTAGCTTCTCCGGGAAGTCTATGAACACGGCGCCCAGTTCACGCTCGTAGCGCAGCTCCTTGCCTGCCAGCAGGATCTTATCCACCTTCAACGCAGCGTGGAGATCGATCTGGATGCGCGAGTCGTCCTTCAGCATCTTGAAGCGGATCGAATTCTTCCCGCCGATGTACTTCTTGTCCGGGTCAACGCGTACGCTCAGATCGTAGGAAAGTAAATCGTTATTGGCTCGATATGGGCCGTACTGGCCTCGCAGAATATCGGCTCGCGTCGGAACCGCCGGCGCGGCGGGTTGGGGCTGTGCGCCGCCCGTAGCCGCCGTGAGCAGTACCGCCGCCGCGGCAGCTAAGTAAATGGCAATTCGGCCGAAAGATCGATTCCACCCGCTGTGTTTCACGATGATTCCTTCCTGGCGTCCGATTTTCCAGGATAAACCGCTTCACCGCGCCGGGCGCGATAATCTCGTTTTCCGCGGCGCTTCAGCGCACGCTTCCGGCCGTTATAATTGACGGTACTCCATGACCGCCGATTGGTCGCCGCTCTGGGCTGCGTTACGGGTTGCTGCCGCATCGGTGTCTGCCGCGCTCGTTCCCGGCGCGTGGTTGGGATGGGCGCTGGCAAGACGCGACTTCCGCGGCAAGACCGCCGTCGAAGCCGTAGTCTTGCTCCCGCTCGCAATGCCTCCGCTGGTCCTTGGAGCGTACTTCTTATTCGCATTGGCCGGCCAGCCGGCTCGATTCACCTGGCTCGTGGCAGCCGCCGCAGGCGCCGCAGCGGTCCTGCCCGTCATCACCGGCGCGGCCGGCGCGGGGTTCGCATCGCTGGGCGGCGACTTCGATAAAGCCGCGCAGAGCCTTGGGGCTCCCGGATGGCGGGTGTTCTGGGTAGTGGAAATGCCTCTCGGAGTCCGCGCGACGCTGCCCGCCGCTCTGCTGGCCTTTCCGCGTCTGGCCGCCGAGTACGCCGTGGTTATGCTCGTGGCAGCTTCCAGCGCGGTTCGCGATGCGCTTCTGCACGGCCCCCTGCTACCGGCTATCGGGGTCTGCGCTCTCGCCGCCATCGTCGCCGGGGCGAAGATTCGCCGCTTGCGGGGGCGCGCGTGATTCAGGCCCGGTTGAGCAAGGCCGTTCCGCCCGCGTTCCGGCTGGAAATGGAATTCTCCATGGAGCGCGGAGTCACCGCGCTGGTTGGGCCCGCCGGGTGCGGCAAAACGCTCGCGCTCGAGTTGCTGGCGGGCTTCGCGCGGCCGGATTCCGGCCGCATCCTGCTCGACGACGCGATCCTTTTCGACGCGGCGACGGGCGTTTCCATCGCGCCGCGCTTGCGCGGCTGCGGATATGTGCGCCAGCGCGATTCGCTATTTCCAGGGATGACGCTCCGGCGCAACATGGCTTTCGCCGCCCGCGGAAGCCGGCGCTTGGAACGCGCTCGCCGGGTGGCCGAGACGATGGAGCGCTTCGATGTGATTTCCGCGGCGGGCTCGCGGCCTGGCGACTTGACGCCGGCGCAGCGGCTGCGGGGAGAGCTGGCGCGCGCCGTCATGGCCTCGCCCAAGCTGCTAATGCTCGACGAGCGCGGAATCGGCGAGCCCCTTCTGCGGACCCTCCGCGAGGTATTCACGGGACCGATTCTGCTGGTCACGGCCGATCTCGACCTTTGCTGCGCCGCAGCCGACGATGTGATCTTGCTCGAAGCGGGCAGGATTGTCCAATCCGGAGACGCACGAGCCGTCGCCGACCGCCCGGCATCGCCCGAAGCCGCCGCTCTGTTGGGCATCCCCAATGTGTTCGAAGGCGTCATCGCCGCGCTCGATCCGGGCCGCGGCACAAGCCGTCTGGAGTTGGCCGGCTTCGCTCTCGCCGGCCCGTACATACCGGGGCATTTTCGCGGAGACCGCGTGAAAGTCGCCGTCAGGGCGGAGAAACTGCGCGTTCATCCCGCCGAACTCGATGGGGTGGTAAACGGCGTCGGAGCGGCGCTTGTTCGAGTCTCGAAGCGCGCGCGCTCGGTGCGGCTGGAATTCGCGGGCGGGATTTTCGCGGACATATCTCATGAGGAATTCGAACGCCAGAAAGACAACAAGGGTTGGCAGGTGGAATTTCCCCCCGAAGCCCTGCGGGTCTGTTTGAGTTGATTCGCCCCGATAGTCCCCATGATCCGCTACTACATTACCGACCGCGTTGCCGCGGGCGGCTCCGAAGCGCTGATCGCGTGCGTGGAGCGGGCGCTGGCCGCGGGCGTCGAGCGCATTCAGGTGCGCGAGAAAGACCTTACGGCGCGCGAGTTGTGCGGGTTGGTCCGGCGCATTCTGGCGCTACCGAACCCGCTCGGATCGCGCATTCTGGTCAACTCGCGCACGGATATCGCGATCGCCCGCGGCGCGCACGGCGTTCACCTTCCGTTCGGCTCGATCGCTCCCAGCCTGTTGCGGACGGTTGCGCCTCCTGGGTTTCTGATCGGAGTTTCAACCCATTCCATTGCGGATCTCCGCGCCGCGGAAAAAGAAGGAGCCGATTTTGCCGTTTTCGGCCCTGTTTTCTATACTCCGTCGAAGGCCGGCTATGGGCCGCCGCTCGGATTGAACGCTTTACGCGAGGCGGCGCGAGCCGTCGCGATTCCTGTCCTGGCGCTGGGCGGCGTCACACGGACCCATATTCCCGAATGCCTGGCAGCGGGCGCAGCCGGCATCGCCGGCATCGGCATGTTTCAGACTTGATTCATGGCGCACGGCGTTTCCGCGATCGCTTGGTCCGCCATCGCAGTACGCCGCGTTTCGGCGTGCGGGATAGTACCGGCGAACACTAGCCCAAGGAAGAAATGGGGCGAAATGGTTGCCCATGGACGTAACCTGTTGCTATTTTGTAACTTAGGTCCCTTTCTGACAAGTAATCAAGCCTCCATGTCGAGAAGTGCGCTGGATCCGGTTTGCAATCGTTGCGGTGACGAATTGGTGCGCGTACGGCGCTCCCATTTGAGCCGCATCTTTTTCTCCGCCGTGTACCGCTGCCGGGGCTGCGAGCGGGATTTCCGCGTTCCTCATCTTGCTTTCAAAGGGATCTCGATGCACTCGTGTTGCCCGAGATGCGGAAGCTTCAGGCTCGAACGCCTGCGCAAGCGGGATCGGATCGAATCGCTCAGCCACAGTCCTGTTAGCTTCCTGCAAATGCTACTGGGCGCCCCCATCTCCTGGTGCCCATTGTGCCGGCTTCAGTTCTATGACTTCCGCCCCCGTATGTCGAGGCGTCCGGCAAGCGCGAAGCATACTTCCTGAGGTTTCAGATAGCGGTATCCTGAAAACATGGGCTCTGCCGCGCTGGCGGATATCCGTGATTTCCTCGGCCGGAAAAGGCTGCTGGTAGTGGGCGTATCCCGTGAGCCGAAACATTTCACGCGAAGGCTGTTCCGTGAGCTCCGCGACCGTGGGTATGACGCCGTTCCGGTCAATCCTCACGCAAGCGAAGTCGATGGAGTTCCGTGCCTCGCCCGGGTGGCCGACGCCGACCCGCCCGCCGAGACGGTTCTGCTCTTGACGAACCCGGCGGTAACCGGGGGGATCGCAGTGGAATGCGCGGAGGCCGGTGTGAAGGCGGTCTGGATGTACCGTGCGCCGGGGACGCCCGCCGGCACCGGGGCCGTGAACCCTTCGGCGGCCGCTTTTTGGCGATCGAGGGGTATCCGCGTAATCGAAGGCGAGTGCCCATTCATGTTTTTCGAGAACACGGAGTGGCCGCATCGGCTGCACGGGTTCTGCCGAAAGGTATTTGGCGGATATCCGCAATAAGCTATGGCAGGCGCACTCGAGTATTCGGCAGGTGAACGGGTGGTTTCCTCCCAGCCGATGGAACGGCGCATTGAACTGTATACCTGGGATTCGCGCGGACGGATGTGGTCCGGGCCGGATGAGATCGCCTATTCCCTCAAAGGGAGCCGCAGGATTCTGGACGGGCTTCGTGAGTTGAACGGCTCCTGGCATGGAGACTTGGAACTCAAGGCCCCCGGCCTTCCCAGCATGAAGCTCTTCGCCTACGTGCGCGATCTGGGCGATTCCTGCATGGCCACGCTCGATCTCGAAGGAATGTCCGGCGGTCCGGCGGAGGTCCTGTTGGTGGTTCCGGCGGAACGCCGTGCGGAGCTGCGGCTGGAATTTGCGTTTGAGTTCACGGCTTTTCTGCGGTTCCTGGAAGGCCCGGTAAGCCAGGGGACCGAGCAGGCTTTGCACGACGGCGTCGATCGGATCCTTCGGGATGCGGCGCAGGAAACAACCATCGTGATTTCCGTGGAGACTCGCTTCATTGCGTCGGATGTCCACATTCTCACGGCTCATGCCTGCGAACGGCTGGCAATGGGCATGGTGGCCTGGGCCCGCGAAGAACACGCCGCGTGCGCGGCTCGCGAATCTGGCAACGGGCGCCGGCGCTGCCCGAGTCACGCTCGGCTCGCCTAGTGCGCTGACCGGGTGATTTTGTGCGATTCGGCCTCCGCTCCCTCACGGTCGCGGCTCAGTTCGACGGTCTTGCACATGGCCCGCGAGCCGAGCCGCGACCGTGAGCGGAGAGTCGCAAAAGAACAACATCACGCGGTCATGGCGCTAGCCGCGATTCGCGATCCCGAGTATCTCAGACAGTTTTCGGCGGAGGGCTTCCCGCGAGAACGGCTTCGCCAGGAAGCCCACGCCGGGCTCGCCAATTCCGAGTTCCCCCGCCATCCTGCTCGGCGTAGCCCGAGACATACAGGACGCGGATCTTCGGGTGGCCGATGCGAATCTGTTTCGCCAGTTCGACGCCGCTCATATGCGGCATCACCACGTCCGTCAATAAGAGATCGATCCGAGCCGAGTTCGACGCTGCCACTTGCAACGCTTCCGCGCCGCCGGCGGTCGCGATGGCGTGGTAGCCCAGTTGTTCGAGCATCCGGAGACTGAGACCGCGAACCGCCGGGTCGTCTTCCACCAGCAGAATCGTCGCGGCGCTTGAGGTCACATGCGCTACGGGAGCCTCGGTGGGAGCGCTCCCCAAATCCGACACCCTTGGGAAGTACACTTTGAAAACGGTCCCGCGCCCCACTTCGCTATAGACCCAGATATCCCCTCCGGCCTGTTTGACTATGCCATAGACAGTCGAGAGACCAAGGCCTGTGCCCTTTTCAAGCTCCTTCGTGGTGAAGAACGGCTCGAAGATGCGGCGCTGAGTCTCGGCGTCCATTCCATGGCCGGTGTCGCTCACCTCCAACATGACGTAATCGCCGGGCCGCACTCCCAAATGCGATTTCGAGTAGTTGTCATCCAAAGCCATAGCCGACGTTCCAATCGTGAGCTGGCCTCCCTGCGGCATGGCGTCGCGAGCGTTCGTCGCCAGATTGAATACGATCTGCTCCAATTGTCCGGGATCGGCGGTGATCTTGCCGGCCTCGGGACTGAGTTCGAGCGACAGAATAACGTCCTCGCCGATGAGCCGTCTCAAAAGGTTCTCGTTCTGCATGAGGGCGGCATTCACGTCGAGAACCACCGGGCGCCCCACTTGCTTTCGGCTGAACGACAAAAGCCGGTTCGTCAGCGTCGTGGCTCGATCCGCAGCCTTCTGGATCTCCTCGGCGTAAAGCCGCAGCGAATCGCCGGCCGAGAGACGGTCCAGAATCATCTGGGTGTAACCCGCCATGACCGTCAGCAGATTGTTGAAATCGTGCGCCACGCCTCCGGCCAGGCGGCCGACGGCTTCCATCTTTTGCGCGTGCAGGAATTGTTCTTCAAGCCGCTTGCGAGGGCTGATATCGGTGACGAAGGCGATGGCGAAAACGCCTCCCGCCACAGTTACGTAGCTGAGGCTTACCTCCACCGGAAAGCGCGAGCCGTCCTTGCGTTGCGCCGAGAGTTCCAGTCCGGCGCCCATGGGACGGACGCGCGGCTCGGCGAAATAGGCCTCCCTTTGCGCGGCGTGCTTCTCCCGCAGCGAATCCGGCAGGAGTATTTCGATGGGAGAGCCCAGGAGTTCTTCTCTGGAATATCCGAACATCTCCTGGGTCCTGGCGTTGGCCAGGATGATCTCTCCGGCGCCTTCGACGCCCAGGATGGATTGCGATGCGGAATCGAGCAGCGCGGCGATCAGATTCTCGCTGGTCTTGCGCGATCCGCCGGCGCCCCGATAAATAGACGGCGCTTCCCCCCGCCCTGGAGTCATACCTGCATCCCTTGGGCCTATTGTCGGACAGATTTCCCGGGGTTGCAAACGCCCCCGCCCGCGGCGGGCTCCCGTCCCAAAGGCGTGATCGGCCGTACATCGTTCGGAGCGCCCGAAGATCGATATTCGGAGCGCTTTTGGGCTGTGTTGTAAACTGGAGTGTTCCGTTTCACCTTATGACGCCAGCCATCTCCCGCGAAATCGTCGCCGCTCACAGCCCGGACTCCGACGATGCCTTCATGTTCTACGCCCTGGCGACCAGGAAAGTGCGATCCACAAGGGTGACTCTCCGCCATGTGCTCCAGGATATTGAGACTCTCAACCGAAAAGCCATGGCGGGCGAGTATGAATTGACGGCCATCTCTTATCACGCCTACCCTTACGTGGCCGATAAGTACGTCCTGATGGCCAGCGGCTCGAGCATCGGCGATGGCTATGGCCCCATGCTGATCTCGACGCGGCCCATGGAGCCGGAAGAACTGAAAGGCAAGCGCATCGCGGTTCCCGGCACTCTTACGACCGCATATCTGACGTTTAAGCTGTTCGAGCCGGATTTCGAAGCCGTCGTGACGCCGTTCGACAAGATCACGGCAGCCGTGAAGGAACGCTCCGTGGATGCGGGCCTCATCATTCACGAGGGGCAGTTGACGTTCGAGCGCGAAGGCTTCCACCGGATCGTGGACCTGGGCCGCTGGTTCAAGTCCACCTACGGACTGCCGCTACCGCTCGGCGGCAACGCTCTGCTGCGATCGCTGGACGACGAAACCAGGAGTGAGTGTTGCCGTCTGATGCGCGAGAGCATCCAGTACGCCCTCGACAATCACGACGAGGCGCTGAAATACGCTCTCGAATTCGCGCGCGACATGGAGCCGCGCCTGGCCGAGAAATTCATCGGCATGTACGTGAATCACTACACGCTGGACGCCGGCGAGACGATTCCCGTAGCCGTGCAGAAGCTCCTCGACCTGGGTTACGAAGCGGGTTTGATCGACAGGAAAGTCACCGTGGAGTTCGTGCGGTAGGAGCGGGCCGCCCGCCCGAGCGTTGGGCGACAACAACGCTGACGCCATTCAAGCCCCAAAGTTGGGTGGCTGGCGGGCCGACCCCGATTGATACCGCGGGGATTACAGCGCCTGCGGATACCGAGGCAGGCAGCCGAACCGTGGGTCCGGACGAACCTTGCGCCTTCAGGCCGGAGCAATTGGTTGCCGTGCCGCATGTCAGCAGCGGGCGTTAGCACCGAATGAGCTGGTCACACGCGGGTTGTCTGGGGCCGCGGTGTATCTCAAAAAGGGTAAAATTCGGCACATCGCTGAAACCCGCGCCAATTGGGCTCTTGACGCGTGTCAAAAGTCAGAGTCATAGATTGCGAGCGTCAATACGCCCACGCGGGCGCCAGCACCGACGACCGGACGACGGCGCTACAACTCGCCCGGTGTTCACGCGCCTATGGAGACAAGGGATTGACCGGGGTAAACGCCAAGCGCCCTGCCCTGCTCCGTTGCCTCCAGACGCTCGTCGGTTGCCCCAGTCTTCCGCCGCCATCCTTAAGTCAATTCGACGGCGCTCGCGCTCCTCAAAGACGGTCGCTGCAAGGTTGCAGTTTGTGGGTTGTTTGAGTCTTCAAAGTCAGCGCAGCGCGATTGAGGTCCATTTCCAGATGATGTGTCCTCCTTGGCGAACAGTCTCTTGACCAATCCAAACGCCGAGCGCCACTAACACGACCAACCACACCACAATGTATATCCTCGCCCTCCGTCTCACGATGCGTTCGGTGCGCTCGCCCCAGCTCTCCAATCCCCCTTCCTGCCGCACGTCATCCCAAGTGAGCATGTCCACATTACTGAAATCGTGCATACCCGCTCCCATCCGCTGGGTCGCAAACTTGTAACACAACACCGCGTCCTCCATCTTGTTAATATGCGCTCGCCGATGCGCAATGTAGAGGTAACCAAACAGTACGAATAGAGGCAGGCCCCCTACGTAAGCGTTTACGGCAGCGGCGACTGCCCCCCACATGGTCCGCTGGGAAGTCAGCAGCATGGATAGGGACGAGGTGAAGCAGGTAACGCAGGCCGCTCCGACGGCCAGCAAGAGAATCCCGGACAAATCAGCATTGCGCCACGGTAAAAAGGAGTTCCTCCATTTGTACCGTAGACTGCGCAGCCTCGACCGCGATGCCGACGAAAACAGACCCATCAAGCGTGTCCTAAGCCTGTCAACGGCACTTACCGGCTGATCGTTTGGCGTCGGTGCAGTGAGCCGCTTGACGACCTTGACCATGGACTTTGACGTCTTTGACGCCCACTCCGCGACCGAATAGACGTAATCATCCGCCCATTCGTAAACGGCGCTGAGGCGCTCCCACAAGGTCACCTTGCCGCCGTGCCGGCGGAGCAATGTGGCAACATCCTTACGGCCGTAACATGTCGCCCGCGCCAGAGGTCTTCTCTGGGATGTCCGGTACTCACCGGCGGCTATCGCATTGACGTCCGCTCTGTTGGCCAGCAGCAAGGCCGCCAAGTCTGTGTGGCCGTTTTCCGCTGCCACGTGCAGGGGCGTTCCGCCGAAGGGGCCGTCCTTGGAATTGACATCGGCCCCGTGTGCCAGAAGCAGGGCCGCCAAGTCCGTGCGGCCGTATTTCGCCGCCATGTGCAGGGGCGTTCCGCCCCAGCCCTTGGCATTGACATCGGCCCCGTTGGCCAAAAGCAGCTCCGCCACATCTCTACTGCCCTTCCCCGCCGCCACGTGCAGGGGCGTATAGCCGCTCGTGTCCTTGGCATTGACATCCGCCCCGTCTGCCAGAAGCAGCTCCGCCAAAACCCTACTGCCCTTCTCCGCCGCCATGTGCAGGGGGGGCTTATCATGTAAATGCGGAGGAAGAAACTGGCTCAGTTCACGTTTGACCACCTCCAGATGCATACCGATTGCGGCTTCGTTCATCGGCCAATACTCTGATTCACGGAGCGCGGACAGAAGATCAAGCCAGTCGTCATGGTTCCAGCCCCCTCGATTTTTCCACACCCATGCCGCGGGTTCTTTGCTTGATTTCCAACGACTGAGATTCTGTTCCTGTGTTGGCGACGGGTTTGGCGCTTCAGAACTCATATTCCAATTTTCTCGAATTCCCCGGCGCTGATGTCATCCCTGCGCCGGTCGTAGAGTCCGGTGTTTTTCGCGTTCAAGTGTCCGGCCATGCGTTGGGCGGCCTCGATGCGCCCGCCGTTCGTGAGGTAGTCCGTTATCCCTGTTGCACGGAAGGTGTGGCAGCCTATCGCGGCTTCAATAACGGCTTCGGCAGCGCGGCGGCGCACCATGTACCGGACATCGGTGCGCGACATTGCCCCCGGCCCGAGTTTCTTCGTCTTGCCGATCGCGGAACGGAACAGCGGCCTGTGGCAACCGCGCCACATGCCCACCGCCTTGATGCACACCTCGAGATGTTCTTCGGGCTCGCGATGGCGGGGCATTTCGCTCAGCTTACCGCTTTTCTCGCGAAGGCGCAGGCACCGGCGTTCGTTCGACGTCTAATCGGGGCGCCGCCCGCATCGCCGGTCACGATTTGTAGACCTCCTTGCGGTGGGCGATGCGAGTGACATCCACGGTTTTCGGGGCGTCCTCGATGGTGTAGATCACGCGAAAGTCGACGATGCGAATGCGCCATTCGTTCACGCCGCCTTTGAGCTTCTTGCACCCGCTGGGCAAAGGCCAAGCCCCGGCAGGGGCGCGAGAAATGTAGCCCGGTGCATGAGCGCTGGGAACCTGGAACCGATTGGCAGAGCCCCGGAACGGGGCGCAAGATTTCACGTGCGAGGCCGGTTTCGAGTCAGCAACCTCTTTCGCCCCGTTCCGGGGCTGATCCTACCTCCGCGGCGGTCCCAGCGCTCGCGCACTGGGCTATTGTCTTTCGCCCTGACGGGCTGATGCGACGCGTCTCCAACTTCCGCGTCCCGCGCCCCTATCGCAGATAAAACAGACTGAGCCTTGGCAACCCGGCCTTCTCAAGCAACCGCCGGTCCAGGTACTGCCGCTCCAGCATGGCAAGTTGATCGGCTGTCATCTTGGAGCGGTAGGGCCGCAGCTCGCGCTCCAGCTCGCGGCGCGCATCGAGCATCTCGTCTTCGCTCTGCTGCGCGCGCGCGGCGGCGATCATCTTCTCTTCGAGCACCGTCAGGCGCTGCTCCAGAGATTCCAGATCGGCGTAGTGAGTCTCTACCTCCGCGGCCAGGCGGCGCAGCGCCGCGGCGGCTTCTTCATGACCTGAAGGCAGCGCAGTGGCGTTCCCTTCCAGATACGCGCGCAAATCCTCCAACGCGAACGGCGGCGGCGCTTCTTTCCGCGTGGCGCGGCCCGGTCCCGCCATGTTGCGCGCCTCGGTCAGCACGGCCTGTGCGCAGAAGGCCAGCGAGTTCACCATCTGCGTCTTGACCTTCCGCGCGCGCCACTTTTCGAACGCGGCGTCGATGCCCCGCAGCACGGCTTCGAGCGGCACTTCGGAGTTCTTCCACGATTCGATGAGAGCCCAATCGAGCGGCGACAGCAGAAACAGCGAAGTCCCGCGCACCCGCTGAAAATGCTCCTCGATTTCGGTGAAGTAGTTGAAGTAGTTTACATGCCAATCGGAATCGTTCGGTTGTGACGAGTTCTCGGTCATGAAAGGGCGCAGTGCGGCCTTAGGGCCTGTCAGAAAATAACTGTGCCAGCTTAGGAGCGGGGCCAGTCCCAGCCTTGTATCAGGGCACGGCTTTAGCCGTGCCCAGAGCGCCGACAATCGACAGGGCTTTAGCCCGCGCGTGCTGCAAGACAGGGGCTAAAGCCCATTTATTCTGCAACTGTTCGGCACGGCTAAAGCCATGCCCTGATACAAACCATGCGCCCGCGATAATTGGAATAGCTATTCGCCGACAGGCCCTCAGTATAGCGCGAGGGGCGGTAGACGCTTCAGCCCGTACTGAAGCTCGGGTGCCCGCACCGGCGAGATTCCCGCTGACCCAAAACTGCTTGGCTACCTCGCGGTCCCAGCCGCCCGGTTCCGCTCCCAGATGATTTGCAGGCCTTCCAGCGTGAGGTGATCGTCCACCTTTTCGATGTAGCGCGAGCCGGAGGCGATCAAGCTGGCTTGGCCGCCGGTGGCGATGGCGCGGGTTTCGGGGCCGAGCTTTTGGACGATCCGCTCGATGATGCCATCGATCATTCCGACCGCGCCGAAATACAAGCCCGATTGCATGCTGGCCACGGTGTTCGTGCCGATGACGTCCGTGGGCGGGCGGAAATCCACCAGCGGAAGGCGCGCGGTCTTGGCGAAGAGCGCATCGATGGAGATTCCGATGCCGACGGCGATGGCGCCGCCGAGATACTCGCCGGCTTTCGAAATCACGTCGAAATTGATCGTGGTGCCCAGGTCCACCACCACGCACGGGCCGCCATATTTGTGGAATGCCGCCACGCCGTTCACCAGACGGTCGGCGCCAACTTCCATCGGATTGTCGTAGAGGATCTTGATGCCGAGATCGGTGTTCGGTCCTACGAAAAGCGCCTGCGTGTGGAAGTATCGCTCCGCCATGAAGGCGAGCGTGTAATCGATGGGCGGCACCACGCTCGATATGATCATTCCGTCGACGCTTTCTATATCGAGCCCGGCCGGGCCGAAGAGGTTTTGCAGCAGGATGCCCCACTCGTCGGCGGTTTGCTGATGAACCGTTCGCAGCCGCCATTGGCATACCAGTTTGCGCCCCTCGAATGCTCCGATGGTGATATTGCTATTGCCCGCGTCAAGAGCCAGCAGCACGCACGCCTCCCGCCAGTACCAGTGTCTCGCTTCCATCGTCCGCGCGGAGCTTGAGGAACCCCGATGGGTCTAGGCCCGCCGTGACGCCTTCCAATTTACCCTCCGGCCGATGCACGGCGACGCGCCGGCCCGAAACGTAACTCGAGACCGCGCTGAACGTCCGCAGGATGGTCTCGCGATCCATCCGGGAATATTCGTTGACGGCCGGAATCAACTTCAGCAGAATCTCCTCGCGCGAAATCGGCGCGCGCGATCCGTCATCCGCGCGTGCAAGGCTGAGAAAAAGCGAAGTAGCTTCAGCCGCGAGCTCCGGCGGAAATGCGCGGTGGCTCACGTTAATGCCGATGCCGGCGACGGCGCGGGCGCCCGAGGCTTGAACCAGAATACCGGCCGTTTTCCTGCCATCCACCAGCAAATCGTTGGGCCAGCGGATATCGCACTCGATGCCGGTCGCATCGAGAACGGCCGCCCGCGCGGCCAGGGCCAGGGCGAGCGTCAGCGCGGGCTTCGATTCCATAGCGACGGAGCAATAGATCCCCGCACCCGGTTCCGAGTGCCACGAGCGGCCGTGCCTCCCCTGCCCCGCGGTCTGCTCCTCGGCCAGCGCCACGCCGCCCAATTCCAGCGCCGCGGCGGCGGTCATCGTGGAGCCGATGCTGGAGAAATATTCAATCCGCCGTGACGGAAATGCGTTGCGGATTCGTTCGATATCGAGCGGTGGGGACTGGGCTTGCATCGGGGTTTCAAGTGGAGCGGGATCCCGTCCCGCTCCGTGGCCGGAGCCTCATAGCAATTCCAGGCGGAAACTGATATCCATGGCGCGCGCGGACTGCGTGATGGCCCCGCAGGATACGTAATCTGCTCCTAATTCCGCGTATTCCGCGACGTTATCGAGCGTGATGCCTCCGGACAGCTCGATCTCGGCACGGCCGTCGATTTCCGCGATCCACTCGGCTGCTTGCGAGGGCGAAAGGTTATCGAGCAGGATGCGTTCGGCGCCGGCTTCGAGCGCGCCCCGCAGTTCCTGAATGTTTCGAGCTTCCACGGCAACGGGCAGGCCCGCCGCGCGCACGCGATCGATGGCGTTGCGCACGCCCCCGGCAGCCGCGATGTGGTTGTTCTTGATCAGAATCGCGTCGTAGAGGCCCATGCGGTGATTGGCGATGCCGCCCGCCTCGGTGGCCAGCTTCTCCAAAATGCGCAAGCCGGGCATGGTTTTGCGCGTATCGAGCACGCGGCAATGCGTTCCCACCACCTGCCGGGCGAAACGGTTGGCGGCGGTGGCCACGCCGCTCAGCCGCTGCATGAAATTCAGCGCCACGCGCTCGCATTCGAGCAGCGTGCGGGCCTTGCCCTCGACGGTGGCGATGATATCGCCGCTGCGGCAATGAACGCCGCTGTGCTTGAGGATCTTCAACTCGTCCACGCCGCCGCGCATCCCGTAAATTACGGGCAGCACCGAAGGCGCCGCCAGCACCAGCGGCTCCCGAGCGATGAAGCGGCCGCGCGCCTTGAGGTTCTCGGGCACGCAAGCCTGACTGGTGATATCGCCCAAGCCGATATCTTCCTCGAGCGCCAGGCGGACGATCTCGGTTACAGCCGGAGAGGTCCAATCCGTGTTAGCCACGGCCAGCCTCGCCGAGCGCGCTCTCGATTTTCGAGAGTTGCGCTTCATAATCCGCAAGCTTGCGGCGCAGGGCTTCCACGACGGCCGGAGGAGCCTTGCTCAGGAACACCTCGTCGCTCAACTGGCGTTGGGAATTGGCGATGTTGCGCGCGAACTGGTCGCGGTCCTTTTCCAGGCGCTTGCGCTGCGCGTCGATCTGGGCCTGCGGAAGAGCGAGCGCCAGATCGTAGCGCGCGGTGGAGCGCGCCGCGCTGGCGGCGCCGGTCCGCGAACCCTCGTGGAACTGGAGCCGCACGCGGGCCAGCGTACGGATCGCCGCATCGTGCCGCTCGGCGATCTCAAGCGCGCCGCCGTTAGCATGAAGCGTTCCGTCTAATTCCTGCCGCGGGTCGATCTGGTTCTCCGCGCGCAGCGTTCGAGCGAGAGTCACGATTTCCTGCAACGCTTCGATTTCGCTTTCCGCTTCTGCGTCCGCCCACGCCGCGCGCGGGCGCGGATACGCGGCCAGCGCAACCGAGATCGCCCGGTTGGGCTGCCCCGCCGCGACGCGCTGCCAGAGTTCCTCGGTAATAAAGGGCATCACCGGATGCAGCAGCCTCAGAGCCGTTTCGAACGCGGCCAGCATGTTCCGCCAGTGAGCGTCCAGACCGGAATTCTCGCGGAACCGCGGCTTCTTCAACTCGACGTACCAATCGCAAAACTCGTGCCAGAAAAAATGCCAGAGCGTTTGCGCGGCCTCGTGATAGCGGTACTGGCCGATGGCGTTGTCGATGGATTCCGCGGCCGCGTTCAGCCGGCTGAATATCCAGCGGTCCTCGATCGGAACCAGGCCGGTTTCCGCATCGGCCTCGGGCGCGAATTTCTCCAGGCTCTCGGGAACCCACGGCTCCACGCCCGAGCGCTCCATGTTCATGAACAGGAAGCGCGCCGCGTTCCAAATCTTGTTTCCGAAATCGCGCGAGCTGGACATGCGCTCTTCGGTGAGCACGATGTCGGTCCCCGGCGCGGCGCCCTGGAGCAGCGCCATGCGCACGGCGTCCGTGCCGAACTTTTCCGTCACCACGAGCGGATCGATCACGTTGCCGCGCGTCTTCGACATCTTCTGCTTTTCGGCGTCGCGAACCAGTCCGTGTATATACACCTGGCGGAACGGAACGTCGCCCATGAACTCCAGGCCCAGCATGATCATTCGGGCGCACCAGAAGAACAGGATGTCGAACCCGTGGATCATCAGAGACGTGGGATAGAACGTGGCCAGATCCGCTGTCTGGTCCGGCCAGCCCAGCGTGGAAAACGGCCAAAGCCCTGAGCTGAACCAGGTGTCGAGCACGTCGGGATCTTGCGTAATCCCGGCGGAGCCGCAGTGCGCGCAAGCGGCCGGCGTTTCGCGCGCCACTGTGGCTTCTCCGCACCTGGCGCAATGCCACGCCGGAATGCGATGGCCCCACCAAAGCTGGCGGGAGATGCACCAATCGCGGATGTTGTACATCCACTCGTAATAGGTCTTGGTCCAGTTCGCCGGAATGAATTGAATGCGGCCCGTCTCGACGGCTTCGATAGCCTTTTCGGCGAGCGGCTTCGTGCGCACGAACCACTGCGTGGAAACCAGCGGCTCGACGGGCGTTTTGCAACGTTGGCACACGCCCAGACTGAGCGGATAGTTTTCCACCTTCACCAGGAAGCCGCGCTCTTCCAGGTGCGCCACCACGCGCCGCCGCGCTTCGAAGCGGTCCAGCCCGGCATACGGGCCCGCCGCGGCGGTCATCCGGCCGCGCTCGTCGATGACTTTGATCATCGGCAGCTTGTGCCGGCGGCCGGCTTCGAAATCGTTCGCGTCGTGCGCGGGCGTGACTTTCACCACGCCGGTTCCGAAGGCCGGATCGGCCAGTTCGTCGACGATCACGGGGATCTCGCGATCCATCAGCGGAAGTTGCACGGTGCGGCCGTGCAGATGGAAATAGCGTTCGTCCTTGGGATTCACGGCCACGGCCGTATCGCCGAGCATGGTCTCCGGCCGCGTGGTCGCTACCACTACGAATTGGTCCGGGGCTCCGATGACCGGATACCGGATGTGCCACAAGTGGCCCTGAACGTCGGAGTGCGCGACTTCGAGATCGGAAAGCACGGTGTTGCAGCTTGGGCAGCCGTTCACCATATACTCGCCGCGATAAATGAGCCCCTTCTCGTGAAGCCGTACGAAGACTTCGCGCACCGCGCGCGAAAGGCCTTCGTCGAGCGTGAAGCGCTCGCGGCTCCAATCGCAGCTCGCGCCCAGGCGCACCATCTGGCGCTTGATGGTGTCGCCCGATTCGCGCTTCCACTGCCAGACGCGTTCGAGGAACTTCTCGCGGCCCATGTCGCGATAATTAACGCCTTGCTCGGCGAGCAGCCGCGCCACGATCATTTGGGTTGCGATGCCCGCGTGGTCCGTGCCCGGCAGCCAGAGCGTGTTATCGCCCGACATGCGATGCCAGCGGACGGTCACGTCGATTTCCGCGTGCTCCAACATGTGCCCGATGTGCAGCGACCCGGTCACGTTCGGCGGCGGAATAGCGAGCGAGAATACGGGCGCGCTTCCCGGCCCAGAGGGCGCCCGGAGGCGCGGAAGATCCCGGAATCGATCCACCATTGCGCCCAATGCGGCTCGAACCGCTGAGGCTCGTACACTCTCTCGATTTGCATGGGAAATCTCAATATAACAGGGGTACTATACAAAGCCCGTGGAGAGTGGCGCTATCGCTGGCCGCCCTAAAAGTCAGTCTTCCGTTTCAAACAACCGCCTGGGAAGGCCGGACCGCCGGATGATGCTCAATAAATGCCACGCCGGAGTTCTGGGTGCATCGGTACAGGGACCGTAATCGTGGTGTCCGGAAGGCGCAGTTGCAAAATGGCATGGCTCCCCTTCTGCCGGACGAGCTCATAGCCCTGGGACTCCAGAAGCCGGCAAACCGCGGCTCCCGAAAAGACCCGGAGCTTAGGCAACCCGGACCTCGACCTGAGTCAGGAATACCTCCTGTTGCATCCGCCGGGAGATCTCCGAGTCGCTGGCAGTTTCGAAGAAAAGGGTGAGAGCCTCGATGAGGTTGGCCCGCGCCTCTTCCACCGTCGCGCCCTGGCTGGCGACGTTGACTTCCGGACAAAGAGCAACGTAGCCATCGTCTTCACGCTCAATTACGGCGGCCAAGCGGTGGATTTTCTCCATAGGGATATTGTAAGTGAACCTGTTCAAGTAAGGCGCAGATCTGGGCGGGGACCGAAAGGCCTCCCGCCTACGCGCTGCGGCGCTCGTGTTCGATCCGTTCCGCGAGAAATACTTTCAAGAGCGATTGATACGGAACGTCGCGCCGATTTGCGAGGACTTTCAAGTCCTTTATCATCGATTCGGGCAGCCGCAGGGAGATCGTCTTCAGAGTCGGCTTGAGATTGGGAAAACTCGCGCGCCGGGCCTTCGACCAATCCACGTACTCCGTCGAGTCATGCGTGGCCCAAAAGGCTCGCTCCCGTTCCTCGGATGAAAACTCAGGAATTCGCTTTTTCGTGGATTTCATACTGTTCCCGTTCATTGCGGTTCATGTCCCGAACTGAGATTACCCGTATCCGCTCGCCCCGAATGGTGAATGACGCGAACAACCGTCGGCCGGCGCGAGTTTGGCCGAGCGCGTAATACCGCTGAAGTATAGGACAGAAACATACACATACTGGCTCGCGCCGGGCGTCTTTGTCAACAGGTGTAGAATCGAATCTTCGTCCTTATGTCCCGTCACAACACTCCTATCACGTTTGAAGTGGGAGCCTACATCCGCGAAGTCACGGTGCGCGAGCCCGAGCCGTTGCGGAGGTTGCGCGAGGCGACGGAAGATCATCCGCGGGCAAGCTGGTGGATCTCGCCCGAGCAAGGCCAGTTCCTGTATCTTCTGGCGACGACGACCGAAGCCCGGAGGGCCATCGAAGTGGGCGTTCTGATGGGCTATAGCGCGGCGTGGATCGCGCAGGCGCTACCAGGCGATGGAAAACTGGTGGCTTGCGAGCTGAGCGGCGAATACAACGGGACCGCGCGCAAGCTGTGGCGCGAGTGCGGAGTCGAAGAGAAGATCGATTTACGCCTCGGCCCCGCCCTCGAGTCGCTCGACGCCATGCTGGCCGCGGGCGAAGCGGGCACATACGATTTCATCTTCATCGACGCCGATAAAGGCGGCTACATCGACTACTACGAGCGCGCCGTCGAGCTTGTGCGCCCGCGCGGTTTGATCGCCGCCGATAACGCCCTTTCCGGAGGCGCCGTGGCCGACCCCGCCAATCCCGATACGGACGCCGCCGCCATCCGCGCCTTCAACCGGCGAGTGCGGGAAGACACACGTGTGGCGACGAGCCTCGCCACTCTGGGCGACGGTCTGATGTTAGCCTGTAAATTGTAGTCCCCAGACATGTTACAGTGGTAAAAACAAAGCCTGCGCGGAGGAAAACCTTGGCAGATTCCCGACGAACTCTCTTTACGTCCGAGTCCGTTACCGAAGGACACCCGGATAAGATTGCGGACCAGATTTCGGACGCCGTCCTTGACGCCGTGATGACGGACGACCCCATGGGCCGCGTAGCCTGCGAGGTTCTGGTAACCACCGGAACTTGTATCGTAGCGGGCGAGATCACCACCAAGACATACGTGGACGTGCAGCGCATCGCGCGCGGAACCATCGAGGCCGTCGGCTACAACGACGCTTCCTATGGGTTCGACGCGCACACGTGCGGCGTTCACAACCTCATCCAGTCGCAGTCTCCCGATATTTCGATGGGCGTGGATACCGGCGGCGCGGGCGACCAGGGCCTGATGTTCGGCTTCGCGTGCGACGAAACGCCGGAGCTGATGCCGCTACCCATTATGATGGCTCACAAGCTGTGCCAGCGGCTTTCCATCGCCAGGCGCGAAGGCATCCTCGATTTCCTCCGCCCCGACGGCAAGAGCCAGGTGAGCGTAGAGTACGTGGATGGCGCTCCCAAGCGGATCGAAGCCGTCGTGGTTTCGACGCAGCACTGCGAGGACATTTCCACCGAGGATTTGCGCCACGAAGTCAAGAAGCACATCATTGACGCCGTCGTCCCCGCCGGCATGGTGGATTCCGAGACCAAGTATCACATCAATCCCACGGGCCGTTTCGTGGTGGGCGGACCGCACGGCGACACCGGCCTCACCGGCCGCAAGATCATCGTCGATACTTACGGCGGAATGGGCCGTCACGGCGGCGGCGCTTTCTCCGGCAAGGACCCGACCAAGGTGGACCGCTCGGCGTGCTATATGGCCCGCTACATCGCCAAGAACATCGTGGCGTCCGGCCTGGCCCGCCGTTGCGAAGTGCAACTCGCCTACGCCATCGGCGTGGCGGAACCGGTATCGGTGGCCGTCGACACCTTCGGAACCGGAGCCATTCCGGACTCCCGTTTCACCGAGCTGGTACGCGAGAACTTCCTGCTCACTCCGCGCGGCATCATCGAGCACCTGAAGCTGCGCCGCCCGATTTACAGGAAGACCGCCGCGTTCGGCCACTTCGGCCGCACCGAGCCGGGCTTCACGTGGGAAGTGGCTGATAAGGCTGAAGCGCTGAAAGAGCAGGCCGGCGTAGCCGTCGCGGCGAAGTAGGACGCCTTGGGGTTTCGCCGCACAGAAGTGCGGCGGCAGCCAGGAATGGCTGACCCCACTTGCTACCATCGAAGTTTGAATCCCAATCCGCAGATCGTCGTTCTTGACGCCGGAGGGCAATACTGCCACCTGATTGCCCGCAAGGTGCGCGAAACCGGCGTCTACGCCGAGGTCCGAGCCAGCGACACGCCTGCCGCCGATCTGGCGTCGGCGCGCGGAATCGTCATCTCCGGCGGGCCTAGCAGCGTCTACGACGCCGGCAGCCCCACGGTGGACCCCGCGATTTTCGCCCTTGGCATTCCCGTTCTCGGCATTTGCTACGGCCACCAGTTGATGGCCTACCTGCTGGGCGGCGAAGTCCGCCGCGGAGAAAAAGGCGAATACGGATTTGCGACGCTCGAATTGGATGCGTCCTCCGACCCGCTGTTCGAGGGGCTCGCGGGATCGCAGCAAGTTTGGACCAGCCATCGCGACACGGTGGTGGCGCTCCCGGCCGATTTCCGGGTCACGGGCAGGACGGAGACCTGCGCGATAGCCGCGTTCGCCTCCGAGTCAAGAAATCTCTACGGCGTCCAGTTCCATCCTGAGGTCGTCCACACCGAGCGCGGAAAGGAGTACTACGCCAATTTCGTTTTGCGCGTTTGCGGCTGCACTCGCGATTGGGACCCGCGCCACCGCACGCCCGTGCTGGAGCAAGAGATCCGGCAGGCAGTCGGATCGCGCAACGTGTTCTTCTTCGTCAGCGGCGGAGTCGATTCCAGCGTGGCCTTTACGCTGTGCGCGAGGGCGCTCGGCCCGGATCGCGTCCAAGGCGTCTATGTGGATACCGGCCTGATGCGCGAAGGCGAAACGGAGGCTATCGCCCGCCTTCCGGGCATCGCCATAGAGCGCGCCGCGGACCGCTTCCTGGGCTCGCTGGCCGGCGTTACGGATCCCGAGATCAAGCGCAACATTATCGGCGAAGAATTCGTCAAGGTGCAGGAACGCATTTTCGAAGAGCGGAAACTGGCGGGCGATATTTGGATTTTAGGCCAGGGAACGATCTATCCCGACACCATCGAATCCGGCGGCACGGCCAAGGCGGCGCTGATCAAGACTCACCACAACCGCGTCGCGGGCATACAAAAACTGATTGAAGCGGGCCGCATCGTCGAGCCTCTGAAATCGTTCTACAAAGACGAAGTCCGCGAAGTGGGACGGGAATTGGGTCTGCCGGATGAACTGGTGGAGCGTCATCCCTTCCCCGGACCCGGACTGGCGATCCGCTGCCTTTGCTCCGCCGTGGAAGCTCGCGTTTCCGAGACGGCGGACGGCTGGCTCGCGCCCGTCCGCTCGGTCGGAGTGCAGGGCGATTCGCGCAGTTACGCGCCCGTGCTCGTGATCGACGCGCCGGATTACGATCGAGCTACTGCTCTGATCAACAAGCTCACCGGCGTCAATCGCGTGATTGCGGCCGCGCAATCAACCGTTCCCATTTCCGGGATGCGCGTGCGCGAGTCCTCGTTGACGCCGGATCGCATCGCGCGGCTGAGGCGGGCGGATGCCATCGTACGGAGACTGTCGCATGACGGCGGTTACGACCGCAAGGTCTGGCAATTCCCCGTGGTTCTGATCCCCCTGGGGACCGACGACCGCCCGGACTCGGTGGTTCTTCGGCCGGTCGATTCCGTTCGACGGCATGACGGCCCGCTCTGTCGCCATCGACCCTCCGCTGCTCGATGCGATGTGCGCCGAGTTGATGGCGCTTCCGGGCGTCGCCGCCGTGTTCCTGGATCTCACGCACAAGCCTCCCGCGACCATCGAGTGGGAGTAGCGGGAGCGCTGTTTTGGGCGGCCGAAATCGCGACGGATGGGCATTTGCCCATCTTCGCGTTTCTTGATCCCATAGAATCAATAGCTTGCAAGGGCTCCGATGGGCATTTGCCCATCGGAGCCTTGCGGGGTGATTTGGAATTTGCACGTCTGTTACCCTGAATTTCGGGAATACCATCGCTCGATTTCGAAACTGGAGACGCGCACATGAACCCGGAAACTTCACGACGGAACTTTCTGACGGCGGGGCTGGCGCTGCCGGCCGCGGGATTGGCCAAGCCCACCGCGCTTGCGCCGCCTGCGGCAGCCCAGCCAGCGGGCGCTGTAAAACTCACCCATCGCACTTTGGGGAAGACCGGGCTGAGCGTGACCAGCCTCTCGATGGGTTGCATGACCACGTCGGACGCGAGCGTGATCGAACATGCGGCCGACGCCGGCATCGTCCATTTCGACACTGCGCGGGCTTACCAGAACGGCAACAACGAGCGCATGGTGGGGGCGGCGCTGAAGAGCCGCCGGAAGCAAGTGGTCATTTCCAGTAAGACGCAGGCGAAGAACGGCAAGGACGCGCTCGCGGATCTCGATACCAGTCTCCGCGAACTCGGGACGGACTACCTCGACATCTGGTATCTGCATATGCGCAACGACCCTTCCGAGGTCACCGGCGAATTGCTCGAAACGCAGCGGGCCGCGAAGTCGGCCGGCAAGATTCGCTTCGCCGGCGTGAGCACGCACTTCAACATGGACAAGATGCTGCCGTATCTGGCGAAGCTGGGACAGACGGATGTGGCGCTCACCACGTACAACTTCGCCATGCGCTCGGTGGCCGAGACGGACAACAAGAAGACGGACGCCGCCAAGACCGATATGACCGCCGTGATCCGCGCCGCGCGCGCGAGCGGCATGGGCATCGTCGCCATGAAGACGCTGGCGGGCGGCACGAGCCGCGTGGGCCGCGGCGACCGGCTGTACGGCGCGAACCCGGAAGCCCTGGTCAAACAACTGAGCCAGCCCGGCGTCATGCTCTCCGCCATCAAATGGGCTATCAAGAACGATTCGGTGGATACGGCCATCGTGTGCATGACGGATCACGACCAGCTTTTGGAGAACCTGCGCGCCATGGCCGAGCCGTACACGGATCGCGACGAGCGGTTGCTGGCAACGCAGCTTGCCGCCATCGGCCCGATTTACTGCCGCATGTGCGGCGCATGCAACGGCGTGTGCGATAAGGGCGTGCCCGTTCCGGACATGCTGCGATATCTCACTTACGCCGAAAGTTACGGTCAGTTCGGAATGGCGCGGGAGCATTTCCTGAATCTGCCGGAAGATGTTCGCGCGGTCCGCTGCGAGAATTGCGATTCCTGTTCCGTCGATTGCCCAAATGGCGTGCGCGTCCGCGAACGCGTGAGCAAAGCGCAGGAGTTGTTCGCGTAGACGGTTCCAGAGCCGGCGACTCGCTGCTCAGCGGCGCCTCCGCTCCATGACTGTCGCGGCTCGGTGCGCGGCATTCAGCCACTGGCCGAGCCGCGACAGTCATGGAGCGGAGGGCCGCCGGACAACTCAAACGCTACAATCGGCGCAAAACCATCGCCACGACGCGATCCACTTGAGCGCCGACAGCTTCCGAAAGTCCCGCGCCGAGCGAGAAATCGGCTCCCGCAACGGATATCATCGCTCCCTCCGGAGCGCTGCCATAAAGCAGGCGCGCGCCCGTCAGCAGAGCCTCCGGCGTGGCGGCGTGCGTGAATGAAGCGGCGGTGACCGCCGGCGTCAATGCGCGCTCCACAACTTCACCCGGGCTGCCCTCCGCCGCGGCGTCGATGAAGATGGCGCGCTCCGCGCGGCTGAGCGTGTCCATCAACTCCGGCAGGAGCTGATGAAGAGTGAGAATCTCGACTTCGGGGTCAGTCACCAGATCGCGCAGCCGCTGGGTGACGCGCCAGCCGAGAGCGTCATCGCCCCGAAGGGGATTGCCGTAGCCGATGATAAGCATGCGCATGATTCTCGACCACCCTGGGAGTTCGCCGATGCAACCGAAGAACGCAGGCGAAAGCGCCCAATGCCACTCAACTCAGAGCCCCAGTCCAGAACTGCAAGATTCGAGACGAAACGCCGAGACGAATCTCGGCGCGGCAAACCAGAGGTTTGCGCCACGGCGTGTGGCGCGGCCATTCATGGCTGCCGTCTCGGCATTCGTGCCGAGATTCTTGGAATCAATAACAGAAGAGAAAACCCGATATTTAAGTGGCATCGCGCGCTTCCGCCTGCCTTGCAGCGGCCAAACTCTCAGTTCCTCAGCGAGTCTAGCAGTTCGCCGTCGTGGCTGCGCAATTGGATTTCGAGGGCCAGCCGGCCATCGGCGTGAGTCGAGCAGCTCAGACACGGATCGAACGCGCGAATTACCGCTTCGACGCGGTTGAGCATGCCTTCGTTGAGCTTGGCGCCGCGCACGAAATGCCGCGCCGCCTGCAAGACGCCGCGGTTCATGGCGGCGTTGTTGTGGCCGGTGGCGATGATCAGGTTGGCCCAGGTGATCAGGCCGTCGCGATCCACTTTGTAGTGATGCAGCAGCGTTCCACGCGGCGCCTCGGCTATGCCGACGCCCTCGGAGTTGTTGGCTCCCGCCAGGGCACGCACGTTGGGATTGAGAATATCCGGATCGTTCAGAAGCCGCTCGATCTTCTCCAGCCCGTGCAGAATTTCGACCAGCCGCGCGTAGTGATAGTAGAACGAGCTCAGCACGGCGCCCCGGTCGAGTTCCCGGAACTCCGCCCATTCCTGGCTTGCGCGCGGAGTATCGACGCCGTCGATCACGTTCAGGCGCGCCAGTGGACCCACGCGGTAAATACCTTCGGGGTAGCCCAGCGGCTTGTAGAACGCCGTTTTGAGATAGGTCCACGGATGGGCCATCTCGGCGATCGCGTCCGCGTAATCGGCGGCTTCCACGTTGTCCTGCACAATGCGCCCGCGGGCGTTGAGGAATCTGAGCTTGCCGTCGTAGAACTCCAGGTTGCCTTTCGGCCCCACCAGGCCCATGAAGAGCGTGGGAGCGTTGGCAAACGTGCGGATTTCCTCGCGGAACCGTTCCAGGTCCGATTTGAACCAATCCAGCGTGCGCAGCGCGATGGCGAGCGCCTCGGGCATTCCGGACAGGATTTCATCGCGCTTGGCCGCGGTGAGGGGCTCGTTTACGCCTCCGGGCACGACCCACGTGGGGTGGATGCGCTTGCCGGCGAGAATCTCGACGATCCGCTGGCCGTATTGGCGCAAGCGGATTCCGTCGCGCGCGATTTCGGGACGCTTTTCCATTACGCCGAAGATGTTGCGTGTGGCCGGATCGGAGTCCATCCCCAAAAGAAAATCGGGCGAAGAGAGATAGAAGAAGCTCAGCGCATGCGATTGCACGGTTTGCGCCAGGTTCAGGACGCGGCGGAGGCGCGCGGCGTTTTCCGGTATGCGTACCGCCAGAATCGCGTCGCAGGCTTTCGCCGAGGCGATCAAATGGCTCACCGGGCAGATGCCGCAAATGCGCGCCATCAGGGACGGCATCTCGTAGAACGGCCGGCCCTCGCAGAATTTCTCGAAGCCTCGGAACTGAGTGACGTGGAAATAAGCTTCTTCCACGCGCCCGCGTTCGTCGAGATGGATCGAGATCTTCGAATGGCCTTCGATGCGGGTGACCGGGTCGATAACGATTTTCTGCCTGGGCATATCTCTAACCGAATTTCGCGGCCGTATTGGGCGTCTTGCCGTCGAGCAAGTCGCAGAGCACGGAGTAAATCAAGTCCGCCGAAGGCGGGCAGCCGGGAATGTAGTAATCCACCGGAACGGCCTCGTGAACCGGCCGGACGACGGGCAATAGCGGCGGAACGATTTCTCGAGGGATCTGCGGATCGAGCACGTTGTTTTCAAGATACGCGCGGCGCAAGACGGCGTCCGCTCCAAACCGGTTGCGCATGGCCGGGACGTTGCCCGTCACCGCGCAATCGCCGAACGATACCAGAATTTTCGTGCGCGCGCGGACGATGCGGATCCGATGCAAATCCTCTTCGCTCGATATGGCGCCCTCCACCAGCGTTACATCGACCTCCGGCGGGAACTCCTTCGTATCCACCAGCGGGCCCCACACCACGGTGACGCGCCCGGCCAGATCGATCAAACGTTCGTCGGTATCGAGCAGGGACATGTGGCAACCCGAGCAGCCGTCCAGCCACACGGTCGCGAGACGGATTTTCGCGGTGGCTTCATTCGCGCTCATTGCCGGTCCTCCCGCATCAGCGTCAGATACGGCAGGAACTGCCGCCGTTTGGCCATATCGGACACCGACTTCCCTTTCTCCGACAGAGCGCCGGTGGGACAGACCTGTACGCACTTGCCGCAACTGGTGCAGCTTTCCGAGCGGCCCCAGGGTTGCGCCAGGTCGGTGATCACGCGGCACTCGACGCCGCGCGACATCACGTCCCAGGTATGCGCGCCTTCGATCTCGCCGCACACTCTCACGCAGCGCGTGCAGAGGATGCAACGGTTGTGATCGACCACGAACCGGTCGTGCGAGGCGTCCACGGAGAGGTTCGGATACTGATACGGAAAATGCACGTGATTGACGCCGAGTTTCAACGCCAGCGACTGCAAATCGCAATGGCCGTTCACCACGCACACCGAGCAGACGTGGTTGCGCTCGGCGAAGAGCAACTCCAGGATGCCGCGGCGGTAACGATCGATCCGCTCGGAGTTCACCGTCACTTCCATGCCCTCGGAGATGCGCGTCACGCAGGCCGGCAGCAGGCGGGTCGCGCCTTTCACTTCGACAATGCAGAGACGGCAGGCGCCCACCGTCGAGAGCCCCGGAAGATCGCACAGAGTGGGAATGTCAATGCCGTTCTCTCGCGCCACTTCCAGAATGGTCTGATCCTCGCGGGCCCCCACTTCGCGGCCCTCGATAGTCAGCGTTTTGACGCGTACGGGAGGTTTCGGACTCATGCGATCGCCTCCCGCCTATTCTTGTTTGCGCCTTCACAGACACCCGCGGCGCACCCCCGGCCCTCGATGTGGGACTTGTATTCGTCGCCGAAGTACTTCATCGTGGTCAGGACCGGGCTCGGCGCGCTCTGCCCCAGGCCGCAGAGGCTGGTGTTCTGGATCAGGTCGCAGAGCTCGGCCAGCAAAGCCAGATCGGTTTCCGCCGCGTCTCCCGCGGTGATCCTCTCCAGAATCGAGTGCATTTGCTGCGTTCCCGCGCGGCAGGGGATGCATTTTCCGCACGATTCGCTCTTGCAGAACTCCATGAAGTACTTGGCGACGTCCACCATGCAGGACGTCTCGTCCATCACGATCATGCCGCCGGAACCCATAATGGAGCCGATCTTCTTGAGCGACTCGTAATCCACCGGCAGGTCCAGATACTCCTCCGGGATGCAGCCGCCCGAGGGGCCGCCGGTCTGGACGGCCTTGTACTTTTTCCCGTCCGGCACGCCGCCGCCGATTTCGTTGACGATCTCGCGGAGCGTAACGCCCATGGGGACCTCGATCAGGCCCGTGTTGTTCACTCGCCCGGCCAGGGCAAAGACCTTGGTGCCCTTGCTCTTCTCCGTGCCGACGGCCGCGAACCACTCGGCGCCCTTGCGAATAATAGGCGCGACGTTGGCGAAAGTCTCGACATTGTTGATGAGCGTGGGATAGTCCCACAGCCCGGACTCGGCCGGGTAGGGCGGCCGCGGCCGCGGCGAACCGCGCTTGCCTTCGATGGACGCGATCAGCGCCGTCTCCTCGCCGCAAACGAAAGCTCCGGCGCCGAGCCGGACGTCGATGTGGAAGCTGAACGACGATCCGCAGATGCTGTTGCCCAGCACGCCGAGGCGCTCGGCCTGGCGAATGGCCGTTTTCAGGCGCTGAACGGCCAGCGGGTATTCGGCGCGGACGTAAACATAACCTCGCTGCGCGCCCACGGCGTAAGCCGCGATGGCCATGCCCTCCAGTACGCGATGCGGGTCGCTTTCCAATACGGCGCGGTCCATGAATGCGCCCGGATCGCCTTCGTCGGCGTTGCACACCACGTACTTCTTTTGCTCGCCGGTCTTCGCCACGGTGCTCCACTTGAGGCCCGTGGGGAATCCCGCGCCGCCGCGCCCGCGAAGACCGCTCCTGGTGATCGCCCGCACCACCTCCGCCGGAGACATCTCCGTGATCGCTTGTACCAGCGCGAAGTAACCGTCGTGGGCGATGTAATCCTCGATGCGCTCCGGATCGATCTTGCCGGAATTCTCCAGCACGATCTTCAATTGCCGCTCGAAAAACGGGCTGTCCGGCTGGCAGGTCTTCAACGAATCGTGACCCGTATCGAGCGCGGCTACGATCTCGGGCGCTTCCTCGGGCGTCACGTTGGCGTACATTTTGCCGCCGGCCTCCACCGAGACCAGCGGACCCGCGCTGCACAAACCCATGCAGCCGACGCCCTTCACGTGCACTTCGTCTTTCATGCCCGATTCGGCGACGTCTTTCTGGATGGCCTCCTTCACCTCGCCGGCGCCGGAGGAAAGACAGCCCGCCGCGACGCAGACGCACACGTGGTGCTGAAACTTGCCCTGCGCCTCGCGTTCGGTCTCGGCGATATGCCGAAGCTCATCGATGGTCATGACGGCCGATCCCTTTCTCGATTCGCGCCACGGCGCCCTCCGGGCCGATCTTGCCCAACACCGCGCCATCCCAGACGACGACCGGCGCCAGACCGCAGCTCCCTACGCAACGGGCCGTAAGCACCGACAATTCGTTATCGGCCGTGGTTTCGCCGGGCTTCACGCCATATGTGTTCTCGATGGCCGAAAGCAGCGCGGGCGCGCCTTTTATATAACACGCCGTGCCGGTGCACACAACGCAGGTATGCTTTCCCTTCGGCTTCAGCGTGAAAAAGTGATAGAAGGTCGCCGCGCCGTAAACACGGCTCAGCGGAAGGCGCAGAAGAGCCGCGACAAACTGAAGCGCCGCATCGTCCAGGTAGCCGAAGTACTCCTGTACCGTATGCAGAGTCTCGATGAGAGCGTGCGGTTCGCGTCCGTGGCGGCGCGCGGTTGCCTCGACGATTTTCCAGCGTTTATCGTCCGATGGAGGCCGCGCGACGCCTGAGTAATTGAGCATGGGAATGAAATCAACTTCTTATGTGCAGGTGAAGTTCCAGATGGGTGTGCCCGGAGACTCAACAGCTTGCGAGGGTGGTGCTTGCCGGAACAGCGGGGAATGCCTCAGCTTCGGGGCAAAAGCCCCACATTCTGAAGTACTTAGATTCCGCCGGGCGTGGCGGAAGACAACAGGATGTGCGACTGGGTTACATCCCGCGAATCGTAATGCCCACCAGGGCCAGCGTCAGGCCGATCATGACCACCACCGTGACCCAGGCGATCAGATTAAACCAACGCGAATTGGTCCATTCGTTCATCAGGTCCGTCTTGTTGATCAGAAGGATCATGAAAATCAGCACGAACGGAAGGAGCGCGCCGTTCAGCACCTGCGAGAGCAGAATCATCTTTACGAGCGGAAAACTCGGAATCAGGACCACCCCCGCGCCGACCGCGATCAATAGCGTGTAGAGGCCGTAGAAAATGGGCGCCTCGCGAACGCGGCGGTTCACTCCGGCTTCGAAGCCCAGTCCCTCGCACACCGAGTAAGCCGTGGAAAGCGGAAGGATGCAAGCCGCGAATACGGAAGCGTTCAGCAATCCCCCGCTGAATAGCAGAAAGGCATACTGCCCAAACGGTTTTAGCCCGAGCGCCGCTTCGGCGGCGCTCTGAATGTCGCGCGGCTGCACGGTGTAGATGGCTCCGGCGCAGCAGACGATGATGAAGAACGCCACCACATCGGTCATGATGCAGCCCACAATCACTTCGAGCCGCGAGGCCGCGTACTCTCTCACCGATATGCCTTTTTCCACCACCGCGGATTGCAGGTAAAACTGCATCCACGGAGCGATGGTCGTGCCCACCATTCCGATCAGCATGTAAATGTAACCGGAGTCGAACGTAAGACTCGGCTTGATGCTATAGATGGCCGCCTCTTTCCAGTCCGGTTTAATCAGGAATCCCGAAATAATGTAGGTGACGTAGATGGTGCACGCCACCAGGAAAATCTTTTCGACGCTCTTATAATTGCCTTTGGCGGCGAGGAACCATACGCCTACGGCCGCGAGCGGAACCGAGATGTAGCGGCTGACGTGAAACAACTCCAGCGAGCTGGCGACTCCCGCGAACTCCGCCATTACGTTGGTCATATTGGCGAGCACCAGCAGGGACATCATGATAAAGGTGACGCGCAAGCCGAACTCTTCGCGGATCAGATCGGAGAGACCTTTTCCGGTGACGGCGCCCATGCGCGAGCACATTTCCTGGGTGACGATGAGCACCAGGGTGATGGGCAGCAGCGTCCAGAGCGGCAGGTAGCCGTATTTCGCGCCCGCGGCCGAATAGGTGAATATGCCGCCCGAGTCGTTATCGACGTTGGCGGTGATGAAGCCGGGCCCGATGACGGCGAAAAAGATCAGGATGTGATAGCGGAAACGGGTGATCAGTTTCCGCATCGCGTTACCTGGCCCTCAGCACGGAAATGATGTCGTCGGCGGTGATCACGCCGGCCAATCTGCCGTCGGCGTCCACGACAGGCAAAGTGAGAAGGTTGTACTTGTCGAACAACTCCGTGATGCGATCCTGAGCTTCGTCCACGGGAACGCTGAGCATGGGCTGCGAGGCCAGATCTTTCAGTAGCGCGCCGGGCGAAGAGACGAAGATGCGGGCCAGCGGGACGGACGCGGTGGGCCGGCCCTCGGCGTCCATGAGAAAAACTGTGTTCAGAATCTCCAGCAGGTCCTCATCCTCCGAAGCCTTCAGCGCGGCCAGAAAGTCGGGGACCGTAGCGGCTTCGGGCAGCGCCAGGTACTCGGTATTCATCATCCCGCCCGCGGTATCTTCCTCGTACTCGAGCAGTTCCTCGACCTCGGATTTCGGCTCCCGCTCCATCTCGTCCAGGATCTCTTCGGAGGCCTGATCCTCCAGCTCGGCGAGCGCGTCGGCGGCCTCGTCCGGGGCCATTTCTTCCACAATGTCGGCGGCTTTCTCCGGCTCCAGGGATTCCAGAATGCTCGCCTGCATTTTGGGATCGACCTCGGAGAGCGCCTCGGCGGCGGCTTCGCTGTCGATAGTTTCGAAAATCGCTTCGCGCTCGGCGGGGCTCAGTTCCTCGACGATGTCGGCCAGGTTGGCCGGGTGCATCTCCTCCAGGTTCTTGTAGCTGATGTTGAGGCGCAGGCGGCGGAGCGGGTCGGGTTCCACCACGTTGCACAGCTCCCAGCGAATGGAGTTGGGAGGAATGCGGCGCTGAAGATGGCGGATCCAGCGCGGCGGCAGCGCGCCTTGCAGCAGGCGGCGCAACATGCTGCGCAGGCCGATATCGATTTCGAGCACGACCAGCAGGTCGCGCTCGCCGTCATGGCGCACGTCGAAGGTCAGATCCGTGACTCGGACCACCTTGCGGCCGGTCACGTCGATGATCTGCTGGTCGAGCAGGTCGCGCCCGATGCGCAGCATGTACTCGTCGTCGTGAAAGGGGCTGAACTGCTCGTCGGACAGGGCGATGCCATCGTCGAGGGAGATCGAGCGAATCTGATCGAAGCGAATGGTGAACCAGGAATACGCCCCGCCGATGAGGATGCGGTCAACGCGCGAGGGATTGACGACCGGAACCAGCGCGGCGTCGCGCACACGTCCGATGCGGCGGCCTTTCAGGTCGTAGACCGGCATCCGCAGAAGCTCCGTAAAGAAGAGGAGGTTCTCCGCCATCGGGATCCAGCGCCGTCACGTTCACTAATCTCCAATATGGCGCACGGCATCGCGAAGCCGCAAGGGAAAAATGCCGGAATGCAGGAATTTCTGCCGGCCCGTAATCCGTCTGTAAGCGCATGCGGCCTCCTACCCCGGCCGTTCGTTACGGACAGCTTACGGGCACTGGCCGGCTTTCGCCGGAATCGGCTAAGCTGGTGAATCGCGGGAAACCGAGCCAATGCGTGAGTTTCGGGCAGGTTTGGCGGGATACGGGATAGGTGGAAGGGTCTTCCATGCGCCCTTCATCCTGTCCACGCCAGGCCTGCGGCTGATAAAGATCGCGACCAGCCGCAAGGATGAAGTCGAACGCCTGCCGGGAGTGCAGGCCGTGCCCGGCATCGCCGAAATCCTGGCGGACCCCGGCATCGATCTGGTGGTGATTTCGACGCCCACCGCCACGCACTACGAATTAGGGCTCGCCGCTCTCGAAGCCGGAAAACATCTGGTGATGGACAAGCCGTTGGCGCTTACGGCGCGTGAAGCCGCGGATCTGATTGCGCTCGCCGCCCGGCGGCGGCGGATTTTGACGGTCTACCACAATCGAAGGTGGGACGGCGACTTCCTGACGCTCGAGCGTTGCATCGAAGAGGGCCAGCTTGGGAAGGTTTATCTATACGAGGCCCGCTACGACCGTTACCGGATCGAGGTGAAAAAGCGCTGGCGTGAGCAGCCAGGACCGGGCTCGGGAACTTTGTACGATCTGGGCCCGCATCTGATCGATCAGGCCCTCCACCTTTTCGGCATGCCGGACGCCGTAACCGCCGACGTCTTCGCGCAGCGCGAAGGTTGCCAGACGGTTGACTACTTTCACATCGCGCTCGAATACGGCCGCATGCGGGCGATCTTGTCCAGTTCCATGCTGACTCCCCATGCCGGACCGCACTTTGCGGTGCACGGCGACGCAGGAAGTTTTCTCAAGTACGGCATGGACCCACAGGAGGACGTGCTGAGGGCCGGTGGAATGCCGGGCGGACCGGGCTGGGGCGTTGACGACCCGTCGCTATACGCCACTGTCTACGCCGTGGACGGGAGGTCGAAGAAGGTCGAGACTCTGCCCGGATGTTGGGGATCGTTTTACGCGGCTCTGGCAAGACATCTGGCCGGCGAAGGCCCGCTGCCCGTGGACCCGTGTGACGCGCGCGACGGCTTCGTGGTTTTGGAAGCCGCCATCAGAAGCGCGGACGAGCGGCGGACCGTTCACTTGCCCGCACGGCGGGATCTTTAAAGCCCCAGGCTTCCCGGCAGATCGGCTGCGGCCACCCTGCGCCCGACATAGAAGGAGCCGAACAGGGCGTACGAGGCGCTGACTTCGTCGAAGCGCATTTCATAGATGAGCTTCTTGAACACCAGCGGGTCGGTGGCAAATAGATCCACTCCCCATTCCCAGTCGTCGAAGCCTATCGAGCCGGTGATGATCTGGCGCACTTCGCCCGCGTAACGGCGGCCCACCATGCCGTGCTCGTGCATGAGGCGCTGGCGGACGTTCATCGGCTCTCGATACCAGTTGACGGCTTCGCCGCGCTTGCGGTCCATGGGATAGAAGCAGATATACGGGGAATCCGGGATCTCCGGCCATAGCCGCCCTGCCATGGCCTGCCGCTGGCGCCCCAGAGTGCTTTCAACTTCCGCGTTCCATTCCTCGGAGTGCGGCGCCACGCCGCGCGCCGCCAGCGATTGATACACCTTGGCGGAGGATTCGTAGAGCCCAAGCTCGACGACGGAGAGATACGAAGTCGTTGGCTCCAGGTAATCCGATATGCGCAGCCGCGCGACCTCGTTTTGAGCCGCCAGCAACTCGTCGAAGCTGCGCCGGAAGTGGACCAGCATGAGATCGGCCTTGTGGCCGAGCATGGAGTAGACGGCGCTCTGGCGGCCGTCCGAGGGCTTCTCCATCGCGCCCAAGGCTTGCGCGGCTTCTGAAAGGACATCGCCGCGTTCGCCGGCGCTCAGGATACGCCAAGCCGCGCGGCGGAAGCGCATCATTTGATGCAGCACGCTAGAGCCCTCCATGGTCAGGGGAACGGCGGGCAGGGGTAGCGCGGCGGCCAGATCGGGAGCCATGAACTACCCATTATACGGGGAGCCAGTGGGGCGGGCCTCCCGGCCTGCCGCGCCCGCTTGCGGGCGTTTTCTTCACACCCTCATGAGCACTGGGAATCCCATGAGCCAATTCGTCCGGTCTAATATGGAACTCAATCGGCGCCGGCGACCATGCGGGCGATCTGGGCTTCCCGTTCGGCCAGGTCTTCTCCCTCGAGTTCCGCGGCCACGGCTTCGAGTAGGTAGGGAATCTCAAGTTTCTGCGGGCACTTCATGACGCAATCGCCGCACTGCTCGCACTGCGAGGCGTAGCCGCGCTGGCCGGAGATCGCGCCGCCCAGCTTCAGCACATAGATGAACTTCGCCATTTGCGCATTGCCGTACATATGAAGCTGGTTGTAGACATCGAAGCAGCCTGCGATGCCCACGCCCTTGGGACACGGATCGCAGTAGCCGCATCCGGTGCAACCCACTTTCATGAGTTCCCGGTAGCGCTTCGCCGCGCGGGCGATCAGCGCCAGATCCGCTTCCGAGAGCGAGTCTGGGCGCGCGTCGACGGCCGTGGCCAGATTCTCGTCGAGTTGCGATTCCTCGTTCATCCCGGAGAGCGCGAGCGTCACCTCCGGGTGATTCCAGACCCAGCGGAAGGCCCACTCGGCGGGCGTGCGCCGGCGCTCGGCCTCGCGCCAAACGGTCTCGACTCCCGGCGGCGACGTGCTCAACACGCCGCCGCGCAGCGGCTGCATCACCACCGCTCCGAGGCCCTTCGCGGCCGCGTATTTCAAGCCCTCCGTGCCGGCCTGATGTTCGGTATCGAGGAAGTTGTATTGGATTTGGCAGAAATCCCAGTTGTAGTCATCTACGATGCGCTTGAATTCCGGCAGCGTGGCGTGGCAGGAGAACCCGGCGTTGCGGATTTTGCCGGAGGCTTTGGCGCGGTCCAGAAACCCGGCGGCGCCGAAGCCTTCCAGGCGTTCCCAGGTCAGAGGGCTCAAGGCATGGAGCAAATAGTAATCGATATGAGCGGTGTTCAGCCTGTTCAACTGGAGGTCGAGAAAGCGGTCCAGATCTTCGGGACTCTTGACCTGCCAGGAGGGCAGCTTGGTGGCTAAATAGACGCGCTCGCGATAGCCATCCGCCAACGCACGGCCCAGGAACGGTTCGCTTTCGCCTCCGTGATACGTCCACGCGGTGTCAATGTAGTTGACGCCGCGCGTCGATGGCGCTCCGCACCTGGCTGGTGGCGCGCTCTTCGTCGATGCGGCCGTCCTTCTGCGGCAGGCGCATGCAGCCGAATCCCAGGATGGATAGTTCGTCTCCGCTCTTCGGCATCTTACGGCGCAGCATTCGGGGCCCCTCTTCGGACGGTGAGAATTTCAACGAAGATTATAACCTCCGGAGGCGGATATCTTTTCCCGCGGTGTGGTGAACCGGCGGAAAAAGGGGTCAGACCGGTCTGCCCCAGTCGGACGTATCTTCGTTTTCGGTGGACGCATTCGGGGGGCAGACAAGTCTGGCCCCTTTTTCAACCCCCTTTACATGGCTTGTACTTCGCGATACGATGTATCGTGGTATGACCGATCCGGTGATCCTGATCCTCACCAGCCTCCTCGAGGGCGATAAGCACGGCTACGCCATGGTGCAGGACATCGAGCGGTTCGCCGAAGTTCGGCTGGGGCCGGGAACGCTCTATGGAGCCATCACGCGGCTGGAAGAGCAAGGCTGGATCGAGCCGCTGGAACCGGTCGAGCGGCGCAGGCCCTACAGGCTCACTCCGGCCGGGCGGCGGCACGTCGAAGAGCAGACGATCGGCATGAATCGCGTGGTCAAGACCGCGCTCGGGAGGCTCAGACACGCATGAGGCGCTGGCTGAAGGTCGCGGCCAGTCTCTACCCGCGAGCATGGCGGGAGCGGTACGGCGAGGAGTTCGATGCGCTGCTGGAAGACTACCAGCCCGGCTGGCGGGAGTTTGCAAACGTTCTCGCGGGAGCCCTCACGATGCAGATAACCTCCGGAACTCTCTACTGGAAGACGATGGCGGCGGTAGGAGCGGCAGGCGCGGCGCTCGCGGTGGTTGCAGCCTTCACCGTACCGCGAACGTACGTTGCGTCCGCCTTGGTGCAGCTTCCCGCCCGTAGTTTGGACCGCCTGGCTCAACATGCGGCCTCGGACGGGAATCTGGAGTGGCTGGCCTTCGATCCCAAGCTTGACCTTTACCCTGACGCGCCGTACCGGCGTTCCGAGGAGGACGCTTTGGCGGATATGCGCAGGAACACCCGCATCGAAGTCGTTCCACTGAGCTCTCATGATGGCGCGCGGGGATTGGGGTTGAAGGTCACGTTCGCCTACCCGGACAAAGCCAAGGCGGAGGCCGCGGCGGCGCGGATCGCCGCCGACGCCGTAAGGGACGCGAAGCTGGCGGAGGAGGACCGGGCGCGATTATGGCCCCGGTTTTGGCCTCAGACGGCTCCCCCGCCCCCGGGGCCCGAGGCGTTGGTTTTGGCTCCTGCGTCCGCCGCCGCCGAACCGCGCGGACCGGCGGCGCTCCGGTTCGCGGGGATTGGCGCCGGCGCGGGCCTGATGGCGGGGGCGCTGGCCCTATTCGCGGTCAAGCGGACAAAACGGGCGCTGATGTACGCCGCTTTCGCCGCTGCAGGCGCCGGTTTGGCTTTGGCGGTGGCGTCTCTGATTCCGGCCCGTTACACTTCGACCGCGGTTCTCCAACTGGATCCGCCGATGTTCCCGGAGACCAAGTCCGGAGCGGAACTCGCGGCTACCATGCGGGACCGGTTCGAGGAGGTCAAGAAAGAAGCTCTGGACCCGTGGTGGCTCGGTTGGTGGATGCAGGGCCCCCGCCTCCTTCTTTATCCCAGCGAGAGGACGCGGAAGCCGATCGACGAAGTCGTCCAGACGATGCTGGCGCGTGACCTGAGCATTCGGACGGCTCCATCGACTCACCTGGGAAGCTCCGGTCCATTGACGATCAGAATCTCATTCACGTATCCGGACCCGAAGACAGCGCAGGTAGTTGTCAGGGAGATGATGAGCAGGCTGACCACGAGTTGGCTCGGCACGGAACAGACGCTGGCGAACAGAGCCGGGCCCAATAGCGAGATGGCTGCCGCCCAGGAGTACGGGTTGGGCGACAAACTGGAACTGCTCGATCACGCCAACCTCCCCAACGATCCGGTATCGCCCAACCGCTTGCCGTTTGTGGTAGTTGGAGCGGCTGCCGGCCTGCTTCTTCGCGTGTTTGCGCCGTACATGCGGCGAATGGTCACGGCGCGGCGGGCGCAACCCTTGGAGGCGTAGAACCCAGACAGACTGCCCATTCAATGAAAGGAGCGGAGGCTATGACATTAAGAACCGTCGCCAGCGCGATTATCTGTCTGGCGAACGCCGCTTTCGGGCAACAGTCCGCTCCACAAGCGCCGACGGCCGTGGCTGCGGTCGGCCAGAGTGAGTCTGTCGCGCCGGTTGCGTTTGAGGCAGCCTCGGTAAGAGCTGGCTGGCCCACGCCCCGACGGCATGGCCGGCAACCGCATGAGAGGCGGTCCGGGGTCCATAGAACCCGGTCAATTTAGCTGCTTGGCTGTCACGGTGGTCAGGCTGCTTCAGTTCGCCTACGACATAATGCCTTACCAAATAATTGGTCCCTCTTCCATTAGCCGCGACGAATACGACATCGAAGCCAAACTCCCGCAAGGAGCTACTCGCGAAAGCTTTCTTCTGATGATTCAGAATCTGCTCAAAGAGCGGCTCGGATTAGTCGCGCACTGGGAAGACCGAGAGATGCCGACCTACGAAGTTATGATTGCGAAGGGCGGGCCAAAGCTGAAGCGGCCGGAGAAAGCCGCCGCCCAACCTGAAGACGCCGGGGCGCCGGCCATGACGCGTGACAAGGATGGCCAGCCAACGCTGCCCTCCGGGGTAACGGGCTCCGCCAACTTCATGCTGCCGGACGGGAACACCCGTATCTCCGTCAGAAACATCCGGCTCGCCGATGTGCTTTCGCTGTTGGGAAGATTCGCCGGCCGTCCGGTGATTGACAAGACCGGCCTGGACGCGCGCTACGACTTCGACCTCACCTTCTATCCGCCGCCGGACTTGCGGCCACCCGTTACGCCCGGAGCAACGGAGCCGGCCGCCGCGCAATCCGGCGCCGGGGAAGCCGCAAGCGAACCACGGCAAGACTTGGCGGGGGCACTAGAAGCTCAGCTAGGGCTCCGGCTCGTTCCCACCAAAGGGCCGGTCAGGGTGCTTGTCGTCGACGCCGTTGAATCGGACGCCGACGGAGAACTGATCGGCGTCTACTGCCGCTCGGCCTCCCGGTTCCAGCGCGCCAGGAATGACTCCGATGCCAGTTCCTCAAGCTCCCGGTCCGCCAGTTTGCTCCACTCGGAGCGCCGGCGTTCCTTGAGCCGTTCCAGCAGCCGGCATCTCCGGCGGGCTTCCATCATGGCCGCCTCTCGCTGGGCCAGTGCTCGCAAGCGCTCGGCTCGTTTCTGCGCGATTTCCGCCTCCTTGATTTTCACCTGCTTGCGGAAGTTACCCAGAGCGGCTAAGTCCGCTCCGCTGACCTCGCTCCATTTGCGTACTTCAAACTCCGCCCGGATTCCGCTGGCTTCCCATTCGGCGCGCTGGCGGTCCAGCTCGGAAATGGCCGCGCGTTCCCGTTTGTATTTACCCTCCTCCATCTCGAGCTCGGTGCGGCGCCAGTCGAGGACTTTTTCGAGGCGGAAGCGAAAGGCGTTCACTTTGGGATCTCAGCTATGGCTACTTCGTTGCGGCGATGGCCGCCCGGTGTGGTGTGAGGCGCGACGAGAGCCGGTCCAGACCCGCCAGCGTCTCATTGATGCCGGATTTCGTCTCGTGGTCCTGCCTCAGGAAGTCCAGGAGTTCCGGCCGCAGACGGATACTGGCGTCCAGAGGCGGGTTCGAGCCGGCCACGTAGGCCCCGAGCTGGATCAAATCCTCGGCGTCGCGGTAAAGCGAGAGAGCTTCACGCAGACGCCGCACCGTTTCCGTCTGCTTCGCGGAACTGATCCGCCGCGCCAGCCGGCTGACCGAATGCAGGACGTCGATGGCCGGGTAGTGCCCCTGCGAGGCCAGTTGCCGCGAGAGGATAATATGGCCGTCCAGGATGGAGCGCACCGCGTCGGAGATGGGCTCGTTGAAATCGTCACCCTCCACCAACACGGTAAAGAAGCCGGTAATGGACCCTTTGCGGAAATTCCCGGCGCGTTCCAGCGCCTTGGGGAGCATGTTGAAGACAGAGGGCGTGTAGCCTTTCTGGCTGGGCGGCTCGCCGGCCGCGAGCCCGATCTCCCGCTGCGCCATGGCCAGCCGCGTCACCGAATCCATCACCAGCAACACGCTGGCGCCTTGATCGCGGAAATACTCGGCCACCGCCAGGGATACAAAGCAGGCGCGCACGCGTAGCGGAGCCGGCTTCTCGGAAGTTGCGACAACCACGACGGACCGCTTGCGGCCCTCGGGCCCCAGTTCCTGTTCCAAAAAGGCGCGCACCTCGCGGTTGCGCTCTCCGATCATTCCGATCACCGTGACGTCGGCCGAGTTGTGGCGCGACATGGACCCTAGCAGCGTGCTCTTGCCGACGCCGCTGCCGCCGAAAATGCCGATGCGCTGCCCCTTTCCGCAGGTCAAAAGGCCGTCGATGGCGCGGATGCCCGTCACCAGCGGTTCGGTGATGTGCTCCCGCTCCAGCGGATTGCCCGGCGAACCGTACAGGCCCCGAGTCTCGGGAGCGTCGATCGGGCGGACCGCCGTCGATGGCCTGACCGAAGCCGTCGATCACGCGCCCCAGCAGCGCGGGACCGACCGACACGCGGGCTTGCTCCGGGCGCGCTTCCACCCGATCGCCCGCGCGCAAGCCGTCGATCTCTTCGAGCGGCATCGACAGCACCCGGCCATCCCGAAATCCCACCACCTGGCTGCGCAAACGACGCCCGCCGTTGGTCAAAATCTCGCAGAAATCCCCTATGGCGGCGTGCGGGCCGCGCGATTCCACGAGCAATCCCACGACGTCGGTCACCTCGCCGGTCCACCGGTACGGAACGAGGCGCTCCACCTCAGTGCGGTATTTGTCGAGCGAGATTCCCTGGCTCACGAGCTCCTCCGCAGTACGTCCGCCAGCCCGCGCTCGATTTCGCTCAATTGAGTCTCAATGGAGGCGTCCAAATCGCCGCGCGCCGTTTCAAAGACCACGCTTCCGGGGGGACGGCCCGGGTCTGCGACGATTTCGATGGAGATTCCAGCCGACTCGCGAAGGCATGCCTGAATGCTGGCTATGTGGGAGGGATGGGCGCGTACCCGGCGGATCTCCCCTGCCTGTAGTTTTTCCAACGCCGCCAGCGCCAATCCGCGTAGCGCTTCCGGATCGACGGCAAGCTCGCGCCGCAGCACCCGGCGGGCGATGGCCAGAGCCAGCCGCACCAGATCCGCCTCCGCTTCCCGGCGGAGGCGCGCCCGGAGCGATCCGATATCTTCAATGGACCGCGCCAGCCGTTGGAGAACCGGCTCGACTTCCGCCGCGGCCCGTTGCCTGCCGAGCGCTTCACCCTCCCTCAGCCCGTCTTGGCGGGCCTCGGCGGCGCGCCGCTCGCATTCGGCCTGAAGCCGCTGGATTTGCGCCGCGGAGCCTTCGGGAGAATTGGAAGCCTGCCGGGACGCTTCCTCGTGCGCGCGCGGCCAGGCCAGCGTTTCCACCGCGGGCGACGCGGCGCCGGACGAACCAGCGCCGGAGACCGGCGGATGAACTTTACACGACATACTGTTCGCCGACCGTGCCTTTCAGGCTGATGACTCCTTCGGATTCGAGCTGCCGAACCAGCGAAATGATCTGCTGTTGAGCCGATTCGACGTCCTTGATCTTGACCGGACCGAGCGCTTCCATATCCTCGCGAAGCATCTCGGCCCCGCGCTGCGAGAGGCATCCCATTACATGCGTGCGGAGTTGCTCGCTGGTGCCCTTGAGCGCCAAGGTCAGGACCTTGCGGTCGATCTTGGCCACCACTTCCTTCAGCCCCAGCGGATCGATGAGAAGCAGATCCTCGAAAACGAACATGAGGTGGCGAATCGTCTCCGCCATGTTCGGCTCGTGCTGCTCGATGCTGTCCAGGATGCCGCGGCTCGATCCGGAGTCCAGCCGGTTCAGCATCTCGGAAACGGCCCGCACGCCGCCGTACGATTCGCGGCTGAATTCGCCCAGGGTTTTCAGTTTCTGGCCGATGACGGAAGCGATTTTATTGATGATATCCGGCGAAATACGGTCCAGGCTGGCCATTCGCTGCACGACGTCCCCCCGCATCTCGGCGGGCAGCGACACCAGCAGGGCCGCCGCCTGCGACGGATTCAAATGGGACAGCACCAGAGCGATGGTTTGCGGATGTTCGTTGTGAATGAATTTGGCCAATTGTTGCGGATCGGCTTTCTGCAGGGCGTCAAAGGAGGCCGCGTCCGCGCCCAGCGCCTTGGAAATCATGTCGAGCATCCGCCGGGACACATCGGGCGCGAAGGCGCGCTGGAGCAGCTTGCGGGCGAAATCCGAGCCGCCCCGGGCGACGTAATCGCCTGCCAGCGTCAGTTGGTGGAACTCCTCCAGCACGTTTTCCGCCTGGTCGGTGGTGATCGCCGTGAGCTTCGCCACCTCGCGGCCCACGATCTGCGCATCGTCTTCGGGGATTTGTTGCAGAAGATCGGCGGAGGTTTGCTCGCCCAACAAAACGAGCAGCATAGCGGCCTTCTTGAGGCCGGGAAGGCTCTCTTCTTTGGTGGCATTGACGATCACGGCAGTCTCTCCGAAACCATCAGTTCCCTTCCTCCCTGATCCAGCTCAGCAGGATCTGTGCGGGAAGGTCCGCTTCCTGCTTGACCTTTTCGCGCAAGTGGCGGGCGAGCACTTCGGAGGTTTTAGTGATGGCAGGGGCCAGCTTCAATGCGTTCAACGCCTGCGCATCGAGCTTTTTCTGCATGGCTTCCTGTTCGGCCAGCTTGGCCGCCATTTCGTTCTCGACCGCGGACATCGCGCCGGTCCTTCCGGCCTGACCGGTTTGGATCATCGCCGCCGATGACTCCCCGGCGGGCAACGAGGGAGGAAATGCGGCGGAAACCTGTCCGGGAGCGCTTCCACTCCGCTTCCTGACGGCAAGCGCCACGCCTGCGAGCAGAACGGCGAAGAGCGCCGCCGCGCCTCCAACTACCCAGAGGGTCTTCCGGTCAAGAGCCAGAGGCGGCCGCCTGCGGCGCGGCCGGAACGGGCGCCGCGCGGAGGCTCGGTCAACAGCGTGGTCTCGAAAGGCAGAGTATCGACAACCAACTGATCGCCCCGGTCCGCATTGAAACCCGTGGCTGCCGCGACGACATCCTTGACCACCTTCAGCTTCTCGGGCGTGGGCGGCGTCAGCACGCGATGGAAGGCGTTGTTCTGCCCCTCCCAACTCACCTCCTGATCCACCAGGACCGCCAGCGACATTTTGCGCAGGGACCCCGCGGGCAGGCGCGTCTTTTTCACCGTGCGGCTGGATTGGTAGGTGATGTCCTCGGTCACCCGGGAGTTCCCTTTTGCGCTTGGTGAGGGCCTCGGCGCGGGGCGAGGCAGGGCGGAAGCCGTCCCCGGGACGCCGCCCGCTGAAGAGCCGCTGGCGTTTTCTTCGGTCCTTTGCGAACTGAGCATCACGGATCGAGCCGGGTCGTAGATCTCTTCGCTTTGCTCGACGCCGGCGAAATCGCACTCCACGGAGGCTCCCGCCCTGAACCTGTTCGCGCCCAGCAGCGGCTCCAGCGTGGCGGCGATCTTGCCTACCAGATCCGCCTCGATCTTTCGCTGATAATCCAAGGTGGCTTCGGAAGCGTCCGGCCCGTCCAGGCCGCCAGACTGCTTCGGTTTTCCGAGGAGGTTCCCGTTCATATCGACAAGGGTGACGGCATCCGGGGTGAGGCCTTCGACGGCGCTCGCCACCAGATTGTCGATGGCCGATACGTTGGTTGGCGTAAGGTGCGTACCCGGGCGCAGCCGCACCAGCACGCTGGCCTTGGCGGGCTGTTGCGCTTCCAGAAACACCGAGTCTTTCGGAAAGGTGATATGAACGCGCGCCATCTCAACCGCTTCGAGCGCCATTACCGAGCGCTCGAGTTCACCCTCCAGTGCGCGCCTGAAGTTGACCTGCTCGGCGAACTCGCTGGCGCCGAGGTTGGTTTTGTCGAACAGTTCGAAACCGATGCGGCCCGTTCTGGGCAACCCGGCGGCCGCCATTCCGATGCGAAGCTCCGGGATCTTCGCGGAAGGGGCCAACACCACGGTTCCTTCGTCGGACAGCCGGTAATCCACGCCGGATTCCTTGAGCTTCTGGACGATGCCCGAAGCGTCTTCCGGAGCCAGCGCGCTGAACAAAGGCCGAAAATCGGCCTCGCGCCTCCAGTGGGCCAGATAGTAGAGGCCCGCGCCCGCCGAAAGGACCGCCGTGAGGATGGCGACTCGCTGCTTGATTGAAAGGGAGGCGAGTATCTTCTTCATCGGATCGCGCGCTGGCAACGCGGATTGGAGTCCGCGCCAGCCTAGGCGCTAGATCGGCGGATTCGTCCGAAAACGTGAGGGGGGAAAGGAGGATGAAGGATGAAGGCTGAAGGCGGAAGCCAGAATGCGGGCAGTGGAAGGCTGGGAGCGGGAGAGAGTGAGGAGTCGGGCGGAAGAACTCAGGAGAAACGGGAGAGATGGCCATGAGTTTGAACTTGCGCCTCGGACCATGCGGCCTGAGTCCCCCCGGGGCAAGCCCGCCGACCCACCGCCGGCGGGCCGCGAGAAGCTTTACCGGTTCAAAGAGCTTTGGCACGTCCCCTGACGCGACTGGCGTATCGTCTACGCCATCCCCAATTCCTCCAAGCTTGTAGTTGTGACCCACATCTCCCACCGGCGGGAGGTCGACGGGTAGGCAGCCGCGGGTCCGCGGATGATGAACGTCCATGTACTCGCCTGCGGCGCAAAGGCCGCAAAATGCCTTAAGATAATCCCCATGACCCCTTTTCGCACCAAACCCAGCATCGTTCTGTTCCTCATAATCGGCGCCGCGCTGCTGGCGCTTGCACCGTGCGCCCTAGCTCAAGGCCGCGCGCAGACTTCCGGCGCCCAAACCGTTCCCGCGGCAACGCCCGCGCAAGCCCCGGCCGCCACCGCGCCGGCGGCTACCGTGCCCGGCGGCGGACGCGGAGGCCGCGGCGGCATTGCCGGCCCCGGACCCGCCGTCGGCGGCGAGGTGGATGAAACGCCCGTCGTAACGCATCACTCCATCGTGGTCGGAGGCAAGACCATTGCCTACACCGCCACCGTCGCGCAAATGCCGCTCAAGGACGCCTCCGGCGAAACCGAGGCCCACATCTTCTACATGGCTTACACGCAGGATGGCGTCACCGACGCCGCCAAACGCCCGCTTACCTTCTGCTTCAACGGCGGTCCCGGCTCGGCTTCCATGTGGGTCCACATGGGCGGCATGGGCCCGCGCAGCCCCAAGCTCCAACCCGATGGCTCCATGCCGCCGCCGCCCTATGAACTGATCGATAACCAAAACACCTGGCTCGACCAGACCGATCTCGTCTTCATCGATCCCGTCGGCACCGGTTACAGCCGCGCCAAAACGATCGAAGTGGCCCGCCGCATGAACGGCGTCACCGGCGACATCCAGTCCGTCGGCGAGTTCATCCGCATGTACATCGCGCGCAACAGCCGCCAGCTTTCGCCCCTCTTCATCGGCGGTGAAAGCTACGGCACCTTCCGCGCGGCGGGCCTCGCGGGCTCGCTCATCGATCGCGGCATCGCCTTCAACGGCATCGTTTTGATCGGCACCGTCCTCAATCTCGGCACCATCTCCGGCCAGAACGGCGACCTCGTGTACGAGCTTCAGCTTCCCAGTTGCGCCGCCGACGCCTGGTATCACAAGAAGCTTCCCGCCGACTTACAGAAAAAGGACCTGAAATCGCTCCTGAAGGAAGTCGAGGAGTTCACCATGGGCGAGTACGCTTCAGCTCTCGCCAAGGGCGACGCGCTTCCCGCCGCCGATCGCAAAGCGGTCATCGCCAAGCTCTGCGCGTTACTCCGGCCTTGACCCCAAGTACGTCGATGAGAGCGAGCTCCGCTGGAACGTGGCCCACTTCACCCGCGAATTGCTCCGCGATCGGCATCTCACCATCGGTCGCTATGACGGCCGTCTCACCGGTCCTTCGAGCCTCAACACCGGCGAAACCAGCGAGTTCGATCCGTCCGACACGCAAATCAGCCCGCCGTTTATCGCCGCATTCAATCACTACATCCGCGACGAGCTGGGCTACAAGACCGACCTCTATTACTACCCCACCGGCGGCACTCAACCCTGGGATTACGGCTCGCAGCAAGGCTTTGGCGACACCACGACCTATCTGCGCACGGCCCTGGTCCGTAACCCTTACATGAAGGTGATGATCTGCGCGCTCGTACTTTGATTTGGCCACGCCTTACTTCGCCGCCGAGTACACGTTCAATCACATGGGCCTGCATCCCCAAGATGCACGACCGCATCTCCTGGCAGTTCTACCAATCCGGCCACATGCTCTATATCGATAGCGACCAGCACGCCAAGCTCAAGAAGGACGTCACCGAATTCATATCCGAGCGCCGTTCCGAAATAGCCGTCCCGCATCATCTCGGCAGGGCCGGCCGTCGAGCCGGCCCGCTGGCGCCGTCATGTAGCTCGCAGTGGTGGGGAAATGGGGCGCCCGCGGTGTTTGTGGGCCATCTGCCTTCCAGCCGCGATTCGATGTGCGCGATGGTTTCCGTTCGGACGCAGGTCGAGGTTCGACGCAATGGGAAACCCGTCATCCGGCTGCGTTGAACCTTAACTCCCCTCCTTCGCCGCCGACATCTACTTTTACGGTCTGGCCGTCGCGGACGTCGCCCTTCAGCAGCAGCCGGCCCAGCGGCGTTTCGATCTTCTTCTGGATGGCGCGCTTCAGCGGCCGGGCGCCGTAATGCGGGTCGTAGCCGGTGCGACCAGGTTGGCGGGCGGCGTCGGTGAGTTCAAGCGCGATGTGGCGGTCCGCCAGGCGGGCGCGCAGGCGGCCGAGCTGGATCTCGACGATCTGCTTCAGGTGCTCTTCGGTGAGCGCGTGGAAGACGATGATTTCGTCCACGCGGTTGAGGAACTCGGGGCGGAAGTGGTGGCGCATTTCCTCCAGCACCGCTTCTTTCATGCGCTCGTAGCCGTCGCCGGCGAACGCCGCCTTTGTATTCGAGGATGCGCGTGGCTGCCGATGTTGGAAGTCATGATGACGATGGTGTTCTTGAAATCCACCGTGCGGCCCTGGCCATCGGTGAGGCGGCCATCGTCCAGGATCTTGCAGCAGCACGTTGAACACGTCGTGGTGCGCCTTTTCGATCTCGTCGAACAGCACCACGGAGTAGGGCCGGCGGCGCACGGCTTCGGTCAGCTGGCCGCCTTCCTCGAAGCCCACGTATCCGGGAGGCGCGCCGATCAGCCGGGCCACGGTGTGCTTCTCCTGGTACTCCGACATGTCGATGCGGATCATGGCGCGTTCGTCGTCGAAGAGGAACTCGGCCAGCGCGCGCGCCAGCTCGGTTTTGCCGACGCCGGTGGGGCCGAGGAAGATGAAGCTGCCGATGGGGCGGTTGGGATCCTTCAGGCCGGAGCGCGCGCGAATGACGGCTTCGGCCACGGCGGTGACGGCTTCATCCTGGCCGATCACGCGCTTGTGCAGCTCGTCTTCCAGATGCAGCAGCTTCTGCATTTCGCCTTCGAGCAGTTTGTGACACGGGAACGCCGGTCCAGCGGCTCACCACTTCGGCGATGTCCTCCTCGTCCACCTCTTCCTTGATGAGCGCGCGATGAGCCGGCTGCGCGGCGAACTTCTCCGACTCCTGCTTGCAACTGGCGTTCGAGCCCGGCCAGCTTGCCGTATTTCAATTCGGCGGCGCGGTTCAGATCGTACTGGCGCTCGGCCTGCTCGATTTCGACTTTGGTCTGCTCGACCTGCTCGCGAAGCTGGCGCGAGGCGGTCCGACGGCGTCTTTTTCGCCCTGCCAGCGGGCGGTGAGGGCGTCGGATTCGGCCTTCAGATCGGCCAGCTCCTTTTCCAGTTTCGCGAGGCGCTCTTTGGAAGCGGCGTCGGTTTCCTTGCGCAGAGCCTCGCGCTCGATTTCGAGCTGCATGATGCGGCGGCGCGTTTCGTCCAGCTCGGCGGGCATGGAATCGATTTCGGTGCGCAGGCGCGCGGCGGCTTCGTCCACCAGGTCGATGGCCTTATCGGGCAGGAAGCGGTCGGTGATGTAGCGGTTGGAGAAGACGGCCGCGGCCACCAGCGCGGCGTCCTTGATGCGCACGCCGTGATGCACTTCGTAGCGCTCCTTGAGGCCGCGCAGGATGGAGATGGTGTCTTCCACCGAGGGCTGATCGACCAGCACGGGCTGGAAGCGGCGCTCCAGCGCGGCGTCCTTTTCGATGTGCTTGCGGTATTCGTCGAGCGTGGTGGCGCCGATGCAGTGCAGCTCGCCGCGCGCCAGCATGGGCTTGAGCAGGTTGCCGGCGTCCATGGAGCCTTCCGCCTTGCCCGCGCCGACCACGGTGTGCAGCTCGTCGATGAAGAGGACGATGTCGCCGGCGGATTCCTGCACTTCCTTGAGCACGGCTTTGAGGCGCTCTTCGAATTCGCCGCGGTACTTGGCGCCGGCGATCAGCGCGCCCATATCGAGCGCCACGATGCGCTTGTCTCTTGAGGCCTTCGGGCACGTCGCCGCGCACGATGCGCAGGGCCAGCCCTTCGACGATGGCGGTCTTGCCGACGCCCGGCTCGCCGATCAGCACGGGGTTGTTCTTGGTGCGGCGCGAGAGCACCTGAATGACGCGGCGGATCTCCTCGTCGCGGCCGATCACCGGGTCGAGCTTGCCCTGCGCGGCCAGCTTGGTGAGGTCGCGGCCGTAGCGTTCCAGCGCTTCGTAGGTGGCTTCGGGATTTTGCGAGGTGACGCGCTGGCTGCCGCGCACTTCGCGCAGGGCCTGCATGAGGCGCTCGCGCGTGAGGCCGAATTCCTTGAGCAGGCGGCCGGCGGCGCCGTGATCGTCGATGGCGGCCAGCAGCACGTGCTCGACGGAAATGTACTCGTCCTTGAGCTTGCGGGCTTCGTCTTCGGCGTCGGCCAGCAGGCGGTTCAGGCGCTGGGCGATATAGATCTGGTCGGAGCCGGCGGCCGGCGCCGGAGACCTTGGGCAGGCGGTCGAGTTCGGCCTCGAGGCGGCGGGCGAAGCCTTCGAGCGTCGACGCCGGTGCGCAGGAGGATGGAGGGCGCGAGGCCGCCCTCCTGTTCGAGCAGCGCGGCGAGCAGGTGTTCGACATCGATCTGCTGGTGGCCGTACTGCGCGGCCTTGCTCTGCGCGGCGCGGATGGCCTCCTGCAGCTTTTCCGTGAAGCGATTGATGTCCATACTTCTATTTTGGAGCAGGATGGGGCGGGCGTGAAACGGTTTCGTATTGAATCCGCCGGCCGATATTGCGATCTATGTAGTTATGGCAACTACTAAGAAAATCGCTCTCATTACTGGGGCAAACAAAGGACTGGGTTTTGAGATGGCCCGGCAACTGGGGCAGGCGGGCGTTCGGGTATTGACTGGGAGCGCGGGATTCGGCGAAGGGTGAAGCCGCGGCCGCGAAACTTCGCGGCGAGGGGCTGGATGTCCAATTCCTGAAGCTGGACGTTACCGACAAGAAAGACCGGGCGGCGGCAGCCGCGTTTCTGGAAGAGAAGTTCGGACGGTTGGATATTCTCATCAATAACGCGGGCATTTCCGTGGAGCCCTTGGCGGCCGGTAAGGTGAGTCACGACCACCGAGGATGCGATTCGCGGGACGTTTGAGACGAACTTCTTTGCGCCGGTGGCGCTGACGCAGGCGCTGCTGCCGCTACTGAGAAGAGCGACGCGGGACGGATCGTGAACATGTCGAGCATTCTCGGATCGCAGACGTTTCATGCCGACCCGAAGAGCCCTATCTACGATTTCAAGGCGCTTTCGTACGATGCTTCGAAGACGGCGCTGAACTCGTTCACCATCCATCTGGCGCACGAGTTGAAAGATACGAAGATCAAGGTCAACTCGGCGCATCCGGGTTGGGTAAAGACCGATATGGGCACGGACGCCGCCCCGATGGAGATTCCGGAAGGAGCGAAGACCGGCGTCGAACTGGCGTTGCTGGGCGATGACGGTCCGACCGGCGGATTCTTTCATCTGGGCCAGACGCTGCCGTGGTGAGAGCGGGCGTGACGCCGAATTGCTTCCGTGGGGCAGGTTGGCAACCTGCCGCCGGTTATTGACCGGCGTTCTTCGGGCCTATGCACGCGTCCGAAGGCGGGCTGCCAGCCCGCCGCAGGTTATCAACCTGCCCCACTTGGCCGCAGCTATCGTAAGTGCGGTTGGATGGCGCCAGCCGGCCCAAGATCCCGCGTTGGGGTTCGCGGTATAGTAGTGAATGTCACTACTTTTTGGAAGCTACCATGAACCAAGCAGTCTCGGCCACGGACGCCAATCGCCGCTTTTCGGAACTCCTTCGGTCCGTGAAAAAGGGCCGTAGCGTCGTGGTGACGAGTCACGGCAGGCCCGTGGCGAAGATCTCGCCCGTCACCGAGGACGACCGGACCGCGGACAGCGCGCGATCCCTCCTTTTCGCCCGGCTCCGTAAAGAACGCGTTGTGAACGTAGGCCGCTGGAAGCGCGACGAGTTGTACGACGACGCGCCATGAGAATCGCGTTGGACACTAACGTCCTGGCCTATGCAGAAGGCGCCAACGGGGCGGCCATGCGAGACAAGGCGTTGAACCTGCTCCGGCGATTGCCGCCTGGCAGCGTCGTGCTGCCGGCTCAGACGTTGGGTGAGCTGTTCAACGTACTGGTTCGGAAAGCCAAGCGGCGCCCGGTTCGTGCGCGCGAAGCCGTGTTGAGTTGGCGCGACGCCTATGAAGTGGTGGAGACGTCGGCTGCCGTAATCGTCAATGCAGCGGATCTGGCGTCCGACCATGGCCTCTCGATTTGGGATTCGGTAGTGTTAGCCGCGTCGGCGGCGGCAGAGTGCCGTTTGATTCTGTCGGAGGACCTACAGGAGGGGTTTACGTGGCGGGGAGTGACTGTGACGAATCCGTTTGCGGCGAGGCTTCACCCTGTGTTGGCGGCGGTGCTTTTGCCGGAAGAGTGAAATCAGTAGGAGACGCGCGGGAGGAACGGCTTCCGGCGCCCGCGCGAGCCTGATCTGCCAAATAAATGCTTCTGTCCCCTTTTCCGTTGAGTAAGACGCACTCAACCGAGCGAGGCAGGCGGAAGCGCCTGCCCCGCCATTTAAGGCATGAGACGTCGAGGGCGGCGCCGGCGCGATTAGCGTGTTGCCGCCAGGCTGCCGACGCCAGCGTATACGCCGCGCAGGAAGCGGAGGCCTTCTGTGGCTAATTGTTCCGGGGAGTCGGCCAGTTTGCGCCAGATGCAGCACAGCTTGGCGATGGAAGGCATTTCCGGGTCGAAGGATTCGATGGTCACGCAGCCGTCGTAACCGACATCGCGCAACGCCGTGAAGAACTCCACCCAGGGCATCAAGCCGCTGCCGGGGATTCCGCGCTGGCTCTCACATGCGTGGACGTAGCCTAGCTTCGGCCCGGCCTGGAGCACCGCCGCACGAATGTTGTCTTCCTCGCGGATCATGTGGAATGTGTCCAGGTGGACCTTGACGTTCGCCATGCCCACTTCGTCGATGAACCGCGCGGCGTCTCGCGCCACGTTGATGAAGTGAGACTCAAAACGGTTGACGGGCTCAATTCCCAGAATCAGTCCGGATGTGGCTGCCGCATATTCCGCGATGGCGCGGAAGTTCTCCACTGCCCATTGCCATTCCTCCTCGGTCCGCATACGGCCGGTGAGATATCCCCAGCCGCAATAAACCATGCCGCCGAAGACAACGGCCCCGGCCTCATTACTTAAGTCGATCAGACGTTTGGAGAATTCCATGCCGCGGCGCCGCACGGCCGGGTCGGGCGAAATGACGTTGTATTCGGCCGGCATCCCGTAGCCGGTGTTTACGGTCAACCCCAGGTCCGCGGCCGCCTGCCGCACCTTGCGCGCGGGAAAACCGTCGGGGTCGAAGGGGATGATCTCCACCGCGTCGAAGCCCATGCGCTTCACGTCATCGAGCAGCGGAAGATCCCGTTCCAGAAAAGTCTCATGGAACAAGAGAGAATGAATGCCGAATTTCATCTTGGGACCTCGAAGCGAACTTAAATCCTCATTGAGCCGGCAGTTACGATTATAAAGGCCATTCAGGCCCTTGAACACTCCGCGAATCGGTGCGAAAATGGCGCCAATGGAGGTTCCTTATGGAACTCCTGGAGCCTATGACCGCAAAGCGAAAAGAGAAACCACTATTCGATCCAAAGACATTCCTGGCCAAGGTTGGCGCCGGACGGACGATCAAAGAATACCGAACCGGCCAGATGGTGTTCACGCAGGGTGACCCGGCGGACGCCATTTTCTATCTCCAAAAGGGCCGGCTCAAGCTCTCGGTAGTCTCGAACCGGGGCAAGGAGGCGGTTATCGCGATGCTCCCGGCCGGGGACTTCTTCGGCGAGAACTGCATGGCCGGACAGACCAGGCGAATGGCCAGCGCCGAGGCCATTTCCGATTGCATCGTGGTGCGGATCGAGAAAGCGGAGATGATCCGTGCGCTCCATGCGGAGCCGGTCTTCTCCGAGTTGTTTTTGCGCCACGTGCTGGCCCGCAACATCCGCGTGGAAGAGGACCTGGTAGACCAGCTTTTCAACTCCAGCGAGAAGCGCCTGGCGCGGGTGCTGCTCCTGCTGGCAAACTTCGGGAAAGAAGCCGCACCGGAGCCCGTGATCGCGAAGATCAGCCAGGAGACGCTCGCGGAAATCGTCGGGACCACGCGCGCCCGCGTGAACTTCTTCATGAACAAGTTCCGCAAGCTTGGCTTTATCAAGTACAACGGCGGGCTGCAGGTTCACAGCTCGTTGCTGAACGTGGTCCTGTACGATTGACCGGGAGGCGCCGTCCCGGCTCCTTGTCGCGCCCAGCAAGCCGGCCCGCCGCCGGTGTGCACTTTTGAACAGACAGGCGCGCCACGCGGGTCTACACTACTGACACGATTTCCGGTCGCGGCGGCGTCCGGAATCGGCGCTGCCGCCAAGAAAAGGATCCTGCCCATATGACTGCGCGTTTACACACTCCCGTTCGCCACATCATGCGCCCGTTGAACGTGTTCAGCTTCTGCGGCCAGCTCATCGTTGCGTCTCGCGACAAGTACCGGGCGGCTGCCACCAGTCTGCCGCCGTGCCCGGAATGCCGGCGCGTCCGCGATGGAGTCCCTCGCAGGCGTAGCTTAAGAGCCGGAAGAGCCTCTTGAAGGCGCCCGCCATCCCTGTGCAATTCTGAACAGCCGGCGGCGCGCGAAAGTGTTACTGTTCATTGGTTCTCTTCGCGGTCACGCGGAGTGGATGGCCCCGCTGAGCGGGGCCGGAGCGGGTAACTCATGGATTTAACGGGAATCCTCTCGGAGCTCCGATTGGAGCGAGTCCGCCTCCAACGGATCATCGTCGGCCTGGAGCGCTTTTGCCGGTCCAGTCCCATGGCGACTCGATCGACGGTCCAGCCTGTCACTGGAGAGAGAGGGCGCGGAAAGCGCCACCCGGTTCGCGATTCCGCCGCGCCCGATGTTCCCTCGCCGGAAGCGTTTTTCGCCTAAACGTCCGGATTTCAATCGTCCCTGGCCCAAAGCGCGCCCCCACGGCCTTCTCACGCGCCTCGCGACGGACGGGTGCGCGAAATGCGGACTAGTGCAGCTTGTAGGGCTGGCTGGGCGCTGGGACAAGATCGGGAATCTTGGGCGGATCGAGCTTCGCGGCGCCATCGAGTCCCCTGCCGGTAACGTTTGAAACGCGGAGCAATGGGCCAACGAGCCCCTCGATCCCGATGCGCCGGATCTCCGCCTTTCGAGTGTTCGCCAGCGAGATGCCTTTGGCGCACGTTCCCGTCACGTCGCTCAGCAAGAAGCCATCGACCGGTTTGGCCGGATGGATGAGCGTAGCATCCGCCAGCGCAGGGCAACCGGTCAGCCTGATGTTGGAGAAACGGAAATTGCGGAGGATCGGTATTCCCTCTTCGCCGGGTACGGGATCTTCATCCTGAAGCCCGCTGCCGATGCCGTTGATGCCGAGGAATCCGCGCGTGAGTCCCGAGGCTTCCAGATCGCTCGCGGCGATGTCTTCGATGAATGCGCCGCGCCCGATGCGCGTCTTGATGTAGATGGCGTAGGTGCGGGCCGCGGTGAACTTGCAGCGCTCGATGCGAACATTGCGAATGCCGCCGGACGTTTCGCTGCCGATGCCGATGCAGGCGAACAGTGAATCGGCAAGCGTGCAGTTGGCGATGAGCACGTCTTCCGTGGTCTGGAGCAGCCTGTAAGCTTCGCTGCCGCGGCCGGACTTGATCGCGATGCAGTCGTCGCCGGTCGAGATGTCGCAGCCCTCGATGCGCACATGCCGGCAGGAATCGATATCGATGCCATCCCCGTTGCCGGTCGTCGTGCGAATGTTGAGGCCGCGTATGGTGATGTCCCGCGAGTTGACGGCATGGATCGCCCACATCAAACCCTGAGTTGCGGCGAAGCCCTCTAGGAGAATGCCGGAACAGCCGATCGGCTCGACCAGCGCCGGGCGCCGCAACGGACTTTGGGGCGTTGGGCGGCCGCCGACGGCAGGGTTGCCTTCGATCCTGCCCCCGCCGCTCACGCCGATGCGGCTCGCGCCGATGGCATAGATCAAACCTACGCGGCCCTGAATCCACTTGCCTTCCCAGCGGACCTGCGTGATGGGATAATCGGCCAAATCCGGCGACCCCAGAATGACCGCATCCTTCTCCAGGCGCAGCAGCGTGTTGCTGCGTAGCGCGATGGCCCCGGTGAGGTAGCGGCCGGCCGGAACGAGGACCGAGCCGCCTCCGAAGACCGAGCAGCGGTCGATGGCCTGCTGAATGGCGGTGGAGTCCTTCGCCGCGCCATCGCCCTTTGCACCGAAGTCCCGGACGTTGAATGTGAGGGAGGGCCAGGTCAGAGGGGTCGCGTCCGAAACCGCCGGACGGACGGCGCCGGCAGCCAACGCGGCCGGCGCCAACAGAAAGCTTCTGCGGAGCATTTCGATTCCATGGTCGTAGATCGAGCGACGGGGCGCAACTCAAATCGCCCCGCACCGATGCCCATCTATGCCCGTCTATGCCGGGGCGTACTGAAACGGTGTGACCGAGAAGCAGAACCTGAGCGGGATTGCACTCGCCGCCGTCAGCCACTTACTCTGGCTGATGAGCGTACCCATGCGAACTGTTCTGCTGCTCGGCTTGGCCGTTTCGACTCTACTCGCCAGCGATCCCGATCCACGGATGACCGGCGCCACCGTGCTGCCGCTCTTGCCGCCTCGCCCCGGAAACCCGCGCAACACCGAGGGATCGTTTGTCACGCTGCGCGACAAGCGTATTCTCTTCGCTTATACGAAGTTCACGGGCGGCGGCGGGGATGACGATGCGGCCGTTATCGTGGGGCGCTATTCGGCCGATGGCGGAAGGATGTGGGGTTCCGAGGACGTCCCGATGGTGAGCAATGAGGGCGCCCTGAACGTCATGAGCGTCTCGTTGCTGCGCCTGAAGGACGGCCGAATCGCGCTGTTCTACTTGCGCAAGAACTCCGGAAACGATTGCCACCCCTATCTTCGCTTTTCGAGCGACGAGGCAAAAACCTGGAGCGACCCTATCCTCTGTATCCGCGACGACGGGTTCTTCGTGCTCAACAACGACCGCGTCGTGCAACTGAAAAGCGGCCGGATCCTGATGCCGGTCGCCTGGCACGGAACCACTGCGAGCGGGGCGCTGGGGCCGGGCGTTTCGATGACTTATCTGTCGGATGATTCCGGACGAACATGGCGGCGAAGCGCCACGATCCTTCAACCGCCCGAAGCCAGCCGCGCGGGATACCAGGAACCTGGCGTCGTGGAATTGAAAGACGGCAGGTTGATGATGTTCATCCGCACGATGACGGGGAGCCAATATCTGTCTTACTCGCGCGACGGCGGAGAGACGTGGGCCGAACCGAAGCCGTCAAATCTGCTTTCGCCGCTTTCGCCCGCTTCCATCAAGCGAATCCCATCCACGGGGGACTTACTGGCTGTTTGGAACGATCACGCGCAGGTTGACGAGGCCATGCGGGCGCACGAAGGCGCGCGTGCAACCGGCGGTAAGCGCACGCCCTTGACCGTAGCGGTTTCGCGGGACGAGGGCCAAAACTTGGATTCACCGGCAGAACCTTCTTGACGATCCGGACGGCTGGTACTGTTACCCGGCCATTCATTTCGTCGGGGGGCGTGTTCTGCTGGCCTTCAACGCCGGAGGCGGCGGCTTGGCGCCGCTGAGCCGCACTTCGATCGCGTGGTTTGACGCGAAGTCGCTCTACCGGGGAAAGCGCTGGAAATGAATCTGCGGAGCTTGATGCGAACGACAGGCGCCTTCGCTATCTGGGCGGCCGCCGCGATCGGGGTGACGTCCGCGGCCTCGGCGCCTCAGCGCGTCACCGTTTCGCCAAACGGCCACTTTCTTCAATATGCCGATGGCCGGCCGTTCTTCTGGCTAGGCGACACAGCCTGGTTGCTGTTCGAGAGGTTGAATCGGGCCGATACCGAGGCGTACCTGGAAGACCGCCGCGCGAAGGGTTTTACCGTAGTGCAGGCCGTTCTGCTTCACACCGCGAACGCCAAGGACGTCGAGGGCAACTTTGCCTTGGTCAAGGGCGATCCGGGCACCCCCGACGTGAAAGCCGGCGGCTATTGGGATCGCGTCGATTGGGTGATCGACCGCGCGGCGGAAAAGGGCATTTATGTAGCGCTCCTGCCGGTATGGGGTTCGCTGGTCAAGGCGGGTCAGTTGAACCAGGCCAACGCCGCGGCTTACGCCACATTTCTGGCGCTCCGCTACAAGGAGCGGCCGAACGTGTTTTGGATCGGCGGCGGCGACACTCCCGGCGATGAAAACGGCGAGGTGTGGAATCTGTTGGGCCGGACGCTGAAGAAGGAGGATCCCGCCCATTTGATCTCGTTCCATCCCTTTGGCCGGACGCAATCCTCCATGTGGTTTCACAACGAGGCCTGGCTCGACTTCAACATGTTTCAATCCGGCCACCAGCGCTACGACCAGGACACTACGTCGCCGAACCGTTACGGCGAGGACAACTGGCGCTACGTGCGGGACGATTACGCCAGGCAGCCTGCCAAGCCTGTCGTGGATGCCGAGCCATCCTATGAGGGTATTCCACAGGGGCTGCACGATGTCTCTCAGCCGTATTGGACCGATGCCGATAGCCGGCGCTACGCGTATTGGTCCGTATTCGCGGGCGCTTTCGGCCATACGTACGGGGACAACGCGGTCATGCAGTTTTACAGGCCGGGAATCGACCAAGGATCGTATGGCCCGAAGAAGTCTTGGAGCGAAGCCATTCACGACCCCGGTTCGAGTGAGATGCGCTTTTTGAAACAATTGATGCTCTCGAGACCCTGCTTCGATCGAGTTCCCGATCAGAGCCTGATCGCCGGAGAAAACGGAACCCGCTACGATTACGTCGTCGCCACTCGCGGCGCGGGCTACCTGTTTGCCTACACCTATACCGGAAAGCCATTCCAGATTCGCATGGGCGCTATTGAGGGAAGCCAGGTTCGGGCTTGGTGGTACAGTCCAAGGGACGGGTCGGTCGGCGCAATCGGAAAGTTCGCGAATCAAGGAGTGCGGAGGTTCACACCACCCGGCCAACCTGGCAATGGCCACGACTGGGTAGTGGTGCTCGATGACGTCTCGAGGAAGTTCCCGCCCCCGGGAGGGCCGTCCTCTCGCTAGCCTCTCCAACCTCGACGAGCGCCACGGTCTGGTACTTTCAGCGCAATTGGTCTGCATTTCTTCTGAGCATGTTGTCCGATTCGCCTGGTCTGATTCGCGGCAAGGTTTAACTTCCGGAGGTAAACTACTGTGGCCATACTTGCCATCCGTCGCACGCCTACCTATGGCTCCTCGGACAACCCGGCCGCGAAGCCTCCTAATCCCCGTCAGCCCCCAAACCACCGGTGGGTGTGTTTAGGGCTTGGGAAAAATAGATCGAACGAGTCCGATTTGTTGAATCTGAGGGAGCGGTTCTCCTCGCCATGAGATCAGGCAACTCCTCTCTCATAGCCTGGAATACTGTTCTGAGACCGGAAATGTCGTGCGTGTTTGAGCCACATACCTCTGAGGACGCGTCCGGGGACTCTTCCGGTAAAGTCGAAAACAGGGGGCGAAATGGCTGTGCAAGTCATGAATTCTCTTGATTCCAGTAGCAGATGGTGCTATTTCTAGAGTTCCAAGAAGAGCCATAACTAAGTCCCTGTCACACCTGTGCGAGGACGGAAGTCTGGCGCGGTAAATGGTGACGCCAGAAAGAGTGATTCCCAGGGCTCGTGCGCACTAGCGGGTTTGCCGAGCATCGCTGGTTCGTTGGCAGTACCGTGGTTGGCGATTTCCAGAAGCGAGGCATGGGCCTGCCGCTTTACCCGGTTTCTCGGTGCGCAAGCCTCGGCCTAGTCTGCGCGTATACTCTCGACGGGCGTTCCGATAGGAACTGCTAGTCAGAAGGAGGCTGCATGCCAAGGAAGATGTTTCATCGCTCGACTGAATCCGACCCCGTTCGGACGGGACCGGGTGAGATTCGCCAATCGCCACTTTGCCGGAGGTCCGTGTTTCGGCGGCGCGCCGGGGCTGCGTTGTTGACCGTCGTGCTCTCTGCCCTCACTGTCCATCTCGCCTTTGCCCAGCAGCTTTGGTCTCAACCGGCCGCTCTGCTTTTGGTGGCGCAGGTGAGGTCGCCTGTGGTGTCAAGGCCCAGCCCGCCTCCGCCGCCAGCGCCCAGGCCCAGTCCGCCTCCTGCAGCAGCGCCGAGGCCAAGTACGCCGGCGCCTTCAACTCCGCGGCCGAGCACTCCAAGTACGCCGCAAGTCACCCGGCCTGCGAATCCGGCGCCTTCAACTCCGCGGCCGAGCACTCCGAGTACCCCGCAAGTCACCAAGCCCGCGAATCCGGCCCCATCGACTCCGCGGCCGAGCACTCCGAACACGCCGGCGGTCACCAGGCCCAACAACCCGGCCCCTTCGGCGCCCAAGCAGAATACACCGCAGGTCACGAGACCGAACGCGCCGACCCCTGGCGCATCGCAGCGTCCTGCCCAGACTACTCCACCCCCGGCGACTCCCAAACAGGGTCCACCGCAGGTGTCGAAGCAAGCGCCTCCGGCTGCGCCCGGTAAGACCGCGGTTCCCCCGGTTTCGGGGCGTGGGCAGGCTCCGTCGTCGGTTCCCGGCGCCGCTCAGAACCCAGGGCGAGGAGCCCCCGGACCGGCGCCCAGAGGCGCCGCTCCGCCAGCGGGCCGGGCGGGTGGCGCGGGTGGGCGTCCTCCGGCAACCGTCGCCACGCGGGGGGGAGGCCGGGTCGATCGAGCGCCCACTGGCGCCGCCACCTACCGAGGCAAAAACAATACGGTCGCGCGGATTGCGCCCGGCGGGAGGGTGACGCATGTCGAGCGTCCCGGGACCGTTGTTCGCCACGCGATTGGCGGCCCGCGTGTCGTAAGAGTCGAACATTCGGGGAATCGCGTCGTCGTGGCGCGCGGCCTGGGGCGCGGTTATGTCCAACGCCCGTTCAGGGTGGGGCGAGTTGACTACGCGCAACGGACCTATTTTATCGGCGGAGCGCCGTTTGTGCATGCGTACCGGCCATTCATGTGGGCCGGCGCTCCGGTGTACTTTTACGCTCCGGCGAGCTTTTACCCAGCGGCGTTCTATGGTTGGGCGATTAATCCGTGGGCGGTCCCCATCGCTTACCAGTGGGACTGGCTGAACGACCCCTGGTACGCCTACTATGGTCCTTACTTTAGGCCCTATCCTATCTACGCCCGGCCTTCCCTGTGGCTGACCGACTACGTGCTGTCCACCGTTCTCCAGACCGCCTTCGCGGAGCGGGAGGCCACCACCGCGTCACAAGCCGCCGCGGCGCCGCTTTCCTCCGAGGTGAAGGATCTGGTTGACCAGGAAGTTCAGGACGATTTAGCGGAGGAGAGCACGGAGGCTCGGAACCCGCAGCAGACCAGCGATGAGCTGCCGCCCGAGTTCAGGGACCACCGCCAGCACACGCTCGTGTCGGGCGACGCCATCGAAGCGGAGATTCCGTCAACGAGCCAGCCTTGCACAATACAACAGGGCGATGCCATCCAGTTCGATGGCTCTTTCTCGGCGGGTTCTTCCGATTCCAACGCCCAGGTGCGCGTTCTGGCCAGCCGGGGTAACGGCTGCGCCGCTGGAAGCCGGGTCGAAATCGCTATGAGCGACCTGGTCGAGGCCGACAATCAGATGCGGGAAACCGTGGAACAGGGGTTGGGCGCGTTACAGTCCGGTCAGGGTCAAAAGAACCTTCCGCGGCTGCCCGCCGCGGCTGCCGCGCCACCAGTGATGACTCTTTTCGCGGCTTCACTGAAGCCTGACACATCGGGGGCCAATGAAATCCGCCTGGCGGCGCAGGAAGGCGCCAAAATGGAACAGGATGTGGCTTCGGATTACAGCAGCGCGCCCGCGGGGGAGGCCGAGCCGCTCCCTGCGCCGGCTCCAACTCCGATGCCGGCGGCTCCGGCTCCATCCCCGGCGCCTTCTCCAGCCCCGGCGATTCGCGTGACGCGAAACCCGGTAGCGACCCGCATCGGGCAGACGGAAACAGAGGTGATCGACTCTCTGGGGCGGCCGACGCGGATCTCATTCATGGGCGGCCTCCAAAAGCAGTACGAGTACGCGGATCGCAAGGTGATCTTCACCGATGGAGTGGTTTCCGCGGTCCGGCAGGAGGACGCCGGCCCCGCCGAAACGACAACCGGAGTGACGCCGCCTCCTAAGGTGGCAAGGCCGACCACACTCGGCAGCAGCAATGTTCAGATCGGCCAATCGGAGGATGACGTGCGTGCGGCGTTGGGGGAGCCATCCAAGGTTTCCTTCCTCGGGGGATTGAAGAAGAGGTACGACTATCCGAATCTACAGGTGATCTTTACCGACGGGTCCGTTTCTTCCGTGCAGCCTATTCGGTAACGGGTACGCAGGCGCGTATCGCGGCAGGGTTGCGGATTGGGTTAGCGTTCCGAAGGAACGTTATCCCGATCCGCGATCCTGTCTTTCAGTTCGCAACGAAAGGATTCTTAACCTAGATGTCACAAGAGCCGCCGGCGCTGGACTTAGGTGGCCGCGCAGTCTCCGAGGCCCTCATAGCCGAGCTGTATGGCGAACTCCGGAGAATGGCCGGGCGAATGATGCGGAACGAGCCGAACGGGACTCTACAGCCTACGGCGCTGATCCATGACGCGTACCTGAAGCTGAGCCGGCAGGACCGTACATCCTGGGTCAACAAGAACCACTTCATGGCTGTGGCGTGTCAGACCATGCGCAGGATTCTGGTTGACCACGCACGCCGCAGGTCCGCCCTGAAGCGCGGCCGGCCCGTGCAGGGAATCACCCTCGATTCAGTCCCCGAACTGGGCGCGGACCGTATAGATGACGTGATCCAGGTGGACGAACTGATCGGAAAACTTGCCGCATTCGACAGCCGGCTGGCGCGTCTGGTCGAGTTACGGTACTTTGGGGGATTCACGACAGAGGAAGCGGCTACTGTCATGGGTATCTCGTACGATCAGGCTCGCCGCGACTGGACAGCCGCTCGAGCTTGGTTTCGGGTTGAGTTGCAACCTAAGGGATGACGCCGGAAGACTGGAGCCGATGCAAGGACATCTTCGGCGCAGCCCTGGAGAAGAGCGCCGAGGAGCGGGTTGCCTGGATCGCGGAGTCGTGCGGGGGCGATGAGGAACTGCGACGGCGGGTGGAGGCCATGCTTGCCGCCGCCGACGACGATACTTCCCCATTAGATAAGCCCGCGGCCGAGACCGTTGCGCCCATCAGGCCCCTGGCCGAGCCGGTGTCCTCGGGTGACATTCTTGGACGCTATCGCGTCTTGCGCAGCATCGGGCAGGGCGGAACGAGCCTTGTCTACCTGGCCGAGCACGTCGACCTGCCAAGCCAGCGGCGGTTTGCCATCAAGGTTATTACCCCCACGGCTCTGGTAGGAGAGTGGGAGAGATTTGAGCGCGAATGCGAGATCCTCGCGGCGCTTGAACACCCCAACATCGCGCGTATTCTGGATCGGGGGACCACGGCCACCGGATGGCCGTATCTCGTCCTGGACTACATTGACGGCGTTCCGATCCATTCTTATTGCCGCGAGAAGAAGCTCGCCCCACCCGAGATCGTTCGCTTACTGATCGACTGCTGCCGAGCCGTCAGCTACATCCACGGCCATCAGGTCGCCCATTGCGACCTTAAGCCCAACAACATTCTAGTCAATACGGCCGGAACGCCCCTTATCCTGGACTTCGGAATCTCCCGGATGGTCGATCCAGGCGACAAGACAAGAGTCGGAGAGACCACCCGGGGAATCCGGCCTCTGACTCCGGAGTATGCAAGTCCGGAACAGTTGGAGGGCGGCACGCTGACGGAAGCGACGGATATCTACTCCTTGGGCGTGATTCTCTACGAGACTCTGACGGGGCGTCTGCCGTTTGACGATGGAAGCAGATCCTGGGACTCGATCCAAAAGCGGACTACGGAGGATGAACCGCCGCCGCCGAGCCAGGTTGTTCGGCAGAGTGGATCGGGCCGGCGCGGTGTTTTCCGTTCGAGGCTCATTCGAGGCGATCTTGACTCTATTGTGGTGAAGGCGCTTTCCCGTTTGGCCGAGAATCGCTACCCTTCGGTGGACGCTCTGGCAGCGGACCTAACGTCCTACGTCGAGGGAGAGCCGGTCGATGCGCGGCGATCCAACGCGGTGAACCGGACCGCCAAATGGGCGAAGCGCCACAGGAGAATATCGGCGGAGGCTCTGGCGGTCGGTCTGATGCTGATTCTAGTCGTTGTCCTTTTCTACCGGAACAACTCGGCGGAACGCAGCTTTACCGGCAAGTTGAGATTCGAACGAGCCAATGCGACAGTGAAACAGCTCTCGGAAGCGATTCGGGGCGAGAAGCTCAGGGCTTCCGACAATGCCCGGGCGCAGTCGCTGGAACTGCTGCATATACGGGAGTTGACCGATCGCGTACCGGGTGACGCGTCCGAATTCAACGATCTGGCGCATGAGCTGGCGGAGTCGCTCTGCTGGGAAGGCGATGGGCTCGGCAACCCCTATGAGTGGAGTCTGGGGCGCGTGGAAGAAGCCCGAGCGGATTACTTGCGGGCGTTTGAATTGCTGCGGTCCGAGAGCAGCCGCCCCAAAACTATTTGGCGCGCCGAAGCGCTGCTAGGCCTTGGCGACACTTTCGGCAGCCCTTGGGTGGTCCGGGACGCCACCGAGGCGATTTACTGGTACGAGCAGGCGCTCAAGAGCGAGCTTCCCGACGAAAACGAATCGTATCGAATTACGGCTCTCGCCCACGGCCGGCTGGCAAGCCTTTATGAAATGCTTGGAGGCGCCGAGGAGGTGGAAGCGCAGTACGATCAAGCCCGCGAGAAGTACCCCATGGCCCCGCGGAGTAACTCACCGGTAGAAATTGCGCTTTACAAGCTCAATAGGGGCTTGATCGAGGCGGGCGAGTCGCAGCGCGCCGATATTAGCGACGCGCTCCAGTCGCTCTCCGCGGAGAATTCGCAGTCGCCACGCCTGTTATTCACGGAAATCGAAGCGCACCTGGCTCTTGGACTATACGAAGCAAAGTCGAAGGACTGGAAATCGGCCGACCACGAGTTCTCGGAGGCCGCGCGCGTAGCGGAGCAGGAGCACGGAAGAGATCCGGAAGACGTGCAGTGCCAGCGCGCGGGGGCCGTGGCGCTCAGGCGCCGCGCTCTGTGTTCCGCCGAGCTTGGCCGCTGGACGGATGCCGACTTACTCCGCAAGAAAGCGACGGAGATGCTCCAGGACTCCTACCGTTCCCAAACGGATGCCGGCGGGAGCCGGGCCGCGCAGCAGCCCGCGGAGAACCCCGGGGTGTGGGAGAAGATTCCAGATCCGGCTCCGCCGATCCACAGGGGAGACTATCTTATTGCCGATGGCCAGGCGGAAGGGCGCGGCGGGATCTACATCTTCTCTTACGATCGACACGAGCTCCAGACATTGGTCTCGGGCCATCGGATGCGTCAGATGCGGGACATGGTGGCCGGCTCGCAAAATGAATTCTTCCTCGCCGGAGGAGGCGCCGAAGGCGTACTGGCCAGCGTCGTGAGCCTGAAGTACGACAAGGGCCACTGGTCCACTCGCCGATTGAGCGGCGGCGGCAACCTCCACGCTCCCGCATCGCTATCTCTCGACGGCGACCGGCTGCTGGTGGCGGATGCCGCGGATGGGGCGCTACAAATTGTGGCTGTGGATCTCGGAACCGGCCGGCAGAGCGTGCTTGGAAAGCTCGATGGTTTGGCATTCCCCGGCAGGATGGTGGCTGGAGGAGCTACTCATTACGTCTCCGTTTTCTGGCCGGGCGAGGGCGGTCCGGCGGAAGTGCTTGAGTTCGACGCGAAAAGCCGCCAGTTCAGGACAGTCGCCAGCTACCGCCTCCTGGAGGACCCGGTCACGCTTGCCCTGATCCCCCCCGGGAACGAATTACTGGTGGGGGATCGCAATTGGGTTGGCCGTGGCGGGAGCGGCCGGATCCTGCGCGTCGGCAGAGACGGGACTCAGGTTCAAGCGTACGCCGGCGCGGACGTCGCGCGCATCACCGCCCTCACCGCGTTGTCCGAGCGGGAAGCGCTGTACGCCACGGCCTGGACGCATTTCGCTTCCTCCGGCATCTACTCAGTCGATCTTAAGACTGGTCAGGAAAAAGCCATCCTCGTCTCGGACACGTTACAGGAGCCGCGCACTTTGTTGCGCGTGGACCGTCCGCCGGAATAGGCCGGTGGGTCCCACCCGCCGCCGCTACTGCCGGTGGTCGAAAAACCAACGTACGAAGTCGTCGGTCTTCGATCTCACCGCGTCCAGACGGCTTTTCGCGTCACCGGCCGAGAGGGGTGGCAGATCGCCGCTTGCGCCGCTGAATTTCCCCAAGCCTTCCAATAACTGCTTCATCTCAGCGGAGTTTATCGCCGGGTGATGCTCGCTATCCCACACGGGCCAAATCCTGGCCGTTTTGTCGTCCGAGCCCGTAACCAGCTTGCTGCCATCGGGACTGAACGAAACCGAGAGTACCGCGCTATCGTGCCGCAGGTAATTCGTGATCGCTTTCCCCGTCTCCGCCTCCCAGACACGGGCCGTATGGTCGAGCGACGCCGTGGCCACCCGCTTACCATCCGGGCTGTAAACGGCGATTACCACCGTCCCCGCATGCCGGAGAGCGTCTCCTATCGGCGTTCCCTTGTCGATATCCCAGGACTGCGCGCTTCGGTCGGATGACGCGGTCACTACTCGCCGGGCGCCGTTCAGTGCGAACTCGGCGCTCCTGACATCCGACCCCGAATTGAGACTGTCGAGGAGCGAGCGGCCCGTGGCGTAATCGAATACCCGCGCCTTATGGTCCGCGCATGCCGAAACGATCTGGTTGCCGTCTCTGCTGAATGCGGCAAAGTTCACCGACATCGGGTGGGTGAGAGCCGCGCCGGTCGGGGCGCCGGTAGCGACGTCCCATACCTGCGCCGTCCGGTCGTCGGAGGCTGTAACGATGCGCTTGCTGTCTCTGGAAAAGACGGCCGAGTTCACGCGCGCGGTATGTTGCTTCAGTTCGTGCAGAAGAGTTCTTTGGGCCGCGTCCCAAATGCGCGCGGTCTTGTCAATCGAGCTCGTCGCGATCCGGGAGCCATCGGGGCTGAACTCGGCGTAGATTACGGGCTGCTCGTGCGCTTTGAACTCAGCCACTTTCTGGCCGGAATCGGCGTTCCACAGCCTCACGACGCCGTCCCTGGCCCCAGTCAGGACAAGCTTTCCATCCGGACTGAAGCTCGCGGTGAGCACCCCGGCGGGGTGAGTCAATGCCGGAGGCGCATAGAGCGCCGCGCTAGGCTTGGACATGGATGCGGCGGGAGCGCCCCAGTCTCCACGCAACAGTTGATCGAACGCCAAGCTGAGCGCAGAGAGGCAATTCGGGTCAAGAGTCAGCGCGTAGGAGAGCGTTCCAAGGGCGCGAGGGCCCTGGCTGGCCGTGATCAGGTTCATCGCGTCGGTCACTTTGCCTTGGGCGGCTTCCTTGTCGCTGAGCAGTTTGGCGGCTTCGGCGGCTTTTTGGGCTTCCGTTGCATCTGCCGCACTCTTGGTAGCCCGTGCCGCATCCAGTTGGCTTTGCGCTGCCAGTTTGGCATTCTCGTCGGCGGTTTTCTGCTCGGCTGCGGCGGCCGCCGTGGCTTTCTTGGCGTTGTCGTCCGACTCTGCGCGAGCCTTCTGAGCCACCGCCGTCTGCTGGGTGGCGATATCGGCCTGCTGCCTGGCTATGGTCCCCTGTTTGGTAGCCTCATCCGCGCTAGCTAGCGCCTGTTTTTGGGAATTCTCGGCCGCGACCCTGCGCTCCTCGGCTAACCGGGCGTTTTCGTCGGCCGTCTTTCGCGCCGCGAGCGCCTTGGCGGAGGCTGCCGTCGCCGCCGCCGTCTGGTTGTTTGCCTTAACCGTCTGAACGGACGCCACAACCGCCAACACCGCCGCGATGACGGCGAATACTCCGAAAACGAGAGTCAACCGGCGATTCCGCCGCGACTTCTCGCGCTCTTTCTGAAGCTGGGCCTCCCGTTCCTGGCGCTCCTTTTCGATGGCCTCGCGCTGACGCCGCGCGTCGCGGCTGGAGCGAACGACTTGCGTGAGCAAATCGTGCGTCAGTTCCAGACGCACTTCCGTGCGCCTGTGCTCGCGGCGCAGCAGGCGGCGCTCCACCAACTGCTCGATGATGCGCTCCGACATGCCGGGCACGCTCAGAGCGTTTTCTTCCGGGACGCTGTTGCGGGCGCCGTTTACCGTAATCAACTGTTCTTCCACGAACGTCCGCACGCTCGGGCGAACGTCCTCCGGCAACGGCGCGAAACTCCGGTCGTAGAACTCGACCAGCACCTGCTCCTGCGTGCCTTCCAGAAGATCCGCGGAGATCTTCCGGTCGCCGCGCTGCCTCCGCCGCGTATTCAACTCACGGCAGACAACGCTCAACAAGGCCGGTTCGATTTCCAGTTCCTTCAACGGGCGCGTCCGCCAGCCGCCGCCCAGCCGTTCGCCGCCGGCCACGAAGCGGACAATCTGCGTCGCCACTCCCACATCCACGAGTTCCTTCGCCTGACTGACCGCCGATAGAGCGCCCTCGCCGTTCATCTGGCGAAGGCGCAGCCTCTTCTGCGGAGTATCCGCGATGCGGCGGCGCTGATCGCTGAACTCCGGCAGAAAATCCTCGCGCATGGAGATCAGGATTTTGTATTGGCCATCTTCCGTGTACTCGTCGCGCTCATCCGGGTTATTGGCCCAGCGTTGGGTAATCAAAGTCGGTGCGGAACCGTCCGCCAGGTCCGCCAACTCGTCCAGGAACGATTCCGACTCGTGCACTCGCGGTCCGTCGGCGCCGAGCGTGAAAATCTCCTCGAACTGATCGAACACGAGAATGGGCAATACGCGGTTCTGCTGCTTGCCCCAGAACTCCGTCTGGACATGGTAGAAGTATTCCCACAAGGTAACGTTGGGCTTGGGAACCGGCGCCTGGACGCCGGCCGCCTCGGCCGCGCGGGCGATGGTATCGAAGACTTGCGCCCGCAAGGGTATCGCCCGCGCCGTGTGGTCGAGCCGGATGTAGACAGGCAACATGTCGCTCTGGCGAAGCATGGGGAACAGTCCAGCCTGCAGCAACGACGACTTGCCGACCCCCGACAGCGCGAACAGAACCGTCATGCGTTCCCGCATGACGTGCCGCAGCAACTCCGAGGTTTCATCCCGCCGGCCCTGGAACCATCGCTGGTCGGCTTCGCGGAACGAATCCAATCCAGGCCATGGATTCTCGGCGTTGACCACCGGCAGATCATCCGCCGTTTGATGCGTCGAACCTGTGTCCATCGCGTGTCTCCCGATATCGTCTTGCTTGCGCCCCCTACTGGCAGGCGCTCTTCGTTACCGTTCCCGACTTAAAGTCCATGCACCAGTGCGTCGAGTCTTTGCTCAACGCCGTGTTGGTGATCCAGCCTTCCACCGAGCCGATCGCGCTCGAATCCCCCGAGTAGGGGAACGTTACCGTGGTGGCGAACTGGCTGCCCGTGGCCAGGGAAACGTCTCTCTGGAACCAAATATCGATGTCCTGCTGCGAGTAGCAGGAACCTGACGGCGGCGTCAAAACGGCTCCCGAGGCAACTTTGAAAGTGAAGCAAACCTGGGTGTTGGCCCGCGGCGGCGTGTAGCCGGCGATGCTGAACGCCATGCTCGAGCTGGTTACCGTACCCTTTTCGAAGTCCTGGATAACCGGAGCCAGACCCGAGGGAATCGTGACCTGGAAAGTCGGCAGCGTGCCCGGATAGTTGATCGCTCCGCTGCTGCCCGTGAACGTCGGTTTCAGGAATAGGCTCCCTTCCACCGTTCCAGCGACGATTTCGCCCGCGCAATTCGCCACACTGCCCGGACACGGCGTAACGACCTTCTCATCGTATATCTTGCCCGTGGTGGTTCCCGGACCATTGAAATGGTCGAGAACAAGCGTTCCCGTTACGCCCGGTTTCTGGCCCGTGCAATAGCCGGCTTTCGTGCTCAACCCGGCATTGATGGTATCCAGCGGATTCACGTTCGTTGCGCCCAGGTTCGAGCTGTCCGACAATTTGATAAAGAAAGGTCCGCCAACTGCATCGAGCCGGTTCCGGTAAACGGCTTGGTGATGCCGACGTCCGTCGTATAGTTGAACGCCAGAGGGTCCGTGCCGATGCAGGCCGGGCTGTAGGCTACGCTGACCGTCATCGCTTTCGTCTGCGTCAGGGTAACCGTGCACGACTGGCCCGAAGGGATAACGCCGTTAGCTCCGGGACAATCGGAACTCGATAGCGTATACGGCGAACCCGTAGGCGGAGCCGTGACCGTGACGTTGAGCGACTGAACGTCGAGCGACTTGAAGGTCAGCGATTGCGGCGTCGCGCTCGCCCCGCCGACCGTCAAAGTCGGGAACGTCAGATTCGGAGGCTGAACCAGCAGGCAGCCCCGGAGGTTGTATTGGTACGACGGGCTGATCTGCGGGCTTCCGGCCAGCAACACTGTGACCTGATCCTGGGCCGTCGGACACGCGTTGGTGTCCACGTTCAGGGTGATCACCAGCGGTGGATAACTTGAGCTGGCCCCCAACGCGGAATCGCGTGTGCAAGTGACCGAAGAGCCTGTGGTCTGCGAGGGGCAGATCCATCCCGTTCCGCTCGCGCCCGTCGGCGTCAACCCGGCCTGGAAGGTGTCGGTCACCTGGACGGTAGAACCCGTGGCCACCGGGGTCGAGAGGAGATTCTTCACGACTAAGGTATAGGTCACCGCCGAACCCGGCACCGGGTTCAATAGCGAGCTGCTGGAACTCTCGGTAAGCTGCTGCAACGGGCAGCCGCCTACCACGCTTGCTGTAATGGGCAGCGTGCTCTGCGGCGCCGCGTTAAGCTTCAGCGTGGACCCGCTCGGGGTGGTCTGGAAGCAGCCGGAGGCTCCCGAGGTAAAGCCGAGTCTGAGCTGCGGAATCGGTTGGCTGGCCGGCGAATGCGTGCAGCTCACGGTCGTGTTATTGCTCGTGTCGATTGTGGAGGTGCAAACCCAATCGGTGGCGCTGCCGTCCACGGCCGTCCATGTGGGCTTAGAAAGCCAGGGAGGCAGGACCGTGTCGAGCTCCAACGTGCCTGTGGGCACCGTGTTGCCCAAGTAATTGACCTGGAACGTGTAGCTGCCCAAGCCTCCCGCCACGAAGCTCGAGGAACTCGGGGTAGCGTTCAGCGTCCAGCATCCGAGGATCGGCGTCTGGTCGCTGGAGACACTGATCGGGGTCGAAGCGCCGCCGGTAGTAAGGCTCGCCGCGCCGATCACCGACGGGCAAGCCGCCGACTGGACATTGACCGCAACCGCCAGGTTCTCATAGCTGGCGCCCGCGGCCAAGTCATCGTTGTTGGGCCGGGTACACGTGAAAGTCTGGCCTGTGCTGTCCGCGCTGCAACTCCAGTTCGCGCCGGTAAAGGAACTGTAAGTCAACCCGGCGGGCAGCGTCTCCTGCACGACCGCGGTTGGCGCCGGCGCCGTCGAACCGCCTGCCGGGTTGGTTACCGTCAGGTTGTAGACGCCCGTGCTTCCGTTCTGGAAAGTGGCTGGGTGCGTCTGGGTGACCGCCAGACAACCGGGGCCGGGCACCGAAGCCGGGATGGCGAAGGTTGCCTGAGTCGCGCCATTCGCCGCCACTGAAGCGGAAAGCGCGGGCAGAGCCCCGCAGCCCCTAGTCAATCCGACGGTAAGGACCAAAGGACTGTAATTGGCGCCGGCCGCCAAATTGCCGCTGTTGGAGCATGTCACCGGACCCGCGCCCCCGGCGCCAAGCGAACAAGAACCCCATCCGACTCCGGTGGGGGGGCTCAGCGCGACAACGCCCGCGGGAAGTTGAAGCGTAACGTTGACGGGCGCGCTCACGGCGGATTGCCCGGTGTTGCCGATATTGATCGAGTAGATACCGGCCGCGGTTGGGGATGCGGAGGCGTCATCCAGAAGGAGCCTCGCTCCGGATGCCAGCGAACTCGTCGTCAAGCCACTGGCCGTGAAGATGCCGGAAATCGTCAGGCAATTCGTCCCGGTGACGCTGGTTGGATCCGATTTCGTACCTTGCGGCAGATTGATCGAACCGTTGTTCAGGCTCAGGCTTGCCACATCGGTGAGCAACCCGCAACCCGTGGATGCCGCCACTGCCACAGGGAGATTAATTGCGGGGTAAGAGCCGCTGGCAGCCACGCCGGTCGAGCTCGTGCACGAGACGGTCTGTAGTTTGGAGCTGGCATCGGTACTCGGAGGACCGCAAGTCCAGCCGGTTCCGCCCAACTGCCCGTTGGGATCGACGGTTTCACCTGCCGACAGAGTATCTTGCACAGTGACGGGATTGGCGATCGCCGCGGGAACCGGATTGCTGACCGTGATCGTGTACACCCCGGTTCCGCCGGATTGGAAGTTACCCGTATGGCTCTTGCCGATTAGCAGGCAGCCGCTCGCATAGACCGAGGCGCTCGCGGTTCCCGCCGAGCCGGACGGCGTACCGCTGCCCAGCGAAAGGAAAGCCGAGACCGGCAGGCTGAAAGTCCCGGAACAAGCGGACGGGTTCACTGTCACAAGCGCCTGAATGGCCGGATACGAACTGCTCGCGGAAACAGGGTCGGTCCGGGTGCACCCTATGCTGCTTGCTCCCGTGTTGACAGAGCACGTCCAACCCGATGCGGTGATATCCGCCGGCGCCGGCGGGGTCAACCCGGGTGGAAGCGCTATCGTTACGGCGGTTCCACCCGCCGGAGGATAGTAGGTCCCCGCTCCGGGGTTGTTCACCGTCGCCGTGACCGTTTGACCCGCCTGCCCCAGTACGAACGTGGCAGGAATCCCCACGTTTACCGTGAGCAATGACGCCAGCGTGCCGCTAAGCCCGGAATTGGAGGACACCGGAATACCGAGCGAATCGGTCACCGTCAACGTCATTGAATACGGTCCAGGGGCCGTCGGATAACCCGAAATCGTTGCGGTCGTATCGCCGCTGTCCTGCTCCGCGATGCCGGCGGGCGCCCGGATAGCGACCATTTGTACCCCCCGATCCCGCCAGTCACCGTACAGACGTTCGAGTAGTACACGCCCACCTGCGTCATTGGGGTAGTCGAAGCGCAAGCCAGGGAGGGGGCGGAAGCTATCTGACCTTGGTACTGCTGCGAATACTCGGCTGTCTGGCCCAGCTTATCCGTCACCAAGATCTTATAGCTGTAGCCCAAGGCCGTGTTCGGCGTCACCGAATAAACGCCTGTCGATTGATTCCACGTAGATCCGGGGATGGTCGTTCCGTCAACCGACCAGACGTACGGTATCGTGCCGCCGCTCGCCGAGCAGGTGACGGAGTAGGGCACTCCGACCTCTTGCGGCCCGGCGGCCTGGTTGCAATTTACGACGCTTAGCAGGGCGCTGATCGTCCCGGTAAACGTCTGAGTCGCCTTCTGCGGCGGAGTCGCGCCATCCGCCACTGTGAGCGTGTAACTGTACGGGCCCGCGGAGGTCTGATCCGGCATGCCCTTGATCGTTGTTGCGCTCCCAGTGGCGCCTTCGGTCAGGTACGACGGCTGCGGATTAATGCTCCACGTGTACGGGGGCCTTCCGCCAGCGACTTGGCAACTGTTCGAATAGGGAACGTTGACCTGTACCGGCCCTGTGGCCGACTGGCACGAGATCGCCGGCGAGGCGTATACCTGATCCTGGAACACCTGCTGCACCGTGGCCGGAGTGGCCGCACTATCCTGCACCACCACCGTGAACGAGTAGGTGGACGCCGTGGAACCCGCCGGCGTCGTGCCTGCGACCGTGAACGTGACCCCGGCGCCGGTGGCCGGCGTAGTCATGCCCGGAGGCCCGGCGCCATTGGGGATAGACCATGCGTAAGGCAGTGTGCCGCCTGACAGAGAACAGGTTGTTGAGTAGGGCACCGATGCCTCCAGCGGCCCCAGAGTCGCTGGGTTACAAATGAAGGTCAACGTCTGCCGGATAGTCCCGGAAACCGGACTGGCCAAGGCGGTCTTCGCTGCGAGGGCCCCGGTGGAATCGACTGCGCTGTCGGTCGCTTGCACCGTGTAGCTGTATGAACCGGCTACCGTTGGAGTACCGGCTATGGTTGCGCTCTGATTTGTACCACCAGCCGGCGTGAGCCGGATTCCTGGGGGCAAGCCCGTCGCACCCCAGGAGTAAGGCGCCGTGCCGCCCGATACGGTACAGGTCTCCGAGAACGCCACTCCGAGCTGGGTGGGGCCACTCGTCTGGTTCACGGGGAACGTGCAGGAGGGGGTTGGAGTCACAATCGTGAGACTTGGTAGAGCCGCCACTGTACCGGCAAAGGTGCGCACGGAAATCTGTCCCAGCGAGTCCTTTAGTTGCACCGTGTAGCCGTATTGCGCCGCCGCCGTCGGAGACCCGGAGATCGTGAATGTGTTGTTGGTGACCGGGGTTGCGGGCGCACTCGACATTGCGGAGGTAACACCCGCTGGCAACGTGCCGGTCGCAATCGACCACGTGAATGGCGGCGTTCCGTTCCCGGTCGTAGCGGTGCACACGGTGGAATAGGGGACGCTTACCTCGGTGGCTCCCGTAGTCACGGTGCAGTTGAATGTCGGCGCGGCTCCAATCGACCCGGTGAAAACCGGCGAATCGGCGGATTGAGGAGCCGCGGCCGAACTGGAGTCTACCGCGCTGTTGACCACATGGATCTTATAGGCGTAGTTCTCCACCGTCGTCGGCGTACCAGCCACGGTGGCGCTGGGATGCGTGCCGACCGCGGGCGTCAGGATCGTTCCGTCGGCCAAACCCACAGTCGGGGATGTGCCCGTCGCTACAGAGTCCACGTATACCCTACGGGCCCGGCGTGCCGCCCGAAACGCGCACGTCGAGGAATAAGCTACGTTGATCTGCGTGTCGCCCCAGGGTCAAATTGCAAGTAACCGACGGATCGGCGACCACGGCTCCCGCGAAAGCCTGGCTGAGGGTTGCGTGAGTCCCCGGCGCGCTATCCGTGACGGTGACCGTGTAGGAGAACGCGACCCGATGCCGTCGGCGTTCCCGATATGGTCAGCGTGCCCCCGGTCACGGGAAGGGCGGGAGTAGTCGTGACGCCAGCCGGCAGACTTCCGGCTGGAATCGTCCAGGTGTAAGGCGCCGTGCCGCCCGTGGCGGTGCAAACCGTCGAGTAGGCGACGTTTACTTCCGTCGGAACCACGTTGGGTGTACAGGTGAAATTCACGGGAACCACGATGGTTCCGCTGTAAGTACTGGACGGCGCCGATAGTGGCGCGGAAACGCCGGCCGAGTTCTTGGCGCTGTCCGTCACTTGAAGGACATACGAGAACGCACCTGCCGTCGTAGGCGCCCCTGAAACGGTCACGCTAGGCCCGGTCGCGGGGAGGGCGGGAGTGGGACTGAGCCCCGCCGGCACACTACCGCTCAGCAGCGTCCACGTGTACGGCGCCGTGCCGCCGGCAACCGTACAAGTAGAAGAGTACGGCAATCCCACTTGGGTGGGTCCGCTCGTCTGACCTACCGGGACCGTGCAGGTCACGGACGGTACGGCGACAACGGTCCCAGAGAACGCTTGGAACGCGACAGCCGGCGTCACCGGAGCGTTATCGGTCACCTTCACCGTGTAGGCGAAGGCCCCTGCCGCAGTGGGCGCGCCGGCAATTCTAAATGTGTCGTTGAGCAGGGTTGTGGTTGACACTGCGGAGGTAAGACCCGCAGGCAAAGCGCCGATTGGGATCGTCCATGTATACCCAGCAGCCCCAGCGGTGCCGCCCGAAACCGTGCAGATAGTCGAATAGGTCACGCTGATCTCGGTGGGCCCGGCGTTTACCGTGCAAGTGAAGCTCGGGACCTGGAGCACCGTCCCGGCAAAGCTTCCCGAGTCGGCGCTCTTCGGCGCCGCGATCCCGGCCGAATCCAGGGCGCTATCGGTCACATGCGCCTTGTAGCTGTACGCCCCGGCGGTAGTCGGGACGCCGGCGATGGTAATGCTCGAGTTATTGCCGCCCGGCAGCGTTGCGGCCAACCCCGCCGGCAAAGCGTCGGTGGTCCAAGCGAAGGGCGGCGTACCACCCGAAACGATGCAGGTCGAAGAGTAAGCCAAGGCCACCTGAATCGGACCGGTCGTCGGACTGCAAGTCACCGTGGGCACGGCAACCACGTTTCCCGAGAATGCGCGCGTGGATACCTGTCCCAGACTATCCGTCAACTGGACATAGTAGAGGTACGTGCCCGTGCCTCCCGCCGTGGGGCTCCCGGAGATCGTGAGTGTCGAACCCGTCGCGGGCAGGGCCGGAGTTGTCGTCAGGCCGGCGGGCAAAGCGCCGGTCGGGATTGTCCATGTGTAAGGCGACGTTCCATTTCCGGCGGTCGCAGTGCAAACCGTGGAATAGCCGACAGACACCTCCGTCGGCCCGGCTGTCACGGTGCAGTTGAACGCCGGTTTCGCCAGAATGGATCCGGCGAACACCGGCGAATCCGCCGATTGATGGGCCGGGTTGGAACCGGAGTCTACGGCGCTATCCACCACGTGGAGTTTGTAACTGTAAGCCTCCACGGTCGTTGGCGAACCCGACACGGTGGCGCTCGGATTCGACCCACCCGAAGACGTCAGGCTCGTTCCGTCGGCCAGCCCAACGGTTGGCAAAGAAGCTGTGGCGACCGGTGTCCAGGTGTACGGCGGCGTTCCGCCGGAGACTGCGCACGTCGCTGTATAGGACACGGCAACCTGAACCGGACCGACGGCTAAATTGCAACTAACGGTAGGAACGGCTACTACTGTCCCCGCGAAGCCCTGAGTCGCGGAAGCCGGAGCCGAAGGAGCGCTGTCCGTGACCTTAACTATGTAAGAGAGTGCCCCTGCGGCAGTCGGCGTGCCTGAAATCGTGAAGGTGTTGCTGGTGGCCGGCGCTACCGGTACGCTCGAGACGGCGCTAGTCACGCCAGCCGGCAGAGAGCCGGTTGGAATGGTCCAGGTATACGACGCCTGCCCGCCAGTGGCCGTGCAAACCGTTGAGTAGGCGACACTTACCTCGGTCGGGGCGGAGTTTACCGTACAGGTGAAGTTCACCGGCGCCACGATATTGCCGCTGAAGGTTCCCGACGCCACCGACTGTGCGGTGAGCACGCCGGCCGAATTGCGGGCGCTATCGGTCACATGAACGGCGAAGGAATAGCTGGCAACTGGCGATGTCGGAACGCCCGAAACCGTGGCGCTGGGGTTATTGCCGCCGGAAGGCGTAAGCGCCAGCCCCGCGGGTAGCGGGTCAGTGGTCCATGTGTATGGCGGCGTGCCGCCGGAAACCGTGCAGGAAGAATTGTACGGCAATCCCACCTGGATAGGTCCGCTGGTTTGCCCCGTGGGCGTCGTACAGGTCATCGTGGGCAGAGCAACGACGTCCCCCGAGAAAGTCTCATAAGCGACCGCCTGAGTCACAGGAGCGCTGTCCGTTACCTTGACGGTGTACGCAAAGGCCCCGATCCCGGCTGGCGTGGAGGGGCCCGTTATCGTAAATGTGTTGCCCGTGACCGGAGACGCAGGGACGCTGGACGTGGCGGTGCTCAGGCCTGTCGGCAGACTGCCGGTCGGGATCGACCAAGTGTACGGAGTGGTGCCACCGGTGGCGGTGCAAATCGTCGAATAAGCGACGCTTACCTCGGTCGGCCCGGCGGTTACCGTGCAAGTGAAGGTCGGAACGGCGAGTATGGTCCCGCTGAAACTGCCGGAGTTCGCGGTCTTGGTGGCCCCAGCTCCCGTCGAATCGACGGCGCTATCGACCACGTGTACCTGGTAGTTATACGCTACGGCGGCCGTCGGAACGCCGGCGACCGTAGCACTGGGGTTGATCCCGCCGGCGGGCGTTAAGGTCAAACCGGCCGGCAACGCATCGGAGGTCCAAGTGTAAGGCTGAGTGCCACCCGAGACTGTACACGTCGCCGAATAGCTCAACCCGACCTGAACCGGGCCAGTCGTCGGATTGCAGGTGACGCTGGGCACAGCGGCGACCGTGCCCGCGAATGAACGAGTAATGGTCGAAGGGATCGTCGCGCTGTCCGACACCTTGATGGTGTAGGCGTACGGTCCGATTCCGCCCACTGTGGGCGGCCCCGTGATCGTGAAGGTATTGTTCGTAATCGCCGGCCCGGGTACGCTTGAGAGGATAGTGCCAAGACCCGTCGGCAGACTGCCGTTCGCCACCGTCCACGTATACGGAGTGGTACCGCCTGTGGCCGTGCAAACCGTCGAATAGGCAACACTTACTTCCGTGGGACCGGAGTTCACCGTGCAAGTAAAGGTCACAACCGCTGCGACCGTTCCGCTGAAGATCCCCGAATCCGTGGCTTGCGAAGCGCCATCCACCACATGGATCTTGTAGCTATAGTTCTCCGGCGTCGTCGGCGCGCCCGAAACAACGGCGCTGAGGTTGTTGCCGCCCGAAGCCGTGAGGCTTGTGCCGTCCGCCAAACCCACAGTCGGGAATACGCCAGTGGCTACCGCGCTCCAGGTATACGGCGTCGTGCCGCCCGCGACCGAGCACGTCGAGGAGTAAGCTAACCCAACCTGAGTCGGGCCGGCAGTCGGATTGCAAGTGATCGTAGGCAAAGCCACGATGCTGCCCGAAACGGCCTGCGACTGCGAACTGGGAGTAGACGCGCTGTCCTGAACCTTAACGTAGAAGCTAAAAGCCCCGGCCGTCGTCGGTGTTCCGGAAATCGTGAAAGTGTTGCTGGTGACGGGGGCTGCGGGCACGCTCGACACAGCGCTGGTCACGCCGGCCGGCAAACTGCCGTTAGTGATCGACCAGGTGTACGGCGTAGTCCCGCCCGAGGCGGTACAGGTCGTCGAATAACTGACACTTACTTCCGTCGGCCCTGAGTTCAAAACGCACGACAGAGTGACGGCAGGCAGAATCGTCCCGCTAAACGTGCTGGAATCCGCCGTCTGGGAGTTGGTGTCCACCACGTGGATCTTGTAACCGAATGTCTCGGGCGTCGTCGGAGTGCCCGATACGGACGCGCTGGGATTCGTTCCGCCCGAAGCGGTCAGACTGGTTCCGTCCGCCAGACCCACAGCCGCCGTGGGGACCGCGCTCCATGTGTACGGCGGCGTGCCGCCCGCGACGGTGCAGGTGGAAGAATAGGGCAGCCCAACCTGAGTCGGCGCGGCGGCCGGGCTGCACGTGACGGCAGGCGCGGCCGCAACGGATCCCGAGAAGCCCTTTAAAGAGACCACCGCCGGGACCGCGCTGTCGGCCAATTGAACCGTATAGCTGTAGGAGCCGGCCGCTGCCGTGGCGGGCGGGCCGGAAACCGTGTACGTGTTGTTCGTCACCGGGCTTGCGGGCACGCTCGACGCCACAGCCGTCACGCCCGAAGGCAGAGCGCCGACTATGCTCCAGGTGTAGGGAGATTGTCCACTCGATGCCGTGACTGTACAAGTGGTTGTATAGGCCACCGCCACTTCGACGGGACCGGTGGTGGTGGTGCATGTAAACGTCGCCGGAGCATAAATCGTCCCGGCGAACAGCGAAGACTGCGCCGTCTGCGCGGGACTCGCGCTATCGGTCACCTGGATGCGATAGCTGTAGGCGCCGGTGCCCGAAGGCGCGCCGGATACCTGCGTGCTCGTGCCGGTTGCCCCTATCGAGAGCCCCCCCGGCAGAGTTCCGCCCACGACCGACCAGCTATACGGACCCGTTCCGCCCGATACCGTGCAGGTAGTCGCATAGTATACGCTCTGTTCCGTGGGCCCGCTGGTCGGCAGGCAGGAAACGGTGGGAGCGGCTGCGACAGAAGCTACGAACGCTTGCGTGGCGGTCTGCTGCGTAACGCCGCTATCCGTCACCTTGATCGTGTACGTGTACGGGCCTGCCGTTGTTGGCGTGCCCGAGTACGTTACAGTCAGGCCGGTGGTCGCGCTGAGCGACAGCCCCGGCGGCTGGGTTCCGACGATGGTCCAGTTATGAGTCCCGCTGCCAGGAACGCTTACGGTACACGTCGTGGTGTAAGCGACGCCGACTTCAGTCGGCCCGGTGGTCGGTGTGCAGTTCATCGTGAGCCCGGCGGCGATCGTGCCGCTGAAGACCTGCGAGGCTGTCTTTATGGTCGTCGCGCTGTCGGCGACCTGAACGGTGTAGCTGTACGCCCCGTTGACGCTCGGCGTGCCGAACACGGTATAAAACGTCAGATTCGACGCGCTTGTGGAGAGCCCCGCGGGCAAAGTTCCCGAAGCGATGGTCCACGAGTAAGGCGACGTGCCGCCCGTAACTCTACAGGACGACGTAAACGGGATACCCACGCCTGTTGGCCCCGTCGTCGGCGTGCAGGTAATTGACGGAGCTGCCAATGGGGTACCGCTGAACGTCGCCGACGTCGAGATCTGAGGCGTCGAGGCGCTGTCCGTAACCCTTAATTGGAAGCTGTAAGCTGTGGTCGCGGAGATCGTGCCCGCGGTGCTTCCGTTCGAGGAGTTTGTGGGGCCGACGCCGATGGGGAGGGTTCCGACGCTAGTCCACGTATACGGTCCCACGCCGCCGGTCGTAGCCGAACAGTCGACGGAATAGGCGACTCCAACTTCAGCGGTGCCCGTGGCCGTACAACTGGCCGACAGAGCCGCCGCGACCGACCCGGGGTTGAACGGCAATACGTGGGCTTGCGGCGCCGTCGCGCCGTCCGTTACCGTCAGGGAGTAGCCGCCGAACGCTCCGGCGGTCGTTGGCGTACCGGCTATCGACGAACTCGTTCCCGTGGCGGAGCCCAGGGTCAAACCGGCGGGCGGAGTTCCAGTTATGCTCCACGAGTACGGTGCGGTTCCGCCGCTGACGCTGCAAGTGCCGGTCGTGTACGCCGCCCCCACTTCCAGATTGTTCGTCGCCGTGTTGGCGCAAGTGAACGATGGCGCCGCCACAATCGTGCCCGTCAGCGGCGTACCTGTGTACACCACGCCCGCCGACGTAGCGCTATCCGTGATCTTCAGCGTGAACGAATACGAACCGGCCGCGGCCGCCCCCAGCGTCCCGCTCACCACGCCCGTCGAGGAATTCAGCGACCAACCCGATGGAATCGTGCCCGATGCGAGCGCCCATGCGTATGGCCCTGTTCCACTCGACGCTGTGCAGGTGATCGACGGGGACACGCCCACTTCGAGCGTGCCCACCGGCGCCGCGCACGAGAACGTCGGGCCAGCGATCACAGTGCCGGAAAGAGCGGTCGACTGTGCGGAAGCCGAGGTCGATGCGCTATCCGTTACCTTCACCTGGAAGCTCATCGCCCCCGCCGCCGCGGCGCCGAACGTTCCGGAAATCGAACCCGAACCCGAGTTCTGAGACAAGCTTGCCGGCAATGTCCCGCTCACTACCGAATAGGTAAACGGCGATACGCCCCCGCTCGTGGTGCAGGTAGACGCAAACGCCTCCCCGACCTCCAACGTAGTCGCGGGCATCGGACAACCGATCGACACCGCCGCCGCCACCGAGCCCGCACTGAACGCCTGGGAGCCGGTCTGCGGCGTCGTCGCGCTATCCGTTACCGTCAACGTGAAACCGCCGAACGCTCCGGCAGTTGTGGGCGAACCCGCGAGCGTCGTGCTCGTTCCCGTCGCCGCGCTGAGGCTCAGTCCGGCTGGCTGCGTTCCAGTAATGCCCCACGTATAGGTCCCTGTACCGCCGCTGACGCCGCAAGTGCCGGTCGTGTACGCCGCTCCCACCTCAAGATTGTTGGTCGCCGTGATCGCGCACGTGATAGACGGGGCCGCCACAATCGTTCCGGCCTGCGCCGTTCCCGTGTTCGCCACGCCCGCCGGCGTCGCGCTGTCCGTCACCCTCAGCGTGAACGAATAGGCCCCCGCCGCTGCCGCACCGGGCGTCCCGCTCACCACGCCCGTCGAGGGATTCAGCGACCAACCCGATGGAATCGCGCCTGATGCGAGCGACCATGTGTACGGCGTTGTCCCGCCCGATGCCGTGCAAGTGACCGACGAGGGCACGCCTGCTTCCAGCGTCCCTACCGGAGCCGCGCACGTGTACGACGGGCCGGCGATCACCGTTCCCGCAAGAGCGGTGGACTGCGCGGACGCCGTAGTTGACGCGCTATCCGTCACCTTCACCTGGAAACTGAACGCCGCCGCCGCGCCAAGCGTTCCCGAAACTGAACCTGTGCTGGAGTTCTGCGATATGCCCGTGGGCAAAGCCCCGGTCCCCACCGTATAGGCGAACGGCGACACGCCGCCCGTCGTCGTGCAAGTGGACGAATAGCCCTCGCCGACTTCCAAGGTGCTCGACGGAGCAGGGCAACTGATCGACAACGTTGCCGCCACCGATCCCGCGCTAAACGCCTGGGAGCCGGTCTGCGGCGTGCTGGCGCTATCCGTTACCGTCAACGTGAAACCGCCGAACGCTCCGGCAGTTGTGGGCGAACCCGCGAGCGTCGTGCTCGTTCCCGTCGCCGCGCTGAGGCTCAGTCCGGCTGGCTGCGTTCCAGTAATGCCCCACGTATAAGTCCCTGTACCGCCGCTGACGCCGCAAGTGCCGGTCGTGTACGCCGCTCCCACCTCAAGATTGTTGGTCGCCGTGATCGCGCACGTGATAGACGGGGCCGCCACAATCGTTCCGGCCTGCGCTGTCCCCGTGTATGCAACGCCCGACGGAGTCGCGCTATCCGTCACGCGTAGCGTAAACGAATAGGCCCCCGCGGCAGCCGCAAGGGGTGTCCCGATCACCACGCCCGTCGAGGTATTCAGCGTCCACCCCGATGGAATCGCACCCGATGTGACCGCAAAGGTGTATGGCGATGTCCCGCCCGTCGCCGTGCATGTGATCGACGAGGACACGCCCACTTCCAGCGTCGCCGACGGCGCTCCGCACGTGTACGACGGGCCGGCGATCACCGTTCCCGCAAGAGCGGTGGACTGCGCGGACGCCGTAGTCGACGCGCTATCCGTCACCTTCACCTGGAAACTGAACGCCGCCGCCGCGCCAAGCGTTCCCGAAACTGAACCTGTGCTGGAGTTCTGCGATATGCCCGTGGGCAAAGCCCCGGTCCCCACCGTATAGGCGAACGGCGACACGCCGCCCGTCGTCGTGCAAGTGGACGAATAGCCCTCGCCGACTTCCAAGGTGCTCGACGGAGCAGGGCAACTGATCGACAACGTTGCCGCCACCGATCCCGCGCTAAACGCCTGCGAGCCGATCTGCGGCGTGCTGGCGCTATCCGTTACCGTCAACGTGTAGCCGAGGAACGCTCCGGCAGTCGAGGGCGTACCCGCGATCGTCGTGCTCGTTCCCGTCGCCGCGCTCAGGCTCAGCCCGGCCGGCTGCGGTCCTCCTGTAATGCTCCATGTGTAGCCGCCGGTTCCGCCGCTGACGCTGCAAGTACCGGTCGTGTACGGCGCCCCGACTTCCAGATTGTTCGTCGCCGTGCTCGCGCAACTGATCGACGGCGCGGCCACAACAGTGCCCGCAAGGGCGGTTGACTGCGCCGAGACTGACGCGCTGTCCGCCACCTGAACCTTAAAACTAAACGCCCCGGTAGCCCCCGAGCGGAATGTCCCCGAAATCGACCCAGTGCCGGAGTTCTGCGATAGGCCAGAAGGCAAAGACCCGCTCACCACCGAATAGGTAAATGGCGATATTCCGCCGCTGGTCGTGCAAGTAGACGCATAGCCCACGCCGACTTCCAGCGTGCTCGCTGGAGCCGGGCAACTGACCGACACCGCCGCGGCAATCGTCCCGGATTGCGCCGCTCCCGTGTAGGTTGCGGCCACCGGAAGAGTACTGTCCGTCACCTGCAACGTGAATGAGTACGCCCCTGCGTCCGCCCCGAGCGGCGTCCCGCTCACCACGCCTGTCGCGGGATTCAGCGTCCAACCCGTTGGGAGGACTCCACCGACGACCGCCCACGAATACGGCGCCGTTCCACCCGACGCCACGCAGGTGATTGACGAGGACACGCCCACTTCCAGCGCCCCCACCGGCGCTCCGCAGGCATACGACAGGGCTTGGGCCTTCGCAACCGGCGCTGCAATGCACACTAAGGCTGCCAGCAAGGCCCTGCCGAGCCACCGGTCCATCCTGGCGGCGCGCGACGCAAAGGACTTCGATGTCGGTTTCATTGTCTCTCAGCCTCCGGGGACGCTCCGGCTCGCGCCGGTTCGTATGGCATCCAAACCACTTCCATCGTGTTATTGCGGACCGTTAGAACAGCCAGCGGCCCATCCAGAGACTCGGTCAGCAGATAACGTATCAGCCCCTCGAAGCGCTTGCAAACGAGAAGGACTACACGAGCAATTCGCGTGCAACGGGGCCGCGCCGGAAAATGGGATCGACCACATATCACCGGCGGCATTGACGGCGAATGCGCTTAGGCCATCCTCGGAAGGCATCACCGCCATCGGAGCCTTTACGCCCGCGCGCTCGCCTCCGAGCGCGACCGGCGTGAAAACCCCGGCGGTCGAGCGGAGCAAAATGACCTCGTTATCTACGGGCTCCGCAACCAGCGCGCCGGCCGAGCCATGCAGAAAAGCGATATCCGAAACCGAACGAGCCGTCAAAACCAACGCCGCCGCGGAGCCGCCGCCGAGCGCAAAAACGCGAGCATTGGAATCGGCGGTGGCGGCCAGGATGGCATCGCCCGCGTCGTCAATGGCAAGCGCCGTGACCGTTCCAGGAAGCCCAACCCAATCCATTTCCAGCGAGGCTATTGGGGAATCCGGCAGCCCTGAGATAATCTGCGCGCGTTTCGAAACGCTGGCGTAGACTACCGCCGACCCGCCGTTTGGGCTTATTGATATCCGATCTATGCCGGCCAGCGCTCCGCTAACAGGGCTTAAGACCGGGGAACCGGATCGAAGCTTGATCGAAGCCAGTTGTCCGGACTCGGGCGAGACAGCTAATGCCACCGTTTGGCTCGCGGCGACCGAAGCTACCTGTACACCACGAATCAGTGCCGAGCTGGCGCCGGCAAAGCCGCTGCCGGGGATTCCCATGATCGGGTGCATCTCGCCGTTGTTCGTACGAAAGAAAAACCCAAGAACCGGGCTGGATACGGTCGTGACCGGCGGCGCGGAACCACGCCCTCCCAGCGAGCCGACGGCTCGGTTTACATTCTGCGCGGGCAATGCGGACCCGGTGATAAGCGCTAGAGTCCAAATTCGTGTGGCTAAGGATTTAGACATGGGAACTCCTATGACGAACTCAACGGCGGCGAACGGAAGAAGTTGTCCCGCCAGGCCCTTGGGTGCTCGACGTCGGGGTCTGAACGGTCGCGGTCGGGGGACCGGGCTTTAGAATCTCGTATAGCACGACGCCCAGGGTCGCCAAGGCGCCGCCAAGATATTCGCCCGTGCGCCGATTCCAGAATGGTCCCCTCACGTTGCTTTGCTTAATCTCGGCGTTAGCTGTCTTTTCCTCAAAAGTCGCTGAAACCTTTATCGTTACGGGGCCCCTGACTCCGTTACCAAGGATCCCCTTCACACTCGCGAAACCCAAGTCGTTGGTCACCGCCTTAGCCGATGTTTTGTTAATACCAAACCGGACACTTGGTTTCTTGGGGTCGTCGGGCGCTTCGAACGTCACTTCAACGCCTTGCTTCGGCAGTTGGAGCTCGTCGAGTACCTGGACTTGAATCTCGCTCCCCACCTTATCGCGCGGGATGTGTTCGCTACCTTCGCCTTTGACGGTTGCAATTTGAAGCTGCCCGCCCTCTACGGCCTGGGCGTTCGCGACGCGTGCGGTGAGGCAAGCGGCGGCCAGGCAGAACGTCAGGACTGCTCCGCCATGAACCCATCGAGGCAGACCCGCCATGCGCACCCGCCGCCAACAGGCGCTCTGAAGCCGGCGCACCGGCTGACTGGCGACATGGTCGCAGAACTCACCGAGACTCGCTACGCTCGTACCGCCTGGCTCACCAGCTATCGTCGGAATCATTGCAACTCCCATCCGATTTCCGCCTTCCGCGTTGCAGTTGGAGGAGGGCATCTCACCTAAAAAGGCCGGGCCCCCTGAAGGTCAATGAGGGTTCGCCGCAGTCCGAAATCGTTTGACTTAGCGGCGCTTCGGAGACGCCTCTCAGCGCTTACGCCCGGGCGGTCAACTCCTCTGGCCTGTCGGCTCCGTTCAATTCTTTCACCATTCCCTCTGGATTGCAAGGGCAATTTTACCTTTATTTCCCAAACAATAATCTCGGGCATAGCTTTAAGAATCGGCGAGAAGTTAATGGGCATAACCCGCCCGGCGACGCACGGGCGCAATTGCTCCAACAGCAACCGAGATTCATCTGAATGTGTCGCCCGGCGCGAAGACATTTCAGAGTACCTTTGACCGTCTCGGCGGAACAGTGGCGCCGCACCATCTTGAGGGCGACAAAGCGCAAAAACCAAGGGAAGAGCCTAGGGATACCACTCAGAGCCTAGGGATACCACTCTAGGTTAAGCGAAAGGTCCACCCGCCGCCCACTGAGTTAACGATGCCCTTGGGGAATCTCGAGGTCGTCGGCTTATCTGAAGCTTAACGGGAGCGGTTTTGTCCGGAAACCACGGATATGCCGGCCCCGGCATGCTAGGGCCCAAATAGTAGCATGGCGTCCTGAAACGCGCTAGTCGCGCGGCGCCCAACCGGAATTCGCGTCAGTGCGTCGTGGTTCGGCGCCCTCTCCGGCTCCGGACGCGCTTTCCAGGCGCTCCAGTTCCTGAACGATGGACCGCCGCAGCTTCTGGACGATGCTAGCGTGCAGCGGACGCCGATCGCAGTAACTGTCCAGTTCGGTCCTGGCCGCTTCCAACTGCCCACTTTTCCGCAGTCGCTCGGCCGTTGCCAGAGCCAACTGAGCGTCATCGTGCGCCTCCCGGTCGCCAACGAGGGCTCGCAACTCCTGGGCAACTCGTTGGTCTCTCGCAACCGGCTCCAGTTTCTTGAGGATATATTCGGCTTCGGCAAACTGGCGGCCCTTGCGGGCCTTGATGGCCTCTCGCAATTGCTCGTCGTACCATCGGTCGGGAACTGCACCGGAAGCGGCAGGTTTCGCGGCTGAGTGCCGCGCCTCGTAGGCTGGCCGCAACGCAACGCGCAGGCGTTTGACGTCGTCGTTGTGGGGGTCCAGCCGCGCCGCGCGAGCCAGTTTCCAGTACATCGCCTCCATCTGAGCCGGCAAGATAGCTTGGTTGCCGGACGTTCCCAAATCTTCGAGTACTTCCTTGAGTAAAAGGCGCCCCGTGCGGCAGTCGTTTGCCTTGATCTTTGCGCTCTCCAGAAGTTTCTCGGTGGCGGGATTGGGTTCGAGCGCGAGAGCCTCCTCGAAGTTGGCGACGGCGGCCTCAAAGTCGCGCCGATTGGACTGGGCCTCGCCGAGGTCGCGCAATTCCACCGCGCGCTCCCGCGCCTGCTCCCGCCGGTCGGAATCCGAGCGCCCCCGAAAGGCAAGCGCTGTCCGATTGAGCGGATCTAGGCGCAGCACCCGGCGCATGAGTTGGTCCGCCTCCGCGCTCTTGCCTGAGCTGAACAGAGATCCGATACCCTCGGCAAGCTCCGCCGCGCGCTGCTGTTTCATGCTCTGAAGCCGCGGCCTGGTCTCGATCAGCATCTCCTCCAGGCTGTCAATGCGCTGATCCCGGCGTTTCGCGATGAGCCGGGAAACCAATACATCGAGCCACGGCGGACAACCCGAAATCCTGAGCCGCAACACCGCGGGCTCGCCGCCCGAGCTGGGCAACCTGGATTGCTGGTCGGAATATGCGCGGTTGCCGGTCAGGAATTCGTAATAGACCATTCCGTAGCTGAAGATGTCCGTCAGGACATCGGCTCTGTGACCGAGCAACTGTTCCGGCGCCATGTAAGCGGGCGTGCCAATGGAGTAGCCTTCCGGCGCCACCGCAAAATCCATCACTTTGGCCGTCCCGTCCGGAAGCACCATGATATTGGCCGGCTTGATATCGCGATGAATGACGCCGCGGGTATGCGCGAATTGCAGACCTTCGGCCACTTGCTGCATGATCTCGAGCTTCTCGACCAGCGGAACGGTTTGGTGGGCCCGAACGATTTTCTCCAGAGATTCGCCCTGGATCAACTCCATCACCAGGTATGGCACGCCATCGGTTTCGTCCACTCCGAAACCGTGGACAGTCACCACGTTTGGATGCGTCAGCTTACTGGTGTCCTGGGCTTCCAGAGCGAATTGCTGGCGCACGTCGAACTTCTCTCGACCGCTCCCCTGGCGCGGCTGAGACTTCAATTTCTTGATCGCGACGTGGATGCGGAGATCCGGATCGAGCGCCTGGTACACGATTCCAAAAGCGCCGGAACCCAGCACTCCCTCGACTTTGTATTTGCCAATGGTCTGCTGCATCCGGATACCAGCCAGTTCATCTTGCCGTAGATTCTACGGGCAGGATGTATAGATCGATCTCCGAGACGCGACAGGTTTCGGGCAGATAAACACCGATAGAACGCTCGCGCCTCAGAAGCCCAAAAAGCGGATCCTGGCAATCGACGCTGAAATGCCTCCACCCGGGCTTGCCGGGAGAGCCCGCCGGCTTTTCGGAGAGGTGCGTGATCGCCACTCCTTGGCGGCGCTCATTGACGACTCTCGCCACGTAGTTCCGGCTGGAAACGATCATTTGAGCGGCCAACACGGTTTCCGAAGCTTCAGCCTTTAGACCGAGAATCCAAGTGCAGCCCTGGCACCAACTACTGTCACGGATCTCTGCGCCCCAATAGACCTGCGGGCCGGCCCCTCCCGGAGCAATCCGCTGCAGCGGAACGGTAATCCAGGGGCTTGGCTGACCCATCAGTTCCCCAAGCCGGGCCGAGAGCGCGCCGAAACATTCGCCTAGCGCCCTATGATTGTAATCGGGAATGGTAGTAGGGTCCGCCCCATCCGCGAAGCAGCATAGAACGCCGGCCAACTGGCTCAGACCAAGGTAGGCATCCGCCGGGTGCGGACTTGCGCCGATTCGCCAATGCCGGAGCACCGGTATTGCGGAATTCACGGTCTGCTGCAACCAAATCTCATTCAACCGGTTTGCTTCCGGACTTACCGCGGTGTCCCGCCTGGCGCGCGCCAAACTCCGGCTTCGCGCAACCAGGAGTTCCTGGATCTCGTCCATAAGGCGCTGAAGCCGAGCGCTCACGGCGAGTTGAAGACAAGGTGGAACGAAATCCGGATCCATCGATATGGTTCCGCTGCCGTCGCGAAGCAGTCTCGCTACGGGCATCGCGGATTCGCCCTCTTGAATCTCGCTGCCCAGCACGATTCGGAGATCCGGACCTGGAGAGTTGGAATGTGAACCCGCGTGCGCCTCGTCAAACGTGCCGACTTCGATCGACGATCCGATGTGATCTCCCAAGGCCAGCTTTGGACTAGGATTCGATTGATCCAATTTGCCGCGCGACTTGGGCGCGGAAAGATAGAACGTCACCCTCCCGCCGGAAGCTGGGACAATGGGCAGGACCGCCAGTTCTAAGGGGGCCTGTTCGGGGCTAGTTTCGAAGGCCAGCCCATCTGGCATTACGCCACGAGCTTGACGCACGGCAAGCCGGCCCTGTCGCAACTCGTCTTCATCAATGTCCAGCGACAGGAAACCGTAGCCGTAAGGCCACACACAATCGCGCGTAAACTGTACGGAGTCCTCGAAAAAGTGCGCCTGCCCGTGAAAGTGGGTCGGGGCCAAATACATACCGTCCGACCAAACCAGCTTGTAGAGTCGTCGAGGCATACGATATGCTTTCACATAGGCTTTCAATATAACTGACATTTGGTCCGCTTACAACCAGTCTCGACTGGACGGAGGTCGAAATGACGTGGGATGGCTATGAACTGCTGGAAACTGGCAGCGCGGATGACATATCTGTCGCCCTGGTTCGCGAGAAGTCCTCTGGCAGGCGTTTACAAATCCATACGTTCCATCCCGGTCAGGCGGAAATCTTCGAACGCCTCCGGCGGCAGTTGGGGACTCTTCCGCAACGCATCTCTCGTGTCGAGAAGATCGAGATCGATCGGGAGGCGGGTTCTATCGTAACTGAACCTCTACCCGATGGCACGGGCCTTTTGGGATGGTTGGGGACGCTTGCGTCGGGCGGACCGCAGGCTCACGCAGAGCCTGTGCCGGCTGCGGCCCAGCAAGAGGGCGACATGACCAGGGTTTACCGCATTGCCGAGGAGATCCGCAGTCGGTCCGGCTCCGCGCCGCCTTCGGCGCCCGAGCTTCCCGCCCCGCCCAGCCCCGCCGAGACCCTTGCCGGCAGCGAAGAGCCCGGTCTGTTCACGCAAGTCTATGGCGCGACTAGTCCTCCGGCGCTGCAAGAGCAAAAGCCAAGGCTCGATGCGCCGTCGGGAACATGGCCAAATCCTTCGAGCGCAATTCCGGACCACAGGGCTTCAGCCCTCCACGAGACCCGATTAGCGTCTACGACCGCCATTCAGGACCAAAGGTCCGGAATCCTCCAAGAGACCCGGTTAGCGCCTTCTACCGCGATTCAGGACCAAAGATCCGCTGCCCTCCAAGAGACTCGACTAGCGCCTACAAGCACAATTCAGGACCCGAGGTCCGCTGTTCCCCAAGAGACTCGATTGGCTCCGATGCCCGACGCCGGGGGCCCGATTCTGGAAACTCGGCTCGCTGACGTTCCGGGGACATCGACCACCGCTGCGTTTCGCCAGGCCGCGAGGGTTCCTTTGCCATCCCCGGCGCTCTCCGGAGAGGCGTCCGCACAGGACCCGCCGGCCTTGGGAGCCAAGTCTTCTGGATTTCCATGGCTCATGTTGGTTCTGATTGCGTTCGGATTAATCGTGGTTATCTGGTTGGTTTTCTTCGTGGCGGAGGCTTCCTAGCCTTGCTGCAAGCTCGGCTGCCATCACGAAGCGTGTGAAGTCTCAGACCTGTAGCAGTCGTTTTCCTGCGACAAGCTCGAAAGTGGAGCAGCTTGCTAGGCCCGTGCTTGATCTCTGTCGATAGCCACCCGGCACGCCGTCACTCTGCGATCCAGCGAACAGGCGGGAGGAAGTTGATCCAGGAGAATCCCCGCCCGTTCCCATTTACGAGCTCTTCTGAGACGCTCCGCTTCCAAAACGGCGCGTTCGATCTGGGCGGAAAGAGCCGATTCGCCGTTAACGGGAGGACGAAGCTCCCCTCTGCTCATTGTGATCTGTGACGCGATCTCCATCTCCTGTCTTATCGACTGGCGGATCGCTTCTATTCGGGGATCTTGAGCCGTCGGCTGTGAAAGGAGCCCGAGGTATTGCAGGGCGGATTGTGCGGACTCCAATTTGCGGAGCCGCTCGGTTTCCGCCAGCGCTCGCTCGACTTCGGTCTCGTGCGCCCGGGCGGCGGCGGCAACGCGATCGGCTACTGTCGGCGGCGCGGCGCCGAACTGCGTCTCGAAGGCCTCGAACGCCTGAACCGCTTCGCGAGTCTTCGACGCATCGAGAAGCGCTTCGATGGCGGTGAGACTGGTGGTCCGCTCGGCCGAATGGGACTCCCGTTCCCACTCGGCCTTACGCGCCGCATCGACCACGGGACGCAAATCCTTTAGTTCTTTCGGCCTCCGAAACTCCCGCAACCCGCTTACCAGCAGTCTGTCCGCGGCCGTGGCAAGACCCGCATCCGCGAGCCTGCGAACCTCATGCGCCAATGCTCGAATGGCGGTCTGCTTTTCCACGCTCGAAGCGATCAGGCTCCGGAGATTCTTTACAGAAGCCTCGTCTGGGAATTCCAGCAGTGCGCTGTCAGCCGCGGCGAGAGCATCTTCGGCGAAGTTGCTCTCCCATAGACTCCGGATCGACTGATCGAGCTCATCCAAACGCGCCGCCCGCGACGTCACGGCATGATTCCGCCGCGCTTCATTCAACAGAGGCCCGAGGGCCGGAACGTCGCCGAGATCGTGGACGGCGTCCTCTAGCGCCTTCACGGCCTCGGAATAGCGCTTCTGTTGAATCAAGGAGCGAGCCTGAATTTCAACTGCCGCGGACCGTCTCCGGTATTCAATCTCGTCGGCTTCCAGTTCGGCCAATAACTGGGAAGCCCGTGCGGACGTCTCCTGGTAGGACAGATACGGCGTCAATCCAGGTCTTGCGGCTCCCCAATTGTGAGTCCGGCGCAGCCTCGCCGCCTCCCGCGCCGCCTTTCTAAACCCTGCTTCTCTATCCTCGGCGGCTCCTGGCTTTATCGGAAGGATCGCCGTCGTTGGGTCTCCAGCCGTAGGTGGAAGAGGTCTGGGCGCCTGCGGCTTGGGTTCGCTCGCGACCGGTTTGGCGCGCACTTCTGTTTGGGCATTCCTCCGAGCATCCTCAAGGAGGGCCACAAACCGTGGTTCAGATGGGAAACGCGCCGCCGCGGCCTCGGCGCTGGAAGCGGCCGCCACCCAGATCCCCGATTCAAAGAGTTGCATCACCTGCCTGACGGCCGAATCGACGCCGCCCTTGTGCTCTTCTCTCGCGCGCCCAGCGGCCTCAAGCAGACTATGCAGGGACTCGTCGGGACCGGTTTGGCGTTCGGCCTCCCTGAGAACGTCCTCCGCGGCGTCGAACGCTTGCCGCAGCAGCAGGTTCTTGGCTCGCTCCGTGGCAATGCGGATAGCGACCCGTCTCTCATTCTCGCGGCGCGCCTCTGCCAGACGGTGGCGCCACGGGGTCAGCGCCGAGTCATTTGGGAATTGCCGATCGAATTCGCGGAGATCGCGCTCCACCTCATCGAAGCGCCCGGCCTCCAGCCAGCCGGGAAGGCTGCTATCCAGTTTTGCGAGCAGGGCGGTTCGGCGGATCTCGGCGGCGCGGACGCGAGCGTTCTCGGCCTTCGCCGCGAGTGCACTTTCGCTCTCGGGGAATCTGGCTAGAATCTCCGCGTACTCGACTGCCGCTTGGGTCCACCGTCCGCCACGCTCGAGCTCGCCCCCAACTTCGACTACATCGCGAATAGCGGCTTTGCATTGCGCCGCTCGCTGGCCGGCGCGGATTCGCCGCTCCAACTCCCTCACTTCGGGGTCGCTTGGCCAGACGACGAGCATCTGCGCGATCGCGATGATCTGGGCGGAGTAGTCCTCAGCCTCCTTACAATCCTCCAGCGCCGCGGAAATGCTTGCGAGGCCTTCCCGCCTCTCCTTCTCCCGCCGCTCCGCCGCATAAGCCGCGGCCGTTTCACGCAGAACCTTGTGATCGGGCGCAGCCCGGATAGCGTCCTGAAGGAGTTTCAGGGCGGTTTCAAGATCCCCAAGCTCGTGGCAAGCGGCGGCGTCTCGAATCGCGGCGCTAATCTTCTGCTCCAGGAGGTAGGCGTCCCGCTTGCGGATAGACTCGCTGTGAGCGGCTTTAAGGCCGGCATCTTCCGGATACCGGCGGAGCGCGGCCGTAAGCGAATCGATCGCCGCTTGGAAATCCAGCGCGGCGATCTGTTCCGCTGCTTTGGTGACGGCGCCGTCGATGACCTCCTGCCGGACTCTCTCCGCGAGGCCCCGCCTCGCTTCTTGAAGAAGCTCTTCGACAGTGGCCTCGCCCGGGAAGTCCCCCACGGCCGCCGTCAAACTGCGCTCCGCCTCTTCCCACTTGGCGTTTCGGATCAGCGCGCGGGAATCCGCGATCACCCGCAGCAGGCGGGCCTGATAGGCGTGGTTCTCGGCCGCGACGGCGGTCTGCAATTCTTCGAGCCGCTCATCCTGGCCCTCTTCGGCCACCGCCTTCTCCAACAATTCCAGGGCCTTGGGCCATTGCCTCTTTGCGTGGAAGTCCGAGGCCTCCGCCAACACGGACCGAATCCGTTCCTCGCGGCGGGCCGCTTGAATAGCCTTCTCGATGCGATCCAGTTCGGCGGCCAACGCGGGATCCTGGCCCAGAGCCCCCATCTCTTCAGCCAAAAGTTCCCGAGCGGCGTCGGCGGATTCCGAGGCCTCCAACCGCCTGACTCTTCCGAGTAGTTCCCGGATCTCTTCCTGTCGCCGGTACTCTACCCACTGCGCCTGCAATTCGTTGCGCAGTCCGGCGAGCGATGCATCGCCCGGGAAGCGTTCCAGAGCGCCGTCGAGAGCGTTCAACGCCTGCTCCCAACGCGCCGCCGCCGCTTCCCCACGCGCCTTCTTGAGGACTTCCCGAACCGACTCTTCGCGTACGATGCGCGATAGGATCATCCCCAGTTCGGTCTTGGCCGGATGCCGTTCCATCAACTGGAGCACATGGTCCTTCGCGTCCTTGAACTGGCCCTCCGCAATGAGCGCGTTGACCTCTTGCTGCACTTGTTCGAGTTCCCGGGCGCTGGCGTTTGCGGCGTCTAGCCTCCGCTTGCATTCGCGCTCCAGTTCGAGCAGTGCGGCCTCGCCCGGAAACAGTTTCAGGGCGCCCTCGGCGGCCGTGAGCGCCACTTGGGGGTCGCGCTCCAACAATCCGCGTATGATCTGAACCTGCTGCGCGACGCTTTGCTCCGAAATCTGACGCTGGCGCTGAACGCGATTCCGAAGATCCAGCAAGTCGGCGTCGCCCGGATACTCGCGAAGGCACTGGTCGAGTACGAAATCGGCCTCGCCCCAGAGGTGTTTTTCGAGAAGATCCTCCACCTTCCGGCTTGCCGTCGAGACATGGTTCCGCCGCTGCTCGGTGGTGCTTGGGACGTTCGCAAGAATATCTTCCTTGGCGTCCTTGGACCAGACCCTCCACCACGGTTGTTTGGGCTGCGGCTGTTTCGACCGGCGCCTGTCCATGCAGCGTATCAGCGCATCGGCCATTGCATCGGCGGACTCGAATCGCTTATGCGCGGAGCGATCCATCGCCTGCCGCACGATTCCGTCGAGATCGGTCGGAACGTCCGTGACGAAGGTCCGGATGGACGGACGGCCGGCCTCGATGTGCATCCGAAGCAGCTCAAATTCCTTATCGCTCTCGAATGGCAGGCGCCCGGTGATCATCTCGAACATCACCACTCCGAGGGAGTACAAGTCCGAAAAAGCGGTGGTGTTGTGCCCTTGAGCGCCTTCCGGCGATATGTATTCGTAAGTGCCGATGACCATTCCGTCCCGTGTGGGTCTCATCCCCGCGAGACGCGCGATGCCGAAGTCGGTGACTTTCACCTGATCGGAACGGTTAATCATCAGGTTGGCCGGCTTGATGTCTCGGTGGATGACCTGATGCTCGTGAGCGTGCGCCAATCCGCGCAACGCTTGGACGGCGTATCGGACTGCGTCTTCGTACGGGAGGCGGCCTTTCTGCTCCAGGAGCCTGGCCAGCGACGGACCGTCCACAAACTCCATCGCTATGTAAACATCGTTGCCGTCCTGAAAGTACTGCCACAGATGGGCGATGTTGGGGTGATTGAGTTTGGCTTGAGCCTGCGCTTCCCGTTTGAAGCGATCGGCCACTCCGGCCCGCCGGGCGACCTCGGAGCGCAAGCACTTCAGTGCGACTTCGCGTCCCAACTCGGTGTCTACGGCGTAATAAACGCTCCCCATCGCGCCTTCGCCCAAGACACGCCCGATTTCGTACTGTTTGATGAGCCGGTTCATTCAGACAAGGAGAACTCCCGCGTGGCCTTGAAGTTGACCGGCGGCCGATTCTCCTCTTCTTCCTGTACTAGCACAACCGCGGCGGTGATGTTATCGTGGCCGCCGCCGTTTCGCGCGGCTTCGATGAGGTCCTTCACCGCGGCGTCCGGCGGCGAGTCGGCTAGAATCGCCTGAATGTCGAAATCGCTAACCAGATCGTACAGTCCATCCGTGCAGAGTAGGAATCGATCCCCCGGCCGCAGAATCATTGGCCGGGGCCATGCGCTTGCGGTAATCTCGGGGCGCCCGCCCAGAGACATCGAGAGCCACGTTCCGGTCCTCGTGATTCCGCGCCTCTTCACGGGTGAGCATTCCATTCCGAACCATCTCGCCGACCACCGTATGATCTTCGCTGAGCTGATAGAATCGATCGTCGCGAAAGAGGTACAGGCGGCTGTCTCCGACCCACGCGGCGTGGGCTTCGTGCCGGCGCAAGGCCAGAGCCACGCATGCCGTACCCATTCCCCTCAACGACTCATCCGCCTGCGCCGCTCGGTGAATTTCGCGGTTCGCCTCTTCCAGCGCGGTCTTGAGGGCCAGTCCCGGTTCCAGCATTGAGGCGAGGTACGATTTCGGAATTAAGTTGACCGCCATTCCCGAAGCTACCTCGCCCGCGGCGGCGCCCCCCATTCCGTCCGCTACGATCACCAGCGTTCCTTTTTGCGCGGCTACGTCCGGGTCCGTCGGGCAGGAATAGAAACCCCGATCTTCGTTGTTTGTTCGAACCAAGCCTGGGTCCGTTTGCAGCGAGATGACCAGGCGTAGCGCCTTCAAGGACGTCGAGACTCCGGTCTCCTCGAATTCGAGAGTGTCACCGGCGCTGGTGGGCCTTTCGGAGGAATGGGGCGTACTCTCACTCGGCGGAACAGGCCGCACAAACTCAGCTAACTTCTTCCAGATCGACATAGTGTCCATTCCCTCCGCAAAGCCAGCCTTCTCAGTTTTTCTCCATTCCAAACGAATAAACCAGCTTGACGTCCCCAATTTCCACGGGGGCCTCCCTATCCTTGTAACCTGGATGGGTCAGTAAGAGCTCGTATCGGGAATTGAGTTTACCTGTCAATGCACAAGGTGTCTCTCCGATACGGGATCCTCTGTACCAGACCGCAACTCCGGGGCCTTCCATCGTCTCGATTCTTATGGTCCCGGTTCCCAAGTCGCGTTTCGTGGCACCCCGGCGCGACTCGGAAGAAACTGGCGCACAGACGATGTCGGGCCGTGAGACCGAGTCCGCGGCTCGCTTGCCGGGCATGGGCAGTTTGGCTTCGGCCTCGGCAACCGGAGCCGGATTCGACTTCGGAGCGGCCGGTTCCGTCTTATTGGCCGATGCCTGGAGTGGACTAGCGTGTTCGGCCGGTCCGGGATTCAGCGCGTAGAACACCAGAACAGCGGCTGCCAAGGCCACAGCCCCCACGAGTACGAGAGCCCACCTGCGTCGCAGCCATCCTTTCCAGATCGACATGGTCTCCATTCCCTCCTCAAAGCCGGATCTCTCAGTCTTTCTCCATTCCAAACGAATAAACCAGTTTTACGCCCCCAATTTCCACGGGGGCCTCCCTATCCTTGTAACCTGGATGGGTCAATAAGAGCTCGTATCGGGAATTAAGCTGTCCAGTCAATGCGCAGGGGGTCTCTCCGATGCGGGATCCTCTGAACCAGACCGTGACTCCCGGGCCTTCCATCGTCTCGATTCTTATCGTCCCGGTTCCCAAATCGCGCCCCATCGCGACGAGGCGCGAATCGGAAGAAACCGGCACACAGACGATGTCGGGCCGTGAGACCGAGTCCGCGGCTCTTTTGTTGGGCACGGGCACTTTGGCATCGGCCTCGGCGACCGAAGCCGGGTTCGACTTCGGAGCGGCCGGAACGATCGGAGCGGCCGGAGCAGGCGAAGCGGCCGGCTCCGTCTTATTGGCCGTTGCCTGGTGTGGACTTGTGTGTTCGGCCGATCCGGGGCTCAGCGCGTAGAACACCAGAACAGCGGCTACTAAGGTCACAGCCCCCACGAGTACGAGAGCCCACCTTCGCCGCAGCCATCCTCTCCAACCGCCGTTCATGGCGAAACGTCCGCTCCACGTGTCCCGGAATGCGCGCCGGAGCAACTGCACCTCTCGGAGCAGCTCCCCGCCCGACGCAAAGCGTTCGTCCGGCTTGGTCCGAAGGCAGGTAGAAATCAAACGGTTCACTGATTTTGGGATATACGCTCGGCGTTTGGTCGCTGCGACGTATCGCCCCGCTATCACGTCCTGACTCAACGCCGTATCGCTTCTGCTGGCGAAAGGTGGCGATCCCGTCAACATCTCGTAGAGCAGCACGCCGATCGCCCACACGTCGCTGCGGGCGTCGCCTTTCAGGCCCATGTGCTGTTCGGGCGCCATTTTCTCCGGCGTACCCACGGTGTAACCCATTCTGGTCAGAGCCGGAGTGTCCTTAGCGACCGAAATCCCGAAGTCGAGCAGCTTGACGGTTCCTTGAGCGGTAAGCCTGATGTTCTCGGATTTTATGTCCCGATGAATGATTCCTTTCGAGTGCATGTACGAAACGGCGTCACAGACGTCGGCCAGAATCTGCAGCGATTCCCGGATTCCCAGGCCTCCCGTCTCGCGAATCAGGTCTGCAAGCAGCCGCCCCTCCACAAACTCCATCACGATGCAGGGATGGGACTTGTACTCGAAGTACTCATAGAGCTGGGCCACATTCGGGTGGCGCAGGTTGTACTGAATGACGGCTTCGTTACGAAAACGCGCCAGCGCGGTGGAAGACCCTTCGATGTTGCTGAGGGCCTTCACCGCGACCGTCTTGCGGGTCTGGAGATTGGTCGCCCGATAGACCTCCCCCATCCCACCGGCCCCGACAAGTTTCTCGATCCGATACTTGCCGATAACGGTGTTCAGGGGGAGGACTGGGACAGTGATCCTGCCTGACACTCACCTAATCCTTAGAGACTGGGTTGTCGATCAGTTCCTTGCCGAACTTGATGGGAACGGCGTACGTCACGCTTGCTCCCCCAAGCTGGGCCCCTGCATAAAAGATAGCAATTACCCGGCCGTGGTCGTCAAACACCGGCCCGCCGCTGTTGCCGGCGCCGGTCGTGTTGATGCCGAGTTGGTAGACGTCGCTGGCGCTCACCAGACCGGTGGGTCCGATGATCGGCGACCCGGAGCTGATTACCTTGCCGATCGGCCCCTCCGACAGCGTGGGATCGGCGATGGCGGCGGCATGCGCCTTGGTCGAGAACATATCGCGCGAGACGTTGACTCCGTAAACATCCGGAGAAATAGCCGGATAGCCAAGAACCACCACTTGCTGCCCGACATGGATGGCGCTGGAATCGGCGAACAAGGTTACCGGAACGGCTCCGCTCGGGATGTCGACTTTGGCCAATCCAACGTCATGCTTGTCGGACAGCGTCACCGTCTTCGCCGCATAGCGCTGCTTGGTCTTGGCGAAGGTAACGTTCAAAGCGGGCTCGCCCTGCACATGGGTGGATAGCGGGTTGTATTTCAGCCTATCGCTCATCTCGGCGACCTTTTGTTCGCCTTCCTGGTTGCCGGCGACGGGTTGCATGGAGTCGACAACGAGCGGCGAGCCTTCCTCGGGAACCCAGTTAGTGGGGAAGTCCGAGGCATTGATGCACCCAACGATGCGCCCGTCTTTCACCTTTAAGCCTACGGATTTGCGCGTAAAGGACCTCGTGTTCTGGTTCGAGCGCCACGGAGCGAGCACATGCCGATTCGTGAGAAGGAAGCCATCGCCCGAAACTACGAAGCCCGTGCCGGACTGCGCGCCGGCGATCGGCTCATTGCGGCCTTCATTGCTAATCGTTGACAAGACGGGGTTTAGTTTTCCGGCGCTGTCTGAAACGAATACCGGAAGGTACTCGCTGTTGTCGGCGGCCGGGCAGGCTCCCAAAGCGTTGGCGTGGTGGTAGAGGTAAACCTGCTGGCCGGTCGCGACGTCGGTCAGCTTCCAGGTGACTTCCACCAGGACCACGGACGGAGTGTTTTTGGACGCGATCTGTTCCGCGGTCATAGCGGGAGCTTCCCCGGGGCAGGGTCCCGTGCCGGCCTTGCAGGCGGCTGCGTCCGTACTGGCTTTAGCGGTGGCTTGCAGATTCTTAGCGTCTTCCAAGGCTCTAGACTTTTGCGTTGCGTCGGCTTGAGCCGCGGCGACCGCATCTACGGCTTGCTTCATGGCTGCGGGGTTGCCAGGCTTCCTGCTCACGGCCTCAAGGTTCTTCTTGGCCTCGGTCAACTTGTTGTTTGCCGTTGCGGCCTCCGCCGATGCGGCGTCCAGTTTAGAGTTGATTGCATCGAGCTGCAGCTTCTGCAACTCGTACTCATGCCGATTCTGCTGGCGCTGGTAAGCAAAGAAGCCGGCGCCGGCGATGGCCAGGACTACCAGGCCCGCGACCGCGGTCCACATGGTCTTCCGCGATTCGCCCTTCATCTGGCTCTGCACATTGCTGATCAGCCGCTCCACGGTGCCGCGGCCCACGGGACGCGACACGCCGGCCGCGGTATCCGTCATCCCCGGCGGAATGGCGGAGGCAGTCGATGGGAGGGGAGCCTCGCGGGTAGCCCCTGCCTGACCTTGGTCCGCCTGACGCGTCGGACGAGCCGTCGGCGGCGGATCGATTTCGAACGAGAACTCCGGACCCGACGGTCCAAGCTGAATGCGATCGCCATGTTGCAGGCGGGACGCGCCGTAGATTCGCTGGCGGTTCAAGAAGGTCCCGTTGCGACTCTCGAGGTCCGTCAACAGGTACCCGTCGGGGTCAGCGGGGTCGCGAACGATCCGCGCATGAGTCCGGCTTACCAGGTCGTCCCGTTCGGCGTCGAAACGGACGTTGGCATTGGCCTCGCGCCCGATGAGTATTTCGCGGAACCCCTGGAGTGGAATTTGCTCCACCTGATGGGCTTTTGTACCGCTCAGGTGGCGTATTACGATGTTCGCCATATTAGCTCCTTATTGACCAGGTGGATCTCGACGTAACACCTGTCGAACTTATACGCGCAGTACAAAAGCGGAATTGCGCATTTTATTTCTGCGAAAAATAAATTAAGTCCGGCCCCGACAGGACACGCCGGATGCTCGGAAGCCTTCATCGTTGCTCGATTTGTTGATTCTTAAGGATATAAGCTGAATTGCGTTTCTCCCGGTAACCCGCCGTCGGCGTGCGACGCCGTATATCCTTCCAGCGCAGGTGCGGGGAACGGCGGGTGTTGGTGTGGCCAACCGCTCTTGGCGCTTGTGGCGAAGGAAGCCATATTGGAAGGCTTCTCGGGTTATCGTATTTATTTGGACTGTTCGATTCTCGGTTTCCAGGAGTTGCAATGCAAAAGTTCAACCGGCGCGCGTTACTGAAAAACGCGGCCCTTGGCAGTGGAATCCTCTCGCTGCCGGCTCTCTCCAAGGCGGTCCAGGAGCACACAACTCCGTACAACCGGCCCAAAATCCGCATCACCGACGTCCGCACTGCCGAAGTGCGCGTGCACGGGTATCAGGTGATTGTGGGAATCTATTCGGACTCAGGGCTGGTCGGTTACGGCGAGTGTGTGGACGCCGCCGATGGCGCCGTACCGTTGATTCGCAATTTCGGCCGCCAGTTGCGGAACCAGGACCCGCTCAACGTCGAGGCAATTTGGGAACGCATCCGCACCGGCGGCATATTCGCCGGAGCGCAGGCCGGTCAATACGTCACGGCCCTGACCGCCGTGGAAGCCGCGCTGTGGGATCTGACGGGAAAGGCCGTGGGATTGCCAATCTATCAGTTGCTGGGTGGCCGGGTGCGGGACCGCGTCCGCATGTACTGCGACTCCGGCGAGCGCGAAATGATCCCCGGCAATGAGCAGTCCAAAGCCCGCATCCAGCAGATCCAGGACATGGGTTTCACCGCAGCCAAGATCGACATCGACGACGCTGGCGACCCTTCGCGCCTGGACCGCGTGAATTGGACTGCGACGAACGACGAAATTGACCACATGATGGCCAAGATCAAGTTCACGCGCGAACTATATCCTTCGAAGATCGACTTGGCGGTGGACATGCACGGCCGTTATGACGCCATCACCGGCAAGAAGGTGGCGAAGCTGGCGGAGCCGTTCCGTTTGATGTGGCTGGAAGAGCCGGTGCCGCCGGATAACATCGACGCGATGCGGGACATTCGCGCCACCACCAGTACGCCAATCTGCGCGGGCGAGAACATCTACCTGCGCTGGGGCTACCGCGAAGTGCTGGAGAAGCACGCGGTGGACATTATCATGCCGGATCTGAACAAGTGCGGCGGGTTGTTCGAAGGCCGCAAGATCGCGGACATGGCGCACACGTACTTCACGCCGTTCGCGCCGCACGGGGTGACGTCGCCGATCGGCATGATGGGCGCGGCTCATGTATGCGCGGCCGTGCCAAACTTCCTGGTGCTGGAATGGCACTGGATCGATAGCTTGGCCCTGTGGCGGAACTGGGTGAAGGAAGGCGACATCATCCAAAAGGGTTTCATCGCGATGCCGGAAAAGCCGGGCCTGGGAGTTGAGCTGAACGAAGAAGGCGCCAAGCGTGCGCAGGTTCCGAACACGCCGTGGTTCGAGCCGACGGCTCAGAATGGCGGCGGCCGCGGGGCGTTCCCTGGGGTCGGCCCTGGTGGACGAGGTGGCCAAGCCCCTGCCGGAACCGCTCCGAGTGGAACGACTCCGCCGGCCGGCGGCGCACCAACCGGTCGCGGCCGCGGCGGAGAGTAGCGCGGCGGGGCCACTCCAGCGCAGCCCTCATTTACGTACGTGAATGAGAGTGCACGCTGTGTTCCGCCGTGCAAGAGTTCCCAAGACAAAACGGCGGACCCGCAACGCGCGAGTCCGCCGTTTCTCCGGTTCCCGGTTGAGCCTACTGGTGCAGGTACACGTCCCAGCCCATGTAGTTCTTCGCCGCTTCGTAGACCATGGTGGCGCTTGTGCTCAGGCTGGCCGCTACGTGGTGCTCGAAGCCGTTCTCGCAGATGTAGCGCAACAACTGCTGCAGCCGCGGAATCTCCACCACGCCCGCTCCGCCGAACGTCTCCAGCGGGTCGTCCGTGAAACGGCCGCCGCCCATGTAGCCGCGGATCTGGCCCGTGGCATCGTCCGTCGAGAAGCGCGCGAAGCTCATCGGAGAGGGTTTCACCAGTCCGACGCATGTACCGAAGGTATTTTCCCTGCCCACCGTTCCGGCGATGATCGCCTGGTAGTCCATCTTCACCGTCCGCAGGAAATGCTTCGGCAGGTTGCTGCAGTGGAAGCATACGGCCTTGTTCGGGTCGGCGCCGTAATTGTTGTTCCAGTCCAGCAGCGCGCTGGGGGTTTCCGAAGCCAGACGCAGCGCGTGCATTCCCACCACGCCCGGCACGTCCACCTCGCAGGCGCTCGACAGCAGCCCGTCGCTCATCATGCTCATCACCGTGCAGGGAACCACGCCGAAGTACTCTTCCATCGAGGTCCAGCACTGCACTGCGCTCACGTCCAGTTCGTTGTCCTTCATCCACTCGTCGATCACTACGCCCAGACGCGCCATCTTGCTCACCGCCGCATCCGGCACGCCGTCGGTAGGAACGTACGCGCGGATGGCCGCGATCTTCGCCTGCGCCTTGGGATCGGTCTCCGGGAGCTTCTCAATGCGGCCGAAGACTTCCGACAGGTCCAGCGGCTCGATGGTGATGCCGGCGCTTTCCAGCAGCTTCTCGCTGTAGCGCACGGTGTTGAATGCGGAGGGGCGCGCGCCGATGGCGCCGATGCGCAGCTTCCTTAGCCCGTTGACCACGCGGCAGACCCCGGCGAACCAGGCGATATCGTTCTTGAACTCCGCGGAGTCTACCGCCTCGGTGTGCAGCGTGGTGAGCGAGTAGGGAATGCGGTATTGCTTGAGGTTGTTGCAGATGCTCATCTTGCCGCAGAAGCTGTCGCGACGGTCGGAGATAAGCATTTTCCCGGGCGTGTCGGGGAAGGCGTGGATGAGCACGGGCACGTTGAGGCCGGCCAGGCGCAGAGCGTCGGCCATGGCTTTTTCCTCGCCGAAGTTGGGGAGGGTGATGATGACGCCGTCGATTTTGTCGCGGTTCTGGCGGAAGAGGTCCGCAATAATTTTGGCGTGCGCACGATTCTCGATGGCGCCGTGTTTGGTCTGCTCCGGCGTGGGACAGACGACGCCGTAACCGGCGGCGGTGAGAGCGGCGATGACTTCCTTGCGCCCGCTAAGCGCCAGATGGTCCGGGAAGAACCCGCGGTTGCCGACAATCAAGCCGAATGTCATGGACATTGGAAAGCTCCGTTTCTGTTTTTTCTTTCGTAAGTGGAATAGGACGCTGCACACCCCCGCCGATCGCCAGCATCGGGGCCCCGGCTCGGTGGTCTCGTGTCTAAGGGGTTTTTGAGAATACTAACAACTCTTTTATCACTATTTAGGTCGCCTGATCGGCGCTCCCGACCTCCCGCGAACCAGCCCAGGATGTGCGTGACCGTTGATCCTAGCACCATTCGGCGAGGCGAGGCAAGCGCTTGCAGGAGCGTGGCTTCGCTCAGAGAGGCTGGACAATTGACTTCAAGGACGTGCAAGCTTGCGCTTCTTGAAAGCGCTGTCATGTACGGCCTTTTGATCGGCTTCGCAGAGGAACCCTGCTCTGCCCGAAAGCCGGGATGCTACCCGCCTGGCGGCGTTCCTTACGAAGGCGGGAATCAAAACGTCTATTTCGAGTGGCCGGTAGCAGGGAACGACAGCCTGTCCGCGGATTTGGATATCCTGGTACGACTTGCCCTCGGTTCTCCGATTGCACGCCTCCGAGCCCAAGTTGCGGAACTCGGGGAGTACTCAACGACGTTGGAATCCTCCTCGTGAAAGCGCCGACAGCGCCAAGCATACGTATAATACAAAAGAGTCCTGAATATGCCAGATACTGGAGCCGGACAGCAGAAGCCGATTCAAAGCCTCGACCGCGGACTGATCATTCTGGAGGCTGTAGCCAAGTCAAGCGAACCTGTTTCGTTAGGCGCTTTGACGAGCCTGTTGTGCATCGACCGCAGCAGCGTCTTCCGGCTGGCCAGCACGATGAAGCGGCGCGGGTTTCTCGCTTATCCCGCCGGGCGGAAGGATTATATTCTGGGCCCGGCCCTGTGGAGGCTGTCCCATCAATACGATTGGGGCGCCATGCTGATCCGCGTGTCCCGCGAGCATTTGAAGCAACTGGCGAGCGAGACGAATGAAACGGCGCATTTGGCCATCCGGGAAGGCAAACATACCCTCTTCATCGATCACGTCACCGCAAACCACGTGATTGCGGTTTCGGGTCAGACCGGCGAATTCACTCCTTTGTACTGCACGGCTCACGGGAAGGCCTTGCTTACCGATTTCGACGAGCGCGGCTTGCGGACGCTTCTGGGCTCCGGGGCTCTGCAGCGGTACACCAACGGAACCATCCGGTCGATCACGCAATTGACGAAAGCGTGCGTGCAGTTTAAGGAGCAGGGCTTCGCCACCGACGACGGCGAGTTCCAGGAGGGCATCCGGTGCGTTGCGGCTCCGATCCGCGCGGAAGCCGGGTTGATTGTCGGATCCATCGGCATCTCGGCCCCAGCGCTGCGGTTCCCGGATCAGCGATACGCCGAGGTCGCGGACCAGGTGCGAGCCGTGGCGGACCAAATCTCGGCTCGGCTCCAGATTCGGCAGTGATTGAGCCGCTAAGCGGCGTCTCCGCGCCGCCGTCGCCTCCAACTGAGGAACTCTCAGCGCCGGGATTGTAGGGGGACTGGTGCGCTTTGCGCAAAATTGCTCGAAGTGAGGCCTGCCTATTCGGCGGATCGCCGGACTCCTGCCAAACTCCCCGATCTTCTCCTTGACTTCGATTGGGATGCCCCATACAATGATCTTGGCAGATCTGTGCGGCAATGATTGTTGTATAATACGCAATGATTTGATCGAGAGAGCCCGCAACCTGAAGGGAAAGCATTGCGACGGCGGACCGTAGTGGACGGGTTACTGCCCGCTCGGCAGAGTCCAGGTAGGTCTTCCCGTGGCGCCCGATCTTCTCGAACTGCGGCGGGATTTAGAGGTTGTTTTGGTGGAGTTGGATTCAGGCGGCAATTCGCCTTGGACGCCGATCCAAACGGCCACGGTGGCCAAAGAGCATTCCATGAAGCTTGGTGATACATTCCGATCTTAGGAAGATGCTAACGATAGAAGCGCCTTCGGGCTGCTACAGGTGAACACCATGAAACAACAGTTGAGCCGTCGCGAGTTTGCTGCGGCCGCAGGGTTCGGTTTGGGCGCGTTGACGCTACCCTCCGCGCAAGGGGCGACCCCTCGGAGGCTGAAAATCGGTCACACGGGAATCACGTGGGGCTACCAGCCCGAGAACGCCGAGCAGGCGATTAAAGACGTGGGCAGCCTGGGTTTCTACGGCTTCGAGTCGTTCGGCAACGTGATCGAAGCGTGGGAGGCCAAAGGCGGGATCGGCCGCATTTTGGAACAGGCCAACTTGCCCTTGATTTCGGCCTACTGTGGAACGAACCTGCAGGACCCGACCAAGAAGAGCGCCGAAATCGAGAAGATGGTCCGCTGGGGCAAGCTCATCAAGAAGTACGGCGGGACTACGGTCGTCATCGGGCCGGGTGGCCGGGGCCGCAATTACGATTTTGCGGCTGCCAAGCCAAACATTGTGTCCATGCTGAACGATCTTTGCAAGGCGCTGGAAGATGCCGGCGTCACCGGCGTTCTGCACCAGCACACGGGCACCGAGGTGGAGACCCGCGACGAGGTCTACGCCGTGCTGGAGGCAGTGGACCCGAAGGTCGTGCGATTCGGCCCCGACGTCGGACAGCTTCAAAAGGGCGGTTCCGACCCGGTGCAGGTTGTGAAGGACTTCCTGCCGCTGATCCGCCACGTCCACTTTAAAGACTTCGACGGCGGTCCGAATTGGGCGGCCTATTGTCCGTTGGGACAAGGCAAGGTCAACCTGCCGGCCGTGCTCGATGTGCTTGAACAGCAACCGGAGCTTAAGATTGTAATGGTGGAGTTGGATCCTCAGAGCAGCAATCCCCCCTATACGCCGCTCCAGACCGCCACCATCGCCAAGGATTATCTGAAGAAACTTGGTTACACTTTTCGATCTTAGGGGGGATATCGATGATCGCTACCAACGTTAAGACACTCAGCTATTTCGCGGGAGGGGAGGCGCTGCAATCCAAGTCTGGAAAGTACGCCGACGTATTCGATCCGAGCACTGGCGAAGTACTTGCCCAGACGCCCTTGTGCACCGAGGAAGAAGTAGCTCGCGCTATCCAGTGCGCGAAGGAGGCGTTTCCCGGCTGGTGCAATACGCCGGCCATCAAGCGGACGCAGGTCCTATACAACTTCAGGAACCTCATCGACCGGCATCTCGACGAGCTCACCCGCATGGTGTGCGCCGAGAACGGCAAGGTGTGGGATGAAGCGCAAGGCGACGTGTTGAAAGCCCGCGAGGCGGTGGAACTGGCCTGCGGCATCCCGTCGCTGATGATGGGCGAGTCGCTGATGGACGCCAGTTCGGGCTACGACACGGTTCTCTACCGCGAGCCCATAGGCGTGTTCGCCGGCATCGCGCCCTTCAATTTTCCGGCCATGATTCCCATGGGCTGGATGATGCCGCTCTGCATCGCCACCGGCAACACCTTCGTGTTGAAGGCGGCCACCATCACGCCGATGACCTCCATGCGCATGATGGAACTGCTCAACGAAGCCGGATTGCCGCCCGGAGTCGTCAACGTGGTCACCTGCAGCCGCCGCGAGGCCGATCGGATCTTGAAGCACCCCGATGTCAAGGGCATCGTCTTCGTGGGATCGACTTCGGTCGGCCTTCACATTTACGAGACCGCCGCGGCACACGGCAAGCGGGTTCAGGCGCTTTGCGAAGCCAAGAATCACGCTCTCGTGCTCGAGGATGCGCCGCTGGAGCGCACCGCGCGCGGAATTATCAACGCGGCCTTCGGTTGCGCCGGCGAAAGGTGCATGGCGCTTCCCGCCATCGCCGTCCAGGAAAGCATCGCGGATCGGCTTGTGGAACTGCTGGTCAAATACGCCGGCGAGCGCAAGATCGGGCCGGCCTACGACAAGTCCTCGGAGATGGGGCCGATGGTTTCGCCGGGACAGCGGAAGTGGGTCACCGACTGGATCGAGAAAGGTCTCGCGGAAGGAGCCAAACTCGTTCTCGATGGCCGCGGCCTCGTGGTCAAGGGCTACGAAGAAGGGTTCTATCTCGGCCCCACGATTTTCGATCACGTGAAACCCGGCATGTCCGTAGGCGACGAAGAGGTCTTCGGTCCCGTACTGTGCGTGAAACGGGTCAGGAATTTCGAAGAAGGACTGGCGCTGACCAACGCCAACCGTTTCGCCAACGGCTCGGTGATCTTCACGCAGAACGGCTATTACAGCCGGGAATTCGCCAAGCGCAGCCACGGAGGCATGGTAGGCGTCAACGTGGGCATTCCGGTGCCGGTCGGCATGTTCCCGTTCGCGGGCCACAAGCAATCGTTCTTCGGCGACCTGCACACGCTCGGCAAGGACGGCGTAAAGTTCTTCACCGAAACCAAGTGCGTCACCACGACATGGTTCAGCGAGGAAGAGAAGAAGAAGTCCAAGGTCGATACCTGGGATGGAATGCTGGGGCGCTAGTTCGCATTTCTCATCGGCCTTTTGCCGAGGAGCTATGGGTTGTATCGGGGCACGGCTTCAGCCGTGCCACAGAGGGCGGAATAGACAGGGCTTTAGCCCCTGGCGCATTGCGGAAGGCGCTCGCGCTCGCCGTTGTGGACCAGGAGCTAAAGCCCACACGTTGTCATGTCGAACGGCACGACTCAAGTCGTGCCCTGATACAAAGCCGAAAAGGACTGGCCGAAGAACAGGAAACCGATGAGCATCGATTATTCCGCGTTTCAATTGAACGATAAGATCGCCATTGTCACCGGGCCGTCGCAAGGGATTGGCCGCGCCATCGCGCTGGGACTGGCCCAGGCCGGCTGCCACCTGGTGCTCGCCGAACATCCCGCGCTGCACCAGGACGCCTTGAGAGAAGTCCAAGCCGAAATCGAGGCACTGGACCGCAAAGTACTTGGTCGTCCCCACCGACGTTTCGAGCGTCGCGCAGATTCGCGCCATGGTGGATAAGGCCAAGGAGGTCTTTGGCCGCATCGACATCATGGTGAACAACGCGAGCTGGACGTGCACCGGGCCGGCGATCGACGCCACCGAGGAAGACTACGACGGCACCATGGACACCAACGCGAAGAACGTCTTCTTCGCGTGCCAGGCCGCGGCCCGCGTCATGATCCCGCAGGGCGGCGGGAGAATCGTCAACATCGGTTCCAACTTCGCCGTTTCGGCGTGGCGGAAACGGGCCATTTACGCCGGGGCCAAGGCCGCCGTGCACCAGTTATCCCGAGCTCTCTCCCTGGAGTGGGCCAAGGATGGCGTGGTGGTGAACGTGGTGGCGCCGTGCATCACCGAGACTCCCTCGCGCAAGGGGATTCTCGAGCAGCCGGGCTACAAGGAGTGGGCCACCGGCGACAAGCTGGCCAGCGGGCGCTGGAATCAGCCCGAGGATCTTGTGGGCGCCGTTCTGTTTCTCGCATCGACGCATCTGTCGGCGCAAGTCGTCGGCCATGTGTTGATGGTCGACGGCGGCTGGACCATTCACTAATCGAACGTTCCGCTAACGGGGGCTTCATGAAACTACTGAACAAAATCGCGCTGATTACGGGGGCCAGCAGGGGGATTGGGCGCGGTATCGCCGAGGTGTTCGCCGAGGAGGGCGCGGACGTAGCGGTAAACTACGTCGCCAGCGCGCAGGCAGCCGAAGATGTTGCCGCTTATGTGCGAAGCAAGGGGCGACGGGCGATCACGGTGCAGGCCGACGTGCCGAACCGCGCGCAGGTCGAAGCCATGATCGACCGCGTCTGGAAAGAGCTCGGGCCCATCGACATTCTGGTGAACAACGCCGGGATCGAGACCATCGTCCCGTTCCTGGAACTGACCGACGAGCAGTGGACGCGCCTGGTGGATGTGAACCTGCGGGCCCCGTGGCTGGTTTCCCAGGTCTATTGCCGAAAGGTTGTCGCCGAGAATCGCAAAGGCGTCATCCTCCAGATCGGCTCCGTGCAGGCCGCAAAGGTGCTGCCGGGCCGCACGCATTACGCGCCCACCAAACTCGGGCTGGAAGCTCTGACGCGCAACATGTCGGTCGAGATGATGCCGTACGGAATCCGCGTGAATTGTCTGCACCCCGGGTTGATCGAAACGGACATGACCTCGTGGGTGATGAAGAACGACGAGATTCGCCCGCAGGTGCTGGCTCAGATCTCGATGGGGCGGGCCGGAAATATCCGCGAGATGGGTACGGCGGCTGCGTTCTTCTGTTCGGATGAGTCGTCGTATATCACCGGCCAGAGTCTGCACGCCGAAGGTGGCTGGATCGGAAAGTAGAAGCGGCCGGCGGGCAGCCAGTTGGCGCCGTCACGGAAGCATTTCCGGGCCGGCGGCGGAGGCGCAGACCCTCGCATACTCTCCCGGAGGGAGAGGTGTCAAGAAGGGAAGGAAGGCTTGTATGCTTCGGAAGTTGCCTGTCGCGATTGCTATTGCCATCCTGGCGGTGATGTTGGTTCCCATAACCCACGGGAATTCGACGTTCATCCCGGACACGGTTTTCAAAGGTTCCACCCTGACGGGTTGGCACACCCTCGGTTCGTCGAACTGGAAGGCCGATAATGGCGAGCTGACCGGAACCGGTAAACCGGGCGGCGGCTGGCTGGTTCTCGACCGTTCCTATCAGGATGTCGCGCTGCACTTCTTTGTGAAGTGCGCCGAAGACGTTAAGACCGGCGCGCTGCTTCGCGCCGAAAAAACGGCGGACGGCGGCATGAAGGGCATCTTCGTTTCGCTCGCGGACGGGGCCCTTTCGAATTACGCCGTGACGCTGGATTCGCAAGGCAAGGAGCTGACGCGCACTCCTCTTCGCAGAGTCCCAGGTTCGTCCTGGGTGAGGGTCGTGCCGCCAGCCGACGCCGGGGCAGCGGGCCCCGGGGGCGCGGGCGCCGGGCGCGGCGCGCCAGGCGGCGTTCAGGCAGGCGCTGCCGCTGCTGGGGTGCCCGGACGCGGGCCCGGCGCGGCGGCGGGAGCCCGCGGCGGTTTCCCGGCCGGCGGACGCGGGCCGGCCGTACCGCTTCCTTTGACTCCGCCCGATTACTCCTTCCATCCGGGAGAGTGGAACGAGATGGAGATCATCCTGGATTCCCAGGTCCTTCGCTCCTATCTCAACCGCGGCCGCGAAGTGACTGGCGTCGCGGACGACGAGTTGGGCAGCTACGGTCCTCTGGCTCTCTACGTTCCTCCCGATGCCGAAGTGCACTTCAAGGAAGTGGGCTACAAAGACCTGGGCATTCGAACGACCCAGCTTGATAAGGTCTCACCCAATTTCCGGATGCAGAAGATCAGCGACTATTACTATGCCTGGACCGCCGCCGCCGGCGACTTCAATAAAGACGGCAACCTCGATCTGGTGGCCGGGCCCTATATTTACTACGGGCCTGATTTCACCAAGTCCCGGGAGCTGTTTTCCGCGACCACGCTCAAGCCCTCCACCGAGTTCGCCTACGCGCACGACAACTATGTTTTCGATTTCAACGGCGATGGCTGGCCGGATGTTTTGGCGTCGCCGCCGGCCGTAACGCTCTATCTCAACCCGAAGGGCGAATCCCGGCGGTGGCAGAAGTACACGGTGGGGAACGTCACGAGCGAAGAGACGGTGATGGGGGATATCGACGGCGACGGCAAGCCGGAGCTGATCGCTTCCGCCAACGGAACCGTGGGGTATTACAAGTTCGACCCGGCCGACCCGACCAAGCCCTGGACCTGGCACGCCGTATCCGAGCGAGGCTATGGCGCCCCGCACGGGATCGGCGTCGGCGATATCAACGGCGATGGCAGGCCGGATATTCTGAACTGCTACGGATGGTGGGAGAACCCCGGGCCCGGGAGCAAACAGGAGACGTGGATCTATCATCCGGAAGCGTTCGAGTGGTACAGCCGCGGTAACCCCGGCGGGAACCGCATGTGGGTTTGGGACGTGAACGGCGATGGCCTGAACGACGTCGTCACCGTCATGAGCTCCCACGACTTCGGCATCGCCTGGTTCGAGCAGAAGCGCGACAAGGACGGAAAGATTTCATTCGTCCAGCACCCCATCATGAGCGGGGAAGGCCAAGGCGCGACGGCGGCTGGAGGGGTAGTCTTCTCCGAAGCGCACGGGACCGCCATGGGCGATGTGGATGGAGACGGGATTCCAGACTTGATCGTCGGCAAGCGCTATTTCACGCACCTGGATTCGTATCTCGATCCGGATCCGTACGGGGCGCCCGTCTTGTATTGGTACAAGACGGTACGCGATCCGAAGGCACCCGGCGGTGCGAGGTTTGTCCCGGAGCTGATTCACAACCGTTCCGGCGCGGGCTCCGATATTCTGGCAGTGGACCTCAACAAAGACGGCGCGCTGGACATCGTCACCTCCACGAACACAGGCACGTACATTTTCTGGGGCAAGCCTCACGCGGCGGCTAAGACTGCCACGACGCCAGCAAAAGCTCCGACACCGGCCCCTGTCGCCAAGAAGCAATAAAGGCGTGTCCAATGGAATTCCGGCTGCCGCTCGCTCTCAGCCTGAAATCCGAAGTGAATACGGCTTTGTATCAGGGCACGGCTTGAGCCGTGCCGTAACGCGCATACATAATCAAGGCTTTAGCCACTGCCTCCGACGCAGGGGCTGAAGCCCGAACCTTACCTGCTTCGTTCGGCATGTCTGAAGACATGCCCTGATACAAACCGTTCTGTCGCCTCGGTTTTCGTCGCGATTTCTGAGCCCTGCCGAATTCAACTTCGGATTTCAGGCTCAGCGGGCGGCAGCCAGGAATTATCGTTCCAATTCGCTAACGCTTTTCTCTTCCCCTCGCAGAGCACGCGGTCGGCTTGCGGTTCTCGCCATCAGGGCTCTATCCCCACCGCCGGGTGGCGCTCTTGCCCACGGATGCGGATATTCAGGTCACAGTAACCACTTCACAATCCCGCGCGCCGTATTAAGAAGCCCTTCAGCGCCAAAACAACAAGGAATTCGGACGACGGGGGAATGGCCTTGACGGGGACTTTGAGATCTTATAGGATCATTGCAGCGCGCGCCAACGCGGCTGCGCAATACGCAACGGCGAATAGTCTCGCCGAGGGGGTATCTGAGATGGCGGCTTCTGTTCGGACAAATGGCATGTCAAGAAGGGAGATGCTCGCAGGCGCCGCCGCGGGCATTACGTTCCTGCCTTCGCGAGTACTCGGCCGGGCGGGCTACCTGGCCCCCAGCGAAAAGCTGAATGTTGCGTTCGTCGGCATCGGCACGCGCGGCTCATTCGACCTCCGGGAGATGGCCAACCTCCAGCACAACGTCGTGGCGCTGTGCGACGTGGACTGGCGCCCGCTCGAGGGCCGCGAGTACCCCACGGCCGTCGAGATTGTCGCCGATTATCCCAAGGCGAAGCGTTACGACGACTGGCGCATCATGCTCCAGAAGGAGGACAAGAACATCGACGCCGTGATGGTGGCGCGCGCCCAATCACAGTCACGCCGTGATTGCCTCGACCGCCATGAAGATGGGCAAGCACGTCTACTGCGAAAAGCCGCTGGCTCACTCGGTGGAAGAGATCCGCGCCATGATCGCGGCGGAGAAGAAGTACAAGGTCACCACGCAGACCGGTTGCCAGGGCCACTCGTCCGAAGATTGCCGCATGGTGGTCGAGTGGATCAAGGACGGCGCCATCGGCGACGTTCGCGAGGTTCACATCTTCCAGAACCTCAAGGGCGGCAAGCAATTCAACTACCCCGACGTGCCGAAGTTGGTCGCCGAAGACCATCCCGTTCCGGACGAGTTGAAGTGGGACCTGTGGATTGGCCCGGCGCCGTTACGCAAATTCAACCCGGCTTACGCTCCCGGCACGTGGCGCAGTTGGCGCGATTTCGGAGACGGAATCATCGGCGATTACTGCTGCCATTCCTTCGATCCGGTATTCTGGGCTTTGGATCTGACGCTGCCGGAGAAAATCGAATCCCGTCCGGACGCGCCGTTCGATCCCTCGACGAACAGTCAAACGTGGCCGAACTCGGGCATCGTGCGGTGGGACTTCCCGGCGCGCGGCGCGAAGCCGCCGGTCTCCGTCATCTGGCACTATGGCGTGGATTACGGGCATATCCCGCTGCCCAAAGGCTGGAAGAAGACCGACACTCTTCCGCCGGCCGGCGGAGGCATCTTCTACGGCAGCCAGGGCGCCATCGTCTTCGGTCCGATTTACGCCAGCTTGCCCTTGAGCGCTTCGACCCAAGGCTACAAACCGGTAACTTGGGGTACGCCAACCAAGATTCGCATGTTCCCCGAGGAACTGGAGAAGTCCTACAAGGTCAAGAATCCGCTCAATCTGCCGCGCCCGTTCAATCACTGGTGGGATTGGGCCGAATCGGCCAAGGCCGCGAAGCAGGCGGGAGCGCCGTTCAGTTACGGCGGGCTCCTTTCGGAGACGTCCGCGCTTGGCAATCTCGGGTTCCTGCAGCCTGGTAAAATTCTCAACTACGACGCTAAAGCCGGCTTGTTCCTAAACAACGACGACGCGAACAAGGCGCTCAAAGTTTCGTATCGACAAGGGTTCACGTTGCCGGCGTAAAGCGGCGGCGTAAGAGGTCTCGGCTGCTTGGGGCGGTGAGCCTGGGCAGCGAACTAACAGGAGGGTCAACGATGAAGGATGAAAAGAACATATCGCGGCGGCAGGTACTCGCTACCACTGCGGCTGCCGGTTTCTGGGGCGGTTTGCCCGGTCATACGTGGGCCGAGCCTGAACAACAAGCGCCGGGGCGCGGCCAGGTGACGCCGCCGAAAACCTGGGTTCCAAGCGACGATCCCAACACTCCGGTGGGCGTAGGCAGAGGCGTCCACCCCGGGCGCGTCGCGTGGGTTCACAACCCCAAAGTTGCGACCTGGGACGCCGTCATTTCGGAAAGACTGCAAGGACAGCATCCGGTAGTGGAGAGCGGCCACGGCCAGTGGTGGGACGACGAGAACACCAACCCGGAGATCTGCGGCGAGATGATGTCCTCGGCCGTGACGACCGTCGGCGGAGAGAAATCCGAGAAGAAGGCGTGGGAGAGGATTTTTAAGAGCTTCAACGATTCCCATGGATTCGGCAACAACAACTATAAGCCGGGCGAGAAGATCGCCATCAAGGTCAACTTCAACAACGACCGGTCGAACACGCAGCCGTGGTGGCCGGGATGGGCATATCCGAGTCCGCAGATGCTCCAAGCCTTCCTGCGTCAACTGGTCCATAACGCCGGCATTCCGGGCGAAGACATCACGGTTTTCGACTGCACCGACGGCCGGTTCATCAGCGACCCTGTTTACAACCGCATCATGAGCGACCCCGATCCGCGGATGCACAAGATCACTTTCGCGGTGAATCCGCTGACCGCCACCAGAGGGCGAGTCGCCGTCGAGCCGGATATGTCGGACCCCATCCAGTTCTCCTATCCGCAGATGCTCGAGAGCCCCGGCCCGGGTCTGGCCTACCAGCCGACCGTGGTGACGCACGCGAAATACAGGGTCAGCTACGCCCTGCTGCGCGCGCACACCATTTGCGGCGTCACCCTGTGCACAAAGAACAATAACGGGACGCTGTACTGGCCGAGTTCCAATTACTGGGGCCCGCGCGTCTACCACAACTTCATCACCAAGCAACGCAACCTGCCGGACTACAACGCGTTCGTGGATATCCTGGCGCACAGGCAGACCGGCGGGAAGAACCTTCTCAATTTCCTGGACGGCGTCTACAGCGCTCAGCAAAGCGAGACCCAGGTGATGCGGTGGAAGTCTTTCGGCGACCATTGGAGCTCCAGCGTCCTGATGTCGATGGACCCGGTTGCCATCGATTCGGTGGGACTGGATTTCATCCGGAATGAGCCGACGCAGGTCGGCCCGCACGGAAACGGGCATCCGGATAACTTCATGCACGAAGCTGCGCAGGTATCCGATCCGCCTTCGAAGACGAAATACAATCCGCATAAGGACGGCGCGCCGCTTCACGCCAAGAGCCTGGGGGTTCACGAACACTGGAACAATCCGATCGACAGGAAATATTCGCGGAACCTCGGAAAGAAAGAAGGCATAGAGTTGGTCCTGGTGGGCCCCAAGCCAGTGCCAGTGGCGGAACCCGTGAAGGCTAGCGCGTAGCCAAGGCAAAAGCCCGCTAGCCGAGCCGCGACCGTCAGGGAGTGCCCATGGGCCGCCGCGGCCCGCCAAAGCTGATGAAGACGCCCGGTCCGTGTGGGGCGGCCAATCTTGGCTGCGTACCGGCATTTTTGCCGGTACACCGGCCGCAGGCCGGCTTGGTCGCGTCTTCGACAGAGCAGTCAGCCGGACCCCGCGGGAGCAGAGGAACGGAATTACGAAGTAACAGGGATCGGCCACAAGCGCCGTGTGAAAAGCCGTCCGAAAATATCGGTCCGGCACTGCCGAAGCAAAAGCCCGCTAGCCGAGCCGCGACCGTCAGGGAGCGGTCAGCCGGGGCCACGACAGCACACCGCGCTCACGATGTAACCGCATGTTAGATTGACAACTTCATGGACTCGCCAATCGGGTCCGCGGCGCCACCGGCCGCCCCTATCCAGCCGGCATGGGAGCGAACATGAAACGGGTCTTATTCATTCTTCTTTCGGCGTCCGTGGCCTTCGCGGCCGAGGGCTACAAGGTCATTCAGAAAATCCACATCGGCGGCAGCGGGACATCGGACCGTCTGACGTTCGACGAATCGGCTCGGCGGCTTTACGTCGCGAACGACACTCGCGTGGTGGTCATCGACGTCGATGCCGGCAAGGTGGTCGGCGAAATTCCGGGCGTTGATGGCGTCCACGCCATCGCCGTCGTTCCGGCCTTGGGTAAGGGTTTCATCACCGCCGGCCGCGCGAACGAAATCACCATCTTCGATTTGAAAACGTTGAAGCCCGTGGGAAAGGCCTCCACCGGCGGCGACCCCGGCCCGGTAATCTACGAACCCAAGACCGGCAAGGTGTTCGCCTTCAACCTGGCGACCGAAGACGGCACGGCCACCGTGATTGACGCCAAGACCGGAGAGGACGCCGGAAAAGTCACTCTCGGCGGCAAGGCCACCGGCGCGGTAGCGGATGGCAGCGGGAAAATCTGGATCACCCTCCAGATCACGAATGAAGATTGGAACGTGAGCAGCGAGATCGGCGTGGTGGACGCCGAAAAGCTAACCCTGCTGCGACACAATCCCATTACTCCCTGCGACCGCCCCGCCGATATCGCCATGGACGCCAAGAACCATCGCGTCTTCGCCGCCTGCAATAATTCGAAGCTGTCGGTAATCGACGCCGAGTCCGGCAAAGTGATCACCACCGTAGCCATCGGCAAGAGCGCCGCCGGAGTTGGATTCGACGCCGGAACCGGCCTCATCTTCACCGCGGATGGCGCCGATGGAACCGTGACCGTGGTGAAGGAGAACGCCGGCGCGTTCGACAGCGGCGAAAAAGTCCCCACCGCGCGCAACTCGCGCGTGCTGGCCGTCGATCCAAAGACGCACAATCTTTACCTGCCAGCGGTTGAGTATCCTGCTTCCGGCGGAAGCACGCCGGTGGCGGACAGCTTTTCGGTACTGGTGGTGGGGAAGTAGGATAGCTCGGATACTAGCTATTCTAGCCATATCATGGCTATAGTAGCTATATGAAAACGGTAAACATCGCCGAGCTGAAGAACGGCCTCAGCGCTTATCTTCAGGAAGTCCGGGCCGGAGAAGAGATCATTGTGCGCGACCGCAACCTCCCGGTGGCGCGTCTGATCCCTCTCGCTCCGGTCGAAGTCTCGAGTGAAGAGATGGAGCTTGTTGCGGCGGGCAAGCTCCGGCTGCCCAGCGGAACGTTTGACGAAGAGTCATTTTGGCGCGGGGAACCAGGCAAGCCGCTGAGCCCCAAAAAGGCCCGTGCAGTGCGCCGCGCGGTGAGCGACGATCGCGAGGAATCCGATGACCGCCTTTTGGGACGCTAGCGCGATTGTTCCGCTGTGCGTGCCCGGCATGGGGCGGCGATCGGGCCGGGAACTGCTGCGGCGAGAAAATCCCGTGGTTTGGTGGGGCGCTTCCGTTGAAGTCGCGAGCGCCCTTGCACGCTTGGAGCGCGAAGGAGCCCTGGCGGGGGCTATGGCCCAGACCGCTTGGCATCGCCTTGATACGCTCCGCAGCGCCTGGCGAGAGGTGCAACCCACTTCCGAATTGCGCGAGCTAGCCCAGGACCAGCTCCGCGTTCACGCCCTCCGCGCCGCCGACTCGCTCCAGTTGGCCGCAGCCCTCGTTTGGTGCAAACAGCGACCCCGTCGGCGGCCCTTCGTATGCCTTGATCGCCGCCTTCGTGAAGCCGCCGAGCGTAGCCGGCTTCGAGGCGCTGGTATTCTAGGCACGCGCGCCTGGAGCCGCGAAAAAAGACGCCGGAGTGTGATATTCTAGGTTCTGGAATCGTCTGATACAGTCGCCGAACCGGAGGAACATCATGCCGCTACGCCCCTACTCAGTGCTGTTGGCGCTAGCAGCTTTGCAGTCGCGGCCGCTCAGTCGCCCGCCCCTTCGCCTTCCTTTGAAGCCGCCAGCATCAAACTATCGGCAGCGACCGACCCCTCCGCTCGGTCGGGCATGAGTGGCGGCCCGGGTACGCGCTCACCCGGAGAGTGGTCCAGTTTGAATCTCACGCTCAGGACTCTGATGTTAAGGGCGTACGGCTTTCACGCAAACCAACGCGACCTGATCCTCGGGCCGCCGTTGCTCGATAAAGCCAGATACGATGTCGTCGCCAAGATTCCGGCCGGAGCGACGGCCGAGCAATTCCTCGGCATGATTCAGAGCCTGCTTGCCGACCGGTTCGGCCTGGCGGTGCATTGGGAAGAACGGGAATTGCCGGATATACGAGTTGACAGTAGCGAAAGGCGGCCCGAAGTTGAACGCACCCGAGAAGGCGGTGGCTGCGACGGCTGAACAGCCCGGCAATCCGCCCACTTTGGAGAAAGACGCGGACGGGTGGCCGGTATTCCCGCCGGGCAGGCCCGCGATCCAGTTATGGGGCAACTATGGAACCCCAATGGCCCGCGTGGCCGCCCGTATGAAGAGCGTCGGCGATCTCTTGCAGTTGCTTGCGGGAACGAACCAGGTAGACCGCCCCATTGTGGATAAGACGGGGTTGACCGGCATCTACGACTTCACCGTGACTTTCCTGCCGCGTAACGCTATTGAGGTCAACCCGAACGCGCCTCCGGAGCCGCCCGCGGCCCAGGCCAATGCCGCGGATACCGCGCGGGAACCGGCCCCAGACCTGGACGCGGCGTTGGCGACGCAATTGGGCCTGAAGCTGGTTTCTACCAAAGGGCCGGTCAAGGTGTTGGTCGTGGACAGGGTAAACGACAAGCCAACGGACAACTGAAATCGTTTGGCGGTTACCCCCGAAACGCGCACCCCAGCTTTTCCAGGTAGGCCTTCGAAGTCTTAGCGCACTCCAGAGCGCTCAGCGGCATCTTCGCCGAAGGGTCTAACTCAACCATAATCATCCCCGCCATTTCCTTGCCTTCCAGCAAATCAAGAACCGCCGGGATGTTCAGCTTGCCCTGGCCGAGCGGGCAATAGCCGGACCAGTGCTCGCCGCCCAGGTAATCTTTCAGGTGGCAGTGCTGAACAATCGGAAAGAAGTGCTTGAGGAGCTCGATGGGGTCCGCGCCGCCCTTCTGGAGCTGTCCGATATCCGGCCCGAACTTCACGTAGCGGGTATCCACGGCTTCCATGACGGCCACCGTTTCCTCGCGCGTCTCGATGCACGTGCTGGTGTGCTGATGAAACACGGCCGTTAGCCCGAGGTCCGTAATCGCTTTGCCGCATTCGTTGAGCCGGTTCACCATCTGGCTCTTGTACGCCTTGAAGTCGTATGTCTGGCGCTGTACGGCGTTCGGTCCCAACACGGCCACACGGCCGCCGGCTTTCTTGACGATCTTCCCCGCGTCCACAAGCCGTTCGAGAGAGGTCTTGAAAAGTTCCGGGTCCGTCAGGTGGACGTTGCAGTATCCGGAGACGAGCGGGATGTTGTATTTCTGAAGCAGCGGAATCAGGGTCTCGCCGTTTTCTTCGAGAGCCTGTAGGTTCGTGCCGAACAATTCGATGCCGTGGAATCCCAGGCTGCCGATGTCCCGCATCCCCTGTTCGATTTGATCCGGTTCGGCCAGCGGCATCGCCCAGGTAAGGATCGTGTGGCCGATCTTGACGTTGCGTCTCTTCTGACCGTCCGCGAATGGCAATGATGCCAAGCCCAGTCCGGCCGCGACCGTCTTCGAAAAAGCACGGCGATTGAGCTTGCTTTGCATCTTCTGCGGCTACGATATCACAGTGGGGCAGGCGGAAGCGCCTGCCCCACCTGCTCCGCCTGCCTTTCCGCGGACGCAGCGCGCCTACCACTCCCGGTCGGAGTTCGCCATGTCCAGGCGGAACGGGACGGACGCCACGGTGTTTTCCCAAGTCAGTTCGAATTTCGCGGAGAGCGTCGCCGTCTTCGTGAGCGTCACCTTGCAGGTCTCGACCGGCGCCGGCGCCTTACTCAATGTCATCTGCGCCTTTCCGGCGTCCATTTTCGGGTTGTACGGCCCCGCGCCCGTCTGCTTGCTGATGATGAGCTGCCACGCGCCGGCTTCCGGAAGGATATAGAGGGTGTAGTCGCCTTTAGGAATCGTGGCTCCGTAGAAGGCCAAATCGCCGTCCGTGTGGAATGCCGGCGCGGCTTTGTCGCCGATGCGCCAGACCTGGCCATACGGGACCGCCGCGCCGAAAATCTTCCGGCCGTTCATCGACTGCGGCTCGTACTTGATCTCGATGTTCTTCCCTTGGAGCGCCACCGAGGTCTGTCCTTGAGCCATCGACAAGCCGCCAGAACAACTGTGGCCAATGCGACATGGAAAAGTCTTCCCACGCTACAACTCCTCATACGCTCACGGCGCCGAAGCGGCGCACGTATCCGCAGTTCTCCGCGATCTGGTCCACGTACCGGTCGTACATGCCGACGATGATCGCGTCGCTCGGCTTGATGTTCTCGAAGGCCTCTTTGAACGCATCCTCAATTGACGAGGGCGACAGGCACTTGCGCCCCGCGGCGAGAATCTTATACGCCAGGCACGGCTTCTTGCTCTGCCGTATTCGCTTATACATCTTCGGGGGATCGCCACTCAAAAACACTTCCGCGTAACCGTCGCCCACAACCATACTGTAGGCTTCCACCGGCAGCAGGTCCTTCTTATCGCCGAAGAGCTTCTCGAGATCCTCCGTTGTGCGGCCCCACTGGTAGACGCACGTCATGAAGTAATCCAGGTCCCAGCCTTGCGATTCGACGGCGTCCACCACTTCGGGAATATGCGTCGTCAGCCCAACCAGCGCGCCCGCGTCGCGAACATGTTTCAGATACTCGTGCGCACAACGGAGAGCTTTCCCTGTTTGTATAGCGCATCGGTGGTGACTCCGTAATGGTGCACTCCGATGGCGCCGTTTTCGATTAGGGTTTTGATGCCCGCCGGATCCCCGCGTCCGTTCGCCAGCACTTGGATGTCGCCGCCAGCCTTCACCAAAGCCTGATAGCGCACGACGGTCACCCCTTGCGCCGTATTGATTCCTTCTTCCCGGCACTTTTTGAGCGTCTGAGCCACTTGTTCCAGCGTGTAATACTGGCTGAACTCAAAGTCCATCAGCGGGGAAGTGTGAGACATCGCGCCGAACGGATTCGAGCCGCAGATCAGGCGCGAAATGGAGCGCTTGCCGATCTTGATTTGCGGAAGCTTCGGCGTATCGTCCGCGCCCGCGGCGCTCGGGACCGCGCCGGCCGCAGCGGCCAGAGTTCCGGCGCCGAGAAGGAATTCCCGGCGGGAATGTTCCGGACGCGACGAGACCTGAGCGAAGGGCCGTTTCATTCCTGAACTCTCCAAGGTGGGGCAGGCGCTTCCCCCTGCCAATACCCCTTCAACAACCTTCTAAGCGAATCGTATCCCGCGTCCGAATTCGTGTCAAGCGAGTTGAGGACACGGAAATGCGAACAGGATCGCTTCGATTGATCTCACAAGATTACTTCGTTTCTCCGCACAGCCAAGGCGCGTTTCGAAATCCAAAGCGGCTTGACCCGATAGGAATGGCTGCATAGTATCATTGCGTTTTAGACTTTGGGACTTGTGCAGTACGCAATGGCGACGAACTTGTCGCCCATGCAGGCAGTCGAAAGAGCATCGACTTTGGGGACACTATGAGCGTATCCGAGGCGGCTGCAAAGGCCGCCGAGCCACTGGTTAGAGACTTGTTCGCCGATGGGAACCGGCTCCGCAAGGAAGCCATTCTCAAGCTGCTGGCAATCAAGGATTCCGATATCCGCATCCTGACCCTGGATCAGTGCCGGACCGCGGTGGACAAGGGCATTCACGCGGGCGGCGCGTTTTCCGCCGTCGTCCCGCTGGTATCCCTGTACTACGGCGGTTTCATCTATCCGGATGTCGAGGAACCCACCCGGCGCGGGCAGGACATGTTCGTGCTGAGCAAGGGGCACGCCGTCGCCGCGATGGCGTCCATCTACGCCGAGTTGGGCTATTTCGACCGCTCCGTCCTGCTCAACTCGCGTTCCTACGAGAGCATACTCAACGGACATCCCGGCCCCATCCTGCCCGGCGTGCATATTCCCACCGGGCCGCTTGGGCAGGGCCTTTCGGCCGCCGAAGGCTTCGCCCTGATGGGCAAGACGAGCCCGCGCTACGACGTCTTCTGCATGACGGGCGACGGCGAATTGCAGGAAGGGCTCGTCTGGGAAGCGGTGATGTTCTCCGCTCACAAGCGCCTGGACAATCTGTGCGTCCTGATCGACCGGAACAACGGCCAGTTGGACATCGTGGACCGGCTAATCTGGCCGGCGCCGGATCTCGAGGCCGTTCTGCGCGCGTTCGGCTGGCGCGTGGAGAGCGTGGACGCTTCCAGCTACGAAGCGGTCTGCGGGGCGCTAGGCAGGTTCAAGTACGGCGAGCGTAACGGCCAGCCGACAGCAATTCTCTGCTCGTGTTTCAAGGGCCAGGGCGCCTTTTCCAACTTCATGAACAAGCACAAGGTGGAAGTGCCCGACGCGCTCATGGAGCAGGAATTGGCGCTTCAGACCGAGCTGCGCCGCGCGCGCGTCGGCGAGTTCGCGGAGCATTGCCGCAGACTCAACCGGACGGCGGACGGCGAACGGTTGAAGAGCGAGTTGCTGGAACTGGCGCGTGGGATGCGGATCGATATTTGTGAGGACGCTTCTGGCGAAATGTCGGCTTCCGCGATCGTCGGTCCCGCGATAGCCCGCCGTGCGCCGCGCCGCGATAAGAAGATCCGCTACGATGCCGCCGCGCTGCCGCGCATCGAACGCGGCAAGGAATACGCCGCAAGCGGCATCGTCACGGCGGCGATGAAGGTCTTCGCCACAGACCCGCGCGTGGTCTCGATCGACGCGGACCTGGCCAGCACCAGCGGCCTTGAAGCGGGCATCGCGGCGGTGGACCAGAGCCGCGCCCTGAACGTCGGCGTAGCCGAAGCCAACATGATGAACATCGGCGAGGCTTTCGCCGCCATGGGCTACAACGCCTGGGTCAGCACCTTCTGCCCGTTCTTCGATTGGAAGGTGCTGCGCCGCATCGCCGTGGGCTATCAGGAGCGCCTGGAGGCGATCGCAGCGCCCGACGGCTGGCTGAGCGAGGGGCACGGCCTGGACCTGACCTTTCTGGCCACGGCCGCGAATCTCGAGACCAGAACCAACGGCGCCACCCACATGGGCAACGACGACATCACGATCTTCGATGGCATCGCGCATCTGAAGATCATCGACGTCTCCTGCCCGCGGCAACTGCTCGCCATCATGAAGTGGATCATGGAGGGCAACCGGGGCCTGGTTTACTCCGCGTGATGCGCGCCGCCTCCGGCGTCCTCTACGATTCTCGACTTTCGAATTCGCATTCGGCAAGGGCTACTTCCTGCGCCGCGGGGAGAGTGACGCCGCGGTGATCGTCGGCAGCGGGCGCGGCGTTCACGAGGCCCTGGCGGCCGCGGCGGAGTGCGAGAAGCACGGTTTGCAGGTCGGCGTCGTGGACATGCCCTCCATCGACGAAAAGCTCATGCTGGAACTGTACGATTCCCGCAAGCCGCTTTGCTTTGCGGAGCAGAATAACGGCTATATCTGGCGCCATTTCCAGACCGCGCTGTACAAGCACAGAAGCTCGATCGATCCCTCTAGAGCGTTCGCCGTAAACACGCTCGATTCCGAGGGCAAGCCGCGGTTCATTCACTCTGGAACCTACGATCAGTTGTTGTCCGCATTTGGGCTGGCGCCGTCTCAACTCGCTCTGGCTCTAACAAGGAGGTTGGCATGAAGCCGCACGTGATTCATGAAAGCGAAGTACCCGAGTTGGCGCTTCCCGGCCGCCATTTGCGATGGCTGGCGAATGCGGAATCGCTCGACCCGAAATATCTGTCGGTATCCATGATCCGCGTCGCGCCGGGGGAAAAGGTGCGGCCGGCGCACTGCCATCCGCGGCGGCGAAGAACTGATCTACATCATCAAGGGAACCGGCCGGGTTCTGGTGGGCGGCGAGGTCGATCCCGTCCGCGAGGGAACCGCCGTGCTCTTCCCGCAGGGCGTGCCCCACATGCTGCAAAACACCGGCACGGAGGAAATGAAAGTGATCTGCTTCTTCGCTCCCGGAACGAGCCTCGACAATTACAAGTTCTTCGACGATGTCGATTTTCCAGAGTAAGGCCGGAGCAGACGCATGAGCCGCAATCCGATCCTCGATTTCGAAATCGACAAGTCCGCCATCCAGTACGTTGGCAGCGATCTGGCCCGGCCCGAGTGCATTCTGGCCGAGCCGAACGGCGCCCTGTGGGCCGCCGACGCCCGCGGAGGCGTGACCCGGATCGACCCGGACGGCTCGCAGAAGCTCGTCACGCAGAAGCGCTCGGATCATTTCGGACAGGCCGCCGACGAGGCCACGCGTTTCCTGACGGGCACGCTGCCCAACGGTCTGGCGTTCGCCGCCAACGGCGACATCCTGATCTCCAATTTCGGGACCGATTGCCTGGAAGTGATGTCGCGCGACGGCGCCACTCGAGTGCTGGCCGACAGCATCGACGGCGAGCCGATCGGCAAGGTGAACTTCGTGCTCCGCGATTCCAAGGATCGCATCTGGATCACCGTCACGACGCGAATCAAGAACTGGATGCACGCTCTGCGAACCGATCTGGCCGATGGCTACATCGCGCGCTACATCGATGGCAAGTTCCACATCGTGGCGGACGGATTCCACTTCACCAACGAGATCCGCTTCGACGCGAAGGAAGAATGGATGTACGTGGTGGAGACCACCGGCGGCTGCGTCAGCAGGCTGCGCGTGGATGACCACGGCAGGCTTTCGAGTCGCGAGATCTTCGGGCCGACGCGTTTGGGCAAAGGCGCATGGCCCGACGGAATCGCCTTCGACAGCTTCGGCAACCTCTGGGGCACGATGGTCTACTCCGACAAGCTCTTCGTGCTGACGCCCGAAGGCGATCTGAAAGTCCTGCTGGACGAGGGCGACCCGCAAAAGGTGGATCGCTCTGGAGCGGCAGTTCTTCGAAGGCAAGGTGACCGAGGACGTTCTGTTCGCCACCGGGCGAGGCATCGCGCCCTGGATGGCCAGCGTCACCTTCGGCGGACCCGATCTGCAAACCGCGTACATCGGTTCGCTGAAGGGCAAGCGCATTCCCACTTTCCGCGCGCCCGTCCCAGGCTTACCCATGGTGCATTGGCGCTAGCCTGAATACCGTTCACTCAGCGCCGTGGCGCGGGCTGTCAAGCCTGCAGAGCCGAGATTCGTCTCGGCTTTTCTTTCGCCGCATCGCCTAAGCGAACCGTATTAAGGCTAGCGTGGGGCAGTCCTCCCAGCCTGCTCATGCCCGCACAGCAGTAGTTGTACAGCCGCGCCAAACAAAAGGATCATGACGCCCACCGTGGCGCGCGCTTCAGCGCGCCACGGTAAGCTTCGGCTTGCCGCCCGGACCGCAGGCTGGAGCCCGCGGCGTCGCCCCAAAACCTGCGCCGCTTCTCCTCCCCTGCCCCCCGCTTAATGAGAATTCGCCGGCGGCCTGCCGCGCAACGGATCGTTTTGCGGCAACTGGAACGGCTCCAGAATCGCCGTGTACTTTTCGATGGCCGCGCGCAGCGCAGGCATATTTGGCGCGCCCTTCCTCAATAGATCCACGGTGCGCGTCGGCGGATCGTACATCGCGATGAGCTGGCCCGCTTCCAACAGATTCGCCGAAACCTCGGCCAGGTCGAGCCCTCTTTCCCATGTCGAGCTGGCGTCCGCCAGCCACCGTTTATTGTTGGCTACCGCGCGCGTCACATAACCCTCGCGGTCCGGAACCGAGGGCATCACGTCCTCGTGACGGTCGCGGAAAAAGCCCAGGAGAGCCGCGACGATCGTTGGATCGCGTATCGTACCGTCCGGATGAAACACGCCGTGAACGGTGCCCCACGAGTGCGTGATCATCAGTTCCCAGATGTACCAGCCCACGCCGGCCTTCATGTGTTCTTCGAGCGCCAAATCGTACGGGTTGGCTCTGGCGATGCAACCCATTTCCGTGTTGATCAGCGGCTTGTTGACCTTGGCCGCGTATGCCTTGGCCTTGGCGATATCGGCTGCGATGGCGTGGCGCGTCTGCAAGTAGTTGTGGAAACTCAACACGTCCTCCGTACCGCCATACTCGGCCAGGTTATCTGCGAAGGTCGCTCCGATGGTGACCGGCGTGACCGGGTCGAGTTCCTGCAGCGCCTTGACCATATAGAGCGCGTGATCCATCCGTTGCCGGTTGGCGGGGCTCGGAGGCAGCGCGCAGCAATCGGGTTCGTTCGAAGCGTCCCAGAACGCGAGACCCGGCTCTTTACCGACGGCCGCCACCAGGTCGGCCGCGAATGCCCGGGTTTCCGGCCAACGGTTCTTGTCGGCTGCCTGCCCGGGCGCGTACATCAGCGTCGGCATGACGCCGATTCCGCGCTGATTGGCTGCGCGCACCAGGTGCTGCAGGTTCTTTTTGAGCGCCTCCTTATTCTCTGCCCACGCCTGATAGGGAATGAGCACGCGCATCTGATTCAATTGAAGGCGCTTTGCCCAATCCAGGTCGCGTTCGGTCTCGGCCGCGCTGTAATTCCGCCAGTGGTCTTCGTGGCCACTACCTCCCGCAGCCATATAGTTGAACCCGCGGACGCCTGAAAGGTCCTTGGGGACGCGGCGCTGCGCCGAGGCGGGCGCAATCGCAAACGCCACAAGCGCGGCGATCGCCGCGGCATGGAATCGTAGGGAAGCCATGAAACTTGAAACCTCCGGATTTAGAATCGTTCGCCCGGCAAGCTATGCCGGCGAACCGATATCGTATGCCAACGCGCCGCGCGCTGCAATGGCTTACATGCCGCCGGACAAAACGTGCGCTTGCGAGCCTTCGGAGCCCTCTGCAAACGTTTACAGAATCTCTCCGCCGGGTTATACACTATCGGGAGATTGGGAGTCGAGCCCGCCGAGCCGGGAACGGTGGGCGCCCGGGCGGAGTCCCGCTCCCGCGCGCCCATGCGATGATGACCGCGGGCCGGTGGGGCAGGATTCCGTCCTGCCCCGGCCGGCGCCACGGGGAGTGGCGCGGGCCCTTGGCCTGCCGCGTCGGGATTCGTCCCGACGTGTGTTATTCCGCAATTGAAGAGGTGACATCGTGTCGAGATTTCGCATTTTGTTTCCGCGGCTGATTATGGCGTTGGTTACCGTCACGGCGCTGGCAGGCCAATCCAGCATCAAAGACAAGAAGCCGGTCTTCGGCGGAGCGTGCAAGATTTGTCCCTGGGGCGCGATGGCCGAAACGGTCCAGGCGGCCATGAAGCCGTATGGCTACGACGTGCAGATTTGTTACAACTGCAACGCCGCCGACGCTCCGCGCATCGTCAGCGAGGCGAGGACGCCGCCGCCCTACCGGCCCGATCCCAACGTCCCCGAGATTCTCGCGCCGCGAAACGTGCCCGGCCTCGGCGCGATCGATTTCGGCGCGGTGGCCATCCAGTTCCTGCGCAATGCCTACCGTGGAAGCGGCCCGTACGCGAACGAGAAGCCCAGAACGAATCTGCGCCTGCTCGCCAACATTCAAGACCCCAGCTACACGCTCGTGGCCGCTAAGAAGGAAACCGGCATCACGGACCTCGCGCAGATCAAGGCGAAGAAATGGCCCGTCCGCATCCTGTCGGCGGGAATCGGCGGCGATTCCACGAGCATCCTGTCTTACTTCGGTCTTACCCGGCAGGATATTCTTGACGCCGGCGGCCGCATCGGCAACACGCTCGAGGACCGGGAGAAATTCGATGTCGTCATCGGCGCCGGCGGCGGCATGACCACCGCTCCGGAATGGAGGATCTGGACCGAGATCAGCCAGAAGTTCGATCTGACCTTCATCGAACTGCCGGACGAGCTGCTGGCGAAACTGGCGAAGGAAGGCGAGCAGGATCGCGGCGTCATCCCCGCCGGACTCTATCGCGGCGTCGAGCGCCCGATCCCCACGGTGGTTCGCACGGGCACGGCGATTTACGGCCGCGCCGACATGCCCGACGATTTCGCCTACGCCGTGGCCAAAGCGATGGACGAACGGCAGCAGTTGTTTCAGTGGCGCCATCTGAACTTCTCGTACAACGTCCACACCGTGTGGAACGGATTCGAAGTTCCGCTGCATCCGGGCGCCGCGAAATACTACAAGGAAAAAGGCTACCTGAAGTAACTCCCCGCTCAGATTTTGGGAGTCGCCATCGAAAGCCAACGCACCAGCGTGGCACACCTCCCCCAGCCGAGCCGCGACCGTCAGAAGCTGTGAAGAAAACGCCCGCAAGCGGGCGAGGCAGGCGAAAGCGCCCGCCCCACTCCTGAAAGCAAAGGCCTTCAGAGGTGGCGCAGGCGCTTTCGCCTGCGTTCGTCCGACTATTTCACAGCTTCTCGGGGAGCGTTCTCAACGGCCCTAACGATTCACAGCCCTCTCGCAGGCACGGACCCAATCGCCAACTTCGCCAGTGAGTCCGCGCCCGCCAGGGAGACGCTACTTGTTGAACAGCAACGGCGTAAACTCGTGCAGGCACCTGCGCCAGGTCAGGAACTCGTGCGCGGTCTTCGGCGATTCGTAGAACGCCACGTTGAAGCCGGCTTTCTTCATGTCGTCCACGGCTGTTTTGTTGCCGGCGGTCATGGGTTCGGCGCCACCGCTGCCGACAAACACGACCTTGACCTGCTTCTTGAATGCGGCCGCGTCCTTGACTTCGGAAGTTAGGATGTTGCCGCCGCTGAAGAGGCCAATGTAGGAGAACTTGTCGAGGTTGGCCATCGTGGTCGATTTAGTCTGTCCCCCACCCATGGAGAGTCCAGCCATTGCCCGATTGGCGGAGCCCGGCAACGCGCGATAGGTCTTCTCGATCATCGGGATCAAGTCCGTGAGCATCATGTCGGTGAAGGCCGAGTTGCCCATCGATTCCGCGCCCGCCTCCCGGAGCCCCGCCACGGCCCGCTTGACCCGCGGCCGCAGCCCCTGCCGCTCCGGGCGCTCCCGGAGCGCCAGCCGCTCCCCGCGCGCCCGCCGCCGCAGGGGCTCCGCCAGGAGCCGCTCCCGGCGCGCCCGCTGCCGCGCCGGCTCGCCGGCGCCCGGGGCGCCGCCCGGCCCGCCGAACCCGCCCCGCCCGCCCGCCGGCGCCGGGTGGTCGCTAGGATCGGGCACCAACCCGCGTGCGGCAAATTGCGTCGCGCTCTCGCCCGGCTTCACGGCGTTCAGGTTGTCCATGACAATGATCATCGGCTTCGCTTTCCTCTGCCGCAATCAGAGTTGTCCATGATGTAGTCCACGCGCCCCTGCGTGTACCAGGCGGTCTCGTCTTCGCCCCAGCCGTGCAGCAGGTAGAAAACGGGATACTTCGCCTTCGCCTTAGCGGCGGTGTCGTACTCCGGCGGGCGTGTAGACGAAGCAACGGCGCCATTTCCGCGTCACCGTGGAGAAGTACCACTGCTCGGCCACGCGGCCGCGCGGCACTTGCTTCGGTTGATAGAAATCCTGGTCCGGCGCCGGAATTTCGATTCCGCTGTTCCACCATCCGGAGCCGAAAAAGGTGCGCGTCGAGGGGTCCGCCACCGTGGCGCCATCGATGCTCACGCCGTAATAATGGAAACCCTCCACCATCGGCTGCGCGGTCGTGCCGCTCCAAATGTCGTCCGGACCCTTCGTCAGAGCCGTTCCGCCTACGCGCACGCTCTGCGCGGTGGGGGCGATTACGCGGTACATCACGCGGTTGTCCGGAAAAATGCATGGGTACTTGGCTTCCGGGACGTTCAAGGGATTGGGTTTGCAGTCTTGCGGAGCCTGCCCCCAGCATAGGGCGCTACCGAGCGCCAGTAGAATCAACGTTGATCGCATCTATCCTCCATTCGGTGAGGCAAAAAGGGCGGCAGCGCCGCGCCGGACCTCAATTGGAAACAATTCTGGAATCTTAGGATTCGAACTCGGTATATCATAAGGCGTACTCCATGTCAAAAGGATTGTGCAAGCGCCTACATCGGTTCACGGGCCAACGGACAGGCAGCGCCGATCGCCTTGACCCGGAGGTTCCTCTGAATCCGCTTACATCGCGGACGCGGAGGCGGAAACTGTGTGTGAATCACGGCGGGGCGGGCTTCACACCGCCGGATCGACGTCCTAAAATCTATCGTTCGAGGTCAAAATGAGAACTCGCGATTATCTTGCCATCGCGTGCCTGGCCTGCCCGATTCTGATGCGGGCGCAGCAGGCCAACGTGAATCTGGATTACAACCCGCAGAAAAACACCGAAAATCTCATCCCCTTCAGCGCCACGCTCAACTCGCCCGAGGTCCGCGACGATCACACCGTCACGTTCCGTCTGCGAGCGCCTTACGCCGGCGAAGTGCTGCTCTCGGGCGTCTCCATTCTTACCGCGCTCGGCAAGACGGGCCAGCGCGTGCCCTTTACCAACGTGGGTAACGGAATGTGGGTTCTATCGGTCGGGCCCGTGCGTCCCGACATGTATCAATATCACTTCGTCGTGGACGGCGTGGAGATGGCCGATCCGAACAACACCGTCGCGGGCAACACCGCGATGCCGCCTTACAGCACCTTGGTCGTGCACGGTGACGGTCCCGCTTATTACGACGCGAAAGACGTCCCTCACGGTCTTGTGACCCGGCATGTCTATCGCTCCAACGTCACCAACGGCGAGCGCGAACTGTACGTCTACACGCCGCCCGGCTATAACAAGAGCAAGAAGTATCCCGTCCTCTACTTGGTGGGCGGGAGCGGCGATCTGGCGCAGAACTGGATCTACGATGGCCGCGTGAATTTTATGGAGGACAACCTGATCGCCGAAGGCAAGGCCGTCCCCATGGTGATTGCCATCCCCAATAACCAGGTGGTCCACCGCAACAATCCGAATCACGCCGATCTGACATTCAAGCTGTTCGAACAGGAAATGCGTCAGAACGTGATTCCGTTAGTCGAGAAGGAATACAGCGTCCGCCGCGATCCCAAGGGCCGCGCGCTTTCGGGACTCTCCATGGGCGGACGCCATACGATTTTCGTCGGTTTCAACTCACTGGATCTGTTTGCGAATTTCGGAGTGTTGAGCGCGGGCGACGTAGATAGCGAAAACGTCTTCGCGAAGTTTCTCAACGATCCGAACGTCAACAAGAAGGTCGATTATTTGTTTGTAGGGCAGGGCGCCGAAGAAGCAAAATCGGGCGGCCTCGGCGCCCGCTGCGTGGCCCTGCACGAAGCTCTCCTCAAGCACAACGTCAAGCACGAATACTACGTCGGCGGATATGGCGGCCACGATTGGTCCACATGGCGTCATCTTCTCTATTACCGTTTTCTGCCGAACCTCTGGCGAACGAAATGACTCTGAATTCCGATGACTTTGAAGCAGCGGCTAATCCCGTTCAGTTGGCATCCCGTGTACTGTAAGCGCCGTTCACTCACCCCCGTGGCGCAGGCTGTCAAGCCTGCAGAGCCGAGATTCGTCTCGGCTTTTCTTCCGCAGCGCCGCAGTGAACGCTATTGCCTACTTCGGAGTTACAGGATAGTCGGGACAAACGGAGGCAATCTAAGATGAAGCTAATTACTCTTCTTGCACTGGCCGCGGCGGGAACCTGCGCCGCGCAAACTCTCGCTCCGGTGAAGACTGCGCGGGGCCTCATGGTGCAAGGCGCAATCGAGGACGGCCTGTCGGTTTACAAAGGCATCCCGTTCGCCGCGCCGCCGGTCGGCGAGCTTCGCTGGAAAGCGCCTCAGCCACCGGCGAAATGGGAAGGTGTGAAGAAGGCCACCGCCTTCGGCCCTCCCTGCACGCAAGCGGCCTCCGGACGCGGCCCGGCGCCGAGTGAAGACTGCCTGTATCTGAACGTGTGGACTCCCGCGAAATCCCCGCTCGACCGCATTCCCGTGCTGGTCTGGATTTACGGCGGCGGCTTCAGCATGGGCGCCACATCGGAGGCGAGCTACAGCGGCGAGAAGCTCGCCAAGCGGGGCGTGGTGCTGGTGAGCATCGCCTACCGTGTCGGAATGCTTGGCTTTTTCGCGCATCCCGAGTTGACCGCCGAGAGCAAGTATCACTCGTCGGGAAATTACGGCCTGCTCGACATGATCGCAGGCCTCCAGTGGGTGCAGAAGAATATCTCCACATTCGGCGGCGATCCGCGCAAGGTCACGATATTCGGCGAATCGGCAGGAGGTATCGCCGTCAGCGAGTTGTGCGCGTCGCCGCTCGCCAAAGGGCTTTTCATCGGCGCGATTTCGCAAAGCGGCGGCTCGTTTGGTCCGCCGCGGCCCAACACTCTGCCCGGCGAAAACCTAAAGCGTCTGGCCGATGCGGAGCGCTCCGGCGAAGCTGCGCTCAAAGCCGCGGGAGTGGCCTCCATCGCCGAAGCGCGAAAGCTCCCTCCCGATAAGCTCCCCGGCGCGGGCGGCCGCGGACAAGGCGGGCGCGCCCCAGCCCCGGCCGATCAAGCCGCTCGCGGCCCGGCCGCCCGCGGCGGCGGTGGCGCAGCCGCCGCACCGAGCGCATGGCCGATCATCGACGGATGGGTGATTCCCGACGATCAATACAAGCTGTACGAAGCCAAGAAGTATAACGACGTTGCCATTCTGGTGGGCTACAACTCCGACGAGGGCCAAAGCTTTTCGCCGCCGCGAACCCCCGAAGACTACGTCGCCAGCGTGAAGTCACGCTACGGCCCGTTCGCCGATAGACTCATCGCGGCATATCCGGCAGGCACGGGAACCGTAGCCAAGACCGCGCGAGATCTGACTCGCGACGCGATGTTTGGCTGGCACACCTGGGTCTGGGCGCGCCTTCAGGCGAAGACCGGCAAATCGAAGGTCTTCTATTACCACTTCGATCGGCACCCGGACTATCCCGCCGATTCGCCGCGCGCCGGATACGGCACGGGCCACGGCGCCGACGTTCCCTACGTCTTCGAGCATCTCAACGCTTCTAATCCGCAAGTCACGAAGGTGGATCTGGCGATCTCCGATGCGATGGCAACATATTGGACCAACTTCGCGAAGTTCGGCGACCCCAACGGCCCAGGCGTCCCCAAGTGGCCTGCCTTTAGCGATGCGAGCCCCGTGGTGATGTACTTCTCCGGGACGCCGCACACAGGTCCGGTTCCGAGCGCGGACGCTCTCAAAGTTCTCGATCGGTACTTCGCCTGGCGCCGCACCCCCGAAGGCGAAGCCTTCGTGAAGCAGTAGGTGGCGCACCGCGCCGGCCATGGTCTCTCCGTCGAACACACGCCGATGTGGGGCGGGCAACCTTGCCTGCATTCGCCTATCCAGGCAAATGACCGAGCGTAGCTCGGTGCGGCCGCCAAGCGCGACAGACAAAACCGCCCGCTCCACGCAATCGCCAGCCACCACATGTCACGGCAATGTGCGAGCCTCAAAAGGGGCCATCCGTGAGATACTTCAGCGTTCTCGGCATCTCCCCGACGCTGAGCGCTCCGCACGACGAGGGAATATGAAACACAACCCTGTTCAGTTGTTCCTTATGATCTCCGTTTGTCTTTCCGGCGCAGCCTACGCGCAGCCCCGTTATGACCTGTTGCTCCAAGGCGGCCACGTCATCGACGCCAAGAATGGCATCAGCGCCGTTCGGGACGTCGCCATTCAGGGCGGTAAGATCGCGGCCGTCGCCCCGCATCTCGATTCCAAAGACGCGCTGAAAACCGTCAACGCCGCGGGCCTTTATGTAACGCCCGGCCTGGTCGATATGCACGAGCACGTGTACACTGGCACAGGCGAGCGCGATTCCTATGCGGGCGATAACGCCGTGTATCCGGACGGATTCACGTTTAGGGTGGGCGTGACCACGGTCGCCGATGCGGGCGGCTCCGGCTGGCGGAATTTCGAGGATTTCAAGCAGCGCATCATCGACCGTTCGAAAACCCGCGTCCTCGCGTTCCTCAACATCGTGGGCAACGGCATGCGCGGCCCGCGCTACGAGAACGATACTGCCGACATGCAGCCCGACCCCACGGCCGAGATGGCGAAGCGCTACAAAGACGTCATTGTCGGCGTCAAGCTCGCTCACTTCGCCGGGCCGGGATGGACGGCGGTGGAGCGCGCGCTGGAAGCCGGAACCAAAGCTGGAATTCCCATCATGGTGGATTACGGGGCCGAGCGTCCCGAGCGGCCTCTCTCCGAACTGGCCGGGAAGCGGCTCCGCCCGGGCGACATCTACACGCACTGCTACTCCGGCGTCCGCCACGAACTTACCGACGACGGCAAAGTGAACCCGGGGATGATCGAAGGCCGCAAGCGCGGCGTCATTTTCGATGTAGGCCACGGCGCCGGCAGCTTCGCCTGGCGCATCGCCGTTCCCGCCATGCGCCAGGGTTTCCTGCCCGATTCCATCTCCACCGATCTCCACATCGATAGCATGAACGCCGGTATGAAAGACATGCTGAACGTGATGAGCAAGTTTCTGGCGCTGGGCATGCCGCTGGAAGATGTGATCAAGCTCTCGACGTGGAATCCGGCCAAGGAGATCCATCATGAGGATCTCGGCAATCTTTCGGTCGGCGCTCCCGCGGATGTCGCGGTCCTGCGCGTGGAGACGGGCCATTATGGCTTCACGGATATGTACGGAGCGCGGCTCGACGGCGCTCGCAAGCTCGTCTGCGAGATGACCGTTCGCAACGGCAAGGTGGTTTACGATCTGAACGGCATCTCGCGTCCCGAGTGGACCACGCTGCCGCCAGGCTACACGGCAGTAGGCGACCCAGCCTGGGACGCGCTCAATCCGGCTCCCGCTCGCCCCAGACCGCCAGGCAAGCAATAATTGATCCAAGTCTCCGGATCTGCCCCGATGTGGGGCAGGCGCTTTCGCCTGCCCACCCGAGTTCCCCAAAATCGCTCGGGCAGAACGCCAGTCACGCCCTCCGGAGAATTCGAGTAACTCCATCATTCTAAAAGCGATAGCATGGCCAGAATCAGCCATCTCAAGCCAATTTCCCTATGCCGTGATGCTATAACAGAGTCGGATGGGCGCAACTCACCAATCCCAGCAGGTCCGGCCAGCTTCCAAGCGAATAAAAAGCGAATCGTGCACGCGTGCACAGAAAAATCCAAGCAAGTCCTTTGTTTGCAACAAAACACCCTTCAGAATTTGTGCACGTTTGCACAAAGTAAGGTGATTACCTGATAATCGCCTGAAGCAGGCCCCTACCACTCCAACACCGACCCGTCCGGTGCGAACACGCGAGCCATCGGCCGCGTTCCGCCAAACGGATACTTGTTCAACGCCTCTTCGGTGAGATGGTCGAAACCCAATCCCGGTTTTTCGGGCAACGGGAAGCGGCCGTTCACCATGCGCATGGCGGGGAAGCCGAGCCAGTCCTCCCAGATCTTGTCGTTAGCGGACGGGCGCACGCCGCCGCAGATCTCCTGCACCAGGAAGTTCGGCATGGCCGCGTTCACATGCAGCGCCGCCGTTCCGCCCAGCGGTCCCTCGCACGAGTGCGGCGCCATCGAGATGCCCGACGCCTCGGCCATGGCGGCTACCTTCCACAGCGCCGTGAGGCCGCCCACGTGGTTGATATCGGTTTGCAGAATATCCACCACGCCCATCTCGATCAGTTCGCGGCAGCCGTAAGCCGCCACCAGGCGCTCGCCCGTCGCGATCGGCACGGTCGTTCTTCGCGCGATCCTCGCCATCGCCTTCACATTCTCCGGCGGGCAAGGCTCCTCGACAAAGAGCAGATTCAGCGGCTCGAGTTCCTTGATGATCACCGACGCCACAGTCGGGCTGGTCTTGGCGTGGAAGTCCACGGCGATATCGATATCCGGACCGAGCCCCTCGCGCAGCGCCGCAATCTGATCCACTGTCCGCTTGATCTTTGCGTGCGTGTCGATCCACTCGTAGTAACCTGAAGGCCCCGTCTTGAAGCACGAAACGCCTTGCTCGATAGCCGTCGCGCGCAACTCCTTCAACTGGTCCGGCGTGCGCACTCCATCGGCGTGATAGTAACCGCGTACGCCGCGGCTATCGAACGGTCCGCCCAGCAGCTTGTACACCGGCATGCCCAGCGCTTTTCCGCGAATGTCCCAGAGCGCCTGGTCGATGCCTGAAATCGCCGAGCCCATCACCGGGCCCGCGCGATAAAAGCTGTGAACGTACATGTCCTGCCAAATGTGCTCCACCTGCATCGGGTCCGCGCCCACCACGAAATCCTTGAAGTCGTTCACGCAAGCGATGACTGCGCCCGCCTTGCCTTCGAGCGTGCCTTCGCCCCAGCCGACAATGCCCTGATTGGTTTCAAGCTTGACGAAAACATACGGGCGGTCGGAATTCGGAGTCATCGAGACGCCGAACACCTTCATGTTGGTGACGCGAATCTTCGATCCCACGCTCGCGAACGCGCCCGATGGCAGCGCGGCTTGCATCTGGAATCCGCAGCCGCAATCCAGCGGGATTCTTCCCGCGCGCGCGCCGGTCCCCAAAAGGGCCGCCGCCGCTCCCTGAATCAGTTCCCTGCGGCGCATCACGCCACCTCCTTTCCCAACGCCGCTGCATTGACCTTGAGGCCCAACCCCGGCCCCGTGGGCAACGCAAAATACCCATCCGTGACTTTTTCAAAGTCGACGCCCGCCAGGTCCGAGCGGAACTTGCGGTCCGCGTCCGCCTCCGGATATGGAACTTGTTGAATAAAGAAATTGGGCAGCGAGGCGGCCAGGTGCAGCGCCGCCGCGGTTCCAACCGGCCCGCCATCGTGGTACGGCGCAATCGCGATGTAGTTGGCTTCTGCAAGCGCGGCGAATTTCCGGATCTGCGTGATGCCGTTCTTCGCCAAGTCGGGGCGGAATACGTCGATCAGATCCTCGCGTACCAGATCCTGAAACACGTTGGATCGAGTGATCGTGCGTCCGAAGCCAAGCGGCGTGACCCGCTCGCCGGCCACCTTTCCGATGGCGGTCAGGTTCGTCAACGCGCAGGCTTCGTCCAGCCACAGCGGATGCATGCGTTCCAAAGCGTCGGCAAGGCTCGAAGCATCGCCGGGCGTCAACCCCGGCGCGCAGTCCAGCACGAAGTCGTACTGATCGCCCGCGGCGCGCAACGCCTCCAGGCGCTTCCTGTTGGCAAGCACGAAAGCCTGTCCGGAGTTCAGCGCATCCGAGGCCTTCATGGGAACCGAGAACGCCAGATGCCCGGCCGCTTGCGCGCGCTTCATGGAAGCCTGGATCGCCGCATCGTCCGCGCCGGTTAGCGGAGCCATGGCGCGCACCTTGTGCCGCGTCGGTCCGCCCAGCACCTGATAGACCGGAGCTTTAGCCGCTTGTCCAACAATGTCCAGCAGCGCCATGTTGGCCGCCGCCTGAACGTTCGACAGCTCCGCCAGTTGCGCGTGCAGTGGAACATACTCAGTCGCCTGCCGCCCGCGCAGAATGGCTCTGGCCCGCGCCACTTCGGCGGCGCCGATGGCGCGCGTCTCGCCCCAGCCGGCAATCCCGCCGGATGTCTCGATTTTCAGTACGGCGTACTCGCGTCCGGAAACGGGTTCCCGCAACGCGTACGCTCTGCAATTGGCAATGGCCAGCGCGCCCGAGCTGGGCGCGGCCGTACTCGCTTGTGCGGCAATCAGCGCCGACAAACGGGCCCTGCGAATTTCGACTGCCCGCATGATCCTCCTTCTATCCCCACCAGACTTCGCCATCCATCAGGTGCTTCATCGCCACGTCTTTATCGATCTCGACTCCCAGCCCAGGCTTATCCGAAAGCTGGATGTATCCGTCCTGAATAATCTCGCGGTCGTAGATAATAACGTCCGTTTCGCCGGCCCTGCTCCCGTTCTTGAAATCGAACGACTCGTGCCCGATAAAGTCGGACATGGCCGCAGCACAGTTGGCCGAAGCGATCGTCGCCACCGGGCCCATCACATTGTGCGTGGCCACCGGAATGTTGTACATCAGCGCCATGTCGGCAATCCGCTTGGCTTCCAACAGGCCGCCGGACATCGAGATATCGATCTCGATGATGTGCACGGCCTGGTTGGTGATAAACGGCAGGAAATCGCGCCGGGTGTAAAGATTCTCGCCTGTGAGGATGGGCGAAGGCGAAGCCGCGGTGAGCTTCACCCAGGCATCGGAATAATTCGGCGGCATGGGATCTTCGATCCACCACGGCCTGATCTTCTCCACCGCCCTCGCCACGCGCAGGGCGTCGATGTAATCGAGCTCCCAGTGGAAATGCACGGCGATCTCGAAGTACGGCCCCACGGCTTCGCGGATGTTGGTGTATTCCTGCACCAGCTTGTCGAGCTCTTCATTGGACACGCGGCGATTCAGAGCTTCTCCGCCCGGGCGATTCAAATTGCGGTGGCACTTGGCGGCCGTCCATTTCTGTACCGATCCCTTGATGTAATCCGCCCACTCTTTGCACGAAGCGGGATCGAGCACATTGCGTGGCTGGCTGGTCCAGTAGGCGCGCACCTTGTCGGTAAAAGCGCCGCCGGCGAGTATCTTGCGGACAGGCATGCCGAGAAGCTTGCCGGTCAGGTCCCAGAGCGCAACCTCGCAACCGGTAACGGCGTGCATCCCTGGGCCGTGATAGCCGCTGAGGTAGGAAACGCGCCACGCCATTTGAGTCGCCAACTTGTCGATATCGAACGGATCCTGGCCGATCAGCATCTGGCGGAACGCATTGAGGACGGTGTCTTTGGCTTCGAGACCGGTGATGTCGTGATGGCACTCGCCGATTCCGTGCACTCCGGCATCGGTTTCAATCTTGACCAGAGGCATCTCATGGGCGGCCGTATTCATTTTGAGGCGCATCACCTTGACGTCGGTGATCTTGACCTTGCCCCGCTCCTGTGCGGCAAGCTTGTTGAAGTAAGGAACGGTAACGGCGGCGGGAGCAGCCATGGCGAGAGTTTTCAGAAAATCGCGACGATACATCCAACACCCCCTGGTCCGAAAATATCGAGCACCGGCGCCATTCTGAGATCCACCGGCTCGGATCAGTATACAGCCATTCGCCATTGCGAAAACAGCGAATCTTCGGCGATTTTTGGTGACACGAATCTTTGGCGATGTGGAAACTTCGAAGCGAGTCGGTTAAAATGCTTTCAGCGCGCCACGCACTACCGCTGGCCAACAACTGAGGGGAATCGAAATGACCCGCTGCCGGAGACTGAACCCGTTGTGGCTGCTGCCGCTGCTGGTTTCCCCGGCTGTGGCTCAGCAGTTGGATACGGCCTATGGTCCGCACTCGCCCCTTCGGACCGTTTCCATCTTCGAAGAGATTCGGGACCCGCAAGAACGAAACCTCTTTAAGGAGCTCTGGAGCGCGGCGGATCCGCGGCAGGGGAAGCAATTGGCGGTGGAGTTCGTCGAACGCTATCCGGGCTCCGTGGTACTCCGTGAAGCTTATGAACACGCGGCCCGCGCTTCCCAAATGCTGGGCGACGATAACGGGGCTATGGAGTGGGGCAAGCGCTCGCTGCGGCTGCTGCCGGAGAATCCCATGCTGCTGACCATGATGGCCGATCTGGCGGCGCGCCACGGCCAGCACGAGTTGGCGGAGACGAGCGGCCGGCAGGCGCTGCGGTCACTGGAACTGGCGCTGGCGCCGTCGGCGGTTTCGCCCGATGCCTGGCCACAGATGCGCGACGGTCTGAGGGACCTGGCGGATTTCGCTCTCGGCCGCACCGCCGTCGAGGAAGGCCAGTATGGGGATGCCGAACGATGGCTGCTGGATGCCTTGCGTTTGAAGCCCAAAGATTACGTTGCCCTCTATGCGCTCGGCGTCGCGCGATATTCGCGGAACGACCTGGATGCGGCGGCGCCCTGTTTCGCGGAGGTCATGAGGTCCGCCGGCGGGACGCTGAGCGAGGCCGGCCGGCAGAAGCTCCAGCAGGTCTACGCCGCTAAAACGCGGCCCCAGACTTTCGAGCAGTTTGCCGCCTCGCGGCATTGGAGCGCGCCTCCGGCTGCCACTCTGCATGAATCGCCACCCGGGGCTTATGCCGGCTCGGCCGCTTGCCGCCCATGCCACGCTTCCCAGTTTCGCAGTTGGCAGGGAACCGGCATGGCGAAAATGTACCGTCCCTATTCGGCGGCCGGCGTGATGGGGCGTTTCGCCGGAGAAGAAATCCTCGGAGGAAGCGTGCGCACCGTCGCCGAAAACGACCAGCGCTTCATTGAACTCCGCGACGCGGATTCGGGCAAATGGACGCGCTACCGCGTGGATGCCTTGATCGGGTCCAAATGGCAGCAGGCCTACGCCTCGAAGCTCCCCGATGGCCGGATGGTGGTGCTGCCGATTCAGTACAGCAAGCTCGAAGGCGGATGGGTCAACTATTGGAAAACTGTGGATGGCTCATCCGAGCGTTCCGATATCGGACACTTTCACGGCGCGCCCCAAGGCGCCCTCTACCAGCGCGACTGCGCGCCGTGCCACACCAGCCAACTGCGCTTTGAAGGCCCAGGCGCCTCGCCGGTCACCGCGCAGTTTCGCGAGGGCGGCATCGATTGCGAGATGTGTCACGGCCCTTCGCAGGCGCACGTCGCCGCGATGAGCGGCCCTTCGCACGCCGGGCCGCCAGCGGCTTCCGGCGCCCAGCCGCCGGTGGACTTCCGCAAGATTTCCGCCGAGCAATCGGTCGCCATCTGCGGGCAGTGCCACATGCAAACGCTGGCTTACGAGCCGGGAGCCGGCGGAGCGGTGAATTATTCGCAGACCGTGGCTCCGTTTTATCGCGTCTACAACCGCCATGTGCTTTCGGATTACTCCCACAAGGTCTTCTACGCCGACGGCCGCTTCAAGGTGACCACCTTCATCGGCGAAGCCTTCGAGCGATCGCGCTGCTTCCGGGAAGGCGGAGCCTCCTGCGTCTCGTGCCACAACCCGCACCCGGACGATCCGGCCGGGAATCGGAAGTCACTCAAATTCGCGCCCGATTCCGATGAGATGTGCCTTCAGTGCCACCAATCCCTGCGCGATCATCCCGAACGGCACACGCGGCACGCGGCGGCGAGCGAAGCCAGCCGCTGCGTCTCGTGCCATATGCCGCGCAACATGGAGGCGCTGCTGTTCAAAGCCCGATCGCACCAGATCGACGAAATTCCCGACGCCGAAATGACCGCCCGCTTCGGCCGGCAAGACAGCCCCAACGCTTGCCTCTCCTGCCACCGCGACAAAGACTCCCGCTGGCTCGCCGATAGCATGGCAGCCTGGCCGGTGAACCGCTAATCGTCCGCGTGTCTAAGCCCAATGCAGTTCGGGTGGCGCCGTGGCGCGGGCTGTCAAGCCTGCAGAGCCGAGAGTCATCTCGGCTTTTCTTCCGCCCCATCGCCTCAGTGAACGGTCTTGAATCTACGCCAGGCTTTTCTGATCGCGGTCGCCGACTTCGAAACTGACTCCGTCCGCACGCAGCTTCTCCTGGATCGCGGCGGCCTTGATCTCACGAGGCATCGCGCCGGCTTTCACCGCCATGGCGGCCGCCAGCCCCGCGGCGTGCCCTGTGGCCATGCAGTTCCCCATGCTCTTTCCCGCGGCCGCGCCCATGTGAGTCGCCGAGATGCATCGGCCGGCCACCAGCAAGCCGTCGAGTTTCAACGGAAGCAGCGAGCGGTACGGTACGTCGTGGACTTTCATCTTCGTGTACACGCCGCCACGCTGCCCGCCAGTATCCAGGTAACCGCTGCGCCAGGCGATGGCATCTTCGAAACGCCGGCCCGCCATGGCGTCCTCTTCCGTGACCAGGTACTCGCCTTTCACGCGGCGCGTCTCGCGAACGCTGACCTGCGGCCCGCCGGCCGCCCATTCGATCTGGCGCAATGCCGGGTTATCGGATTCGCGAATCGCCTGCATCATTTGCAACGCCTGGCGCCGGCTCGAGCATTCGGCTTTGCTTCGCTGCAACGGGTCCGTCGCGTCGAGCCGTCCCATGTCCGCGGTCCCGGCGTGATTCACCCACCAACTGTGCGCGTTGGCGGTCTGCTTGATTTCGAAAAAGCCCGAAGTGATGAGCGGACGCTTCGCCTTTCCCGCGCGCAGCGCGCGCTCCACATCGGAGGGCTTGCTGGCCGGGTCGAGGTTGGTGAGCGATAGCGCGAGAGTCATCGGCATCAGTTCGCCCGGCTCCGTCATGGTTTCCGCGCCGGCGAAAAACGATACGTCCGCGTCTCCCGTGCAATCCACCACAACCTTCGCGTTGATGGCCATCAGTCCCCGCTTGGTGGCGACGATCACGCCGGTGACGCGGTTGCGTTCCACCACGGCATCCACCGCGCGCAGGTGAACCAGGTAATTGGCGCCCGCCTCATCCAGCGCGTCCAGGATAGCCACCTTCAGATACTCGACATTGGTCCACACCTCGTGCACGCCAAACCGGGCAGCCTGATCGCCATAAGCCTTCAGCTTGGAGATGAGGAGTTCATGCACTGCCGACCGCGGCTTGCTCTCCGGCCGCATCTGGTTCATCTGCATTCCCAGCGCCCACGCAGCGACCCCTCCGAAGAACGAATAGTTCTCAATCAGCAGCGTCCTGGCCCCCGCGCGCGCCGCTCCGATGGTGGCGCCGATCCCGGCAGGGCCTCCGCCGGCGATGAGGACATCCACGGAGTCGAGTACGGGAAGCTGGGGACGTTGACTCTGCGCCGGAGCCTTCGTCGCAAACGCCGCGGCCCCGGCCGCGATGCCGGGCAAGAAGTTGCGCCGGGAAAAGACGGATCGATTCTTCATAAAGACACGCCTCTGCGCAACATATAGCATCATTGAGTCGGAGGAATCACCGTGGTTCTATGATGAGCCCCGGAACGGGGCGTCAGAAGTTAGCCCATGGCGCAAGCCGTGGGAAACGGATCGGACGCGGAGTCAGCCCCGGAACGGAGCGTAAGAAGTTAGCTCACCGCGCAAGCTGCGGGAGGTCGGTGGCACGCGGATAGCCCCGGAACGGGGCGATAGAAGTTAGCCCATGGCGTGAGCCATGGGAACCGGTCAGGTGCGCGATGAGCCCCGGAACGGGGCGGAAGAATCTTAGCCCCACAACTCCCGCGCGTCGAATTCGATGCCGTGCTTTTTCAAAAAACTCAGAAGCTCCTCCTGGAACGAGACGCGCGAGTGGTGCTCCCGCTGCTTTTCGATGTACCCTCTCACTTGCGTTTCTCGCGAGGCGCTCACCGAGAAGGCGGCGTATCCAGACTGCCAGGCGAACCCTTTATGGGATGGGAACTGTTCATGCACCCAGCGCGAGGAGTTGGCTTTGAGCACCCTCATCAACTCAGCGACCGATTCGGCGGGCGGGATGGCAGTCAAGAGATGTACGTGATCGTCTGGGCCATTGACGATCGACGGGAAGGCCTTTCGCTCGCGAAGAATGCCACCCATGTAGGGAAAGAGACGGACGCTCAGGTCGGGAGCCGAGTTCCCACGGCTTTCGCCGTGGGCTAACATCTACCGCCCCGTTCCGGGGCTTCTTTCCATTCTGGCCGGTTTCCCACGGCTCTCGCTGTCGACTAACATCTACCGCACGGAAGGTCTCCGTTTGACTCACCGCTTACTGGCCGCCACGCCTGTTCCGTGGTTCTCGCTTTGCGCGGTCGTGTCACTTCGCGGTGGCGTGCTGCACCGTAGGCTTGGTGGACAGCTTCTTGTACAGCACCGGGTCGTACTCTTCCAATCCGGCCATTCCGTAGAGATGGTTCGCGGAAATCCACGGCAGCCAGAACCGGTGGCCGCCGATGCCGCGCCGGGACCCCGGACCCATGCTCCAACCTTCCTGCTGCCACCCAATACCTTTTACGTCGTACTGGCGTCCTGGAAGAGCGACCATGGATTTCGTGTCATGCAGTAGTACGCGCGCCACGTCGAGATAATGCTCGTCTTTCGTGAGGTTGTAAAGTTTCGCGTAGGAGGGCACGGCCCAATCCAGATACTCATCCACACCGGGGGAAGCCGCCGCCGTAATGCCCTGAACGCCGACCGTCGGCACGCCTTTTTTGTAGTGAAGCTTGGAGTCGTCCTGATCCGGAGGCATCGGCAGGTTCCAGATCCAGATCCAGCTTTCGGCGAAATTAGCGGCGGCTTTGGCGCGCTCCAGCCACTTCGGATCTTTGGTGTTGTCGTAGAGGCTCAGGTACGCTTCCATGCTGAGCATCCCCGCCTCTTTGTCGGTGATATTCGGATTGTCTATGGCGCCGCCGATAAATATTCCCCGCGTTCCGTAATTCGACCAAACGTATTCGGCCGCGCGGATCGCGGACGCTTTGTATTTCGCGTCGCCGGTCTCTTCGCTCATCAGAACGAGCAAAGGCACAGGGTTGTAGCTCGTAGTTCCGGCTGCTTCCGCCACCTCATTGCTTGAACGCTTCCATCGCCGGGGGAACGAGCCATCCGCCCGTTGCTGTTGGATGAGCCAGTCGCAGAACTGCTTCACCCAGGCGAACCACTCGGGATGCTGGCGGCCCTGCGCTTTTTCGCGCCGGTAGGCGCGCATCAGCACGCGCATATCTTCGGTGGTGTTTCGCAGCCAGGGAGCGAGCCAATCGTGTTCCGGCTCCCACGGTTTCCCGGTTTTGAGGTCGTAACCGGCGCCGGAAAGCGGCACGGTCGGAAGGGCCTGGATCAGCGAAGCGACGATTGCGAGGCCCGTCTGCCGCATCTTCCGCCCGCGTTCGGTTTTGTCGCGGTCGCCTTCGCGCAGCAGCTCGTCCGCGCACTCGATGTTTTTTCCGACGAAGCCCATGGCGACCATGGTCCAGTTCCACTGGAGGTCGTCCACCACGGTGGAGAGAACAAACGGAATGGCGGTGCGCCCGTCGATGGTCGCAGCCGTGGACTCGAGATGATCCAACAGTACGCGGCGCATCTGTTCGACGTCCATGTAGTAGACGGGCGGCTTGAGAGTGTCCCAAGCCCACCGCCAGGCATCGCGCGTCACGTCTCGGAACGACTCGTTCTGACCAAAGCGAAAACTCACCTGGTAGATGTGAGTTATGCCGGGAGCGATCGGATGATAGCGCCGCGTCGCCCTCGGCGCCGCGGGCGCGCCGCGGCCGCCGCCAATGCTGGTGGTAGTGCCGGGATACCAGAAGCCGAACTCGAGGGGGCCATTCTCCGGCTGCCGGGCGCCGAGAGCGCCAAACTGAAATCGCGCATCGGTCATGGTCGCGTTGGCCGGCCCTTCCTCCACGGTGGTGTCGCCGCGCGGCGCGGGATCGAGCACCGAGACGGAGGCGCCGTTGTTAAACGAGATCGCAAAGAGCGGCGCCGGCAGAATGTCCTCGCGTAACTCCAGCCGCCGGGCATTGTAATTCGGCGTGCCGCCGGGAGAACGGTCCCCGTCGTAAGTGGGATCGCCGTAAAGCGTAGCCGGAGCCATGTAGCTCACGTCGGCCCAGCCGATAGAGGGATCGATATTGAACATCACCGCGGAATCGAAGCCGCCCGGCGCGGTTCCATGCACAGCGACTCTTCTGCGCAGCGAAAGCACCGCGCCGCTCACGCTCCAACTGTCGTTCACACTAAAGACGACGCCGTTATCGTAGGCAATCTCGCCGCTCGCATCGATTCCGGCTGCGGTCTTCCGGACGGCCCGATATCCCGCGGCGAGTTGTCTTATGTCTTGATCGGAGCGATAGACTTCGAGCTTCGCCGGCTTCGCCTGTTGAATACGCGGCGCCGCGCCGCCCGCGATCTCAATGCCCCATTCGCCCGAGGCGCTGCGGGTGAACGAAACGGCCGCTCCGGTTTCCAGGCGGCCCAGATCCAAACGGGCGGGTTGTTGAGCGATCAATGCGGATGCTCCGAGCGATAGCGCGAGTAGCGCGTACTTGGTGGACATTTTTCGAAGTCTCCTTGCTGGGCCTGCGCCGTTTGCGCGCCATGCGCGGGGCGGTTCCGACATGCGGCCAACGAACGCCCGGCAGAAGCCGGGCGGCAGCCCGGAAGGGCCGGCCCCACAAATGCCGCAAACGCTTGCAGCCCTCCAGCACGAAACTATAGCGCGGCGCTTCCGTTCATTCAAACGCGATCCCCGTTCCAACACAAAACAGGGGGATGGCGCGCGAGAAGAGCGGCTGGCGGTTGGGTAGTACTAAAACGGGAAAACATTCCGCAATTGACGGGGCCGGAACTTGACGATTCGAATTATACTTTGATATCTGTAACTCCCAAACTGAAGAAGAACGTTACATCCGGATAACGACGCCAAGAGGAGTAGAATTCATGCGAGGAAGGACATTAGTAATGCTCGTGGTCCTGTTCGGATTCGCGGGCGTGGCGAGCGCGGGCTTGGTCTCCGAGAGCCTGTTTGCGCCGGGGGACAACCTGTTGACGTTGGATACCCAGACCGGCATTGAGTGGCTGAACGTGGCGCTCACGAACGGCCAGAGTTACAACGACGTTGAGGCCGGAATCTACACGGCTCAACTCGGATTCTCCTATGCGAGTGGCAGCGACCTCAGCCAATTGTTCGTGGATTCCGGCGTTCCAGAGGGATGTGTCGTATATGGCTGCAATTGGGGATATTGGGACTTCGGCAATCCGAATTACGTAGCCACCTACAACTTGGTGAACCTCCTGGGCATGACGTGGGATGTGAGCGATCCCAACAACCTCCTGTACGGCGCCACATGGGGACAAACGTTCGGGTTGACGGCGGATTCGGACGCGAACGGAGATTACGATGTCGGAGGCGTGCGCTACAACGGTAACGCAGACTACGCGGCGTTCGCGCACTGGAGCTACGGTATCGATCCGTATCCCGCATTGACCATGGGTCCATCGGATACCAATCAGTACGTGGGAAGCTTTTTGATTAGGGAAACCAACAGTACGCCTGAGCCTTCGACAATGCTCCTGATGTTGGCTGGCCTTGCGGGGCTGGTCGGTTTAAGGAAAGCGCCCGTTGCGGTCTGCGTCCGCATCATCGGACGGCGCTGACCACGACAACGGCCGGGATGAGGCAGGAGATGCGTCTCGGACGAGCGCAGGCGGAAGGGTCGAATGCACACAACCAGATCCGCTATTTCCCCGCTGGAAGCGTGTAGTAGTCGATTGTGTTTTTCCAGGTGAACTCGGCGCCGGGGGCGACGTCAATCGCAATGTAGGGCTCGACGGCGAGCACGGTTCGAATCGACCACAACATGCTGCGGACCAGGGGCCGGTCAACCGTGATCTTCACGCCGGCGCCGACCTTTCTGTTTTCGATGACGACTTCGGAATCCTTGACGCCGTTCCCGAAGCCCTGGAGCGTCACGACGGCTTCGTCCTGGCCCGCCAGGGGCTTCAGGAACCTAACCTCGTTGCCGCGGATTTCGGTGAGATCCTTGTTGCGCGGGGTTCCCTGAATCGGGTAGGGGACGCGGAACGTGTTGTCCGGGCCGGGCCCCTGTTTATCGAAGACCATGAAGTTGTGGTTGTACACGCTGCTCTGAATCGCGAGCTTGCCGGTGTTCTTCAGGCTCTGGGCGATTTCCATCTCCGGCTTGCTGGCGACGAGACGGACCACCTTGCGGTACACATAAGCGTAACCGGAAGCCGGATCCGACAACTCCTGCGTGAACTCGATGGAATCCTTGGACGGCTTGACGGTCCATTTGCCGGGGTTCAGAACTTCGTAGGGCTGATACTTGTTGTACCGGGCATCGGTCACCTTTCGCAGCACGCCCACGCCGATCTTGATGAAGGTCCCTCCGGCTCTCGCGGTATCGAAACCGAGCGGCTGTTCGAATTCGTTCACCGGTCCCCAGAGGGCGCTGCAAGGGCCGGAGGCGATCTCCGGGCCCTGGTGGACCCAGTTGATGACCGAGGGATCGGTCTTGTCGTACCACTGTCCATAAAACTCGTGGCCTTTGTACCGGAGGCTGTAGACCGCTCCGGACCACTCGAAGCGCGTCGAACGGTAGTAGCCAATCTTTGCGTCGGGCAGGTAAATCCTCGCCGTGATCTGCCCATTCGAAATCTGGGCTTGGGGGTAATCCGCCGCGGAGGCCAGAGCCGCGCCGAAAATCGGCAGTACAGTTACCCATTGAAAACGTCGATGGATTGTCATGACGTCTCCTCCTCGAGTGGATATGGCGCCGGGAGTTGGCAAATCTCGATCATTACGCTTGAGCCCCCATCAGCAGGGGGCGAATTTCGCTATACGAATCGTATCAGGGAAAGCGCTTGCGCGGTCAATCGTCGAGCGGGCATCCGCGTGATACTCTTATCCGTTGCGGCGGCTGGCGAGCCTCGCATGGCTCAGGAGACGATCATGAAAGCGATTTCAGGAGAAGTAGTGCGTTGGAGCGCAATCGCGCTCTGCCTGCTGGTGTGCGCCGGGCCGCCGCTGCTCGCTCAAAGCGGCAACCCCGTAAAACTGCAGATCAAAGCCGATCAGATCACGGCGCACATGCCGCCGACTTTCCACGGCCTGATGACCGAGGAAATCAACTACGCATTCGAGGGCGGTCTCTACGCCGAGTTGATCCGCAACCGCAACTTCAAGGAAACAGCTCCTGCGCGGAACAACAGGCAGAACCCCGATCAATCCACGCCGGCCAAAGAAGCCAAGGACCTTGTGCACTGGTCTCTCATGCAGATGGACGGCGGCGCTGGATCGATGACGCTCGATACCGGGACGCCTCTAAACGCGGCCGTTCCCGCCACCCTGAAGCTGACGATTTCACAGGCTTCGGGCAACCAGAGCGTGGGCGTTGCCAACGACGGTTTCTGGGGCATCCCCGTGAAACCGAACGCCGCGTACAAGGCTGATGTTTTACGCCAAGGCCTCGACCGGCTTCGCGGGCGGCGTGACGGCATCGATCGTCAACAATCACGGCGCCGCGGTGGCGACCGGCCAGGTTGCGAAAATCGGCGACAGTTTTGCAGAAGTACGAGCTCACGCTGCGGACCGGAAATGTGAAGCGCCTCCGCGGACAACAAGTTCGTGCTCAGCGCGAATCGGCCGGGCACGGTTTGGTTTGGCTTCGTTTCGTTGTTCCCGCCCACCTACAAGAACCGCCTGAACGGTTTCCGCCAGGACACCATGGAACTGCTGGCCGCCATGAAGCCCCAGTTCCTGCGCTTCCCCGGCGGCAATTACCTGGAAGGCAACACGTTCGCCACGCGCTTCGACTGGAAGAACAACATCGGCCCGATCGAAGAGCGTCCCGGGCCATTTTGACGACGCGTGGGGCTACTGGTCCTCCGATGGCATGGGCCTGCTGGAATATCTGAACTGGTGCGAAGACCTGAACATGGAACCGGTACTGGCGGTATTCGCCGGCTACTCTCTGGGACGCCAGCGGGTAACTTCAGGCCCTCAACTGGAGGGCTACGTCAACGAGGCAGCTCGAGGAAATCGAATATGTGAGCGGCGACGCCACTACAACTTGGGGCGCGCGCCGCGCCAAGGACGGCCACCCGGCGCCGTTCAAACTTCGTTATGTCGAAATCGGCAATGAAGATTACTTCGACACGGAGGCCGGCAGCTACAACGCCCGGTTCACCGCTTTCTACGACGCCATCAAAGCGAAATACCCGAATTTGCAGATCATCGAAAGCTCGGGCCAGGCGGCGACCGTGCTGACCAGCCGCAGGCCGGACGTGACGGACGAGCACTACTACCGGAGCCCCGACGATATGGCTCTCAATGCCAACAACTTTGACACCCGGCAGCGCGGCGGCCGCGGCGGCCGAGGAGGCGCAGCCGCGACCCCGGCTCCGCCCAAGGTGTTCGTGGGCGAGTGGGCCACCCGTTCGGCAAGCCCGACTCCGGACCTGGAAGACGCTATCGGCGACGCCGCCAACATGGCGGGGTTGGAACGCAACGCCGATCTGGTGATGATGCACTGCTACGCGCCGTTGTTCGTCAACGTGAACCCGGGCGCGATGCAGTGGGCCACCGATCTGATCGGCTACGACACGATGACCGCTTACGGTTCCCCGGCCTACTGGGCGCAGCACATGTTTGCCAACCATGTCGGCGACCGGGTGGTGAGCATTTCGGCCTCCGGACTTCCCTACCGCGAATATGTCCAGGCCGGACGCGGCGGCAGAGGCGGCTTCCCCGGAGCCCAACAGGCCGCTCCCGACCCCAACGCGTTGGTTCCCGTTACGCCGATGCCGCGCGCGATGCCGGATATGTTCTTCAGCGCTACGAAGGACAGCGGAACGGTATACGTGAAAATCGTCAATCGTTCGACCGTGCCGCAGCAGGTGCAGATCGCGCTGAGCGGGTTGACCACCATCTCGCCGAACGGCAAGACGATTACTTTGTCGTCCGCGAACATTCACGAGACCAACAGCATCACCGAGCCGCACAAGATTGAGCCGGTGACGGCGAGCGTCACGGGCATCAGTTCGGATTTCACGCGGACCGTGCCGGCGAATTCGATTACGGTGTTGGAGATCGGCGGCAAGTAGGCGCGCGGGCTGGGGCTTAGCAGGACATCGAGGATTCCGGAGGGTTGCGCGTATCCTGCCGGGCTGACGCCCGGCTGATGACGCCGGAAGGCGCCATCGCAGGCCGAAAGGCCTGCCCACGGTGATCGGCTGCGGGAATTCATCTTGGGCCTTGTGGCGTGCGTTGGGCTCTAGCGCACGGTTGCCGGGGCAAACATCCCACGCCCGCGTGAAACCTGTTATTTTGAGGTCGATGTTTAAGAATCTCTCTCTACTCCTTTTGGCCGCTTCGATTGGCCCGCTTATGGGCCAACAGGCCCCCGCGGGCGATCGCCCGCCGTATCTGAACCCGGCGCTGCCGATTGACCAGCGCGTGGACGACCTTATCTCCCGCATGACGAACGAGGAGAAGGCTGCGCAGTTCAGCAGCACTGCTCCGCCGCCATACCGCGTCTTCAAGTTCCCGCATACAACTGGTGGAGCGAAGCGCTCCACGGCGTGGCGAACCAGGGAACCGCCACAGTGTTTCCGCAAGCCATCGCCGGCGGCGCCACCTTCGATGTGCCGCTCATCCATGAAATGGCGACCGTGATCAGCACCGAGGCGCGCGCCAAGTTCCACGAGTACCAGCGCACCCAGGCGGCAGCCGGACCCGCGGCCAATCTGCCCGGCGGCGGCGGGGGCGTACGGCCCGGACCGGCCGGCCTGGATTACTGGTCCCCCAACATCAACATCTTCCGCGACCCGCGCTGGGGCCGCGGCCAGGAGACTTACGGAGAGGATCCCTTCCTCACCGCGAAGATCGGCACGGCTTTCGTGACCGGTTTGCAGGGCGACGATCCGAAGTACTTTAAAGTGATCTCCACGCCCAAGCACTTCGCCGTGCATAGCGGACCGGAGCCGTCGCGGCACACGATCGACGTGAAGGTCTCGCTGCACGACGAGGAAGACACCTATCTGCCGGCCTTCCGCGAGACCCTGGTCAACGCCAAGGCGGATTCGGTGATGTGCGCCTACAACGGCATCAACGGCGAACCGGCCTGCGCGAACAAGTTTCTGCTGGCAGGATACGCTGCGCGGCGCATGGGGTTTTAACGGCTACGTGACATCGGATTGCGGCGCCATCGGCGACATCTCGAATCCTAGCCCTCGCGGCCATGGGTTCGTCCCGACCCTCGACGCGGCGGCGGCCGTTTCTCTGAGGCACGGCGACGATCTCGATTGCGGCGCCGACACGCAGGCCTACCTCAGGGCCATCCAGAAGGGTCTGATCAGCCAGAAGGAAGCCGACGTCAACCTCAAGCGCCTGTTCAAGGCGCGCTTCAAACTGGGCATGTTCGACCCGCCCGAAATGGTGAAGTACGCGCAGATTCCGTTCTCCGAGAACGACAGCGCGGCGCACCGCGAACTGGCGAAGAAGGAAGCGCGCGAGGCGATGGTGCTGCTGAAGAACGACGGCGCGCTGCCGCTCAAGTCTTCGCGTGAAGAAGATCGCGATTGTGGGGCCGCTGGCCGATTCCACCGCGGCGCTGGAAGGCAACTACAACGGCACCAACCCGCATTACGTGACGCCGTTGGACGGAATTAAGAAGCAGTTTCCGAATGCCGAAGTGACCTATATACCTGGAACGACGTTCCTGCGGACCCCGGTCACGATTCCGGCGACGGCTTATCGCACCGAAAGCGGCCAGCCCGGTCTGACGGCCGTCTATTTCAATAACAAGGACCTCTCCGGCGCCGCGGTCGCGACGCGCGTGGAAGCGCAGCTCGGGCCCGCGGGCGGACGCGGCGGCGGCGGGTTTGGCGGGTTCGGCGGCGGCGGAAACGCCATGCCGGACGGCGTCGTCACCACGGGCGATTTCTCCGCGCGGTGGACCGGTACGCTGACGGCCGAGGACACCAGCCGCTACAGCATCTCGATCAATGGCGGCGGCGGCGTCCGCGTGTGGCTGGACGGCAAGCAAATCATCGACGACTGGACGCAGCGCGCCGCCGGCGGCGGCCGTGGCGCTCCGGTGGACCCTGCCATCGCCGCCGCGCGCAGCGCAACGGTGGCCCTGGAACGCGGAAAGCAATACGCGCTGAAGGTGGAGTTCTTCCGGACGGCGCCAGCAGCCGGCGCTCCTGGCGCGCCTCCGGCCGGAGCTCCCGGCGCACCGGGGGCTGGCGCTGCCGGCCGAGGCGGCCCGGGAGGGGGCCGAGGCGGATTTGGAGGGGCAGCGGCGCCGACGCTTGCCTGGCAGCCCGCGCTCAACGACATACCGACCGCGGTGGCCGCGGCCAAGCAGGCCGATGTCGTCATCGCCGTCGTGGGCATCACCAGGAATCTGGAAGGCGAACAGATGCAGGTCAACATTCCCGGTTTTGAGGGCGGGGACCGCACGTCGATCGATCTGCCGAAGGACGAGGAAGATCTCGTCGAAGCCATGAAGACCGTTGGGAAGCCCCTGGTGGTGGTGCTGATGAACGGCAGCGCGCTGGGCGTCAACTGGGCGAATCAGAACGCCAACGCGATTCTGGAAGCCTGGTATCCGGGCGAAGAAGGCGGAACGGCCATCGCCGAAACGCTGGCCGGCGTCAACAACCCCGGCGGACGTCTGCCCGTGACCTTCTATAAGAGCGTGAGCGACCTGCCCGCGTTCGACGACTACTCGATGAAGAACCGCACCTATCGCTATTTCGAAGGCCAGCCGCTGTATCCGTTCGGATATGGCCTGAGCTACTCGAAATTCACCTACGACAAGCCTAAGCTCTCGGCATCGACTTTGAAGGCCGGCAGCAATCTTCAGGTGGATGTGGACGTGAAGAACACCGGCAGCGTCGCGGGCGACGAAGTGGTGCAGGTTTACATCGAGTTCCCGAAGCTGCCCGGCGCTCCGTTGAAGGCCTTGCGCGCCTTCCAGCGCGTCAACATCAAGGCCGGCCAGACTCAGCACGTGCGGCTCACGATGGATCCGCGCGATCTGAGCATGGTGAACGCGGATGGAGCCCGGCTGGTGGCAGCCGGCGCTTACAAGTTGTTCGTTGGCGGCGGCCAGCCTGGAACCGGCGCGGCTGGAAACGAAGTCGCGCTCACCATTCAGGGCGAGCAGAAGCTGCCCAGGTAAAACAGGGAGCAGGGGCCGCTGGAGACGGCGGCCCCCGCGGAGATATAAGGATCATGAAGCGACTCCTTTCGATCTTGATCGGCGCCGGAATCGTGGCGCTGACATTCGCGGCGTTCGCCGCCGATCCGGGCGCCAAGGCTCTGTTGCCCGCGGATTCCGCATCCGCATTCAAGCTGAGCGCCAATGCGAGCCAATACGCCACCATGTCCACCGCGGACGTGAAGGGACAGCCGTTCACGAAAGCGCTGCACATCGTAGTTACGAAAAAACCGCAGCGGACCGCTGACGTGCAGCTTTCGGCGCCGGTGGATGCCGCCATGGCCATTGGCGACGTCCTTCTGGTCACGTTCTGGCTGCGCTCGGGCGCGGCCGGTGAAGCGACTCTCGATGCGGGATTCCGCACGGTGGGCACGGGCGGGCCTCCGGGAGCGGGCGGACCTCCGGGAGCCGCTCGCGGAGCCGGAGCGCCGGGCGCGGCGGGAGCGCCTGGAGCGGCGCGTGGAGCGGGAGCGCCTGGAGCGGCCGGAGCCGCGGGCGGGCCGCCGGCAGCGGCAGGAGCGCCTGGAGCCGGTCGCGGAGCGGGGGCGCCTGGAGCGCCCGGAGCCGCCGGCGCCCCTGGAGCGGCGGGAGCGGCAGGAGCGCGCGGCAGAGGATTCGGCGGCGGGTTCGGCGGCGGCGCTCAAGCGTTGAACGCGCCGGCCCTTGCCGGCACGGCCTGGAAGAAGGTCACCTTCCCGTTCGCGGTCGCTCGCGACTACAACAAGGGTGAAGCCGAAGTTTACTTCACCATCGGATTAAAGGAACAGACCCTGGAGATCGGCGGCATCGAACTGGCGGATTATGGGACCACCAAGAAGGTCGCCGACCTGCCCTATACCAAGCTCGGATACCAAGGCAACGAGCCGAACGCCGCATGGCGCAAAGCCGCGGAAGCTCGCATCGAGAAGAACCGCAAGGGCGATCTCACCGTCACGGTGAAAGACAAAGCCGGCAAGCCGGTGCGCGGCGCGGAAGTCTCCGTCGCGATGAAGAAGCACGGGTTTCTGTGGGGAACGGCGGTCAGCGGCGCTTCGTTTTCAAGCGGGCGCATGGACGCGGCGACACTCCAGAAATACAAAGACGAGATCGTGAAGCTGTTTAACTTCTCCGTGATGGAGAACGAAACCAAGTGGCCGCAGTGGGCCAACGAAGCGTCCCGCCCCGCAACGATCGCGGTGATCGACTGGCTGCGCCAGAACGGCGTGCAGGTGCGCGGTCACAACCTCGTGTGGCCCTCCTGGGGCAACACGAACGTGAAAGCCGCGCAGGACGCCAGGAACGATCCCGCCGCTCTGGCGAAGGTCATCACCGACCACATCACGGAAACCACCAAGGCGCTCAGCGGCAAGCTGGTGGACTGGGACGTAATCAACGAGACCTTCACCAATCACGACTTCATGGACATTCTGGGCCGTCACGCCATGGTGGATTGGTTCAATGCCGCCAAAGCCGGCGATCCGAAAGCCAAGCTATTCATTAACGACTTCAACATTATCGAAGGCGACGATACGCCGCACCAGGAAGACTTTGCCGCTACCCTTAAGTACCTCGTCGACCAGGGCGCCCCGTTCGACGGCATCGGGTTGCAGAGTCACTTCCCGGCGCGCGTCACAGGGATGGACGAGCTGTTCAAGCGGCTCGACCGCTTCGCGGCGTTTAACAAAGAACTCGAAGTTACCGAGTTCGATATCAACACCACGGATGAAGGCACGCAGGCCGATTACACGCGCGACTTCATGACCGCCGTGTACAGCTATCCGCAGTTCAAGGCGTTCATCATGTGGGGCTTCTGGGAAGGCTCTCACTGGCGTCCGAGCGGCGCGATGCTGCGGCGCGATTGGTCCGATAAACCCAACGCCCAGGCGTACAACGACCTGGTGTTCAAGAAGTGGTGGACCAACGCCAACGGCAAGACCACCGGACAGGGAACCTATGCTACTCGCGGGTTCCTGGGCGATTACGAAATCACGGTGAAATCCGGCGGCAAGACCAAGACAGTCAAAGCGACGCTGACCAAAGACGGCTCGAAGGTCGAGTGCACGCTGGATTGACAGCGTAGGCTGAAATCAGATCGAAAGAGTGGGGGCCGGAGACGGCGCCATTGCGGCGCTTCTCCGGCCGTTGGCTTTGGGGAAGCCGCGAGGTCCGCACTTGTCCCGCGCTGTCAACCGCCGGGAGGCAGTTCCGCCACGTTTCGATAGCCCAATCTCTGGGCCACAATAGACAGCTCGGGGCCATCCGAGCCACAAGTACGAAACGCGCGATTCCAAGCCCAGTGGCCGCGACACCGGTCGCCGTGGGATTTCCGCCGCCGGCGCATAGAGTAACATGAAGTCATGCGCAACGAGTTCACGGCAATCGTCGAGCGGGATGGGCCTTGGTTTGTGGCGTATTGCGCCGAACTGCCGGGCGCAAACGGTCAAGGCAGAACACACGAAGACTGTCTGGCGAATTTGCGCGAGGCCATTGCGCTCATTTTGGAACATAGACGCGAAGAATCTCTACGGGCTGTGCCGCCTGAAGCGAGGCAGGAGCCTGTGGTTGTCGGATGAGGCGCGAAGGGCTTCTCCGGCACCTTCGCCGTTATGGTTGCGTACTGCGCCGTGAGGGCAAGGAACACACTCTTTGGGAGAATCCTCGAACGGGTCACTCTGAAGCCGATCCTCGCCACTCCGAAATCGCCAACCTGTTGGCACGGAAGATCTGTCGCGGATTGTCGGTCCCGGACCCTCCCGGCTAAAGTAATCCCTTGGGCGTTACTAGGCCAAGTGGACATCGGCCCCCGAGGAATGTCATTTTTCACGATGCCACCTATCAGGATCTACCGCTCGCGCGAGAGCGAAAATGCGTCTGTCGCCTGTTTGACCGTCACCTTTTTGGCCAGGGTGGGAACTCCTATGCACAAAGCCAGAACGAGGTTCGAAGGACCAAGAAGCGTTTGACCCGCGAGAAGGCAGAGCGCGCCGACCACCGCCGAAAGCACAGCGGCGCCTCGGCAGTAGACCACTCGTGATGCCTGGCGCCCTTCGACATCCGATTTCGTGCCGTACTCGAACATGATGGTCCGAATATATCAAATGCCTCCGTTGCACTCAATCTTGCAGTACTCCAAGGCATCGCGCTCCGGTACGCCCCTAAGGCTGCGGCCGAACGGGATTCCTCTCCTTTGAGCCTGCCGCGCGAAACGTGGCACTCTTCAGCCTTCCATCTGACCGCGTAGTCCCCAAGTCGGACAACTGCTCGGGCATAGCCGACGGGATGGCCGGGAACTCAAGCCCGAAGGAGAGTAGCCCAGCGCGCATGCGCTGGGAACTGGGCAGATTCCCAATAGCCCCGGCAGGACCGAGAGATCGGGCGCAGACGCTGGATATACAACACAGTGCGAGCGAGCAAAGGCGCCGACTTCTGCGGCTCCGTTCTTACGTCGCTGTTGCCGGCTCACCCGATTCTCGTCGCCCAACCGATGGCTTGCGCCATGGGCCACTTTCTTTCGCCCTCCGGGCTGAATTCAATGCCCATACCTCTTGCGCCCGCGCGCCCCACTGCGACCCGCGCGGATTAAACGCTCTGAACGGTCCAAACGTCGCTACTGCTTCAGCGCGTTCGGCTTGAACTCGCCGCCCTTCACTATGAGATCGGGTATTTCTCTTAGATGCCGGGGTTTCTTCGCCAGCGCGAACTCATCAATCGCTTATTTCCCCGCCGAACACGGGCGGCCACTCTCGGTCAATCCCCATGACATCCCATTGTCAAGCAATTGGATCATGAGCGGTTCCGCATACATTGTTCCGGCGTGGCCGAGAGCGCTAAATAACGCGTGGCCCTTTTCCACACAATGCCACCAAATGAGCGGATGATCGGCGCCCATGGTCGCGCGCCCGGGCGTATAACTTTTTTCATCGACTGTTGCAATGATGTGGTATCCAGGCTTTTTCCGAGGCGATTCGGAAAACGCGTACCATTCTTCGGCGCGATGCCAGACAGCCGGAAGACCTTTCGTTATGGGGCTCTTGGTGTCTTCGATGTGAATATCCCCCGGCATGATAGACGAATGAACGACGAATTGAGCACCGAGCAAGGTATCGACATACCATTTCCATGCCGCATCGGTCTGGTTGTCCCGAGCCGTGGCCGGGTCGCCGCCGGCGCCGTGGATACCGAAGAAGGAACCGCCGTTTTCCATCCATGCCTTGAAAGCGGCGCGCTGCGCATCGTCGAGAGTGTCTCCGCTGGTGTTGTTCCAAATGACCAGCTTGAATTTGGCCAGTTGCTCCGGATTCATGACGGCGCCGTTCTCCGTCACGAAATAAGGCCACCCTCGCTCCTTGGCAATCACCGCCAGTGCGGCGTCCGATGCCTGCATCGCCGCCTCTTCACGGAAGCCGGTCGTCTTCGAAAAGATCAATATTCCCCCGGACTTGAGATCCGCGGGCAATTCCGGAGGAACCTTGTCTTTGGCTGGATTCAGAACAAAGCCCGCGGCGGCGCCGCCCAACTGGCCGCCGCGTCCCATCGCGCCCGGTGCGCGACCGCCTTCGCGCCCAGCGGCTCCCGGCGGAACGGACTGCCCCGCGGGCGGGGCTCCCGAACTTGGCGATGCCGGCGGCTGCTGTGCGGTCAATGCCGAGGATGCCAGCAGCAATATTGCGAATACCACCAACCATTTGAAAGTGAACATGCCGTTTGTCTCCTATTATTCCCGGACGCTGTTCAGTATACACCGAGCGGACATCTTCCGATCCCGCGAGTGTCACCGCGAGTTGAACTATTGTCAAGCCTCCCTGTAGTTCCCAGTCCGGAAGCCGTCTTCGTCATGCATGGCGCGGTTACCGTTAGGGGAGCCCAACTTCTACGCCATGTTCCGGCGCAGGAACTTCACTCCCTCGAAGGCGATGACTTCCGGCGTAACCTCGATGTCCCGCCAGAGGCAGGCCGCTTTGCTCAGGTCGCCCAAGGCGAAACTAAAGCCCTCGATCACGAGCCACCCATCGTAATGGAGGTCGCGGAGCGCCTGAAACACCGCGTTCCACTCCACATGGCCGCTGCCCGGCGTGCCGCGGTCATTCTCGCTCGCGTGGACATACTTCAGGTGTTTGCCTACGGTGCGGAAGCCTGCGGCGATGTCCTTTTCTTCAATATTGGCGTGAAATGTGTCGAACAGGATGCCTACATTGGGGTGGCCGACTTGTTCGCAGAGCGCCGCCGCATCCGCCGCGGTATTCAGGAAGTAGGTCTCGAAGCGGTTCAGCGGCTCGATGGCCAGGGTCACGCCATTCGCCGCGAGCGTGTCCCCAAGCGACCGATAACCCTCCACGGCCCGCTTCCACTCATCCGTGGTGCGGCGGCAGCCCGTCAGGTAACCGACAGGGCTGTAGACCGGGCCGGCAATTATTCCGGCGCCCAATTCAGCGGCGACCTGGATCGTTTCCACCAGATGGGCGTGGGCCCTTCGTCGCACCTCGCGGTCTTCGCCGGTCAAGCTCATCCCGTCGGTGAGCACCACGGAGGCGTTGCATTCCAGACCATTGGCCTCCACACCCTTTCGAAGCTCCGCCGCGGGGAATCCCTTTGGGTGGAACAACGGAATCTCAATGCCGTCAAAGCCGCATTCCTTGATCCGAGGCAAGAGGGGCAGATGAGACAGATTGAACTCCGCCGTCCAAACATATGCGGTCACGCCAAATTTCATTTCAACAATGCCTCCCGTTCCAAATGCGCCCATCCGATCCAATCGATGCCGCGCGGATCGAAACATCCGTTCGGCCCAGCCTGACTTACTGCTTCAGCGGGTTCGGCTTGAACTCGCCGCCCTTCACTATGAGATCGAGAATTTCCCGCTGCCTGGTGGTGCAGGGCCGGCCTTGCATGGGCGTGATGTTGTCATGGTCGGAATCGATCATGGGGACGACCTCTTTGGGGACGGGAATCTGATTCAACGCGGTCCAGACGCCCGCTGGCGGCGAAGTCGTATCGATGAAACCCATGCCGGCCATCACTGTGGCGCGGATGCGAGAAGCGAAATTGACGGTATCGAAATAGAGCGCGGTCTTCGCCACGGCGGGATTGCTCACCGCCCAATTGGGATAGCCGGCTTTGCGTTCGTGCAGATCTCCATTGGCGTCCGCGCCAGCGGGCACGCAGACCAGGGCCGCCGTGATCTTCTCCGGCCGCAGGCCCGCCAGCATGAGACTCTGCTGGCCGCCCATGCTGCCGCCCATCAGTACGATGGTCTTGCCGTCCCAGTCCGGCCGAGTCAACAGGTAATCCAAAACCCGCGAATCGCGCAAATACATATTCAGGAAGTACGATTTCTCGCGGTCATCGTTGCCGACCGCCTGGTAGCCGCGCGGAATATCGGCGCCCGCGTCGGCCGGCGATTTGTCGTGTGAATCGACGTCGAGCGAAAGCCAGCCATCGGCCGCGCGCTGCGCAATCGCTCCCGGCTGAAGCGCATACACGCCCGCGTACTGAAGCTGAATGACGGCCGGGAACTTGCCCTCCTTAGCGGGCTTGGCGATCAGGCCGTGCGCCTTCGATCCGAGCGCGTCGAGCGTGAACGTGTTCATCTCGACTCCAGCCACGTTGGTTTCGAGCTTCTCCAGCACCGGGTTGATGGGGATCTTGGCCTGCGACGCGAGCTTGCCATCCCAGAACGCGTCGAAATCGTCGGGACGCGGCGTTGAGAGGGGGATTTTCGCCGGCGCCACGGCCGCGCCAACGGCATAAAAGCCGGTGCTCCGGCCATCGTTGCCTCCAGTGAAGCGCGAAACTGGGCCGCGACCGGGACCGCCGGCGCCTCGTCCGGATGGCGCAGCCCCGGCCGCCGCGGCCGCGGCAGGTGGAGCGGGTGGCGCGGCGGCAGCCACTGCCGAAGCCGCGGGCGGCGCTGGCGGAGCGGTCGCCTCAGCGGGCGCCATGCCTGGAATATCGTCATATGCTTCGACCGCAACGTAGACCATTTCAGGCTGGTCGCCGGCGATTTCGATCTTGTCCTTGCCCGATGAAAGATCCAACTTGCCTTCCTTCAGAACCACGGCGTTGTTGCGGCGGATTGTCCACTTATATAAGTAGGTCGGCGTGACCGGGCCGGGAGTCACGGTCCAGCCGACGGTATCGCCGATGTCATAGATGCCGCTCGCGTGGTACGGCGTGAAGGCGAGCTGCTGCGGGATCTGAGGGCCGCCGCGCTGCGCGAATGCGGCGGCGGCGAAAAGCACCAAGGCAAACAGGAGGCGTCGATGGGTTCGAATCATGGGAATCTCCGAAGACAAACTATAGCTTATCGCCGAGAGAGGCGGACGCTCGATTGCACCATCTCGCCGTAGCGCAAACCTCCGGTTTGCCGGGCCGAGATTCCTCTCGGCGTTTGGGCGTTCGAAACCTGAAATCCGGAGTTGGGCGGTTTGTATCAGGGCATGCCTTCAGGCGTGCCAAAAGCGGCGAAAAACTTGAGGTTTTAACCCCTGCGTCTTCTTTGGGGTGAGAGAGCCCGGCGGTGCTATTCCGCCACCGCAGGGGCCCAGTTCCTTTATGCAATGATTCGGCACGGCGCCCGGCCATGCCCTCGAAAACGCCTGTCTGCCATTGGCGCTTCGCGCCTCGGCCTGGCTGCAGCGAGCGCTTGATCGGCACGACTAAAGGTCGTGCCCTGTTACAAAGCAATCGCTCCGATTATCATCCTTGAGGGCTTCCTTCATAATGGGGCCGATACGAAGCCGATTTTAACTGCACGCCCTCTGAAGTGCAGGAACTCCCCCGGGGGGCGTCAGGCGACGCACTTCGGGGGCAATGCGGGTAAGTTGGCCGTCCTCGCGCACAGGAAGACGCGCCGGTGAAAACCGACCTCTACGACAGCAGGATCTTTCGCACTTCGCCTTCCGGATCGTCCACCATGCGGCAGCGATTGTCCCACACCATGGTCTGGCCGCGAGCCGGGTCGGCCGGCGTCCACGCCAATCCGGGCTGGCTGGGGTTGCCGGTGCGCGCGAAGTTCACCCACGCCGTAGCCATCTTCTTCGCCAGCGCCTGAGCCTCGGGCGTATGACCCGTGCCCTGCTCGCAGCGCTTGGTGTTGTCGAAACAGAAGGCGAGCTCGGCCGTGTGCCACGCGCCCGCGTCCTCGAGCATCGGCGATTGCCAGGTGAAGAAGTACTGATAGACGGGCGCGGCATTCAGATCGTACTTCATCTTGGCCATGCGCTGGACGTTATTGCGCACCATGAGGCCGCTCACGCCGTAGGCGAGCGTGCGAATGCTCTTCTCCGGGTGCGCTTTCTTCATGGCCGCGATGAGAGCCGACGCCTTTGCGTCTCCGATGACCTTGGCGAGAGTGCCATGCCATTCCTCTTCGGTCGGGCGGGAGAGCATGCGGTTGCCTTCCTCGCTCACGCTGCCGATCAGCATCGGAACATTTTTGGAAATCTCCGGCGCTCCCTCGAAGAAGGACCGCATCGCGATGATGCGGCCATCCACCGTCGGCCCATTCGTGACGCGCGGCGGGCCGCTCGCCGCGGAGCCCATGCCCAAAGTCGGCGCCGCGGGCGGATTGATCTTCGCGGCGGCGGCCGTGGCGGCGGCGTTCAGTTTGGCCCAATCCATCTTTTGGAGCGCGGCCAGGTCTCTGGCCCCCAGCCCCAATTCCCTCATGGTCTGGCGGGAAAGCTCGCGCGACTGCTCCGCGCCGGGGGGATTGCCGCCCCCGCCGGACTGCACGGAGGCGCGATGGAACAAGCCCGCCGCCGCGGGCATCCCCATCAGCGTGGTGACTTTCGAGCCGCCGCCGGACTGGCCATAAATCATGACCATGTTCGGATCGCCGCCGAAATTCCCGATGTTGTCGCGCACCCATTTCAGCGACGCCACCAGATCCATCATCGAGGCGTTCACCGAATCCGCGTAGGCCGATCCGCCGATCTCGGTGAGATCGAAAAACCCGAGCACGTTGAGACGGTGATTCACCGATACCGAGACCGCGTCGTGATTCCTCGCCAATTGGGCTCCGTCGTGCGAGGGCAGTTCGTAAGAGGAGCCAAAGCTGAAGCCTCCGCCATGGAAGTACACCATGACCGGCCGCTTGCCGGTAAGAGCGGGCGTCCAGACGTTCAGCTTGAGCATGTCTTCGCTCTGATAGCCGTCATCCCAATCCTGAATGAACGACTGCTCAATTCCCGTCCAGTCGTGCAGGCGTTGGGGGCAATTACCGCCGTAGATCAGCGCGGGGTATTCGTCAGTCCACGGCTTCGGTGGCTTGGCCGGGAGCCACCGGTTTTCGCCGCTGGTGTCCTGTCCGTACGGTATTCCTTTGAAAGTCAGGACGCCGCCTTCCGCATAGCCGCGCACTTTTCCATATTGTGTTTTCGCGATCGCCGACCGAGGCGTCGAGCAACCGCCTAGGGCCTGGCGTCCGCCGTCCTTGGTGCTGTCCGAGGCGTTCGCGCGCGGGGTGAGCGCGGCGCCCAAGCCTGCCGTGGCAGGCCAAAGCAGCGCCTGGCGGCGATTGAATATCGTGCGATTTTCGGAATTCGATTTAGACATTAGTTCTCCTTAGAGTTCCTCCAGATTTCCAAGCGCCTTTCATGGAAGGCCGCCTGGTCCGTGAGCACGGCGATTTCCTCGGAACTGTAGCGGTCCGCCATTATAAAACCGCGCAGGGCTTCCTCGCCGGCCGCCTCCGGCGCATACATCCAAAGCCACTCGCGATAATCCGTGGGGTCGTCCACGGCCGGAAAGACACAGGCGTTCCACAGGCTGCGCAGGGCCGGGTCCTCGACATCGGGCCACACCTCGGACGGATCGATTCCCGCCGCTGCCAACCAATGCAGAAGCGGTTTCCCACAAAATGATGCGCCCTTAGGCAGCGAATCTTTGAAGGTGTCACCGACGCCATAACATCGTACGAACCAGATCTTCCCGCCGCGGCGGTTCACGCCGCGCAACACTTCGAGACACGCCCCGGCCGGCAGCGTCAACTCCGTTCGCACATCGACGCCGACGGCCACGTTCCGCCCCTCGAGCGTCAACGGCGCGGCGATCCGGCATCCCTCCACCCATGAGTCGGTCCCGGCGATATGCCCGGCGCCTTCAACGAGAGTGTTGACCTGCAAGACCGTCGATGACGGCCGGCCCTCATCCTCTTCAACGAGGGCCAGTCCGCTCTCCATCAACTGGCGGGTCGAGCCGAAATGCAAGAAACGGCACTCAGGGAAAAGCTCGACGTGAAGCGGTATCTGGCGCAGGGCGGGAAAGACCGTGGCCAGCAGATCGGGAGGCCACGTGGAACCGCTGGCGCGAGCGCCCTCGATATAAGATTCAAGGGTTGCTTCGCTTCCCAGAGCGCAACAGATTTCGCGATAGAGGTCGACGCCCCAGTCGAGGACTCGGGCGCGCGCCGGCGAGTTGAAATCGAGTGCGGAATCCCCGGCGGCCTCGGCCCCGAAGGCGGCAAGCAACGCCGCCGAGGTTTCGCCGTCCATGTGCATCACGCCGATATCGAGCGCCGTGCGGCCCTGGGCGTCGATCGCGCCTGCGCGACGCTGAGTTTCGATTGACGGCTTCTGGAGGTAGCGAGTGACAACCCCATCGGGCCCCGCGCAGAACACGCCGTGACGGCTGGCCTCCTCAGGCGTGGCATAGGCTCCCAGAGCGATGAGACCTGGATGGCTCAACGTGACGCCGCGCGCGTCGAAACGGATGAGCGCATCGCCGGAAGTCACTACCACTTGTCCCGAGCCGGGAGGTCCCGTGGGAAGCGCCAGGAAGGCGGGGACGAGCCGGTCGAACAACGCCGGCGGCAATGGAGAGTCACTATTCCCCGGAAGAGGGACGAAGATCTTGCCGCATGGTCCGTATGCCGGGAGGCGCCGCGAATCGCCGCCCGCATGAACAATGAGAATCCGAAGGCCGCGGAGCGCATCGCGGATGCCGTCCGGCGTGGCGACGACCCCGCGCCGAGCGCACTCCCTGCGGAGGATCTCGATCAGGCAGTACAGCGTGCTGCCTCCGCTGCCGATGCGTTTGCCCTCCAGATCGGGGATCACGAGCGTCTCGCGGACATCCGCGAGCAGACCCAAATCGCGACGGGCGCGCAACTGGCCCTCGTAGGCCCGCGCCTGCAGGTCATTGGAAGCGGTGAGCACGAGGTAATCCCAGGAACCGATAGGGGTCACGTTTCTCAAACCTCGCTGCGACGTGGCGCACGCCGCGCGGTGGGACAGGCCATCGTTTCCCGTGGCCTGTTGGCTCGTTCCGGAGAGACAGGCGACAAAAGGCGATCGCCTGTCCCACTAACATATCGCGCCCTTTCTATTGCCGTCTCCACACTAGCGTCCCGCCGTAGCCGGGCGCCGTTGAGCGATTCCGCTTTGCTGAATCTCGGCCAATTGAATCCGTAGAAAGCTACCAGCGCGAAACAGAACATCGGGACGATGAAGCCGCGCGACATGTCCGACTTATCCGCCACGTAGCCCATGAGCTTGGGCAGAACCGCGCCACCCATGATGGCCATCACGATGAACGAAGAGGCCTTTTTGGCGCGCGCGCCCAGCCCGTGGATCCCGAGCGCGAAAATCGTCGGGAACATAATGGACATGAAGAAGTAGCTCAGGAATACGCAGGCCACCGACAGCCAGCCCAGCTTCAGGAACACAAGCAGCGTTACGGCCACGTTCGCCACCGCGTAGAGCCCGAGGATCTTATGCGCCGCGACTTTCTTTAGCACGGCCGCGCCCGTAAACCGGCCGATCAGAAAACAGACGAATCCAACCGCGGCTAGGTTGGACGCGCCTTTGTCGCTGATAGCGAGCACGCCGTGGGCGTTCAACTCAAACCACCCCGAAAGCCAATCGCGGAGCACGCCCGCGTGCGCGGCCACGCCGTTCAATCCGGCGCTCCACGAGGCCGGAATAGCCGGAGGCTCCGCCACCATGTAATTAATGAAGAAGCTGAAAATCCCGGCCTGCGCGGCGACATAGAAGAACTGCGCCGCCACGGCGCCAACGAAATGCGGATGCGACCAGATGGAACGGGCCGCGCCGCCCGTCCCGTCATCGAGGTGGTACTCATCGTGCGTTTTGATGTCGGGCACGCGGGCGAAATAAAAGACCACGGCCAATAAGATGACCACCACGGCGATTGCGGCATACGGAATGTAGAGCGTCTCGTTCCCGGTGCTGCGCCCGGCGGCGTCTTTGGAATAGAAGAACAAGCTGCCGATGATCGGGCCGAAGATCCAGCCCACGCCGTTGCAGGACTGAGCGAGGTTGATCCGCGTGGCCGCGTAACGTCTATCGCCCGAGCACGGTGGTGTACGGGTTCGCGATGGTCTCTAGAAACGTCAAGCCCGTAGCGATGGCGCAGACGCCGGCCAGGTATCCTATGAACGCGACGGCCGGCGAGACGCCGCCGGTGTGCACCATCGCGTTGATGTGGGTAGCCGGTATGAACCAGAGTCCGCCCGTGGCGACAATCAGCAGACCCGTGATGATGCCTCCCTTATAGCCCAACTTAGTGGCCAGCCGGCCGGCGGGAATCGCCATGAGGAAATATCCCAGGTAGTGGGCGAACTGCACCCAGGCCGATTGCGACTTGCTTAAGCTCAGTTCCTCCTGGAAGTGCTTGTCCATGACGTCGATCATGCCGTTGCACACTCCCCAGAGAAGGAACAGCGAACTGACCAGGATGAAGGTAAACAGCAGGCTGCCGCCGTCCTCTCCTATGAACAGTCCTTTGGATGCGCTTGTGCGGTTGGACATCTATCTCCTCTTGGTTTCCTCTTCTCCTGCCAGGGGCTGAAGCCCGGTCATTTCCCGCCGCTGATCGGCACGGCCCCCAGAGGGCGCCGGGCCGTGCCTTGATACGAGGCAATCACTCCGATTTTCGTCCTTGCGGATAAGGGCTTCCTTCATAACGGGACCGATACAAACCTGAAACCCATTGTCCCGCCCGGAGTCGCCGCCCAGGCTTTCTGTCACGGTTGTCTCCTGACAAATGCTAAGCGCCGAATACTTTCAGGCCGATCGCATGATCGCTGGGTTTCTGCCCAGGCAACTCGACGGTGAGACCCTTCTCATCCTGGGTCCATTTCACTTTGCCTTTGAAGCCCAGCAATTCGACGTTTTTGACTTTCATTTGCGCCACGCCGCTCGTGGTGGAGAGCGGCTTGATCACGGCCCGCTTCTCCGGCCAACCCATCACGAATGCGTACAGAATGCTGCCCTTCGTCGTGAAGCGCACTTCCTCGGCGGTGAAGTCTCGGCGTCCCGCCTCGTTGAACCGGGCGCCGCGTCCGGAGGCCGGCGCGGCCGCCACCGGCCCGTCACCGAAGATCTTCCAGGGACGCGTCGCGTAAATGCCTTCGCTGTTGATCGCCATCCAGCGCGTGATCTCGTCGAGGACCTTCAATTCGTCGGCGTCCAGCTCGCCGCTATTGGGCAGCGAAAAATTCAGCATCAGGTTGCCGTTGCGGCTGACGATATCGACCAGCATGTCGATCACGCGCTTGGGCGTCTTGTACCTGTTGTTCGAGATCGGCCTTGTCGTAGTGCCAGTCGCCGACGGAGGTATCGGTTTGCCACGGGTTGGCGGGAATGCCGCCGGCCACGCCGCGCTCCCAGTCCTGGACGCAAGTCCCGATTTCGCAATCCTCCGGCTTCTTGCTGGTGAAAATGGCTTCGCAGCGCCCGCCGTGGCGTTTGGCGCTCAAATTGTAAAGATTCGCTACCAGAGCCAGGCCGTATTCTTCGAAGAAGATGTCGCCGTCGCATGTAGAGCAGGTCCGGCTCATAGTTGTCCACCAGGTCCTTGATGCGTTTGAAGTAGTGCTGCTTCCAGGGATCCGGCGCCTGGCGGTCGTTGACCTGCTGGCCATAGGGATAGTCTTTTGGCAGGTCGTGATAGAGGTCGGCGTAGGCGGGGTCGGCGCCGTCGTAGGGCACGCCGGCCAGCGGGCCCGTCTTATCGCTCGTGTGCGAAGGCGAGAACCAGTGATAGCTGGGCGCCAGGTGCTCGCTCACGGCGAAGCGGAGCCCGTGTTTCGCCGCGGCTTGCTTAGATAGCCCACAATGTCTTTCCTCGGCCCCATCGCGACGGCGTTCCAGCGCGGCTGGTGAGCGGACTTCCAGAGGTCGAACCCGTCGTGGTGCACCGCCATGCTGCAGAAGTATTTGGCCCCGGCCTTCTTGTACATCCCGATGAGGTTGTCGGCGTCGAACTTAGCCGCATTCCAGGTGGGAATCACGTCCTTGAATCCGAATTTCGTGGGGTGACCGTAGGTCTTGACGTGGTAGTTGTACTGCCGCTGGCCTTGGATGTACATGTTGCGCGCGTACCAATCGCCTGCTTCGGCGGCGGATTGCGGCCCCCAATGCGCCCAGATGCCGAACTTGGCGTCGCGGTACCAAGTGGGGACCTGCCAGGTCTTAAGCGATTCCCGCGTGCCCTTGAATGGACCCGCGGCGATATCCAATTGCTCGCCTGCGGCGCGCGCGCGCGTGAGAATTGCCGGCGCGGCTATGGCTGCCATGGCCTGACGTCTGGTGAGCCTCATAAGTCTCCCTGCGAATATCTTCTCGGCGAGCTACTCGAAATGGCTTCGGTCGTTTCGATACTCGGTCATCGACCTTGTCTTTGCGCGCCCTCTATGAACGCGGCGCTACGCGCCGAACACCTTCAAGCCAATCGCATGGTCGCTCGGCTTCTGCTGCGGCAATTCGACGGTGAGACCCTTCTCATCCTGGGTCCATTTCACCTTGCCCTTGAAGCCCATCAGCTCGACGTTCTTCACCTTGAACGGCGCCACCGCGCTCTTGGTCGATAGGGCTTTGACGACGGCTTCCTTTGCCGGCCACCCCATCACATATGCATAAAGATTCGCGCCCTTGGTGGTGAAGCGCACTTCCTCGGCGGTTAGGTCGCGCCGGTTGCTCTCGTTGAATCCGGCTCCGCGTCCGGTAGCGGGGGGAGCCGACGCGACGGGGCCCTCTCCAAACGCCTTCCACGGCCGGGTTCCGTAAATACCTTCGCTGTTCACCGCCATCCACTTCGTGATTTCGTCGAGGATCTTGAGCTCGTCGGCGTCCGGCATGCCGCTGTTGGGCAGCGGGAAATTCAGCATGAGATTCCCGTTGCGGCTGACGATGTCCACCAGCATGTCGATGACGCGCTTGGGCGTCTTGTAGCGGTGTTCCTCGAATACGGCCTTGTTGTAGTGCCAGTCGCCGACGCACGTATCGGTCTGCCAGGCATTGGCGGAGATGCCGCTGGCTACGCCGCGCTCCAGGTCGAGAATGCAGGTTCCGGTTTCGGAGTCTTTCGGCGTCTTGCTGGTGTAGATGGCCTCGCAATGGCCGCCATGAAGCTTGGCGTTGACGTTGTAATGGTTCGCTACGACGGCCAATCCGTATTCCTCGTAATAGATGCCGCCATCGGTATAGAGGAGGTCGGGTTGGTAGTTATCGCAGAGGTCCTTGATGCGCTTGTAATAGTGCAGTTTCCACGCATCCGGCGTGCTATTGGTGAACCCGGTTCCGGCCGAGCCGAAATTATAGTCCTTGGCGTACTCATGATAAAGATCGGAGTAAGCGGGATCGACGCCGTCGTAGGGCACGCCGGCGAGCGGGCCGGTTTTATCGCTCGTGTGCGAGACGGAGAACCAGTTGTAGCTGGGCGCCAGATGCTCGCTCACAGCGAATTTCAGGCCGTTCTTTTGGGCGGCCTTCTTCCAGAGACCGACCACGTCGATCTTCGGTCCGGCCGCGACGGCGTTCCAACGCGGCTGGTGCGTGGACTTCCAGAGATCGAAGCCATCGTGATGCACGCCCATGCTGCAGAAGTACTTCGCCCCGGCCTTCTTGTAAAGCTGGATGAGGTGTTCGGGGTCGAACCGATCGGCCTTCCAGGTAGGGATCACGTCCTTGAATCCGAACTTCGACGGATGGCCGTAGGTCTTGACGTGGTAATCGTATTGCCGCTGGCCCTGAATGTACATGTTGCGGGCGTACCAGTCTCCGGCTTCGGCGGCGGATTGCGGTCCCCAATGCGCCCAGATCCCGAACTTGGCGTCACGATACCAGGCGGGAACCTGCCACGCCTTCAGCGATTCGCGCGTGCCTTTGAAGGGGCCGGCCGCGATGGGCAATTCGGGCGCGGCGGAGCGCGCGAGTTTCAGTGCGGGACCGCCTCCCGCCAGCAAACCGAGAGCCTGTCTTCTAGTAAGCATCAGTTCCTCCCTTGTTTCGAACTATTCGTGGCAGTTGAACTGCCTGGTTCTACGGCGCCGGGCCGTAGCGCCGGCGTCGTGTCCGTTGTCCCGAAGAGCTTGGAGCGGCCGGCTACCACTTCCCGGAGAGAGAATATGTTATCAACTTTGAGCCACTTTTACGATAACTTTATCGAGACCGACCTGGCAGAACTAACCAAGTAGGTTAAGATGGTCCCATGGAGAAACGGACGCCGCACTGTAAGCCGGCGGTCGTCAAGGAACGCCATGAAATGCCCATCCTGCGGCGGGAGGAAGCTGGTGCGCGACACGCGCGATATCCCGTACACCTACAAAGGCGAAACGACCACGATTCCGGCCGTTCGCGGCGAGTTCTGCCCGGCCTGCGGGGAAAGCGTCCTCGCCGCGGCGGAATCGTAACGCGTCAGCGCGGCGATGCTGGAGTTCAACAAGCAGGTGAACGCCTCCATTGTCGATCCCGGCTTCATTGCGCGTGTCCGCAAGAAACTCGCGCTCGACCAGCGGCAGGCGGCCGCGATCTTCGGCGGCGGCCCCAATGCGTTTTCGCGCTACGAGAACGGCAAGACCAAGCCGCCGCTCGCGCTGGTGAAACTCCTCATGGTGCTCGACCGGCACCCCAATCTGCTGAACGAGGTCCAGGCCGGGCAATAGCCACACCGGGGCGCCCAGCGAAAACCGCGTCACGATCGGCTCCGTCGATCCGAACGAAGACCGGATCGCGCACGTGACCAACCTGCGCGAGAAACAGTTTGGCGTGCCGCCGAAGGATCGGTTGGCGTTGCGGGCCATCGTGTTGGCGGTGGTGAGGCGGGCGCGGGTCGTACGGGTGGCGAAGGCAGCGTAGTTGTCTAAAAAGGAGTTGAGTGAGAAAACCCGGACGAGAACTTCTGCTCCAAAGAAAACTAGTTCGTGGCGATCCGCAGAACTTGCGTGGTGTCTGACGAAACTCCGTTCTGCGTCACGACCAGCGGGTACGTGCCAGCCGCAAGGCTAGGTACAGTAATCTCGATCTGGTATACGCCGGCGTTGACCAGATCGCACGACGATATCGTGGCCGCAATTCCTCCAAGGGTTGCCGAGGGCAGGCTCGCCGCGGAATACGTTCCGGTGAAGACCAGGCCGGGAGCTCAGCGGCCGCCGTCCCATCGAGGCCCGTGGCGTAAATCGCCAGCAGGTCGCCGGGCTTTGCGGCCACCATCACGCCATCAACGAGGATGCCATCGCTCAACCGCACAGCTAGCGCATAGTACGGCGTGGAGTAGGACGCGGTGAACAAGCCTGGAAAGACGGGTTGCATGACCACGGCGCCGGTGGCGCTGCCGGACGCGTTCGTGACGGCTACGGTGACGCTGCCGGTAGCCGAATCGTTGGGTGCTTGCGCGTTGATCTGCGTGGAACTGACGTAGTTCAGGTAGGCCGGCTTGCCGTCGATAGTCACGCTCGTCCCGCCGAGCGTGGTTGGCAGGTATCCGTTGACCAGGTTCGCCGCGGTGGCGACCGCGGTCGCGGCGGCGAGGTTGGTTCCGAAAATCGAGATCCACGCACCCGGCGCGACGCCCGATACGTAACTGGCGGCGTTCACGATTCCGCCGGAGAAGATAACCGGAGTCGTGGGCGCGGACGTTCCGCTCGGCAGCAGGTAACCACCGCCCGCCAGTCCGTAAGTCTTGCCGTTCAAGTAGCTGTTGGCGGACAGGCTCGCATTATAAGTGACGTTGTAGCCGTTGCCGACGATGTTGGTAACGGTCAATCCCACGATTCCGCTCGCATCGTTCAGGCTAGTCAGAACCGAGTTCCCGGACAGGGTCCAGGCGCTCGTGGCGTCGATTGCGATCGCCCCGTTGGTTACTACGCCGGCAAGCTTCGTATTGTTCTGGAGAGTTGCGGTGAGGATGCTCGTGCTGTCGGCGATGAGGTTGCCGGCGAGCGTTTCGCCATCGGCGAGAAACGTCGCGCTGCCTGAGTTGATGGAGTTGACCAGGTTCCCGGAGCTGCCTGAAAGCGTCGCGCCGCCCTTGACCGTGAAGGCTGCGCTTGCGCCTGTAGCGAGCAAAGCGTCGCCGGCAGTGGCGGTGACCGACCCGCCATTGATGGTAGTGGGGGAAGTGGCCGAGCCTTGGTTAAAGGTTCGAACGCCGGCGGTGGTTCCCGTGATGGAGCTATTGTTCGCGACGATGGTCCCGCCGCCGGTGGCCACGGCCCCGGCTTCGCCCTTGGCAGTCAGCGTGGAATTTGTCACGGTTATGACCGTAGTGCTGCCGATGGAATAGATGCCCGGCGAGCCGCTGGCGCTAGTTGTGGCGGTGACGTTGGTGGCGGTGACGGTTCCGCCGCCCGCATCGTTGGCGAGCGCCGCGCCATTGCCCGACTTGGTCGTAATGGAGACGCCGTTGAGAGTCACCGAACCGCCATAGGTCACAAGCACGCCGTGCCCGAACTGGCCGGCGCATGTGATGGACCCGCCAACCATGGAGACCGAGGAGTTTCCCGCGGCGGCGAAGATGCCGTTGCCACCGATCCCGGTGGTGCCGATAGATCCGCCGCCGATCGTGACCGTGCCGCTGGTGGTGCCGCTGTTCAGGCTGGCTTCGACGCCATTTCCGATTTCACCGCTGGTGGTGATCGTCGGGTTGACCAGGGTGAGTGCCCCGCCGCTTGTCACGTAGACGCCGAACTCGTAGTCGCTAGCCGCCGCGTAGGTCTGCCCGGTCTGCGAAGCGGTCCCACCACTCAGTGTGTAAGCCGCGGTGTAGACGCCGGTTGGATTTTGGGGGTTGCCGCCTCCGGCAGGTTGCGTCTGGGCGCGCACGACAGGCGCGCAAACGAGCATAGCGAAAGGAGCGAGGTAACAGATTCGCATAGCAATCCTTGGCTGTGTAGACGGCGGTCTGCACGCCGGGGTTTACAGTTCAATCAGAGAACAGCCGGCGAAAACCGACATATCTTGAATAGCACGTGTCCGACACGGGCGTTCCCGTCCAGTCGATCCAGAGGTCCTGATTTCCAGTGACATTCGTATGGACCAAGAATCCCTACGGGCACTAAACATCGTCCAGTATGCGTAGAGCGTCGAATGGCAGCGGACTGGTCGTCCTCCACGGGCCCGCGAGGTAGTCTTTCCAGCCGGCGGCGGCCCAGGTGTGGCTCCAGCGAGGTCCAACCCAGGTCCGGCGGGCGAAGGCCGCAATGGGATGGGGTCATACGATGGGGACAACCAGGTTTCCCCGGTTTTGTGGGGCTACGCCCAATACTGTTCGCTTAGGCGATGCGGCGGAAGAAAAGCCGAGACGAATCTCGGCTGCGCCCTGAGTGCCCCCGGCTTGACAGCCCGCGCCACGGCGCTAAGTGAACGGTATTGGGGCTAGGCCAACTTGACTTTCTCTTGATTTCCAGTTACTTTAACGTTTACTGAACTGCGCGGGGGCGGATCGGCCCGGCTGGCGTAAGGATCATACGAGACCAAGATGGAACCTAATCAGAAGAAGCATCACACCATGTACGAAACGCGTCTGGACGATCAAATCGTCATCGCCGGAGCCGGCGGATTCATCGCGGGCGCTCTCACGCGGCATTTCCGCAACCTGGGCTTCACACGAATTCGGGCAATCGACCGGAAGCCGCTCGGCGAGTGGTATCAGCGGGTGGACGGAGTCGAGTCGCTCTCCATGGACCTCGGCGAAAAGGAAAATGCCATTCGCGCGGTGGAAGGAGCCGTCGAGGTCTACAACCTGGCCGCCGATATGGGCGGCATGGGCTTCATCGAACGGTTCCGCGTGGAGTGCCTGCGGAGCATCCTGGTCAATACGCACCTGATCGAGGCTGCCTGGCGCGCCGGCGCGAGGCGGTACTTTTTCTCATCGTCGGCTTGCGCCTACAATACGGACCTGCAAAAAGATCCGAACGTCCGCGCGTTGAAGGAATCGGACGCATATCCCGCCATGAGCGAGCGCGGCTACGGGTGGGAGAAGCTGATCTCGGAAATGTTCTGCCAGGAATACTGGGTGGAACGGGGTCTGGAGACCCACATCGCGCGTTTCCACAACATCTATGGCCCCAACGGAACGTGGTTCGGCGGCCGCGAGAAGGCCCCCGCGGCCATGTGCCGGAAAGTGCTTGAAGCCAAGGACACCGGCGACCATTCGATCGAGATTTGGGGCGACGGCACGCAGACGCGGAGCTTCTGCTACGTTGACGACTGCATCGAAGGCATCGACAAGATCATGCACTCGGAGGCGCTCATCTCTACTCCCGTGAATCTGGGAACGAGCGAACTGATCTCCATCGACAACCTGGTGACCATGGTGGAGGAGATCGGCGGCGTGAAACTCCGCCGCACATACGATCTGGACGCGCCGAAGGGCGTCGCCGGTCGCAACAGCGACAACACGTTCATTAAGAGCGTTCTAGGGTGGGAGCCGTCAACGCCTCTCCGAAAGGGCATGGAGCGCACGTACGCGTGGATCGCCGAACAGTACGCCGACCGCAAAGCCGGGAAGCGAGTGGTCCAGGATTGAAGATGCAGGGCGCCGTTTCGACCCCGAACGCGGGTTGTTCGCGGAACGCGGGCCCCGCGGGGGAGGCGTCGCGGGAACTCGCTTCTCCGATCGGAAGAATCCCGCACCGCGTGGCGCTCGCGGGCGGTTGGATCGATCAGCCCTTCGTCTCCAGGCTGAATCCCGCTCCTCCGGGATCGATGGTGGTGGTTTCGCTGGAGCCGGACGTGTACTTCATGGAGCGGTGCGGCATGGCCAGTGGAACCCGGAAAGTGGCCCTGCGCCTCTGGGGCGGCGAATTGCCGAAACGGCCGCTCCCGGAACTGGTCCGCGAACTGTATCGAGTGGAGAACCAGGATCAAGCCGATCCTTCCGGATCGCAGGACATGATCGGTCTGATCTACCCCGGGATCAGCCGGCTCGATTACGACGCCTCCGTGGAAGGCGGCTTTTTCCCGGCGCACATCGAATCGACCTGCGACGCGGGAGTGGCGGAATGGTTGGAGAAGGTTTTGCGCCTGGTTCCGATCAATCAGCGTCCGGAAGGCTACTCGCCGTTGGGCGTGAAGAACCTCGATCCCGGGTGGATCCAGCGCCTCGGTGAGACGGGCAAGCAGTGCTACCGCGCCATCCTTCAGCGCGATCTTGCCGGCTTGGCTGCGTCCATGAACGAATGCATGGTTTGCTGGGAGGCCATTTTGCCCCACACCGTGGCCCATCCCACGATCAAGATCGATTTGAAGGCTATCCTCGGCTGCTACCAGTCTCGCTACGCCGGCGCCATGTACTCAGGCTGCGGCGGCGGCTACCTGCTGGTTGCATCCGAAGAACCGGTTCCTGGATCGTTCCCCGTGGCGGTCAGACTTCAGTAACAGGAGGAGCGCTTCGCGCGACGGCTCGATCCTTACGTACGCCGCATAGGTACAGACTATGGCCGTTCGGATGAAAGATATAGCGCGGGAACTCGGGGTTTCCGTCGTAACCGTATCGAAAGTTCTGCGGAATCACAGCGACATCGGCGAAGCCACGCGGCGGCGGGTGCTGAAGCTGATGAAAGAGCGGAACTACCAGCCGAATTTTGCGGCCCGGGCCCTGGTCACCGGTCGAACCTATACGGTCGGACTGGTGGTTCCCGATCTGGTGCACCCGTTCTTTGGGGAGCTCGCCAAGGGGCTCTCTTCCTTCCTGCGAAAACGCGATTACAGCCTGATCCTGGCCTCTTCGGAGGAGGATCCCGATCTGGAATCGCAAGAGATCGTGAGGCTGCTGGCGCGCCGGATCGATGCGATCGTGATTGCCTCGACGCAGGAGTCAGTGGAGAGCCTCCGGCGTATCGAGGAGCAGAAGACGCTCTACGTCCTTGTGGACAGAAGGTTCCCCGGACTGGAGGCTAACTTCGTCGGCGTGGACGATGTCGCCGTGGGCGAGTTGGCGACGGATCATCTCGTTTCCGTCGGCTGCCGCAGAATTGCCCATATTCGCGGCCCTCTGGTGAGCACGGCCGCCGGCAGGATCGAGGGATACCGGCGCGTCCTGGCGCGACGCGGGCTCGGCCCCTTGCCGAATTACGTACCCTCCGCCACCTCGGGCGACGAAAACAGCGAAGCACGGGGCCGGCAGGCCATGCGCCAGCTAATCAAGCTCGATCCGCGGCCCGACGGAGTGTTTTGCTATAACGATCCGACGGCTTTGGGCGCGATGAACGAGATTCTGGACGCCGGACTGAGAATCCCCGAAGACATCGCGATCCTGGGCTGCGGCAACGTGCATTACGATGCGTCGCTTCGCGTGCCGTTGTCCAGCGTAGATCAGCAAAGTTCGATGATTGGAGAACGCGCGGGGAAGCTGGCGCTCAGTCTGGTGGAATCCAAGGGCGGGCGGCCCAAAACGATTCTGCTGAGTCCGAAACTGATCGCTCGCGCATCCACAATGCGCAGCCGTAGCCGATCCCTGCGCCGGCGCAACCCATGAAGCTCCGCTCGGAAGCGGAGCGCCCGGTCCGTCATGGGCCTGCTCACTTCTTCGGTGCTGGCGGAGCCTGCTGCGTTGGCGTCAACGGGAACGTGGAGCCGTTGCCGCCCGTCAGGGGAGCCTGCTGCTGTCCGCTCGGAGCGGGCGAGGCGGGCGCTCCCGCGGGAACCGGGCTCGGCAGCGTCGTCTTGCTGCCTCCCGAGGCCGGCTGGCTCTTAGCCGGCGCGCTTGTGCGCCCGCTATCCTGCAGCACCGTCGTGCTCAAGCCGCCGCGGCGCGAAGCCACGATGGACAGCGAGAGCGACGTGATCATGAAGACGATCGCCGAGACCGTGGTGGCCTTCGAGAGCAGCGTCGCCGAGCCGCGCGGCCCGAACGCCGTTTGCGACCCCATTCCGCCGAACGCGCCGGCAAGATCCGCGGCCTTCCCGCTTTGGAGCAGGACCACGATAATCAGAAAAAAACAGACCAGGACGTGAACAATCAGCAGGGCAGCGTACATCGTATTGATTCCAGTGGAGAATTCCAGTATAGGCAACCGCGGCGCCGCCGGTCAAACGGCGCACGCGGGAGCTTCCTCCGGATTCGATCGTGGCTAGCGGCTATGCGCGTTCTTTTCGCGGTGCACGTTGGCGCGCGAGAAGGCCGGCGTACACACGTTTACGTATTCCGCGCCGCCTTCGCCGGGGGTCGAGAACCGTACCCATTCCAGAGGCTTCACGTGAAGCGCCTGTCCGGCTCCTACGTCAACGATCCCGCCCCCGTGTTCCACGCGGAGCGTCCCTTTGAGGACCAGCCGGTACTCGTCGTATTCCCCATACTGGGCTGTCCCCTCCCACCCGGTGGGAGACTGTACCAGAGTGATGGAGACCTTGGCGTCTCCCGAATTCACAAGTCCCACGAACTCGTTGCAGAGCTTGGGTTTGTTTCCGACGCTCGCAATGGGCGTCGGCGATCCGATTAGTCTGGGCATAGACTTCTCCCTCATCCCCTTCGCGCCAGTACTTCCGTCTTGCCGCTCACGGCCGCCCTCGATTATACATCCGGCGGATTCCACCGAATCGGATCGTCGGTGGTATCTCATACAATAGTGTGCGATGAGACTCTCGTTGGCGTTCTTACTCGGCGCGCCGGTACTGGCGGCGTTCCTGGCTCTTCCGTGCGCGGCGCAGAATGCGCCGTTGCGGGCTCCCGACGTTCGTTACGATCCCTCCACGCGCGAACACGTTGCCGCCATGCTGCGGCTGGCGGGAGTGGGGAAGGAAGACGTCGTGTACGACCTGGGGAGCGGCGACGGCCGCCTGGTCATCGCCGCGGCCAAGGAGTTCGGAGCTCGCGGCGTAGGCATCGATATCGACCCGAAGCTCATTCGGGAGTCCGAACTCAACGCGCAACGCGAGGGCGTCGCGGAACGCGTGAAGTTCCGAAACGAAGACCTGTTTGAGGCCGATATCCACGAGGCTACCGTGGTGACGCTCTACCTTTGGCCGTCGGTCAACCTGAAGCTGCGTCCCAAGCTCTGGAAGGAACTCAAGCCGGGAACGCGCGTCGTCTCCAACATGCACGATATGGGCGACTGGAAGCCGGAGAAGACCATCCTCGCCGACGGGCACTACATCTACCTCTGGACGATCCCGGCGACCCCTCCAAGTCCGTAAAGCAATCGGGTCGAGTGAGCTCGTCCTGGGCCTTGGTTTGCCCGGTAGTCGTAAGGCCCCGCGTGCGGCAAGATTCCGTCGCCGCGACAAGAAGGCGCCGCAACTTCAATGGGTGCTCCGTTGATTCCGCAGGGTTTCCAAACTGGCATGCCGCCTGCAAGTTGCCACGTGCCGGGCCTCGGCTTTCGCTGGAACGGGCACGATGCTGGACGCAGTAGCTGGACAACTCGAACGGTACATGGACCTGCTGAGCCTGCGCCAGAAACTGGTGACTTCCAACATCGCCAACGCGGACACGCCCGGTTACCTGACCAAAGACCTGGACTTTCAAACCGAGATGGCGCACGCGTCGGGCGCGCCCGAGGTCGTCGAAGCCCCCGGCTTGAAAACGAACAACGACGGAAACAACGTGAGCCTGGATCGCGAGTCGCGCCTGCTGGCGGAGAACGCGTTGCGATTCCAGATCGCATCTACCCTGTTGCGCAGCGAGTTCCAGGTCGAGCGCATGGCCATCGATGGGGGACAATCCGGATGAGCTTGTTTTCGGCTTTGTCGGTGGGCGCTTCGGGAATGTCCGCGCAGCGCGCGCGCGCCGAAGTACTGGTGGAAAACATGGCCAACGCCGAGACCACGCGCACGCCGGAAGGCGGCCCCTACCGCAACAAGCGCGTCGTGTTTCAGAGTTCGGACGTGGAATCGCCTTTCGCTTCGGTCTTTGGCCGCGTACAGGAGGCACAAGGCGTGAGCGTGGCGCAGATTAAAGTGGATGACAGCGAACCGGAGCGCCGTTACCTTCCCGGCCATCCGGACGCGGACGCCGACGGTTACGTCGCGTTCCCTCGCGTGAATCCCGCGGAATCCATGGTCGATCTGATGGGGGCCGCGCGCGGTTATGAGGCGAATGTGGCGGCGATCGGCGCGGTCAAGGACATGATTGTTCACTCCATCGACATCCTGAGGTAGGCCATGGTCAGATCTATCCCCCTAGTCTCCGGTCCCTCTTCGATTCCGGATATCTCCAGCCCGGCCGGCTCGGGGTCGGGCGAGTTCCGGGACGTCCTGTCGCAGGCGGTCGGAGCCGTGGAATCGTCCGGCCATTCAGCCTCGCTAGCGGTGACCCAGTTCCTCACGGGGGAAGGAGAAGAAGTCCATACGGCTGTCCTGGCCACGGAACGCGCTCAACTGACTTTCGATCTGTTTCTGCAAGCCAGGAACAAAGTAGTGAGCGCGTACCAGGAAATCATGAGAATGCAGGTGTAAAGAGAGGAAGGCGGAATACTGAAGGCAGAAGGCTGAATACGGAATACTGAAGGCCGAAGATCGAGGGTGGTGGGTTCGGGGATCGGATCGCCGCCGGCCCGCATGACGTCCAGGTGGGACTCAATAGCCTCGCCGATTAGCCGTTGGACTTCTTCCACCGTGTCGCCGGCCGCCACGCAGCCGGGCAGATCAGGCACGTAGGCGTCGTAGCTGGACGGCCCCTTTTCGACGATGACGGCGTATTGCTTCATCGCTATCTCAAGTCTTTCCGTTCGAGACCTCCTAAGTCATCCCCGCGCGGCTTCGCGCCGCGATCAAGCTCGCCGCCAGCGAGAACTCCTCCGCGAGCGCCTCGTATTCCCGGCGGTAGCGGGCGCCCTTCAGCCATTTCTTGTGCAGGTGGTCGACCCTTATCCGCTTCGTTTTCCGGTTACCTCCTTCACCCGTTCTAGAGCCAGTTCGATTTCGCGCCGGGGCGTCTTTTCCGTCCTCCTGACGAACACCCGGACGACGACCACGCGGCGGCCTTTCGCCGCCACATATAGGGCGCGGGCCATGCCGTCTCTGCCGCTCATCCGCATCTCCCACAATGGGCCCTCCACGTGTTTCACATGCGGCTCGCGGACTCGTTCGAGGCCGTACCCCTGATTCAGCTCGACGACACGGCGGAACCGAGCTTTCACGTCGGCGCGCGGAGACTCCAGTTCATCCAGCACAGACCAGTCGAGCAGTCCGACAATCCACGGCACTGCCGGTATCATATTGCATTTTCGCAATACCGCCCGGGCCGCCGGTGAAGGGGCGTCCATCCCTGTTTTGACTCCGCGACGGCGAGCGAGGCCAGACCCGGCGGGACTCCGGTTAAAGCGAGAGACTTATTCTTTCGCCAGACACGGCTCGCGGCTAGTTCTCGGTGGGCACGCTCTCGGCGTGGTTGACCACGAGTACATCGAAGGTCGCCTTACCCTTCGTCAGCTTCAGCCCGAGCTGCCGTTCGAGGGCGGTGATTATGTTCGGGCCGATTGGATCCTGGATTGCGAGCATACTCTCCGGACCAGTCGGGGCGGCGGCGCGCTGCGGCGTCGGTTCCTCCGGGGGCCGGAGTCTGGCATCGGAGTGTCAATTGTCTGTAGGCTTCTCCTCGATGTGATCGATGACAAGCGCTGGTTCCCGCCGCTTCTGAGTTTTCAGCTTCAATCCGAGCTGCTTCTCGATGGCTTGGGCGAAAGAAAGGGCTGTTGCTGGTTCCGAGGCCTCCCCTCCGGCAGCAGCCACCGCGCCGCCCGGCTGCGGAAGGCGCGAAGACAGACCGGCCCTCTCGTTGAAGTTGATCGCGAAGTCCCACGCGCCATCGATGCCGGTGGCATCCTGCACCGGGTAGACGGTGCTGGGATCGTATGAGTTAATCCTCTCAGCGAACTGCGGCATGGTCATGTTCTGGCAAACCAGCCGGACCGTAACGGGCCCGCCTTGCGACCGTCGCCCTACCGAGGAACATCCGGTCCGATTCGCAGGGTTGGCTTTGGCCAGTTTCGGCTTCACGGCGACCAGCGTGGCGGCATCCCTGAAACGTTCCTCATAATGGACCTTCATCTTGTAACGGTCCATCAGAAGTGAGCGCAACATTGCTCTGAGGAGATCCCCGGCCTCATCCATATCTTGCTGCTGGTCTATAGCGAGGCTCGCCGGCGTTTTCGCCTCGATGCTGACATTGTGAGAGCTGGGAACCTCCGTGAGCCATTTTGGCGCGCCGACCAGCTCCTCGCGGAGGGGTAAGCTCCACGCCTCTCTGACCAGTAAGTGGAGGGGCTCGCAGGTCGCGCTTACGCGCCCGCCCGGCTCGAAATGGACATAGAGCGTGACCGTGATCTTCTCAGTGCAGGGCCTGACCGACGCCACCTCAAACTCGGGCGGCGGTTGAGGAGGCAGAGCCACGGCCACGTCGGCCGGATTCGACGAAGGCCGCTGATTCACGCCTTCGACGGCCAGGACCTCCTGCGGGACCTTTCCGAGCTCGAGCTTCAATCCGAGATTGTCGATCCCTTCGAAAACACCGGCGTCCGCCGCGCTATCCGCCCACTCCTGCCTTGGAGCATAGCGGAAATCGAAATCCCAGCCCCCTTTGAGGCCGGTCGAATTCACCACCAGGAGGCTCCGTAGGCGTCCCGAGACGAGCGGGCTAAGCGTCTGGGCAAACGCATCCATCGTAACGTTGCGGCATTGAAGAATAATGGAACGCGGCGCACCGCCGTCAATCACCTGAGCCAGCCTCTGGCAGCCGGTCGAATTCGAGGCGCCGGAGGCCACTTTCAATCTCAGTTCGCGCGCGCCTCTCGACAGCACGTAATTGGGAACCTGCCTAGTTTCTGTCTTGACCGCCAAATTGAAGCGGTTGGCAAGCAGCGTCTGAAGCATCAGCCGCAATGTTTCCAAACGCGTTCCAGGCTTGGTCTTAGCGACGATGTCGAACCGGTCGCAGTCGAGCCAACTCGGTCCCCCGATTACCTTGTCGGCATCGACGTTGTATGCCGTCCTGATGAGGTCGAGCATGGTGGCTTTGCGCAACTCATACCGGTCGGCAATGAGGAACCCGCCTTGCATTTGGGCCAGACCGTTCCTGGACGAGTCGGCGCGCGGACTCACATGGACGTCAGCGGCATCAAAGCTGGGCCTAGCCGCGCCCGGCTGACCGATCACAATGCTTGGTAGTAAGACAACGACTCCGACGCTTGCAAGCATTCGCGTCATGGCCCCAGCTCCTATTCTTTAACGCGCATCCCCGCTCTCATCCATGACGGCACCCCTGCGCCGAACGCCGCAGCGCTCAGCCGAGTAGTTTCATGAGCGCGGCTTCGCTGGCGTCGTCCAGTTCGCCGGGGTGAACCCACGTCACTCTTGCGCCCTGATCGATGAACACGAACGTGGGCGTGCCCTGGAATAAAAGCTTCTTAGTAACGACCGCATGCGCTTTTACCGGCGCGATGAAGCGTTCCAGATCCGATGCGCTCTGCTTCCCCGCCTCCCCAACGATCAGAAGATCTACTTCGCCGCGCTGGATCCGCCTAGCCGCGCTAAGACGCGCGAGCCGTGAGAGAGAATTGCGGCAATGCGGACATGATGTGGAGAAACCAATGACCAGGGCTGGGTAGCCTGGGCGGACCTGATCGATTCTACCCGTGTCGCCAACCCTCAACGGGGCTGGCGGCGAGGCCGGCTTGACGATGCCCAGTTGTCTGAGGGCTGCTGGAGCGGCCACGTACCAAACCAGTAGTACCGTCGCCACCAGCAAAACATCGACCGGCCTTTTCTTAATGAAGTTAAACATGGTCCTAGTTCATTAACCGGCCAGTTCGTTCATTGGTGACAGAGGCTGCAAATGCCGCAAATCTGTCGGTCATTTCCCGCCGCCATATAACATCCAAAGTCGTCCTGACAAAAGCCGTCGCAAAGGTCATCGCCACCCGGGCAACCATCGGATCCGCTGCAACCATAGCCGATAGAGTCGCAATACTGGTCGAGATCATCACAGTCCCCACCGACAGTCGAAACCATGCATACGCAGAAACCGTAACTGGCGGAGGCTCGCGATGATAGAATTGTCAGAATTCCCGCGAGCATCATGAGAACCATAAACGTGCGAAACAACTTCGTGAGCATCTGCTCCCCCCTTCAGTGACGAGCATTTACGAGCGGCGGAAAAATCCGCTGCCCGGCCTCTGATATCCTGGTAGCCCGTCGCCCCGAACACCAGCCGGGGGGCCGGTTTGGCCTCCCGGCCAGTTTCGATTTTACATCGAACAGCGTATATCGGAGCCGTTTTTCTTGTTTCTTATCATTTTCTTTTCTACGGCTGTCCCACGCTGCCCGCTGTTTTGAGGGGCCTGGGTACGGGATATTGCTCTGACCGCTGGGGGCGGATCAAAGCCAGATCACTGTGGAGACGGGAAAGTGGGCCTGTCATTGTGCGGCAGGGGCTTTGCTTGGAGGGGGTTGCGCCGGCCGCTTGAGCGCGCGCTTGTAACCCACTTTGCCTGGCGTGTTTAGGTCGTAGCTGAAGCCGCCCCCGCAACCCCTTGGCTAATTCGCCGGGGCCGTCGGCTGTAACGAATGAACGCGGGGCAGAGGCTTCTCCAAGCCCAGACGCGCGGTAAGTGAGGACTTGAACGCGTGCTTCGCGCCGCTGGCCCGGGAAATCGGGGAACCGCATCGCCTGACCGAAAAACAGGCGGCCGCACTCTTCGCCCATGAGACCCTGCCCCGGCGCGGGGAGCAGCGGGTCAGCCCCGTAGGAGACTCACGCCGCTTGGGCCGAGGCGTAAGTCGCTAGGGTTGGGGGCTCGGGTATCGGGTCGCCGTCGGCCCGCATACCGTCGAGGTGAAACCCAATAGCCTCGCCGATCAGCCGTTGGACTTCTTCCACCGTGACGCCGACGGCCACACAGCCGGGCAGATCAGGCACGCAGGCGCCGTAGCTGGACGGCCCCTTTTCGATAATGACGGCGTGTTGCTTCATCCCTTTCGCGTTGTAGAAGCCGTCCCAGAAGCGGCACGGCTCGCGCAGCCCAAAGACCCAAAGATTCTTCTTGACATCCATCACGGATTGCAATATAGTAATTGCATATTGTAATATGAGGCTCGGCGAGAAACTCCGGTATCTGCGGGAAGTGGAAGGGGCGCTGCGCGGCGCGGAGCGCGAGCTTTCGCAGCAGGAAGTGGCGCGGCTGGTGGAGAAAGAGCTTGGGAAATCCATCAGCCAGAGCTATCTTTCGCAGATCGAAAGCGGGGCGCGGCCGCACATGACCAACTCGACGCGCATGTTGCTGGCGCGGTTTTTCAAGGTGCATCCGGGGTACCTGGTGGACGATCCGGAGGGTTTTCAGAACGAGCTGGTATCGGAAGTGGGCGCGCTCGAGGACAAGCTGGATTTGTGGCTGGTCCAGGGGGCGGAGCGGTTTTCCAAAGACGCCGAGTTGCACCACGCGCTGCTGAAGGTGGCGCGCCACTCGGATTCGCGGATGTGCCTGGTGTTGGTGGGGACGATTTTGGAGAACCCGGGCCTGGCGGAGCGGCTGATTGAGGTGCTGCGGGCGCCGGCTTCGGGCGACGGCGGGAAGAAAGGCAGAGGCGTGCGGGGGTGACCTCGGCGCGCCGCGTGAAACGCGGCGGCCCGCCCCACAACAGAATGGCTGCCCGACGACGGCAGCGAGGGAAAGGTAGCCAAAGGGCAAAGAGGCGGTCATGAACTGGTCGGATTTCTATTTGGCCTGCTTTGCGCTGGGATTCGCGTTCAGCGCGCTGGCCGTGCTGGCGGGCAGCGTTCATTTGCATCTGCCGCATCTGCACATCCATCACGGGATTCATATTCCGCGCGGCGGCGGGAGCGGCGCGGCGGAACTGCCGTGGTTCAATTTCGGCACGGTGGCGGGCTTCCTGGCGTGGTTCGGAGGAACCGGATACCTGCTGGAGCATTACTACGGCATGTGGTTTCTGCTGGCGCTGGGGATCGCGACGATTAGCGGACTGGCGGGGGCATCGACGGTGTTCTGGTTTGTGGCCAAGATCCTGATGAGCCGCGAGGCGGCGCTCGATCCGGCGGATTACGAAATGACCGGCGTGCTGGGCCGGTTGAGCATACGGATCCGCGAGGGCGGCGTAGGCGAGATGGTGTATTCGCAGGAAGGCGTGCGGCGCGTGGCCGGTGCGCGGAGCGAGGACGGCGCGGCGATCGCCAAGGGCGCGGAAGTAATGGTCACGCGGTTTGAGAAAGGGATTGCGTACGTGACGCCGTGGGAGGACCCGGGGCTGGGGGCTGGGGGCTAGGGGCTGGGGGCCGGGGACGGAGCCTGCGGCTCCGGGGAACGGGAAGGCGCGGCCCTGCGGGCCGGTGGCAGGTCGGGAACCTGCCCCACATGAACATGGATTTAGAAGAGACGTTAGGAGACTTTCGGAGTATATGGACAATCAGGTCATTGTGATCGTGGGGTTGATGGCGCTCGCCATCTTGTTTTTGATGGCGGCGTTCGCCAAGCTGTTTCGCAAGGCGGGGCCGCACGAAGCGATTATCGTTTACGGATTCCGCGGGACGCGGGTGGTGAAGGGCCGGGGCACGGTGATTTTCCCGATGGTGGAGAGCTGCCGCGGGCTTTCGCTGGAGTTGATGTCGTTCGACGTCGCTCCGCAACAGGATCTGTACACGCGGCAGGGCGTGGCGGTGACGGTGGAAGCGGTAGCGCAGATCAAAGTGAAGTCGGACCCGGAATCGATTCTGACGGCGGCCGAGCAATTTCTGACGAAGCCGCCGGACCAGCGCGAGGGCTTGATCCGGCTGGTGATGGAAGGCCATCTGCGCGGGATCATCGGGCAGCTCACGGTGGAAGAAATCGTGAAGCAGCCGGAGATGGTGGGCGAGCGGATGCGCTCGACGTGCGCCGACGACCTGAACAAAATGGGCCTCGATGTGATTTCGTTCACCATTAAAGAGGTCCGCGACAAGAACGAATACATCAGCAACATGGGCCGGCCGGACGTGGCGCGAATCAAGCGCGACGCCGACGTGGCGGCGGCCGAAGCCGAGCGCGATACGGCCATCCGGCGCGCGGTGGCATCGCGGGAAGCGTCGGTGGCCAAGGCGCAGGCCGATCAGGAGCGGGTGCTGGCGGAGACGCAGTCGCAGGCCAAGCAGGCCGAAGCGCAACGCGACATGGACGTGAAGAAGGCCGAGTACCTGCAGACCGTGAAAACGCAGCAGGCGCAGGCCGATAAAGCGTACGAGATCCAGACGAACATCATGCAGCAGCAGGTACGCGCCGAGGAAGTCAAGATTCACCTAGTGGAAAAAGAGCAAGAGGTCAAGGTGCAGGAAGCCGAAATCCAGCGCCGCGACCGCGAGCTGATGGCCACCGTGATGAAAGCGGCCGAGTTCGAGCGCAAGCGGATCGAGACGCTGGCGCAGGCCGAACGGCAGCGGAACATTACCGAGGCCGAGGGCCGCGCCTCCGCCATCCGCGCGCAGGGCGAGGCCGAGGCGGAGATTATCTTCAAGAAGGGCGATGCGGAAGCCAGGGCCATGAATGTGAAGGCCGAGGCATTCCAGCAATACAATCAGGCGGCCATTGTCGACAAACTGATCACCGGATTGCCGGAAATAGTGAAGGCGCTGGCGGCTCCTCTGGCCAACGTGGACAAGATCACCATTGTCTCCACGGGGAACGCGGAGACCACCGGCATGAACAAGATCACGGCCGACATGGCCAAGATGGCGGCGCAAGTGCCCGCGCTGTTCGAGACGCTCTCCGGTATGCCGTTCAGCGAGCTGTTCTCGAAAGTGCGGTCGATCGGCGACGCGGCGCCGAAGCCGGACGTCAAGCCGGACGGCTCCGCCGGGTAATTACACGCATCCTCCTTGCGCCGGCTTCAGAGACCGGCGCAGGGAGGACGGCAACGGAATGACGGCCGCACACACGCGGCCGGCGAAAAGGAGATGGGGTATGGCGCTCTTAGAGAGAGTTTCTACGCTTATTCGGGCCAACGTGAACGATTTGGTTGACAAGGCGGAAGACCCGGAGAAGATGATCAAGCAAGTCATCCTGGACATGCAGAACCAGTTGCTCCAGGTGAAGACGCAGGTGGCGATTTCGATCGCCGACCAACACGTGCTGGAGACACGCGCGCGCGAGAACGAGGACAACGAGCGGCAGTGGAGAAAGCGCGCGGAGTTGGCGGTGGACAAGGGCGATGACGCGCTGGCGCGGGCCGCGCTGGAGCGCGCCATGAGCTATCAATCCATGACGGCGAGTTTCCGGCAGCAGGTGGAAGATCAGAAGACGCAGGTGGAGAACCTGAAGACGGCGCTGCTGAAGCTGCAACAGAAGCTGGCGGAAGCGGAGTCGAAGAGCGAGATGCTGATCGCCCAGCACCGGCGCGCAAGGGCCTTGGGCAAGGCCACGCAGGCGGGCGCGGCGATGGGCGAAGACTCGCACGCGGCGGCGTTCGACCGCATGAAGCGCAAGGTCAACCACACGGAAGCCACGGCGCAGGCGCATAGCGAGCTTCTGGCGGACGACGTCGAAGCGCAGTTTGCGTCGCTGGAGAAGCATCAGGAAATTGACCGGTTGCTGGAGGAGTTGAAGGCGAAGCGGGGGCCGGGGGCTAGGGGCTAGGGGCTGGGGCCGCGGACCAGCCATAGGCGTTGGAGTACGGCCGGTTGTAGCCCGTGGCGCAAGCCGCCAGGCTTCGAGAGTCGGCTGTCAAGCCCACTTTCTAAAAGGCCGAGACGAGTCTCGGCCCGGCAGGCTTGACAGCCCGCGCCACGGGAATGCTGGAGATTGGCCTTACCTTAATGCCTGCCTGGGCTCGTGGGTTTTGTTAACTGGCGGCTGGGTGGATCGTATTCATATATATGAGCGGAGCGGCGGGAGTCATGACGCATCGGGCGAAGGTGGATTGGTGGATCGTGGCGGCGCTGGGATTAGGCGTGCTCGGGCCGTTCGCGGGATTCGGTTTTTGGCTGACGATTCCGTTGTTCCTGGCGGTTGGGATTTGCGGATATCCGCAATGGTATGAGACCACGGAAATAGGTCTGGTAATTCACTCGGGACTCATCCGCCGGGCGATTCCGTATGAGGCGATTCTCTTCGTGGGGCCGTTCAACGGAAGACGCGCTCGGGCTGACGGTAGCGATTGACAGGGTGCGGATTCAGTACGGAAAGGGCGCTCATGCGTTGATCGCGCCGGCGGACCGGGAGGCGTTTCTCGCGGATATGGCGGCGCGGGCCAAGCAGCTCACGCGGCGAGGGCCGGATCTGGTGATGGCGTTTGTGTAGAGACGCCGGCCTTTGGCCGGAGTACCCACGAATCCCCAATGCCTTGCGCTCAGGACAGAACCTGGGTAGATTGGTCTTGTTGGCCGTGCGGTGACGAGATGGAACGTAGAACCCCAAGTTTTAGGAACCTGCGGCCAGTTTCTGGAGCAAGCTCACGGTCAAAACGCGCCAACCGAGCGGTGGACACGGGACCAGAACGGCTCCTTCGCCGCCGCCTCTGGCTGCTTGGGCTTCGTTTTCGGAAGAACGTGGCGGATCTGCCCGGAAAACCGGATATCGTCTTTGCCTCAAGCAGGGTCGCAGTGTTCTGCGACGGCGATTTCTGGCACGGACGTAACTGGGAATCCCTCGATGCTAAGCTTCGAGCAGGGTCGAACTCAGAGTATTGGTGCGCCAAGATCATCTCTAACCGGGCGCGGGACACCTCCGTCAACGCGGAACTCCGTCGAGCCGGATGGCAGGTTATTCGGGTGTGGGAACACGACATAATCGGGCGGGTAGACGGTATTGCACGCCGGATCGTCCGGGCTGTTGTAGCGCGGCGGCACTAACTTCTAAAGCGCGGCGATTGACCGATTAGCCCCTGTCTGCTCCCAGTTAAGCTGGGCTTCGGGGTAATGCCGAGTATCCCAGAGCAGCAGGAAGGCCGCGGCCCAGTGCCTCCCCGGGGCAAGATACCTCACCGCGACTGGGCAATCTCGATGCCCAGTACCTCTCTCGCTCTTGATGGAGCGCCCCGGGTGCATATTAGCCTAGCTTGGCACAGCAGTCATTCCAGGCCTTGCGGTGCTCGTACTTCAAATCCTCATCTTCGTTTAAGAGTTTTGTGTAGCTCACGATGAACTCAACGGTGGCCGACAGCAATCGCAAGTAGTACTTTATCGTATCCAAGACCCCGTTCACGATAATCTCGCAGCCATTGATCTGTCTAAAGCTGTGCGTATATTCGTTGATCTTGGCGTATTCGTCTGGATCGACGCCATCTGTCGAGAGAATCAGATACCGCTCCACCGAGGCTGTTTTTATCTTCTCCACCGCCTCGGCGACGTGATCCAGCCTTATCGGCACATCGAACTTGATCTCGACAGCCTCCACCGGGTTCCCGTTGCGCGACACAACAATGTCGCCCACTGTCCCGGCCTTGCGGTCCGCCGCCTTCATCCTGAGCAGCTTTTCCAGATGCATATCCTTGTATCTGGGCATCGATGCGGTCAGGCACTGGTACATCGAGTAAATCGCCACTTGCGGGAGTCTCGGGGCGTTCGTCGTATAGCCGGCCGCGAAGTGAGTCTCGAGCAAACCTGCGATTTGGCTGATGGTAAGGTTCTTGGGAATAGTTAGTTGAACCGTGCCCTGGTTTCTACGCTGGATCAACTTCGCGAGGAGCAGCACCGCACAGTCTCCTGCCAAATCCGGAACCCCCAGTTCCTCGACCGAGTTGAGTACCTCAATGAGGAGCGGACCTGCCTCCTTCGGGACGGTCTTTAGTGCCTGCTCCCTGGTGTACGGGCCCGCAAAAGAGAGAGTTTGGCTCAGCCAGTGAGTCTCGACATTGTACTCAAGACCGCGCTCGCGCAGGAAAGGTACGGTCGCCGATGCGTCGAGGGTCCGCGCGGAGAAGCCGCCGGGCTGCTCGGCCTTATGGTACCGAATGTCCTGATCGGGCCGGACGGTTTTGAAGCTAAGCAGGGTCAATGCAACACCCCGGGCTGCGTGCCGAGTTGAACCCAGTGCGGCAACGGTGTTGTAAAGCGTGTCGCCGAGACGCTCCTTTAGCCTGCCGACCTCGTTAATCTTGACAAGCTCTTCGGCGTACGCATAGTGGCTAATTAGAGTCGATCGGAGCCTCTCGACATATTTGAACTCCTGTTGCTGGATACCATCTTGGGGTCGTCCGGGCTGCCTATTTTGTTTTTCTGCTGGTTCTTCAGGCATTAAGCACCATCTAGCAGCGACATCTGCTCCAGCGACGCGAGGCGCGCAAGGCTGGAAACCGGACGCGTCAATCGGCGTTCGAGTTGCGCTTTCCCGGATAGCAGTGGAAAGGGATACGTACAAAGGACCTGGTTGCTTTCAAGAGTCGGGTGCGTACGCCAAGTTCTGAGGTCGTAACGCAATTGCCTAACGGCATGGATCACGGTCTGCAGCACGCCGGTCTGGACACGAACCAGCCGACATGCTTCGGATTCGGTCAACGTAAAGCCGCAGTTTTCGGACTGCCCAAATACTTCCAATGCGCGATCAACCGGCGAACCGTCCTGAGCCTCGATACGCGTCCGGATCTTGACCGTGTCGCCCCGATTTGCGTAATGGCCGTAGATGTCAATGAGCGTAAAGAACCTGGATCGAGCCGTAAGCTCCCGCTCGGTTATCCCCCACGCCGCGAACAGGTCGTCCACCGTACAGTCTTCTGTCGCGACCTCGACGCTATCGATCATATCGAGGTATTTCCGAAGGCCTACTATAGTGATGCCAAATAGCGGCGTGTGGCCTGGCAGTTCGGGATTGGTCCTTTTGATTCTCAGCCTGAGCGTGGATTCATCGTGGCAGCTTTCTACCCGGTACATCTGGCCGCCGTCGCCGTCTCGGATAGCCCGCCGCGAGAACGACCGCGTGAAGAACCCCCTGAACGCCGCGAAGTATCGCTCGTCCCCTCCGCGCCGAAGCTTGCCGAGCTGGGCGGGTTCGGTCTGCCCGAGTTCGCGTGCCGCGACCGCCTTATATCGGAATGTCCGGTCGCGCTGCCGCCGGCGGAACTGCGACACAAAGCCCGGAGGGCGCGGAGGGAAGGTCAGGTCTTTGACTTTGTCCAAGAGTTGCTCCCTGACCGAGACCGCGATGACTTCCGCCAGCAGAGGTGGAACCGAGTTTCCGATCTGCTCGACGACTCTTCCATAGCTCCCGACCAGCCTGTAGTCGTCCGGGAATGTTTGCAGCCGTTTCAGCTCGGCCTGTGTGAAATGCCGATTTTTCCAGTGGAATGGCCCTGTGAATTTTCCTGGTTGAGCTTTGATGGTGCGGCACGGCTCGTCGGGGTTCACCTTGTACAGAAAGTCGTGGAATTTGGACCGCCAAGCAAACACGGGAGCGGGGTGGCCCATCTCGCGTGTAAAGAATGCGTAGTTAAGGCCCGGTGGAACTAGCGGTAAGAGGTGACCGTAAAGGCCGCCGAGAGATTCATGAGGCGCTTCGTCAGGGTCCTGCAGTTCTTGGATAGCGTCAAGGGTGGAAACAAATGGCAGCCCCGAAGGCGAATCCGGGCCGTGCGTGGGCAATGGGAAGCGAAAATCCCCGGCACGACAGCCCACCATCAAAAGGCGGTCACGGTGCTGTGGAACCCCGTAGTCCGCACTATCTAGCACTTCAGCCCGCAGATTGTACCCGAGGTCCGCGAAACCTGCCACGATCTGGCGCCAAGGGCCGCCGTTATTCGCCCCAGGAAGTCCGTACACGTTCTCGAAGACAAAAACCTTCGGGTGGAGTACATCCAAGATTGCGCTGTAAGATTTGAAAAGCTGGCCGCGCTCGTCTCCGGTGCCAATTACTCCTCCGGAACGTCTTCCCGCAGCGGAAAACGTCTGGCAGGGTGGCCCGCCAATGACACATTCTATTCCTAGCTTTGCGTATGGAGTTGGGTCAAACTTCCTGATGTCACTACATATGATGCTAGTTGGCTGAAACCCGACCGGATTTTCCGCATTCGCGCGGAGGCTTTGACAGTAAGACTCTTCCAATTCGACAGCGGCCACTATCACGTATCCCGCCCTTTTGAAACCGTGGTCGAGGCCGCCAGCCCCGGCGAACAGGCTCAGCGTCAACACCGGGCGCCGAGGGCTTGCTTTGGCCCCGGATCTCCACGGCGTTTGATCGCGGAGGAGAGGATTCTGTGAGGTCTTGCGCATAGGCGGTCCGCGCTACCGTAGTCCCCTGAATGCTAGCATATCGAACGGCGAGGCCCGTCGTCTGGGGTCTGACAGGGGTCTGACGGGGGGTCTGACGTCCCGGCAGTCGCGGCATGAAAAAGGTGCGTGATGGCTTACTCGCCGCTCGGTTCGGGCTCGGGGAGGACGTCGTTATCGCCGGCCATCCAGACGTAGAGGGTCGGCAGAATGATGATGCTGGTCACGAGAGTGGGCAGCAGGCCGCCGACAATGACGATGGCGAACGGGCGTTGCGAATCGGAGCCTATGTCGTGAGAGAGCGCGGCGGGCAGCAGGCCGAGCGTAGCCACGAGCATGGTCATCATGATGGGGCGGAGGCGCAGGACCGCGCCTTCGATGGCGGATTCGAGAATCGGCGAGCCGTGAGACCGCTTCTGGTTGATGTACTCCAGCATGATGACGCCGGTCTGAACCGAGACTCCGAATAAGGCCAGGAAGCCGACGCCGGTAGAGACGCTGAAATTGGTGTGCGTCACCAGGAGCGCGAGCAGGCCGCCGATGCGGGCCAACATCACGTTGACGAGAATCAGGATCCCCCATTTGAACGAACGGAACATGGAATAGAGAATCAGGAAGATGAGCAGGATGGTGAGCGGGACGATCACCATGAGCCGTGCCTCGCTACGTTTCTGGCTTTCGTATTCGCCTTCCCAGTTGATGCGATATCCGCGCGGAAGCTGGACCTGCGCGTTCACCTTGCGAATGGACTCCTCGACGGCGCTGCCGAGATCGCGGTCGCGGACGCTGTACTTGACGGCGATATAGCGCTCGTTGCCTTCGCGGTAGATTTCGGAGGCGCCGTCGCGCTGTTCGATGGAGCAGAGCTGGGCGAGGGAGACGCGCTCGCCCGAGGGCGCGAGCAGGCGAATCCGCTGGACTGCCTCTTTGGTGTCGCGGTATTGCGGCAGATAGCGCATCACCAGGTCGTAGCGCGCTTCGCCTTGCAGGACCTGCGTGACCGCGTTTCCTCCGACCGCGGTCTGAATGGCGTCCTGGACGTCGGCCACGTTGATCTGATAGCGGGCGGCCTGTTTGCGGTCCACGGTCACGTTGAGGTTCGGCTGACCGAGCACGCGGAACACGCCGAGATCCGCGATGCCTTTGACGCCGCGCATCACGGAGACGATCTGGTCGGCCTTCTGCTCGAGGACGCCCAGGTCGTCGCCGTAAATTTTAGTAGCGAGCTCGCCCTTGACGCCGCTGACGGCTTCCTCCATGTTGTCGGCGATGGGTTGCGAGAAATTCCAAAGGGCGCCGGGGATCTTCTCCAGCTCCTTGTTCATGGCGGCAATGAGTTCATCCTTATTCTGGTGAAACGCGGGCCGCCATTGCTCTTTGGGCTTGAGGCCGACGAAGTATTCGGTATTGAAGAAGCCGGTGGTGTCGGTTCCATCGTCGGGGCGGCCCACCTGGCTGGTGCATTCGGTGGCTTCGGGAAACGAGCAGAGCAAGACGCGCGCCTGGTTGGCGACGCGAATGCCTTCGCTCGGGCCGGTGCTGGGGGCCAGCGTTCCGCGAACCCACATCGCGCCCTCATCGAGGTGCGGTAGGAACTCCGAGCCGATAATGCCGCTGAGGGAGAGGTAGATGGATAGCAGCAGGCTGGCCACTCCGCCCGCGACGGTGAGCCAGCGCAGGCGAATGGCCCAGCGGAGAGTCGCGCGGTAGGCGCGCGTGATCCACTCCATGACGGGGTTACGCCACTCGCGCGTCCCGCGAGGGAAGAAGAGGCTGGCGAGAACCGGCGCCACGAGCATCGAAAACAGCAGCGCGCCCAGCAGCGCGAAAGCCACGGTCCAGGCCATGGGCTTGAACAGCCGGCCTTCCACGCGCTGCAGCGTGAAGATGGGCAAATACGCGGTGATGATGATGGCGATGGCGTAGAACACCGGGCGCTGCACTTCGTGGGCCGCCGTCGAAGATTTTCTCCTTGGGAGTTCTTCGATGGTCCGGATCGGGATGGCTGAGATGGCGAACGATGTTCTCGACCATGACCACGGCGCCATCGACGACCATGCCGAAATCGAGCGCGCCGAGCGAAAGCAGATTCGCGGGAATGCCTTTCAGCTTGAGGCAGGACGCCGCGAACAGAAGCGAGAACGGAATGGTGAGGGCGACGATGATGGCGCCGCGCAAGTTGCCGAGGAAGAGCAACAGGATCAGCACGACCAGAATGATGCCTTCGGTGAGATTATGCAGAACGGTGTGCGTGGTGTGGTGAACCAGATCGCTGCGGTCGATGAAGGGAACGATTTTCACGCCGGCGGGCAGGATGCGGTCGTTCAATTCGTCCACCTTGGCATGCAAAGCTTTGAGGGCCGTCTCGGCGTCGGCGCCTTTGCGCATGGGAACCCAGGCGGAGACCACGTCGTCGTTGTCGATGATCTTGCCATCTTCGCGGCGGATGGCGCGGGCGAATTGGCCCAATCGGATCTTGGGGCCTTGCGCGACCGTGGCGATATCTTTGATCTTGAGCGGCGCGCCGTTTTTCGTCAGGATGACTGTGTTTGCGATGTCCTGAACATTGCGGACCAAACCGACCTCGCGTACGTTGATCTGTTGGAGTCCCGCTTCCAGGAAGCTGCCGCCGGCGTTGACGTTGTTGTTGGCGAGTTGCTGTTCGACTTGGCCTAAGTTGAGGCCGTAGGCGATGAGTTTGTTCGGATCGACGCGCACCTGATATTCGCGCGTGGGACCGCCGAAGGTGGCGACATCCACGATATCGGGGACCGACTTCAGGTTCTTCTCGACGATCCAATCTTCGATGGACTTCAGCTCCATTACGTCGCAGGCGGGATTCGTGCTGCGCAGCGTGTAGAAGTAGATCTGGCCAACGGGGCTCCAGTCCGTGCCCATTTGCGGCGAGACGCCGGGCGGCAAGGATACCTGGGTGAGGCGCTCGAGAACGCGCTCGCGGTTCCACTGATTTTCCGTGTCGTCCTCGAAGATCAGCTTCAGATCCGAGAGACCGAAGATGGAGAACGAGCGCAGATGCGCGATGCCGGGTATGCCGTTCATGACGGTTTCGAGCGGAATCGTCACTTGCTGCTCGATTTGCTCAGCCGAGATGCCGGGCCACTGGGTGATGATCTCGACGTAGTTGTTCGCTACGTCGGGATAGGCCTCGACGGGGAGTTGATGGAAGGCGATCGCGCCCCACGCGAGCAGGAGCAAAGTGGCCGCGAGGACCATGATGCGGTTATTGAGCGCGAAATCGACCAGGGAGCGGATCATTTATTGCTCCACGGTGTTCTGAAGCACGAGGGCGTTGGCGACCACCCGGTCGCCCGGATGAACGCCCGATGTGACTTCCTGCAGGTTGCCCGGGAGCATGGCTCCTCCGGCCACTTCGACGCGGCGGAAGCCTCCGGCCCCGGAGGGGACGTAGACCCAGTCGCGGTCGTGCAGGTGCAGGATGGCCGAGGCGGGCACGGTGGCGCGGCGTTCTTCGGTTTCGCCGTGGAAGGTTGCGGTGACGAACATGCCGAAGCGCATGATGCCGGGGTTTTCCACCTCCAGGCGGACCTTGGCGGTGTGGAGGTTCGGGTCCATGATCTGCCCGATGTTGCCGATGCGAGCCTTGCGCGCCCGATTGGGATACGCGGTCAGATGGATGTCGGCGTACTCGCCGAGATGCACTTGCGCGAGGTCGTTCTCATACACGTCGCAGACGATCCAGACGTGGGAGGCGTCGGAAATGGTGAACGGGTTCGGAGCGGTCAGCGCCTGCACACCGGAGGAGTTTGCGATTTGCTGATCGGTGATGACGCCGGAGACCGGCGCGAAGACGTCCACGATTCCCGTGGGGTGGGCGGGATCGGCGCCGAGCAAGCGGAGATGCTCGGTGGTGGTTTCGAGATCGACCTTGGCTTCGTCCTCGGCGGTCTGGGCCACTTCAAGCTGGCTCTTGGGGATGGCCCCGCCGTCGTAGAGAAGCTTGGCGCGGTCGAGTCTGGATGGCGGTGAGCTGCTCGTTTTTGACGGCCTTCCGATAATCCGAGAAAGCGCCCGCGATATCCGTGCTTCGGACTTTGAAGAGGAGCTGGCCCTGCTTCACGTCGTCTCCGAGGCGCGCGTCGATTTCGGTGACGCGGCCGGACGCCAGCGAGGGAACGGGGACCTGGCGGGAAACATCGGGGCTCACCACGCCGGTCACGTCGATCTCGGGGGCGGCGAAGCGCTCCCCCGCCTTCACCAGAGGGAACTGGTCGGGATGGTCGACCTTAAAGTTGCTGGAATCCAGATCGGGCTCGACCGCCGCCGGCTTCGGGCCGCTATCCGCTTCCGACGCGGAGGCAGCCTTGCCGTTGCCGCCGCAGCCCGCCGCGGCAAGCAGAGCGCACAAACACGCGACTGCCTGCAAGAAACGAAGACGATTCATGGGATGACCTCCCGGCCCACCGCCATGTTCAATTGGGCGGCCGCCGACAGATAAGAGCCGATCAAATTCAGATACGCGAGGCGCGCGTCGCGGTACGATTTTTCCGCATCCAGATAATCCAACAAGGAAGCTCCACCGTTCCGATAGGAAAATGAAACCCGATTCCGGGTGTCTTCGGCCAGCTTCAGGTATTTGTCGCGGTAAGGCCGCAACAGGTTCACCGCGCTCTCCAGGGTGACGTAAGCCGAATCCACGTCGCCGAACACTTGCGCCTGGAGGGCGTCGTGCGCGCGCGCGCTACGTCCGATTTCGACTTCGGTGCGGGCCTTTTCGCCTTGATTCCGGTCGAATATCCGCAAGGGAATGGACACGCTGACGCCAAAATAGGAGGGGATCGGCGGATTGCGAGCGAAGTCGACGCCGAAAGTCGGGTCGGCCGAGCCGTTGGCGACGGCGAGCTGGTGATTGGTTTTGGCCAACTCAATCGCCTCTGCTGCCGCTTTCAAATCGGGACGGGCGGCCAGAGCGACGGAATGGTACTCGTCGAGCGGCGCGAGCGAATCGCTGAAACCGTACGGGCCGGAAACATCGAACTGGTCGATGGGCGTGCGGTCATCCAGGAGAATCAAAAGCTGGATCTTGGCGGAGCGGAGAGCGACGGTGGCGTTTTCGAGATCGGTCTCAAACTGAATGCGTTGCAGCTCGAGGCGGTCCAAATCGACTTGCGCCAGATCGCCGGCCTGGAAGCGCTTGCGGTTGACCTCAAGTTCGCGATCCCAGTAGGACAGATTCTCCCTTGCGTTCTGGAGAACTGCCTTGGCTTCGAGGGTCTGCACGAAGGCGTTGCGTAAATTGAAAAGCAGGCCGCGCTCCTCGTCCTGGAAGCTGGTGACGGCGATATCGGTGGACTTCTTGGCGCTCTCCAGACGCAACTCGCGCTTGCGTTCGCGCTCGTGCAAATAGCTGAACGAGGCGTAGGGCAATGTGTAGGAGAGGGGGCGGTACACCGACTGGCCAGACACCGGCGACAGCGTGGTCTTGAACGGGTTGAGCTGGTCGACGGTTCCGGTGAACTGCGGGTTGGGACGCAAATACGCGGAGATTTCGGCGGCGCGCGATTCGTCAACGGTGAGCTGAGCGGCTTTGAGATTGGGATTGGCCGCCTCGAACTTATCCTTGACCTGTTGCCAGGTGAACGCGCCTTGGGCGGCAGCGGAAGCAGCCATGATCGCGGCAAGCGAAAGCCAGCGCGAAGCCGCGCGGAGGTAGACCGTCCCGAATGGCAGAACCAAAACTCCAGGCATAGATGGGAATTAGAGCGGCGCGGGGGGCAGGCCTCCCCCCGTACCTTTCATTAGGCGCCGAACGGAAGCGCAAGGTCACGCATTTTAGGGTTAAGGCCTGGAGTCTTTCGATAATCGAACGACTGAGGAATCTGCGTATCCAGAGAAGCCAAGGAGGAGTGCTCGGTTCCCGTAGAAAGACGGGCGCCCATGGCGGTAACCCGTCGGCCATAGGATCCGACGCGAGAGCCGATTGCATGGTTTAGGCAGGCGAGGCTCCAGCCTTCGGGGATGGCCAAGTTATTGATATTCCAAGCCTGTATCGAAAGACTAATCTTTCGATTGGGCGCTCGACCGGCGGTTTCGCGATCAAATGGAAGCCCGGGCCCGCGGAAGCTCCCACCCAATTGGCCTTATTTCGCCTAGAGCACGCTTCGATACTCTTCAAGAGCCACGCGGACGAGTTGGCCGCGAGTGCGGACGCCGGTCTTCGCGAAAAGCTGCTGCATGGTGTTTTTGACAGCGCTTTCCGAAATGTCCATTCTTGCCCCGATCTCCTTGTTGGCTAGCCCCTGAACCAGAAGGCGGAGGACCTCGGTTTCGCGCGCAGTGAGAGGGATCTGTCCACGGCGTCCGGAGAGTGGATGGGCGGACGACTCGGGCGTAGCGGCCGGCGGCGGGCCCTCTTGCTCCTCTTCGCTCACGTCCGCGATGATGGCGGCGAGCTTCGGTACGATTCCTTCTTTGTAGGTAGAGAACCAGACGTCCGCGGTGAACGTCTCGCCATTGCCGCGGTGACCCCGGCACTGCATGGAAGCGCGGAACTGCGGAGCTTCCTCCCAACGGAGGGCATGATGGAGCTCGGGGAGGAACGCCGCGATGGGGCCGCCAATCAACTTTCCGTCGCGCGGGGCGAACAAATCGGCGGCGGCGCGGTTGGCAAGCTCGATGGCGCCTCGTTCGCCGACGGTGACGATGGCCGCTGGGCTGGTTTCCACGAGCGCTTTCAGCCTCGCCTGCGCTTCGATGCTCAAGCGGCGGTTGCGCACAAGCTCGGCTACGAACAGACCGCATCCCGCGAGAGCCAGAGTTTCGAACGTGAGGCGGAAGTAGGAAGGCTCGAGTGAACTGAAAACTTCGGCGAGCGCGGCGCAGCCCAGGCCGAGCGCCGCCACCAGCCACCGAGGCAGGAACGCGGCGGCGAACATAATGGGGAAGAGATAGAGGAAACCCAGCGAGACATAGGGCTTCGTCCACCAGTCCACGGCGGCGATGAGGAAGACGATGGTCCCGCTAATCGCCAGCACCGGGACGCGATTCCTCTCGCTCCAAAGGCGCTCTAAGGGAAGACTCATTCGCGCAGGACTCTATTTTCGCGCAATTCCAAGCGGGAAGCGACGCAACGGCGCACCGGTAAAACGAACGTAATAAGTAATTGCGCCACCGCTCCCTTAGAAGCCGTGAATAATTGTCCCATCGGCGCCTGGATCGGGGCCGCCAAGGGGCCTAAACGAGTCGGTGGGCGCCGTCAGCAACTGGTGTTCTGGGAGCCTTAACTCTAGTTATGCCGCTCGCCTCAAACAGATGCGCGCTTCCGCCGTCTAAGGGAGCGGAGGCCCAACGGTCGCAAGCCGGCTCTGTAATATGCGAGCCTCTACAGTGGACAGTATTGGGCTTAGCGCGCGGCCGAAAGCGGGTTCGTCAGCTTATGATCCGCATAGTAGCCGGGATGGACCCGCTCCACAATCTGCGCCACCGGGCGATCCAGCAGGCGGAAGTAGGGCTGCGGACTTAAGCCGATCCAGAACGCCCACACGATCAGCGGGGCGAACACCACGATTTCGCGCACCGAAAGATCTTTCAGCCCGCGGTTCTTCTCCGCGATTTCACCCAGCATCGTGCGCTGGAACAGCCAGATGAGGTACGCCGCTCCGAGCGCAATGCCTACCGCCGCCCAAAACGCCCAGTTGATGGAGACCTGGTAAACGCCGCCCAGAATCGTGATTTCGCCGATAAACCCGTTCAATGGAGGCATGCCCATGGAACTGAGCGCCGCCAGGCCGAACACGACCGTGAAGATCGGCATCACCTTGAGCAGCCCGCCGTATTCCGAGATCTCGCGCGTGTGCCGCCTCTCATAAACAATCCCCACGATCAGGAAGAGCATCCCCGTCGAGATTCCGTGATTGATCTGTTGCAGGATCGAACCTGAAATCCCCGCCGGATTCAGGGCAAAGATGCCCAGCGTGCAGAACCCCAGGTGGCTCACCGAGGAGTACGCCACCAGCTTCTTCCAATCCTTCTGCATCAACGAAGTCAGCGCGCCGTAGACGATCGCGATGATCGAGAGCACGGCCATTACGGTGACAATGGTCGGGTTCTTCGCGGCGTCGGGCAGCAGCGGCAGGGAGAAGCGCAGGAAACCGTACGTCCCCATCTTCAGCAAGACGCTGGCCAGAATCACCGACCCCGCCGTGGGTGCCTCCACGTGCGCGTCCGGGAGCCACGTGTGCAGCGGCCACATGGGCACCTTCACCGCGAAGCCCGCGAAGAAGGCCCAGAAGACCCACCATTGCACCGTGCTCGAAAGGTGCAGCTTCATCAGGTCCGCGATATCGAAACTGTAAGCGCCGTACTGCACGGAGTATTGGAAATACAGCGTCAGGATGCCCAGGAACATCAACACGCTGCCGATGAGCGTGTAAATCACGAACTTGATGGACGCGTAAGCCTTCCGTGGGCCGCCCCAGATCGCGATGATGAAATACATCGGGATCAGCACGAGTTCCCAGAACACGAAGAAGAGCAGGAAATCGAGCGACATGAACACGCCCAGCATGGCGGTCTGCAGCAGCAGGAAGTAGGCGTAGTATTCTTTGAGGCGCTCGGTGATGGCGTTCCAGCTTGAAAGTATCGAGATGAACGTCAGCAGATTGGTCAGCAGCACCAGCAGCAGGCTGAATCCATCGATGCCCAGATGGTACGTCGCGCCGATCGAGGGAATCCACTGCGCTTGCTCGACGTACTGATAGTCCCTCCCCGGATCGAAGTGGAACAACAGCGGCAGCGAGTGCAGAAACGCCACCAGCGAAATGATGTTGGCCCAGAGTTTAATGGCCCGCGTCTTCGACGCCGGGATGAACAGCAGCACCAGCAGACCCAGCAACGGGGTAAAAAGATTGATCGATAAAATGCCGTGCATGTGCGCCATGAAAAGGCCCGAATGAGCCATCATGGTAACACCGTTGCGCGGCGCTTCCGGTCAAATTGGGGAGCCGGATCGGGCCCTAATCCGTCCGTAAGGCAAGACCTCACTCACCCCCGGGATGGGAGACGCGGAGAAAGCGCAAATGAGAAACAATCTGCGCCCTCGGCAGGCCCGGTGCGCGCATCCGGGGCGCCACGGGACCCGAAAATCGCGCCGATCCCTTCTGGCGATTCCTCGTCGCCCCATCAGCCGGAGCCCGAAAATCCCGCGGACCTCTCCACCCGGGCACAAACACCGGTTCGGGTGCAGTGCTGCGCGGAGAGGTTTGTAGAACGATCCCCGCCCCGCGGAACTCTGCTTGTCAGTCGCCGCACGGGAACGGAGTGGAAAAGACGCCGCTTGCCAGACTCGGCCGAAGTCAATCACACAATATCGAAATAACTCCCATCTCTTTCAATCCGTGGAACTTAGTACCGATTCTCTCGCTCGCCGGCGCCATCGTCTCCAGGATCTCCAAGCTATAACGGAATCAGGAAGGGGAAATTTGCGCTTCAATTCCCCGCCTCTTTTCGAGCGGGAAGAGGCGATTTTGTGCACGCGTGCACAACCGCCGGCCGCTAACTCTTTTGGCTGCAACAAAGCACCCTCGAAAATTCGTGCGCGTTTGCACAAAAATGGAAACCGGGAAAAAAGCCGCAACCGAGCCTGCCACCGGCGAGCCCTTCGACCTCGGCTCCTGGGTTGGCCGCGCCCAAGCCTTCAGCCTGGTCGCCAACCGCTGCTCCGCCACCGAGGCCGAATGCCTGCGCCGCATTCGCGAGAGCCGCGCCTTCCAGACCCTCGGCATGAACTGGGACCAGTTCTGCGAGCGTTACGTCGGCGTCAACCGCACTTCCGCCGACCGCCTTATTCAGAAGCTCGATGAGTTCGGCGAGATCTACTTCCAGCTCTCGCGCGTCACTCAGGTCTCGGCCGAGTCGTTCCGTCTCATCGCCTCGAAGATTTCCGATCAGGGCATTGAGATCGATGGCGAAACCGTCGCGCTGACCCCCGAAAATGGCCCCCGGATCCGCCAGGCCGTCAAGGCCATGCGGAAGCAATTGCGCGAGGCCCTCGCCCACGCTCCGCAATTCCATTCCGTCGCCGACATCCGCGTCCGCCTCGACGCCTGCTTCGGCGAAATGAAACGCATCTCCACCTACCGCCACGACGCCGGCTCGCTAGCGGCCCTCAGGGGCTTGATCGGCTATACCCGCACCCATCTCGCCACCCTCGAGCGTTCCCTCCCCTTCGCCGAACCCGAAGACTGACCCAACGTGTTGAGTGGGGTTAGCCCCTTCATGAAGGCAGCCTGCATACGCCAGGATGAACACCGGAGCGATTGCTTCGTAGCAGGGCACGACTTGAGTCGTGCCGATCAAGCACTACGCACCAGCCGGGCCGAGGCGCGAAGCGCCAATGGCAGACATGCATTTTCGGGAGACGGCCTTTGCCCTGCCGTCGCCTTTCCAGGCGGCGCGCTTGACAACCACAGGACGCTCGGACCTATTTCTTCGCCGGAGCCGGCTGCCGCGGCTCGCTCGAAGGCGGAACAATGCTGTTGAGCCGCATGTACGTCACCAGGTTTCCGTAGTGCTCCATGGTGTGGGCCGTATTGAAGTCCATCGCCGCCAGGCGCGTCAGCCTCATGCTTCCGAAGGACACCAGTTCCGCCGCCTTGGCGTCCGTCATTTTGTCATAAGCCGCGTCGCAATACGCAAACGCCGCTTTGAGCGCCCCGGAAATATCCGCCTTGCTGAACATGGTCTTCTCGATATTCTTCGATACGGCGTTTCCTTCGGCGGCCACTCCGCAGAATTCGTACTGCCCGTCGGCCACGTGCGCGAAAAGCTGAGCCACCGTGCGGACCTCCGTGGTGGGCTGATACGTCCACAGCCTGTCGGGAATCTTATCCAGGGATCCGAGGATGTCGGTCTTGGCGACCGCATACACGCCTTTCGAAGCCGTAACCAGCGGGTTCGCGGGCGTATTCTGAGCGGACGCGGCAACGGCAAAAAGAATCGCGGAAGCAAGTAGTTTCATAACTGTTCTCTCCATTTGTTGGGGGTGAAAACATTATTGCACTTCGCGCCGATCGGCGTCCTGGCCGGCGTGGGGCGGGTTGAAAACCCGCGGCGGATTGTTAATCCGCCCGGCTTGAATCCCAGTCCAGAACCCTCGCTCCGGCGCCCCAACACGCGGCCCAAAAACCGCCCGGCGTTACAATCTTCCTTATGCGCCGCACGCTCCTGTTTTTCCTGCTCGGGCCTTCGCTGCTTCTCGCCCAGAAGCGGCCCTTCGACGTCAACGCCATGATGGAGTTGAAGCGTATCGGCGATCCGCAAATCTCTCCCGATAGCCGCTCGGTCGCCTTCACCGTGCAATCCGTCGATGTGGCCGCAAACAAAAAGCCGCAACAGATTTACGTGGTCCCTCTTTCCGGCGGCGCGCCGCGCCAAATCACTCGCGATGGCGATGCCAATAACCGCGCACGCTGGGCCTCCGATTCCCGCCACCTCTTCTTCCTTTCCGATCGCGGCGGCTCCACGCAGATTTGGACCATGGACGCCGATGGCTCGAACGCCCGCGCCATCACCGACCTTCCCACCGAGGTGAACGACTTCCTGCTTTCTTCCGACGGAACCAGCCTCGTCCTCACCAGCGACGTGTATCCCGAATGCTCGGCCGACGACGCGTGCAACAAGAAGATGCTCGACGCCGACAAGGCCGACAAGGTGAAAGCTCGCATCTACACCGAGCTTCTCTACCGCCACTGGACTGGCTGGGAAGGCAAGCGCCGCAGTCACATCCTCACCGTCCCTGCAAGCGGAGGCCCCGCGCGCGATCTCACTCCCGGCCCGCGCGGCGTTCCGCCGTTCTCGCTCGACGGCATCGACGATTACGACATCTCCCCCGATGGCCAGGAGGTCTGCTACTCGATGAATGCCGACCCCGTCCCGGCCACCAGCACGAACTCGGACCTCTACGTCGTGTCCATCAAGGGCGGCGAAGCGCGCAAAATCACGCTCACTCCCGGCGCCGATTCGAACCCTCGCTATTCGCCCGACGGCAAGTACATCGCGTGGCGGGCGCAATTCAAGGCTGGCTATGAAAGCGACCGCTGGCGTGCTCATGACGCTAGAGCGCTCCACCGGCCACGTCGCCGCGCTCACCGATGGCCTCGACCGCTGGGTCAACAGTTTCACCTGGAGCCCCGATTCCGCCGCGCTGTTTTTCACCACCGGCGATCGCGGCCGCCAGGCCATCCAACTCATTACCGTCACCGGCGGAGCCGTCCGCGTTGCCGCCTCTGGCGATAGCGAATTGGATGACATCCAACTGACTCACGACGGCAAGACCATGGTCTACACTCAACAGACCGGCGCGTCGCCCGTCGAAATCTATCGCGCCGCTTCAACCGGCGGCGCTCCCGTCGCGCTGACGCATCTCAACGACGCCACTCTCAATGCCTGTCAGCTCGCTCCGCTCGAAGAGTATTGGGCCGACGCTCCGGATGGCGCGCGCGTGCATTACTTCGTCGCCAAGCCGTACGGTTTCTCCGCCGACAAGAAGTACCCCGTCCTCTACCTGATTCACGGCGGGCCGCAAGGCGCGTGGGGCTATTCCTGGACCTACCGCTGGAACGCTCAGGTGTTCGCCGCGGCCGGATACGTTGTCGTCGAACCGAATCCGCGCGGCTCCACGGGCTACGGCCAGAAGTTTATCGACGACATCAACGGCGATTGGGGCGGCAAAGTCTACAACGACATCATGGCCGTAGTCGATCACTCGCTCGCCAATCTGCCGTACGCGGACCCCGATAAGACGGTTGCCGCCGGCGGCTCGTATGGCGGATACATGATCGATTGGATACTGGGTCACTCGCAGCGATTCAAAGCCCTCGTCTCCCACGCGGGCGTCTACGATCTGACCAGTGAATTCGGAGCCACCGAGGAACTCTGGTTCCCGCTATGGGAGATGGGTGGAACCCCATGGGACAAACATGACGATTACGAAAAGTGGTCGCCCAGTTCCTACGTGAAGGATTTCCATACGCCCACGTTAGTGATCGACGGCGAATTGGATTTCCGCGTCCCTTACACTCAGGGGCTGGAGTTGTACACGGCGCTGCAGATGCAAAAGGTCCCCTCCAAACTGCTCGTCTACCCGGATGAAGGTCACTGGGTGCTCAAGCCGCGGAACAGTTTGCTCTGGTACAAGACGTTCATCGATTGGTTCGATTCCTGGGTGAAAAAGTGAAACTCGTTATCTTCGAGGCGTTCCTGCTACCCATCGCCGTAGTCGTAGGTCTGTTTCTTCTTTCGACGCACACAACGCTCGGAGTGACTCCGGCTCCGAAGATCGTCGGCGTCAGCACGCCGTTCACAGTGGAGGCCGCGAACCCTCACGGCGTTCGCCGCGTCTCGGCTTATCTCGAACAGGGCGATGCGCGCTTCCCGCTCCTGGAACAATCCGAGCCCGCACGCCGCTTCCTCTGGAACCGTCACGTGGCCCCGCGCAGCTTCAAATTCGAAGCTGGCAAAACCAAGGCCCCGAATTTGAAGGAAGGTAAGGCGCGGCTGGTGGTGGAAGCGGTTTCGAACGACTTCCGCGCCCGCACGGATTCCACGTCCTATGATGTGAACGTTATCCTTACCGCGCCGCGCGTGTCCGCCGATGGTTTGCAGCATTATGTGAATCAAGGCGGCATGGAGCTTGTCACGTTCACTACCACCGGAGTCTGGAGCGACGCCGGCGTGCGCTTCGGCGATCGCGAATACCGGAGCTTCCCTCTTCCCGGCCGTACCGCCGGCCAGCGTTTCGCGATGTTCGCCTACCCGTGGAATCTGGATACCGACGCGGCCCCCGTCGTATTCGCTCGAAATCTGGCCGGAACGGAAGCGATTTCGCATTTCATGTTCAAACCGTTCCCCAAGAAATTCCGCGTGCGCGATTTCCCCATCGACGACGCGTTGATGCAGAAGCTCGTCAACTCCGTCGATCCCACCGGCGCCATTCTCCCCGGCAAGGACTTAGTGACTCGCTTCCTCTACATCAACGGCGATCTGCGCCGCCAGAACAACAAGCAACTCGCCGACCTGCGATTGAAGACCGAAGAAAAGGTTTTGTGGAACGGTCCGTTCATTCATTGGGGCAAAGAGGAAGCCGTTTTCGCCGATGTCCGCAACTACATCTACCACGGCCAGAAAATCGACCAACAAGTCCATCTCGGCTATGACTTGGCCGACGTCGTCAACGGCCCGGTCAGCGCCGCCAACGACGGCAAAATCGTCTGGGCCGCCGACTTAGGCATTTACGGCAACTGCATTGTGTTGGATCACGGTTACGGTTTGCAGTCCATCTACGGCCACTTACAAGCCTTCGACGTGAAGGAAGGCGACATGGTCAAGAAAGGCCAGAAGATCGGTACCGCCGGACAGACCGGTCTAGCCGGCGGAGTCCACCTCCACTTCAGCATGCAGATCGACGGCGTCCAGATCAACCCCCGCGAGTGGTGGGACGAGCACTGGATCAAAGACCGCATCCAAAGCAAGCTGCAATAAGTGGGGCGGGGCTTCCGCCCTGCCGCCGGCCTTCCGGCCGGCGTTCGGCGCGCCGGAGCTCCCTACTCCCCTCCGTACTTCACCAACTCCATCTCTTCGTCTTTCACCAGGCCTACGCCGGAGACATACCATTTCTGATCGTGGAGGCCTGCCTCAATGGCGCTCGTCTCCACGACATGCAGGGTCTGATTGAAGGTTCCCGCCGGGGTTTCCATCCACCCTCCGGCCCCAAGGATTTCGCAACGGTCCATTCCGACTCCCGGGGCCTGCTCCTGGAAGAACCGTTGCCCCTGCTTGGGCGCGCCCGGCATCATCAAACCGAACTTTGCGCCATTGACTCCGGAAAACCATGCGCCTTCGTGGCCGGCGACCTTGCCGTTCTTGTATGTGTCCACCTCCTCGCCGAAGTAGTAAACGTCGCTTGTCGCGGAGTCAATAGCGTAGTAATCGCGAGTCACTTCGACTAACTGCCCGTTCTTCATCTCGCGATCTTCGACTGGGCGAGTCACAACTCCATCTATCAATTTAGTCTCGTTTAGAACGGCGATCGCTTCCGTATCTTTGCGGTGCGCGAACGAGAGCGTGTATCCCGGCGTCAAGATGAAATAGGGATTCGATCCCTTGACGCCGAGCGTCTTCTTGTCAACCTTGAATTGCGACTGATACTCTCTCGGAGTCTGCGCAACAAGCGCCGCCAAGGCCCCCATTACCACAACGGAAAGTAAGGGGCGGACTCTCACGATTTAGTCCTTGGTCTCGACGCCCGCCGCGGTCACCAGCACCGAGTGCCTCTTTCCGTCCTTACTCGTGTAGCCGGCCTCGTAGAACGTCGCCGGGCCTTTCTTCATCGCCTCGACCCTTCCGAGTTTGCCCGCGCCGACTTTCTTTTCGATGGCGGCTTTCGCGGCGGCTGGAATAGCGTCGATGGTTGTCTCGTCCTCGACCACCAGCAGCGCGCCTTTTTCGTCCACGTTAAAGTCGCGATGCTTTCCGTTCAGCATCGTCTCGATTTCGTATTGGGTGACGCCGTCTTCTTTTTCCTTGGAGATGTTCTTGATCTCGGCGCCCTTGGCCCGCTCCCCGACGGCCTTTTGCACGGCCGGAGGAAGGTCCTTCAACTGGAGCGATTTCTCGGCGGCCACCGCGAATAGGACCGATGCGGCGGCGATGATTGGGAATGTGCGGTTCATAAGCTCCTCCACGGCGGAGTGTAACACTCGGATCATGAACGCGCGATGAACCGGCTGGGCGCCGCGGCGAGCCTTTCGTTTCCAGTATTGGCATGCTAGAAAGTCTCGGGGATGTGAGATCGACGCATCTGAAATTTCGATAGCGCCCGCATCTATCAGAACGGCCAGAACGAACGGATGGTGGGAGCGGCGCTGGGAGCGAAGCGCAAGGACATTTTCCTTTCCTCCAAGACCGAGGCGACCACCGGGCCTGGCATTCTGGCGGAGTTGGACACCAGCCTGTAGGAGTTGAACACCGATCACCAGGATGTATGGCTGCTCCACATGAAAGACAACCCCGGGCAGGTCACGGACGAGTTGGTGGAGGCGCAGCGCCAGGCCAAGCAGGCCGGCAAGGTCCGGTTTATCGGCCTCAGCACTCACAACCTCCCGCATACTTCTGCAGCATGTGCGGCGAATGCGAAGGCCAGTGCCCGAAGGGCCTGCCCGCGCGCGACTTGGTCCGCTTCGCCATGTACGCCGATGGCTACGGCCAGTTCGCCCTGGGCCGCCAGAACTTCCAGCGCCTCTCCGCCGAGCATCAAGCCATTCGCTGCGGCGACTGCTCCGAATGCGCCATCCAGTGCCCGCACGGCGTGAGCGTAGCCAAGCAGGCCATGCGCGCGCAGGAATTGTTCGGGTAAACGGATCTCTGAAAAGCACGAACGCCCGCCGAGGATCGGACGACCCGCGGCGGGCGCGGTGTGTCAGCGCTTGGATCGGAAGTGGCCCGGACGCTCGTGAATTCACGTGCACGAAGCCCGCTGTTGTAATACGATGACGTTCGTAGTATAGTTTTCGTATGATTCGTCCGACTCATCTTGCTTGCATCCTGCTGTCACTGCGCGCGGGAGTTGCACAAGACACGGGCGCTCGGCCCAGGTTTGAAGCTGCTTCGGTCAGACCGGTTGACGGCGGAGCCGGGTTTCTTCGCGGCGGGCCTGGGACCAACTCTCCTGGACGGCTAGCGGGTGTTACGACGCTGAAGCGCCTCATCATGCAGGCATACGATCTACGGGAGTGGCAGATAATAGGGCCGGACAGGCTCGACTCCTCCCGCTATGACATCCAGGCAACGCTCCCATCTGACGCGGACAAAGCGCAGTTGGGGATGATGCTGCAATCGTTGCTTACCGAGCGATTCGGGTTGGAGGCGCATAGCGAGACGCGGCGGTTAAGAGCCTACGTACTGACCATAGCCAAGGGTGGCCCGAGGCTGACCTCCTCGACGAAAGGTGAGGGGAGGCTGGACGACGCGAAAGCGATCGTGAACCCGAAGTTCGTGAAGGGCGCGAATGGGTTGCCGGAACTGGCGGCCGGGGCAGACATTCCGCGCTCGTACTCCGTCGTTCTGAGCGGGCCGGACGGGCTCCTATACAGAGTTTGGGGACGGCGCGAGACGATGCCGCAACTCGTCGAGCGCCTGAGCGCGCAATTGAACCAGCCCGTCATTGACGGGACCGGGCTCAAGGGCGAATATGATTTTACGCTGACTTGGGAAGTGGAGACCGTCGGCGGAGTTGTCCCGCGAGCAGGGCCGCCACCGGACGTGATCGAAAGAGGGAGCGATCCGGTCGTGTCGGGGCTCCCGATCTTTGGCGCTCTGCAGACGCAGCTCGGCTTGAGGCTGCAAGAAGAACGGCGTTCCGTGGTCGTGTTGGTGATCGACCGGGTCAACTCGAATCCAACTGAGAACTGACGGACAGATAGAACGAATCGCGTGAAGGTAAAGGGGCCAGACGCATTTCTCGGGCGATCCGGGGAAGGCGTCCGGGAGATGCGTTCGGGACCGCTGCGCGGCCAGATCCTCTATAATGCGGGCGTGCAAGCACGCTGGCGAGAGACTACGGTCGGCGAGCACGGCGAGCTTGTCTTGGGCGGCCTGCCATTCGAGCCCGGCCAAGCGGTTGACGTATTGGTGGTCTCGAAGACGGCAGGGTCAGCGGCGCCCGGGGGCCGAAGCCCTCGAGAATCGGTCTCGAGTCTAGTGAGCCGTTAGAGCCTGTCGTCGGCGAGGATTGGGACGCGCTCCAGTGATTCTGATGGAAACCCACGTCTGGATGAGTACGGCAAGGTTGCGGCGTATCCGCATCTCCGGCTTGCCTGACCCGATTGGGTTTGAATGATCATTCCTCCCGTGACCCGCTCTCCACGCGATCAGCCATTACTTAACCCGGATTCCGGAGTTGAATTCGATGGCGCTCAGTCTCCGCGCCAGAAAGTGAAACGGTAGAAAGGGTTGTATCAGGGCATGGCTTGAGCCATGTTCCCTGGCCGCCGCTGTTGGCCAACGATTGTAATGAAAACACAGGGCTTACAGAATCCGACTCGTGTGTTTTCGAGGGTGCCGAACGCTTGAGAGAAACGAGGGCTTTAGCCCCTGGCTCTGGAGCAGCGGCTAAAGCCGTTCAGTTGGTCAGCGATTTGTGGCACGCCTAAAGGCATGCCCTGATACACAGCCTTCCCAACTTCGGGTTTCAGGACTAAACGCCCCGCCGTAGCAGAGGGCCGACTGCCAGGTCTTCGTCAATCAGGGGCCAGTTGATTCCGTAGCCGGAGGGGGAAAGTTCCGCTCGACTGCGTTCCATCTGGGACGCGTTGGCGAGCCGCTCGGAACACTTGATCCAGGGAATCGACACGGACCCGCTTTCCGTCACTACAACCAGTCCCTCGGGGGTGATCTTGATGGCCTTTGCCAAGACCGGCTTGGTCTTACTCTGCATTGTCTTCTCCGAAGCGTTCACGCCACGCCGCTACGATCTGATCGAAGTGCTCGAAGATGATTTGCCGCACCTCGCGCCGCAAACGCGGCGTGCAGTTGTACTCAAATTCCTCCGCGATATCAAAACCTTCAGGATGAAGCCAGTACTTGCAGTCCTCGTCTCCCTTTCGCGCGTGGGCATGCATCGGCTCGTTGCCCTCGTTCGAGTAGAAGAAGAAGCGCCAGCCCTGGACGTAGAGTATGGTGGGCAGCGATTCGCAATTCCATTATAGAAATTCCCGCGGGCCAGGCGATCAACTACTCCCGTGGGGTAAACTCGTTGCATGGCGATTTCGCCGGTTGCCAGGAAATCCCCGTAAGTCTGGCGGGGGCTTCGGCGATTCGCCGCAAGGAAATCGAAATTCGAAGCGTTCCCGCGTGAGGTCCAACCATGAAACTTGTCGCTGGCTTTGCATTTGTGCTCGCGCTCGCCGCGCCATTCGCCGCGGCTCAAAAGCCCGTATTCGATGCGGCCTCCATCAAGAAGGCCGAAGGCGGAACCGGCCCCGGCGACATCGCCCGCAATATGGACAATTCGCCCGGCCACTTCGCCATGCGCAACGTGCCATTGCGCTTCGCTCTTGAATGGGCCTACGATCTCAAGGATTACGAAATTCAGGGCCCCGGTTGGATCGTTGACGACGAACGTTACGACGTCGTCGCCGTCGCGCCCGGAGCTACCAGTGAGCGGATGCGCATCATGTTGCGCAACCTCATCGACGAGCGTTTTCAGATGAAGTCGCACTGGGAGACCCGCGACACTCAATGCTACGTGCTCACACGCGGCAAAGGCGAGCTCAAGCTCAAGCCCTCCGAAGGCGAACCCAGCCTGGGCGGGCAAAACGGCCGCGTCATGTTCCACAATCAGCCGGTTTCGCGCTTCACGTTCCTGTTGACTCGGCGCATGGGTCGTCCGGTTCTCGACGAAACCGGATTGAAGGGGACGTACGAGTTCAGCGTCGATTTGAATGGCCTGGGCTACAACGGAAACGACTCTCAAAACACCGAAGCGCCCTCGATCTTCACCGCCGTACAGTCCGATCTTGGCCTTAAGCTCGAATCCGCGAAGCGGCCGATCAAGATCCTGATCGTCGATTCCGCCAACAAGAATCCCACGGAGAATTAGCGGCCAGGGCGCTGCGACGGCGAGGCGGTGTTTTCGCGCGGTGCGCCGGCGGATTTGGGCGCGCGGGCGCCGCGCGGAAGCGCGGCGGCAGGCCAAAAGGCCTGCCCCACTGGTCTCGGGCAGGTCTGTGTGACCTGACTTTGAACTAGGCTGCCGCGGCGGCTACGCCGTCGAAACGCACGGCTACTAAGCGCGACACTCCGGGCTCTTGCATGGTGACTCCATAGAGCGCCTGGCAGGCTTCCATGGTGCGCTTGCTGTGCGTGATGACTACGAACTGAGTCTGGCGCGACATGTCTTGCAGAAGGCGCGTCAGGCGGCCGATGTTGGATTCGTCGAGCGGGGCGTCCACTTCGTCGAGAATGCAGAAGGGGCTCGGCTGGAAGTGGAAGATGGCGATGAGCAGAGCTATGGCCGCCAGCGCTTTTTCGCCGCCCGAGAGCAGGAGCACATTTTGAAGGCGCTTTCCGGGGGGCGAGCAGACGATTTCGATTCCCGATTCGGCGGCGTTCTCCAGATCGGTGAGGCGCATTTCTCCGGCGCCGCCTCCGAAGAGCGTTTGGAACGACACACGGAAATGCGCGTTGATGGCTTCGAACGCTTCGCCGAATTTGCGGCGCGAAACCTCGTCGATTTCCTTGATAGCGCGCTCGGTGTCGCGGATGGAATCGATGAGATCCTGGCGCTGGGCGCTGAGGAATTCCAGGCGCGCATGAGCTTCCCGATATTCCTCCATCGCGGCGGGATTCACGAGGCCGAGCGATTCGATGCGGGCGCGCACCTCCTCGGCTGTGCGCTCGGCTTCTTCGATGGCCGAGGCTTCGGGCATCGGATCGTCCGCCGACGCAAGTTCGGCGACGGGGCGATTCAAATCGCGGCGGCTGAGCTCGTCGAGATACTTCAGGTCGGCCTGCTTGCGCACCAGATCGACTTCGATTTCCGAGCGCTTCAGATGAAACTCTTCGGAGGAGGCGCGCATGACGCGCAATTCTTCTTCTCCGGCGCGCAGGCTTTCACGGGCCGCTTCGTCTTGCACGACGAGGCCGGCGATGGAGGCGTCGGCGCCCACGATCTGCGCCGCGAGACGCCCGGTGGCGCTTTCGAGATCGATGTTATTGGCCAGCAAACGGGCGCGCTGCTCGCCCAGACGCACGACTTCAGCCGAGAGCGCGTCGCGGCGGGCGCGGATTTCGTGGGACTGGCGCTCCAGGCGCTCCATGGCGGCCACTTCGCCGCGGCGGCGCTCTTCGACGGCCGCGAGCCGCGCGCGCGTGGTGGAATGCTCTTCGCCCACGGCGGCGGCTTCATCCTCGATGGCTTCGAGCTCGAGGCGCTCGTTCTCTAGCGACTCTTCGGTTTCACCGCGAGTCATTTCCTTGGCCTGGATGGCGGCCATGTGGCGCTCGCGCTGCGCGGCGCTCGAGTTGGCGTCGCGTTCGAGACGATCCAGCTCCAGACGCGCGACGGAGAGACGGGAATGCGCACGATTGAGATCCTCTCCCAACTTGCGCATGTCGTGCTCTAAAGCGACGCGATCCTTCTCGCGGGCTTCCTGAGTAGTGCGCAGGTTTTCGAGGCCGGTCTCAAGCGAGGCGATTTCGCGTTCGAGTCCCTCCAGGCGGGCTTGCAACTCGCCCGCCGCGGTTTCGCGCGTCCGGAGCCGCGCGGCCAGCTCGCGGGCTTCGCGTTTCATGGCCAGAGGACCGGCGCCGGTTTTCTTGCCGCCGGTCACGGTCTGGCCGTGGTAGCAAAGCCCATCGGGGGCCAGAAAATACAGGTGGGGAAAACGGAGCGCGAGAGTCTGCGCGGAAGCGCGATCCTCCACCAGGAAGCAGAGCGAGACGCGGGGAAGAAGATCGAGGCCGCGGTCGCGGAATCCGTTGGTGAGGCGCAAGGCGTCGCTCAGACGCGCGGTGACGCCGGTTTCGCGCCCGATGGCCGGAACGGGAAGCTCGCCGTGCGTTTCGGCTCCGGGCTCGGGATGAACCAGGAAGGTGGCGCGGCCATCGAGCTCGGCGCGCAGGAAATCGAGCCCGCGCTCGGCCTGGCTCCAGCTTTCCACCACCACGTATTCCAATTCTTCGTGCAGGAATTCCTCGGCGGGTTTTTCGTACTGCGGATCGACCTCGACGTAGTCGGCGAGGACGCCCATGAGCTTCAGGTCGCTGGTGGCGCCTTTTTCGAGCGCGGCAAAGAGGCGCTTGACGCTTTCCGCGGTGTAGGTGCGGTGCGCCAGAACGTTTTCGAGCGATTCCTTACGGGCGCGGATTCGCGAGATCTCATCGCGGGCCGCCTGGATGGAGCGGCGCACTTCCGCCGCGGAGGCGCGGCGGGCGGAGAGCTCCTCCTCGGTGTGGCGGCGCTCGCCGACCACGGCTTCCAGTTCCAACTGGCGGCTGGCGAGGACGCCGGAGAGTTCGCGCCGGGCCTCTTCGAGGCGCGCGATTTCGGCGTTGGCGGCCTGCTCTTCGCGCTCCGAGCGAACGGTATCGCGCTCGATGCCCGCGAGGTATTGCTCGACCTGGGCGAGTTGATTGCGCAGCGTGGACGTTTCGCCGAGCAGGCGAAGCACGGCCTGGCGGAAGCGCTCGATAGCGGCTTCGCGTTCCTGCACGCGAGCCTGAAGCGACTGGCGCTGGCGCTCGATTTCCGCCATGCGGCCGCGGGCGGCCTGGATTTCGGTTTCGATTTCGGCGACTCGCGTACGATGGCCCGCGATTTCGGACTCCATGCCTTCGACGCGGGACGAAAGGCCGGTGGATTCCTCGTCGGCCTCGCCGATGCGGCGCTCGATCGAGGCGCTTTCGCGGACCTGCGATTCCAGACGGCCGCGGACGCGCTCGGCTTCGAGATTCCACTCCGCAAGGCGGGCGCGCTCCGCGGTGAGGCGGCGCTCCAGTTCGAAGCAGGCGGTCTGCGCCCGCTCGTGAGCCTGCTCGCGTTCGGCCACGCGCTCGGTGAGCGCCTTCAACTCGGAGGCGGCGAGGTTCAGATCGATGGCGGTCTTGGCGGCGTCGCGCTCCAGGAGCCGGAACTTGCCGGAGAGAGCCACGGCCAGGCGGGCATCGAGATCGGTCTTCAGTTCGGTGTAGCGGCGGGCCTTGGCGGCCTGGCGCTTGAGCGAATTGACCTGGCGGTTGACTTCCTCGATGATGTCGAACACGCGGGCCAGGTTCTGCTTGGCGCCTTCGAGCTTGGCTTCCGAAAGACGCTTCTTGGTCTTGAACTTGGTGATGCCGGCGGCTTCCTCGATGATGGCGCGGCGATCCTGGGGCTTGGAGCTGAGAATCTGACCGATGCGGCCCTGTTCGATGATGGCGTAGCTTTCGGGGCCCAGGCCCGTGCCCATGAAGAGTTCCTGGATATCACGGAGGCGGGCGGGGCGGCCATCGATCAAGTATTCGCTTTCCCCGGACCGGAACAGGCGGCGCGTGATGGTGACTTCACCATTCTTGTAGCTCCCGGATTCATCCACGGCCTGAAGCTTGTGGGCGGCTTTTTCCTGGTAAACCGTGGGATCGACCAAGACCATGGTCACGTAGGCCATACCCAGCGGCTTACGGTCCCTGGAACCGGCAAAAATCACGTCCTCCATACGAGCGCCGCGGAGGCTGCGGGCAGATTGCTCGCCGAGCACCCAAGATATGGCGTCGCTGATGTTGGACTTGCCGCAGCCGTTGGGACCTACAATGGCGGTCATCCCATCGCCGTTAAAACGCAGGTCCGTGCGGTCACAAAACGACTTAAACCCTTGCATCTCAATGCGCTTGAGTTTTAGCAAAGCAGTTTCCTCAGCTCCGGGGGAGTTGTATCCATACTATCTTGGGATTCGGCAAAAGTAAAGGTAATTCACCACTGGATACGGGGTTTACGTTGCCGAAGCCCCAAGATATAGGAGTGTGGTTGATAGTGGGCGCGGGGGACGGATGGGGGGCTTGTAGGGAAGTGGGCATGGGAATTGGGCTTTCGGCTGCTGGCGGAAGCGTCCGGGAGGGCCGGATGGGGGGGGCAAGGGTTTGGCGGATGGCCCCGCCGAAAGCCGACCCTTGCCCGACCGTTCATTGGCACTCGCGGCACGGAAACGGGGGAATAGTGCAGCCTGCTCGGGCGACGGCGAGTTTATTTCTTCCCGGGGGCAGATTTCCCATCCGGGAGCGGCTGCCCGGAGTGGGGCGTGCGGAACGGAGCTCCCGAAGCAGGCGAAGCGGCCGGCCCCATATCCGGGAGCGGCTGCTCGGAGGGGGCCGCGGTGCCCGTTTCGGCGCTGAATGTCAACGGGATGTCGACATAGGCGGACTTCTCCTGGTTCTCATCGGTGATCAGGAGCTTGTAGTGCGCCGGCGGGGCGTCAAAGGCGATGTTGCCTTGCAGCGGTTCGATGGGCTCGACGCGGCGGACCAGGCCGAGCCAATTGGGAAGGCCGTCGCCGTTACTGACCTCATCGAAGGTCTGGCCGTTATCGGCCTCAATCGTCATGGCGGGGACGAACAGTTCGCCGCCGCTGGTGTTGGCGGCGTTGATGCGCACCATGAAGAAGCGGTTGGTCGGGACTTTGGCCTCGGGGCCGGAGCCGACGTGAGTGAGCCATTGCGTCTCGTAGATCGTGTAGACCAGGTGGCCGAGTTCCACTCGTTCTCCCATGGAGTAGACCTTGGGAGCTTCCTTGGCCTTGGAACAACCGCCAAGGACCAGGACGGCGCCGAGCGCAGCGTAGAGTATGAGGCGGGGCGGTATCATCTTACGGCCATTTTGACGTTTAGATGCGCCACTGTCAATCGGGCTTCAGAGCTAGCCGTACTGGTGGCTACTTAGGCGGGTTCTGGAGAATCCGCTCGAACTTGACCTTTTGGTCGGTGCTCAGAACCATGTTGACCCGCTGGCGGGCCTCGCTCAACACCGTGCGGTAGTACTGCCAGAAATCCTCCAGAATGGATCGGACCTGGACCGACTGCTCGGGAGTGAGATCGAGTTCCTTTTGCAGGCGGTCGAAATAGGCGGCCCGGCCCGAGGCAGTATCGAACGAAGGAGAGCGCGCGCGGTTGTGGACAACGAGATCGATCAGCAGGGCGCCGATCACGCATCCGCACAAGAACACCAGCACGAGAACGAGCGCGCTGACAAGCTTCGTATTCGACGCGCGCCGGACCCCACCCAGCGCCACAGGGTTAGCGGACATAGGCCGTCAGGGTGGCCAGCATGGCTTCCGGGGCCGGGGCGGAATCGTAAGAGGGAGATTCCTGCTCGGCGATCACCGTCTCCGGGAACGGACCTCGCTCGGCGCGGGTCTCGTGAGAGACCAGATAGCCGCCCAATACGGCCAGGGTCATTGCCGAGGCCAGCACCATGCGGCGTCCAAAAGCCAGATCGAAGCTGAAAAGGCCGGACAAGAACGGGGCGGGCTTGCGCTCCCGCCGCTCACGAACCCGCACCATCACCGAGCCGTAGAAACTCGGAGCCGGTTCCCAAACCACATCCGGCCGCAGCGAAACGAACAGTTGCGAGACCTCTTCGAATTCCCGAGCCTCGCGGCGGCACGAATCGCAGACGCCAAGGTGGGCCTCAACGGCCCGCCGCTCCGCCGGCTCCAGCGCGCCGGCCAGATAGCGTTCGAGACTGTCCTTCACTACCGCGTGCATAGCGTTTCTTCCCTAGTTCCAGTTCAATGCATCCGGGCGTCGCCGCCCAACCGCCCCCACGGATCTATGTGCTGCCTGCGTCCGCTATCGGGGCACGAACCAAAAACCAGCGCAACTCTAGACTGTTTCTCCGGCGGGCACGCGCTCAAAACGCCGCGCGGCCTTAACCAATTTCTGCCGGGCGCGGAAGAGCTTCACCTTGACGGTGTTTTCGTTCATACCGGTCCGCTCCGCCAACTCTTCCACGGAGAAGCCTTCCACTTCCTTCAACATTAACAACATGCGCTCCTCTTCGGAAACCTTCGCGAGGAGTTTGACAAGGTAATCGCGGCGGGCGAGCGACTCGTCCACGGGGCCTTGAAGGACGGTGGCGGGCTCGGTGTTATCCATCCGCCGGACTTCGTCCTCGCTCAGGTCGCTTTCATAGACCAGGCGCCGCACTTTCCGTTTGCGCAGATAATCGAAGCATTCGTTGACGGTGATCTTGTAGAGCCAGGTGATGAGCGAGCTGCGGAAATCGAAGTTTCCGATAGACAGGAACACCTTGGCAAATACTTGCTGCGCAATATCTTCCACGTCGTTGCGCTGCCTGACAACGCCGTGGATGATGGAAAAGACCTTGGACTGATAGCGTTCCACGATTTCGCGGAACGCCGTCTCGTCGCCAGCCTGCGCCCTTTGGACAAGGGCGCCCTCCGGGCTGTTCTGAAAATCCACTCTCGATTTGGCCGCAACCTTGCTGCTGTACCCAGGCAGGGCCAGGGTTCCGGTCATTGTTCCCATACATGGGTTCCGACGCGGCTCAGGCCCGCCGGGTTTCAATCTAGTGAGCGGCGGCTCCATTGTGAAGATAGCATGGCGGGGGTTGGGGGTTGGGGAGCGGCCTGCGGCCGCGGGGGGCTCTGGGTCAGTGTGGCGGGCCGGGACTGAGCCTGGCGGCTCTTGCCCTTCGCGCCGGCGACGGGGGCGCCGGAACGCCGCGCAAAAGCGCGGCGGCAGGCCAAAAGGCCCATAGGCGCTAACTTAAGAATTGATAAAGGTTAATTGAGGCGCTACAATGTGGGCATGCCCCCTCTCGACGAGGATTGGAACCTGCTGCTTGGCTTGTTGCCCACGCCATGGCAGCAACAGGCCGTATTGACTGGCGCCTGCGAACGCCTGCGAGGCTTTTCGAGCCGGTCGGACCTTCTGCGTACGCTGCTGCTGCATGTGGGCAACGGGTACTCTCTACGGGAAACCGTGGTGCGTGCTAAGGCGGCAGGCTTTGCGGCGGTTTCCGATGTGGCGCTGATGAAACGATTGCAGAAGGCCGAAGGTTGGCTGCGCGGTCTCTGCGTGTCCCTGTTGCAGGAGAGCGGATGGGAGATGCCGCTGGAGACGCGCGGCTATAACGTGCGCGCGTTGGATGGAACGTTGGTGAAGGAGCCGGGTCGGAGCGGATCGTTGTGGAGGATTCATTACAGCGTGCGCATTCCCAGTCTGGTTTGCGATCACTTCGAACTGACCTCCACCAGAGGTCCAGGGACCGGAGAGACGCTGGGGCGATTTTCCGCCAACCCCGATGACTTGGTGTTGGCGGATCGTGGTTTCTGCAACGCGAAGGGAGTGGCCACGCTCCAACGCCAGGGCGCCCCGGTGATCGTGCGGCTGAACACCTCGACCCTGCCGCTGCTGGGCCAAGACGGTTCACGCTTGGCGTTGCTCAAAGAAATCGAAAAGCTGAAGGAAACCGGCGTGGAACGCGAATGGCAAGTTGAGGTGCCGGACGCCCAAGGCCGTATCGCCGGGCGGCTGTGCGCCATTCGCAAGAGCGAGGAGGCGACCGCCCGAGCCCGCCGCCAAATCGAAAGGAAGGCGCAACAAGGAGGACCGAAAACGAAGCCGGAGACGCTGCAATATGCCCGCTACATCATGGTTTTCACCACCGTACCGGCCAATCGTTTCAGCACGTCGGAAGTACTGGAATGGTATCGAGTGCGGTGGCAGATCGAACTGGTATTCAAGCGTCTGAAGACGCTGGCGGCTTTGGGCGCGCTGCCCAAGCACGCGGACGAGAGCGCGCGGGCGTGGCTGTACGGCAAGCTGTTGGTGGCACTGCTAGGGCAAAAGTTGGAACGCCTCGGGCGCGATATTTCCCCCTGGGGCTACCGTTTATCGGAAACCTGGCAATGGCAGCGCGTGGCGGGTTTTTAGCTACGCACTGCACGCCATACAGCACGCCATCGAACCGGCGATTCCCCTTCGAAGCACACTGAAGCAATGGAACCAGGTGGAAATGGACTTACGCGAGCGAACACGGAAGCGGGTTCCTCGAGTGAATATTCTATCATCGTTAAGTTAGCGCCTATGGGCCAAAAGGCCCGGCCCCACGGGCTCGCAGGTCTTTTTGCAAGGCACGAGATCCCCGGCCGCAGTCCCCAGTCCCCAGCCCCCAATCCCCAGTCCTTTTTTTTTGGCGACTTGTAGGCGGGGGGCGCATCCAAGAGAGTAAGGACTTTAGGATTTCGCCAGCCGGTATAATAGGCCTTTCGGAATCCAGAAGCGGGAGCCAATAAACGCATGGTGCAACTAACCGAACGAGCGGTAGGAAAAGTGAAAGAGATTATGTCCAGCCAGGATCCGGCGCCGGCGGGGCTGCGGCTTGCTGTCGTGGGTGGAGGCTGCTCAGGGTTCAGCTACTCCATGGCGTTCGAAAACCAGCCGGGGATGCTGGACAAGACCTACCAATACGACGGCCTGAGGGTGTTCGTGGATCAGGCGAGCATGTTGTATTTGGAGGGCGCGGAAGTGGATTACGTGGAGTCGCTGGAAGGCGCCGGGTTCAAATTCAACAACCCGAACGTGAAGTCCACCTGCGGGTGTGGCAGCTCGTTCCAGGCGTAAAGGGCGGACGTCAGCGCGGCGACGGAAAAGCCGAGACGACTCTCCGAACTCCTGATGTCGCCCCGTGATTTTGGGCAGCCAAGGAAAATGAGGTGACCCAGCCCCACGTCCTGTTGCTGTGGTCGAGGTAGCAGGAAACTAGGCACGGATTGAGGCGCAGGGTTCGAGCTGCGTTCGTTGTTTGTCAGTGACTTAGCTGTTGAACGCAGCCTGGGATTTCCTGGAGCCGCTGCGGCGTCGCGGGCGTCCACGTCCCGATGTGGGGTCAGCCCTTTTGGGCTGCCGCCGGGCTTTGGCCCGGCGTTGCGTGGACGGTTGCGCGCCTCCTGCCGGGCTGGCACCCGGCTGATGACGCCGGAAGACGTCATCGGTCGCGGTAGGGACGCCGGTTGCCCAGCGCCCCCCGCACAGATCCGTGCGTGCGCTCGTTAGCGCACACGGCTCTTAACTCGGATGCTTGGCGCAAAACCGCTCCAAGGGATAAGGGTGCAGAATCGTAGGTTGCGGGAGAAACCGGTTCATCAGGGTCTCGAACGCCTCCCAGCGAAGTGGCCGTTGGCTCCTTCGCCGGAGGGCTTGCCACCAGTGCCGCGCCACGTCGTGGCGAAACGATCGGAGCCGGGAGAAGTTCCCCGGTATTGCGTGATAGTTGTAGTAGCCCTGCACCACCGCCCGAAGCCATTTCCCGGTTTCCACGGTGGACCTGTGCTTCCACTTCCGCAGCTTGGCTTTTACTTCCTTCAGCTTCGCTGCCATCCGCTTGCCCACTGTCTTGCGCTTTACCGTGAATCGCCCCGTCTTGTGGATTGTGCTACAGATGTGCGTGAAGCCCAGAAAGTTGAATGTCTCCGGCTTCTCCTGCCCATCCCGCTTCCGATCTCCGGCGGCAAAACGCCCAAATTGAATCAGGCGCGTCTTGTCCCCATGCAACTCCAGCCCGTATTCCCGCAGGCGTTCCCCTAATTCCTTCAGGAATCGCTCCGCTTCTTTCCGATGCTGGAACCCGAGCACGAAGTCGTCCGCGTACCGGACCATGATTACGTCGCCCTTCGCGCTCTTCCTGCGCCACTCGATGACCCATTTGTCGAGAACATAATGCAGATAGAGGTTCGCCAGCAGCGGCGATATCACCGCTCCTTGCGGAGTCCCTACCTTCGTCTCCGACCATTCTCCTTCCTCGGATACCCCGGCCTTCAACCATTTCCGGATCAGCCGCAGCACCCTCGGATCTCCGATTCGTCGCTCGATCCACTCCATCAGCCGTTCATGGTCGATGTTGTCGAAAAATCCGCGGATGTCCGCGTCGAGCACCCAGTTCACCTTCTTCCGCACGATTCCGTAGGAAAGGGCATCCAGCGCGTCGTGCGCTCCCTTCCCCGGCCGGAACCCATACGAGAAGCCTACAAAGTCCTCTTCATAAATGCTGTTGAGAACCGCCACCAACGCTTGCTGGACGATCTTATCCTCCAGCGCCGCGATCCCTAACGGCCGTTGCCGCCCGTCCGGTTTTGGTATATAGACCCGCCGTGATGGTTGCGCACGGTAAGCGCCCCGATGAACTCGCCCGTGCAGGTCGCGCACCCGCGCCTCCACGCCTTGCTCATACTCCTGCCACGTCACCTTGTCCACTCCTGGCGCAGCCTGCCTCTGGAGAGAGTAGAAGCTGTCCATCAGCAGTTGCTCGGTTACGTGATGCAGCAGGGCGGTGAACCGCTGTTCCTTGTCCTTCTTCGCTGCTTCCCGCACTCCTGCGAGCCCGTGTGACCCGATCTCCCGACTCTGCGTCCGGCTCGGGTTGGCCTCCCCGGAGTTCTCCTTGTCGGGCTGCCTTCCCTCCAGTCCCTCCGCCGACCCGCCGGGGCCATTGTTCGGAACCTTCCCAGGTACTACGCAGCCCTCCGACTCCCCACCAGCGTTCGCGAGGGACGTGCCGCTCATCGCGTTCTCCCTCCGGCCCGCTGCCTTGCGGCCCAACGGGCGCTGCCGGGGTATCCCGGTTCCCGCGCATAGAGTTTCCAAGCATGTCTGGGGTCTCCGACCGCGCAGGGTGATGCGACCTCGCGATATTGGCTCGCACCGTATGGCCTTCCGCTTGGCTTGACAGCGTCGGCTCCCTGAAATGGCCCCATTTCGCGGCTCCATACCCAGCCTGCCTGTACCCCTGTCAACGCTTCGTCTGCGGGTTTACACCCGCCGACGCATGACTCGGGGCCAGGATGGTTCGCTACTCCTTTCCTGTACGACTCTCTCATTCGCTACTCTATGCCGGTTTTACCGGCGCACCAGGCCCAAAGGCCTGCCCCACCACGCGGGCGTCCGCAGCGGCGGTCCTTCCGGACGTGGGCCTAGCTCACTAACCTGGGTCGGGCTGAATTCCATGAGATCAGGAGTTCGGAATCTCGGCGCGGCAAGCTGAAGCTCGCGCCACCTCAGTGGCGGGGACATTCATGTCTGCCGTCTCGGCATTCGTGCCGAGATTCTTGGAGACAATAACAGAGGAGAAAACCCGGCGCTTAAGTGGCATTGAGCGTCCACGCCCAATGCCACTTAAATAAGAGCCACAACTGCAATATTCGAGGCCCAAACGTCGAGACGAATCTCCGAACTCCTGATGTCGCCCCGTGATTTTGGGCAGCCAAGGAAAATGAGGTGACCCAGCCCCACGTCCTGTTGCTGTGGTCGAGGTAGCAGGAAACTAGGCACGGATTGAGGCGCAGGGTTCGAGCTGCGTTCGTTGTTTGTCAGTGACTTAGCTGTTGAACGCAGCCTGGGATTTCCTGGAGCCGCTGCGGCGTCGCGGGCGTCCACGTCCCGATGTGGGGTCAGCCCTTTTGGGCTGCCGCCGGGCTTTGGCCCGGCGTTGCGTGGACGGTTGCGCGCCTCCTGCCGGGCTGGCACCCGGCTGATGACGCCGGAAGACGTCATCGCAGGCCCAAAGGCCTGCCCCACCACGCGGGCGTCCGCAGCGGCGGTCCTTCCGGACGTGGGCCTAGCTCACTAACCTGGGTCGGGCTGAATTCCATGAGATCAGGAGTTCGGAATCTCGGCGCGGCAGGCTCGACAGCCTGCGCCACGGAGCTTAGGGACCCGCACTGGGGCTTGGGCGGGCGCCGCGCCAGAGTGAGCGCGGTTTCACGGTCAGCCATCGATTTAGCGGCAGAGCCGGACCGCCGATGGGTCCACCTTGTTGCCGGGCGTGGTGACGGCGGCGCGCACCTTGACGCTTGCCGCTGGTTTCTTCACGTCAATGATGAGCCGATTACGGCCTAGATTTGTAGTATAAGGGCTCATGGTCATCCGCAGCGTGGTGGCGCCTGCCGCCCGATTTGGACCGTACGAGCGGCCCAGAAACCTCCATCCAGCTCCGGTGGCGTTGACCGAAGGCTCGACCTCCGCCACGAAGGCAAAGGAAGAGTACGGGACAAGGACGGCCACTTCCACGCACACCTTGCCGCCGGCGGCAAGCGGGGCATCATAGAGCAGCGGCCAACGCGCAACCTCGGACGGGCCGGCGACCACTACTCGGATGGGATCGCCCGGCAGATCCGGCGGACCATGCAGAACGAAATCGCGCACAGCCATCCGACCCGATGCCACTTCGACCTCCGCGAACCCAAGCGGGGGGCGGTAGTCCGGCGCCGGGAAATTGACGCCCATACTCGCCGCGGGCAGGAAGGCCGCCATCTCGTATTTCCCGGGCGGCGCTTTGATACGGTAACTCCCGTCGGCTGCCGCTACCGCATGGTATAAACCGCCATGGAACTGATCCGGGTACGGTCCGGTCAGGAACATCGACAGCGGCCAACCCATTTTGGGGCGCCCCATCCGCACGATGGCGCGCATCACGGGGTCACCGCTCGGGGTCAGCACGCGTCCTTCTACAACGCCAGGGATGTCGGCTGCAAGGAGAGGAAAGGCGAGAGCAAGAAACGCAGTGGCAAAGATCCGCACGGATCGCCTCCGCGCCAATTCTAACTCGCGGCCTCACGCATGAATAGCGGGTATCCGGAACGGCAATTGCGGATTGATCCGGTTGACTCGCCTCGCGGGCAGGCGGTAGGCTCTGGACAGGAGCCGCGATGCGCTACGAAGCGAAGATCGATCTCATGGCCGGCGTGGGGCTGGCGGCGGGCGCGGTGGTTCCGCTGATCGGCGCCTTTTCCAGCCATACGCCGTGGGGGGTGCTGCCGGCCTGCCTTGTGTTTCTGCTGGTTTTCGGATGCCTATTGCCGCAGTGGTATAAGACCGAGCCGGATGCGCTGGTCATTCGGGGCGGACTCATCACGCGGCGGATTCCATACGCAAAGATCAGCGCGATTCGCTCCGACAGCATAGGCCAGAAATCCTTCTCCTGGGGCTCGGTCGCGCTCTCGCGGGACATTGTTCGGATCGAGTACGACGGCCGCGGGATATACATTGCGCCAAAGGATTCGGTTGGGTTCTTCGACGATCTGGAGGCGCGCGCGCCGCAGTTGAGCAGGCGGGGGATGGATCTGGTAGCGTCGGCGTTCTAAATAGCGACGGCCCAAACACGCCGCTTGGCCGAAGCGCGTGTATACTGGTTTAACCGCAAGCGGCGAGCGAATGTAGGGAGGGTGTTCACGCCGATGGGTCCGCTGCCAATCGCACATTACGAGATCACGTCCAAGCTCGGCGAGGGCGGCATGGGCGAGGTGTACCGGGCCACGGACACCAAGCTGGGCCGCGAGGTCGCCATCAAAGTAATTCCCGAGGCGTTCGCCAACGACGCCAACCGCATGGCGCGGTTCGCGCGCGAGGCGCAAGTGCTGGCCTCGCTCAACCACCCGAATATCGCGGCGATTTACGGCGTGGAAGAACGCGCGCTGGTGCTGGAACTGGTGGAAGGGCCGACGCTGGCGGAGCGGATCGCGCAAGGGCCGGTTCCCCTCGACGAGGCGCTGGCCATCGCGGAGCAGATCGCCGAGGCGGTGGAATACGCGCACGAACAGCGGCGTGATCCATCGCGATTTGAAGCCTGCGAACATCAAGGTCACGCCGGAAGGCCGAGTCAAGGTCCTCGATTTTGGGCTGGCGAAGCTGACGGAGCAGAGCCAGACGCCGGGGACGATTTCGACGCGGACCATGGCTATCGCGGGAACGCCCGGTTATCTCGCGCCGGAGCAGTTGAAGGGCAAGCCAGGCGGACGCGCGCAGCAGACATTTTTGCGTTTGGGTGCGTGCTGTACGAGCTGTTGACCGGGCGGCGGGCGTTTGCGGGAGACACGCTGGCGGCGTCGCTGGCGGCCACGGCGATGGCGGAGCCGAAGGCGATCGAAGGCGCGCCGAAGGAACTGGAGAAGCTGGTGCGGCGCTGCCTGCGGAAAGACCCCGCGCGGCGCGCCCAGCACATGGGCGACGTACGCGTGGCGCTGGAGGAGCCAGAAGCAGGATTCACAGTCGAGCGTCTATTCCGCGTTTGGCAGCCGGCGGGCGGGCTCCCGGCTGGGCTGGGTGATCGCCACAGGCATGATGGGTCTTGCTTTGGTTCTCTCGCCGTGATTCATTTTCGCGAGAAACCGGCGGAATTGCCGGTGGTGCGGTTCTCCGTTTTCGACCGCCGGAGAAGCACCCGCTTCAGGCAATCCGCCGGCGCGCCCGACGCCTGCGCTGGTGTCGCCGGACGGGAGGCGCGTGGTATTCAGCTCCGTCACCGCCGACGGCAAGGGCCAGATGTGGATTCGGTCGCTCGACGCGCTGGCGGCCCAGCCGCTGCCGGGTACGGAAGCGGAGTTCCCGGTCTTCTGGTCTCCCGACAGCCGGTCCGTATCGGGTTCAGCGCGGATGGCAAGCTCAAGAGGCTCGATGCCGCCGGCGGACCGCCGCTCACCCTGGCAGACGCGCCTGCCCTGCGCGGCGGGACGTGGGGATCGCCAGGGCGTGATCCTGTTCGATGCCGATACCGGACTGGCCCTTTGACCCGCGTGGCGGCGGCCGGCGGCGCTACGGCTCCCGCCACGAAACTCGACGCAACTCACGGAGAGAACACCCATCGCTGGCCGTGGTTCCTGCCCGATGGCCGCCACTTCCTTTTTTCGGCGGCGATCCAGCGGCATCGACCACATGAAGATCCGCATCGGCTCGCTCGATTCCTCCGGAGAGCAAGGTTCTTATGGAGGCGATTGCAACGCGGTCTACTCCCAGGGTTACCTGCTGTTCCTGCGCAGACACGACCCTGATGGCGCAGCCCTTCGACGTGAAGCGGCTCGCGCTGGCCGGCGACGCCACGCCTTTGGCGGAAAAGGTTCAACATTGGTTCACGTCGGCGCTCGGTTTTTTCTCGACGTCCGAGACCGGGGTGCTGGCGTATCAGACAGGGGCGGATCTGAGCAACGTAAGGCTTACCTGGTTCGATCGCGGCGGCAACCGGCTTGGCTCACAGCAGGGGATTCGACCTACCTGGGACGGATGAATCTCTCCCCTGACCGGAAGTACGCCGCGGTCTAACGTTTAAGAGAGAAGCAACGAAGACATCTGGATTTACGATCTGGCGCGCGGCCTGCGCACTCGATTTACCTTCGACCCGGCGACGGAACAGGAGGCCATCTGGTCGCCGGACGGGCGGACCATCGTTTTCAGCTCGAACCGCAAAGGTCACTTCGATCTGTACCGGAAGGCCTCGGATGGGACCGGGGCCGAGGAGTTGCTTTACGCCGACGGCGTGGATAAGCACCCGACCAGTTGGTCGCCGGATGGCAGATTTCTTCTGTACTCGGCTACGGGAGATCCCAAGAACGGGTCCGATCTCTGGGTTCTCCCACGGGCGGCCGGGGCGAAGCCGTTCCCTGTTGCTGCAAACGCCGTTCGGCGAACAGAATGGGCAGTTTTCGCCTGACGGGCGATGGGTAGCCTATCAGTCCAACGAATCGGGACGAAACGAGATCTACGTGATCCCGTTCCACCCGGAGGGAGGCGCGCCGGGCGGTAAACGCCAAGTCTCTACGGGCGGCGGCATTCTTCCGCGGTGGCGGCGAGACGGCAAGGAGCTTTTCTACGCCGCGCCCGACCAGAAGCTGATGGCGGCGGAAGTAAGCGTCAAAGGGCGGGACGATTGAGGTCGGCCAGGTGAGCGCTTTGTTTGGCGGCCTGAACATCGGCCGAGGATACCTTTACGACGTAGGAGCCGACGGGCAGCGCTTCCTAGCGGTGGTACAGCCCGAGTCAAGCGCGAACGCAGAACCGATTACCGTGGTACTGAACTGGACGGCGGGGCTGAAGAAGAAATAGCGGGCGCTGGTTCTTACCTCTGGCTCAGGCCGCCATCCACGGCCAAGAGTTGGGCGGTGACGAACTTCGTGGCTTTCAGGAAGTAGACCGCGGCTTCGGCTACCTCTTCGGGTTTGCCGCCGCGGCGGGCGGGGGTGGCTTCGATCATGCGAAGGCCGCGCTCGTCGATGTCTTCGAAGGGGATGACGCCGGGGGCGACGGAGTTCACCGATATTTCCGGCGCGAAGGCTTTGGCGAGAGCGAGAGTGAGCATGATGACGCCGGCTTTCGAGGCGCAGTAATGCGCGTGCTCGGCCCACGGGCGAATGCCGCCGAGAGAACTGATGTTGACGATGCGGCCTCCGCCGGTCTTCTTCATCAAGCGCGCGGCGTTCTGACAACAGAAGAAAACGGCTTTGAGATTCACCGAGTGGATGAAGTCCCAGTCCTTCTCGGTGATGGCGAGAGGGTCCAGGCGCGCGAAGCGGGCGGCGTTGTTCACGAGGCCATCGAGGCGGCCGAGGCGTTCTTCGACTTGCGCGAACATGCGCTCGATTTCGGAGACGCTTTCGAGGTTGGCTTGAAAGAGCTCGGATCCACTGCATTCTTCGGCGGTGCGGCGGGCTTCGGTTTCGGAGTTGCCATAGTGGATGGCGACGCGGGCGCCTTCGGCGGCGAGGCGGAGAGCGATGGAGCGGCCGATGCGCTTGGCGGCTCCGGTGACTAAGACGACTTGGCCGGTGAGGTCAGGCATTAACTAGCGGCTCCTCGCCCGGGGCGATGGGGCAGGTCGGGAACCTGCCCCACTGAAACCGCGCCGGCATGAATGCCGGCGCCGCACGCTGAAGCGTGCGCCACATGTTACGGCGCGCTAGTGCCGCTTGGCTTCCTGCCACAGGGACTCCATTTCTTCGATGTTGGAATCTTCGGGTTTGCGGCCTGTTTCGGCGAGTTTTTTTTCGATGTATGCGAAACGGCGGCGGAACTTGGCGTTGGTTCGGCGCAGGGCCTGTTCGGGATCGACCTTCACGAAGCGGGCGAGGTTGACCAGGACGAAGAGCAGGTCGCCGATTTCGCCTTCAATTTCTTCTTGAGATGAGACACGGCGCGCTTCATGGAACTCTTCGAGTTCCTCGCGCAGTTTGTCGAGCACCTGCTCGGGGTTTTCCCAATCGAAGCCGGTGCGCGCGGCGCGGGAAGAGATTTGCTGAGCTTCAACGAGAGCGGGAAGCGCGCGAGGGACGCCATCGAGCAGGCCGTCGCTTCCCTTCCCCTTGCCTTCCTTTTCGGCGGCCTTTACCTTGCCCCAGATTTTGAGGACATCCCCGGGCGTTTCGGCATTCTGCTCGCCGAAGACGTGCGGGTGGCGGCGGACGAGCTTGCTGTTGACGGCGTCGAGGGCGTCTTCGATGCCGAAGAGACCTTGCTCGCGCGCCATCTGCGAGTAGAAGACGGCCTGCAAAATGAAATCGCCGAGTTCTTCGGCGAGCTCGGGCCAATCGCGGCGGTCAATGGCGTCGAGGACTTCGTAGGTTTCCTCGAGCGTGTAGGGCTTGATGGAATCGAAGGTCTGCTCGCGGTCCCAGGGGCAGCCATCGGGAGCGCGGAGGCGCGCCATCAAGGCGACCAATTTTTGAAATTTATCTCCGGCGGTGATGAACCCAGCGTATCACGCGGGTTCAGCGCGTATATCCCGCAAGCAGGGCAATACTCGAGTGCTTTAACCCCCGGAGTGTTCTTTGGCGGGATAGCGGGAAGTCCGCCGCGGGTTCCGCGCGACCGGCGAGTTCCTGGCCTCCGTCTTTTTCTCCGCGAGCGGGATACGTCCGTTGGTATGATGACCTCTGATATTCCGGGGCGCTCATGATCGGCGAAATTCTCGACGGGAAATACCGCATCGACCGGCAACTGGGGGCTGGTGGGATGGGGAATGTCTATCTCGCGACGCACCTGGGGACCACGCGCGTGGTGGCGGTGAAGGTGATCGCTCCGCGGTGGGCGGCGGACCCGCATTTTCTGGCGCGATTTCAGCGGGAGGCGCAAGCGTGCGGGCGGCTGCGGCACGTGAACATCGTCAACGTCACCGATTTCGGGATCGCGGCTTCGAGCAGGGGCGAGATGCCGTATCTGGTCATGGAACTGCTCGACGGGCAGACGCTCTCGGACTTCCAGGAGTCGCAACCGCGGCCCGCGCTGCCTCTGGTGGCCAACCTTTTGGACCAGATTGCGCTGGCGCTGGAGGAGGCGCACGGGCATGGAATCGTCCACAGGGACTTGAAGCCGGAAAACATCTGGCTGGAACCGAACGGGCGCGGCGGCTACACCGTGAAGGTGCTGGATTTCGGGGTGGCCAAGATGAAGCTGCCCGGCGATTCGCAATCGCTCCCGGCGCCGGAGCAGGGCCCCGCGATGGAGTTCGGCGATTCGCCATCGAGCGCGAGCGAAGCCGAGACCATCGCGATGGACATGCGGCCGGAGGCGCGGCGGGTGGAGCCGGCGGCCGAGGAGGCGGAGACGGTCGCGATGCCGCGGGTGGCGCGCGTCGCGTCGTCCGGATCGTTCGGCAGCGACAGCGGGCAGACCATGCCGGGAAGCCTGGTGGGAACGCCGGCTTACATGTCGCCGGAGCAGGCGTTGGGACAAGAGATCGATTTTCGCTCCGATATTTACAGTCTGGCCGTGGTGGCTTACTCGCTGGTGTGCGGCGAACTGCCCTTCTCCGGAAAAACGAGCCAACTGATCGAATTTCACCGAAGCGGCAGTCCCCGGCCGCCGGCCGCCGTGGTCAAGGCGCCGCGCGACGTTTCGGAGGCGATCCTGGCGGGGCTGGCGCGCGATCCCGCGACGCGGCCCGCGTCGGCGGTCGAGTTCGCGCGGCGGTTTCATAACGCGGTCGACGCGGAGTTTTTCGCGTTGCGAAGAGCCCGGGCGTTTCTGTTGCAGCACCTGGCCACGGTTGCGTTCTTGCTGATACCTATTTATGCCGGTCTGTTGTCGGCCATCGCGCTGGCGGGATATTTGGCGGGCAAGGCGCTGCCCGAGTGGACGCCGCGGACGGCGGTGGTTCAGCTTGCGGCGGCCGGCCTGCTGGTTTTTTCCGATAACGCGATTCGAGCGACGGCGGCGCTGGTAGCCATGGACGAGAGAGTGCGGGTCAGGAGATTCACCTCCTTCCGTGTGTTCTGGAGGCTGGCGAGAGCGATGCCGGCGCTGGCCGCGACGCAGGCCCGAGCGTTGTTCCTGTTTGGACCCGGCTGGGTGACCGGCGACTGCTTGTGGCCGGTAGTCGCGGTGGCCGAGAACCTGCGCGGAAAGTCCGCCGTGCTGCGATCGCGCAGCCTGATGACGGGGTTGAACTCAGCCGGACGCGCGCTCGCTGTCCGGCATCTGGCGCTGGCGGTGCTCGCGATCGGAGAATCGATCAAGGCCGCGAGCTTTCGCTCGGGGACCGGGCACGTGGGGAGCTCGAACAACGCGGCGTGGTTCCCGATCTTCGCCATATTCGCGGCGGCTCCGCTGTTTTTGTATGACCGCACGGCCGCGCAGAAGGAAGGTCCGCTGCTGCAGTTGAACCGCACGCCGGAGATCAGAACCACGGCGGGCCCGCTTTCCTTCAGCTCGATGGTCTGGATAGCCATCGTCGCGATCTACCTGATGTACCAGCCGGTCAGACACTGGCTGTTCGGCGCGAATTGAGAGTGCGGGACGGGGACCGGGAGGGAATTGGCGCAGCGACTACAGGTTGGGCGCGGTCGAGAGACGAACGGAGAGCGATTTCTTGGCGGCGCTCGTGAGATGATGAAGACGGAGTCGAATCATGAGCACCGCTGATTTCAGAGGCGAGCTGATGGCAAACGGGCAGATTGCCGTGCCACCCGAAATCGCAGCGCTGGTTCCGCCGGGCGAACGCCTCGAAGTCGTGCTTAGGTGGGGCGTCTTCGAAGATGACGCAGCATGGCGGGCGGCGGGCCGGCAATCGTTTGAGGCGGCATACGACGCCGAAGACTCGGTTTACGAATCGCTGACCCATGACTCTCAGGCGAGGTGAGATCGTCCTGATCCGGCTCGGTTTTCACCAGGCACCGGGTGGAAAAGTACGTCCAGCTGTGGTGCTCCTGGATACGGGCGATGACGATTTTGTCGCCGCACCCGTTACGTCCCGCCATCGAGTATCCGAATTCGAAGTGTCCATTCTGCTTTGGCGGGAGGCTGGTCTGAACGTTCCGTTAACAATTCGCGTTCACAAGCCGGCTGTGCTTTTAAAGAGCGAGATCGTGCGGCGTATCGGTTATCTTGCGGAAAGCGATCAGGCAGGCCTCTCAACGGCCCTGCGTTCCGCGTATTCGCTGTAGCTCGAGATTTCCAACTACACAAACTTATAAACGCCCGGCACGGGGAGCGGCGGAACGGGTACGGCGGCTTTGTAGTCGAAGACCTTGGGGAAGAGGTCTTGCTGGGAGCTCATCATCATGTCCCAGGTGATGCGGCGGCCGGTGTAGGCGGCTTCGCGGCCCATGATGCAGGCCAGGGTGCTTTCGGCGACGGCCATGGCTTCATTGATGTGTGGGCCTTTGCCGAGAATACTGGCCATCAGGTCGGCGTGCTCCTGCTCGTAGGGGTTCACGCCGCCACTGGTTCCCGAGGCGCTATCGATCACGCCTTTGGTCCCCACGATTCGCTCGGAGACATTTCCCTGGATGTTCTGGCCCTGATACTGGCGGCAGTAGCTGTGCATGTGCACGCCGTTCGCGTAGGCGAAATCGGCGGAGAGATGGTCGTAGATGTTGCCGTACTCTTCCTCGCGCGGGCGCCAGGCGGCGCCGCCGGAAGCCGTGACTTCGACGGGATGAGCGCCCATGAACCAGTTGCAGACGTCGATGTTATGAAGGTGCTGCTCGACGATCTGATCGCCGCAGATCCACACGAACGAGTACCAGTTGCGGTGCTGGAACTCCATGTCGCCCCACTTGGGGTCGCGCTTTTTGTTGGGGAAGAGCGCACTGTTGAAGTTGAGGACGGGGCCGCCGAGCCAGTTGGCGGAGAGCGCGACAATATCGCCGATGGCTCCGCTCTTCATGGCGGCGTATTGCTTGAGATACCAGGCTTGGGAACGCCGCTGGGCGCCGGACTTGACGGAGAGCTTGAGCTGCTCGGATTTCCGGGCTGCGTCCATGAAGCGGCGAACGCCGACGGGATCCGTGCCCATGGGCTTCTCGCAGAAGACGTGCTTGCGCGCGTCGATGGCGGCCTCGAAGTGCAGCGGGCGGTAGGCGGGATAGGCCGCCAGCATGACGATATCGACGCCGGAATCGATCACCTTCTTGTAAGCGTCGAAGCCCACGAAGCAGTGCTCCGGATCGACTTTGATACGGCTGGAGAGTTCGGGCTTGAGCGCTTTGTTCTTCTTGAGAGAATCCTGCAAGCGGTCTTCGAAGACGTCTCCCATGGAGATCAGTTCCACGTTGGGGACGGCGGTGAGCATGTTCTCGACGGCCTGCGTGCCGCGGCCGCCGCAACCGATCAGGCCGGCCTTCAAGATTGGGTCGGCCGCGCCGCGAACCAGCTCCGGGCGGATGATCTGAAACGCGGTGGCTCCGGCGGCGGAAGATGTGAGGAAGGAACGGCGAGAGAGAGAGTTGTTTGGCATAAGAGTCCTCGAAGGCGTTCATTCTATCCGGATTGCGCGGGGGGTTGGGGGACGGGGCTGGGGGTTGGGGTTGGGGGCTGGGGGTTGGGGCCGCGGAATCAGGCTCGATGGGGTTGTGGGCGCACGCTCGGGCGCGGAAGCGGTTCGGCGCTACGTTCATGCTGAAGAGTGGCGCGGACGGATTCGGGGGTGCGGAGCTTCTACCCGACCGCTCGCTCCGACCCGCGGAAGCGCGAGCACCCCGGCGGCACGGAAAGATGCGGGAATGGGCCCAATGGCAGCCCCCGGCTCAATCGGTCGGACTCCGGAGAAAGCTACTTCGCGGTGCGGCCGCCGGCGGCGGCTCCGGCAGCAGGAGATGCGGCGCCGCTCGAGGCCGCGACAGGGGACGAGGCGGCTACTCCCCCAATTCTTGCGGCTTGGCCACCGCCTGGATTCGAGGACTCGACCCTGCTCATTCCGCCCGGAGCGGCAGACTGTATTCCGGCGGATCGGTTCGCAGGACTGATCGCGGAAACTCCGCCGCCGGCAGGTATCGCTCTGGCCCCGCCTGCGTTGTTCGCGGGATAGGCGCCCGGATAGCTATAAACTCTCCAAACGCCGACGGGGTTATACATGCACCAGCCGGTCCACGGATTGCATATTTCGCCCAAGTAGGGAATATACGTGTACAGTCCATACCACGGGTTCCAGCGCCAATTTCCCATGCAAGGTCCCGCGGGCTGCGCGATGTAGCTAAATGAGTTGCAAGTCCGGGCGGCCGAAGCGTTGGCGGCGGAAACCAACCTGTCGCGCCCCATGCTCCAGCGGTCCAGGGCATCCGTGTCTTCCTTATCGAACTTCAGCATGGACAGCTTGCCATCCGACAGCAGAACCATTTTGCCGGCGGGAACTTCGATGGGCAGGGTTTGATCGCCGAGTTTGACGCGGGCAAGACCGCTGAAGACCTTGATGCGGGCCGGGTCCGTATCGAAGTGGTACGTACCGGCTTTGACGATTTCAGCGGTGGCTCCCTTCCACACAAGGGTGAAATCGTTATCCTTGGTGGCTTCGGTGAAATCGACCACTCCCGATCCGGCGGTCAGCTCCACGCGCGTATCGATGAAGCGGTTGGTGACCATGCGGATGGCGCTCTTTTCGCCGATACGCAGGAACAGGCCGGGATTCATGAGGGCTTCCGCGCGGCCGTCCTCGGCGCGCAGAACGCCCTGCTCCTTGATATAGGGAAAATCGGCGACGATAGGGAACGGGAGTTCCTTGTCGTCCAGGAATACCTTGCCCTCGAGGTAATCCACCATGCCGGATTTGGCGGGGACTACGGGTTGCGTCCAAGCCGTCGCCGCGCAAAAGATCAGCGCGGCCGCGACCGTGAGGGCGGTCAGGAACGATTTCATGGGCCACCTCCGCTACCTACAGCTTGCGCGTTATTTGGACGGCTGTCAACCGGAGCGAGTTACGGGAAACACGAGGGGTTGGGGGTTTTGGATTGGGGATAGGGAAACGGGTGGCCTCGGCTCTTGCCTTGGCCACCCGATTCGATTCAGGCTCCTTTTACCGGCAGACACCCGGCTGTCCGGGAGCGCAGGTTAGAAGATCCGCTGGTGTACCCGATCCACGGAATATGCTTCACCGGCCTTATGGCAAGCCACACAGGCCTCGCCCAGCGCCGAAGTATTGGACAGGGCATGGGAAGCGGTTCCGATGTCGTCATGGCAGCCTTGGCAGGCGGCCGAGATCGGCGGAGTGGTGGCGGTGAATCCGCCGGGGCTGGCGACAAGGGCCTTGGCGCCGACGTTCTCCACCAGGTACGTGCCGGTCAGGTGGCAAGCCGTGCAATCGCGGAGGTCGCCCGGGAACAGGACACTCTGGTAATTCGTGGTTCCCAGAGTGTACGGGTTTGCCAGATTCGCGCCCCGATGGATGCTGTGAATCTGAACGGAGAGATCGACGCTTTGCTTGGAGGTGCCGTCCGTCAACGTGGGATTGTGGCAGATCACGCATTCTTTGGTCGCGGCTCGGGAACCGCCATGCACGAAGCCCATATTGAGGTGGCAGGACTGGCACTTATTTTGGTCCACCACCACGCGGCGGGGAGCGACGGCGCTATTGTCGACCGAGAAGTAATATTCCGTCGGCGCGGCCCAGTAGGTAGCCGAGGTAGCGACGGTGGTGCCCGGCAAGAGCGTCGTGGTGTTGGCAGCCTCGATGGAGACGGTATAGGAACCGGTCGATCCGGCCGGGATCTTGTTGGTCATCGTGTAGGTGTAGTTGCCGTTACTGCCCTTCGCCGTGGCGGCCGGGCTTTCGGAAACGCGGATGCCGGTCGCGCCGTAGCCGTAGTCTACGTTACCGCCGCCGAGGACCATGCGGAAGGTGGCCAATTTCGTGATATCGACCGGGTTTCCGGAGGCATCGGTCACGCTGAAGGAGACGGTCGGACTGTTGCCCGGGGTGGCGCCGGTGACGCCGGTAATCTTAGTGACGAGCGTGGGATTGCCCGGAGCTTGGTTAGGAATAGTGTGCGCGCCGACGATGGAAGCGTCGAAGATCAACTGGCCTTGCGGAATGTGGCAACCGGCGCACTGCGTATCATCGACTTGCGGCAGGTTCAGGTGATTGACGCCGGTCGCGAAGTTCACGTCGTCGTGGCAGGAACCGCAAGCTGCGCGGCTCGGATTCGTCTTCCAGTTGTTCGGCTGGCTGGCGGTGGAAACGTGGCAAGTCGTGCAATTGCGGACATCCTGCGGGAACACGACTTTGGAGAAGTCCACCCACGCGCCCCGGTGGTAGATCTGATACTTCCCTCCGGCGACGACGCTGGGAAGGCTGGACCCCATGTGAATCTTGTGGATGAAGACCTTCATGTCCACCGTGTTCAGCGTATCCGGGTTGACCGATTGCGGCTGGTGGCAGAGGATGCAGTATTGCACCAACTGGCGGTTGCCGCCGTGGGCGCTGAGCGGGTCGTGGCACTGGTTGCAGGCGGCGGTGGTGATGATCGACCGGGTAACGGTTACCGGGGAACCGTTGGGCACGAAATTGAATACGTCGTCGGAACTCTCCGCCCACTCGTCGAAGGTTCCATACTCGGAAAGGTTGCGATAGGCGGAAACGCCAATGGAGTGGGTGGCCGTGGCGTCAAACGTGGTCGGCGCCTTGGTCTTGAACGTGTACGTGTAGTCGCCCACGGCGTTGATGGTAACGGTTCCACCCGAATCGTTGCCCGCCTGGATTTGAGCGGGATTGCTATTGGTCCCGGAGGCATCCGAACTCGTCGTGTAGGACGTGTACTGGGTCTGGCCCTTCGGGATGTACGCGGCGATCCAACCAAAGGATACCGGACCGGGCGTGGTAAGGCCGTTCATGTCGAGCGGGTGACCGTCGCTATCCACGATGGTGGCGCGAGCGGTAATAGTGCCGTCCTTGGCAATGGACGCGCTTTGAATCTTTACGACACAGCCGGTGTGCCCCAAAGAAGATGTGGGGCCATTCAGCATGATGTGACCTCTGTCGCCAACGGCGGCAGTTGTCTTGGACGGCGGATCCGCCGCCAAAGCGATGTTGACAAATACAACAAGAGGCAGAAGGAGCGCTGCGCAGGCGATCCCGATGCTTTTCCTCATGTCAGAGTTCTCCTCTAGTACTAAAAAAGAGCTACCTAGCCGACTTGGTCTTGCATGTCCGATTCCATTACGGAGCGAAACGGACCCATGGGTCCACGAAAATGTGGATAAACACCACAAACAGATCCAAAAGTGTTGATTTTATTTGCGATAGCGTGCTAGGTAAACGGACTATTCCAGTCTGCGATCCCGGAGTGCAAGGTCGCGCATTAGGCCTGGAACGCCTCCTAGGGGTGGGGCATAGTGCGTGTGTAGCGTGAACTGGGGAAGATGCCCCACCTCGCGGGGTTTCGCGAGGGCCTATGCGGAAGCGCGATAATCAATCCTGTTGGGGGCTTCGGCCCCGGGAGGGATGAATGTCGCCAAGAGTTCAATCCACGGTGAAGCCTGTTCCGGATGGCTACCACACCGTGACTACCTATCTGACCGTGACAGGCGTTGCGCGGCTGCTCGATTTCCTGAAGCAGGCCTTCGACGCGCGGGTGATCGAGAGAATGGACCGGCCGGACGGAACCGTGCACCACGCGGAGGTCCGCATTGGGGATTCGGTGGTGATGATGGGAGAACCGGCGGACCCGGCGCAGGCCAGACCGTTGACACTTTACCTTTATGTACCAAATGTGGATGAGTTGTACCGCCGGGGCATCGAGGCCGGCGGCAAATCGTTGCGGCCACTCGAGGACATGTTCTATGGCGACCGAACCGGCGCCGTGGAGGACCCTTCGGGCAACTACTGGTACATTGCGACGCACATTGAGGACGTACCGCCGGAGGAGATCGGACGGCGGGCGGCGGCGCAGCGGAAGTAGGCGCTACGAGGCAGGCTGACTCTCCGTGGGGGATTTGCCGCTGGCCGGCCCAGGGGCGGGTTGCCAACCCGCCGCAGGATTTCATCCTGCCCCACGAGCGCGTCGGGGAGTGAGGGCTTGGCAGGCGAAAGCGCCTGCCCCACTACCATCGCGGGACGGACATCCATTCCCGAAAACGGGGCGGCACGATTCATAATGGAGTTTCATGCCGCCCGACGATCGCGCGATCGCGATTAGCGCCACATTCACCGCGGAAGCCATTCAGCCCGGCCTGACATTCTGGATGGCCGAGCTGGGGTTGGATTATTCGATCCGTTTCGCCGGATATAACACGCTCTTTCAGCAGCTTCTGGACCCCGCCGGGCTGTTCGCTTCGAATCGCGCAGGAGTGAATCTGGCGCTGGTGCGGTTCGACGACTGGCGCTCGGCCGGAGTGGATGAACAAGTTCACCGGCTGGCCGACGCCGTGCGGGCGGCGGCCGCGTATCCGGCGCCGCTTGTTGTCGCGGTTTGCCCGCCACGCGATGAGGACCGGGTTGCGGCGCGCCTGCGGATTCTGCGCGATGCGGCGAGGGAGCTTCCGGGCGTTTCGGTGATTACGCCAGCCGAAGTAGACGCGCTGTATCCGTTCGGCGACCCGCACGACGCGCACGCGGAAGAACTCGGCCATCTTCCGTATACGCCCGAGTTCTTCGCTGCGCTGGCTACGGCAGTGGCGCGGCGTATCCATTCCATTGTGACGCCGGCTTTCAAAGCCGTGGCGCTGGACTGCGACGATACGCTCTGGCGCGGAATCTGCGGCGAGGACGGTCCTCAAGGCGTCACATTGGACGCTTCGCGGCGCGCCTTGCAGGAGTTCATGGCCGAGCGGCGGCGCGAGGGCCTGCTGCTGACGCTCGCAAGCAAGAACAACGAAGAGGACGTCTTCGAGACGTTCCGCGCGCATCCGGAGATGCCGCTGAGGCTGGAGGATTTCGCTGCGTGGCGGATCAACTGGGGGAGCAAGGCGTCGAACCTGCTTTCGCTTGCGAGCGAGCTGGATCTGGGCATCGATAGTTTCCTGCTGGTGGACGATAATCCCAAGGAATGCACGGAGGCGCGCGCGGCGGCGCAGGGGCTTTCGGCCGTCCCGTTGCCGGCCCGAGCCGAGGAGATTCCCGATTTTCTGAGACACGTCTGGGCGTTCGACCGTTCGCGCATTACGGCCGAGGACCGGCGGCGGCCGGAGTTGTACGCCGAGCGAGCGCAGCGCGCCAGGGCGGCGCGGGCGGCGGGCAGTTTAGGCGAGTTCCTGGCGTCGCTCGAATTGAAAATCGAAATCGCGCCCCTGGAGCCGGGACAAATGGAGCGCGTGGCGCAACTCACGGAGCGGACCAGCCAGATGAATGCGACGCTGCTGCGGCGGTCCGAGCCGGAGTTGAGATCGGCGGTGGCTTCCGGGGTGGAGTGCCTCACGGTGCGCGTGGCGGACCGCTTCGGCGATTACGGACTTGTGGGCGCGATGCTGTTTCGCGCGGAGCCGCCGGCTTTGCGGGCCGATACGTTTCTGCTGAGCTGCCGTGCGCTGGGACGCGGCGTGGAACACAGGATGGTGGCGCGCCTGGGAGAAATCGCCGTCGAGCGCGGCCTGGACCGCGTGGAGATACCGTTCGCCGCGGGCCACAGGAACCGTCCGGCGGCCCTGTTTCTGCAATCGCTCGGGGCTCCCGACGCCGGCGGCGTGTTCCGTTTCGGTTCCGAAAAGGCCGCATCCGTGGAACACGCGCCGGGCCAACCGGCGGAACCGGTGGTGGGCTCGGACTCTGCGGAGATTCCCGCCGCGCGGAGGCCCATCGACTATGCGCGCATCGCCACGGAGTTGCGCGATCCGCGCGCGATTCTGGAGCGCATACGAGCGGCAACCAGGCCGGCCTCGGCGGCGCGAGCGAAGTACGAACCTCCGCGCACACCGCTCGAACGGGAGCTGGCGGAATTGTGGGCGGAGTTGTTGAACCTGCCCAGGGCCGGAATCCTGGACAACTTTTTCGAGGTCGGCGGCCACTCGCTGCTGGCGGTGCAGTTGCTTTCGAGAGTCCGCCAGGCGCACGGCGTAGACCTATCGCTCGAGATCGTGTACAGCGGCGAGTTCACCATCGTGGAACTGGCGAAGGCCATCGAGCTGAAAGAAATCTCGCAGGAAGAAGCGGGATTCGAGGACCTGCTGGCGGAGATCGGCAGCCTCACCGACGAAGAAGCGCGCCAGATGTTGGCCGAAGAGCAAGGCGCGTAATAGCGTATGCGGATACTGCTGACGGCTACGGCGTCCTATGCTCCGCCGCGGGGCGGGGCGACGCGGAGCAACCTTGTCTGGCTGAACCAACTGGCCTCGGCCGGGCGCGAATGCCGCATTGTATGCGGGGCGCCGGGCGAGGGAGCGCCCTTCGCGGCGCATGAATCCATACGGCTTGCGGCCATCGCGGATCCGGCGCGCCGGGTGCAGGCGTTGCGGGCGCAGATCGAGGAGTTCCAGCCGGATTGGGTTCTGGTTTCGTCGGAAGACGCGGGCCACTCGCTGTTGCGCGAAGCGGACCAATCCGCGCCGGGCCGAGTTGTGTACCTCGCGCATACGCCGCAGTTTTTCCCTTTCGGACGGGAGAGCTGGAATCCGGACGCGCACGCCGCGGAGTTGGTGCGGAGATGCGCGGGCGTGGTGACGATCGGAGCGCGGATGCGCGCGTATGTGGAGCGGGAGCTGGGCCGCGCGGCCGCGATCGTTCATCCGCCGATTTACGGGTCCGGGCCGTTTCCAAACCTTGCGAACAGCGAGCGCGGTTGGATTGCGATGCTCAATCCGTGCGCGGTAAAGGGCATCTCGATTTTTCTGGACGCCGCGGCGCGATTGCCCGGACTGTCGTTTGGAGCGACACCGGGATGGGGTACGACGGCGGCCGATCTTCGGGCGCTCGCCGCGCGGGCGAACGTGAATCTGCCGAAGTTCGCGCCTTCCATCGACGACGTGCTGCGCGGCGCGCGCTTGCTGATGATGCCGTCGTTGTGGTTCGAGGGCTTCGGGCTGATTGTCGTGGAAGCCATGCTGCGGGGGATTCCGGTGGTGGCGAGCGACTTCGGCGGACTCGAAGACGCGAAGCTCGGAACCGGGCACGCCATCCCCGTGGCGGCCATCGAAACGTACTTGCCCGAGTTCGACGAGCACGGCATGCCGAAGCCGATGATTCCGCGTAACGACCCGGCGCCGTGGGTGGCGGCGCTCCGCGAGTTGTGCGAGGATCGCGCGGCGTACGAGCGCGAATCGGAGGCTTCGCGGAGCGCGGCGGAGCGGTTCGTACATTCGATTGATCCGCGGGCCTTCGAGAAGTTTTTGGCGTCACTGGGCGGCGCGGCGCGAACGGGGCCCACTGCGCGTGAGGAAAGTCATTCCATGGAATCGCTGACCCCGGCGCAGCGGGAACTGCTGTTGCGGCGCGTGCGAGAACGCGGAGCGGCGCGCTGATGCGCATTCTGCTGGCTCAGAATTCGCTGTACTATCCGTCGCACGGCGGCGGCGATATTTCGAACCGGCTGCTGATGGAAGCGCTGGCGGCGCGAGGACACGTTTGCCGCGCGGTGGCGCGCATTCCGGTATTCGGCGCGGCGGAGATGGAGCGCTACGCGGCCACTCTCGCGGCCCGAGGCGTTGCGGCGGCGGAAGCCGCGCCGGGCGTCCTGGCGGTTCGAGCGCGCGGGAGTGGACGTTCGCGTGGTGGCGAACGCGCCGCTGAGGGCTTACTTCGAGAGCCAGGCGAGCGATTTCCGGCCGGACATTATTCTGACGTCCACGGACGATCCGCCGCAGTCGCTGCTGGAGGCGGCGCTCGCCTCCGCGCGCGCGCGTGGTCTACCTGGCGCGCGCCACGCTGGCGCTGCCGTTCGGACCGGATTGCGCGTTTCCGAGCTCGTCGAAGACCGCACGCATACGGGCGGCGGACGCGGTTGTGGGCGTGAGCGAATACGTGGCGCGATACATCCGGGAACACGGCGGCATGGATGCGACGCACGCGCCGATCTCTTTGCTCGAAGCGCGCGAGTGGCCCGCGGCGGGGCGCTTCGAGAACGAGTTCGTGACGATGGTGAATCCGTGCGCGGTGAAAGGCGTGGCGATTTTTCTGGCGCTGGCCGACGCTTTTCCCGATACGGCGTTCGCGGCCGTGCCAAGTTGGGGGACCACGAGGGCGGATCGCGACGCGCTCGCGGCTCGCGCGAACATTCGTTTGCTCGATCCGGTGGACGATATCGGCGCGCTGATGGTGCGCACGCGCGTTCTGCTGGTTCCGTCGTTGTGGGCCGAGGCGCGGTCGCGGATTGTCGTAGAGGCTATGCTGCACGGCGTTCCGACGCTGGCCTCGAATGTGGGCGGCATTCCGGAAGCGAAGCTTGGCGTTCCGTATCTGTTGCCGGTCAACCCGATTGTGCGCTACCAGCCGCGCCTGGACGAACGGATGGCGCCGGTGGCGGAGGTTCCGGCGCAGGATGTTGGCCCATGGCGCGATGCGCTGAGCGCGGATTGCTCGGAGATCGCGCGCATTTCGAGGAGATCGGCCGGGCGTCTCGCGACGCGGCGCTGGCGTACGCCCGCGGCCTGAGCGTGGCTCCGTTCGAGGCATTGCTTGAGGGAGCTTTTCGGCGGCCGAGACGCGCGGTTGCGGCAGTGGAACTCGGGCGCGGAGCGAGGACTCGAAGATTTGTCGCCGGAGAAGCGGCGTTTACTCGCCATCAAATTGCGCCAGCGCGCGACCCCGGCGTCGTGGTTTCCCGGCGCGGACGAGGCGAAGCGGATGCGCCTGTTCTGCTTTCCGTTTGCGGGCGGCGGCGCGGCGGCCTTTTCCCGGTGGAAGATCGAAACGTTTCCGGTGACCGTTTGCCCCGTTCGACTGCCTGGGCGCGAATCCCGGCGGGCGGAAGCGCCGTTCGGACGGATGGCCGCGCTGGTGGACGCGTTGGCGGGCGCGATTCGAAGGTATCTCGATTTGCCGTTCGCGTTCTTCGGGCACAGCATGGGCGCGGCGGTTGCGTTCGAGTTGGCGCGAAGGCTGCGGCGGGACGGACTGCCCGCGCCGCGGCTGCTGGTGGCTTCCGCCGCGAGGGCGCCGCAATTTCGCCGTGACTACACGCCGGCTCCGCCGCCTTCTGAGGCTCGGTTCATCGAAGAACTGCGACAGATGAAGGCCCTCCCGCCCGAGACGCTGGACGATCCGCTCGTGTTACGGGCCATTCTGCCGTCGCTTCAAGCGGACGCGACGCTTTACCGCAACTACGTCTACGCGGAAGACTCGCCGTTCGCGTTTCCGATTCGCGCGTACGGAGGCGCCGATGACTACATCCCGCGGGAGCACCTGGAAGCGTGGGGCGAGCAGACATCGGGAGCGTTCGCGGTGCGCGTGTTTCCGGGCGGCCATTTTTTCCTGCGCTCGGCGAAGGAAGACGTTCTCGCGGCGCTGGCGCAAGACCTGGAGCAAGCATGTTAAAGGAGGGCGAGCTTCACGTCTGGCGAATTCGGCTGGATGAGGTGGCCGAGGATCGCTGCCTGCCGCTCTCCGCCGAAGAACGGGATCGCGCCGCACGGTTTCGATTCGAGAAAGACCGCATTCATTACGTGCGTTCGCATGGAGCATTACGTTCCATTCTGGCGGCGGCGACGAACGCTCCACTCCAATTCGCATTCGGCGAGCGCGGCAAGCCGTATCTCTCCGGCGCACCCGAGATTCGCTTCAATCTCTCGCATTCGCACGGGATGGCGCTTGTGGGAGTGGCTTTGGGAGTGGACATCGGCGTGGATATCGAGCGCGCGCGGGCCATTCCGAACTGCGAGGCCATCGCCCAGCGATTCTTTCCGCCGAGCGAGGCGGCGGGTTTCGCGGCTGCGCCGGAGGGTGGACGCGAGCGCGAGTTCTTTCGCAGGTGGACGCGCATTGAAGCGGCGCTGAAGGCGCAGGGAATTGGGCTGCTTGGAGCCGGGGCCGAGTTGCCGGCGGAATGGGTGATTCGGGAGATTGACGCCGGCGCGGATTATGTTGCGGCGGTGGCGGCGGGACGGGCTTTGACGGCGAGCGTTCACGATTATTGAGCGGTGAGTGGGTGAGTAGCTTCGGAACGCCGCGCATAAGCGCGGCGGCAGGCCGAAAGGCCTGACCCCACAAGGCCGGCGTGGACACGAGATCGGTTCGCGGCTTTCTCCTGGCTCCCCGCTTCTGACTCCTGACTCCTTTCTCCTTTCTCCCGACTCCCGCTACACTGGAATTCTCAACTCATGCCGTTTCAAGAAGTAGTCGAGGCCGTCGGTCACCTGATCGATTCGCATATCATGGAGCGAATCTTCGATAAGGTCGTGGAGCATAGCGGCCGATTCGAGGTCGAACGCTTCAAAATCGGGCGCACGAACAGCGAGCCGTCCCATCTGCGGTTGAAGGTGGAAACCCCGGATGAGGCGTCGCTGGGCCGTCTGCTCGAAGCTCTGCTGGAGCTGGGCTGCGCGCCGGCGGACGCGGGCGAAGCGGTGCTGCGAAAGGTGGAGCGCGACCGCTGCGCGCCGGAGGATTTCTATTCGACGACGAATCACCGCACGGCTGTCCGAGTGGGCCGCAAGTGGGTGGAGGCCGAGAACCAGCGCATGGACGCGCTGATCGTCGTGGCGGACGGCCGGGCCGCCTGCCGCAGGCTGCGCGATATCAAGCAAGGCGACTCGGTGGTGGTTGGGCTGCGCGGAATCCGCGTGACGCCGGAGTCTAAAGAACGCGACCGGAACTCGTTCGCGTTCATGTCCAACGGCATTTCGTCGGAACGGCAGGTGGAGACCGCGGTTCGGCAAACAGCCGCGCTGATCAAGCAGACTATCGAGCAAGGGCGCAAGGTAGTGGTGATCGCCGGCCCAGTGGTGGTGCATACGGGCGGAGTGACTGGGCTGGCCTCGCTCGTGCGGCGCGGATACGTTCACGCGCTACTCAGCGGCAATGCGCTGGGCGTACACGACGTGGAAGCTTCGCTGTTCGGGACTTCGCTGGGCGTGCGGTTGGAAGACGGCCGGCAAGCGGAGCACGGGCACCGCAATCACATGCGCGCCATCAACACGGTCTATCATGCGGGATCGGCGACGAAGGCGGTCGAAAGCGGAAAGCTGAAGTCCGGTATCCTGTACGAATGCGTGAAGGCCGGAATCCCATTTGTGCTGGCCGGCAGCTTGCGCGACGACGGACCGCTTCCCGAGACGATCACGGATATGAACGCGGCGCAGGACGCATACGCCGCGCAGCTTAAGGGGGCCGGCCTGGCGCTGTGCCTGGGCTCGATGCTGCATTCGATCGCCGCGGGCAACATGCTGCCGAGCGCGGTGAAGATCGTGTGCGTGGATATCAACCCGGCGGTGGTCACCAAGGTCAGCGACCGCGGGACGGGGCAGGCCGTCGGCGTAGTCGCCGATGTGGGAATGTTTCTCGATTTACTATCGAAGGCCCTGGCATGAAGACGGAATATACGGACGAACACGCGCGCGCCGGAGTAGACGCGGAGCTTCCCGAGATCGAAACCTGGCCGAACCAATACGCGGATTACGAAATCGAAATCGCCATGCCGGAATTCACGTCGGTGTGCCCGAAAACCGGGTTGCCGGATTTCGGAGAGGTCATGCTGACGTACGTACCCGCGAAGCGCTGCCTGGAACTCAAGTCGTACAAGATGTACTTGAATGCGTATCGCAACCTGGGCATCTTTCAGGAGAACGCAGTCAACCGCATTCTTCGCGATGTGGTGAAGGCCGCCGCGCCGGTGCGTGCGAGCGTGGTGGGCGCGTTTAAGTCGCGGGGCGGATTGACCACCGTCGTGACCGCGGATTGGAGCCGGGCCGCAAGGAGGGCCGGTGGAAAGCGCTGAGCTGCTGGCCATATTGAACGAAGTCCGCGATCGCGTGCGTTCGCGCTATTCGGGCGCCGCGCCGGCGGGAACGGAAATTCCTCTGCCCGATTTAGAGCCGCTGGCGCGCGCCCGCGATGCGGCGCTCGGAAAAGTGGCGTCCATCGGCGCCGTGAACCCCAGACGGCCGGGGCTTCATAACTGGGCGATCCAGGTCTGGAAGAAGGCGCTGGCGCGAGCGCTCGACTGGCACGTGCGCGAACAGGTGGTCTTCAATCGCCGGGCCGTCGCCGCCATGGATGCGGTCATCGAGACGCTGGTGGAGACGAATCGCGCGCTGGCGACCGCTAACGGGGCCATCGCGACGCTCACTCGAGAACTGGAGGCCGCCAAAATAAACGCCGCAGCCGAGTTGGAGGCGGCGAAGGCGGAATTCGCGATCGGGTTGGAGAGCGCGAAAAAAGAGTTCCGCGAGGGGATCCATGCGCGCGACGCGGCGCTCGAGGAATTGCACCATCATCTGGACGCGGTGGATCGCCTGGCGGCGCAGACGCGCGAGGACGCCACGGGAGCGGCTCGGCAGTTGAGCGATCTTGCGGCGCATTGGTCCGAGTGGCGCCGCGGATGGGACCACAAGCTTGGAGAATGGGCCGCGGAGCGCGAGCGTTTGGTTCAGGAATTCGGAGATATCCGCAAGCATTGGGCGGAGTGGCGCGCGGGCTGGGAGCACAAACTGGCCACCAACGAAATTCAGTTCCTGCGAAGCGTCGCCGATTTGCAGGCAGCTTTCGGCCACCGCGCCGATTTGATGGACGCCAACTACCGCGACGCGCTGCGCACTCAGCACGCCGATTTCACTTCCGCGCTGGCGCGCGCGAACCAGGATATTCGGAGCGACCTATTGGCCAACATGGAGCTCGTGAAGGCCGGCTTCGAACGGTTGATTCACGCGGAGTTGCGCATTGTACGCCGGCGGCTTCAACTCGTGGGAGCGCCTGCAACCGCAACGGCTGCGCCAACACAGGCGGCGGCTTCGCCGGAGATCGATTACGCATGGTTTGCGGAGCGGTTCCGCGGACCGGAAGAGCGCGTCAAGGCTGGCCAGCGCGTCTACGTCGAGTACTTCAAGGGCCGCGAGGCCGTACTCGATATCGGTTGCGGACGCGGCGAGTTTCTGGAGCTGATGCGCGAGGCCGGAGTTGGCGCGTCCGGAATCGACGCCAGCGCCGAGTGCGTGGCCGCGTGCCATTTGAAAGGACTCGAGGCGCACGAGGCGGACCTTTTCGAATACCTTGCGAGCCTCGCGGAGGAGTCGCTCGACGGCATCTTTTGCGGGCAGGTGGTGGAGCATTTGGCGCCGGCGCGATTGCCGGAGTTCATCAAACTTTGCGCCTCGCGTCTGGAGAGCGGAGGCGTGATCGCGATCGAGACGCCCAATCCCGAATGCCTGGCGATTTTCGCGACGTATTTCTATCTGGATCCGACGCACGTGCGGCCGGTCCCGCGTCCTCTGCTGGAGTTTTACCTGCGCGAGAGCGGGATGGAACCGCAGACGGCGCTCAAGCTCGCGCCGGCAGTGGATGTGGCTCCGGCGCTGGCTTCGTTGCCGGCGGAATTTCACGAGGCGTTTTTCGGCGCGCTGGACTACGCGGTGATAGCGCGGAAGCCGTAGGCGCTATCGTTCCGTAATCGCTCCATAACCGCTCAGGTAGAGTTCTCGGGCTGACCGCGGAGGCGCGGAGGACGCTGAGATTACGCGAAGGAGGCTCATTGCTCTGCGTACTCGGCTTCCTCGGCGATTCACCCAGCAGGTGGCGAGGCGTGGGGCCATTCGCAGGATAGCCTGGGTCGTTATCGAGCGGCAGCGTGGAGCCAGCCGAGGCCGCACAGAGAGAAGATCTTGTTGTCTCCGTGTGTTCTCCGCGCCCTCCGCGGCTCCGCGGTGAAGAAATTTCACGGGCGGCTAACGGCCGTTTGGTCCCGCCGTGTGCGGAGCTGCAATCTGATACGATTTCAGGCGCTATGCTGATCCTCTCCGCGGTCCTTTCGATCTTCGTATACGGGATTATCGCGTCCATGCTGGGCACGATCCTGCCCGATCTTTCCCGCAAGTTTTCGCTTTCTCCGAAGCAAAACGGAAGTCTTGCCATGGCGCAGGCCATCGGGTTGATGATCGGGTCGTTTTGGGTTGGCCCTCTCATGGACCTGTACGGCGTGAAAACGGGCCTACTGACCGGCCTCGCGCTGGTTGTGGCGGCGCTCCTATCGGTGAGGGCGGCGACCGGCTACGGGATGATCATGGCGGCGCTCGTTGCGCTCGGTACGGGCGGCGGCGCTATTGTGAACAGCGCTTTCGGGCTTCCTCCGGTAATCAACCTCTTCAGTCTGACACCCGCGGGCGTTTCCAACCTGCTGAACCTCTTTTTCGGCCTGGGCGGGTTAGTCACACCGCTGGTAGCGGCCAATCTGTTCCGCAACAATGTGGCCCGGTTGCTTGTGTTCGCCGCGTCCCTGGCCGCGTTGGCCCTGGTGGTAAGCGGCGCGACAGGCGGAATGCCGGAGCCTAGCGGAAAGGTGGGTTTCCAGTTCGGCGCCGTCGGTTCGCTGATGACGCACCCGGCGCTGTGGCTGCTCTCTCTGATGCTGTTCCTCTATGTCGCTTGCGAGGTGGGAGTGTGGAACTGGCTGGTGCGGCACCTGGTCGCGCAGGGCGTCGAGCAGGCGAAGGCGCTGACGATTCTCTCGCTGGGGTTCGCGCTGGGCTTGCTGATCGGCCGCATGGCGGTCTCGCCGGTTCTATCGTCGGTAAAGCCCGAGACGGTGCTGATGGCGGCTTCGGCGCTGATGGCGGCGACCACGTGGCTCATGCTTCAAGCCAAAGGCGCGGGCCTGGCGCAGGCGTCCGTGTTTCTGGCCGGCATCGCCATGGCGCCGGTGTTCCCGACGACGCTCGCGATTGTGAACGCCACCAAGAGCTTCGGCGACGCCGTCGGAACGGCCAGGGGCATCGCGCTGGTCTTCGGGTGGTTCGGGCTGGTGGTGAGCTCGCCGATCATCGGCGGCATTGCGGGCGACGATCCGAAGCGGCTGAAGAAGGCGCTGCTGCTGCTGCCCGCGGCTTCCGTCATCATGGTGGCGGTGAGCCTGGCTCTTTGAGAGGATATCGATAATGGCGGTCAAGAAGATCTCAGTATCCAAGCTCCGGACGCACTGCTGCGCGGTAGTCGCGGAAGTCGAGCGGACAGGCAAGCCGATCTATGTGACCAAGTTCGGCGAGGTGATTGTCAAGATTCGACCGCCGAGAGCGAAGCGAAGGTCCACTTAAACTGGGAATCCTCTGAAATCGGCGATCTTAAGATTTGCCGTAATGCGCCTCTCGCAGTCCGTTTTCCGTGATGCCGCCGATGCGGAAATCGATCAGTTGGTTTGGCTCACGCGATTCCGTGAGCTCGATTTTCAGATAGTTGCCGCTGAGGGCGGCGCGCGGCTCATGGAGCGTCACGGCGGAGACGGTGCGGCCAATCATGCGCTCGCGGAACGCGCGGTTTTTTGCGGCGGCGAGACTGCGAAGCGCGCGGGTGCGATCTTTCCTGACGGGAACGGGGACCTGGTCCGCACAATCGGCCGCGGGCGTGCCCGGGCGCTCGGAGTAAGTGAACACGTGCAGATAGGTGAAGGGCAGGTCTTCGATGAATCGCACGGTCTGGGCGAAATCGGCGCCGGTTTCGCCGGGGAAGCCGGTCATGACATCCGCGCCGATGGCTGCCTCGGGCATCCAGGCGCGCGCCTTCAAGACGCGGTCGGCGTAATGGCGGGGACGGTAGCGGCGGTGCATGAGGCGCAGGATGCGGTCGGACCCGCTCTGCAGGGGCGCGTGGACGTGTTGCGCCATGCGAGGGGAATCGGCGAGGAGCCGAAGCAGGTCGTCGCTCCAGTCCATCGGTTCGACGGAGCTCAGCCGCAGGCGCTCCACGGGAGTTTCGGCAAGCAACAGACGAACCAGATCGGCCAGGCGCTTGCCTCCGCCTGAGCCCGCTTCCCTGCCCCAGCGCCCGAGGTTGATGCCGCTCAGCACCACTTCCCTATAACGGCCCGCGAGGGAGCGCACTTGCCCGACCACCTGCGCCGCGGGTGCGCTGCGGCTCGATCCGCGTACGAAGGGAATGATGCAAAATGAACAGCGATTGTTGCACCCGTCCTGGATCTTCAGGTTCGGGCGCGTGCGGTCGCCGGCGGCGTCCTCCACCGGCGCGGAGAGAAAATCGCGCTGCGCGAAAATATCGCCGACAATAATATTGCCATGATAGGGGGCCGCGGCAGGCGAAACCGCCTGCCCCACCTCGATTGTCAGCAAGTCCGCGATTTGCGTCTTATGGGAATTGCCTACCACCCATTCGACGCCGGGATAGGCCGCGAGCTCCTGGGGCGCGCGCTGCGCGTAGCAGCCGGTCACCAGGATGCGCGCGGCGGGATTTTCGCGATGCGCGCGGCGAATGGCGCGGCGCACGTCTTCATCGGCCGCGGCCGTGACGGTGCAGGAATTCAGAACCAGCACGTCGGCGGCCGAGGAGTGGGCAGCGGCTTCGAATCCTTTCGCTTCGAGTTGCGATTCGAGCGCCGCTCCATCGGCCTGCGCGGCGCGGCACCCGAAATTCTGGACGAAATATTTCCCCACGCTTCTATCCATTGTGTCATGGGCGGGCGGATGAGCCTCTTTTGCCGATTGGAGTCACAATGTGGATTAGGGTGAGGAGGGAACACATGAGACGGATTTGCCTCCGAGCATGGACGGCTGCGCTCGCGGTGGCCTGGGCCGCAGCGCTCGCTGGGCAGCCGGCGCCGGTCACGATCGAATCGGGGCGTATCACGGGAGCCGGTCTCGACGGCGTGATAACTTGGTCGGGCATTCCGTACGCCGCGCCGCCCGTTGGGGATTTGCGGTGGAGAGCGCCGCGGCCGCCGCGGTCCTGGGATGGCGTGCGCGACGCGGGCCGCTACGGCGCAGCCTGCATGCAGAATCGGGCACTGGGCAGCGCATTGCAGGTTTCGAGCGTGAGCGAGGACTGTCTCACGCTGAACGTATGGGCTCCCAAGGGCGCATCCAAGGCCGCGGTGATGGTTTGGATTCACGGCGGCGCGTTCGTGGAGGGTTCGGGCCAGCTTGTGGTTTACAACGGGCAGTTGCTCGCGCCGCTGGGCGTGGTGGTGGTGACGATCAACTACCGGTTGGGCGATTTCGGACTATTCGCCTATCCGGAGCTGAGCAAGGAATCTCAGGACGAACCCGCCGCCAATTTCGGGCTTATGGATCAGATCGCCGCGCTTCGGTGGGTGAAGCGAAACATTGCGGCGTTCGGCGGCGATCCCGATAACGTCACCATATTCGGCGAATCGGCGGGCGGCGCTTCGGTGAATTTTCTCATGGCGTCTCCGGCCGCGCGCGGCCTCTTTCAGAAGGCCATCGCGGAAAGCGGCGGCGCCCACACGGCTCTCTCGACAATTTCCGAACTGGAACAGTCGGGCGTCCGTAAGGCCGCGGAGTGGGGCGCGGCGGATCTGAAAGTGCTGCGTGCTCTGCCGGCTTCGGCGATTTTGGCAAAGCAGGGGCGCGTCACGCTGGGCTCTTACACGCCGGTGATCGACGGCAAGTACGTAACGGCCGATCCGCCGAGCCTGTTCGCCGCCGGCAAACAGGCGCCGGTTCCCTTTTTGCTGGGGGCGAACAGCTTCGAGGCAAGTCTGATGACGACGTTTGGGATCAGCCCCGAGACGATCCTTGCCAGGGTTGGCGGAATGAGCGCGCAGGTGCGGCGCCTGTATGGCGACAATCCGGAGCGGGCCGCGCAAGATCTGTTTTCCGACGCCCTGTTTTTGGAACCGGCGCGCTTTCTGGCTTCGCAAATGGAGAAAGTTGGGAAACCCGCGTACCTTTATTTCTTTTCGTACGTCGTCTCGAACCGACGCAACGAGGCGCGGGGAGCCTCGCACGGCAGCGAGATCCCTTTCGTGTTTGACCATCTCCGCCCGATTCTGGGGTGGTTCCCTGCCGATTCGGATAGCCGGATGGCGGAGACCATGAGTGCGGCCTGGGTCCGGTTCGCAAAAACGGGCAACCCCAACGGAGCTGGCCTGCCGGAATGGCCTGCCTACACATCCGCCACGGACCGTCTGATGGAATTCGGCGACACAGTCGAAGCGCGCGAGCATTTCAGGGCCGAGCGGCTGGATTTGTTGGCGGCGTTGCGCGAACGGCAACGGGCGCGGTAGGAGTTGTCCGGACACGGCGCGCTTCGTGCGCTGGACAGGCGGAAGCGCCTGCCCCACTTGGCCGACGGCCGCCAGAATAAATTTTGGCGCTGCACGCTAAAGCGTGCGCCACGGCATTGGTCACGCGGCCTCGGCGTCGAGGATTCTCCGTGGCTCCTATACTGGTTGAATGGGTTTCAGGCTCGCGGTGAATTACCGTCCGCGCGGCGATCAACAGGCCGCCATCGACGAACTTTCGCGCGGTCTGCGCGAGGGCGAGCAGCATCAGGTTCTGCTCGGCGTGACGGGCTCGGGAAAGACCTTTACGATGGCCAAGGTCATCGAAGCGGCGGGAAGGCCCGCGCTCGTGTTAGCTCATAATAAGACGCTCGCCGCGCAGCTCTACCACGAGTTCAAGACGTTCTTCCCGGATAACGCGGTCGAGTACTTCGTCAGCTATTACGACTACTATCAGCCGGAGGCGTACATACCGGCCGCGGATGTGTACATCGAAAAGGAAGCCACGATTAACGACGAGCTGGACAAGCTGCGTCTTTCGGCTACGCGGTCGTTATTCGAACGGCGCGATTGCGTGATTGTCGCGAGCGTCAGTTGCATCTACGGTCTGGGTTCGCCCGAAGCTTATTACGGCATGCTGCTGATGCTGGAGAAAGGGCAGAAGTTCCCGCGAAAAGAGATTGTCTCCAAGCTCGTCGAAATCCTTTACGAGCGAAACGATTCCGACTTCCGGCGCGGGACGTTTCGCGTGCGCGGAGACGTAATCGAGGTCTACCCGACCTACGACGATTACGCCTACCGCATCGAGCTGTGGGGAGACGAAGTCGAGAATCTCTCGCAGGTAGACCCGCTGACGGGCCAGGTGCGGCAGACGTACTTGCGGCTGCCGATTTATCCAAAGACCCACTACGTGATGTCCGAGCAAACGAAGCGCGCGGCCATCGAAGGGATTCGCGAGGAGCTGATCCGGCGCCGGACGGAACTGGAGAAGGAGGGCCGCCAGATCGAGGCGCAGAGGCTGCACCAGCGGACGATGTTCGACCTGGAGATGATCCAGGAGATCGGCTACTGCCACGGCATCGAAAATTACTCGCGGCATTTTTCCGGCCGGATTCCGGGAGAGGCGCCGCCGACGCTGCTGGACTACCTGCCGCAGGACGCGTTGATGTTCCTCGACGAAAGCCATCAAACCGTGCCGCAGCTTCACGGCATGTATCATGGCGACCGTTCGCGCAAGGAGACGCTGGTGGGTCACGGTTTTCGTTTGCCGAGCGCGCTCGATAACCGGCCCCTGACATTCGAGGAGTTCGAGCACCGCGTGAACCAGGTGATCTACGTCTCCGCGACCCCCGGCCCCTATGAGTTGACCAAGACGGCCGGCGCGGTTGTGGAGCAGGTGATCCGACCAACGGGTTTGCTCGATCCGGAAGTGGAAGTCAGGCCGGTGAAGGGACAGGTGGACGATCTGCTTGGAGAGATCCGGAAGCGGGCGGAGGCGAATCAGCGGGTCCTGGTGACGACGCTGACCAAGAGGATGGCGGAGGATTTGTCCGAGTATTACGCGGAAGTAGGAGTGAAGTGCCAATACCTGCACTCGGAAGTGAGCACGCTGGACCGGATCAAGATCCTTCGCGATCTGCGCCGGGGCGAATACGACGCGCTGATCGGCATCAACCTTCTGCGCGAAGGCCTCGACTTGCCGGAAGTTTCGCTGGTAGCCATTCTGGACGCCGATAAAGAGGGCTTCCTGCGTTCGTCCGGAGCGCTCATCCAAACCATGGGACGCGCGGCCCGGCACCTGGAAGGCCGGGCGATTCTGTACGCCGACACGATGACCGACAGCATGAAAAAGGCGTTGAGCGAGACCGATCGGCGGCGCCGGATTCAGGCCGACTATAACGAGCGCAACGGGATTACGCCGCAGTCGATCGTCAAGCCGATCGATATGAGCCTGGTGGCGATAGCCGAAGGCGACTACGTGACGGTGCCGCTCGAAGAAGACGAAGTAGTGGGCGAACTGAACGACGAGCAACGGACGAAGCTCATCGCCGAACTGGAGGAGCGCATGCGCGACGCGGCGAGAAAGTTCGAGTTCGAGAAGGCCGCGCAGCTTCGCGACCGCGCCAAAGCGCTGCGGAGCGGCATCGCGGCGTGACCCGGCGCCGGCTTTCCGGGAGCGTTGGCCGGGATCGCTATTTTTCGAAGGTCACCACTTCCACATCGCCAAACGGCAGCGTGGTTCGCTTCCAACCGGCGAACTCGGGCCGAGGCGCGAACCAGTCTCTCCAGAAATTCACTTGCTCATTGAAGCCGTAGATCGTGAAGCGGTTCGCGGCGCTTAAAGGGCCGCTCGCAAGCGAGAGGGCGTAGTTTGCGGCTACGGGCGAGTTCTCGAACGGGAAGAGATAGGTCCTGCCGGCGATCGGATAGACCGGCAAGTGCGAGTAGAGGAATCCGGGGAGCGGATAGTCCGGGCGCCAGACCGGGGACTTGGCTTCTATGAAGGGGCTGGGGCAGATTACCGGCGCCTCGGGGCCTGCCGCGAGTTTGTTTACCTCGGCCGCGGCGGCGCGCCAGTCGGAGTGTCTCATGCGCGGGCCAGAATTGGGTCCATTGGCCAAGGAAGATCAGAGCGCCGGCGCCGAGAATCGCGGCGAGACGATTGAGGCGGTCCGCGGGGAGGAAACACGCCGCGGCGGCCGTAGCGGCGAGGCCGACCGCGGGTAGCATCTCCGAGAGATAGCGGCGGACGAAGACGCTATTGCCGGTGAGCAAGGAGAAGGCGAACAGGCAAACGGGAGGCGCGAGCCACCAGGCGAGGATGAGCAAAAGGTCAGCGGGCGGGTTGCCAACCCGCCGCAGGCTGCCAGCCTGCCCCACAATCGCGGGCTTCGGGAAACGGCTCAGGAGCCAGGCGGCGCCGGCGCAAATGACGACTAGGCTCCATCGGAGTTCGTGTTCGAAAACGTGCAGCGTTGGCTGAGCGATGATGACGTGCGCTTCGGCTTCGCGGTAGAGCGCGAGTGCGCTAGCGATCGGCCGGATCGACACCGCGGCGATCAGTGCGCCGATCACCGCCGCCATCGGCCAGCCTGCTCGCGTCTCGCGGCGCGCCAGGCGCACGGCCGCATACGCGGCGAAAACCAAATACAACGGCCAGTAGACCAGATGAACGCGCAACAACAAGGCCGCGCAGAGGACAAAGAGCGGCGCGTCGCGCCAACGCGCGGAGTCCAGCCATCGGACGAGCGCCCAGACGCATGCGGCCGTCAGGCACGTCCCTAGGGCGTAAGGGCGCGCATCGGCGGCCTGGTAATCGAAACCGGATAAGGCCAGGCAGGCGAACGCCGCGAGCCACCCGGCGCGCGGATGGATCAATCGAGCGGCCAGCCGCGCCGCCAGGAACAGCGCCAGAGCCATCGCCAGCACGGATGACAGACGGTATGCGATTTCAGATGGGCCGAACAGGCTCTGCGAAACGCGTGGCAGCCAGTAGTAGATGGAGTTACCGACTTGCGGAGCCACAGCCAGCGACGGATCGGCGGCGCCATGCTGGGTGACGAACACGGTCACCATTTCGTCCAGCCAGAAACTGGAGGGGAGCGGCATCAGCCAGAGCCGCACGATGCACATGGCGAGGAGAGCGGGAAGGACAGCAGACTGCCATACGCTTTGTGAGTATGGGCTAGGAAGTCCCGGGAAATACGTTGGCAGGCGAAAGCGCCTGCCCCACTTTGCCCGCCAGCTCATTTGCGCGCGTCGCGCGGCGCGAACCGGAAGACCGGGGAGCGGTGGATACCCCATTTCGCCAGCCGGAATTCGAGCGAAGTCTTCAGCACGCCGAGCCCGTAAATCGAACTGCGGCGGAAGTTGATGGAAGACGCTTCCGGGAAATACTTCGTCGGACACGAAATCTCGCCGATTCGCGCGCCGTACATCACGGCTTGCGCGAGCATCTGATTGTCGAAAAGGAAATCGTCGGAATTCCGCGCGTACGGCAACGCCTGCAATAACTCGCGGCTGAAAGCGCGATAACCGGTATGATATTCGGAAAGCCGCGCCCCAATCAGGAAATTCTGCGTGACGGTGAGAAAGCGGTTCGAGACGTACTTATAGAGCGGCATGCCTCCGCGCAACGCGCCGCCGGTGAGGATGCGCGAACCCAGCGCCAGGTCGTAGACGCCGTAAGCCACCATGCTCGCCATAGCCATGACTAGCAGCGGCGAGTACTGGTAATCGGGGTGAATCATCACCACGACATCGGCGCCGTGGGCCAAAGCGTTCGCGTAGCAGGTTTTCTGATTTCCGCCGTAGCCGCGATTCCTATCGTGAACCTCGACGATCAAGTTGAGCTTGCGGGCCATGGCGACGGTGGCGTCGCCGCTATGGTCGTCCACCAGGATGCGTTCGTCCACGAGTTCCGGCAACTCCCGGACCGTGGCCTCAAGCGTCTTCTCGGCGTTGTATGCGGGGAGCACAACGACGATGCGTTTTCCGTTTAGCAATGGGGAATCTCACCTTCCAGATTGCCACATCCGTCACCGGCCCGCCGGCGGCGTCACGGCCGGCGGGATCGCTTCGTAGACGACGTAAGCGAAGCGTTTGGAATCCGGAGCCCATGAGTTGACGTTGATGGTCCCTTGACCGCCGAAGATCTTAATCGTGTCCCGAATCTTCATTTTCTCGGGCGTGGCCTTCTTGCCCGGGGCCGAAATGACCCGCAGCAGGACGTTGTCCTCGCCGTTATGGTTTTCCGTGCCGTGCGGAAACGAGAGAAGTACGATGAGCTTGCCATCCGGAGAGACGTGCGGGAACCAATCCTCCCATTCGTCGTGAGTGACGCGCTGGGCCTTGGCATCCTTAGGGCCGGCTCCATCGGGCGGCATCCGCCAGATGTCCCAGCCGTCGTTCGTCGTTCCGAGACGGTTCGAATTGAAGTAGATCCACTGGCCGTCGGGCGAATAGTCCGTTCCGTCGTCGTAACCTCCCGTATCGGTGAGTTTCTCTTCCTTGGAGCCGTCGGCGGACACTCGATAGATTTCCGTCTTTGTTACGCCATTGACGGGACGCTGCCCGATAAACGAGAGCCATTTGCCGTCGGGCGAAAAGCCGTGAAAGTAGTTGATCCCGGTCCTGGTCATCTGCTTCGGATTCTTGCCGTCGGCGGTGGCCAGGAACACTTGCGAGCCACGCCCGCCCGGCGGGTTCGCGGAAAAACCCAACATCGTGCCATCGAAAGAGAAGGCGTGGTCGTTGTTGCAGTTATAACTGGCGTCCAAGCCGAGTTTCTCCGGGGTCACGGGCGCCGGCGCATCGACGGGAAGCTTCCACAGCGTCCCCTGAGAATTCGACAGAAGGTACTTGCCGTCGTGGGTCCAGTTGGGAGCTTCCCAGCGCGTATCCGAAGAGTAAATGACCTTAGCGGCCGTTGTCCGGAGGTCATAGACCGTGATATGGCTACGGTAGCGTTGGGCTTGGCCCCTGCCGCCCTGGGCGGCGCCTCTGCCACCGGCGCCTGCAACGGGCGCCTGAGGGGTTGTCTGAGCCGCAGACAGAGCGGCCATAAGCGCAATAACCGCGAAAACACGCTTCATGCGCGGTAGTATAGCCCGTTGCAGCCACAAACGGCGGGCGGGCGCCCCGGCCGAACGCAGCGGCGCAGCCTACGAAACCGGGGGATGTTCGCCCGGCGCCGGTTCGTCGTAGGGCTTAAAGCTGTTGCGGCGCATGGCCTCGCGAGCGGCGGGCGCGTCCTCCGGGCGCACGTAGAAAAAGGCCCCGACGCGGGCTCGAACAAAGACCACGCCGCCACGATACTCGTCGGCCTCAACGCCGAAATCGATGCCCGAGGAATCGAGCGCCGTCTCGAGTTTGAGCGCTTCGCTAAGACGCTTGGCGATGTAAATCAGGACGGCTTCGCGTCCTTCGAAGAATTCGGCTTCCTGTTTCATCGAGCGACCGTTCCGTTCACCCGCCTCGCCGTCAGTATCGCATGGGCTACTGGACGCGATTCAATCGCTTTTCTTATTTTTGTGGTATATTTCTACCCTGACTGTAACGAGGGAGGGATTGAGGGTATGAGCAAGGTATCGGATGTAATCGCCAATCGGGACTTGCACTGGGTAGACGAGCGCCTCAGCGTGGCTGACACGGCGCGGCGCATGGCGGACCTCCATTGCGGAGCGATTCTGGTTCTGGATAGCGGCGAGCTTCGCGGCCTGTTCAGCGAGAGAGACTTGATGCTGCGAGTGGTGCTTGGGCGGCTGGACCCCGAGACAACGCCTGTGAGCCAGGTCATGACCAGGCAATTGGCCACGATTGACGAAGCGGCTTCTCTCGAAGAAGCCATGGAGGCGATGCATTCGCGCCAGTGCCGGCATTTGCCGGTCCTGCGAAACGGGAAGGTATCGGCGTTGCTTTCCATGCGCGACCTCATGCGCTTCGAACTGGCCCTGAAGACGGAAGAACTGCATCACATGCGCACCTTCATTCAGACCAACGGGTAGGCATCCTCGGGGACGGCGCGGGTTCCGTCATGAACGCCCAGTGTCATTTAGACAAGGCCCGATCTCCGTAGCCGTCCGATTCAAGACATCTCGACATGAATGTCGAGACGGCGCGCTGGAAGCGCGCGCCACGCGCTCCAGCAACGGAAGACCGATGCCCGGGCGCAAACCCACAGCTTCCCGGGGGGCCTGGGAATAAAAGCTATTTCGGAGTGTTGACACCCGCTTGGGAGTGTGTATGATATGGCAATGCGAATACTGGTTCCTGTTTTGTTTGCCACCGTTCTTGCCGCTCAGCCGCCTCAGGGAGGTCCGCCCCAGGGCGGAGGCCGCGGGATGCAGGCTCCATCAAATCTCAAGGTCCTGAAGCCGGACGAACCCCTGATGGCGGTGATGACGACGTTTACGAACGGGCTGGGCGTGCAGTGTAATTTCTGTCACGTCCAAGGCGACATGGCCAGCGACACCAAGCCGGAGAAGGTGACGGCGCGGATGATGCTGACCATGACGCGGGAGATCAACGCCAGCCATTTCAACGGCCGAGAGCGCGTTAGTTGCTACACGTGCCATCATGGCGCTTCGCATCCGGAACGGGCGCCCGCGGCGGGCGGCGGACCGGGCGGCGGGCCTGGCCGGTAGGAAGCCGTTGTAGTCGATTTAAGAAACAAGGGCAGGCGGTGCGCCACGTGGGCCCGCCTGCTCTCCCAGCCACGCGTGCAACCGGGATTCTGCGGCTCCGTCAGTTGTCCGCTGAGATTCTTGCCCGTCCAGTTCATAGCGTCCGCGTTCCGCGGTCCTGGCATCAACGACTCCTGCGAAGTTGTTGAATCGGCGCCAAGTCCATCCCCAGAATCGCATCGCCCCCACCCGCGCCGCGCATCCACCTCACCAGCAGGCCATAATCCAGCACCGATTGCCCAGAACGGGAAACCCCCGCGGAAGCGGTTCACCGGTTGACTGAACAAAGTGTTCGTGAGACTATCTCGCAGATGCCTCACGCGTCCGAGAGTCCGTTACTGCCGGCGCGGAGCGCAAGATGGGCCATGGCTTTCCTCCTGGCGGGGATCGCCGGAACCCCGCTTGCCATGGCACCGGGGATTGTTCTGGAGCACGACGTCACTCCGAAGCTGGTGACGCTGCTCTGCTGCACGGCCGGTGAGTTGTTGTGCATCGGAGCGTGGTGGCCTGGATTGGCGAGGCTGGCTCGAACCCGCCGGGGACGGCTATTCACGGCTCTGGCCGGCCTTCAGATCCTCGCGGTATCGCTGGCGACGGCTTTCTCGAATCAGCCTGGATTGTCGCTTGGCGGGTCGGCTTGGCGAAGATACGGTCTTGTGGCTCAGGCCGCGATCGTTCTCTTCAGCCTTCTCTGTGCGGCGCAAGTTGCGCTAAGGCCAGCGTCTCTCCACGGCATCTTCGTGGCACTTGCCGGGTCCAGCGGCATAGTTTCGGCCTATGCAATTGCACAGTATTTCGGCTACGATCCGCTGCTTCCGCAAAGTCTCTACACGATTCAATACTACGGCTCGCTCGTGCGTCCACCAGGGACGATGGGGCACGCTCTGTACCTGGGAGGCTTCCTGGCGGCGTGCCTGCCCGTCATAGCCGGATTGGCGATGGCAGCCGCTGGCTGGAAGAAGTGGCTGCACTGTTCTATCGCAGGGATGGCCCTCGCCGCCATCACCCTCTCCGGTTCGCGATCCGCGGTGCTGGCGCTCGTCTGCGCCGCTCCGTTCTGCCTCCCGGCGTTCGGCCGATTGCGTCCCCGGCATCTGGCCGTCATGGCCGGCTTGATCTGCGCGGGTGGCATTGCGCTCGCGATCTTTGTGAACACGGATGCGGGAGCGCCGCTTCTGCGCCGTTTGACGCAATGGACACAGGACTCGTCCGGCGGTCCGAGGCTGACGATCTGGAAGGAGTCGGCGGCCATGGCGGCGCGGCGGCCCGTGACGGGCTTTGGAGCGGACACGTTTGGGAATGAGTTCCGCCTCCGCCAGTCGGCGGAGTTCTCGCGCAGATATCCGGACTTTGTCCAGGAATCCCCTCACAACGTCGCCGTGGATTCGTTCTTTGGCGAGGGCGTTCTGGGCCTTTTGCCGCTAGCCGGGTTGTGTTACCTGACTCTCGCGCGGAGACCGGCTAAGGTTACCTTGTCGTTCTGGTTGCGGGCCAGTGCGGTGGCGACGCTAGTATCGCTGTTCTTCATTACAGTCACGCTTAGCGGTGCGCTCATGTTGTGGACGGCGGTGGCGCTGCTGGTGGCGGAACAAACCGCGGGCGGCAACGCGGGCCCGCCACCTCGCATCGGAGCGCTTCTCAGGTGTGGGGCCGCGGGCCTCGCCGTTGCGCTATTGCTCTCCGCGGGGGCGTATTGGGCCAAAGACCAAGCATTTGGCGATATTGACGACGCGGCAAAAGCCGGAGATTTCGGTCGCGTTGCGGAATCATACGACGCGGCGGCGGCCATGCCGTTCCCGGCCTCGGGCGACGACCTGTGGGCGTCCCACCAGTTTGCCTCACTTGCCCGGCGGCTTAGCGGCGAAAAGGCAGCGAACGCCTGGGAGGCCGCGGCCGCGGCCAGCGGCAGGGCGGAGCGGACGAGCGATCAGCGCTCCGACGCCTATTACCAATCGGCGCTGATCGCGCTGGGGATGAACGACGCCGCGCTGGGTGAGCGGAAGTTGCGCCAAGCCGTGGCCGCGGCGCCGAACTGGTACAAACCGCACGTCCTTCTTGCACAGATGCTGAGGCTTACCGGCCACCGCAGGGAAGCGGAGTCCGAAGCGCGCCGGGCGATGGACCTCGCGGGGCCTCTCCAGGCCGACGTGAAACGCGCCTTCGAGTGAAAGGCGCCCAGAAAAGTGGCGGCGCTGTGCCCGGCCAGAATCCCCGCGCACAACATCCATATCCGCCGGCGAACTCGCGTCTTTGGCTTTGAATCGGATCGTAAACCGGCGTTGGAAACAAACCTCTTCTCCAGGTTCGTCTGGAATTGGACAATTCTTCGTCTTGACAGAAGCGAGCCGGGTAATTTATTCTGACGATTCGACTTGGCCGCGCTCTAGTGGGTCCGGTTATGGGGGATAATTCACGCCACGGTCGCGAGACCGTCGAAATGGTCCTGGATTCGACGCTGGACAGCGTTGACAACGCCGAAGAAATGGCGGTCGGCGCGGCGCGGCGGGCGGGCTTTGGCGAAGACGATCTGATGAAGATCGGGATGGCCGTGCGCGAATCCATGGTGAACGCGGTGGTTCACGGCAACCGGTACAATGCCAACAAGAAGGTCCATTTCTCGGTGGCGCAGACGCCGGAACGGTTCACGATCAGGATCGCGGATGAGGGCAAGGGATTCGACAGCGGGATGGTCCCGGATCCTCTCGCTCCGGAAAACATTATGCGCACGTCCGGGCGGGGGATTTTTCTAATCCGGTCTTTCATGGATGAGTTTCAGATCAGGCAAACGGATCCAACCGGTACGGAAGTAACTTTGGTCAAATACGTGGTGTCTAAGTAACGGCGGCATTCAGCCAGGAGGCAAGTTCAGTGAGCGTAAAGTTGAATACTCGGCAAGTGGGCGACGTCACCGTGGTGGACGTGGCCGGACGCATTACCCTGGGCGAGGGTTCGAGCGCGTTGCGCGACGCGGTCCGCGCCATGGTGGCGGGCGGGCACAAGAAGATCCTGCTTAACATGGGCGAGGTTTCCTACATCGACAGCTCGGGGATCGGCGAACTGGTATCGGGCTTCACCACCGTCACGAACAGCGGCGGCCAGTTGAAGCTGCTCAACCTCACCAAGCGCGTGAAGGATCTGTTGCAGATCACGAAGCTGTACACCGTCTTCGACGTCCACGACGACGAAGCGCACGCGATTCGCAGCTTCTAGTCTTCTCTGACCGCTGTCCGCTATCCGTCTCTCGCGAGTAGCGGGGCTAATGGTTTGCGGAAAGCGGAGGGCGTGTTCTATCCCCCGCCGACGAACTGCACGATCTCGAGGCGCGCGCCGTCGCGGAGGACGGTAGTGGGCCAACTGGGCCGCTTGAGGATACTGCGGTCCAGTTCTATCGCGACGCGCGCGGGGTCCAGCCCCATTTCGCTCAGCAGGTCCAGGACGGTGTGGCCCCCTGCGGCGGTTCGGGTCTCTCCATTAACGAGGATCTGCATGGTCTTCTTCGGTTGACACCCCTATTTTGCACCATTTATAGTCAAGGATGAGCCGCCCGTTCCACGCCAGTCATGCCTGAGTCTTACACCGATCTCTACTTCCCCGTCGTGTTGCAGGCGGTTATCGCCGTAGCCCTGGCCGCGGGGCTCCTGGGAGCGTCATTCCTACTGGGCAAGCGCATCCGCAACCGCGTGAAAGACATGCCCTACGAATCCGGCATCACCCCCACGGGGAATGCCCGCGAGCGCTTCAGCGTGAAGTTCTACCTGGTGGGGATGCTGTTTATTTTATTCGACGTCGAGGCCATTTTCCTGTATCCGTGGGCCGTGATCTACCGCGATCCCGGCATGGCGAAGACCGCGTTTATAGAAATGCTGATCTTCGTGGCGTTCATTCTGTCCGGCTTCTTTTACATTTGGAAGAAGGGCGCGCTGGATTGGTCCGGATCGGACCGCGCGGGACGAAAGCAATAGCGAACCTCGATGCTGCCTGAAGAACTGCGCCAACACGCGGACGCCGCGGCTGTGGAAACGTACGACGCCCAAGCCGTCGCCGGCGGCAAGTTCGACCGTGGCGAATTGACGCTCGAAATCGCGCCGGAGAAGATCGCGAGCGTTTGCCGTTTCCTCAAGGAGAACCGGCGATACCTGCGGTTGAGCACGGTTACGGCGGTGGACCGCTTCCCGGCCGAGCCGCGTTTTGAGGTGGTCTATCACCTGCACGCCGTTTCGCCTAACGCGCGCCTGCGGCTGAAGTGCCGGGTAGGCGGCTCCGATCCGAATATCGAGTCGGTGACCGGGGTGTGGCGTTCCGCGGGCTGGTACGAACGCGAGGTGTTCGATCTGTTTGGAATTCGCTTCGCGGGTCATCCGGATCTGCGGCGCATTCTGCTTCCGGAAGACTGGCAAGGCCATCCGCTGCGGAAGGACTATCCGGTGACGGGGTCGAGGGTCTGAGCCATGGGCGAGCTGAACCTTCCTGGAATCTCGGTTCTGGCCGACGATCGGGCCGCCAGCGGCGGACCGCGCCGCATGATGCTCAACATGGGGCCGCAGCACCCTTCCACGCACGGAGTGCTGCGCCTGGCCGTGACGCTGGATGGCGAGATCATCGTCGACTGCCAGCCGGATATCGGCTACCTGCATACCGGAATAGAAAAAGAGTTTGAGGCCAAGACCTACCAACAGGCCGTCACGCTGACCGATCGCGTGGATTACCTGGCGCCGCTCTCCAACAACCTCGGCTACTGCCTGGCCGTCGAGAAGCTGCTGGGCATGGAGATTCCGGCCCATGCGCAGTGGATGCGCGTGATGCTTACGGAATTGACGCGGTTGAACAGCCATCTGGTATGGCTGGGAACGCACGCGCTCGATATCGGCGCCATGAGCGTGTTCCTGTACTGCTTCCGCGAGCGCGAAGACATTCTCCGCATTTTCGAGATGTTCAGCGGCCAGCGCATGATGACCAGCTATTTCCGCATCGGCGGGCTGGCGCTGGAACCGCCTCGCGGCTGGCACGCGCGGATCAAAGCGTTTCTCGACGGCTTCCCGGAGAAAATCGCCGAGTACGAAAACCTGCTCAGCAAGAATCCAATCTGGCTCGGCCGCACGAAGGGCGTCGGCCGGATGACGCTCGCCGACATGCTCGATCTGGGCGTGACGGGGCCGATGCTGCGCGCCGCCGGGCTGATGGTCGACGCGCGCAAGGACGAGCCGTACTCAAGCTACGAGAAGTTCGATTTCGAAGTGCCGACGCGGACGGAAAGCGACGTCTTCGCGCGATACCAGGTGCGCATGGACGAGATGCGGCAAAGCGTGCGGATTATCCGCCAGGCGATGGACGGCATGCCGGAAGGGCCGTGGAAAGCCGCCGACCAGCACGTGGTTCTGCCGGACCGCGAGAAGATGAAGACGCAGATGGAAGCGCTCATCTACCACTTCAAGATCGTGACCGAGGGTTTCCGCGTGCCCGCCGGCGAAGTGTACCAGGTGGTGGAATCGCCGCGCGGCGAGCTGGGATATTACATAGTGAGCGACGGCACGGCGTCGCCCTTCCGCGTGCACATGCGGACGCCCAGTTTCGGGAATTTGCAGGCAACGGCGAAGATGGTGGAAGGGACGATGATCGCCGACTCCATCGCGTCGCTGGGCAGCATGGATTTTGTTTTGGGAGACACGGACCGCTAACGGAATGGTACGGAGCGCCGCTCGAAGATGACTTTATCGCCGCAACTGGAAGCCCGGTTCGAGAGGCTGCTGAACAGCTACCCGCCCGGCCGGCAACGCTCGGCGCTGATTCCGATGCTGCTCTACGGGCAGGACGAACTGGGCTCGGTCACCGACGATCTGATCGAAGAAGTCGCGCGGCGCCTCGGCATCGCCGTACTGCAGGTCAACGAGACGCTCTCTTATTACTCGATGCTGCGGCGGAAGCCGCTGGGGAAACACCACGTCCAGATCTGCACGAACGTAAGCTGCCTGCTGAACCACGGCGATAAGCTGTGGGAGCAGGCCTGCAGGAAACTGGGCATCGGAAATAAGCAGGTGACCGCCGACGGGCAGATATCGCTCGAGGAAGTGGAATGCATGGGAGCGTGCTCGTGGGGGCCGGCGGTGCAGGTGAATTACGATTTTCACCATTACGTGACTCCCGAGAAGCTGGACGAACTGCTCGACGGCCTGATGAAGAAACCCTAGGCGATGCTCTTCAACGAACCCAGTCCGCTTGAAACAAGGGTGCTCACGCGGCGCTTCGGCTTGCCGAATTCGGCGTCGCTCGCGACGTATCTCGCGACCGATGGCTACCAGGGATTCCTGAAGGCCGCGCGGATGAAGCCCGAGGAAATCATCGAAGAGGTCAAGATTTCCAACCTCCGCGGGCGCGGCGGCGCGGGATTCCCGACGGGTATGAAGTGGAGCTTCGTCCCGCGCACTTCCCCGAAGCCGAAATACATCGTCGTGAATGGAGACGAGGGCGAGCCGGGCACGTGCAAGGATCGCGTGCTGATCGAAAACGATCCGCACCAGTTGATCGAAGGCATTCTGATCGCCGGGCTGGCGGTGGACGCTCACGCCGGTTACGTTTACATCCGGGGCGAGTACCGCTACCTCATCGAGATTCTGGAAAAGGCCATCGCGGAAGCGTACCAAGCGGGTTGGCTGGGCAAGAACATTCGGGGAACGGGATTCGACTTCAATTTGTATGCGCACACGGGCGCGGGCTCGTACGAATGCGGCGAAGAGTCGGCGCTGCTGGAATCTCTGGAGGGCAAGCGCGGCGTGCCGCGCATCCGGCCGCCGTTCCCGGCGGTGGTGGGGGCGTTCCAATGCCCCACCGTGCTGAACAACGTGGAGACCTTCTGCGCCGCACCGTCGATCCTCCGCGAGGGCGGAGCGGCGTTCGCGGCGCTGGGCGTGTCCAAAGCCGGCGGGACTAAGATGACGTGCCTTTCCGGGCACATCAACAAGCCGGGCGTGTATGAGCTAAGGCTGGGCTTCCCGGTCATGCAGATGATCAACGAGCTGGGCGGCGGGATCTCCGGCGGACGGAAACTGAAGGCGTTCATTCCGGGCGGATCTTCGTGCCCGGTGCTGACGGCCGCGGAGTGCGAGGGCGCGACCATGGACTACGATTCCATGGCGGCGCGTAAAACGATGCTCGGCTCGGGCGGCGTGGTGATCATCGACGACCAGACGTGCATGGTGAGCGTGGCGGCGCGGCTGATGCGCTTCTACGCCCACGAAAGCTGCGGCTGGTGCATTCCGTGCCGCGAAGGCACCACCTGGCTGCGCAAGATCACCGCGCGGCTGCACAACGGCGGAGGCTCGCGCTCGGATATCGACCTGATCGGCGACATTGGCCGCAACATGCTGGGGCGCACGTTCTGCCCGCTGGGGGATGCGGCCGCCATGCCGATCATCTCGCTGGTCGAGAAGTTCCGGCACGAGTTCGAAGATCATTTGAACGGCAAACCGTGCCCGTTCGAGAATGGCGCGGACAGTGGGGCGGACGGTTATCTTTTGTCGTCCGCCAAGTTCGGTGAAGCTCAGCATGCCTGATCGGATTGCTTGCGCCGCCGCTTCGGTGTGGGGCGGACAATATTGTCGGGGCGCCCTCTGGGCCACGGCTATCAGCCGGTGCCGGCCACGCGGAGCTACGCTCCGTCGCCGCCTGATAGGCAGCGGCAGCCAAAATTGGCCGCCCCACGTTTTGCGTGCCCGGGCGAACCCCTAAATGGCTGACACGGTAAGACTCACGATCGACGGCAAGGCGGTGGAGGCCGGCAAGGGGACGCTGGTCATCGACGCGGCCAAGCGGGCCGGCATCGAGATTCCGGCTTTCTGTTATTACGAAGGCCTCTCGCTCCAGGCCGCCTGCCGAATGTGCCTGGTGGAAGTGGAGAAGATGCCCAAGCTGATGACGGCTTGCACGCTTCCCGTTTCCGAAGGCATGGTGGTCCGCACGGATACGCCGCAGGTGCATGCCGCGCGGAAATCCATGCTGGAGTTTCTGCTTACCAACCACCCGCTGGATTGCCCGGTATGCGACAAGGGCGGCGAGTGCGAGCTTCAGGACATGACCTTCCGCTACGGCTTCGGGGAAAGCCGTTATACGGAAGAAAAAGTCCACACGCCCGAAAAACAGTTTTCGCCGGTGGTGTTTTACGATGCGCCGCGCTGCATCCTGTGCTACCGCTGCGTGCGCATCTGCAACGAGGGCATGGGCGTGGGAGCGCTGGGCGTGATCAACCGCGGGGTGGTTTCGGAAATCGCTCCCAACGCGGGCGACCACCTGGAATGCGACGAGTGCGGCGCGTGCATCGATATCTGTCCGGTGGGAGCGCTGACCAGCGGAGCGTACCGTTACAAGACGCGCCCGTGGGAAATGACGCACGTGGGGACGGCCTGCGCGCACTGCGCGGACGGCTGCAAGACTACGCTGGGCGTCCGTGGAGACCGGATCGTGCGCGCCAACAACCGCGACAGCTCCGGAATCAACGGCGAATTCCTGTGCGTCAAGGGCCGTTATGCGTTCGATTTCTACGATCACCCGGACCGTTTGCTCACGCCGCTCGCGCGGGTGAATGGCAGGTTGGAAGAAGTCTCCTGGGCGCAGGCGCTCGGGACGGTAGCGAAGAAGTTCTCCGCGACCGTGGAGCGCGGCGGAAGCTTCGGCGTGATTGGATCGAACCACACGACAAACGAAGAGAATTACTACCTTCAGAAATTCGCGCGCCGGGTTCTTCGGACCAACAACGTCGATCACCATCGCACGGGCGACGTCCCGGCTCTGCTGGGCGCTCTGGCGGGAGCGACGGAGAAGCTTGCGACCGTCGAAGACCTTTACAGGCGCAGGGCGGCGCTTGTGTTGGGAGCCGATCTGGCGCTTGAGCATCCACTTCTCAGTTATCAAATCCGCGCGAATTACCGCCATCATCGGGCGCGCGTCTACGTGGTGACGCCCAAGCCGGTGCGGGAGGATAAATACGCCGCCGTAGCCATTCGGGCCGGAGGCGCGGCGGAGATTCTCGCCGCGCTGGAGCGGCTGCGCGACCAGTTGAAGGCGGAACCCGAGTTAGCGGTGGTGTTCGACGATTCGTTCCAGGGCGCGGACGTACGGTCGCTGGTGGCGTTTGGCGAATCGTTGGGGATTCCCGTTCAGCACGCTTGCCTGGTGGACTACCCGAACTCACGCGGCGCAATCGATATGGGCCTGGCGCCCGGGTTCCTGCCTGGCTTCCTTCCCTCCGGGCAGCCCGGTATGCGCATCGGCGAGATGCTGGCCGCCGAGTTGGATGCGTTGTGGGTGGTGGGCGCGAACCCGCTTAAGGACGGCTCCTCGCGCAAGGCCGGCTTCCTGGTGGTGCAGGATCTGTTCCTCACCGAAACCGCGCGACAGGCTGACGTGGTCTTGCCCGCGGCTTGCGCGTACGAAAAGAACGGAACGGTCACCAACGTCACCGGCGAAGTGCAGCGGCTGAACGCGGGCCCGCACACCATGGGGACGAAGCCGGATCTCGAGATTATGGGATTCATCGCGCGGGAGATGGGCGCCGCTCTATCGCTCGGACCGTGGGATCCCTCGGCGGTGTTCGAAGAGATCCGCACGGCCGTATCCGGATACGCCGTGCCGGCGCACGTCCTGGCCTCGGGGGGCGCGGCAAAGACCGCCGCTCCGGCCGGACCGCTGGTGGAATTGGGAGCGCCGGGAGCGGCGAGCTCCGCGCACAACGGATTGTTCGCCTCGGGAACGCTGGGGCGCTATTCTAAGATACTGCATTCGGTCCTGGAGAGCCGGCTGAACCGCTAATGGACTCGTTCATCCTCATCAGCGTGGCGAAGGCCGTAGTGATTTTTGCGGTCCTCATGACGGTGCTCGCCTACCTTCAGTGGGTGGAGCGGAAGGTCATCGCGCATATACAGATCCGGCCCGGTCCGTACCGCGTGGGCCCGCACGGCCTGCTGCAGCCGCTGGCCGACGTCATCAAGCTCATCACGAAGGAAGACCTGATTCCGCCATACGTCAACAAGCCGCTGTACGTGGGGGCGCCGTTCCTGGCGATCACCATGGCGCTGCTTTCCATCGCCGTGATCCCGTTCGGACCGGCGATCCGCGTAGGCCCGATTCACACGTGGATGCAGATGACGGATCTCAACATCGGCGTGCTGTTCGTGCTGGCCGTCTCCTCGATGGGCGTATACGGAATTGCCTTCGCGGGGTGGGCGTCGAACAACAAATACGCGCTGCTAGGCGGCCTGCGCAGCTCCGCGCAGATGATCAGCTACGAGCTGCCGCTTTCGCTGGCTATTGCGTCGCCCCTGCTGATGGCCAACACCCTGAGCCTGCGCGAGCTGGTGGAAAAGCAATCGGGCGGCATATGGCGCTGGAACGTACTGCACGGGCCGTTCCCGCAGATCTTCGCGTTCGTCATTTTCCTTATTTCCGCCTTCGCGGAAACCAACCGCGTGCCGTTCGACCTGCCCGAAGCGGAAAACGAACTGGTGGCTGGCTTCCATACCGAATACAGCAGCATGAAGTTCGCTTCCTTCTTCATGGCCGAGTACGCCAACATGATCACGGTAAGCTCGCATGGCCGTCCTGCTGTTCCTGGGCGGCTGGGACGCGCCGTGGCCGGTGGCGTATGGTTCGAGCCTCGCGCCCACGGCGATTTTCGCCATAGCGGCGGCGCTGGCCTTCTATCACGGGGCGAATCCGGCGCGGAAACGCGACCGCTATACGCTGCCTGCGTTCGGGGCGATCTTTCGTCGGCATCGCCGGACTGTTCCTGCTGCCCATCGTGCAGAGCTGGCTGCTGCCGCTGTTCTGGTTCTGCGCTAAAACGGGCTCGATTCTGTTCCTGTTCATATGGGTCCGCGGAACCATGCCGCGGTTCCGTTACGACCAACTGATGGGGTTCGCGTGGAAGGGCCTGTTCCCGGCCGCCATGCTGAACCTGCTGGCGACGGCTGTGCTGATCGCCTGGGTGGGCTGAGATGGACGTCGTCGTTTTCCTGGTTTTTGCGTTCGTCGCGCTGGCCTGCGCCATCAACGTGGTGACGCAGCGGCACCCGATTGCGAGCGCCGTCTCGCTGATCGGGGTGATGGGTTCGCTGGCCGTGCTTTACCTGCTGCTGGGCGGGGAGTTCATCGCCGCCGCGCAGGTGATCGTGTACGCCGGCGCCATCATGGTGCTGTTCGTGTTCGTCATCATGTTGCTGAACGCGGGCGTGGAAGCGCGGCGAGGCCGCTCGGTGGTGGCGCGCAGTGCTTGGCATTCCCTCGTTGGCGGCTTTCCTGATGATGCTGGCTTACTTTGTGGCGCGCATGTTTCCGCCCGGGGCCAAGGTGCACTTCGGCGGCTTTACGCAAGGCGGCCCGAAAGATATTGGGAAGGCCTTATTTACGCACTTATCTGCTGCCGTTCGAGGTGACGTCGATTCTGATTCTGATTGCGGTGATCGGCGCGATCGTTCTGGCGCGCAAGGAAATCGACTGATATGAGCGCCGTTCCGATTTCCTGGTTCCTGCTGCTGAGCGCGGCGTTGTTCGTCGCTCGGCGCGGCCGGTTTTATTTTCCGGCGGAACATCATCACGGTATTCATGTCCATCGAGCTGATGCTCAACGCGGTAAACCTGAGCTTCGTGACGTTCTCCTACCAGCTTGGCCAGACCGACGGCCACCTGTTTGCGTTTTTCGTTATGGTGGTGGCGGCGGCGGAGGCCGCCGTGGGGCTCGCGATTATTCTGACGGTCTTCAGGAACCGCGGAACCCTGAATATCGACGACATCAACGAGATGAAGGATTGAGGCGAGAGATGTTCACCGCGGACAAGATCGTAGGGCCGTCGACTCCGATGCAACTCTGGCTCATCCCCCTTCTTCCGTTTGCGGGCTTCCTGCTGAACGGCCTGTTCGGCCGGCGCTTTTCCAAGGGAGTGGCGAACGCCATCGCCATCGGCAGCGTCGCGCTGTCTTTCGCGTGGGCGCTCAAGACCGTGCTCGGCCTCGACCTGAGCCACCCTTACGTCGAACATTACTACACTTGGATTCAAAGCGGCGCGCTGAGCGTGAACTGCGATTTCGCGGTGGATAAGCTCACGGTCATCATGCTGATGGTGGTGACGGGGATCGGTTCGCTGATCCACATTTACGCCATTGGCTACATGGCGCATGAGGGAGGTTACTACCGCTTCTTCGCGTACCTGAACCTCTTCATGTTTTTCATGCTCACGCTGGTCCTGGCGGCGAACTACCTTCTGCTGTTCGTCGGCTGGGAAGGCGTGGGGCTGTGCAGCTACCTGTTGATCGGGTTCTATTTCGATAAGAAGTTCGCCACGGACGCCGGTAACAAGGCGTTCATCGTGAACCGCATCGGCGATTTCGGATTCTCGCTCGCGGTATTCCTGATCGTCAAGAATTTCGGGACGCTCGATTTCAGTGGAGTTCTTCGGGCAAGCGGCGTCGAAGCCTGAAAGCGCGCTTACGCTCATCGGCCTGCTGCTGATGGCCGGGGCCTGCGGAAAGTCGGCGCAGATTCCTCTGTACGTTTGGCTGCCGGACGCCATGGCCGGACCGACGCCCGTTTCGGCTCTCATCCACGCCGCGACCATGGTGACGGCCGGCGTCTACATGACGGCGCGGTCGTGGCCCATTTACGCCCATGCGCCTCAGGCCGCCTGGGTAATCGCGGTAATCGGAATCGCCACGGCGTTTCTTGCGGCGACCATCGGCCTGGCGCAAAACGACATCAAGAAGGTCTTCGCGTACTCGACCGTTTCGCAGCTTGGTTACATGTTCGTCGGCGTGGGTTGCGGGGCGTTCTCGGCGGGCATTTACCACCTGATGACCCATGCGTTCTTCAAGGCGCTTCTGTTCCTCGGCTCGGGCAGCGTAATTCACGCGCTCGCCGGAGAGCAGGATATGCGCAACATGGGTGGCCTGCGCTCCAAAATTCCTTGGACGTTCTGGACCATGATGTGCGCGGCAGTAGCCATCGCGGGCGTTCCGCCGTTCGCCGGCTTCTTCAGCAAGGATGCGATTCTGCTGGCGGCTTACGATTACGCGCCGTGGATCTACTGGGTGGGCACGCTGACGGCGGGCATCACGGCGTTCTACGTGTTCCGCGCGATGTTCCTTACGTTCTTCGGCGAGTACCGCGGCGAGAAGCATCCGCATGAATCGCCGCCGGTGATGCTGATCCCGCTAGCCGCGCTGGCGTTGCTTTCGATTGGCGGCGGCTTCGCGTTCAACATTCCCGCGTTCCTGGGAGCGCATGAGGGCCCGGAGAACAAGATTCTGATGGCGATTTCGACCGGGGCCGGCTTGCTCGGGATTTTCCTCTCCTGGATCGTGTACGTGGCGAAACCCGGAATGGCGGATGCCATCTCGGGGAGCGTCAAGGGGCTATACACGATCGTCTACAACAAGTACTTCGTGGATGAGATTTATGGCGCCGTCGTGGTGAAGCCGCTCGTCGAGGGCTCGCGCGCGGTCTTGTGGAAGGGCGTGGATGCGGCTGTGATCGACGGCGCGGCGAACGGCCTGGGAACGCGCTCTCAACGCCTCGGCGCGGTGTTACGGCTGTTCCAATCGGGCAATATCCGCAGTTATGCCACCTGGGTGGTGTTCGGCTCGGTGCTGGTAATTGTGGCGCTGGGAATCGCGGGAGGCGCGCGGTGAACCTGCTCACGGCAGTTCTCTTCCTGCCTCTGGCGGCATTCCTTTTGTTGCTGCTGGTTCCCCGCTCCGCGGCGCACTTGAGCCGCGCGGGAGCGCTTATCTTATCGCTGGCGGTCTTCATCGCCTCGCTTGGATTGCTGGCGTGGTTCAACGGCGGATCGGCGGCCGAACAGTTCGCGGTGGACGTTCCCTGGATTTCGACCCCGAACATTCACTTCGCCGTATCCGCCAACGGCGTGAGCCTCTGGCTCGTGCTGCTCTCCACGTTTCTGACGCCCATCTGCGTGCTGATTTCGTGGCGCTACATTCGGGACCGGGCGAAGGAGTTTTACGCGTTCCTGCTGCTGCTGGAGTTCGGGCTGATCGGCGTCTTCATCGCGCAGGATCTGTTCCTGTTTTACGTGTTCTGGGAAGTTTCGCTCGTCCCCATGTACTTCCTGATCGGCATCTGGGGCCACGAGCGCCGCATTTACGCGGCGGTGAAGTTCTTCCTCTTCACCATGGTGGGCTCCGTGCTGATGCTGGCGGCGATCATCTATCTGTACAACCGCGCGGGGACGTTCAGCTATCCGGCGTTGCTCGATATGCTCTCCAGCGGCAAGCTGGCGTTTTCCGGAGGCGAAGAGTTGCTGTTGTTCCTGGCATTTTTCGGCGCTTTCGCCATCAAGGTCCCGCTTTTCCCGCTGCATACGTGGCTGCCGGATGCGCACGTGGAGGCCCCTTCGGCCGGATCCGTGATGCTGGCTTCCGTGATGCTGAAGATGGGCACTTACGGCTTGCTGCATTACTGCGTACCGCTGTTCCCAGGGGCCGCCCGAAGCTGCGCTCCGTGGATTATCGTATTGGCCATTATCGGAATCGTCTATGGCGCGCTGGTTGCGATGGTGCAGCCGAACATGAAGAAGCTGGTGGCTTACTCGTCGGTGAGTCACCTGGGATTCGTCGTGCTGGGCATCTTCTCGTTCACCCAGATGGGGATGGATGGCGCCGTTTACCAGATGCTCAATCACGGCATTTCGACGGGCGCTCTGTTCGCGATCGTAGGCTTGCTTTATGAGCGGCGGCATTCGCTGGAGATATCCGATTACGGCGGGGTGGCGACCGCGGCTCCGTGGCTTTCGACGGCGTTTCTGATCGCCACGCTGGCCAGCATAGGGCTGCCGCTGTTGAACAACTTCGTGGGCGAGTTCCTGGTATTGCAGGGCGCGGCGCTGGCGAACTTCCAGTGGGCCATCTGGGCCTCGCTGGGCGTGATCCTCTCCGCCTGTTACATGCTGTGGATGTACCAGCGGGTGTTCTATGGGCCGGTGAATCCGGAAGTCGGCTCGCATGTCTACGATCTGAAATTCCGCGAGTGGGCGGCTATCGTTCCGCTGATCGCGATGATGGTGTGGATGGGAGTGTACTCGCAAACGTTCCTTCCGCAGGTGGGCAAGACGAACGCGCGAATTCTGGAGCAGAGCCAGGTGAACGTGCCCGTGCTGGTGAGAAACTCAGGGGCTGGGATCTGGGGGCTGGGGGCCGGGGAAAACGCCGCTGCTCTCGTCGGGCAGAATACCACTAATTCCCCGATGACACTCCTCCGCCCATCCTCGGAAAACTCCACTTCCGATCCCCAGCCCCCAACCCCCAGCCCCCAGCCCCTGCTTTCCGATCCCCAGACCCCAGCCCCCAGCCCCAAGTCCCTGGAGGGTTCCCATGCCCGCTAGCTGGATGCCCGTCACGGACGATTTCATCCGCTTCCTGCCGGAGACTCTTCTGGCCACGGCCGGCACGCTGCTCATGCTGCTGATTCCGCTGATCCGCAGGCGTGAATCCCGAGTATTCGGCAACCTCACGATTCTGGCTTTGATCGCGGCGCTTGCCGCAACGGCGTACGGGTATACCGAAGGCGGCATGGCGTTCGGCGGCATGTTGATGGTGGATGGGATTGCGACGTTCTTTCGCTTCCTGGTGATCGCCGTCGGCATCCTGACCGTGTTTTCGTCGTTTGGGTTTCTCCGCCGCCAGGGAGTGGAGACCGGCGAGTATCATGCGCTGCTGCTGTTCTCGATTTCCGGCCAGTGTCTCATGGCGGCGGCGAACAACCTGATCGTTATTTTCATCGGACTGGAAATCTCTTCGATTGCGAGCTACGTCCTAACCGGCTATCTGCGTGACGATAAGCGATCGAGCGAAGCCGCGTTGAAATATTTCCTGCTGGGCTCCTTCGCTACGGCGTTCTTCCTGTACGGCGTCGCGCTGATTTACGGATGCACGGGAACCATCGATCTGGGCGGCGTTCGATTCGCCACCGCGGGACGATTCGTCCCCGCGCCCGACCCCCGATTCCTGGGACTGGCCGCGGCGCTCATGTTCGTGGGCCTGGCATTCAAGGTTTCTGCGGCGCCGTTCCAGATTTGGGCGCCGGATGTGTACCAGGGCGCGCCCTCGCCCGTGACGGCGTTCCTCTCCACCGGCCCGAAGGCCGCCGCGTTCGCTCTCTTCCTGCGAGTCTTTCTGACCGCGCTGCCTCCGGCGATCACAGGCTGGCAGCCGCTGGTGTGGGTCTGCGCGCTGCTTTCAATGACGATTGGAAACTTCGCGGCGCTGGTGCAAACCAACGTTAAGCGCATGTTGGCTTATAGCTCCATTGCGAACGCGGGCTACGTGCTGGTGGCGCTGACCGCGAGTTCCGATACCGGCGCGGCGGCCGCCATGTTCTACCTGGCGGCCTACGCCTTCATGAACATCGGGGCCTTCGCCGTGGTCGGCCACCTGTCTGGAAAGGGCGAGCGGTATCAGGACGTGAGCGATTTCGCGGGGCTCGGCCGGAAGCAGCCGGCGATCGCAGCCCTGCTCACCATCTTCATGCTGTCGCTGATCGGCGTCCCGCTCACGGGCGGGTTCTTCGGCAAGTTCTATATCTTTAAAGCCGCGCTGGATTCCCACCTGGTCTGGCTGACGGTCCTGGGCCTGCTCAATAGCGCCGTGGCTGCATACTACTACCTGCGCGTGCTGGTGATGATGTACTTCCGCGAGCCGGGGGATGCCGCATCGCAGGCCGAGCCGATGTCATTCGGATTGAGCGCCGCGCTGGTTCTTTCCGCCGCCGCAGTCCTGTTCCTGGGCATTTTCCCAAGCTGGGTTCTTGAGTTCGCCACGCAATCCGCTTCGCTGCTGAAGTAGCGGGCCACCCGCTGGAACGCGGTATATTCTCAGTAGATGAACGCGAAAGCCGAGATCGATGAGATTGTCGATCTGATCGCGCGTAGGTTCTCTCCGGAGAAGATCATCCTGTTCGGCTCCCGCGCGCGCGGCGATGATCGTCCCGATTCCGATGTTGACCTGCTCGTTCTGTTCGAGGAAGTGGAGAACCCCCGCGCCCGAGCGGTGGAGATGTATGCTGCGACCGCGAATTGCGGTTCGGCTACCGATATTCTAGTGTCCACCACCGGCCCGTTCGAGCGTTTCAAAGACATCGTCAACACCATTTATTGGCCGGCTGCCCGAGAGGGCAAAGTGCTGTATGAGCGATCCGCGTGACCTGAGAGAGGCGCTCCAACTGTGAGTGCGGAAGGCGGAACACGATTTGGAAGCGGCTCGCCGGATCATGTCCACCGAGGAAGGATGCCCCTACGATACCGTCTGCTTCCACTGCCAGCAGGCGGCTGAGAAGTACGTGAAGTGTTTGCTGACCTGGCTTGGCATTCAGGCGCCGCGGACGCACAACCTAGTCAAGCTGGCGAGGACGCTGCCCGCCTCCTATCGTCTTGCCGAATTGTCGGAGGTTTTGGGCTCGATGAACCCGTATGCCCTCGATGTCCGGTACACCGACGACATGCGCGAGCCTCAACTGGCGGACGCGTTGCGCGCTCTTGAGATCGCCGAAGCCGTCCGGGCGGAAATGCGGAATAGGCTACCCGCGGACGCCTTGACAGAAAGCTGAGCGTCTCCCGCCCCGCGGCCCGGCCCCGAGAGATCAGGTAAAAATCCACCCCGCCCTCACGGTGCTACCATTCCGCTTCATGGCTCACTATTCCATCGGACTTGACCTCGGCGGGACCAACCTGCGCGCCGCCGCTATCGACCGCTCGGGGACGATTCTCGACAAGATCTCCGGAACCACGAATTTCACCGAGGGCCGCGAGGCGGTTCTGGGCGATATCGCCGGCGCCATCACGAAACTGCGCGAGCGCCACGGCGCGGCCGAACTGGCCGGAATCGGCGTCGGCGTGCCCGGCTTCATCCGCATGAAGGAAGGTCTGATGACGAACTCGCCGAACCTTCCTTACCTGAATGACTATCCAGTCCGGGACGACCTGAGCCGCCGAATCGGCGCGCCCGTGATTCTCGAAAACGACGCCAATGCCGCGGCGCTCGGCGAGAAGTGGATGGGCGCGGGCCGGGGGGTGGACGACCTGGTGCTGCTGACCCTCGGCACCGGCATCGGCGGCGGCATCATCTCCGGCGGAAAAGTCCTGCGAGGCTTTGTCGGCATGGCCGGCGAACTGGGACACATCACCGTCATTCCCGGCGGCAATCCCTGCGGCTGCGGGAACCGGGGCTGCCTGGAAAAGCACGCCTCCGCCACCGCCGTCACGGCCATGGCCCGCCTGCTGCAACTCGGCGAAGATCTCACGGCGAAGGACATTTGCGAAATCGCCATGGAGGACACGCCCGAAGGCGCGAAGGCGCGCCGAATCTGGGCGATCATGGGCGAAGCGCTCGGCGCGGCGCTGGCCGTGCTCGTGAACACATTCAACTTCCCGCTGTACCTGCTGAGCGGCGGCATGCTGCCTGCGTGGGATCTCTTTACGCCGGCGATGTTCCACACGCTCGAGGAGCGCTCGTTCACGTATCGTGCGACCCGGGCCGAGACGAAAATCGCCCAGGCCACGCTGGGCAACGAAGCGGGGTTGTACGGAGCGGCGTATCTGCCGTGGGTGGCGTAGTGGGGCGGGCCGGGGCGCCCTCCGGCCCGCCCCACTTTTCACTTGACATCAATGAAATCGCGCCAAACTTCACTTGAATGCCTAGTGAAGCGAATGAAAAGATCCAGGTCCTCCAGGGCACGCTCGATCTGCTAGTGCTGCGGGTCCTCGGCGGCCTGGGACCGCAACACGCCTACGGAATCGCCGCGCGCCTCCAACAGGTTTCGGGCGACTCGCTGATTCTCAATCAGGGGACGCTCTACCCGGCTCTTGTGCGCTTGGAGCAGCAGGGCCGCATCAAAGGCGTCTGGGGCAAGACGGAGAACAACCGGGAGGCGCGCTTTTACTCCCTGACCAAGGCCGGCGAAAAGGCGCTCGCCGCCGAGACCCGGCGCTGGCGCAGGCTGGCAGGGCTGGTGGAGAAGATCCTCCTGGGGGGAGCCTGAGCCGTGCGTTCTTTTTTGACCAAGCTAGGCAACCTCCTGCGCCGCGAGAGCGCCGATCGCGAGATGACCCGCGAGATGGAATCTCACCTTGCGCTGCTCGAAGAGGAGTTTCTGCGGCGCGGCATGGCCCCGGCCGAGGCGCGTATGGCGGCCCGGCGCGCGTTCGGCGGCGTAGATCAGGTGAAGGAACTGCATCGCGACGCGCGCTCGTTCGTCTGGCTGGAGCAACTCATTCAAGACACGCGCCATGCTTGCCGCGGCCTGGCGAAGAGCCCCGGGTTCACGGCGCTGGCAGCGCTCTCGCTGGCCCTGGGCATCGGCGCCAACGTGGCCATTTACAGTTTCATGAACGCGCTCATGATCCGCTCCCTCCCGGTGCAGGATCCCGGGAAACTCGTGCTCTCTCGACTGGCACAGCAAGGCCTTTCCGAAAGTGGCCCACGGCTTCAGCGGCAACAATTACGGAACCGTCGAGACTGGCATGACCAGCGGCAACTTCCCATATCCGGCCTACGAAGCGCTCCGTTCGGACCGGCGCGCTTTCTCCCAAGTCTTCGCTTTCAACCGGGCGGGCCGCCTGAACGTGCAGATCCGCGGCCAGGCCGATCTGGGGACGGGGCTGTCCGTCTCAGGCCGTTTCTTCGGAGCGCTAGGCGTCCCGCCCGCGGCGGGTCGTCTGATCGACGACTCCGACGACCGCCCCGGCGCTCCGGCGGTGGCGGCGCTCAGTTACGCATATGCGCGCCGCCGTTTCGGCAAGGCCTCCCGGGCCGTCGGCCAGGCGATGCAGATCAATAACATACCTTTCATGATCGTTGGCGTGGCCGCCCCTGGCTTCTATGGGGTGGATACCGGCGAAACCGTGGATGTCTACCTCGCGCTCCGCGCGGACCCGCTTCGCGATGGGAACGCGGACCAGTGGCAGAATGCGAATTATTATTGGGTCCAGACGATGGGGCGGCTTCGCCCGGGCGTCAGCCTCTCGCAGGCGCAGTCCGCGCTGGCCCCCGTATTCCGCCAGTTCGCCAGCGGCACGGCGGCGAACGACGAGGAGCGTAAGGATCTCCCGGCGCTGCTCCTCAAGGCCGGCGGGACGGGGTTGGAAAGGCTGCGGCAACGGTACTCGATGCCGCTCTTTGTCCTGATGGCGCTCGTCGGCCTTATCCTGGCCATCGCCTGCGCCAACCTGGCCAACCTGCTGCTGGTGCGAGCCGCCGCCCGCCGCAAGGAGATGGCCGTGCGGCTGAGCCTGGGAGCTGGACGGCCCCGCGTGGTGCGGCAACTGCTCACCGAGAGCGTCCTTCTGGCGTGCATGGGCGGCGCGCTCGGGGTACTGTTCGCCAGTTGGGGCATCCGCTTCCTCACCGCGCTGGTCTCCGACGGGCGCGAGAATTTCACCATGCGGGCCGAACTTGATTGGAACGTGCTGGCAGTGGCCCTGGCGCTGTCACTCGCGACCGGAGTCCTGTTCGGGTTGGCCCCCGCTTTGCGCGCCACCCGCGTGGATCTGACCTCCGATCTGAAGGAAACGCGCGCCGGCCAGGCCGCATTGCGCGCGCGCCGTTCGATCCTCCACGTGAGCCTTGGCCAGATTCTGGTGGTTTCCCAAATCGCCGTTTCCGTCCTGCTGCTGGTGGCGGCGGGGCTTTTCGTGCGGACGCTTGCCAAGCTCGACTCGATACAACTCGGCTTCAACCGCGAACACCTGCTTCTGTTCAACGTGAATGCCAGGCAGGCTGGCTACAAGGGAGAGGAACTGGCGCGGTTCTACCAGGCGCTGCAGACGCGCATCAACGCGATTCCGGGCGTGCGCAGCGGCAGCGCCTCGAATTACGCGCTGGTTTCGCAATCGACGTCGAGTACGATCATCGCCTTGGATCATCAGGTTTTGGACAAGAAACAAGGCACATCCTACGTGGCGGTCGGTCCCGGATTCCTGGCGACCATGCAAATTCCGATTCTATTCGGTCGCGATATCTCCGACCGCGACGTGGCCTCCGGAGCGAAGGTGGCGGTGGTGAACCAGAAGTTCGCCAAGAACTACTTCGGCGACGAGAATCCCTTAGGACGGCATTTCGGGCTTGGCAGGAACGCGGACCTGGAAATCGTGGGTGTTACGCCCGATTCGCGGTACAGTTCCTTGAAGCAGGACATCCCCGAACTCGCGTACATTCCGTATACTCACGACCTGAGATGGCTTTACGGGCTAACCTATGAAATTAGAGCCGCCGGCGATCCAATGGGGCTGGCCGGCGCCGTCCGCCGCATCCTGCAAGAGGCCGACTCGCGCATCCCGCTTTCGAACGTGACCACGCAGGATCGCGTCATCGACCAGACCATCGGACAGGAGCGGACCTTCGCCATGCTGTCCGCGTCGCTCGCCATTCTGGCGGTGCTGATCGCGTGCGTGGGCCTTTACGGGACTATGGCCTACAACGTGGCGCGGCGCACAGGCGAGCTTGGGATCAGGATGGCGCTGGGAGCCGCGCGGCCGCGCCTGCTGTGGATGATCCTGCGCGAAGCGCTGGCGCTAACGGCGGCGGGCCTTGCGATCGGGCTACCCGTGGCGTTGGCGACATCGCACGTGGTGAAGTCATTCCTGTTCGATCTGAAGCCCAACGACCCGCTCTCACTGATGTTGGCGGGGGCGGTCCTGCTCCTCGTCGCGGTGGCGGCCCGCCTGTGCGCCCGCCTTACGCGCGACGCGCATCGACCCCATGCAAGCGTTGCGGTGCGAGTAACCAGCCGCTATCCCACCATCGCCAACCGCTTCATGATGTCCGCGCGCGTGCGGTCCACGAAACCCAACATGTATTCGGCGATAGGAAGGGCCGGATTTTCCACTAGCGGAGTCAGATCCATCGCGAAGCAGAGGCCGGTTTCCTCATCCACTCCGTGCGAAGCGAAATAGGTGGCGTTGGCGATGCGGCGGCCGGCGGTCGCCAGGTCGTAACGCTTTCCGCCCGTCACCTGCGAATCGAACACGCCCACCAAAGCGGCGGCCAGGCTGGGCCGCGCGGAGACCGGCAACGGGCGCTTGTCGTCATCCATCATCCAGTCCAGCGCGCGCCACACTTCGCAACCGTAAACTGTCTTCGGCCGGTACTCGCCGGCGAGCGCGCGCATGGCGGCGATGGCTCGCAGCGCCACGGCGACATGCGTATCGTGTTTGTCAGCGAGGTTGTGCAGATAGACCACCTCGGGGCGCGCGACGCGAAAGATCCGGATGAGGTCCTCTACGGCCGCCGTGTTCGCCGCGTTCTTTAGCTCGGAGGTTGGGTAGCCGAGTTGAATCTGGCAGGCGTATTCCCCGACAAAGGCCGCCTTGCGCTGTTCGACGATGCGCACTTTCTTCATCCGCTCGTCGGTGTAGCCGGCGTAGATGCCGGAACGCGGACTGCCGGCGCCATCGGAAACCACGACACCCGTGAACCACTTATCCGGGAGGCCGAAACACTCCGCCACGCCGTGATAGGCCATGATTTCGATATCGTCCTGGTGCGCGGAAACGCACATGTGCGTGGTGCGCGCGAGCGCGTCTTCGGGCGCGAGCCCATCGGGCACGAAGAAGTCGGCGGTTGGTTTATGGAATTGCATCGAGGATCTCCTAAGTCTTACCCTTCTCTAAGGACGTGACCACTCTCTGTCGGCGGCGGTACGGAACGGAGCGCCGGCAGACTGGCGGCGGCGATTGCCTGTCCGTGGCGCTTCTCCTTCTCATCCGGGATGTGGTAACGGATGCGCTCGGCGAGATCCGGAAACTCGCCTGCGAGCGTCTGGCGGCCAACCGATAGAATCAGGTCGCCTCCTTCGCCGGTCATCACGCGGCCCAGGACCAACAGGTTACGGAAGTCGTAGAAATCGGCGAAGTGGGCAATGGCGTATCCGAAATAGACGCCGATCGTTTCGTAGATTGTGCGCGCGCGCGCGTCGCCCGCCGCCATCAGGTTCTGAACTTCTTCGAGCTTGGCCGCGAAGGGCATCTCGCGAGGCAGATCGATCCCCGCCGGCGCGAGCAAACGAGCCACGGCCTGCTGCGAGAAGTACTGCACGCCAACGCCGCGGTCTCCGCTCCATTCATCGGCGGGGGCGTCTTCGCGGTAATCCACGGGCACGAATGCCAATTCGTCCAGCCACGTGGTGATCGCCCCCTGAGGGGTGACATAGCCCGCCGCCATGCTGCTGCCCATGGCGATGCCCAGCACGGCGCCATCGTTGAGCGCCATGGACCCGGCGAGCGCGGTCACTTCGCCATCGTTCACCACCTCGAATGGAATTCCGCCCCATGCCTCCTGCAATTCAAAGAACAACCGGCGCACCCGCGTGTCAAACAGCGGCCGCGGCACGCCCCGATACAGCGAGCCGACGCGTACCTCGTTGTTGACATACACGCCCGCCGCGCTGCCGCCGATAGCGTCGACCCGCGGCAGATGCGCCGCGGCGCGCTTCAGGGAGTCGTTGATGCCATCGAAGTGATATTGCGGATCGCTCCGAGCGCCGGGCGTCCAGGGGACCTCTTCGCTGAACACAACCTTGCCCTCGGCCATCGCCGCGCACTTGCGGTCGCTCGCGCCCAGGTCGAATCCGATGCGGTAGCCATCCAGATGGCGGCCGAGCGGCACGGCGGCTTCGCGCTCTTCCGGGCAAGCATCATACGGCGCGGCTTCGACCACGAACGGGCGCCCGTAGACCTGCTCGCCCATGAAGCTGTGGTCGAAAGCCTGGGCGCCGCCGGGAGCGTAGGTAGCTTCAAGAAAGTGCGCGATACGGCTTTCGCCCGCGAACGTGACCCGGCATCCGCCTTTCTGCCACAAGAGGAACTTCAGCAGCCGCTCGAAGTATCGGTGGTTGAGATCGACGTTCGGTCCCTCGTGAGGCAGCGCGACCGTCCGAAGGATTGAGACCGTGCCATCCGTCCTCTCCAAAGCGATTGCGGCTGGAACCGGCCCAGCGGCCTCGGCCGCGGCGCGAAACCGGCGGTTCCACAACGCGGGGGGGATAAAACCAGGATCCAAATCGGGACGGAACTTCGGCGCGATGGAAAGGGGTTGGGACATTATCGATTTGCCAAGACCCACGATTGTAGCGCGGCGTCTTCAGTTCAAGGTCAACCTGTGCCGAGTGCACCGGATGCCCCTATTTGGGGTGAGATCTTATTTCGTGAAGGTGATATTCGTCGCTTTCAATCGTGAAATAGAATCGCCAGTCGCGGTTCACGCGCGCCTGCCAGAGGCCACTCGATTCGTCGTACTTCCTGGCGCGCAGCGACGGGTGGCGCAGATTCGTCTCAAGAAATCCCAATTGCTTCGCGAACGCGGCACGGACCGTGCTCGGAGCGGTTCTGAGCGAGTTGAGGCAGTGCTGGGAGTAAACGAACTTCATCGGGGGCGCATCGCGCGACGCGGTTTAGCGGGTCGTTTGGCCAGCTCGCGATTCATCGACGCGATTGTTTCGGCGGCGGTGGCGAACGGGCCGTGGGTCCGGCCGGCCTTGAAATCGGCCAGGCTCTCGGCAATCCCGCGGTCGATCACGGATTTGGGCTCGAGGACGATTCTGCCCTTCTCCGCGCGCGCTTCGAACAGGTCGCCTACCTCGACTCGGATCTTCGATCGGACGGGCAGGGGAATCACTACCTGATACTTGTTCTTTACCATTACAAGCGCCATGCGTAAGCCTCCAACAGTTCAACTGTTCAACTGTAGGATAACAGAAAGACCGTGTTGCTAACCGCGGCGCCCTCGGGTTATCGGCGTCCCCTTCCGGAGAATCGGGTCCAGACAGTGGATAGAATAGGCGTTCGGAGAGCGAAAGAAGGGCTTATGCGTCAAGACAGTCCGGCCGTTGCGGACACGTTCAATATTCTCGAAGCTGGCGGGCTCGATGCGCTTCGGTCTTGCGCGCCCACCCGCTTCGAGAGCAAGCCCGCGGGCGGCGAGCATCTCGACTTGCGGGGCGCGCCGCTTCGGCCGTTGGCGGAAATCGACGAGGCGAAAATCGCTTCGCTGGCGCGCATCGTCCGCGGTCTGGTGTTCGCCGCCGTGGATGGCGCGAAATCCGGCCACCCCGGCGGATCGTCCTCTAAAGCCGAGATGGTCCTCACGCTGATTGCCAGCGGCGCGCTGGGTTTCGATGCATTCCATCCCAAACACGCCGGCCGGGATCGCGTGGTGTGGTCCGCGGGCCACTGCTCGCCGCTGTTCCACTCCACGGTTGCGCTGATTTACGAGGCGCTGCGCCGGAGAGGTTTTGCTCTTCCGCCGGAAGACCGCGCGGCGGCCATGTACCCGGAGGAACTCGCGCGCTTTCGCCGGTTTGGGGGCCCCAGCGGCCATGTGGAATCCTTTGAAGCCCTAGCCGATACGTCCACAGGATCTTCCGGCCACGGTATTTCAGCGGGCCTCGGCTTTGCCGTTTTGCATCGCTCCTGCGGGCTCGCGACGCGCGCGTTCGTCATCGCCGGCGATGCGGAAACGGAAGAGGGCATGACCTACGAGGCGCGCAACGTCGCTTCCACGCTGGGCGTCCGCAACATGATCGTGCTTCTCGATTACAACGGCTTCGGTATTGACGGGCCCATCACGGACGCCATGCCGTATCCGTACCTCGATCACTGGCTCGGCTTGGGTTGGAACGCGATCGAAGCCAACGGACACGACGTCCGCGAACTCGCCTATGCCTGCCGGTTGGCCGCGGCGGGGTTCGGCGCGGAGAAGCCCACCGTAATCGTTTGCCACTGCATCAAAGGCCTGCACTACGGGAAACTCGAGAACACATCGGATTCTCACGGCACGCCGCTCCCGCACGCCGAGTACGTCGAGGCGATGCGGAAACTGGGCTTCGCTATTCCCGGCAAAGAGGGCGACGTCGCAGCGGACATCGGTGTTGTCACGTCCGCAATCGCCGACGCGGATGTCGATTACCTGGTGGATAGGTTGCAGGCATCCGCGGCGATGCTGAAGCCCGAGAAAGAACTCGTGGCGCGCATGGCCACCGCGCTGCCTGGCCGGCCTATGGCCGACTACCGATCGTTCGAACGGCCGGCGGAATTGCCCCCGGAACTCGTGTTTCAGGAGGGCAGTTAGTGTTCCCACGCGGCGGGCATCGGAGGCGTTCTTCCATTGGGCCATGCGGCACACCGCGTTTTTCTACGTGGGCGCCGGCGATTTGATGAAATCCATCCTCACGGGGAAGGCCGAGAGCGTCTATGGCGTCTTGAGCGCGGGCAACAGACTGGGACGCGGTCTGCGGTTCGGCATCGCGGAACAGAACATGGCCATGATGTCGTGCGCGATCGCACAGGACATTCTCCCCGGCGGCTTCCGCCCCATGAGCGCGTTCGCTTCCTACGGCGTCTTCACGCCCATGATGGCGAACTCCATCCGCATGACTCTCATCAACAACGACGTGAACCCGCATTCCAAGGCGTTCTTTATCGTGCTGGCTGCCCATGATGGACCGGAGACCGGAGAGGACGGTCCCACGCATCACGGCCTGTTCTGGATGTCGCTGTTCACGGCCTATCCGGGAATTAAGGTGTACAAGCCCCTCGACGCGAACGAGGCGATCGAGATGATGTTTCACGCGGCGCGCCTCGGCGAGCCGGTGGCGTTTTCGGTGGCGCGGCCGCCGACGCCCGTTTTCAACCGCGGCGACGGCGTCCCTGCGGCGATCGAGGCGATCAACGGCGCGTACGTATTCAAAGCATTCGGCGAGAATGGAAAGCGCAAGATGGTTCTGGCTGTCAGCGGCGGGCAGGTGATGGCCAACCTGCTCGAGATCGTTCCGGAAATCGAGGAGAAGGCCGATTTGAAGATTGTCGCCGTGACCTCGCCCGAACTCTTCGAAGACCTGCGCCGCGCCAATCCCGCGAAGGCCAACGCAATCTACTCGGAAGAGGATCGCGCGCGCGTCATCACGCTGCACAACGGCTGGCCCGGGTTCCTGTATCCATTCGCCCTCCCCGCGGATTACCGCGAGCGCGTGTTCGGCATGGACCGGTTCTCCCGCTCCGGCAAACCGCCCGATATCTACCGTCATGCGGGCTTTGACGCTCAGGGATTGAGAGAGAAGATCTCGAGACGGTAAACGCCACTGCCACCTCGCCATCGCCACGCACCGAGGGCTTGCCTCGTCGTTGAACGGCCTCCCGCGACCGCGCTGTAGCCGGTCCGTCCCCGCACGTCCGTGCCGGTGCCCCGCCGTTAATCAGGGGGTTCGGAAAAGGTTGGCGACATCTTGGATAACGCTAGGCCACGCCTTTTTGAGCTCGGGGTAATTCTTATAACCTTGCACTATCGAAGCTAGCCGGTTCTCAAGTTGGGCGCTTGCTTCAAGTACGTAGAATTTGGAGAAACCCCTACTCTCCAGTTGTTCCAAGAAATCGAACCCCGCAGTCAAGGCCCGGGGCTCAGAAGCTCCCCAACTCAGCGCTCGGAGAACAGACATGCTCGCAAGACGCACGGGGTACTCGACACCATGCCTCGCGGCCTGGCCAGGATCAATGCGATTGATTCGGCTCTCGGGTAGCACAAGTCCTCTCCCGCAGACCCATTGCGCAGCGAAGAGACCGTCGTCAGAACCCCACACCGGTGTATAACCCGGGAAGGGAATCGCTGGCGGGCCCCCGGCGACGTTCACGGTGAAAGCCGCGCCTCCGGTGATCTGCCTGCGCGGATCGATTCCTGTCCGTTGGTGAATGAACTCGTGGTAGTCTTCCCGTTTTTCCAGCGGCACGAAGTCGTCCCTGAGCGCGATTCGATCCGTGTACAGCCCAGACGCGACTGCCGCTTCCTTCGATCGAATCAACTCAATGTGGCGGCGGACGAGTTCGGCGAAATAGTACGGCGGTCTAGTTCCTGGGTCAATTCGGACCAGGTACTCGCAGTCGGCAATAGCCGCCAAGGCGAGCATCCGATTCACGGCACCGCCATAGCTGAAGCGGTCGTAAAACGGCATAGGCCTGCCAGCCGGCCAGGTTTTGAAAAACGTGTCGTCTCTACGTGAGTCCCATACGGCTACCTGCGGCCCGCACCAAGGCTCAGTTAATCGGTCGTTGACAAAGGCGTCTACGTCGGGATCGCTCCGCATTAAACCACCCGTCTCAACCCCCAGGACAAAATCGACGCCCTGGCCCAGGGATGCTGCAAAAGCCTTCGCAGTCTCGCCAGCTTCTTTGCAGTTCCCCGTGAAGAAACTCATCCCAATCATCACTCTTGCTTGGTTCGCCATCCGGTCACCTCCTCGTTACCGTAAGCGTGGGGCCGACACCGCAGAATCTATCTTCTCAGTTTCCGACCATCTGGTTCTTCCCATTCCTAAGGTCTAACACGATGGGACCCAACAAACGGAGGCTGGATCAGTCCGCCAGCCCCCATGATGATCGGGGCGCGCCCCGCCGAACTCAGCCGAGGCGGCCTAATTGCGGTCTCGACGCAGCATCCGCGGCGATTTCTCATCCTCCTGTCGGCAGTTGCCGCAACTCGCCCTCTGGCTTGAATCTCGGTGTCCGAACGCGCATCCTAACTAGTGAACGCTTCGAAGCGGCTGGAGGAATACTGTGTCCAAAACGATCGGATTCATCGGCCTCGGCATTATGGGCAAGCCCATGGCGTTGAATCTCCTGAAGGCGGGCTACAACCTGGTGGTTTACGATGTGGTCGCGGCCCCGGTTGACGAACTCGCTTCTCACGGAGCGGCAATCGGTAAGTCCGCGAAGGACGTTGCTTCGCGGTCCGATATGACCATCACCATGCTGCCCGATGGGCCGGATGTCGAAGAGGCCGTCCTGGGTCCGAACGGCGCGATCGAGGGCGCCCGCAAGGGTTCGGTGATCGTGGACATGAGTTCCATCAGCCCGAAGGTGGCGCAGAAGGTGGGCGCGGCGTGTGAGAGAGCGGGCATCGGTTTTCTGGATGCGCCCGTGAGCGGCGGTGAGCCGAGAGCCATCGACGGCACTCTCGCCATCATGGTGGGCGGCGAGGCGAGCGTGTTCGAGAAAGTCCTGCCGGTGCTACAGGCCATGGGGTCGAAAGTGACGCTCACTGGGCCGGTGGGCGCGGGCAACGTCACCAAGCTGGCCAATCAGATCATGGTGGCGTGCAACCTCGCGGCCATGGGCGAGGCGCTGGCGCTGGCTACCCGCGCCGGGCTCGACCCGCAGGTCGTGTTCGAAGCGGTAAAGGACGGGCTTGCCGGCAGCGCCGTGCTGAATGCAAAAGCTCCTCTCGTGATCGCCCGGAACTTTCAGCCGGGCGGCCGCATCAAGACGCACCACAAGGATTTGAAGAACGCCCTTCATGCCGCCGAGGAAATGAACATGCGGCTGCCGATGACGGCGACGGCGCAGGGAATGATCCTTTCGCTCATGGCGCAGGGTAATGGCGATCTGGATCACTCCGCGATCGTCATGGCCGTCGAGCGTTACGCAGGCGTCCAGATCTCCAGGCCGCCCGAACACGAGCCGGTCGCAGTGCGGATCGGCGCCGACTGAGGCTTCCCGCCGCCTCAAGCAGCTTGAGCGGCGTAGCGGGCATCCAACGTATAGCCCCAGTAGTGTCCACGTAGCGCCGTGGCGCGGGCTGCCAAGCCTGCGGAGCCGAGATTCGTCTCGGCTTTTCTTCCGCCGCGTCGCCTAAGTGAACAGTATTGCGCCGGGCCTGCAAGCTCGCCCCCCTCCCGCGCGAGCATTGAATTAATATTGGGTCGAGGTGAGGACCTTGCTTATCGGACGATCCCAGCAATTCGTGCTCGCGGCCGCGATGATATCGCTGGCGGCGATATCTCAGCCTTCCGCCTCGGCTCAGGCGGGACGCGGCTCCGGAGCGCAGACGCCTCCTCCCGTGCAAGGGCAGAATCCCAACGGGATGCATATTTACATGTGGTCGGGCTTGAAGTCCCATGGCGTGGGCCAGCACGACTATCCCCATTTCCTCGCCGATTGGAGCGAAGTTCTAACGGATCACGGGGCGGTGGTGGATGGCGCGTTTCACCCTCCCACGGCCGCGGATCTCGAACATACCGATGTCGTCGTGATTTATAAGGGCGATGCGGCCTACCTGAATGACGCGACGAAGAGCGCGCTCGAAGCGTACGTCAAGCGCGGCGGCGGCTTGGTAAGCTTTCACGACTCGCTGTGCGGCCCTGACCCGGCTTACTTCGCAACGCTCATGGGCGGCGCGAAGAAGCACGGTGAAGTCAATTACACGCTGGATGCGCCCATCCCGTACACGGTGGTCGATCGGACAAACCTCATCATGAAAGAGTTCTCCGACATGACGATCACCGACGAAGCCTTCTTCCTGATGACTTGGGCGAAGGACCCGGCGATTCACGTCCTGGCGACCGCGAAGATCGCTGGTACGCCAAGCGCCGGAACGCACAAGGACGAAGTGGTTCCACAGATGTGGACCTACGAGCATACGCTGCCCGGAGGCCAGCCGGCACGGGCGTTCGTATGGATGCAGGGCCACGTATTCGCCAATTTCAGCAATCCGCAAATCCAGAACACGTTGCTTCGCGGCATCGCATGGGCCGCCAACAAGCCCGTTGAAGAACTGGTGGGCTATACTCCCCCGGCGGGCCGCGGCCGCGGCGGGCGCGCTCCAGCGGCTCCGGCGCCCCCTCCGCGATAGGCGCATCGGCCCCGCGTCCAAGATAGATCCGCGCCCTTCGCAAACGCGGTCTAAACGGGGCGACGTTACTGTTTGCGCCACCACCGCTCTCTGACGGGGCGCCCACCGGGCCCGGCTCGGTTTGCGGCCTCTAGCCGAGCCGCGACCGTCAGAGAGCGGAGGATCGCATAAGAACAACATCACTCGGTCATGGCACTAGTGTAGTGCGGCCTAAATAGTAACGATTATAGTTGGCGCGTCGTCTTTACAATGGAGGGAGCAAAGACGATGCGTGTGGCGCGACCCGTGGTGCTGAGTACCGAGCAGCGAGACATGCTGGAGTCTCGTGCGCGTGCCCGGAGCGCTGCGGCGCGGAGCGTGGAACGCGCCCGAATCGTTTTATTGGCTGCGACCGGGATGCAAGATAAGCAGATCGCGGCCAAGTTGAGGATCATGCCGGAGAAGGCCGCGCGCTGGCGGAACCGGTTTCTCGATGGTGGTTTAGCGGCGCTGGACAAAGACGCGCCCCGACCGGGAAGGCCCTCCACGATCACCCCGGCCAGAATTCAGGAAGTGGTCCGGAAAACGACACAGGAGAAGCCTGCTAACGCGACCCACTGGAGCACACGCACCATGGCGGCGGCCACCAGCCTGAGTGAGAAGAGCGTGCGTCGGATCTGGCATAGACACGGACTGAAGCCGCACCTGACGCGCACCTTCAAGGTCAGCAACGATCCCCAATTCGTCGAGAAACTGGAGGCCATCATTGGGCTGTATCTCAACCCGCCGGAACACGCGATCGTGCTGTGTGCCGACGAAAAGAGCCAGATCCAAGCGCTGGACCGCACTCAGCCTGGCCTTCCGCTGAAGAAGGGGCGCTGCGGAACCATGACCCACGACTACAAGCGCAACGGAACCGCCACCCTATTCGCAGCCATGAGCACTCTGGATGGCACCGTGATCAGCATGTGCGACGACCGGCACCGTCATCAGGAGTGGTTGAAGTTTCTACGCGTGATCGACTACGTCACGCCACCCGACAAAGAACTTCACTTGATCGCCGATAACTACGCAACGCACAAGCATCCCAAAGTGCAGAAATGGCTGACCCGCCATCCCCGCTTCCATGTGTACTTCACTCCGACCAGCAGTTCGTGGCTCAACATGGTCGAGCGCTTCTTTCGCGATCTCACCGAGCAGCGGCTCCGCCGCGGCATCTTCCGCGATGTCGAGGAACTGATCATGGCCATTGGCGACTACATCGACAAGCACAACGACAACCCGAAGCCCTTCGTCTGGACCGCCAAAGCCTCCGATATTCTCGAGAAGGTCAAGCGCGCCCGCGCTGTGCTGGATAATCGTTGATCTGCTTGCCGCAGACCACTAGTTGCTATCCTGTTTGTCCGGGAGAGCATAGGATGACCAGACGCGATGTTTTGCAAGCAGTAACCGCCGGCTCGCTCGCCGCCAGCGCAACGGGCCAGGCTCCTCAAACCCGCCCGCTTCCGGGCGACGCAGACCGTGAAGCTCGTTTGAAGTGGTGGCATGAGGCCCGCTTCGGGATGTTCATCCATTGGGGCCTCTACAGCGAGCTCGGCCGGCACGAATGGGCCATGGAGACCGAAGGCATTCCGGTGGCGGAATACGAGAAACTAGCCGCCACTTCAAACCGCAAGCCGAATGCCGCGCGCGATTGGGCGCGGCTGGCCAAGCAGGCCGGCCAGAAATACATGGTGATGACCACCAAGCACCACGAGGGCTTTTGCCACTTCGACAGCAAGCTCACCAATTACTGCGCGCCGAAGCAAGGGCCGGGCCGCGACCTGGTGAAGGAATACGTGGAGGCCGCCCGGGCCGAGGGCCTGCGCGTCGGCTTCTATTACTCGCTGATGGATTGGCACCATCCCGACGGCGCGCGCTGCGCCACACGACGAAGCAGCCCGCCGCCGTTTCGTCGATTACATCCACGGCCAGATCCGCGAATTGCTCACCAACTACGGCAAGATCGACGTGCTGTGGTACGACGTAAACTGGCCGCTGGACGCCGAGGGCTGGGAATCGGAAAAGATGAACGAGATGGTCTATCAGCTTCAGCCGCAGATCGTCGTCAACAACCGCAATGGACTGCCGGGCGATTTCACGACGCCCGAACAGACCATCCGCGCCGCGCAAACCGCCTGGGAATCCTGCATGACCATGAACGATAGCTGGGGCTATCATCGCGCGGACGACAATTGGAAGACGCCCAAGGCGGTTGTCCGCAACTTAGTAACTTGCGCTCACGACACGGGCAACTACCTACTGAACATCGGCCCCAAGCCGGATGGCTCGATTCCCGACGAGTCGGTGCGAATCCTGACCGCCGTCGGCAAATGGATGGAGAAGAACGGGCCTTCGATTTACGAATCGGAAAGATGCCAGGTGAGAAGCTCGCAATTCGCCGGTTTCTCGCGCAAGGGCAACACGCTTTACATGCACGTTCACTTCTGGCCGGGCGAGACCGTGGCGCTCGGCGGGCTCACCAACAAAGTCAAATCGGCGCGCCTGCGGCGAGCGGTAAAGAGGTGAAATTCGAGCAGGAACAGTTCCGCGTCCGATTCATGGGCCTGCCGGAGAAGGCTCCGGACGATCCGGTGACCACCATCGCCATCGAGTGCGACGGCGAGCCGCATCAGGATACCGATGCCATCCGGAGGCAAAGACCGAGACTGAACGTGTAAGTGGGGCAGGTCTCCAGACCTGCCGCGCCGGGGTCGGGATCGCCTGACCCCGCTTACTTCCCGAACTTGTCGGTCCGCACGATTCCCGAGCCTTCTTGGATCACCACCAACTGATCCGCGGCCACGCCAGCGACTTTCTCCCGTTTGCCGTTCGGCCAAAGAATTTCGAGATCGGCTGTTTTCTCGGCTGCCCAGTCCGAAATGCAGACGCCGGTCGCTCACCGAAAGATACGACGATTGCGCCAGCACGGCCTGCGCCTGTTTCCGGTCCCCGTACGCGGCCACTACCTGTGCGCCGATCGCCGAACGGTTCGATTCGACGCCCGTCAGCAGAACCTTGAGCCAGTGGTTGTCGCCCTTCATGTCGTTGCGCAGCAACGACGGCGGCTCGTTCATGTTCATGATCAGGATGTCCACGTCGCCATCGTTATCGAAATCGCCGAACGCCACGCCGCGGCTGCAATGAGCGTCGGAGACGCCCGGCCCGGCCTCGTCCAACAGCTCCTCGAACTTGCCGCCGCCCAGGTTGCGGAAGACCACGCGCGGCGTCTTATAGGGATACTCGGGCAGCTTCCGCTCCACCTCGGGGTAGACCATGCCGGTGGCCAAGAACAGGTCGGGCAGTCCGTCGTTGTCGAGATCCACGATGCCCGCGCCCCAATCCACACGCAGCGCGTCTCGACGCCCAAGCCGGCGAGCAGCGTCACATCATGGAATAAGCCCTTGCCGTTCCCGCGATAGAGCGCCGGAGTGTCGTCGCGGAAGTGGGTCTTGATGATATCCAGGTTGCCGTCCACATTGATATCGCCGATGCCCACGCCCATGCCGGCTTGCTCCAGGCCGTCCTCGCTCAGCGCGACTCCGCATTCCAGGCCCATTTCCTTGAACGTGCCGTCGTGGTTGTTGCGGAAGAGCAGGCTGGGCGTGGAATCGCACGCGACGTAGATATCGGGCCAGCCGTCGCCGTCGAAATCGGCGGCCACGGCGGTCAGGCCATAATCCCGGCTTCACGCCGAGGATTCCGGCCTTCTCGCTCACGTCCGTAAAAGTGCCATCGCCGTTGTTGTGGTACAGACCGGCTCGGATCCTGCGGTCGATCGCGAGGAACGCAATAGACCGCAACGCCCCGGAGTTGCAGCGTGGCATCCTTCCGCGCGCGGGCATTTTGTCGTAGTCGAAGACCATGTAGTGGGAGACGAAGAGATCGAGCTTGCCGTCGCGGTCGTAATCCACCCAGGTGCAGCCCGTTCCGTAGCGCACGCCCGGGATGGAGCAGGCCGGCTTTCTCGGTGACATCGGTAAAAGTGCCGTCGCCGTTGTTGTGATAGAGGATGTTCTGGCCCCAACAGGTGATGAAGATGTCGTCGAAACCGTCGTTGTTGTAGTCGCCTACGGTCACGCCGCCGGCCCACACGCTCCGACCGAGGCCGGCTCTTGGCCGTCACATCGGTAAACTGCCGTCGCGGTTGTTCTTGTAGAGCCGGATGATGGCGTCCGCGGGAGTATTCTGGCGGCGGCGGCCAGTCAGAACCAACATGTCCTGCCAGCCGTCGTTATCGTAATCGATGAACGCGACGCCGCAGCCCATCGAATCCACGATGTAATCGTTGAAACCGACATCGCCGTAAATGACAGGCGCGCGAAGTCCGGCCGCCTGGGCCACGTCCACCAAATGGCCGTTGAAGGGAATGCCGGAGGGCTTGCCGCGCGGCGCGGCTTTTACGCCGCGCGACGTCATGCCCTGCGATTGTTGCGCACGGGCAAGCGATCGCGCGCCCAAGGCGCCAAGAGGCAGGGATAGGAGTTGGCGGCGGGTCATAAGATTCAGATTAACCGAACGGGCGCCGTGGCGCAGACTCTTAGTCTGCCGCGCCGAGACTCGTCTCGGCGCTTGTTCCGGTCATTTTGCTGAGAATTTCCCCATCTGGAACCTACTATCAGGCTATGCGTAGTTTCCGCCGCCGGCTTCCGCACCAGCATCCTGATGGGAGGTGGCTCTTCGTCACCTGGCATCTGCACGGCAGCTTGCCTCACGCGATGTACCCGCCGCCAGGCAAGAAGAACAGCGGCGAGGCGTTCGTATGGATGGATCGTCATCTGGACAGCATGACGGATGGCCCATTGTACCTGCGTGATGAGCGAATTGCCCGGGCTGTGGTAGCCTCGCTGCGACGTGGGGTCGAACTGAGGCACTATCGGCTCCAGGCGTGGGTGCTTATGGCCAACCACGTCCATGTGCTTTTGTTGCCGTTGGTTTCTCCCTCCCGCCTTCTCCAATCGCTGAAGGGCGCCAGCGCCCGTGAGGCGAACAAAATACTGGGACGCAGCGGGGAAACGTTTTGGCAGCCTGAAAGCTACGACCACTGGGCGCGGGACGAACGCGAGATGAAGCGCATCGCAATGTATATCGAAAATAACCCCGTCAGGGCGGGCCTGGCCAAAACGCCGGAGGACTACGCGTGGTCCAGCGCCGCAGAGCGGACACCATGCGCCGAGACGAGTCTCGGCGCGGCAGACTGAGAGTCTGCGCCACAAAAAGAACCGCCCCAAGCATTGGAGCGCCTGGGGCGGTCTTGGCCTGCTTGAAAATGCCAGCCTGGCTGGGGCCGGTCTGTCCGGCCCCGGCGGGACTGCTTCCAATCTAGAACGTGAACCGCAGCGTCATGGACATGATGCGCGGATTCGCTGCGCCGTTGAACCGGCCGTCGGTGCCGGGCTGCGGCACAAGAACGCCAGTATCGCGGTATGTCGGCCAGTCGTAGGTCTGACCGTTTACATACCCGGTGAACTGGGTGTGGTTGAAGATGTTGTAGATCTCCGCCCGGAACTCGAGCGAACGCCTCTCGCCCTTAATCGGGAAGCGTTTGCTGAAGTTCATGTCCCAGTTATCGATGTGCGTGTGCGGAACCGGGAACAGGCTGCCAGGCCCGGCGTTTCCGAAGCATTCGAAATTCTGGCCGACTCCCATGCGGTTGTTGGCGGCCGCCGTATAGCTGCACGGGAAGGCCTCCATGGTCGAGAGTTGGTTGAAGATCGCGTTGCCGGCCGACCCGTTTGCCAGCATCGGCGACGTCGGTCCGTTGAGGGCCTTGAACGAAACCTGGCTGCTGACGAGTTCCGGACTGCCCAGAACGATCAGATTGTTGCCTTCGACCGAAGTTCCGGTGATGTTAGGCCGGACGTTGTTAGTCGAATTTGTGTTGGACCAGTTGACGCCTGGATAACCGGTCATGAGGTTGCTGCGGTATTGGGTAAGCCCGGAGACCTGCCAGTCGTCCGTCACCCATCCGAGAGGCTTGAAACCGAGTTTCTCGGCGATCTTCGGCGTCTGGTAGACGTAGTTAAACGTGAGCACGCCGGGCGTCGGCACGAAAGACGCTCCCCAATTCCGGAACTTGTCCGTGAACAAACCGTTCCTGTCCGAACCGCTCATGATCTTCGAGAAGTTGTACGAGAGTTGGAACGATAAGCTCCGTGTGAAGTTACGGCGAATGACCAACTGGAAGGAGTTGTAATCCGAACTGCCGGCGAACTCCGACAAGCTGATGGTGCCGTACCCCGGAAGTGGGCGGAAGAAGTTATCGTTATACGCGAGCCCGCTGGCGTTGTACGTGTTCGCCGGAGTGTACTGGTTCAGGTAGGCGGAAAGCGGGTTGCGATCCGCGGGCTGGTACTGGTTGTAGAATCCGACTACGTTGTTGATGGGATAGGAGATGGGATAGTGCCGCCGCCAGAGGAACACGTACGAGGCTTCCATCACCGTCGAAAAGCCCAGGTTCTGCTGAAGCATGAAACTCCCGTTGTAAGTGGATTCATACTTCTGATCGCCGACGACCATGCCCCCGTTGCTCGTCAGGCTCGTGGGCGAAAGCCCGGGGATCAGGTTGTTTGCCACGCTGGAGCCTTTTAACGGCGAACTCAGGAGGCTGGAGATGCTGCCGAAGTTCTGGAGCCGGTTCACGTTCACGGGCGAGCCGCCAAAGGTGTTGGCGCTCATGATCTCGTTGAGGTCGCCGCGGTTAAAGAACTGCCCGGCGCCCCCGCGGATGGCCGTCTTCCCATCGCCGAATACGTCCCAGGCAAAGCCTAGGCGGAAGGCCGGGGATAGACGCGGAACCCCCCACCCTGCGGCGCCGTACGGAGAGTTGGCGTTGCTCGCTTGGAGGACTTGCATTCCCGTAAATGGGTCCGGCGTTGTGGTATAGCCTCCCGTCGCAAGGCCGTTGAAGGTGAGCGGCACGAGGTTGCTGGCATAGGTGCTGGGATACATGTTGCCCACGCCGCCCTGGCCTGTGCCGATGTTGGCGTTAGGATTCTGCGAGACGTCCCAGGCGTATTGATATTTGGTGGTCGCCGTATTGCTGGGGCATGCCGCGGTAGTGGTTGCGACCGTGCAATACGTGTAGAAAATACGCTCGGCGGCGGCGGGATTGTAAGTGGACTTGACAAAGTCAACCGACGTGTTGTTCGTGTCGGTCGGAACGGGCATGTGGGAAAAACGCACGCCAATGTCCAGGGTAACCCGCCGGCTCAGGCGCCAGTTGTCCTGAATGAACGCTTCCATCTGGCTGTACTCCATGTTGCCGACCTTCCGCTGCCCTTCCGAGTACTGATTCATGTTGCCGAGGTAGGCGTTCATCCAGCCGTCGTTGGTGTCGGCCGGGTTGAACACATTGCCACCCGCAAAGCTGTAGCTTCCGGGGTACGTGCCGGTGCCGTTATACTGCACCTTTTCGTCCCACTCATAATAGAAGCCGGCCTTCAGGTTGTGCTTCCCGATCACCTTGCTGATGGTGTCGTTGAAGCTGTAAATATCGTTGAAGTTGGTGTACGGGCACGTTCCGCTGTTTCCGCAACTGTTGCCGGCGGCAGTTTCGCTCAACTGGCCGCCGCCGAACGTCAGCGAAGGAATCTCAACCATGAGGTTCTGGCTGCCCGGCGACTCGCCGGGGCGCGGGAGATTCTTGTCGGCGAGGAACGCAGGGTCGCTTGCAAAGTTGTCGAACGAGGGCGGGTTCAGCATAACCGAGCGGTCGAGTGTAGTTGCGTCCTCCGGATAATAGCTCCACGAGTTGTAGCTCTTCCCGAAGGTAAACTCGTTGACCATAGTCGGTGTAATGGTATAGGTAATGCCTACCCCATAGCCATGCCCGGGATTTGGATGGTCCGTGACGCGGGGCCCTCCCACGGTGCCGGACGAAGACCTTTGCGGGATCGCCGCGTAACTAGCTTCATCCATGTCGTAGTCGTTGGAGTAGCGTACCCAGGACGTTAGTTTTTGAGTAACGTTCCAATCGATGCGGCCCGTGTCGTTACGCCGCGGGTGCGTTCCCTGGTACAGCCAGAAGTAGTTGCGGGAGTTGTTGTTGCCGATGTTCACCCCGCTGCCCGCCAAATCGGTAGTGCCCGTGGCGAGGTACGGGTTTGCGCTGACGAGACTGGAGGGGCAGTTGGCCGGGCTGATCAGGTTCGTGCCGGTCACGCCCGCGCCGATGCCGTTCCAAGGCTTTCCGTCAAAGGTCCCCGCCGCGGCGTTACAGAGGTTCGGCTTGGGCAACATATTGACCATTGCCAGCCCCCACTTTTCCGATTGCGCATCGTACGTCGATAGGTACTGGTTCATGTTCAGGCGGGGGTCTCCGCCAGCCATCGCGCTGGGAGTGAAGTAGGCGCCGGTGGTCGGGTTCCGCAGCGAATTGGAGACAATGTTCCCAGTCGAGCTTTGGACGTAATACGAAAAGTCGCCGGCTAGAACGTTGGCATTCGGCACATCGGCATAGCCGCTCTGAGGACCGGGCTTCTGGCGCGTGTATTCCTGCGACCAGAAGAAAAACAACTTCTTCTTCTGCGTGTTAAAAAGGTGCGGAATGTAAAGAGGACCGCCCACGTTGTAGTTCCAGATAAAGTACCGGCCTTGAGGCTTGATTCCGCCGGTCAGGTTCGTGAAGAACGGCTTGGCATTGAACATCTCGTGGCGCTTGTTCGCGCTACCCAAGCCATGAAACTCCTGGCTGCCGCTCTTAGTCACCACCGAGATCTGGCCGCTGGAGTTGCGCCCGTATTCCGCCTGGTAGTTGGTGGTCAGCACGCGCATTTCCGCCACCGAATCCAGGTTCGGCTCATAATGCGTGGTCGCGTTCGAGCCGGTATCCAGGTCCGTAATGCCGTCGATCTGGAAATTGACGTGGCCGCCCCCGCCGCCGTTGATCGTCATTTGCTGGAGGGCGTTCTCGCCGCTCGTATCCCCGACGCCGCCTTGATTGTTCTCTACCAGGTACATGTTTCCAAGGTTGACTCCCGGGACGGTCTGCAAGATCGCGAACAGGTCGTGGCTTCGGAGCGCGATGTTCGCCATTTGTCCGCTATCTACGAGCGAAGATTTCTCGCTGGAACTCGTCTGCACCTGAACGGTGGGCGCGGAAACCTGCACCTGTTCCGTCACGGCGCCCAGCGTCAGCTTCAGTTTCCCCACATCGCGAATTTCGCTCGCAGTGACGTTGATGTTGTTCAACGCGAACGATTTGAAACCGGAACCCGCCTTGACGGTCATGTTGTAAACAGCCGGCTCAATGCTGTTGAATCGAAAGATCCCCTCGACCGTAGTGGTCGTGGTTCGTATGTTCCCTGTCGTCAGGTTCTTGAGCTCAATGGTTGCCCCCGGCACAGCCGCTTCGCCTGGATCGGTGACGGTCCCCTGTAGGGTAGCCGTGGTGGTCTGGGCGTAGATGCAACTGCACAGAAGCGTAATAACGCCTAAGACTAGCGCCATTCGTCTTACTGTCATGCCTTATCCTCCTGTTCCCTTAACTCCCACTTCCCAATGTCTGCACCTCATCCCAAATTCTGGAGGCGTATCCTGACCCTCGTCAGCGCGAGGGTCGGACCCTGCTCCTGTGGTTATACGCTTAGTCGTGGATTGACTCAATAGTTATACGGTTACAAGCGCTAGTTATACGGTTACTGGCGGTTTCCCCAACCCTGTTGTGGGGCCTTCCTAAGTGCAGAGGAACACGCGCCGTACGAGCGCGCGCCCCTGTATTGGGAGATTCCATACGTAAAAGCTACGGTAGGGTTTTCCTGAAATTTCTGCTTGTTTTCCGGCAATTGGCCCGAGACGCCTCTCGATGGGCCCTACGGATCGGTCAAACGGTCGGTCTATACACGAGATATTAAGACCTTCCAGGCTGAAGTTTCTATGGATTTTGGAAGTCGGAGGCGGGCCACCCCAAAAGCCATTCGGCGATCCAACAAGGGCGGGAATACGTCCCGTAAAAGTAGGATTTCTCGTTTATTATCAATGCATTAAGCGAACGCAGACTGCGTTTTCGACTGCGCGACGGATTTGCATTGCGGGCGTCGAGCCGGAGCCAGGAGATAAAGAACTGCGACGCGTCTGCCGAAGCCCCGCTCAAGGCCTTCTGTTTCATAGATTTTGGCGTGCAATCGGCGATGCCACGTGATATGATTCTGGACTGCTATAGGGGCCTGGATTCTCGGCACGGGTGGGCTATTGGGATGACGGTCGAAGTTGCGGAGAACGGCAGCAAAGCAAGCCAGGCGGCAGAGGTGCAAGCTCGCCGAGGCGAAATCCTGGCGGAGTTGCAGCGGATCTTGCAAGATCAGCAATTCCGGCACAGCAAACACTACACCTCCCTACTTCGTTACGTCGTAGAACAGACGCTCGACGGACGCACGGGGCACCTCAAGGAGCGAGTGCTAGGCTCCGAGGTCTTTGGCCGCGACCCCGGATACGACACGAACCAGGACCCGGTGGTTCGGACATCGGCATGCGAGATCCGGAAACGGCTGGCCGTCTTCTACCGGGACGACCCACCCGAATCCGAACTCCGTATCGACTTACCCGCCGGATCCTACGTGCCGGAGTTCCGTTTTACCGTTGCCGGCGCGCAACCGGTGGCCGCACAGGCCGCTCCGCCTGATTTAATCACCGAGCCGGCGCGGCTGGTGCGCCGCTGGCTCCGCTGGGCGTGGGCTTTGGTTCCGTTGACGGCGATCGTCTTGATTGGAGGATGGTTTTTCCGGGGTTCCTCGAACCGTGGGTTGGACCGATTCTGGACCCCGCTGTGGAACTCTCCCCAGCCGATGATGCTCTGCGTGAGCGAGGCCGGCCCGGCCGGCGTCCCCGAAGCGCCGGCGTCTCAGGTGGACGCCGTCGCCATACTGAGTGAGCGCGTGACGTTCGCCGACGCAATTACGACGGCGAAACTGGTAGGGCTCCTCCGCGAGCGCGGCAAGACGTACGAAATCCGGCAGGCCGCCCATCTGACGCTGGCCAACCTGCGGCGAGGCCCCGTGACGCTGATCGGCGGCCTGAGCAACCCGTGGTCGATGCGGTTGCAGGAAGGCCTCCGGTTTTACATCGAACGGGACGATGCCAAAGGCGTTTACCGCGTCCGCGACCGCGAGAACCCGGCGGAGAACCGCTGGCAAATCGACGTCTCGAAACCGGCCTCTGAATTGCGAGAGGATTATGCCGTAATCTCTCGTATCGCAGACCCCCTGACCGAGAACACGGTCCTTATACTCGCCGGGCTGGGGAAAGCCGGAGCCGCGGCGGCGGGCGAGTTTGTTACCGAACCCGCGCACCTGCGGGACCTCGAGAATCACGAGCAGTCGGGATGGGGGCGGAAAAACCTGCAGGCCGTGATCTCTACGACCGTGGTGAACGGAGAAGCCGCCTCGCCGCACATCGTCGCTACGTCCTTCAAGTAGTGCCGTGGGGCGTTTAGAATGACGATTATTTCCGGGCCGATGTGGGGCAGGTTGAAAATCTGCGGCCGAATGTCATTCGGCCCGGCGAGCGCAGCTCGCCCGCGCGGTCACGACCCGCCCTGCCACGTCGGAAGTCCCACCCACTGGCGCCTGTGGATCTATCCCGGCTTGCCTACTCCCAGCTCAGCACTACCTTTCCCGAGTTACCGGAAATCATGGCTTCGAAACCTTTCTGGAAGTCGGTGTAGTGGTAGCGGTGGGTGATGATGGGGCTTATGTCGAGCCCCGATTGCAGCATGACCGTCATTTTGTACCAGGTCTCGTACATCTCGCGCCCGTAAATGCCTTTGATGGTGAGCATTCGAAAGATCACCGAACGCCAGTCGATGGACATTTCTCCCGATGGGATTCCGAGCATGGCGATTTTGCCGCCATGGGCCATGTTGGCGACCATGTCGCGAAAAGCCGCGGCGTTTCCGCTCATCTCCAGCCCGACGTCGAAACCCTCCGTCATGTGGAGTTCCTTCTGGACGTCCGGGAGTTTGGTTTCGCGGACATCCACGGCGAGCGTGACTCCCATCTTTCGAGCCAGATCCAGCCGGGACGGGTTCAGATCCGTTATTACCGTATATCGCGCGCCCGCGTGCGCGGCGATGGCCGCGGCCATAATGCCGATCGGGCCCGCGCCGGTTACCAGCACGTCTTCACCGAGCACGGGGAACGAGAGCGCCGTGTGCGCCGCGTTGCCGAAGGGGTCGAAGATAGCCGCAATTTCGTAGGGGATGGAAGGATGCACCGCCCATACGTTGGTCATGGGCAGGGCCAGGTATTCGGCATAGGCGCCCGGCCGGTTTACGCCAATGCCCATGCTGTGCGCGCAAAGGTGGCGGCGGCCGGCCAGGCAATTGCGGCAGCGGCCGCAGACAACGTGGCCTTCCCCGCTGACGATATCGCCCTCGTGAAAGTCCACGACGTTAGCGCCGGCCTCTACGATTTCACCGACGAACTCGTGGCCCACCGCCATGGGCACCGGGATGGTGGCTTGCGCCCATTCGTCCCAGGTATAAATATGGACGTCCGTACCGCAGATGCCCGTTCGGAGAATGCGGATGAGAACGTCGTTGATTCCGATCTTGGGTTTGGGAATGTCTTCCAGCCACAACCCGCGTTCGCGTTTGCTCTTTACCAGTGCTTTCACATTCTTTACGATATCGCCACGCGAGCGGCGCCGGCGATTCCGGGCTTGCCACCAGCCCTAATCCGTCCGTATCGCTCCTGACCGCGGAGCCGCGGATATCGCTGAGATTGCGCGGAGTATAACGATAGCCGAGCTCTTCGCTGGCTCCGCGCTCGCCTGCGCGGGTTTGGGAAACCGGAAGCGCCAGGATGCTCTACTACCCGCCGGGTGGGCATTGGAGGAAGCGGAGTTCGCAAAGAAACGCTTGCTCTCCGCGTTCCTCCGCGTAGGCTCCGCGACTCCGCGGTTAGGATGGCGCCCATTAACGAATTAAAGCCGCCGGGAATCGCGCGATGCCAATCAAAGACGTAAATTACCGTCCGGGCAGCGGCCGCGACAGGTAGCGGAGCCAGCGGCGCTCCTGGTTTGCGGCGTCGAGCGTACCGTCCCAGTATTCGCGGAACTCGCGCGCTTTCGCCTCCGCGCGGCGGCGTAGATGCGCGTGGGCTCGCGTGGAGACCGGCACAAGCTTCGCGGTGACTACTGCGTCGTTCAAATCGCCAAGTATCTGCTGCGCACGCGCCAGAACGCCGAGTTTCTCTTCCAAACCGGGCCCATAGCAGCCACGGAAGAATTCCAGCGTGTAACGGAAGCGCTTGGTGGCGAGCCGCGCGAGATGGAAATTGGAAAGAGGCGGATCGCCCGCCAGATGCCGGCGGACCTCCGCGAAGTACGCAGCCGAAATGCGAGGTAATTCCCTGCGCGCATTCGCGGCCAAGCCGGCGTTCTTATCCCATGCGGGCCGATACGCTTTGCCCACGGCTAGAGCTCCAACCGGCCGCGCCAAGCGCGGAAGCGGTCACCGGTTATCCAACGCCGGGCGGACAGGCGAAGGCCGCGGGATGCGGCCTGCCGCTCGGCGGCCAAACGCGCCATGATTCGCGAGCGCGGCGAAACTCCCGCTTCGGCCAAGAGCCGCTGAGCGATGTCTCCATCCCTCACCAGCCCGGCCTTCTGACGCAGATCGTGTAATTCAGCCCGCACTTTTTTCCAGGAGCCGCCGGGGTAAAAGTCCGAGAATACGCGAAGGCACCGGTCCAAGCGGCGGATAGCCACACGCACGTCATGGACGGCGTCGGCGTCGCCCGTCGCCGCCAGCCGGCCGAGCTGAAGCGCCAGGCGCCGCAGCAACGCAGCCGTCTGTTGTTCGACGTGGTTGCGCATCTCAACTCCCGGTGCGGGTCACGGACACGGCTCTATTGTAGACCTGGCGAAACGCATCGGCGGCGCGCTCGGCGCCCCACTGTTCGAGATCGATGTCGCCTTGCGCGCGGATTTCGATCGCCACCTGGGTCTCCCGCAGGCGGCATTCCACGCCGAGCACGCGCTGCTCGCGCCCGCGGTCCAGATTGTCCGCCAGGCGGAGGATGGGAATCAGAAGCGTGGCCATACGGCGTTCGTCCTGCCCGAGCGCTTGATATGCGCTCTGCAAGGGCGCGGGCATCGACTTCCGGTGATAGCGGCACAGGCTCGCGATTACCAGGCGCTCGCGATCCGTGAAGCCCGCCAAATCGGAGTTCAGCACGAGGTAATAGGAGTGCTTATGATGGGCGGCGCTGTTAACGAAGTGGCCCACGTCCACCAGGTGCGCGGCGGCTTCGAGCAGCCTGCCGGCCGAGTGCGGCAGGCGGTGCAGAGGCTCCAAGGCCGTGAACAGAGCGCTGGCGATAGCGGCCACGTGGCGGGCGTGATCGATGGCCACGCCGTAACGGCGGGCAAAGCGTTCCACTTCGCGGCGCTGCTCGCGGTCCATGCGCGAAAGCGCGGCGCCCACATTTCGAGCCGCCAGATCGGCGATGACGCCATCGCGCACGCCGGCGCGGGAGTAGTATGCGGCCGGCAGCCGAAACGCCTGAAGGAACTCGATGAGGACCGCCATCCCCGGCACGATGATCTCCGCGCGGCGCGGCCCTATGCCGGCGATTTTACGCCGGGCTGCCAGATCCAGACACGAGATTCTCCGGTAGAGACGCCGTACCTCGGGCGCCGGCATACGCTGGCGGTCGACGTTTTCGCGTTCGGCGCGTGGAACGCGGCCAATAGCGCTGGCGGCGGCGGCGGCCGTAGCGGAGGTCGCGATGGCGCGTTCCCACCCCATGGAACCAAGCCGGCGCACGGCCGGATCCATCTTCTCCTGGATGAACTCGCGCATCTGGCGAAGTTCGAGCTCCGACGGAGGGTCCTTCTTCACGAACGTCTCTTGCAGACGCACGGCGCCGAGGGGCCGCGAAAAAGCCTCCACGATGCGGCCTTTCTCGCCGGCGACGATCTCCGCGCTGCCGCCTCCGATATCCAGGATGAGAACTCGCTTGTCCGCCTGAGGCCAGACGCTCTCGACGCCAAGGTGAATGAGGCGCGCCTCCTCGCGCCCGGAAATCACTTCGACTCGGGCCCCCGCGGCGGCCCCGGCGCGCGCGATAAACTCGGCTTGATTCTTGGCGTCGCGGATGGCGCTGGTGGCCACGGCGCGAACTCCAGCCACGTTCACCTTGCGATAGAGCGCGGCCATGCGCGCAAGGGCGGAACACGTGGCGTCCATGGCTTCATCGCTGACCGTCCCCGAGCGGAAGACGCTCTCGCCGAGCCGCGTGACTTCGCGGTCCGAGGCCAGCACGCGCGCCGGCTGCCCCGGAACCAACTCGGCCGCTTCCATACGGATGGAGTTGCTGCCAATGTCAATGGCGGCGTAGCGGGGCATAGACCCCATGCTAACAGCGGTTGCGGAGGATATCCGGCGCGCCGGTGCCCGTGCTATGACCGAGTGACGTGGTTCTTTTGCGACCCTCCGCTCCCTCACGGTCGCGGCTCGGCTTGCGGGCCATGTGCAAGACCGTCGAGCCGAGCCGCGACCGTGAGGGAGCGGAGGCCGAATCGCACAAGTTCACCTTGTCGGCGCGCTAGACGAGCGGATTGACGACTTTCAGGCCCTTCATGCGGGAGAAATCGCGATCCTGGCTCCAGAGGGTCTTCACGCCATGCTGTAGACAGATGGCTGCAATCCTCGCATCGTGGATGGCTGGACCTGACACACTGCCCGCAGTCATCAGAGCTTTGAGCTTCGTCCAATGATCGCGGGTTTCCCCCAACAGATGCAGGGACGGCGATTCCAACCACGCCTGAACTTGCTCAATGGCCAACCGGAGCGGCGTCGGCGGGACCCATATCCTCGGATGCGTGACAACGGCAAGGAACTCGTGTACGCACGGCCAGGGGATCGCCCACGGCGCTCCGCCCTCGGCCAGATTGGCGATTCGATTGTCCGCCGCTCGGTGCCAAGGGGAATCGGCGCGATGCGCGTGGACCAGAATGTTGGTATCGACGGCGATCACTCGCCTCGCCCCTTGTAAATCATGCCCCGGATTTCGGCCCAATCGCGCTCCTGGGCGATGCCCTTTCCTTTGAATGCGCGGCGCTTCAGGCGAAAGCGCCGGGCCTCGCCGCGTGGGGCGGCGTTCAGGGCGGATCGCAGCCCCGCCTCGAATACCTCGCGCAGCGTCAGACCGCGTTCGGCGGCGAATCGGCGGGCGTCGGTCATCAACCCGTCGGCCACCTCAATGGTCGTCTTCATAGGACGATCATAGCAGGAAACCCATATATATGGGTTGTCGTATATGGGTATAATGGATCGAGCAACGAGCGTTTATGGAGATCTATCTGCTTCGTCACGCCATCGCCGAGAACGCCCGGCCGGGATTGCCCGACCCCGAACGGGCGCTGACTCCGGAAGGCAAAGAGAAACTCAGCCGTGTCTTGAGGCGCGCTCGAGCCGCGGGCGTGCGTCCGGATGCAATTCTTTCGAGCCCCTTTAAACGCGCGCTCGAAACCGCCGCCATGGCCGCGGAATTGCTGGGCTTTACCGGCGTCATCGAGCGCACCGGGGAACTGGAGCCGAACGCCTCGCCGTACGATGCGTGGGAAGCGATACGCGCCGGCCATCGAGACGGGGCCGTGCTGTTGGCCAGCCATGAACCGTTGATGAGTTCGCTGGCGGCGTTTCTGTTGAACAGTCCGGCGCTGGTCGTAGATATGAAGAAGGCCGCGCTGGTGCGAGTGGATTGCGAGCGTCCCGGCCCGCGGCCGCACGGCGAGCTGAAGTGGATGATTACGCCCGCGACGGCATAGGGGATCGGCGCAATTACTGCCCATTATGATTACAGACTGCAAAACGGGGGGCGCCCACTGGGCCCGCTCGAATTTCGCGTCTTTTGCGAAACTTCGTGCCTGTCCCCGCTTTGCCCCTCGCTAGGGGACCGGCAAATGGACATCTTCGAAGCAACCCGAAGTTACGAAGCGTGGCTGGGAAAGCGGCTGCGTCTGCTCCCTCTCGACCTGCGGCTCAAACATCGCGCGATGCGTTCGGCAGCGTTTCCTTTTCTGCGCGCCACGTATTACCGATGGGCGCAAACCTGGGAGGAGACGATCGGCCAAGAGTCGCGCGCTCCCGTGGCGCTGGCCGTGGGCGATTTGCACGTCGAAAACTTTGGGACCTGGCGCGACGCCGAAGGCCGTCTTGTTTGGGGCATCAACGATTTTGACGAAGCTTGGCCAATGCCCTATGTGAACGATCTGATCCGCCTGGCTGCCAGCGCGCTGCTGGCCGGGATGAACTGCGAGCCACGGGGGGGAATCGACGCAATGCTGCGCGGGTATTCCGACGCTGTGAAAGCGGGCGGGAGGCCCGTTGTATTGGCCGAGCGTCACGCCGCGCTGCATACGATGGCGACCGCGCGCCTTCACGAGCCCGACAGGTTCTGGGAAAAACTCAGCGCTCTGCCCGAACATCGCACAGAGATTCCGGCGGGCGCGCGCAAGGGGATCGAGCGCATGATGCCCGAGCGCGGATTGCGCTGGCGCGTCTCGCACCGCATCGCCGGTCTCGGCAGCCTGGGCCGCGAGCGTTACGTAGCTCTCGCCGATTGGCGCGGCGGGTGGGTGGCGCGCGAAGCCAAAGCGTTGGCCCCTTCGGCGTGCCTTTGGGCGGAAGAAGGCAAAGGCTCCGCGCGAATCCGATATCAGAACATTCTGGATTGCGCGGTGCGTTGCCCGGACCCGTTCGTGCGGCTGCAGAGAAAATGGATCGTGCGCCGGCTCGCGCCGGACTGCTCGCGCATCGAGCTATCGGCGCTGCCGAAGCTGCGCGAAGAGTTCCACCTGCTTCACGCGATGGGCTGGGAGACGGCCAATGTCCATCTAGGCAGCCTCAAGCCGAGCGTTCTTGCCAACGATTTGAAGCGCCGTCCGAGCGGCTGGCTCCTCGGCGCGGCGCGGAAGATGGAGAAGGCAGTATTGGCGGATTTCGAAGCTTATTCCACCCGGTAGTTGGGCGCTTCCTTGGTGATAATCACGTCGTGGACGTGGCTTTCGCGCAAGCCCGCCGGAGAGATCCGGATGAAGCGCGCCCGTTCGTGAAGCTCGGGTATGGTGCGCGTCCCGCAGTAGCCCATACCGGAGCGCAGGCCGCCGACGAGTTGGTAAACCAAATCGCCGAGCGGGCCTTTGGCGGCTACGCGGCCCTCGATGCCTTCGGGAACCAGCTTGCCGTTGGGATCGAGAGCGTAACGGTCCGAACTTCCTTGCGACATGGCGCCCATCGAACCCATGCCCCGGTAGCTCTTGAACGTGCGGCCCTGATAGAGAATCGTCTCGCCGGGGCTTTCGTCGGTTCCAGCCAGCAATCCGCCGATCATCACCGAATCGGCGCCGGCGGCGATGGCCTTGGTGATGTCCCCGGAATACTTGATACCGCCATCGGCTATAAGCGGCACGCCCGCTTCGCGCGTGGCGCGCGAACACTCGATGATGGCGGTAATCTGCGGAACGCCGGCGCCGGAAACCACGCGCGTGGTGCAGATGGAACCCGGGCCGATGCCTACCTTCACGCCGTCCACGCCGAGCGAAACGAGTTCCTTCGCGCCTTCGTACGTGCCCACGTTGCCGGTGATGAGTTGCACTTCGGGGAACTTGGACTTGATAGCCTTTACGGCCGCGAGCACGCGTCCGCTGTGCCCGTGCGCCGTATCGATGGCCAGTACGTCCACCTTGCGCTTCACCAACTCCGTAGCCCGCTCGAGAAAATCGCCGGTGGCTCCCACGGCGGCGCCGGCGCGAAGGCGGCCCTGGACATCCTTGGCGGCTTGCGGATATTTCACTTTCTTCTGAATGTCCTTGACGGTGATCAGCCCCTTGAGGTTGTAATCGTCGTCCACTACCAGGAGCTTTTCCACGCGATGGTCATGCAAAATGCTGACCGCCTGCTCCAGCGTGGTACCCACCGGCACGGTGACCAGATTCTCCTTGGTCATTACATCCCGGATGGGCAGGTCAAACCGGGTCTCAAAGCGCAGGTCGCGGTTCGTCAAAATGCCCACCAGCCTCCGGCCTTCCGTCACGGGAACGCCGGAAATGTGGTAGCGGCGCATCAAATCCTGCGCGGCGGCGATGGGCTCGTCGGGACCGATGGTAATCGGATCCACGATCATGCCGCTTTCACTTCGTTTGATGCGGTCGATCTCCTCGGCCTGCCGGTCGATGGGCATGTTGCGGTGAACGATGCCGATGCCGCCCTGCCGCGCGAGCGCGATGGCCAGCGGAGCTTCCGTGACGGTGTCCATGGCCGCGGAGACGATGGGGACGTTGAGGGCAATGGCTCGCGTCAGGCGCGTGCTTGTATCGACCTCGGCCGGCACCACCTCGCTGCGAGCCGGTTCGAGCAGAACGTCATCGAAAGTGAGGCCTTCGCGGAGCGCGTTTTCTTGCATGGTTTTCCCCATAATAACGCGCGTAAGGAATGGGGCGGGCGAACGCCCAATGCCAATCAAATACCGGGATTCCTCCGAAGCTGCCGATTCCCAAAATCTCGGCACGAATGCCGAGACGGCAGCCATGAATGGCCGCGCCACGGGGGTGGCGCAAGCATCTGGCTTGCAGCGCCGAGATTCGTCTCGGCGTTTGGGCCTCGGATCTTGCAGTTCTGGACTTCGGCTCTTAGTTAAGTGGCATAGGGCAGGCCGTCTGCCCTCCCGGAAAAATTACTGTTCCAGCGCCGCAATCCGCTCGTAGATGGGCTTCAGCGCGGGGTACAGCGCGCAGTAGATCTGGTGCCCCTTTTCGTAGAACGCGGCGTCGGCCTCGACGGGCGAAACGGAATCGGTCTCGCGGATCGCCACGGCGCATACTTCGCTCACCGAACCGTACTCGCCCGATCCCGCCACGGCGATTAGAGCCGCGCCGTAGGCCGAGCCTTCCTGCGTCTCGAGCGTGGCCACGCGCTTATTCATGATGGAAGCCAGAAGCTGCCGCCAGAATACGCTCTTGGCGCCGCCGCCCGATGCGCGAACCACGCCGATGTTCACGCCCAGGGATTCGATGATGTTTAGACAATCGCGCTGGCTGTAGCACACGCCTTCGATCACGGAGCGAACCAGGTCCGCGCGCGTATGACTCGCGGTGAGACCCACCCATGCGGCGCGCGCCGTGGCATCCAGGTGCGGCGTGCGTTCGCCCATCAGGTACGGCAGCCACGTCAGGCCTTGAGCGCCGGCGGGCGACTTGGCGGCCTCGGCCGTCAGCGTATCGTACGGCGTTCCGGGCGCGAGCTGATTGCGGAACCACTGCAAACTCAGCCCGGCGCCTTGCGTGACGCCCATGACGTGCCACTTGCCCTTCACCGCGTGGCAGAACGTGTGAACGCGGCCCGCGGGATCGTACGCCACCTTCTCCATGTGCGCGAACACGACGCCCGAAGTGCCCAGCGTGCAGGACACGGCGCCCGCATCGACGATTCCGTTGCCCACCGCGCTAGACGCCTGGTCGCCACCGCCGCCAACAACGGGGGTGCCGGCCACAAGACCGGTCAACGCCGCGGCTTCGGCCGAGATCACGCCGCTGGTCTCCACCGATTCGCGGCACACGGGCAGAATCGAACGGTCCAGCCCGACGGCATCCATCATCTCCCACGACCAGCGCCTCTGGACCACGTCGAACATCGACATGCCCGAAGCGTCGGACACTTCCGTGGCAAACTCGCCGGTAAGCTTGAAGCGAACGTAATCCTTCGGCAGAAGAACTTTGCGGACGCGCTCAAAATTCGCGGGCTCGTTGTCGCGCACCCACAGGAGTTTCGGCAGCGTGAAGCCGGTGAGCACGGGATTGGCGGTATAGCGGAGGATGTTTTCGCGGCCCACCTTCGCGTTGACCCAATCCACTTGCGCCTGGCTGCGCTGGTCGCACCAGATGAGCGCATCGCGGATCACCCGCGACTCCGCATCGAGGATGACGAGCCCGTGCATCTGCCCCGAGAGGCCGACGCCCTTCACTTCGCTTCCGGAGACTCCGGCTTCCGCCAGCACGCCCTTGATGGCGATCACGGCGGCGTCCCACCAATTCGCCGGACGCTGCTCGGCCCAAAGGGGCTTGAGCATCTTCATATCTTCATGGAGCGCGGTGAACCCTGCGCGTACTCGTCCGCGCCCGTCGACCAGAAGCGCCCGAGAACTACCTGTACCGATATCGATTCCTAGCCACATGGAAAACCCAGTTTTACACAATTCAGCGGGTCTTAGGGATTCCCATCGCCGCGGCTACTTCCTGCCGCTTTGTTCGCTCTTCACTTCGCGCGCGTAATCGAGCGCCTCGCGGGTCTCTTCGGAATTGGGGTCGAGGCGCAGAGCGGCCGAGTATTCCGCGATCGCATCGTCGATGCGGCCGAGGTTGGCCAGCGCGCTGCCGAGGTTCAGGTGCGCTTTGACGTAATCCGGCTTGAGACGGATCGCGGCGCCGAGCGGAACCAGGGACTCTTCGAAGCGGCCTTCCTGCGCCAGCGTGGTCCCCAGATTGTATTGGGCTTCTGCGTCTTGAGGGTCGAGCCGGACGGTGGCCCCGAGTTCGGCGATCGCCTCGTTCGTACGGCCCTCGGCGACCAGCAATTCACCCAGGTCCCTGTGTGCGTCCACGAATCCCGGATGGATCTTCGTGGATTCGTAGAAGTTCGAAATTGCTTCGGCGTAGCGACCCTTTTCGTGCAACGCGCGGCCGAGAATCCAATGGCCGTAGTAATCGTCCGTGGTCACGCTGAGGGAGTGGCGGAAGAGCGTCTCCGTATCCTGCCAGTACTGAATCTGATTCCAGGTGAGTCCGATGCAGGCCGCACACGCGGCTGCGCACAAGCCGGCGATCGCCGATTTCGCGCCAGGCCATCTGCGGACGGCATCCCGCGCGCCCCAGGCGATTATGACGAAGAGCCCGATAGACGGGATGTACATGTACCGGTCCGCGCGCGCTTGCGACCCGACCTGCACCAGCCCAATGACGGGGACCAGCGTCGCCAGATACCAAAACCACCCCGCGGACAAATAGGGACGCGGCCGGCGTGCGCGGATCGCGAGAACCGTAACGGCGGCAATAAACGCAGCCCCACCCAGCGGCTGCCAGAGGGGAATCGAGAGAGGGTACGGGTAGATTGCCGCGAGATTCAAGGGCCAGAGCAACTGACCCGCGTACGCAAGCCAGGAAAACAGCGCATTCGCAACGCGCGTGGAAACCGGAACCTTGCCGAGCGACATCACGTACTCGCTCCCTCGCTGAGCGAAGAACGTAACCGCGGCCGAAGCGAGCGAAAGCGCGAAGAGCGGTATTTTCTCGCGTACTGCGCCGGCCAATCCCGGACTGCGCGCGCCTCCCCGCCGTTGGCCGCCGCCGATGCGGCCGAGCGGCCAAACGTCGAGCAGCAAGAGCGTGAACGGCAACGTAACCGCCATGGGCTTGGACAGCAATGCCATCGCGAAGCCGGCCGCGACCCACGCGTAGCGTCGCGCACTGGGCCGCTCGACGTATCGGAGGTAAGCCCATATCGTCGCCAGCCAGAAGAACGCGCAGAGGACGTCTTTGCGTTCCGCAATCCACGCGACGGATTCTACGTGAAGCGGATGCAGCCCGAATAGCGCCGCAACCAATGCGGACGGCCAGCGCTCTCCCGTAGCGCGTTTCAGAACGGCGAACAGCAAGACCGAGTCGATCGCATGGAAGAGCGCGTTGACGAGAGCGCTCGCGCCGGCGTTCGCGCCGAACAGTTGGCAATCCACCATCAGGGAGATCCACGTAAGCGGAAACCAATTGCCCGCATGGATGGAGGTGAATGCCCACGCGATGCCGGAGCCGGTGAGCCCGGCGAGCACCTGCGGGTTCTTGGGGATGTAGTCGGGATCGTCAAAAAGAAGGAACTGGTGGCTGGCGACCGAACTGTAGACGGCCATTACAACGGTGGCCAGAGCGACGCAGATCCATATATCCAGCCGTTCAAATACGCCGCTCTGCCGCGGCGCCGCGGCAAGGGCCGCCTCCGATGATCTTTGATTTCCCCCCTTGAGTTTCTTCCGTGCCATTGGCTAATCGTCAATTGAAACACGGTTTAGCGAGCGAGCGGCTTGGTTCAGGTAGAATGGGAGCAGTAACTAGTCGGGGCGTAGCGCAGCCTGGTAGCGCACCTGCCTTGGGCGCAGGGGGTCGGGCGTTCAAATCGCCCCGCCCCGACCAATTGCTCGGAGCCGGCGGCCCATACCGCGGAAGGCCCGGAAGACGAAACGGGTTTCCGAATCGCCTCCTTCAAGGCCGGACCAGGACGGCGCGGACATGACGCCGATCCGTTGGATGCTATCCCTTTCGCCAGCCGGTCGCCAGCGCGCCGGTTAGGACTTCGGCAACTCGGTTCGGTGGCGCGTCTGGGCCGCCTTCCGCTGAATCGTAGTTCGACATGAGATAAGTCCATTCGTCGATTTAGTCCGGAACGAAGCATATCTTGTTTAAACTAAACAACTTGGCAGGAATTGCGGGCGGGTTAGCCGTCCGGAGCCGAGATTCCCACGCGGCTGCGCGTGCCAGCGCGTTAAAATGGGGTGACCCCCGATGATGAGGTTGGCTTACATTCGGTGGAAGGACGCCGTCTCGGAAGAGGCGGGAGACTACCACAATCAATCCGCCCAGCCGCAGTTGGTCGAACTGCACGAAGTCGGATTTCTGCTCGACGAGAACGAAGAAGCTGTCGTGATCGGCATGGAATTCAGCACGGACCAGGAGGTGCGGCCGGGGCGTTGGCGCCTGCACATCCCCAGGGTCAGCATTCAGGAAATGCGCGTGTGGGAACTGGACAAGATCCCATCGCAGAAGAAGCGCCGGAAGCCCGTAAGTAAAGGCTGAAGGGTCAGTCCCCGCCGCGCAACTCTGGAGCCGCCAGTCTTCAGGCCAACACTATTCACCTAGGCGCTGCACCGCAAGAAAAGCCGGGATGAATCTCGGCTGCGCCCTGAGTGCCCCCGGCTTGACAGCCCGCGCCACGGCGTTAAGTGAACAGTATTGGCCTTCGGGAAGGACCGAAGGCCTATCCCACTCTTTTCAGCGCGCGCTCGAAGCCTGGGAGCGAGCGTTCGATATCCTGGAACGGCAGCGTGAGCGAGAGACGCATGTAACCGCCGCGCCCGAATCCCCTTCCCGGCACGGCCAGAATGCCTTCGTGCTGTAACTCGTGCACGAACCGAAGATCGTCGGGAATCGGCGTCTTCGGAAACACGTAAAACGCGCCCGCCGGCGGCGGCGCCGAATAGCCCATCGCGTTGAGCGCTCCGCACAGCAGATCGCGCTTGGCCTGGTAGCCCGCGATATCCACCGTCACATCCGGCGCTTCGGCCACGACGCGCTGCCAGATAGCGGGAGCGTTGATGAAGCCGAGAATGCGCGTCGCAAAGGTACACGCGGCGCGCAGCGGGGCCGCCTCCTTGAGGCCGGGCGGAATGGCGAGATAGCCAATGCGCTCTCCCGCTATGGCCATGGCCTTCGACCAGCTCCATGCGAGCACGCATCGCTCGATATGGCACAGCGTTTCCGGCGCCATCGCGCCGTCGTAAATCAGCGTGCGATAAGGCTCGTCGGAAATGACCAGAACAGGGTCGCGGACGATGGCGTTCAGCTTGCGAAGCGCTTCCGCAGGATAGACCGCCCCGCTGGGGTTGTTCGGAGAATTTCAGGATGATGGCCTTGGTGCGCGGAGTAATCGCGGCGGCGATGCGATCAAGATCCAACTGACAGCGATCGTCGGTCTCGACTATGGTCACGCGCCCGCCGTGATTCTCGATGTAGAAAAGGTACTCGGGGAAATAGGGGGCCAGGACGATGACCTCGTCACCGGGGTCGAGCAGCGATTTGAGCAGCGTGTTGATAGCTCCGGCCGCTCCCACGGACATGACGATGTCTTCGCCCGTGAAGGGAATGCCGGTGCGCGCGGCGAGCCGCCTGGCCATCTCCGCGCGGACCGCCGGGAAGCCGGCGTTGGGCATGTAACCGTGGCCTCTGCCGTCTTCGGCGGCCACCCGGCGAAGCGTCTCGAGGACCACCTCCGGCGGGTCTACTTCCGGGTTGCCCAGCGAGTAGTCGAAGACGTTCTCCGGCCCTCGTTCCTTGCGAAGCTGGATGCCGATCTCGAACATCCGGCGAATCCAGGAAGAGTGCTCCATCTGCTCGGCGATGGCTCGGGAGACGCCCATAGCGGGTGAAGAACAATTGTAACGTGGAGCGCGCCGGACGACAACACCTCTTCACGGTGGGTGCTGTTTGGGTACGTCACTCGTCGTTCGGCGTTCGGTGCCCGTCGCTCGTCGCCCGATCCGGAAACTTCGTAACCGCGCGCGGGGGGCAGCTCAGTCGAACTCTGGGACGGTTTTTGATGCACCCGGGCGGAGCCTCGCCGCCGCGACGACGAACGACGTGCGCCGGACGCCTTACTGCGCCGCCTTCTTCGGGCGCTCGTACGGGGTCTTGATGTACTTCGAGGCTTCTTCCTGCGCGCCCTGAGTGTCGTCCTTGGTGCGTGCGGCCAGGTTGTACTCGTTCACGGCCCGGTCGCGCTGGCCCGAAATGTCGTAGATCTTGCCCAGATTGATGTGGGCCCACACTTCGGTCCACTTCGGTTCCAGATCGCCATCCAGAGCGGACCGGAAATCGTTGGCTGCGGATTGCCAGTTGCCTTCGAGGAAATACACCTCGGCGCGGCGATAAAAGGCCAGCGAGCTGTTCCGCTTGGCGTCGAGAGCGCGGTTGTACTGCTTGAGCGCATTCTCGAAATCGCTCAGCTCGGCGAACTGCTCGCCCTTTCGAATGGACACGGCGACGCGGATATCCTGGCTGTAGTGCAACACGTGCGCATCGGGATCGATGCTGACCTTGCGCGGCTTGCCGAAAGTGTCCACGGAGAACTCGGAACTCATGCCCGAGACTTCGACGGTCTTCGTCTCCGGGTTTCCATCGGTTTCGATTTTCAAGTCCACGGGCATGTGGAAGGTGTCGAGGTCCTGAGAGATTTTGCCCTGGACGCGGAAGCCCTTCTGCGTGCGGTAGACCGTGTAATCCATTTTGAATTCCGGCGCGCCGCTGGATTCGACCCATTGCGTGAAGAAGTAGCCGAGGTCCTGTCCGGATGCGTCTTCAAAGGCCTTGCGGAAATCGTCGGAGGTGACGGAACCCCAGGTATGAGCGCCGACAAAGGCTTTCAATGCGGCGAAGAACTTCTCGTCGCCGACGACGTGCCGCATCATGTTGACCACGGCGGCTCCCTTGCTGCCGGTGAGCGCCCAATACTCCGGGCTGTAGTCTTCCAGTCGCGCCGCCTCGATGATTCGGAGGTTATCCGCGGTCAGCCCTTCGATCATCACGTCGTGAGCCGCGGTTTCGAAAGCGCCCGCTCCGTTGGCGTGCTCGGTCCAGAGCAGCTCGGAGTATGCAGCCAAGCCGTTCTCCAGCCACAAGTGGTTGCGCGATGCGGGAGACATCAGTTCTTCCCACCACTGACGGGAAACCTGATTGGCCAGCAGCTTGGAGTTCACCTGGGCGCCGATGCCCCTGGGCGAAAGGAAGATCAATCCCGGCGCGGCGTAGCCATTCGGCGCGCCATCTTCTGTTTCGACGATGGTCAGATCGGCAACGGGGGGAAGGCCAAGCGTAGCCGTGAAGTACGACATCATCTTGCCTGTTTCCTCGCCGTAGGGCTGAGCCATGGCGGCTTCCGCGCCGCGGAAATAGAGCGTCGTCGTGGATCCCTCGGCTTGCGCCTTCGCCGGATCTCCTTTCACCAGCGCGATGCTGCCGGGGAAGGAGGGATGCTCCTGCTTGAACTCGTAAACGATTTTGTCTCCCGCGCTCTGGTGTGAATCGAGACCGCTGCCGAGCGCCACGTAGCCGGAAGGTACGGTGATTCGCAGATCGGCCGCGAAGCGATCGGCGGTATAACCCGCGACCGGGAACCAGCGCCCCGGGTACAAGAGATAGGCAAAATCCGAATGGATGGCGGCGAACTTGAGGCCGTATACCGGCGATTCCTCCGAACCGCTCAGCTTGCCATCGTAGTAGAACTCCACCACGGCCGTCTGGCCTTTGGAAAGCGCCGGCTCGAAACTCAGGCGTATGGTCGAATCTTCCTGATTGCGCGAGGCCGGCACCTGATTGCCTTTGTCGTCCGTAACTCGGGAGACGTTGAGCGCGTTATTCAGGTCGAAGGACGCCGAAGTGACGCGATCGTCAAGAGACGTGAGGCGAATGCTGGCTTTAGCGCTGATGGTGGAATCCGCGGGCGAAATGGTAGCTTCGACCGTCACCTGCTGGACGTCAATGCGTTGCAGGCGGTTCGCCTGGGCGGACGCGATCCGCGCGCCAGCGAAGAATAAAATGGCGGCCGAAACGCTCGCGGCCTTACGGAACAAACCATTACGAAACATGCGCTTGATGTCCTTCCAAGATCTCCCGAACAATGGCGGCGGCCCGGCGCGGGGCTCCTTCGCCTCCGGCCAGCCTAGCGCGGACCTCCGCCAGCCCGGCTTTCATGGCCGCTCGGGCGGATTCATCCGTTAGCAGGCGGCGCGCCTCCGCGGCGATGCGCTCGCCGGTCATCTCATTCTGCATCAGTTCCGGGACCACTGCGCGCTCAGCTATTAGATTCACCATGCAATAAAACGGAACGTCCACCAGGAACTTTCCCGCCAGCCAGCTCGGCATCGTTACTTTGTAATACGTCACCATGGGCGTTCCCAAGAGCGCCGCTTCCACGGTTACCGTGCCGCTGGCGGCCAGAGCCAGATCGGCGTGGGCCATGGCATCCCAGCTTTCGCCTTCGATCACCGTAACGGGAGCTCCATTCAACCGGTCCCGAAAAAACCCGGAACCGGCGGTTACCGACGCCGGCAGGACCCAGTTGGCGCGCCGATCGCCATCCAGAATCCGGACGGCATCCCACAGCGCGGGCAGGTGTCGAGCGGCTTCCCCGCGCCGGCTGCCCGGAAGTATCGCAATTAAGGGACGGTGCAAATCGAAATTGTGTTTCCGGAAAAACGCTTCCCGCGACAACGACGGGCGAACCAATCCGGCCAGCGGGTGCCCTATATACGTAGCCTTGACGCCGGACCGGCGGAAAAAAGACTCTTCAAACGGAAAGATGCACAGAACATGATCCAGGGTTCGGCGCATCTGTCCGATCCGGCCTTTTCTCCACGCCCAAACCTGCGGCGCAACCAGGTAGACCACCGGGACGCCCAGTTTGTGAAGGCGGCGGGCGGCGCGCAGATGGAAATCGGGCGAATCGGTGAGGATGGCCAGGTCGGGCTTCTCCTCGCGCGCCGCCGCCATCAGCTTCCGGAATTCGCCGTAGACGCGCGGGATGTGAGCCACCACTTCCAGCAGGCCGACAACGGCGAGGCTGGCCGCGTCCACCACGGTGCGTGCGCCGGCCGCGCGCAGACGCGGGCCCGTGCAGCCGAAGAACTCGGCGTCCGGCCACTCCGCTCGCAACCGATCGACCAGGAGCGATGCGTAAAGGTCGCCCGAGGCCTCCCCGGCGGAAACCAGGATCTTGCGGCGCATTCAATTACGAGTGTAGCCTGCCCCCTGTTACAATCGACAACGGATGCCAGAGGAAGCCCCGCAGACCCGCACCACAGTGGATGAATTGGCCGCACGAGTGCGCGGCGAGATGGCGCCGGTGACGGCCAAGTTCTCGTTCTTCTCGGTGTTGCCGCTCGGAGAGGAAGAGCTTCGGCAATACCTGAAGGAACCGATCGCTGCGATCTCCCCGGTGGCCGTGGCGGCGCTTCCGCAGATGGGCGTGATTCTGGTTCCGTACCTCGAGAGAGGCAACGGCAAGGGCGGCGACGCGGTGACATTCGAGCCGCCGCCCGAGGCGCGCTACCTCCCCAGCGTGCGGCGCGAATTGGAAGGCCTGACGGTTCTGGCGCTGGCCGTGAAGGATATCGACGTCGCCGACTACCATTACGAGTTCTACAACGGGGTTGCGGGCGCGATCGCATCGCGATGGCCGCGGGACGTTCAGGAGAGTTTCTATCGCCTGATCCGCGAAGAACTGAGCGCGGAGGTTCACGGCGAGGTGGACGAGCGGAGCTGGCATTTGAAGCAGTCCCTGCTCCGCCGGCAATCCAACGCCCGGCGCGAGACCAAGCTCTTCCGTGAGTACGCGCAACAAGCGTTCGAGGATACGCTGACGCTCTACTTCCACGGCGCGTGTTGCGATATCGACGTAGAAACCGGTCCGCGCCAAATGCCCAGCCGCTACCTGCGCCGCAGGCTTGAAGTGCTGCTCGGGCTGTTCCCGCCGCCGGAAGGCTACGCCGTTCTCCCGGAGCAGTTGAAGGCGCGGTAGGCGGAAAACTCGCTCAGCCTGATCTGCGCAATTATCCGGAAGGAAAAAACTCGCGCAGATCAGGCTGAGCGAATTTCCGCGTTTGCGCGGTTGTATAGCGCCGCGCAAAGGGCCGGGCGCACGCTATCCTTAAGGTCTGATGCTGGCGGAACAACTGCGGGAATGCGGGGTGGTGGGAGCGGGCGGGGCCGGCTTCCCTACCTACGTCAAGGCGCAGTCGAAGGTCGAATACGTCATCGCCAACGGGGCGGAGTGCGAGCCGCTGATCCACAAAGATGCGGAGTTGATGAAGCACTATCCGGCCGAGATTCTGGCCGGGATGTCTTCCATGATTGCGGCTGCCGGCGCGCAGAAGGGCAAGTTCGGCGTCAAGACCAAGAACGCCGAATCGCTCGCGGCGCTCGAAGGCGCGTTGGGCGGACGGCCCATCGAATTCGTCATGCTCGGCGATTTCTATCCCTCGGGCGACGAATACGAGCTCGTGTATTCCGCTACCGGGCGTCTGATTCCGCCGGCCGGGATTCCGCTTCAAGTGGGCTGCGTCGTCAACAACGTCGAGACGCTGTATAACGTTCACTTCGCCGAACAGGGTCAGCCGGTCACGAGCAAGTTTCTTACGATTTGCGGGGCGGTCCGCAATCCTAAGACGATCTGGGCTCCGTTGGGCGCGCCATTTCGGGAGCTGATTGCATTGGCGGGTGGCGCGACCGTGGAAGATTTCGGAGTGTTTGTCAGCGGCATCATGATGGGCTCGCTGACGTTCAATCTGGACGACGTGGTCACCAAGACCACCGGCGGGTTGATTGTTCTGCCGCGCGACCATTACCTGATGACGCGGCGCACGCGCTCGCAGCAGGAGATGAATCGCATCGGCAAATCGGCCTGCGACCAGTGCAGCTATTGCACGGAGTTCTGCCCGCGGTACCTGCTCGGCTACGAGGTGCAGCCGCACAAGGTGATGCGCAGCCTGGCGTTCAGCGTGACCGGCGCGGACAAGTGGAACCAGTGGAGCGAACTGTGTTGCGCCTGCGGCCTCTGCACGCTGTACGCGTGTCCGGAGGATCTGTATCCGAAAGAGGCGTGTGACGATGGCAAGCGCGACCGCCGCGCGGCGGGCTTGAAGTTCGTGCAGCAAAAGCCCGTGGAAGTTCACCCCATGAAGGAATACCGGCGAGTGCCGCTCTCGCAATTGCGGCGCAGGCTCCAGGTGGAAGAATACGAGAGGGAAGCTCCGTTCGAGGAAGTGACGTACCGGCCGGCGAAAGTCCGGATTCTGATGCGCCAGCACGCGGGCGAGGCGGCCGCGCCGGTAGTGACGCCGGGACAAAAGGTCAAAAAAGGCGAGGCGGTGGGGCGCGTCGCGGAGGGAAAGCTGGGCGCGAGCGTTCATGCGAGCATCGACGGCAAGGTAAGCTCGGTGACGGCCGAAGCGGTGGAGATTGTGGCAAGCTAGACCGCGGGCTCAAGCCCGCGGCTGCACGCTGAAGCGTGCGCCACGAAGGCTCTGAAGATGGCGAAGAACTCAATCGGATTGATCGAACTCACCAGCGTCGCGGCGGGCTTTGAAACCTGTGACGCGATGCTGAAGACCGCCGACGTGGATCTCGTCCTGTCGCGCTCCATCTGCTCCGGCAAGTATATGGTGATGGTGCGGGGCGATGTGGCGGCGGTAACCGCGGCTGTCGCGGCTGGGGTCGCTGCGGCGAAGTTCTCGATCATCGATTCCTTCGTCATCGCCAATCTGCACGAGGCGGTGTTCCCTGCCCTGAGCGGAGTTTCGAAAGTGGAAGCGCTGCAGGCATTGGGCATCGTCGAATCGTTCTCGGTAGCCTCGCTAATCGAAGGCGCCGACGCGGCGGTGAAGGCCGCGAACGTAGAGTTGATCGAGATCAGGCTCGCGATGGCGCTCGGCGGAAAGGCCTTTGTGACTCTCACCGGAGACGTTGCGGCCGTGGCGAGCGCCGTCGAAGCAGCCGCCCGCGTTGTGGGCGACAAGGGCATGCTCGTCAACAAAGTTGTGATCGCCCATCCCAGACCGGAGTTGCTGAACGAAATGATTTAGGGGCTGGGGGCTGGGGACTTGGTAGGCATCAAGTAATCTGGAGCGGCATCGAGCCGAGCCGCGAACGTGAGTGAGCGGAGGCCCTAGAAGACGCGACCCGCCGCAAGATCATGCGAGCCTCGGCAGTACCGGGCCGGGAAGTTCACAGAATCAACATACAGTCGCCGTAGGAGTAGAATCTGTACTGCTCTTCCACTGCATGGCGATAGGCGGCCAGCGCCAGGTCCGTTCCCGCGAAGGCGCACACCAGAAGCAGCAGACTCGTCCGGGGCAAGTGAAAATTCGTCAGCATCGCGCCGACGCCGCGAAAGTCGAAACCCGGATAGATGAAGATGTCCGTTTCGCCGTTCGATGCGCGCAACGGACCCTCGCGCATTACGGTCTCGATCACGCGCACGCTGGTGGTTCCCACGGCGATCGCACGATTCGCGGCGCGCATCCGGGCGGCGTTCTCTTCCGTAAGCCCGTAGCGCTCGGAGTGCAGGCGGGCGCTCTCGATTTGTTCCGAGTGCAGCGGCTGAAAAGTCCCCAGGCCGACGTGCAGTGTGACGTACGCCGTTTGCGCTCCGCGCGCGCGGCAGTCGGCCAGCACTTCCGGAGTGAAATGCAGGCCGGCCGTCGGCGCCGCGGCGGAGCCATTCTCGCGCGCGAACACGGTTTGATATCGCTCGCGGTCTGCGGCCGTATCGGAGCGCCGGATGTAGGGCGGAAGCGGGACATGGCCAATGCGCTCGAACTCGGCGTAGGGATCGTCCGAGGTCTCGAACCGGATCGTGCGCACGCCGTATTCGCCGCGACCCGTGATCTCCGCTTCCAGGCCGCTCTCGAATCGGATGCGTTCCCGAAGGCGCATTTTTCGGCCTGGCCGGACAAGCGCTTCCCACTCCCGGGCATCCTGCCCAGTCGGCCTTAAGAGGAACACCTCTACGTTTCCGCTCAGAAACTCGCCGCTTTTGGGGTTGTTCCTGCCGATGGGGAGCGACCGTACGCCGGTGCGATGCCCGAACAGGCGCGCCGGGAAAACGCGCGAGTCGTTGAGAGCCAGACAATCGCCCGGTTGGAGATAGGAAGGCAAATCGCGGAAGAGGCTGTCTTCCCAACACTTCCGATCGCGATGCAGCACCATCATGCGCGCGCCGGCGCGGTCCGCGAGCGGCTCCTGCGCGATCAATTCCTTGGGCAAATCGTAATCGAAGGCCGCCAGATCCATCCAGATCTCACTGTAGCGAAAACGGAGTTGTGCGCGGCCTTGATAGAATGACCTCAGGAATGCCATCTACCGCGCCGCCCGCTTTTCGCAAGATTCTCGCGGACAGGCTTTCGGAGTTTTCCCGGCAACTCGAAGAGTCCGCGGCGGCCGTGGCCGCCGAAGCAAGCGAGACCGCGCGGCGCGAGACCGCCGATTTTCTGAACCAAGGGGTCCGGCGCATGCGGCAGGCTTCCGGCGCCGGCGAACTGGCCTCGGCATTGCTCGACTCCGCCGCTCGATTCGCCTCGTGCGTGGCGCTGTTCCGCATCGATGGCGAGTCGGCCAAGGGCGAATCCGTGCGCGGGATAGAGGCGGAGGCGGAAAGCGCGTTTGGGGCGCTCGATATTCCGCTCGCGGATGCGCCGGCCCTCGCGGCCGCCGTGGAGAGCCTGGATCCGGTGGTCAGCGTGACTGCGCCCGAAGAACTATCCGCCGCGCTTTCCGGCTATTGCGGCAACGATCCCCACGGGCGCGCGTATCTGTTTCCACTATCGCCAAGAGGCCGGGCGGCAGCGTTATTGTGCGCGTGGGGGGATGTGGAGCCATCCGCCCTGGAACTGCTCGCGCAGACGGCTTCCGCGGTGTGGAGCGCCTTCAGCCAGAGCGCGCCCGGCCTGGTGGTAATCGACGCCCCGGCGGATCGCCCGGCGGCCGAACCGGATTCCGCGTGGGATTCGCTAACGCCAGAGGAACGGAACCTCCATCTCCGCGCGCAACGGTTCGCGAGAGTGCGGGCGGCGGAAATCCTGCTGGCTCACGGCGCGGAAGTCCGCGCGGGAAGAGAGCGTGGATCGGTTTACGAGGCGGTCCGCGAGGCTATCGACGGGGCGCGCGAGGCTTTTCGAGCGTCGTACGTTGCGCCGTGCCCGAGCATGGTGGATTACCTTCATTTGGAACTGGTGCGAACCCTGGCCGATGACGATCCGGACCTTCTTGGCGAAGCATATCCCGGCATTCTGGCTTAGCGCGCTTCTGGCGCTAGCCCTGGTTGCCCACGGCGCCGCCGGCGGCGCGCCTCAGCAGAAGGCTCCAGCGAAACCCGCGTCCAAGAAAACCGTTCCCAAATCCCAACCAGCGCCGCCGGCGCAGGACTTGTCAGTTCTGGTACACGCGTACCGCGGCGACGGCTCGGCCGCGCATCGCGACGCGCTGGAGCGGTACGCCACAGCGCACGCCAAGGATTCGAATGGTCCCTTGGCTCATCTGGCGCTCGGCATCGCGACTTTCGAGCGCAAGGATTTCGCCGCGGCCGTTACCGCGCTGAAGGCCGCCAAGGTTCCGGAACTCGCCGATTACACCGGCTACTATCTGGCGGCGGCGCGGGTTGAGGCGCACGATTATTCCGAGGTTTCGCACGATCTCGCGCCGGCGCACTCATCCGAGCCGCTCTCGCCGCTCGATGTGCGGGCGTGGCTCGTGGAGGCACGGGCGCTGAGCCTGAGCGGGAATCCAGCCGGAGCCGTCAGTCTGTTGCGAGAGCACTACGGCGACCTGCCTCAACCGGAAGGCGATATCACGCTGGCCGACTGCTACCTGGCCGCCAAGGATCGCGCGAGCGCGGCAGCGTACTATCAGCGAGTCTACTACGGGTACATCTCGGGAGACGCATCGCTGCGCGCCGCCGCCGGCATCTCGGCTTTGCGCGGCGAGATGGGCGCTTCTTATCCCGCCGCTTCGGCCGAGTTGCAGTTACGGCGCGCCGATCGCTTCATGGAGGTCCACGATTACATACGGGCGTGGTCCGAATACCGCGCGGTCTCGACGGCTGCTACGGGCCTGGAGCGCGATCAGGCTCGCGTACGCATCGGCGCGGCGCAATACCTGGCCGGCAATACGAGCGCCGCATATCCCTATCTCGATTACCTGGTGATGTCCGAGTCGGAGGCGGATGCGGAGCGCCTCTACTACCTTGCCGAGTGCGCGCGCAGAATGGGCAATGACGACGCCATGATGGGCGCCCTGAAGAAGCTTGGCGCCCGGTATCCGAAATCGTCATGGCGCCTGAAGACGCTGATTACGGCGGCCAACAGGTATCTGCTCGCTCATCAGCCGGACGACTACGTTCCGCTATTCAAAGCCGCCTGCCAGGATTTCCCCGGCGACCCAAACGCAGCGCTGTACCATTGGAAAGTCACGTTCGACGCCTGGATGCGGAATCCGGACGGCGCAGCCGGGCTGCTGCGCGACCACCTTCGCGAATATCCGGCCCACTGGAGCAACGGAGCGGCGCTCTACTTTCTGGGCCGCGCCGCGGAGCGCGACGAGGACGCCGCCGCCGCCAAGGCCATCTACCAGCGACTGACTCAGGCGCTTCAAAACACCTACTACGCTATGCTCGCGCGCGAGCGCCTGGCGCGGGCCGAGATCTCAACGGCCGCTCATTCGGAAAAGACCGCCGCTTTTCTGGCTACGCTGAATCTGCGTGCGGCGCAGCCGGTTCCGGCCGAGCCATCGCATGAGACAGCGCTACGCATTGCGCGCGCTCTCCTGTTGCGAACGGCGGGCTTGAACGATTTCGCCGATTCGGAATTGCGCTTCGGCGCGCGGACGGATGGCCAGGCCGCGTTGCTCGGGATGGAAGCGGCGTCTTGGGCGGGCTCGCCGCGCGACGCCATGCGGTGGATGAAAGCTCTGGCGCCCGATAACCTCAACCTCGCCTTGGACGCGGCTCCACGGAAGTTCTGGGAGTATCTCTTTCCGTTCCCGTACCGTGAATTCGTGACCGAGGATGCCCGCGCGCAGAATCTGGATCCCTTTCTGATCGCCGGGTTGGTGCGGCAGGAATCGGAGTTCGATCCGACCGCCGTTTCGCACGCCAAGGCCTACGGGCTCGCGCAAGTATTGCCCGCTACCGGCCGGCTGTATCTCAAAGAAGCGGGCTTGCACAAGCTCTACAATCGCGATCTGTATTCGCCGGCGATCAACCTCAAGATGGGCACGATCATCTTCCGCCACATGCTGGACGATAATGGCGGACATATCGAGCCTACTCTGGCGGCCTATAACGCCGGGCCCAACCGCGCGGCGGAGTGGATTCAATGGAACAGCTACCGCGAACCGGCCGAGTTCGTGGAGTCCATTCCGTTCACCGAGACGCGCGAATACGTGCAAGCCGTGCTCCGTAACGCGGATATGTACCGCCGTTTGTATTCCCGGTAGGTGTATACTGACAGCGCGGTTGAGCGGACGGCCCGCTATGCCCGCTCGCCCGGAGGAGCTGATCCGATGAAGCGCAGGTCCTTTTTGAAATCTCTCGCAGCCGCGCCGGCCGCTGGTCTGATGCGGCCGCGCCGCGCCCTCGCCGCTTTGCCGAAGGCCAAGATTACCCGCATTCGTATCTACAAGCCGTCCAACTTGAACCAGCTTTTCAACCAGAGCAACATGATCGTCACGGTCGAAACCGACGCGGGGATCACCGGCGTTGGCGAGGGCGGCGCCAAGGACACTCTGGAACAGTGCGCCGGCTCGCTCATAGGAAAAGACCCGTTTCGTATCGAAGCCGTATGGCAGGAGATGTACATTGCGTCGTTCTATCCGCCTGGCCGCGAGAAGATCGACGCCGCCGGCGCGCTCGATCTGGCGCTGTGGGATATCAAGGGCAAGGCGCTCGGCGTTCCGGTTCACGAACTGCTAGGCGGAGCGGTGCGCAATTACTGCGAGAGCTACAACACGGGCAATGTCCGCCCGCCCGCATCGCCCGGCGGAGCGCCGCCAACGCTGAAGGATCGCGTCCAAGCCACGTTTGCCGCGGGTTACCGGGTCTATCGCGTGGGCGCGGCCGATACCGCCGCGGGAGGCGTGTTTGACGCCCGCGAGCGCGTCAATCAACTTGCCCTTGACGCCAAGGCCCTGCGCGAAGCCTGCGGGCCCAACGGCGACTGGAGCGTCGATTTCCATCAGCGCTTCGAGTTCAAAGACGCGTTGCGCGGATGCAAGCTGATCGAAGAATATTCACCGTACCTGGTGGAAGACCCCGTGAGAGACGAACATTTCCTCGATGACATACCGAAACTGCGCCAGCTTACTTCCGTGCCGATCGCGGCCGGCGAGGAGTGGGGCCAGCGTTGGGACTTCAACCGGCTCGTGGAGAATCACGATATCGACTACAATCGCTGCACGCTTCCCAATGTCGGCGGCATCACGGAAATGCTGAAGGTGATGGCGCTGTGCGATACGCACGCGGTGGGCATCGTGCCCCATTTCACAGGTCCGGTAGCGACCGCAGCGCTGGTGAATTGCCTGGCGACTTATTCCGGCGCGGTGCTATTCGAGTACAACTACGGGAACCAGAAGATCGACCATCTTCCCGAGTATGTCGACTTCAAGAACGGCAAGTTGTATCCGAACGAGCGTCCGGGCCTGGGAGTCACTCTCGATATAAAGCCGCTGACTCAGGTCGGTGAAGTGACTCAACCCACCCGTGGCAATATCTACTACCGGCCGGACGGATCGCTGACGCACTGGTAGACGGAAAGACTTCGGCCGTTTTCGGTGGAGGGGCGTTTACGGGGGGGACTCCCGCAGTAGAGAGTTCGCCGGCCATCGTACCCAGATGGGGACATATGGCCCGCAAGAGCTCGACTTCGACGGCCCGGGCTTGAGACGACCAAGTGGGCCAAGCCGATATCGTGGATCCGGGGTCGGTGCCGACCTGGGCTAACGAAGTCGCTCGATATGGAGGAGTGAGAGTAACGGGCCGGAGCGGCGCGGTTTGGAGTATGATCACTTCTTGGACAGGACGCCAAAGACGGCGGCCAAGAATGGAAATCCCGAACGAAACAGTCCGATGGAGATTCACCGTGAATCAGAAACCGGGGGTAGCCAAGACCTGCCTGGGGCTCTTGGCGATTCTTCCTTTCGCCCTGGACCATGGTGCCTCGGGAGCGGGAAAGTTCGACAACCTTACCGCCTCCGCCGGCTGGCAAATCAATTATTTGCGTGTACCGGCACGAGATTTATCCTGGTGAGGCGCCGCCGAATGAGTTTTTTCTGGGCCGCGGCTTTCTGGCCATATTAGGCCATGCTGACTACACATTCCTTGAAGTGCCCCCGGGGAGGCTCAGAATTATGACGTTAATTCAAGGCGGAGAAGGATTTTCGGACATGATTGCCGGGGGACGAGTTGCCGCCCGCTTTCCTGTCAGCTTGTCAGGTTCATGCGCGGGACTCGACTCGGACCGCCTGGAAACGGCACCGACTGGGGACATCGCCCGCTGCGAAGCCGAGTTGCGTCAAACCCAGACGGCCTTTAGCGCATTCGATATGGGCCCCGTGAAGGGTACTTCGGCCGTGCAGGTTAAGGAGAGCCCGGTATGCGAGTTTTCCAACGTACCGCATAAGTACGACACCGTTTTGGGCGCGGAGGTCTATTATTACCCTCTCGACGCGGTGAAAACCTGTCTGCGCAGAGCGAACATTGCCCTTGCATCCATGACTGATTCGCTGCCGGACTGGCAGCGAGCCGGCTTCTCGGCTGTTGAGATCGAAGCGGAGGCTGGGAAGACCTACTACGCAAAATGCAGAATTGCCCGAATCAGTGGATTCCCAACGATGCAGTGGGTGGATGCGGCGACCGGAAGCAAGGAGATTCGGGGGCTTCACCTTACGAAGTACCGGACACCCATCTGGAAGCCATAAAGGCCGCCCTCGCCGCCTTCACTATCACGTTCGCGCCATCGACCACATCTCGTGCGGCAAGCGGGCACACGGCGCCACGAGGCTGAATTGCGCTCGTTAGAGCGCCGGACAGCCTATCGCGGCCGCCCCGAAAGTCTGTACTAAATCCACAGCAGGGATATTGGCCCCAGACGGCGCTCTCGGGCATCTCTCCTGTGACGTCCTCGTCCCGTCAGAAACGCGCCGTCTGGCCGCGGAACCGGCGCTCTCGGTTCCGAAAGGAGCGGGTGCCTGTGGGAACATCTATGGGGCCGGCCTCTCACCAGCTCCGCGCCGTTCCCCGCCGCGTCCGGGCTCCCTTACGGCTGCGCCGCTTCCCGGCGCATGGCGTCAATTACCCACATCCTTACCAGCGTCGAAACTTCGAGGGTCTTACGCATGGCGAGTCTCTCGATCATGCGCTTAGCCAGGGACGGGATTCGGATGTTCACCTGATCGGTGTTGGGCTGCCTCCAATACTCAAGCAGCATGCGCTCCAGATCCGCGCGGTCGGAATCGACTTCCATGACACCCCGATCCACCAATTCGACCCCGTCGTGCCGGTCGAAAAAGGCCGAAAGCTCGGCGTAATCCGCCCCTTTGCGAGGCAGCCTGATCCTGGCGGGGATCTTCTTAGCCTTTCCAGTCTTCATTGGCTTTTCCGGAATCTGCGTTTCTCGCGGGCGCTCATAGCACGGATGTGGAAGACTACTTCCCTGTTCGCTTCGCGGCGATAGGCGGCATGAAGGTATTCGCCGGCGTAGTTCCTCCCGAATAATTCATAGACGTTCTCCAGCCCCCGCCGCGACCGCAGCTTGACCGGTCCCCCTTCCAGCATTTCAAAAAAATCGCCTTCTCCGTAGCCATGCTTGAATGCGCTCTCGACGAAGGCCACCACTTCTTCTCATGTATAGCATATGCTAGAAAGCTCGCGCAGACGGAAGAAGTCGAGCGGTTAGCCGGGCGGGAATCGTTCTACAAGCCCCTCCGCCCATCACTGCGGGCCTGGTCCGGGGTTTGCGCCGGGGCGGAGAGGTCCGCGGTATCTTCGGGCTCCGGCTCACCGCTTCTGGCCCAGAGGGCACCCCGTCGCGGCACGGAAAGAAGCGTATCCCGGCGCGCCGGCGTGCAGAGCCGGAGGCTTCTGGGGAGGCTAATACGAGCAATCCGTCAGCGTCGGGCAGAAACTGATGTAGTCTTTATACGGCCCCGACAGATTGCGGTGGACGTACCAATCGTCCACGGACCAGGAGCGCACCAGCACGTAGCCCTTCGAAGCCAGAAGCTTGTGGATGGCTTCGCGCTTTGCCGGCTCGAAGTTGTGCTCGATGGCGAGGCTGCCTATCTGGTAGCGATCGAACGAGAGGCCGCGCAGAGCGTCATACTCGGCGCCTTCCACGTCCATGCTCATAAAGTCGATCCATTTGGGCGCGTGGGCCTTGGCCAGTATCTCGTCCAAGGTCGCGGTTACAAACTCAACCTCGGGATACTGCGAGATTTGCTCCTTGTGCCGATTCAGATCCTGCTCGATCCCGCCGAGGTCTCCGGCCTTGCGAAACTGAACATGCTTGCCGCTCTCGCTGAATACCGGCTGGCTGACAACCTGGCAAGTGCGGCTGCTCATGTTGCGGGGAAACGGGTCGATGCAGATTCCCTTCCAACCCATATCGTCCAGGAGTTTGGTATTCGAGATTTCCACGCCGTCGGCCGAACCCACATCCACGTAATAGCCATCTCGTTTTCCTGGCAGGACGCCGTGCGTGACCCATAGGTCCTGGCCGAACTGGCTGTAGGTCTTGTCGCGCCCGATCAGGTTGAGCAGCGCGGCGCGCGTCGCTTCCCGGTCATTCGCCGCGTAATCGAAACGGTACGTCTCGTAGACCCTGCCGTATCGGGCTCCCGCGAAGAACGCAAACGCCGCGGCTCCAGCCGCCAGGATCAGCGCGATACCGGCGCCTGCCCACTTCCTTGTGCTTGCTCTCATATATAGTCAGGAGTAACAGCCTGCAGTCCAATCCGACAAGGCGGAAGATAAGGCGTTCAACGCGCGGCCACGATCACGCCGGCGGATCCGGGCAAATGCAGGCGGCGAATGTCGCGGAAGCCCGCTTCCTCCAGCCATGCCATGTATTCAGGCTCGCTGTAGGAACTGCCGGCCTGCGTGCCGACCAGCATGTTGAGCGCGAACAGGGCGGCATGTTTGGGAGCGGTTTTATCCGGCTCCAGGATGAAATCCTGGATGGCTATGCGTCCGCCGGGAGCAAGCGCCTGACGGCAGCGGCGCAACAGATCGCGGTTCTCGTCCTCGCCGAGCATGTGGCAGATGGCGGAGAGGAACACAAGGTCGTAGCCCTCACCCAGGTCATCCGAGCGGAGATCCCCGGCGCGAAAGTGGATCCGGCTTGCGAGCCCGGCTTCGGCCACGTGACGCTGGGCGATGGAAAGCACCTCGGGCCGGTCGAGAATGTCCGCCGAAAGCGCGTGCCTGTCCTTCGCGAAAGCGATGGAATACGCGCCCGATCCGCCTCCAACGTCCAGCAATCGGCGCACGCCTGCCGTACCCACCGCGCGCACTACGGCGGAGGCGCGCTCCGAGGCGTTCCGGTGCATAGCGGCGATGAACGCCTCGGTCCACTCCTCTTCTCCGGCATCCCGCGCCGCAACCGCCGTGCCTGCCCGTACGCATTCGGTCAGCGTGGACCAACGCGCCCAAAGGTGCGCGATGTGCATCAGCGCCGGGCGCGCGCTGGATGGCGAGGCGCCCGTGAGGTAGCGCGCCGCCACGGGCGTATTACGGAACACGCCGTCTTGCTTGACGATCAGACCGATCGCGGCGATGGCGTTCAAGAGCGTCTCGGTAGCTCGCGCATCCGTCCCAAGACGAACGGCGATATCAGGCGATGCGGCTCCTTCGCCGACCGCGGTGAACAAGTCCAGTTCCAGCGCGGTCAGAATCGCCCGGCTTTCCTGAAACGCGCGGATGCGTTCGTTGAGTTCGTCGGGCAGCGCTCCGGAAGCATCCTTGGCGCGCATCGCGGCCAGGTGCTTTTCGCGGTTCGCCAGAATCTCGGCCCGAAGTTCCGCGGGGTCCGTGCGCGCAAGCCCTTCCAGCGCGGAGTTTTCAATGAAGTGCGTTCGGACAAGGACGGGAATATCCTCCGGACCCAACCCGGAGTACCAGATGCCCTCGGGATAGACCACCATGTTCGGCCCGCTGTCGCACAGGCCGAGCGAGCCGCAAACGGTGATTTGGACTTCGTCTTCGAGGCCGCGGGCCGCAATCTCCCGGCGCAGAGCCTCGATTACTTCGGCGGAGCCGCGCGAAGCGCAACAAGGCGCTCCGCCGGGCTTCTGCTGGCCGCAAATGAAAACGTGATAACGAAACGGCTCCATGCCGGGATCCTCCATCTCCGGACGAATACGCGCCGAGCGCCCGCCGTCCGGACATTCGATCTCAGCAAGCCGTGCGCCCGGAAGGCGCTACTTCTTCGGAGCGGTCTGCGTTTTCGGCGCCGTGTTCTGCTGAGACTGCGTCGCGATGTCCTGCCGGGCCAGAAGGGCTTTCGAATCGGAGCTGGAGAGCACCTGCAGCGAGTCCACCTGCTTCCAATCCGTACCCACTTGACGCAGCAGGGCGAGTTGTCCGACGGCCCACAGAGAGTTGCCGACCGGGACGAACTTCTTTAAGAAGGCCTGCTTGGCGGCCTGCACGGATTTCCAGTGGGCTCCCTGGTCTTCGCTCACTAACAGCGCGTCATCCGAGGCGATCCAGATTCGATTCGCGGAGTCCACCGCGACGTCCTTCAGCCATGCGGTGCTGGGCGGCGGCATGACATCCCAGCTTACGCCGCCATCCTTCGTTCGCAGTAGTTGTCCGGAGAAACCCACGGCCCATCCATTGCTGGCGTCTTTGAAGTACAACGCCGTCAAGGACCACTGCGCCTTCGAGACCACCGGCTGCCATTTCTTTCCGCCATCGACCGTGCGGAGGATGGTTCCGGACCAGCCTGCTGCCCAGCCGTGATCCTTGTCAATGAAATAGATATCTTCCAGCGCCAGCGTGGTGGTGCTGTTCTGGGTTTCCCAGCTTCGCCCGCCATCGGAGGAATGCACGATGGCGCCATCAAAGCCGCTGGCCCACGCATCGCTCCCTACGGCCGTGACCGCCAGCAGATTCTCTTTCGTTTTCGATTCGTGCAGTTGCCAGGTCTTGCCGCTGTCCTCGGACGTCATGACGGTCCCAGCGTCCCCAGCCACGATCCCATGCGAAGCATTCGTGAAAACGATCGTCCTCAAGAACGACTTCGCGCCCGTATCGAGCAGATCCCACTTGGCGCCGCCATCCGAGCTGATGTAAATGACTCCTTGCTGGCACAGAGCGAAAATATTGGTAGTCGTCGGAGCAGCCGCATCGCGCAGCCAGCATCCGCCTCCCGTTGCCGCGAAGCTGGATAAGGGGAGCATCAGGATGGCCAGAAGTCCAATCGCCTTGGCCATAAAAAAGCCTTTCAACATAAATATCTCCTTCTGAGCGCGCTCACCGGGCCGGGACATCCTGTTCGAGCGCCGGGGACCGTTCAGAAAGCGAGAAGGGCTCTTATTTTCAGCAGGTTGCCCGTTACGCGTTCCGGCGGCCACACCAGTGGCGAGCGTTTCAGAACGTTTAGTATCTCATGGATAATACGACTGCCGGAAGGCAAAGGTTACCCCCGGCCCGGCCTGAATTCCGACATCCGGGTCCGTTTGGTTCGTCTGCCAAAGCCGTGTCAATAGCTAAGCCCGTAACCCAATGCAAACAATGGGTTGTAATTGGTGTCGCCCCGATGCACGGTAATCTGGTCCATGGAGCGCGGCCAGGAGAAGGATAGCTTCCCCGTAGGCTTATAGTTTCCGAATAGCACGTCGGCGACGCCATCTCCTTCCGTGCCGGGCAGCCAGGCGGCCAGGAATGCGTCCGTCTTTGCCAGCGTTTCCCCGAGAATCATCGGCCGCCCGGAAAACAGAATGGCCACAACGGGAATTCCCGCGGCCTTGATATTGTTGACCGCCGTGACATCCTCCGGCGCGAGCGCCAGGTCCGTCCGGTCGCCGTTGCCTTCCGCGTAAGGCCGCTCGCCGATCACCACAACGCCCGCGGCGGCGCCTGCCGCTCCGCTGCCATCCGCCGAGAACGTCACCTGAGTTCCGGAGCCGACGGCCTTCTTGATGGCCGCCAGAACCGTTGTCCCGCCAGGCGTCACGTTTCCGCTCTTGCCCTGCCAGTCTATGGTCCATCCGCCGCACTGATTTCCGAGATCGTCGGCGCTTTTTCCGGCTACGTGAATGCGCGCGGCGGTCTTCTTAAGCGGCAGGGTGTGGTTCTCGTTCTTCAAGAGCACCAGCGATTGGCGGACGGCGTCGCGCGCGATGGCGCGGTGTTCGGGCGAGCCGAAGTTCTTCTGCACAGCGCGGTCGGCCATCTGCGAGCGCTTCTCATCCATCAGCCCGGCGGCGAATTTCACGCGCAGGATGCGGGTAACGGCGTCGTCGATGCGCGACATGGGCACGCGGTTCTCTTGCACCAGTCCCTTGAGTGTGGAATAGAACTGCTTGTAATTGTTTGACGCCATGGCCATATCCATGCCCGCGTTGATGGAAGTCTCGACGGCCTTCTTGTAATCGGGGTCGATCTGGTCGATGGCGTTCCAATCCGAAATCAGGAAGCCCTGGAAGCCCAACTCCCGTTTCAGAATCTCGGTGAGCAGCCGCTTGCTGGCGGATGCCTTCACGCCGTTCCAACTGTTGTAAGACGGCATGATGGTGGCCACACCCGCGCCGATCGCCGTGATATAGCCCTGCATGTGAATGCGCCGCAGGGCGGCCTCGTCCACGCGCGTGTCGCCCTGGTCGAGACCGCGCCCGCCGCGCGACGATCCGAACGCCGTTCCGCCGTCGCCCATAAAGTGCTTGGCGCACGCGACCACGGAAAGCGGGTTGGCCAAGTCGTCGCCCTGGAAGCCGTGCACGGCAGGCCCGGCAAGATCGCGCACCACCTGCGGGTCTTCGGAGAAGCCCTCATAGGTGCGGCCCCATCGCGCGTCCTGCGGAACCGTCACGCACGGCGCGAAGGCCCACTGGATGCCCGTGGCGCGGACTTCTTCGGCCGTGGCCCGTTCCACTTTCTCCACCAGCGCCGCGTTGTGCGTGGCGCCGAGTCCGATGTTGTGCGGGAAGATGACCGCCCCCAGCACATTGTTGTGGCCGTGAACGGCGTCTATGCCGTACAGGATCGGGATCTTGAGCCGCGTCTTCAGGGCGTGCTGCTGGAATGACTCGTACATGTCCGTCCAGGCCTGAATGCTGTTGCCGGCCGCGGGGTCCGAGTTGCCTCCGCTCAGAACCGACCCGAGCAGGTAGGTTTCGACATCGGCCTGGTCTTTGATGCTCCCGGAATCCCCCTGAGTCATCTGGCCGATCTTCTCGTCAAGCGTCATCTTCGCCAGAATCGGCTTGATTTGCGCGTCGAATGAGGATAGCGGCTTCGGCCCCGACGCTGCCGAAGTCAACAAGAATCCGGCTGCGGCGGCGCCAAGAAGCGCGGCGGTGCGGACGAGGAAACGACGATCCACTGGAATCGACTCCTTTCAGAATGGCGATTATCCCACCGTGCGTGGCGCGATGCGTCGGGTTTCAGACGGCGGCGCCCGGACGGCGTACTACAATGGTCACGCTATGAAATCACTGGTTGCCGTTGTCCTCTTGGGCGTATGCTCGCCTCTGGCCTACCCGCAGACGGTTCCGCTGGCCGGTTACTCGACCGATTCGTCGCTCGCCGAGCGCGATTGGGAGGCCAAGTTTCGCGCGGCGCCCGATACCGCCAATCTGCGCGCGTACATGCAACGGCTGAGCGCGCGGCCGCACCACGTCGGTTCGGCCTACGACAAAGACAACGCGGAGTGGATCCTCTCGAAGTTCAAAGAGTGGGGCCTGGACGCCAACATCGAGACGTTCGACGTTCTCTTTCCGACGCCCAAGGAGCGCCTCGTAGAGATGACGGAGCCCACTCGTTTCACCGCCAAGCTGCAGGAGCCGCCAGTGGCCGGGGACCCGACTTCGTCGCAGCAAAGCGAGCAACTGCCAACATACAACGCTTATTCGATCGATGGAGACGTCACCGCGCCGCTGGTCTACGTGAACTACGGCGTGCCGGAGGATTACGAAACGCTCGACCGGCTGGGCGTTTCGGTGAAAGGCGCGATTGTGATCGCGCGCTACGGCGGCTCCTGGCGTGGCATCAAGCCGAAAGTCGCCGCCGAGCACGGGGCCGTCGGGTGCCTCATCTATTCCGACCCGCGCGACGACGGTTTCCGCGAAGGGGAGACGTTTCCCGAGGGCGCCTATCGTCCGCCCGACGGCGTGCAGCGGGGCAGCGTGATGGATATGCCCATCTATCCCGGGGACCCGTTGACGCCCGGCGTGGGCGCAACGAAAGATGCCCAGCGGCTTCCGCTCAATCAGGTAAAGACGCTGACCAAGATCCCGGTGCTTCCCATTTCCTACGCCGATGCGCAGCCCCTGCTGGCCGCGCTGAAGGGTCGCGTGGCTCCCGACGCGTGGCGAGGGGCACTGCCGATCACGTATCGCGTAGGGCCTGGGCCGGCAAAGGTTCGCTTGAAGGTCAGCTTCAATTGGGATTTGAAGCCGCTTTACGACGTGGTGGCGCGCATTCCGGGCTCGACCTATCCCGACCAGTGGGTGATACGCGGAAACCATCACGACGCATGGGTCAACGGGGCGGAAGATCCGGTCTCGGGCGCGGTTGCGCTGATGGAAGAAGCGCGCGGCCTGGCGGCGCTGCTCAAGCAGGGATGGAAACCGCAGCGGACGATTTATCTGTGCGTGTGGGACGGAGAGGAGCCGGGCCTGCTCGGTTCCACGGAATGGGGCGAAGCGCACGCCGCGGAACTGACGCGCAACGCCGCGGCCTACATCAACTCCGACGGAAACGGCCGCGGCTTTCTGAGCGTCGCCGGCTCGCATTCGCTGGAGAAGTTCATCAACGGCGTCGCGCACGATATCGGCGATCCAGAAACGAAAGGCACGGTCTGGAGCCGGATGCAGGCGCGGACCATCGCGGATTCCGCGGAGCAAGCCCGCGATGAAGCTCGGTCCAGGCCCGACCTTCGTATTGGCGCGCTGGGTTCCGGCTCGGACTACACCGTCTTCATCGACCATCTGGGCGTACCTTCTCTGAACCTCGCCTACGGAGGCGAGGACGGAGGCGGCATCTACCATTCCATCTACGACGACTTCTACTGGTACACCCATTTTTCCGATACGGACTTCGTATACGGCCGCGCCCTGGCGCAGACCGCAGGCGAAGCAGTCATGCGCTTGGCGGACGCGGACTTACTCCCGTATGAGTTTGGGGATCTGGCCGATACCGTGCGGCGTTACGTAGACGAGGTCGAGAAACTCGCCAAGGAGAAGCGCGACCAGACGATCGAGCGCAACCGCGAAATCGACGATGGCGTGTACGCCGCGGTCAACGACCCCAAGCGTCCGCAGAACCCGCCCGCGAAGGAAACCGTTCCGCCGTTCCTGAACTTCGCGCCGCTCGACAACGGCATGGCCGCCCTTCAGCGCGCCGCGGAGACGTACGGAAAAGCGTTCGCGCACGCCACGGAGAATGGCGGCGTGCCGTCAGCCCCGGCGCTGCGCGATGCCAACGCGCGCCTCATCGCCGTGGAGCGCTCGCTCATTCGCCCCGACGGCCTTCCCAATCGCGATTGGTTCAAGAACCAGATCTACGCGCCGGGCTTCTACACCGGCTACGGCGTCAAGACGCTGCCCGCCATCCGGGAGAGCATCGAACAGAAACAATGGCAGCAGGCCGGCGAGCAGATCGTCCGCGTGGCCGGCACGCTGGAAGCGGCTGCGGTCGCCATCCAAGCGGCGGCCGGCGCGCTGAAGTAGAGGCCACGTGATTTCACCAGGCAGCGAACTTCGCGGAGTCGGGTGGGGCAGGCGATTCCGCCTGCCATGTCTTTCGATGCGGTCGCGGAGGCGCCGATGGAACCCGATCTGACGACCGACCCGGAATTGTTCGCCGTACTGGCCGAGCTTTCGGCCCGCGAACCCATCTTCCATCGCCCGGAACCGGGCGCAACGCGCGCCGATTTCGACGGTATGATGGCGGATGACTTCTGGGAAACGGGCGCATCCGGAAGGCGATACTCAAGGCAGTTCGTGTTGGACGAACTCGAAAAACGTAATTCCACGCCCCATGAGGACATCTGGGAAACCAGTGACTTTCACTGTCGGAAGCTGGCGGATGACGTGTACTTACTGACTTATGCCCTGCTCCAAGACAGAGCGCGCCTGACGCGCCGAGTGACTATCTGGCGACGGACGAGCGAAGGGTGGAAGATTGCGTATCACCAGGGGACGATTGTTCAGGACGCGTGACGGCCGATTGGGCTGTCCGTACGGGCTGAAGGCGTCGAGGATGGAAAGTTCGATAGGTCAGATGGAACTCAAGGAGGTGGAAACTTGCCGGCCAGCGGCCGCCTTGCGAAACCATTCGATTTAGCCGCCTTTTCCTGAAGAGGGCGGGAAGAGGCGGGCGGCTGATGAGGCCAACGCTGTTATGAACTGTTATGATATATTATGAAAGGAGGCTTCGGCCGTGGGAAACAGCAGAGTGATTTCGTTTTCGCTTCCGGCTCCAATGCTGGAGGCCGCGGAAGCTATGGCCAGGCACGAGAACCGAACGATGAGCGAATTAATGCGCGAGGCCTTTCGCGTCTACCAGCGCGAACGGCAGTCCTGGGAAGGCGTGTTCGCGTACGGAGAAGCGAATGCTAAGCGGATCGGCGTCAGGGGCGATCGAGACGTGGTTCGGATCGTCCGCGAGTCCCGGCGGCAGCGCCGCAACCCAGTGGAAATGAGTCGCAAGGCCCGCGCCAAGTGACCGCCGTCGTCTTCGACACGAATATCTACATCTCCGCCTTCGAGTTCGGCGGAATTCCCCGGCAAGTCTTTCTGCTCGCCGCGCAGCGCGAGTTCGATCTTTGGACGTCGAAGCCGCTCCTGGATGAACTATTCCGCGTTCTTTGCGACCGATTTGAGTATTCCCATGACATGGCAACGGAGGTGCGCAAACGCCTGGAATGGCTCTGCCTGTTGGCTGAGCCGGGCGACCGGATCGAGGACTGCACCGACCCGGATGACAACCGGGTTCTTGAATGCGCTGTCGCCGCTTGCGCGCAGTACCTCGTCACCGGAGATCGGGCACTGCTTCGGCTCACGCCGTTTCGAGGATGCCGAATCTTGAGCGCCGCGCAGTTCCTTGCCGAGAGGCATTGGTTGCAGCGGCAATAGAAAACGTGTTCCTTTGGGAACACTAAGGGCGATTCTGCACAGCGCCGGATTGGCGGGAATGGGGGAGGAGTAACGCGCTACACCGTAATTTACGAAAAGGGATCGACCTCCTGGGGGACGTGCGTTCCCGACCTCCCTGGCGTCATTTCCGTTGGCGATTCACGCGACGAGGTAGAACACCTCATACAGGAAGCCATCGAGTTTCATTTGGACGGCATGCGCGAGGAGGGATTGCCCATCCCTCCGCCGTCAAGCTTCGCAGGCGTAGTCGAGATCGAGCACGCCGCCTGAAACTCGAATCACGCCAGCACCGTGATTGTGCGTTTTCGGGCCATTGCGTAGACGCGAATTCACGAGAGCGCGCGCCGGAATGCGCGCGTCGCCTTTTCGTTGGGACTGGTTGAGATGCGACCGTCCATCAACCCGCTGGCAGGCTCCAAAGAACGGTAGACTTAAAGAGCGGTATGTCGCACGAGTTTGTCTGGTCAGACGGTACTTTTAGGCTTTCGCTTGACTCCAGCCTGAACAGGCTGCTGATGGGCCTCATCAATTCGCATCTGAGGAATGCGACCGAACCTGAGCGGCGACACGCGATCCAGACGCTTCTTACGCACCAATACTTGTACAGAGATCCCTGGCACCTAGCTGAACTAAAGGCTCGGGAGTGTGAACGAAGAAGGTGCTTAGATGCCCTTGGGGCTCTTAAGACGCGGTTCGCAAGAAACGAGGTCACCCAGGAGGTCCCCGAGCACCTCACAGGGAGTCCGTCGCTTACACTGCCCCACCTTGATCGACGTCCGCTTCCTTTGTTCAGGCTTAGTCCAGAGTGGCTTCTCTTCAGCATCGAGCGCCACCCGGCAGGCGGAACTGGCATGATCGTCGAGCAATTCTGGCTCTACAATAAACAGGAGCGTCGTCTTCGATTGCTCCAAGCCGGCCGGAGACCGTTCCGAGTGGATAATCCTCCGACCATGGTTCAGGCGCCCGGAGGTGAGTGGGGTCGCCCGTCGACTCGACTAAAGGAAGAGTTCGAAGGCTTGATTCGGGAGATTCTCTCTGAAGAGGCGTTGCGAGACTACCAACGAGGGACGCACTACCAACATGATGATCTCCTTTCAAGTCCTCCAGAAGAGGTCGTCGCTGAGGCGGCGGCCATCTGTGGGATCGACTTTCGGTTGGTTGACGCCGCCAACCGCGCCGCCACGGAGCGCCGTATAGCTCGAGAACTCGGCCCTCAGCCCTCTCGGCCGCCGTCGGTCGGCATTGACCCTCACCACTTCTACATTACTTTCGCGACAGACGGGCCAGCGGCCGGGCCGGTAACGGGCGGCGTAGAGGCTCCGCAGCCCGCAGAATCGGAATATCCTGCCGTGTATGATTCACGCAAAGCACAGGGCATCGAGGGTAGGTAGCGTCCCGCACGCCGCGAGGATTCACGTTGGCCTGGCGCATTTGGGGGCCACCTGGGTCACCCCCCACGTTTCTTCTGGTAACTTCCCGCCAACTCCATGTACACGCCTAAGTCGCGGTCTAAGTCGGACTGAGTGCCATCGAAGTAGAAGTTACGGATGGGGAGGCCGCCTAAGTCGCGGCTTAGCCGGGGATAAATAGCTTCACAGACAATGCCGTTCATGCAGGTGAAGGGGCTGATGTCGATGATGCCGGCGGCGCCTTTCTTCGCGAGGTATACCACTTTGCCGACATTCAGCACCATTTCGCCGAAGGCGCCTTCGCGGGGGAGATACGGCTTGGCGCATTCGAGAACTTCGTAGATGTCGGGCTCTTCGCGGCCCTTGAAGTCTTCGTGAAAGGGTTCCACCAGCACGTGTTCGTCGCGCTTCTGCACGCGCTTGCGGACCAGCGCGCCGAGAGCTTCGAGAGTCCAGATCCGTCCTTCGAGCTTCAATTTGCGGAAGTGCTCGGAGTTGGTGTACCAGATCCACTCGACGAGATCGGATATCCATGTTTCGGCGCCGTACTCTTCCAGGCGGCGCACGAGGTTCTCGTTGGAGAAGGTGTTCAGGCGGCAGAAGATCTCGCCGACGATTCCGATCATCGGGCGGGAACCCAGCCGTGGCGCGCCGGCGCCATCGCTCAACTTGCGGAACATGTCGCGGCAGCGCACCATGGAATCGCGCAGGGCCGACAACTGAGGCCCGGGATCGACCGTCGTCGAACTCGATGGTCCGGCACAAGTCGCCCAGCGCTTCCTCGTAGACCGCTTCGGAATCTCCGCGCCGCTGCTCATACGGCCGATAGATGAGCAACATCTTTTGCAGCAGATCGGCGCACAGCAGCGCGCGCCAGCCAGTGCGCACGAAGGGCTTGGAAAGCGAGCCTAAGCCGTCGTACGCGTTCCGGCTGGTGGGAGACAGAATCGGGACGCCTTCAAATCCGTTCGTGTCGAGCACGTGGCGCAGGTAGGGCGCGTACTGACCAAAACGGCACGGGCCTTCGGCGGTGGGCATGAAGAGCGCGATCTTCCGGAGTGATCGATGTCCGGCTTCTCCACCAGCTTCATGAAGTCGCCGACAGTCACTTTGGCGGGATAGCACTCGTCGCCCGAGGTGTGGCGCGCGCCGAGTTCCCGCGTGCGCTCGTCCGATGGCGGCGTCGGTTCGGCGTCGAGGCCGATGGCGCGGAACGCGGCGGCGAAGGCCTGAGCGCTGCCGTAGGCCATGGGCGGAATGTAAACGCGCTTGCCTTCGAGGGTCATGGGTAAAGTGGGGCAGGATACCGTCCTGCCCTTCGCGCCGGAGGCGCGCTTCGCGCGCCGAGGCAGGACGGCATCCTGCCCCACTGCGCTCTCACTAAGACGCCGCATCACTGGACGGCCGCCGTCATCGGCTGCTCCGCCTTCGATTCGTAGCACCGCAGAATTCCCTTGCTGTCGAGATAAGCTTCGCAGCGCGTCATGTAGCCGGCGTCGTTGCCGTGCCCGTCGAATTGCAGCACCAGCAGAGGCGCTCCGGCCGCTTCGCGCGCGAAGTGCTTGATGTACGAATCGGGCCCGCACTTGAAATTGGTGATGTATACCAGGTGCAGATTCGGCCTTGAAGAGGCTACCCGCGCGGCTTCCAAAATCTTGCGGCCGGAGATCCAAAACATGTTGGCATAGACGCCGTCCAACTGTTCGCGCCCGGTCACCAGGAAATCGAGCGGGATCACATTGGCGCCATACCGCCGCCGCAGCTTGCGCGGAACGTCGCAATTGACGCCGCGGTCGTAAAGGTTATACGCCCGGCCCGCCAGCACGAGGCCCGGCTCTCCGGTATCATCCAGAATCGCCATGGCCGCGCGGCCCGCCTCCAGCAGCTTGTGTTGGAATTCGCGCTGCGCGGCGTAGGCTGCGTCGGTGGCTCGGTCGCTCGCTCGCTGGCTTGCGCCGATGCGCCGCATGGTTTCGGCCAGCGCCTTCTTCACCTGAGCCGGCCCCAGGTGAAAATGCAGCGTCGGAATCAGGAACTTCGTCGTGGCCGGCTCAAGAGCCGGCGCGGAGCGCAGCACCCACGGAAGCGTCTGGTTCCACGGGCAATAATGCGCCGTCCCACAACTCTCGCCCGTATCGGCGTCCGCCAGGTTCGGGATGAGGACGTAATCCACGCCCGATTCCACCAACGCCCATACGTGCCCATGCGCGACTTGCACCGGGTAGCAGGGCTGCGCTACGGCCATATCGATGCCCGCCGCCGAAATGCGCGGATCGGTGGGCGGCGAAAGCACGGTCTCGATACCTAGTTCGGCGAAGTAAGTCCGCCAGAATGGTAGCTGGTCGTAGGTGGACATGGCGCGCGGCAAGCCCACGCGGATCTTGCCGCCCTTGCCGTCGGGCAAAGCTTCGAGTAACTTGTCCCGGTACTCGAATAAGTCGGCGATCACTGGCTTGCGGCTAGTTACCGATGGCTTACGGAACTTATCGGAGCACTTATCGCCCCAGTAACTCTTCTGCCCGTCGATGACGAACTCTTTCATGTCACACAGGTTCGAGCAGGCCTTGCAGACGAAGTCGCGCGACGAGAGATTCAGTTGCCGCAGGTCCCAGCCGCGGAATCTCGACTTGGCCTTGGTCGCATCGAACCACTGCCGCGCGATCAGCGCCATGCCGATGGCGCCCATTACGCCGTTGTACGGCGGCACGGTGATCTTCTTTCCCAGACGCTGGCGAACGCGGCGGTGACCGCGTCGTTATAAGCCGTGCCGCCCTGGAAGTAAATCACCTTGCCGATCTTGCGGCCGCGCACGACGCGGTTCAGGTAATTCAGCGCGATGGAGTAGGACAGACCGGCCACCAGGCTGGGAACGGTTTCGCCCTTGTGCATCCAGCCGGTAACGTCTCGCTCCATGAACACCGTGCAGCGCTCGCCGAGCCGCGTCGGCGCGGGCGCGGAGAGCGCCAGATTCGCGAACTCACCTTTTATGCTTATGCCCAGCTTCTCGGCTTGCTCCTCCAGAAACGAGCCCGTGCCCGCGGCGCAAGCCTCGTTCATCGCGAAATCGACCACCACTCCGTTTTCGATTGAGATGAACTTGGAATCCTGGCCGCCGATTTCGAAGATCGTGTCCACCGGTTCGCCGCCGAGCGTGTTGCTGACGTGTATGGCGCCGGTTTTGTGAGCCGTAATCTCATCGTTCACGGCGTCCGCGCCCACGAACTCGGCGATCAACTCGCGCCCCGAGCCCGTTGTTCCGACTCCGCGAATCTCCAGGCGGTCGCCCCAGCGGCCTTCCACTTCCGCGAGACCCTGCTGAACGGCTTCGATAGGCCGGCCGGCGGTGCGCAGATAAACGTCGTGGATGACGGTTCCGGATTCGTCGATCACCACAACGTTCGTGGACACCGAGCCGATATCGAGGCCCAGGAACGCGGGAATCCGGCTTCCGCCGGCGGGCGGAACGTACGCGGTCACCCGGTCGCGAAGTTGGATGACATTCGCGCTGGAGAGCGGCTTGACTTCGTCGATTCGCTCTTCGGCCTCGTGCTGTTGCAGGCGGTGAATTTCCAGAATGGAGCGTTTGCGGGGCTCTTCCGCCTCCAGGATGGCCGCGCCAATTGCGCCGATCCAGGCGTAGTGTTCCGGAACGAAGAGGCCCGCCGTCCGCCAGAGCAAAAGCCTCGCGGAGCGCCGCCAGCACACCGGCGTTCTGCGACACGGCTCCGATCAGCGCCGCCGGCGCCTCCACGGGCCGGCCCTTCACAATGGACGATTTGAAATTGCGCGCCACTGCGTCGCACAGGCCGCGCAGAATCTCGGCCGGCGAATACCCCTTCTGTTGGGCGTGGATCATGTCGCTCTTGGCGAACACTGAGCAGCGGCCGGCGATGCGGGCCCCGCAACTGGCTCCACAGACCAGGTCGCCCACCTCTTCCACCGAGTACTGCATGCGCGACGCCTGCTGGTCGAGGAAGGAGCCTGTACCGGCGGCGCACTCGCCGGAGCGGTCGTAATCGACGATGCTGGAGCCATCCAGCCGGATGTACTTGGAGCTTTCGCCACCGATCTCAAATACCGTCCGGACCTGCGGGTAAAGCGTCACCCATAGTCCGGGCGATGGCCTTGAACTCGTTCTCGAAATAGAGGCCCAAGACCTTGGCGATGGTGCGGCTGCCCGACCCGGTGACGCGGATGCCTTCCACGCGGTCTTCGGGGATGGACTGGTAGAACTCGTGGAGTACGTCGTAGGCGGATTGAATGGGGCTTCCGGCGATCCGGCGGTAGTCGGAAAGGACCAGCGGAGCGCCGTTCAGCTCCGAAAGGCGGAAAGCCGGGTTTTCGGCGCAGAGAGCCTCCAGCGCCGGACGGTCCTTGGGTTTGCCCAAAGCGGCCAGCTTGAGACTAATGGCGCCGATGTCCAGTCCGATATTGATTCCCATGGGACGAAGTTACGACTTTTCCACAGTCTGAGGCCTTTTGGCGACAGTTTCAACGATTCGGGTCCGAATGGCCGCATTTGGCCTGCGACAGGCGGTTCCGGGGGGTTGAATGCGCCACCGGGCTTGCTACGTCAGAGCCGCCATCTTCCGCCGCCAGACGGCCACTAGGATAAAGCCGATTAGGACAATCGCCGAACACAGGCCAATCCAGATTCCGGCGGCCTGTAAGTGCATGGAAAAACAAAGGATATACGCTAACGGCAAGCCCACCGCCCAGTAGCCAGCCAAGTGCGCCACCATCGGCGTGCGCGTATCGCCCAAGCCGCGCAACGCGCCTGTGGCGGTCACCTGGAGACCGTCGAACAACTGAAAAACGGCGGCGATCCGCAGAAGCCTCGCTCCGATCGCCAGCACCGAAGCATCGTGAGAATAGAGCCCGATAATCCACTGAGGGGCTACCCACAGGACGGCTCCCGCCGCGCCCATGAACAGGGCGCTGAGCGTCAGTGCAGCCCATCCGGACGCGGCGATGCCAGCGCCGGTCGCGCCTTCCCACGGCGTGACCCACTCGCACGGCCGCCGCGGAACTCACGCCCAACGGAATCATGTAGGTCGTGCTGGTGACGTTAATCGCCAAACCGTGCGCCGCAAGCGACGCCTCGTCCAGCCGTGCGGCGAACGCGGAAACAATCCCGAAAACGGCCCCCTCGACGAGTATTTGAAGGGCGGCGGGCCCGCCCAGCGCAGCCAACCGGCGCAGCCGGCTCAAATGCGGCCGCCAAGGCATGCGGAGCAGCAGCCAGCCCGTCCGGCGCTCATTCCACACCACGGCGCCTACCAGTACGCCGGCCATGTAAAGGCGCGCGATGGAGGTCGAATAACCGGACCCCGCCAAGCCAAGCCTGGGAAATCCCCAGTGACCGTAAATCAGCGCGTAATTCCCCAGGAAATTGACCGCGTTGGCGCTGATCAGCGCGAACGTGACCGGCTTGACGATCTCTACGGCCTGCAGGTAGCGCCGGAATGCGAAGTAGAAGAGCAGGGGCGGTATACCCCAAAGCATGGCCCGAAGAAACGACCGCGTAGGGCGATCAGAATGTTCGCTCCCGACGCCACATGCCGCGAGGACCGGAATCACGGACCACGCCAGCAGCACGAGCGGCGCGGCCAAAGCCAATGCGAGCCAGCAGCCGTCCACCAGCGTGCGGCGGCATTCGCTCGGATCTCCTGCGCCATACGACTTGCGACTACCAGCGTGTCCATCCCCAGCAGCAAGCCCGGCTCCGGAAATGACGATGGGGTAGAACAGCATGGCAGCCAGGCCGGTGGCGCCGATGGCCGCCGGACCGAGGGGCCCGGCCATGAGCATGTCCACGATACCCATCACCATCCAGCCCAGTTCGGCCAGCGCCAGCGGCGCGGCCAGCTTGAGCATGGCCGGGAACTCGCGGCGCAGATCGTCGATACGCAGGGCCATTCGGATCACGCCTTGGGATGGGCCTTGTCGTAGACGGCCATCAGGTCGGTCAGCGAGACCTGGGTGTACTTCTGGGTGGTGGAGAGCCGGGCGTGCCCGAGCAACTCCTGGATGGACCGCAGATCCGCTCCGGCGGCCAGCAGGTGAGTGGCGTAGGCGTGCCTGAAGCTGTGCGGGTGGACCGAGGGATCGCCCGCCAGATAGGTGGCGTAGAATTTCACCAGCCCGCGAATGCCCCGGTCGGTCAGCCGGCCGTTCCTATGATTGAGAAACACGGCGCGCTGGTCTCGCACGACGGGCCGCTCGGCCAGGTATCGCTCCAGCGCCTCGGCGGCTTGGCCGGGAAGCGGAACCTGGCGTTCCTTGCCGCCTTTGCCTCGCACGCGCAGCCAGCGCTCGGAACGGTCCAGATCGTCCAGGCTCAGCGACGCCAACTCGCTTACCCGTAAGCCGCAGCCGTAGAGCACCTCGAGAATGGCGCGGTCGCGGAGGGGGTAGGGGCGTTCGAGCTTGCCCGATCCCACGCCGTCGATCAGCGCATTCGTCTGCGCCGGAGTCATCACATCGGGTACGGTTTTCGGGGCTTTCGGCGTTCGAACCAACCGGCCCACGTTGACCGCTACAACGCCTTCTTTGTGCAGGAAGGCGAACAAGCCACGCACGGCCGCCAGCTTGCGGCGGATGGTCACCGCGGCGAGCTTCCGATCGTAGAGCGAAGCCAGCCATTGGCGTAGAGCGAGAACATCGATGGAGGCGGAGTCCGGCGGCGGCGTGGCGGGAGACGGGGCGAGGTGCTCGAGAAAGCTTGCCAGATCCCCCGAATAGGCCCTGACCGTATGCGGCGACACTCGCGCGCTCTCCAATTCCCGGATGTACCGGCCGATTTCGGTAACAAGATCAGACATGGGCCGCGAGTTCCGCGAGGTAATTCTCCAGCTCCTCGGACGCCCGTCGGCAAACCGCCGCGCGCCTCGCCTTTTTATCATGACGCAGGCGGTGGTGCGTGGCCTCGTCAAGCGGAGGCAGTAAATCGAACGTGATGTTGGCCGGCTGATAGTTGGATGCGTCCGCGCCGGAGACGTAGTGGCACAGCGACCCCAGCGCGGTTTCGCGGGGAAACGCGCGCGGCGAGCCGCCGCGGGCGATTTCCGCGGCGTGCCGCCCGGCGATCAGTCCCGTAGCGATGGACTCTACATAGCCTTCGACGCCCGAAATCTGGCCGGCAAAGAAGATTTCAGGACGCGAACGCAGTTGCAGAGTGGATGTCAGCAACGCCGGAGCGTTGATGTACGTATTGCGATGCATCTGGCCCAGGCGCAGGAACTCGGCGTTCTCCAGGCCGGGAATGAGGCGCAGGACGCGTTCCTGGTCGCCGAATCTCATGTGGTTCTGAAAACCGACCAGGTTGAAACTGCGCGCTCGCAGGCTCTCCTGGCGAAGTTGCACCACCGCCCAGGGCCGCTTACCGGTTCGAGGATCGGCCAGGCCCACGGGCTTCATGGGCCCGAAACGAAGCGTGTCGGGTCCGCGGCGCGCCAGTTCTTCGATGGGCAGGCAGGCTTCGAAGAAATGGCGTGCGGTCTTCGGCGATGTGGGCGGTGGCGCTCTGCGCTGCGAGCAGAGCGGCGATCAAGCGGTCGTACTGTTCGCGGTCCAGCGGGCAGTTCAGGTAGTCGTCCGTGCCATCGGTGGATTTGCCGTAGCGCGACGCCCAGAAGGCCACGCTCGTATCCACCGTGTCCGCGTCCACAATGGGGCTGATGCTGTCGTAGAAGTACAGACGGCCGGAGCCGGTGAGCCGCGCTATGTCCTCGGCGAGCGCCTCGCCGGTCAATGGGCCGGTGGCGACGACGACAAACCCATCCGTCGGAACGGCGGTCACCTCTTCGCGGCGAATCTCGATCAGCGGCTCGGCTTCGATAGCCTCCGTGATGGCTTCCGAGAAAGCGCCGCGATCCACGGTGAGCGCATGTCCGCCCGGAACGCGGGTTTTTTCCGACGCCGCCAGCAGCAGCGAATCCAGACGGCGAAGCTCCCGCTTCAGGAGCCAGGGAGCGCTGAATTCATCCTCGGATTTCAATGAGTTACTGCATACCAGCTCCGCCAGTCCGCCGGTGCGATGAGCGGGGGTGGAGACGGCCGGGCGCATCTCATGCAACGTGACGCGAAATCCGCGCCTGGCCGCCTGCCAAGCCGCCTCGGAACCGGCTAGCCCGCCGCCGAGAATGTGGATGGGGTCTCGCATGAAGGCCGCGCCTTCAGGATACTCATTTTTTTCTATTGCGATTCGGTGAAAAGGGGTATTCTATGTGTGATCGTTCCCTGTTACAGGAGGCTTTTTTGATGCTGGACAGCCCGAGATTCGCTGCGAATGACGAGGAAGAGATGGAGGACTTCCAGTTCGACGACGCCGAACACCCGGAGATCTCGAAACTGGACGAATTCGACGAGGAGGAAGAAGAAGTGGAAGAAGAAGTGATCGTAACGGTCTCTGCGCCTCCGGTAGCCGAGCCTGCTGCCCCAGTGGCGCCCCCGCCGGCCCCGGAAGCACCGCCCAAGAAGCCCGTGAAGAAGGCGGCCGCTCCCAAGGCTCCGGCAAAGAAGGCTGAGGTAAAGGCCCCGGCCGCAAAGACCCCAGCCGTAAAGGCCCCGGCCAAGAAGGCCCCGGCGAAAAAAGCCGCGCCGAAGAAAGCCGCGGTCAAAGCTCCTGCGAAGAAGGCAGCAGCCAAGAAAGCCCCGGCCAAGAAGGCCCCGGCCAAGAAAGTCGCCGTGAAAGCTCCTGCCAAGAAAGCCCCGGCGAAGAAAGCGGTTGCCAAGAAGGCTCCCGCGAAGAAGGCTGCGAAGAAGCGCTAAAGCCGAGAGTCAACGGCGGGACAGAACAGCGCGATCCTAAGCGGGGGCGTAGTGCGCCCCCGGTTTTTTCCTAGGCGCCGTCTGGATTTCGGTGGGGCCAAATGCCGGTGCGCGGTAGCTGCGTCCCGGCCAGCAGGGCGTATTGTCCGCGAGCGGCCGTCGGGGCCTACGATTCTTTGCTCACTACGCGCCGGCAGCGTTCGAACAACTCCAGCAATGCCTCCGCATGCGCTTCCGCGGGATGCGCGGTTGGCTTTCCCGAAAAACCGGCTCCAGACTGGGACGCCTTGCCGTAACCCGTGGTCACGGCTATGAATTTCATCATCTCGAGCGCGACTTCGTCCTTGGAACGGCAGCCGGGCGCCGTTGCGCCGCTCTCTTTCGGGCTGTCTTCAAAAAGTCCGGGATCCGCCATCGGTTATATAGGCCTCCGCGTGCTACAACTCTAGGGTACTCGATTTTCTCTTTCATGCCGATTGCGGCCATCCGGCATGTCCGGAAAATGAGGGGCGGCGCCCAGGCCCACCTGCTCGAAGCGGACGACGGCCACTGGTATGTCGTCAAGTTCCGCAATAACCCGCAGCACCGGCGCGTCCTGGTCAACGAGTTGATATCGCTCGTGTTCCTGGAGTACCTCGGCATTTCGGCCCCGTCTCCGGCGATCATTCAAGTCAGCCCCGAGTTTCTCGCCTCTAGCCCGGATCTGCATCTGACGGCGGGTACATCCCGAATACCTGTCGAACCCGGCTGGCATTTCGGGTCCCGGTATCCTGGCAACCCGGATGTCACCGCGGTGTATGATTTCCTTCCCGATGCGCTGCTCACGAAGGTGGCCAATCTGGAAGATTTCCGCGCGGTTTTGGTCTTCGACAAATGGGCTGCCAACGCCGACGGCCGGCAGGCCGTGTTCTATCGGGCTAAGGTGCGGCGTGGCCCGGAGGAGGCGCGAAGCGGTTTCGTGGTGAAGATGATCGACCACGGATTCGCGTTCAATGGCCCAAACTGGGACTTCCCGGATTCGGCCATCCAAGGCATCTACGCCCGCCGCGCCGTGTACGACTCTGTCAGATCGCTCGACGAATTCCAGCCGTGGATGGACCAGATAGTCGATTTCCCTTTGGAGTTAATGGACCGCGCGTGGAAGAGCGTCCCGCCGGAATGGCTGGAAGGCGAAGAAGACGCCTTCGAAAAGCTGCTCGATCGGCTCATGGATCGGCGCAAGCGCGTTCCGGATCTGCTGGCGGCGTGCCGAGGGGCGAGAACGAACCCGTTCGCGAATTGGAAGTAGCGATCCAGCTTTCAGCAAAGGCGCATTGGCTGGTTGCTGAAAGCTGATGGCTGATGGCGCTGACGGCTGCTAAAATCAGCTTCGTGGTCCACCGTTTTGTTCTGCACAATGACGTCATCCAGGAAGCTACGGCTCTGACTCTTTCTCCGGCTCAGACCGGGCTGCTCGCCGGGTGGGGCGTCTTCAGCACGCTGAAAATCGTAGAGGGCATACCGTTCGCGTTTGAGCGGCACTGGGCGCGTATGCGCCGCGACGCTACCGCTCTGCACGTACCCATTCCGGACGACCCCGACGCGCTGCTTGCCAAGTTGAAGGAACTGGCCCGGGTGAACGGGGCGCGCCATTCCACGATGCGGGTGGTGGTGGTTCGCAATTCCGGCGGCATGTGGTCCGGACCTCCGGGAGGCAGGCCCTTCGACGTGATCGCCCTCACCGCCGATTCCAAGGACTGGGGCGCCGGCGTGAAACTGGCGTACGTCGCCAACGCCCGCCATGCGGCTTGTCCGTTCGCCGGGACCAAGATCCTTTCCTGGGCTATGAATCTCACGTGGGTGGAATCCGTCCAGGCTCGTGGATTCGACGAGGCCATTCTGCTCAATGAGCGCGGGGAAGTATCCGAGTGCACCTCGGCCAACATTTTCGTGGCGGATGGCAATCGAGTGTGGACGCCGCCACTAAGTTCGGGCTGCCTTCCCGGGATCACCCGTGAGGTCTTGCTGAGCGAGATTCACGCCGAGGGCTTCGAGATTGGCGAGAAGACGCTGATGCCGGCGGATCTTGAATCGGCGGACGAAGTGTTCATCACCTCGACCACCCGAGACCTGCTGCCGGTGCTGGAGATCGAAGGCAAACCGACCGGAAGGGATGACCGGGCCCGCTCGGCCCTGCAGGCCGCCTTCTCTGCTTACACGGCGAGCTACGTCGAGGCAAGGTAGCGCCGAACGTCTTTAGTCGTCGTCCTCTGCGGCGTCCGGCCTACGCCTATCTCATGGCGCGGCATGCGGAGTGCGGATTATCTCCCCCGCAGCTTGCAACGCTCCCTCACGGTCGCGGCTCGGCGAGCGGGATTCAGCCACTAGCCGAGCCGCGACCGTGAGGAAGCGGAGGCTGGCCACCCCGGAAATGGGAAGGGGGACCGCTAAGCACGGTCCCCCAAAAAGAAATGGTTCCAAGTGACCTGATTCCCAGCCTCGTTCACCGCCGTCATGCACGGCTCTGAACGCCGCCAGCAAGAGTCCCGAGCGTTCCGCCTCTCAGCTCCACAGCCTCCGGGTTTCCCGAAAGCCGCTTCAATGCCTCGAAGCCCGCCGCAGTCTGCCTCTTGCCGTCAGCCTTCGGCTCGTAACGGCCTTTCCCTCGCCCGCAACGACCCCCGCTTGCGCGGGTCCCGCCACGGGGTCATACGGTCCTGGCCTGCTCCTTCGCCTCTCCGCTCGCCGCTTCCTTCGCCCGGTCCGCTTCAGGCTCCACCGCTCCAGCCGGTTTGCCCCGGCCAGGGCCGCTTCTTTGCCTGTCGCCCGTTGCGCTCTCCGCAACTCGCGCGCCCGGCTGTGCTACCCGCTCCCACTCCCCTTCGGGACTCTTACATCCCTGACGGATCAAAGCGTTCCGCGTTAAGCCCAACCTTGCGGCTCGCCTTCCGATTCGCCCGATTTCCCTTCGCTCCCCAGGACTACTTCTATTTCTAGTCGCCGTCCCAGATCATCGTTCCAGGCCCGCTACGTTTCGGAGGCTGGCTGTTCCTCAAACCTCTTGGAACCTCATCCAGAATGCTCCCGATTCGCTTTTTGGTCAAGGACATTTCGCGGGCCGCGGCGCGTTTTCCACAAGTTTTTGAACGCTGAGTTTTCAAAGCGTTACAGCTTGATTACGGTTCATCCGCTGTGGATAAAACAACGCGCAGGCTTCCTGTTCTGGGATACTGGGTCAGGAATGCGCAGATTGGCCATCCGTCCCGGCGGAATCGGCGATTTTGTTGTCTCCCTGCCCGCCTTGGAGTGCCTGAAAACAGACTATTTCGAGGTTTGGACGGCCTCTCCGAACGTACCGTTGGCGCAGATTGCCGATCGCGCGCGCTCGATTGCTTCCACCGGACTGAATCTTCTCGGCTTGGTTGAACCGCCAGGCGCGCTTATCGAGGAGCTACGAACGTTCGACTCGATTATTTCGTGGTACGGCGCGGGCCGGGAAGATTTCCGCGCTTGCGTTCGCAATTGGAGACTCCCGTTTACGTTCTTCCCCGCCCTTCCCGCGGCAGCCTCGGAGGTCCACGCCACGGATTTCTACCTGGACCAGGCGCGAACGGTCGCGCCCTGCACGAGCGACGGCGTTCCGCGCATTCGCTGCGATGGGCCGCGCCACGGTTGCGCCATCATCCACCCGTTCTCGGGCAGCGCGAAGAAGAACTGGCCGCTCGAGAAGTTTCAGGGCGTAGCGCGCGAGCTTGAGCGCGCCATGCCCGTTCGATGGTGCGCGGGGCCGGAAGATCCCCCGCTCGAAGAACTGCTCGCGCGCGAATCCCACGGCGCTCAAGTGGTTCGCATCGACAATCTGTACGAACTGGCGAACTGGCTCGCGGGCGCGGCCGTCTACATCGGCAACGATAGCGGAATCACCCATCTCGCCGCCGCTGCCGGCGCGCCGGTGCTGGCGCTGTTCGGTCCGACCGATCCAGCGGTGTGGGCGCCGCGCGGAGAGAATGTGCGGGTGGGGAGGTGGAGGGGATGGCAAGCGGGGTAGGTACGGCCACGTGGCAGAAGCTCAGACCAGACGGTCGTATTCGGTGTGACTGCCGATCCAGTACCACACGATTCGATCCTTCTTCATAACGGCCAGAGCGCGATATTCAAGCCCGATGCGAACCGAGTAGATGTCTATCCTCGCCTTCCAGTTTCTTGAAATGCAGGCCGGGGTGCGCCGGGTTGCTCCGGAAAATGACGATAGGCGCGCTGGGCGTCCCGCTGAGCGCCAAGGGGAGACTCTGTAAACAATCGCCAGAACTGCCGTGTGGTCCGGGAATGCATCAAAGCAGATCGTCCAAGGGCATCGTCTCTCCCCGCTCGTCTTCTTCGAGGGCTTCCCGTGCCATTCGACGGATCACATCGCGTTTCCCCGCGAAGCGCGCCTTCCAGGCGTCCTCGTCGGCTATCGAAGCGAGGATTTGGGAAGCGATCGCGTCCTGCTCATCCAGGGGCAGAGCGACGACCTTTTCCAGCGCCTTCTCCAACAGGGTGGACATAAGTCAATTCTACCAGCGGACACGGTGAGCCGCCACGCCAGGCCTAAAGCCCTAAAGAAGAGGCGATTCTCAAGAACGGGTCGGGGACAAACCGTCAATGTAGGTTAATTCCGTATCGCCGACGAGAACTAAGCCGCTGGCGCGGCGGACGCTACGCGTCGCGTAAAGGGGAGGCGGTCGGCTTCGTCAGAGAGTAGTGTTGGGGCACAAGGAGGTCCCCGTGACCCAACTACGCAAAATGATGCTGGAGGAACTCCAGCGTCGTAATTACTCCAAGGATACAATTCGGCATCACCTCCGGGCAGTGGAGGAGTTCGCCAGGTATTACGGCAAGCCGCCGGATAAACTGGGGCTGACGGAACTGCGCACGTATCAGGCGTACCTGCTAAACGAGCGCAAACTGGCGGTAGGAAGCGTCGTCAACCACGTCGCGGCGCTACGATTCTTCTTCGTCCGCACACTCAAGCGGCCGGAGTTTCGGGATTTCATCCCGTATCCCAAAGAGCCGGAGCGGCTACCGACGATCCTGAGTTTGGATGAGGTGGCGCGCCTCATCAATGCCAGCGGCAACCTTTTCCGGCGAGCGCTACTGATGACCACATATGGCACTGGCATGCGCCGCTCCGAAGTGGTCCACCTCAAGGTGCGCGACATCGACAGCGAGCGCATGATCATCCGCGTCGTCCAAGGCAAAGGAAGCAAGGATCGCGACCTGCCGCTGAACCCGGAACTGCTGGAAACGCTCCGCGCGTACTGGCGCTGGCGCAAGCCAAAGGTATACTTGTTCCCCAGCCGCGGCGAGCGCAAAGGACCGGATGTCCCGCTTTCCGATAAAACGGTCTGGCACGTATGCTCCGATGCCGCCAAGAAAGCCGGCATCACTAAGCACGTCACTCCGCATACCTTGCGACACAGTTGGGCGACGCATTTGCTCGAAGCGGGCACCGACCTGCGTACCATCCAGATGCTGCTTGGACATGGAGACCTGGAGACCACGGCGCGCTATATCCATCTCTCGCAGGAACACCTGAACGCCGCTGCCAATCCGTTGGCGAAACTCCAACTTTCCGATGTGCAGGCCAGCCATCCGGGGACGAAATCTAAAGAGCAGGGATGAGCCGGCCTGCCGTGGAGGTGGCCGACATCCTCCGCGCACAGGGCAGCCGCTTTCTGGACCAATACGAATCGAGTTTTGATTATCAGCAACTCAAGGCCTTCCGCGCCATCCAGAACTGCCGCACCGCGGCTTTGGGCGGACACCTCGATTCGTGTCCACAATGCGGGCATCAGGCCATCTCCTATAACTCCTGCCGGAACCGGCACTGCCCCAAGTGCCAAACACAGGCACGGGAATGTTGGATCGCCAAACGAGAGCAAGAGCTGCTTTCGACCAGCTATTTTCACGTGGTCTTCACCGTGCCCCACGAACTGAACGTGCTGGCGCTGAACAACCCGCGAGAATTCTATGAGCTGTTGTTCCGCGCCAGCGCCGCGGCGGCATTGGAACTCGCCGCGGATCGGAAGCATCTCGGCGCCGAGATCGGCATGATCGGCATCCTGCACACGTGGGGACAGAATCTGCTGTTACACCCGCATGTCCATTGCGTGATTCCTGCAGGCGGTCTTTCTGCCGATCACAAGGCCTGGGTTCATCCCCGCTATCCATTCTTCCTGCCGGTGAAGGCGCTGAGCCGTGTTTTCCGCGGCAAGTTCGTCGCCGGCCTCAAACGCCTGTACCGACGTCGGAAACTGAACTGCTCCGGCCCCGCCGCTTCGCTGGCGGAGCCTAAACAGTTCGCCAAGCTATTGCGAAACGTGCACCGGCAAGATTGGGTCGTCTATGCCAAGCCCGCCTTCGGCGGTCCCACGCAGGTGCTGCGATATCTTGGCCGCTACACCCATCGGGTCGCCATCTCCAATCACAGGATTGTGGCCTTCGATGGAGAGCACGTCGCCTTTCGATACAAGGATTACGCCCACGGCGGCAAGCATCGCGTTATGAACCTGACTGCCGTCGAGTTCCTTCGCCGCTTCTTCTTGCATGTCCTGCCGAAAGGGTTCGTGCGTATCCGCCACTTCGGTTTTCTCGCCAACCGTTGGCGAACCGCTCGCCTTGCGATTTGTCGTGAGGTTCTGGGCTGCGCTCCAAGCACCTCTGCGGTCGGAACGACGCCAACACGGGGGCCCACATCCTGGCAATGTCCAACGTGCGGCGCTCCCATGACTGTGGTCCAGCGATTCAGCGCCGCGGAGTTGTCCATCCGGAGGGCTTTCTTTGATTCTTCCTGATGGGGCGGACAATAGCCGGACGATGGACGTGCCACTTGCACGCCGGCGCGCCAGTCTGTTCGGCTGCCGTGATATCCACGCAGAAGCGCCATCTTTAGGGCCTTCGCCATCACCACCTCACCCGAAACCGCGCCCCCACCCGACCGCTCCAGCAGCCCGCCAACAATCCGGCGTCGCGAGCGGGTACCAAACCAGCCACCAATCGCCATAGCTGCCGCGTCCGCCGCAAACGCCAGCGGCTTCCTTCTTGTCTCCTTATCGAAAATGCCTCGGCTCGGGCTCCGTGGCTTCGCCCCAATCTTGTGCGCCGAGGCATTTCCGATCAAGGCTAGCGACTATACGGGAGTTAAGCATCCTGGACTAGTAAAACGGGCTCGAAAGCGGTATTATTGATCGCGAAGTTCGACGGTTGGGCTAAAGGAGTTTTGTCGTATGAGCGACGCTGAGGCCATGTGGAGTGGGAAGACTGACGATCAAGTCAGGGATGCTGCGATGCATCTGAGTGACTATACGGAGGACGGGGAGCGGATCATTCGCGCCGAACTCCGGCGCCGGGGCATGCCTGACCCGTCTCCGACGCAACGCCCAATCGAGTCGAATTCACCCGTTGTCGGCAGATACCGGGACGCGTATCGGGTTGGGGCGGCATTGGTCGGATTCGGCAATGCCATCAAGATCGTCGGCGCAGTTCTGGCCGTCATCATCTTCCTTGGGTCGTTGAGCTCTGGAAAGGATCTGTTGGGTGGCGGGGCGGTGATCGTTGGCATTTTCCTCGCCGCTATAGTGGGCGCCTTGTTCTGGATCTGCGGTGTTATCGTTGCCGCGCAAGGCCAGATTCTTCGGGCCACACTCGACACAGCCGTGGCATCGTCACACTTCTTGACGGACATTGAGCGCGCAGGGGCGATGGGCTTGCCCCCCAGCGTCGCAAATAGCCGGGTGACTAGTCGGGGCGCGGCCTAATGAATCGAACGGAGCCCACGCGCCAATCGTCTCGACTGCTGCTCAAAATGGATTCCGCCCGGATCACGCGCCATCCCGAGGTTGGCTTGTTCGCCGTCAATCCGCCGTGTAACGCCCATTGCTGACATCTGGCACGCCATCCGACCTCGGAGGTCCATCCCGGCTGACGCAGTTGGACAAACCATGGAGCGCGAAGGGATGTCTCCTGTCACCTCCGGTCACGATAGCCCTGCGCCGGGCAGGGCGGAATCCCCACTCCGCTGTCTTCCAGCGCCGCCCCGATTCGCAGGATGCGCGCTTCCTCGAAGGGCGGGCCGATGATTTGCAGGCCGATGGGCAAGCCGTCCGGCGAAAGTCCGCAGGGCATCGAGAGCGCCGGTAAACCGAGCGCGTTCATACCCCGCGTGAGGCGCGTCGAGGCCAGGCGCACATCCTCCGCGGTTCCGCCGATGCCGACGTTAGCCTCGCCCACGCGCGGCGCGACGATAGGCGTAGCCGGCGCGATCAGGCAATCGACATCGGCCCACAGCTTGGCGAACTCGCGCTGGATTGCCCGCCGCACGCGTTGCGCGTTCAAATACAGGGTGGCTGGAACAAGCCGGCCCTGGTCGAGCAGCGCCAGAACATCGGCTCCAAATGCGTCGCGCCGGCCCAGATGCGGCGTCAGCGCCGCGGCCGCTTCCGCAAGCAGGATTACGCGCGCGGCCGCGTTCAACGCTTCCATATCGGGAACGCGCACCGGCTTCACTTCGGCGCCGAGCGAGGAAGCCCGCCGAATAGCGGCTCGCACGGAGGATTCCACCGCCGCGTCCAGCCGCTCGAAGTAGAAGTTCTCCGCCAAGCCGATTCGAACGCCGCGAATCGAGCAGCCTTCCTCCGGAACATAATCCACTAGCCCGGTGGCGCGATGAGGATGGGTCGCGATCGTCGCGGCCAGCCAGCGCGTTCAGGACCACCGCGGCATCGCGGATCGACGCAGCCATCGGCCCCACGTGATCCATGCTCCACGAAAGCGGCGTCACACCGTAGCGGCTCACTCGGCCGTACGTGGGCTTCAAACCCACCACGCCGCAAAAGGAAGCGGGAATGCGGATGGAGCCGCCCGTATCGGTTCCGAGCGCCGCAAAAATCATACCGGCCGCGATGGCGGCGCCCGCGCCGCCGCTCGAACCGCCCGGAGAACGAGCCAGGTCCCAGGGATTGCGAACGGCCCCGAAATGCGGATTATCCGAGGTAATCCCGTAAGCCAGCTCGTGCATGTTGAGCTTGCCCAGCGACACGGCGCCGGCTGCGTTCAACAGCTCAACCGCGGCGGCGTCCGTTTGCGGAAAATGATATTCGAAGAGCTTCGAACCCGAGGTGGTGCGGACGCCGCGTGTAGCGAACACATCCTTGAAGGCGATTGGGATTCCGTGCAGCGGGCCCCGGTCGCGCCCGGCGGCAAGCTCGGCGTCAGCTTCCCTCGCGCGGCGCAACGCCTCTTCCGCTGTAACGGTGATGAACGCATTCAGCGACGGGTTCAGCCGCTCAATGCGCGACAGCGCGGCGACGGCAAGTTCCTCGGAAGACGCTTCGCGCCGGCGCAATACTCCGGCGGCGTCGAGAAGCGTCACTCGTCTTCCTCCGCGCGGAACTCAGTCACGGGCTCAAGCTCCATCGGCAGGCCGTTCGCGCGCGGAGCGAGCGTAGCTTCCAGTGCGCGGAGCGGAGCCAAGATCTTCTCGGCTTCAGCCGGCAGCATACACCAAGCCCACGCCTTCCGCGATCTTGTTCCAATCGGTCATTGCATTGGCGCCCTGCGGATGATTCCAACAAGCCATGCCGCGCTTGACATCGGCCTCCAGCTTCCTTACGTCCCGGCTCGGTCCTAGGGCGCGGCTTCTGACTCCTGATTTCTGGCCCCTAGCTTCATACTTCCACGCCTGACTTCTGACTCCTGGCTCCTGACTCCCGCTTCACGACAGCGGATCGGACTGTTCGTGCTTGGCGGTCCAGTGCGCTCCGGCCAGAATGATCAGCGATGCTACGAAGCTCAACACCAGTATGTATACCGAATGCTCGAAGATATTGTAGTCCGCCTGGAACTTGCGATGGAACATGTCCGCGACGGCGTAGTTGATGTACTTGAGTCCTTCCAGAATCAGGCCGACAACCACGGACACTCGAAAGACTCGACGAGCCTCGATCTTTCGGTTCGGGAGAATCCAATACATGAGAAACAGCGCCAGGATCGCTACGGGAATCGAGATTAACTCGAACACCAAACGAAACATGAGCCGGGTGAACAATCCGTCGCCCGACAGCCACTCCGACGGCAGCGCCGTCACGAGCAGCGAGAGCGCGACTAGTCCTCCGCACCCGAATATCAGGCCCAGACTCACAATCTGGTTTTTGAGATAACTTCGATTCTGGGTCACGCCCCACGCCCGATTGAGCGCCACTTCCATCGGTTCGAAAACTCCGTTCGAGGTGAAAAGCAGCAGGAAAACCGCCGTCAGGCTGAGCTTGGTCGCATCCCAGCCTGGAAGGTTTCCGACTAGAAACCGGCCCAGGTCGCCGGGGAACAAATTACGGAGCGCCAGCGATACGACGTGCACGGCGACGCGATAGCCAAAGACGCTGCGACAGACTGCGATCATTACCACGATAAAGGGATAGAACGCCAGTAGCGTGCTCGCCGCCGTGGCCAGCGCATACACGTGCGCCTCGGTTTCCATCAGGTAGTGGGCCGTGGGCTTGATGCGGGTCCACCAGGGCCGCACTTTTTCGAGAGAGATTCGCGGAATCAAGCTACAAGCTTAACGTGGCGCGCGAGTCCTCGGCCGCCGGCCGGCGGAAGGGGTGCGCTGCATGAAAGTGGGGCGGACCTGGGGCGCCCACGGTGTTTGTGGGGCATCTGCCTTGGTTTTCGGCCGCGCATCCAAGCAGGAAGAAGGCAGCGCAGGAGCGCCGCCCCACACGGAGCCGGCGTCTTCGCCACCTTGGATGGGCAGCGGCGCGACGCAGGGCGCTTCTATGGGCGCGCGACGCTAGCGGCCGCCGCGCGCGGCATCTTCCAGGAACGCGCGCAGGCGGTGGCTGCGGCTGGGATGGCGCAGTTTTCTCAGGGCCTTGGCCTCGATCTGGCGGATGCGTTCGCGCGTCACGGCGAAGTTCTGGCCGAGTTCCTCGAGCGTGTGCTCGCTGCCATCCTCCAGCCCGAAACGCATGCGGATGATCTTTTCTTCGCGCGGCGTGAGCGTCTTCAGGACCTGCGCCGTCTGCTCCCGCAGATTCAGATTGATCACGGCATCGGAAGGCGAGATGCCGTTGTGATCGACGATGAAATCGCCCAGGTGCGATTCTTCTTCCTCGCCGATGGGCGTCTCGAGCGAGATCGGCTCCTGCGCCACGCGGAGCACTTTCCGCACCTTCGCCACCGGAAGCTGCATCCGCTTGGCCAGCTCGTCGTTGGTCGGCTCGCGGCCGAGTTCCTGCACCAACTGGCGAGAGGCGCGGATCAGCTTGTTGATGGTCTCGATCATGTGCACCGGAATGCGGATGGTCCGGGCTTGATCGGCGATGGCCCGCGTGATGGCCTGACGCACCCACCATGTGGCGTAGGTGGAGAACTTGTATCCGCGCCGGTACTCGAATTTATCGACGGCCTTCATCAGGCCGATGTTGCCTTCCTGAATGAGGTCCAGGAACTGCAGGCCGCGATTGGTGTAGCGTTTGGCGATGCTCACCACGAGGCGGAGATTGGCTTCGATCAGCTCCTTCTTGGCGCATTCGGACTCGTCGTACGCGCGCGTGACGATTTCGAGCGTGCGGCGCAACGCCGCGAGCGGAGCGCCGAACTGCTCCTCAAGCTGCTGGAGGCGCTGGCAGGACGCGCGCTGCTCCTTTCGAAGGTCCCGATCGACTTCCGCCCGCCCGCCGGCGGAAGCTTCGAGTTTCTTCTGCACCCGGATGATTTCGCGCTCGACGGGCTTGAAGGACTCCACGGCATCGCGGACGCGCCCGATGAGATGCTGGATTACGGGATTCTGGAAACGGATGTTGCGCACCAGCCGCGAGATCTTGATCACCAGGCGCGATAGCTCCCAGAGCTGGCGGCGGTACTGCTTCGGCTTCATCCCGCGCGGGATGGCCTGCAACTTCTGCCGGCACTGGAGCGATTTCCGGTACAGGCGATCGATCTCTTCGGCGCGCCGCGCGAACTCGACCTGCTTCTCCTCCACCAGTTCGTCGGTGAGGATCGGGTCCGAGATCTGAATCAGGTCGCGCGCGGAAAACGCGCCCGATTCGACGTCCGCCGCAATCGTGACGATCTCCTGAACCACCAGCGGAGCGCGCGACAGCGATTTCAGGACCGCGGTCTGGCCGCGTTCGATGCGGCGCGCAATGCCTACCTCGCCTTCCCTGGTGAGCAAAGGCACGGCGCCCATTTCGCGCAGGTACATGCGCACCGGATCGTCAACCTTTTCCCCAACGCCGGCGGGCAGTTCGAGATCGAGTACTTCTTCGGCCTCGTCGAGTTTCTTCTCGAAGTCCTTGGGTTCTTCGAGGATCTCAATGCCGGCGGTATCGAGACCCGCAAGGATGTCCTCCAGGTCGGCGCCGCCCTCCGCCGAGGGAAGCGCTTCGCTCACCTCGTCGTAGAGGACATAGCCCTTCTCCTTGCCCAACTTGGAGAAGCCGGCCTATCCCCTCGAATTTGTCTTCAGTTCCCACCTAATCCCCGTTACGCCCGTAGATAATCGAAAACATTGTACATCACGGCGCTATGCGCAAAGAGCGGCCCGAATGTCATATCGACGCACCGGCGGTTTTCTCCAGATCGTGGAGATCGCCCGCGAGGCGCAACGCCTCCTCGATGTTCCCCGATCGCTCGGCGTCCCTGATGCGCGCCTTCAACCGGCCGAGCCGCTCGCGTTCTTCCGAGCGCAGCAGGCTCGCCAGGCATTGCTCTCCGAATTCGAGCGAAACTTCGCTCGCTTCGGCGTCTTCGGAGAGCGCCAGCCCGGCCAGAAGATTCTGATCGGGTTGCTCCAGCCGCGCAATAATCGCATCGAACGTGATGGCCGACCCGGCCGCGTGCGCGGCCATGATGGTCTGAAAAATGCGCCGCGTCGCGAGGCGTTCCACGACGCCGACGCCGGCCAACGGCGCGATGAGCCGCTCGCGCTCCGCCACATCCGACAGCAAGACACTCAACAGTCCTTTTTCGTCCGCGCGCACGGGTTCCGTCGCTATGGTGATACGGTCCTCGCGGCGCGACGCGGCGGCCTTGCGAAAACTGTCGAGCACCATGCCGCGCTCTACGCCGATATACCCGGCCACGTCGTTCGCCACGGCCATGCGCTCCAGGCGGTCCGGGATGCGCTCCACGGCGGGCATGAGAAAACGAAGCACGGCGATCAGACCTTCCGTGGTGTGCACGTCGTGGCGGGCCCGGGCGCGGTCCGCGAGCCAGTAGAAATATCCCTTGGCTCCGTCGATCTGCGCACGATAGGCTTCGGCGCCGCGTTCTTTGCAGTACTCATCCGGATCGAGGCCGCCATCCAGCGTGACCACGCGAACGCTCATGCCCTCTTCGAGCAGCAGGCCCACGGAGCGTTCGGCCGCCGCGGCCCCCGGGGCGTCGGGATCGAAGTTGACCACGATCTTATCCGAGTGCCGTTTCAGCGCGCGAACCTGAAGCTCGGTGAGCGACGTTCCGCAACTAGCCACCACCGGCGCGAAGCCCGCGGCCGAGACGCCCACGACATCCATGTAGCCTTCCACCAGAATGGAGCGCTCCTCCTTTCGGATGGCCTCTTTGGCGCGATGGAGATTGTACAGCACGCGGCTCTTGGTGTATATCGGCGTTTCCGGAGAATTTCAGGTACTTCGGGTTGTCGTCCGGCGCAAGCGCACGCCCGCCGAATCCGATGACTTTTCCGCTCTCGTTGTGGATCGGAAACATGAGGCGGTTGCGGAAGTAGTCGTAGAACCCGCCATCCTTGCGCTTCCGTACCAAGCCGGACTGCTCCAGACGCTCGGGGGGAAACCCACGCTGCTCGAACAGGCGCGTCAGCGACTGCCACGAAGCTTCGGAGTAGCCCAGCGCAAACCGGTCGGACGTAGCCGGAGCGACTCCGCGGCGCGCCAGATAGGCGCGGGCCGCATCGCCAGCGGCGCCTCGCAGATTGGCGCGGAAACTCTCCAGCGCGATCTCATGCATCTGGAACACAATCTCGCGGGTGCGGGATTCATCGTCCGCAATCACGGTGCGCTTCGGGAGCGCCATCCCGTTCCGTTCGGCCAGCAGCTTGAGCGCTTCGTAGAAGCTGATGCCCTCCACCTTCTGAACGAAATTGAAGACGTCCCCGCCCTCTCCGCACCCGAAGCACTTGTAGAATTGCTTTGCGGCGTGAACGGTGAACGAAGGCGTCTTCTCGGTGTGGAATGGACACAAGCCGAGGTAGCGCTGCGCGCCCGATTTTTTCAGGCGCACGTACTCCCCGACCACGTGAACAATGTCGAGAGTGGATTTCAGTTGATCCTTGAAGTCCATTCCGCCCAGCCCTGTATCTCGAAGCGTAACACGCTGGAAGCGCGAGGCGCGCCAAACCTGGAATGCAGGCCGTCCCTGCCGGCCTGCATCTTGTCCGGAGCCGTATCGCTCCTGCCACGATTCGGTTGGCGTTCTTGCGTCTTAGGTCACCGGTCTTACCGGAAGCCGAAAGCCAAAGCCGGAAGTCCGACAAACCACGCTTTCATTCACGGCGGGTTGACAGGATACGTCCCGTCTGTTCCCGTTCGTTTGTCCCCGTTCGTTCCCGTTCGTTGGACATAAGCGAGGTTATGTCTGGCTATTTATTGCCAACCCCTTTTCCGCACAGGTTCATCTCGGGCTGCCTACAACTTGTTCGAGCTTCAAGCGAATGAAGCGCTGATAGGGTACGCCTGCGCGGGCGGCGCGTTTGCGGACGGCGTTGTAAAGCTCCTCAGACAAACGCAGGTTGATGGATTTGTTTTTAGGCTTGATCTCGAAACGCGTCAACTGTGCGCCTGAAAGGTCGTACCGAGTCAGGTCGGCTTTATCGACGAAGGCCACCGCTGCGCGGTCGGTCTTAAAGGTCGGGATTTTCTTTTTCATACGCCTCGATCTCCTTCTCGTGCATGTAGCGGGCACTGATGGGCCGGATTAGCGCTTCGTCGCCCTTGCGGCGGAACGTGAAGACGATGAACACACCGCGCCCTTTTTCCGCTCGGCCTATCGCTCGAAGACGGCGTTCACCCTGCGAATGGGCTGCATCGGGGAGAACGGCAAGCGGGCGAGTAAACAGATTCTCGATGGCCGAAACGGAAAGACCGTGCTTCTCGCACTTGGTCCGATTGCCCTTGTCCCAGTCGAAACCACTTGCATGTAAAGCCACGACAGCGCTAATGGTATGCAATTGTATAGGCAAATGTCAAGCGACAGTTATTCTCAAGAAACGTCAATGCAGGTCACGCAAGCGCCCGCTCGATGCGCCTCAAAGCGACGCGATTGTGGCGAGACGCTTTGCTCTTTCTCGCGGCAGGCACGGGGGTCGTTTCCGGCCATATGGGGCGGCTAATGCAGATAATCTGAAGCCGGGCGCAGGCCGCGCAGGGCCTCCATACGCTTGCGCGCGAGGGCGTCGATGGGACTCGCCGGAGGGTAGTTTCCGAACCGCGCGGCGTTGGCGTTTCGAATCTCCTGCGCCAGCGCCTCGTTGGCGTTCATGCGGTCGATGGAAGCGTCGTCGCCTTGGACGGTCTCGCCCGGCATGTGGCCCAGGAGCCACTTGGCCGCCGCTCCCACGAAGCTGACCTCGATGACCAGGCCTTCCTGGAACTGGCGCTTGATCTCGCCCCACTTCGTTTCCAGTTCCGCGACCTTGGTCTGGAGCGCCGTGTAGCGGGCAATGTCGCCCTCGGTCGGCCCGAAGCCCTGCTGCTGGGCGATCCAGAGGTTGTCGTTGAGCTCCATGATCACCGGGATGGCTTCCACGCCGGTGCGTTTGAAGAGATCGAGCGCGGCTTTGTTGCGGTCCCAGGTGGTGGGGAGAGCCGCCAGACCCGTGGCGATTTGCTGGAGCACTTCCGCCGTGGGCACGGAGCCGTCGCGCACGCCGGCCAGATCGACGCCGAACCGCTGGAGCCAGCCACAGGCCTTCTGAGCCGCTGCGGAGTCTTCCTCCACGGCTTGGGTCAGCCCGCGCATCATGCGCTCGAAGATGCCTGATGTCCTGGCCGGCCGCCTTGGCCGCGAAGCCGAACTGCCCGACCTCCTTGGCCGTGAGTCCGGTACGCAGTTCGGCGTCTTTCACCATCAAGCCGTACTCGCCAAGGCTCTTGGCGGCCTCCCATCCGGCGGCGGCGAATGCGTGAGTGCGGCGCCTCCGGCGGCCACCGTAGTCCCGATGGGACCGAGCGACTCCAGAAGCCCCGTGGCCGCGGTCTTCGAAGCGTTCAGCGGATCGCGGACGAAGCTTTCGATATTGCGGCCGAGGGCCTGGAAGCCGGGTGCCCCCTGGGCGTCGGACTTGCCGCTCTCGACGTCGATCATCTTGGCGTAGGCGGCGGTGACGCGGGCGGTGGTCCCCTGCTCGTCGCCGAGCTTCTTAATGAACCGGTCGCGATCGGCGACGAGGCGGTCAACGCCGGTCTTCCCGTAAGCGGCAGCCTGCTTCTCGATGGACTGAGTGAGCCGTTCCATGGACGAACGGGAGCGGTCGTTGATCTTGAGCAGCATGTCGCCCATGCGCTCGAGCGACTTCGGGGTGCCCAAAGGGGTAAGTGCCCCGGTCGCCGGCGCCGACGGTGCCCTTTTCCCATCCCTCGACGGCAGTATTCGCCTGCTTGATGGCCGCGAGGAAGGAGCGGGGATCGAAGAGATCTTCCAGAACTATGGATTCTTGGTCATGGGAGGTCGGTTTGCATGAAGCGAGGCGCAGGTATTAGTTATGAGTTATAAGCGCTGAGGTTCAGCGATTAGGGGCCTACCGGCACCGTTTGATGTACACGTGCAAGTGAGTCTCAGAAGCACCCAGCACGGGCTTGCTGGTTTACTCGAGCTAGAAGCGCGGCAACTGGGTCGCGAACCCCCCTTGCCACCAGGCTGACAGTTGCGCGTCAAAGAGCCTCGCGCCCGCGATTCCGGGTCTATCGTTTCGCGTGGCTCCGTAGTAGCCCCACCACGTCGTCGTGGCCGAAGGAACGCGCAGCATCCAGAGCCTGGCCCACATCAGCCTGATGCGCGAGCAGGAGTTCGACAATGTCTTTGTGGCCACGCTTCGCGGCCCAGACTAGGGGTAAATTACCGGAGTCGGATCCAACGTTGACCTCCGCGCCATGGGCCAGCAGAAGTTCCGCCATCTCCATCTGGCCGTAATACGCGGCAAAATGCAATGGGGTGAAGAACTTAAACTCGCGAGCGTAGGAGTTAACAACCGCTCCTTTCTCGATCAAGTATTCCGCTATGTCAACTTGGCCTTCACGGGCCGCGACCTGAAGGGGAGCCCGGCCTTCGGGGTAGGCCGTACTGAAAACCAACGCAGGTGCCTTCGGCTATGCGGATCTTCCCGTGGCCAGATCACCGGCGGAGACTGCTTCGTGGATCGGGTTCTGTAACTCGCAATTGATCTGCGCCACATCCTTGCGAGCGGTATTCTCACTGACTTGGTAGGGCCCGTGACCGCCCAATATATCTAGAGTCTTTTCAGCGAGTAGGAGTGCCCCGACTCAGCGACGAAAGTGATGTTCGCAGGGGGCTCCTCGGAAACCTGCAGCAGGCTACAGCCAACCACACAGTCGTAAACGGCATTGACCGCCGACACGGTGAGCGTATGCTGCCCGGGGGGGAGAGCTATGGTGAGGTCAGCGGCCTCGAACGTTCGGCCGAGACTGTCCCCAACCCCAAAGGCCTCCGGGCCGTTCCCGTCGACCAGATGAAGCCGAGCCTCGTTCCGCGCCCCGGGCATCTTCAAGGTGGCGCTTGGCCCCAGCCCAGACGTGTCGACTGCAGCCGAATCGTTCCGCACCACAGATTGAGTGGGTGCCTCTCCGCCCATTCCTGCGGCTCTCGACTCATCATGCCCTTATCGTCCGCGGCAACCGCGGCTGCCCTGCCACCCATTAGAAGCGCCACTGCGTCCGTATGGGCTTGAGCTTGAGCAAACTGGAGTGCTGTTCGTCCGTCCTTGAACCTCGCGTCGGGATTGGCCCCGTGCAGCATAAGCAGCGCCACCACTCGAGTGTGCCCATTCGATGCGGCTGCCAATAACGGCGTCTCGCCCTCGCTGCCCGCAGCGTTGGCGTCTGCCCCATGATCGAGTAGGAGTTCCGCTACGTCCCTGTGGCCCTTGAAGGCGGCTGGGTACAGAGGAGAAGTCCCCGCATCGTTCCTCGAGTTGACTGCGGCGTTGGCCGTTAGGAGGAGCGCCGCAATATCCCTGTGGCCCTGGGAAGCCGCAATCCAAAGTGGCGTTCCGCCTTTCTCGCCCCTCGCATTTACATCCGCCCCGCGGGCCAACAGCACCTCCGCGACATCGCTGTGCCCCTGAGCAGCCGCGTGGTGCAGAGGTGTGAGGCCCTGGTTATCCCTGACGTCCACGGCGGCTCCATTGGCCAGTAGCGCCTCCGACGATATCTTTGTGGCCCAGGTTAGCCGCGATGTGTAAAAGCGTGTTGCCGTCATCCGCCTTGCTAAGAGCCAACTCACGGTGCTTCTTGCGCAGACCCTGAAGACTGCGCAGATCGCCACAGACGCTTGGCGAATAGAGTCGCCGGGCGCGGGCGCGCCTGACGCTGCGGAGACACAGAAGCGGCCGCGATCACGTAATCAGGAGAGGGCGCAGGCTGATAGGCGCAAAGTCATTGGGGCGCATTGTTCCTCCTAAGTTCCTCCTAATTTCCGGATCAAGCCGGGGTCCACGGTTGTCCCTCCAGGTTTAATACCCGAGGGAGGCACAGGTAGCGCCCTCGTTGAACGCGTTGCCACCCATCAGGGCGCACGAGCTGGAGGTATAGCCGTCGCCACAATGGATGCCGATGCCATATCCCCAAAAGCACGCACCCTTGGGCTGGCTGCCGCACGAACCCATCAATAGCGCAATGAGACCGATAGTCAACCGTATGCTCTTTTTCATGTATCGTCACCTCGCCTTCGAGCTCGATACGGAACTGCCCGGCCCCACCCCCGGGTTTGAGGAGTCTCGGAACGGGAATCAGACCGGCGAACCAGTTATTTTATCACTCGTATTCAGAAATGTCGATCTTCTTATTCGAGCATCTTGTTCGAGCATTTCCGGCGATTCCGCATCCGGGGCGTTGGCTTACCCGGAAGTGAAAGGCGATCTTATTCGCACGCCCAACGTACCCGCCATGGCCGCGCCGGGCGACGAATTCACTGTGAGCGTGGGCGTGTTCAACAACTCCGCGTGCAACGACCCGATTCACGAGCGCCTGGAGGTTTCGGAAGAACCGGCGCTGGCGAGTCAAGCGGCATTCGATCTGGGGGTGACCGACAAGCGCGAGGGCGTCGACGGTTTTCGGCCTCAAGTCCAACTCCGCGCCCTACGCCGCCTTCGCCACCCGCACCGCCCGCGCCCGTTTCAGAACCGCCAGCACGATAGCCCGTAGCACCAGCCGGTCCTTCGGAGACACGCCGAACTGCTTCTCCCGCAGGTTGTTCACGTGCGCAATACGATCCGCATTCGGATCGACGAAGCCGATGGTGACCCGGTTCTCGCTGGCCGCCTTTACCTTCAACGACCGCATGGTGCGCCCCGTCCAGAACCAGTCGCGGAAGGGCTGCAATCCGCGCGCGGATTTGTAATCCGGATAACCCCTCTTCCCATTGCGCCCTGGCTTGAGCGGCTTCGCCGGCGCATCCTCCGCGTTCAGCCCTTTGCTTATGCGCGCCGCGATGGAGTCGCGCACGACGTTGCCGATGGTCTGCATGTCCTCCGCCGTGAACGGGCCCAGCACCCACCGCGCGCGTGTGATCTTCGCCTGAAAGGGCATTGCGTTAACGGTCCTTCTTCGCCTCCCTCAAAGAGCGGTCACGCTCTTCCTGGAGAATCTGAAGCCCGCGTACTTCCTCCGCGGTCACGTCCGTCCACGGAATGCTGAACCGCGCCACATCGAACTCCAGGTCCAGGAGGCGTTCGAACAGCCGCCCGGCATTCGAATGCCTTCGGGCGAAATCCAAGTCGTCCAACTTGCAGTGCGCGCAACGGTTGACGGTGAACAGCCGGAAGCCGCACTGCGGGCATTCGCCCGGCGCCGTCGTATCCTCGACGGTCCGAGCCACGCCGCACTTCCCGCAGGTCACATCGTTGGCGTCCGGGCAGGCGCGCGGCCCCGCCCAGAGGGCACCCTCGCCCCCGTCGCACATTTCGTGCGCGCGCTCCGAGCGGTAAATCAGCAGCCGGAGAGGGATCGGTTGCGGCCACGGGGTGCCCTCTGGGCCGGGCCCTACAAGTTTGGGTCGATGAGCGGGTCCAGATCGTCGATAGCGTTCACCAACTCCACCACCACAGCCGACTTGTGATGCGGCGGAACGTCCGCGCCCCTATACGATGCCGCGTATCCCTCGATCTTGCTCACCGTGGCGTCGTACAGTTCCACGGCGGGGTCGATCCGGTATCGCAGTTCCTCCAGGCCGTGCGGCAGGTCGGTCGCGGAAACCACCATGCGGCGGTACACCGTGATGTCCCGCTGCGTCGGAATCCGCATCGAGTGAACCGTGTCGCCGAACCGCGTCTTCAGCGAGATCTTGTACACGTCGCCGGCGCGCTCACAGCCGGTGACGTCGCAGAAGGTCAGCCCGGCGATGGCGGCGCTGGCTTCGTATTCGTCCCATTCCGGTCCGTCCTTGTCCAACCGGATCTGGTTGAACAGGGTCAGATCGGCGTTGAGATTCGGGACGAAATCCGTCTGCGATTTGCGCCGGCCCAGGTTGCGCCGGATCGATTTCTGCTGGGCCAGGCGATCCAGAATCTGTTGGCTGCCTAGGTCCTTCACAACCCATTCGTCGCTGATAACATTGGCCTTAGCCACTATCCACAGACCCCATCGGTGTATTCTGAAACCGGAGTGAAAGCCGTTGCGCCAGCCCCGACCCAGCCAAGACACAGCCCGAGCCTCCGGCCCAGCCGCCCACGCTCGTCGCAGCGCATGGGGCCGCGGCCGCCGCTATAGCCCGGCGCCTCCGAGGGCTGCGAAACGAACCCAGCATGTTGTTGAAAACAAAGGATCGGAGGAAAACAAGGTCGCCAGAGACAAATTCCGGGGCGAGCGGCTCACCCTGCCGTGCCGCGTACTGCCAAACCCCCCGGGAGCGCCAAACGAACCCAAGAAGTTGTTGAAAAGAAAGGCATACTGTTGAAAACTCCACGGCCAGAGCCTGTGGATTGGAATCGACGGAAAGTGAAAGAAATGGCAATCGGCGTCGCGCCCGTTCATCGGCCGGGAATGAAAAACGGGACGTTCTGCGTCTGGAGCGCAAGCGGGTCGCCATTAGCGTCGGCCCCGCGGCGCCCTGAGCTTTCACGAAATCATGTCGTGCGTTGGCGATGCCGAAGGCTCGGATGGCTTCGAGCGCGACCGTTTCACCCGCCGGGCGGCGACTCCCAGAACAAGGAACAGCATGGACGGCAGAAAGCGCCCCTGCAGCGGGAAATCCACGAGGGAATGGAGGAAGACGATGGGAATTCCCATCGCCCACGGGAGACGAGGCGCGATCAGAATCGAGGAAACGAAAACGATGGCCAGGCAGGCCACCACGGGCACGCCGCCTTCCGCCCACCATTGCAGCCAATCGCTGTGGGCGGCGTTTACGAAGACTCCAAAATCTTTTGTGGCGAATGCGGGGTAGACCTCGGTCCAGGTTCCCAACCCGTAACCCTTCCACGGGTTGGCGCGTATCATTTTGACGGTGGCCTCCGCCACCTCTCTGCGTCCGTTATACGGATCGGGTGCGCGCAGCCGCTGATAAAGCGTCTGCCAGCCCACCACCAGGACGAATGCCACGAGAAGCGCCGCCACGGCCGGAACGGTTCGATGACGGAAGCCGATGATGGCGAACATCAGGACCAGTTCCAGGGAGACCAATACGAAGCCCGCACGGGAAGCCCCGGCTACCACGGAAGCGTAAAGGGCGGCCGTGGTTATGGCGAAGAACCACCGCCGGCGCCGATGCTGGACCATTTCAAACGCCGTCATCGGCAGGACGAGAGCTACAAACGATGCGTAGTGATCCACGTTCAGGAAGGGGCCCAAGGCGGCTTTATCGTCGGTGTGAAACAGCCAAAAGATTTTGCCGTTCCCGGCGAACAGTTGCAGAACCGAAACCACCGCGAGCGGCAGCGAATAGGTAGTGAAGATCCTGCGGAACGCGCGGGCGCGGCCCGTTACGCCCGAGAGTTGATAGGCCAGGAACAGAATCGAAAAGAAACAACCCCATCGGACCAAGTCCATCTGGCTGGCAAAGAAGTAAGCCGTCCAACCCATCCGCACCTGAATCAGGCCCCAGAGGATCACTCCGGCGATCGGCAAGGCGATGCGCGGCCATGCGGCGGGGAACGCTCCGAGAGCCCAGCCGGCGGCCCATGCGATTAGAAGCGCGAAAATGCTAGCCTCGAAGAGGGACCAGGCAATGCCGTCCGGCATCCATGCCAGCAGAAGTCCCACCCCGCAAAGGACGAGTAGCGTGTACCAGATAATGGAAGCAGCGAACGAACGCTCCAGCGACTGCATGCTCAGTTCCTTATAGCATGGATGCCCAGCCGCGGCGGAGAACCGAGCCGCCGCCGCGTTTGCAAGAAGCCCAACTGCAGGCTCGATGCGCCGGAGACCCGCAAAAACCGGCCATTAAGAAACCTTAGTTCATTGGAAGTCACAATTCCAACCATGCCCGGCCTACATTTTCTGGCGGCCCGCATCGTTACTACCGAGAAATTCACTAACTTACTATTTATGAATAATTTGCAGTCACCTTCGAAGCGCGTCGAATAAGCGGCTCACCCCCAGAGAGCTTTTGAACCATCGCCCAAAACGGTCTGTTTTTCCGCTACGCACGAATAAAATAAGAATCGGAAGGACCGTTGACGGGGATACGACGGCCTCAGTCCTACATGCCTTGGGGGGTGGAGCCGGTGAAAACACCGCAGCCGATGGCCCGCATACTGGTGAAGCTGCGCGGAGCTCCGGAGGAAGCCCGGTTGCGGCTCCCGAGCTTCCCCGTGCGCGCTCAATTCGAGCCGTTGTTCAAGAGCATCAAGCCGGCGGGCGCGGCTTTGAAAGCGGCGGCTTCCGGCGAGTGGCGCATCATGACCCACGACGCCTCGGATCCGGAAGTCAATCCGTGGGATCTGTGCCACCGGTTGGTGGCGGATGGTCTTGGCGCCGCGGGGATGCCGCGTGCTTCATTCGCCGAGCCGGACCTGGCTCAACAGTGGGTCACCGGCGCGCCGGCCCAGCGCGCGCTGGCCGCGGCGCGGAGTTGGGACGAACCGGCGCCGCCCGACGCCCATCTGCCGGCAGGCGATGGCCGATTCTGGTTTCGCGACGCGGATCATTCTCAACTGGAGCAAGCCGGAAATGAGGTGGGCGAACCGGCCGGCCGCGTGCGCGTCGCGCATTTCGACACAGGCTACGATCCGCGGCACTGCACACGGCCCAAGTACCTTCTTGCCAGCGAGCCCCACAACCTTCAGCGCAATTTCGCGGACTCGGAATACCCGCTCGACGCCACGGACCGCTCGTCCGGCCGGTATAACAATCTCGGGCACGGCACTGGAACGCTGAGCCTTCTTGCGGGAGCGGCGGTGGATGGCAAATCGCTGGGCGGAGCGCCGTATGCGGACGTGATTCCCATTCGCGTCGCGGATTCCGTCGTTCTCTTCTGGACCAGCGCGATCGCCCGAGCGCTCGACTACGTTCACGGGTTGTTCGCGGACCTGGCGACGAGGGCTCACGTCATTACGATGAGCATGGGCGGGCTTGCCTCCGAAACCTGGGCGGACGCGGTGAACGCGCTGTACGAGCGGGGCGTGTTCATCGTCACGGCGGCGGGGAACAACTTCGGCAACCTGCCGACGCGCAACATCGTGTTTCCGGCGCGATTCCGCCGGGTCGTAGCGGCGTGCGGCGTCATGGCCGATGGCAAGCCGTATGCCGATCTTCCCATGGCGATCATGGCGGGGAATTACGGCCCGGAAAGCAAGATGCGAACCACTCTGGCTGCGTTCACGCCCAACACGCCGTGGGCCAGGTTCGGCACTGAAAACGTCGTGGATTGCGACGGGCGCGGAACCTCGGCGGCGACGCCGCAGATCGCCGCCGCGGCAGCGCTATATATCCAGCGCCATAAGGCCGCATGGGAAAGCCAATACCCAAAGGGATGGATGCGCGTGGAGGCGGTGCGCCATGCGCTGTTCCGGTCGGCGCGCAACGCGGGGGCAGCGCCGGACGCGAAGCTCGGGCGGGGCCAACTGAGAGCGGCGGATGCCTTGCGTATCCAACCGGCGGAAGAGCGCGAGTTGGCGATGGAGCCGGCCGACAGCGCCGCGTTTCCTTTTCTCCGGGTCATCACGGGGATGGGAATCGCACAGGAGCAAAGCGCGCGCCAACAGATGCTGGAGCTGGAGGCGTTGCAACTGGCGCAGCGGTCATTCGAGTTGGAGCGGCTGTTGCCCGATCCGGAGCATCCCGCGCCGCTCCCGGCGAGCGGCCGGCAGCGCGTGCTCGAGCTGCTCCACGACGCGCCCGGAGCTTCCGGCGAACTGCGCGCCGAGTTGGCCAAACACGCTTCGCCCGTTGTGACGGCGCGCAAGAGAAGCGACAGGATCGTCACCGAATCGGCGCGCTCCGAGGCGGAGGCGGCGCGGCTGGAACATGCTATGGACCCGCCGGTCGCGACGCCTTCCGTTCGCCGGTTGCGCGTGTTCGCGTTCGACCCGCTGCTCGGCTACTCCCCGGACACGTTGCAACTCAATGAAACCGCGCTGAAGGTACGCTGGGAAGCGCTCAAACCTGGGCCCGTGGGCGAGTACCTGGAAGTCGTGGATATCGACCCCGCATCGGCGTGCTGCTACGCTCCCGTCGATCTCGATCATCCGGCGATACTGGCCGGTTCCGGCCTGGCGCCTTCCGAGGCCAGCCCCTATTTCCACCAGCAGATGTGCTACGCGGTGGCGATGAAGACCATCGCCCACTTCGAGCGCGCGCTGGGCCGCGTAGCGCTGTGGGCGCCGCGGATTGTGGTCCGGGAGGGCTCGAAGCGTATCGAAGAGCGCTACGTGCGGCGTCTGCGGATTTATCCCCACGCGTTGCGGGAAGCCAATTCGTATTACAGCCCGCGCCAAAAGGCGCTGCTGCTCGGATACTTTCCCGCCTCGCCGGCCGCGCCAGGAGAGATTCTGCCGGGCGGCGCGGTTTTCTGCGCGCTTTCGCATGACATCATCGCGCACGAAACCACCCACGCGTTGCTCGACGGTCTGCATCGCTACTTCACCGAGCCGGCCAATCTCGACACCCTGGCATTCCACGAAGCGTTCGCGGATATCGTGGCGCTGTTCCAGCATTTCACTATCCCGGAGGCGTTGCTCGATCAGATCCGGCGCACGCGCGGCGATTTGGCGGACCGGCGGAACCTGATGGCTCAACTGGCCTGCCAGTTCGGGCGAGGGATCGGCTGCCATGGCTCGTTACGGGACGCCCTTGGTTCCGTCAATCCCGCGACCGGCCAGTGGGAGGCTTACGTCCCGCGAGGCGACGAATACCAGAAGGCCTCGGAGCCGCACGATCGCGGCGCCGTTCTGGTAGCCGCGGTGTTTGACGCTTTCCTGGATATATACCGGCGGCGCTGTGCGGACCTGGCGCGTTTGGCCAGCGCGGGAACGGGCGTCCTGCCGCCGGGCGAGATCCCCGACGATCTGGTGAACCGCCTGGCGCGGGAAGCGGCTAAGACGGCGGAGCACATACTGAACATCTGTATCCGCGCGCTGGATTATTGTCCGCCCGTCGGCCTGAAGTTTGGCGAGTACCTGCGCGCGTTGATCTCCGCGGATTGCGACCTGGTCGAAGACGACCGCTGGGCTTATCGCGCCGCCTTCGTGCAGGGGTTCCGGCGAAGAGGCATCTACCCGGTGAACGTGCGAAGCCTTTCGGTTGAAAGCCTGCGATGGGAGAGCCCGGAGAGCCGGGTTTCCATGGCCAAAGCTCTTGAAGAATTGAAGCTGACATGGGACCTGCATGCCGCGCGAGAAAGCGCTTTTCAAGTTTCGCGAGCCAACGCGGCGCGCCTTTACGTGTTTCTGAAAACCGATCCGGACTTTGGCGAGGCCGGGGCGCGCACGCTCGGGTTCCGTCTCCACGGCGGCCGGGAACTCGATGGCGCGCCCGGCGAGTTGCGCGATTTCGAGGTGCATTCCGTTCGCCCGGTGCGGCGAACAGGACCGGATGGCCAGCAGCGGACGGACGTTGTTGTGGAGATCACGCAGAGTTGGAAGCCCGCCGATGGAAGCGGGACGTTTCGCGGAGGCTGCACGCTGATTATCGACGGCGAGACGAAGGCTGTTCGTTACGTCATCCGCAAACGCGTAGGACACCCGGATGCCATGCGCGAGCAAGAGGACATTCGAGAGCGGCTGGCCGCGGAACAGCCTGCCTGGAACTACCGCGGCGAAGCAGAAGCCCTGCGGGAACCGTTCGCGCTCCTGCACGGAAGCGAGCAGGCGTAACCGCGGACTCAGCCCGAGTGTAGTGCGTCGAACGCAGGGGAAATCGTTGGAAGCTCCGGCCTCCGCTCCCTCACGGGGCGCCCTCTGGGCCCGGCTCGGCTAGCGGCCATGCACCCGAGCCGAGCCGCGACCGTGAGGGAGCGGAGGGCCGACGAGTACTACTCGTCTCGGTTGTAGCGCGCCGGCAATCACCAGGAGGAAATCACATGAGCGCCGATGCGTCGCAGGTACAATCCTACGCGGATACTCTGGACCTGAATTCGAAGCCGCAGCCGCCGGGAGCTCGCGTCCGCATGTACCGTCAAGGACTGGGCGACTGTTTCCTGGTGGCCTTGCCTCGAACGGAGCCGGACGCTTCCGGAAGACCGTACTTCATACTGATCGATTGCGGCGTGATGCTCGGCACGCACAGCGCGGGCGCCGTGATGCGATCCGTGGCTAACGACATTGCCCACGTGACGGGTGGCCGCATCGATCTTCTGGTGGCGACGCATGAACACTGGGACCACCTTTCGGGGTTCATTCAAGCCAAAGAGATCTTCGAGCGGATGATCGTCCAGGAAGTCTGGATGGCTTGGACCGAGAATCCCGCGGACAATCGGGCCCGGGAACTTCAAAGCGGCCGCCAGGCGATGCGCGCCTCGCTCGCCGCGGCCTCCGCGCAGATGCGGTTCGCCGGAGGGGACTGCGACCTGGTAAACGGAGTCCTGGCATTCTTTGGGGCCGCCGGAAGGGATAGCGCCTCCTCGGCTCTCGAAAAGATCCGAAACCTGGGAAAGCGGTTGCGCTACTGCGATCCCGCCGGCGCGCCCGTCGAACTGCCCGGCGCCGGCGCGCGCCTGTATGTACTGGGACCGCCGCGAGACGAGAAGTTGCTCCGGCGCTGCCATCCCTCCGCGCGCTCTCCGCAATCGTACGGAATCGCCGACCTTGCTGCGGGCGCCACATCGCTTGCCGAATCCGACCGTAACGCGCCGTTCGACCCTATTCTCCAGATCCCGCTTGAAGCCGCTGGCCAGATGCCATTTTTCCAGCGCCGTTATTGGGGCGAGGCGCGGGAAGCCGGAGCGTATACGGATCAATCCTGGCGGAGAATCGATGACGCCTGGCTTAGATCGGCGGACGCCCTGGCTCTTGCGCTCGACAATATCACCAACAATTGCAGTCTTGCGCTAGCCATTGAACTCGCGGATAGCCGTGTACTGCTGTTCGCCGCCGACGCCCAAGTGGGCAGTTGGCTTTCCTGGCACAAGCTAAAATGGACCGTCGGCGGTAAGGAAAAGACCGGTCCCGATCTCCTGCGGCGCACGGTGTTTTACAAGGTCGGGCATCACGGCAGCCACAACGCCACGCTGCGTGAAGGCGGGTTGGAGCTGATGCGCCATCTCGAGCTGGCTATGATCCCGGTGGATCGCGCCGCCGCTTTGAAGAGGAGCTGGCAAGCCCTGCCCTCCAGCAATGTAGAACGCCGGCTGAAGGAGATCACGGGCGGCTGCGTTTTGCGCGCCGATCGGGAGCCGCCCGCCGCGCTTGCAAATCGCATGACACAAGACCCCGAGAAGAGCTTGTACTTCGAAGTCAAGATCTAGCGCTCGCCGTTCATGCGCAGGCAGCGGCGTTGTGCGGCCCGCGGGGCTACGCCAAACGTTCTGCCCGCGGACGGCCGAACCCGAACAGCCCGAAGACTCCCCAAATTACGAGAAATCCGATGGAGAAGCCGACCAGGTAGGTGCCCGCGTCAGAATTGAGGAACGGCGTCCCGGGGATGAAGCCGATCCCCGCGCCGGCGGCTATCGCCAGAAGGTGCAGCGGCCAGGCGGCCGGATGAAATCGCTTCAGCAGGAAAAGCGGAAGGCAAATGGCGACAAGGAAAACGACCACGGGAAGATAAGTGTGCATAATAGCGGCCTCTGAGAGTACTGATTGTAGGCCGATTCGCGGCGCGATGGGAATCGGGCGTTCTTACTCGATCCATCCGCCGCCGAGCACCAGGTCGCCGTCGTAGAACACAGCCGCCTGGCCGGGGGTGACGGCGCGCTGCGGCGCGTCGAATTGGACTTCCACCCGGCTCGGATCTTCGGTGGGGCGAAGAGTCGCCTCGGCGCCGGCGTGCTTGTTGCGAATCTTGACCTGCGCGCGCACCGGCGCTTCAATGCCAGCGATCGAAACCCAGTTCACGTCCCGCGCGATCAGGCTTGTGCGCAGGAGTTCGGCGTCCGCGCCCACGGTGACGCGTTGCGTCTTGGGGTCCGTTGCAATCACGTAGAGCGGCTCGCCGGTGGCCACGCCGAGGCCGCGGCGCTGGCCGATGGTGAAGCGATGCGCGCCTTCGTGCTCGCCCAGGCGGCGGCCGTCGGACGTCACGATTTCGCCGTGAGAAGCGGGAGCGGGCCGGGCCGTTTCCTTCAAGTACGCGCGCAGAAACGCCGCGTAATCGCCGTTGGGAACGAAGCAGATTTCCTGGCTGTCGCCCTTGGAGGCTACGGCCAGACCGAGCGAGCGGGCAAGATCTCGCACTTCGGGTTTTTGGAGCGCTCCCAACGGAAACAGCGTGCGCGCCAATTGTTCCTGCGTGAGGCCGAAAAGGAAGTAAGTCTGATCCTTGGTCCGGTCCACGCCGCGCAGAAGCTGCCAGCGCATGGAGGCTTGGTCGAAGCGGATGCGCGCGTAATGGCCGGTTGCGATCTGGCGCGCGCCGACGGAATCGGCCATCTCCAGAAACCGTGCGAATTTGATGTGGTTGTTGCACAGCGTGCAGGGAATCGGCGTACGCCCCGCCAGGTAATCCTCGACGAACGGCCGCACCACGGCCTCTTCGAATTCACGCTCGAAGTTAACCACGTAATACGGGATGCCGATCTGCTCGGCGACGCGGCGCGCGTCGTAGACGTCGTCCAGCGAGCAGCAACGGCCCGTGGCGGTCTCGCCGGCCAGCTCCGGCAGGCGGCGCTGGTTCCAAAGCTGCATCGTCAATCCGACGACGGACTTCCCCTCGCGCGCCAGCATGGCCGCGACGGTGGAGCTATCGACGCCGCCGCTCATCGCGACGGCAATGGGCGCCTCAGGCATGAACGGAGATTCTGCGCAGGTGGCCGACGGAAGCAGCCAGCGCGTCCAGGAGCGCATCCACTTGTTCGGCCGTGTTGGATCGCCCCAGCGAAAAGCGCATGCTGGCCCGCGCCTTTTCGGCGGAAAGACCGAGCGCGAGCAACACGTGCGATGGGGAAAGCGCTCCGCTCGAACAGGCGGCCCCGGTGGAAACCGCGAAGCCGCGCAGATCGAGCGCGATCACCAGGGCTTCGCCATCGATGCCCTCGAAGCACACGTTGCTGGTGTTGGGCGTCCTCTCGCGGCGCGAGCCATTCACGAACGTCCCGGAGATGCGTTCGAGAACCAGCGACTCCAGGCGGTCCCGCAATCCGGCCAGGCGGGCCGATTCGGATGCCATGCCTCGCCCGGCCGCTTCCGCCGCCGCGCCGAAGCCCGCGATGCCGGGGACGTTTTCGGTACCCGGGCGGCGGTCGCGCTCATGGTGTCCGCCGGTCGCAATCGGCGCCATCGACACGCCCTTGCGCACGTAAAGCGCGCCCACGCCTTTGGGCCCGTAAAGCTTGTGCGCGCTAACGCTGTAGAGGTCCACGCCGAGCGTTTCGACATCCACGGGGATCTTGCCGAATGCCTGCACTCCGTCCACGTGCAGCGGAACCCCGGCCGCGCGCGTCACTCGCGCAATTTCGGCGATCGGCTGGAGCGAGCCGAGTTCGTTGTTGGCGTGCATCACGGAGACGAGCACGGTCTCCGGCCGCAGCGCGCGCCGCACGTCGTCCGGGCCGAGCGCGCCGTCCGGACCCACGGGGAGCCGCGTCACGGCCGCGCCTTCACGCTCGAGTTGCTGGCAGGGCCCGAGAACCGCGGGATGTTCGATCGCGCTTGTGATGACGTGCTTCGCCGGTCCGGCGCCCTCAGGGCGCGCGGCGCGGACCACGCCCAGCACGGCCATGTTATCCGCCTCCGTCCCGCAGCCGGTAAAGACTACGTCCGCGGGCTGGCAGTGGAGAGCGGCCGCCAACTGCCGGCGCGAGGCTTCCAATCGCTGCTTGGCCGCCTGCCCGAAATAGTGAATGCTGGACGCGTTACCATACACTTGACCGAGGCACGACGTCATGGCATCGAGCGCTTCGGGACCCAGAGGCGTGGTGGCGTTATGGTCGAAGTAAAAACGCTGCACTTGCAAGTATTCTATCAATGACCAGGCCAATCCTGACTCTCACCACCGATTTCGGCCTCTCCGACCATTACGTGGCCGCGATGAAAGGCGCGATCCTGGGCATTTGTCCGAACGCGCAGATCGTGGATATCAGCCATGAAGCCCGGCCCTTCGAAGTCTCCGATGGCGCCTACCTGATCGCGCAAGCCTACGCCGCATTCCCCAGGAAGACGGTGCATGTCGTGGTGGTGGACCCCGGCGTGGGAACGGCGCGAAGGCCAATCCTTATGGAAGCGGCAGGCCAGCGCTTCGTGGCGCCGGACAACGGCGCGCTGGCGACGATCTACTCGCGGGAGAAGCACAAGATCAGGCTCGTCTCCAACGAACGGTTCTTCCGCAAGCCCGTGAGCCGCACCTTTCACGGGCGCGATATCTTCGCGCCCGTGGCCGCGCACCTGGCCGCGGGCGTGGCCCCGGCGCGGATGGGAAAGATCGTCGAAGATTATCTGCGGCCAGCATTCATGAAGCCGTACCACACGGGCAAGCGCTCATGGATGGGAACGATTCTCCACATCGACCATTTTGGAAACATCGTCACCAACTTCCGCGCCGGCGATTACCCGGACCTGATCCGCCAGGGTTTTCGACTGGCATTCGGCCCGTGCGAAGTGACCGTTATGGCGCGCAACTACGCGGAATGCGGCCAGGGGGAGCTTTTCGCGATCGAGGGCAGTTCCGGCTACCTGGAGGTTTCCGTAGGCCAGCGCTCCGCCGCCAAACAAATCGGCTGTGAGACGGGCGCGGCGGTGGAATTGACGGTGTGGTAAGCGCCGGTTTAGCCTAAGCGATCCGCCGCTTGAATGAGCGCGCGGATATAACCGTAACAGAACGCGAAGGACTGCAAGCCTCCGGGGTCGCCCTGCGCCTCGGGAACGTGGTCCGGCATCAGCAGATAGGGGTAGCCGACTTCCTTGTACGCCTGAATAGCCTTGACGAAATCCACGTCGCCTTCATCCGGAAAGACCTCCTGGAAATCGTCCCTATGCCCGCGGATGTTGCGGAAGTGAACGTTGAAGATCTTCCCGCGCGATCCGAAGTACCGGATTACATCGAAGATCTCCTTGCCTGGGTTGGCGAGCATTTCCGAGACCGTCCCCTGGCAGAAGTTCAGGCCGTGATACGGGCTCTCATGAATCGAGATGAACTTCTTCAGTCCGTCCACGGTTCCCAGCACGCGCGTCACCCCCTGATAGCCCTCGGGCGGCACGCCCGGGTCGTGCGGGTGGCACGCCATACGAACCTTGTTCTCATTCGCCACCGGGATGACGCGCTCCAGAAAATAGGCGATGCGCTCCCAGAACATGTCCGCGTTCACGCGCCCGGCGCGCGTCAGCGGCGTGGCCGGGTGAGCGTCCTTCAGGCTCCACGCGCTGTACGTGGCGTCGCCGCGGCCCGGAGTCCGGCCCGTGCGGAGCACGCCCAGCAGACTCATGTTGTATTTGATGGACGGAATGCCGGTCTTCGCGCAATCGCGAATCAGGTTTTGCAGGGCCTCGATATCGCGATCCCGCTCGGGGCTTTGCGCCAGCATGATGGCCGGGTGACGCTCGCGGTCGATGGGGCTCGATTCCAGAATCGGCGGCGCGACGCAATCCACTGAAATACCGAACTTGGCCGCCAGGTCCTTCATGCGGGATAAATCGTCCGCGCCGGCCCACAGACCGCCCCCGGCGACCTCGGGATATCCGCAGATATTGCGGACCCCGTAACGCGCCAGGTACTTCAAGTGCTGTTCATTGGTGGGGGCGGACTGGCACCCCAGTTTCATCAGCGCGCGGCCCGGTGTGGCCGCGGGAGCGGGTGACCCCGGCCTGGAAGCGAGCGTCGCAAGACCGGCCGCGGATACGAACTGTCTGCGATTCATCGGAGCGAATACCTCCTGGTCTGCCGACTCCGATCATGCTATCACCCGCCGGGGCGCCGTTCAGGCTATCTTCGCGTAGGTTTTCACGCGGCCCGGTTCGCCGAGGAATTCGTCGACGTGGGCGACGTAGTCCACCAAATGGGGCTCCTTCATGTGGGAGTCCCAAGCCGCGCGCGAGGCCCAGATTTCGTAAAACAAGAACCGGCCCGGCTCGGTATCGCATTCGTGCAGGTCGTACTGAACGCAGCCCGCTTCGCTCCGCGTCGGCGCGACCAGCGCCATTACCCTCTTCTTCAACTCGGCCTCACAGCCGGCCTTAGCCTTCACTTCCGCAACCACGATGAGTGTGTTTTCCATAGTCTCCACCAAGGTACTCTTACCCCGAAGCTCTTTTGTATCTCATTGCGGCGGGCAGATGCACAGCGGACTTTTGGCGGGACTTCTACGACTGGGTCCGGCGCCGGGCAACGCCGAGCAGCCACACCGATTCCCACTCAGCTTTTTGCTCAGATTCTTGTTGCAATTCGGCGCGGCCTAACGGTACCATCCACCCATGCCAGATGACACGCTTGAAGCCTACCATGCGGCTATCCCGCAGATGCAACAGGGTGGAGTGGCGGCGTTCGCGGGGGGAACGAGCATTGCCAAAGCCGGAGCTGGAGCCATTGTCAGCAAGTTGATCGATTTGTTTTCCGGGTCCAACCTCTCCCACGTCGCTCTAGTCCCTCCTTCGAGCTACTGGCAGTCCTCCGATCCGTGGATGATCGAATCGACGGAGTGGCAAGGCGTCAGTGGGCCGCAATTCAATGCGCTGGAACCGCGATTGCAAATCGACTACGCCAATGAGGGCGGCCAGGCCTGGTTTTTGCCCATCAAGCCGGAATGCATGCCTCTCTGGGACAGAATCTGGACTCAGGCGCAGGAGATGTTTGCCGCCGTGAAAGCCGGCAAGCTCCACTATGGCATACTCCAACTTCTTGAGGACGCCAACTACCGCGACGCCATCCTGGACGCGCTGCCGTGGTCCGGCGCTGTCGATTACGCCGCCGAACAGGACCGCGGGATTGTGTGCTCGGGATGCGTGGCTTCGTTGTTGGAAGCTGGAGGTCTCCCTGCATTCCTTCCCCCAGGAACGTGGTTGCCGAATAGCAGGCCGCCCGGTTCGGCGCTCTGTTGCACGCCGGAAGACGTGCGCGACTTGCCGGCCTACACCGTGCAAATACAGATCCTTTAGCTTCGCCGCGGTGCGCACGGCCGGCTCGCTGCCTCACTTCCGCCACTGGCCGACCAGATTCAACAGCCTTTTATAAGGCGGCTTCGGGCGCAGATCGCGATTAAGGTACAGCTATTTCTGAGACGCTACGCCAGGATTAAACCGGTGTGGACGCGTATCGCGTCCTAAAGCGAGATCGAAGCTCGCGGGGACATCGACCGGCACGCCGTCGTCCTTACCCGGCCTGAAGCGAAAGTGACTGACTAGCCCGATAGCTTCCTTGTCGAGTTTCTTGTCTATGCCCGGAACTACCTGGATGTCACGGGGAACGCCGTCCCTGCCGATGGTCAAGTGAATATGGAAGAGGGCGAAACCCACGACCTGTCCACGTTCGGGGAAATCGGCCCTCCGAAACACGGGGCGGCTGGCCCCGCTGCCGGGATGGAACTCCACGTGGGTAAGCTGCCAGTCCGACCTCGTCCTGGCGCCCACAGGGGCTGAAAGACCGCTGTGTACGATGAATGGTTTGCCGTCGAGCTCGGCCGGTCGCCACCGCCATCGCGAGACGCACGCGACCAGTTCCTCATCCAGCCCCAGCCCGACAGAATGCGTCACACGGATATCCTCCGGTCTTCCCTCGCTATTAATCGTGAAGGTCAATTGCACATCGCCACCCAACTGAGCGATTTGGGCCTCCGGCGTGACGGGCAGATCCCTGCAAGTATGAGCCGCGTTCTTGCAGGCTAACTGCGCCAGCGGGTCGGTCGCGTCCCGGCACCCATCGACGATCGGCACCGCGGGCACGACTCCGTTCGGCCCCGGTGTCACCGTGCCATCGGGGCGGAGCGTTCCGGAAACCGGCGGGACGTCGAAGGCGGAGTCGGGCGGGCGTTGATTCCAGGCCATTTTCCGGACCGCGATGGTATGCTCGAACTCGGCGCCCTCGATGGATCCCACGCCGTGTACCAGGTCCACTTCGCGGAGCACCACGTACCGCGAGACATCCACCCAGAAGGTGCGCTTCTCAACCCAGAAAGCAGGCTTGTTGAGGTCGTGCCAAGCCCCGTTCGGCCGGGGGATATAAGTCGCCTGGATCACGGAGCACGACACACTGCCGCCATCCGCGGCAACGTCCTCGCGGGCCAAGGTAGTTGTGCGGCTAATGTCGTTTCCGATGGTTGTGTAATCCACCATGCCCGCCTGAGTTAGCCCCTTGGCCCGATTCGCCGCGCTGTTACCGGGCGTGAATCCCGCGCCGCTGCGCATGCTAAATGAATGCTCCGCATCGTGAAAGACGTCGATTTTGTGACCGGCCATTTGCTCCACGCGGAGGTGGTTCGGCGCGCTATAGGCGACCGAGACGGTATCCTTCTCCGGCCCAAGTACCGAAGCTGCAATCACGGCGCCCCCCTTGGGCTGCCGTTTCACTTGGTTGCTGACGGTGGCCACGATTTCGTAGCACTCTGCTGCAGCATAAGCCCGAATGACGCGGTCCAGAACGGCCTGATGGGCCCGGGCTGGCCTGTGGGTCTGGGCGGTGGGCACCGTGGAACCCGGCTGAGTCTGCGCGGGCCGCTCTTGCCCGGCAATCGCGGGCAGCAGAGAGCCACCCAAAAGCCACATCCAACCGAGGCGGTGAATGCGCATGTCTATGCACCTCATCATAATACGCGAGAAAACGAGGCTGACGGGGCCAATCGGCGAAATGAGGTGCAGGCTGGCCGAAGTTCCTTTCCTTTGACCCCGCCGTGCGGAAAGTGGACACCTTCAGCCTTCCACTTGAGCGTACCGTCCCCATTTCGGAGAAGTGCGGTTCCGGTCGGAAAACGCGCTACCCGGACATTGATCCACCCCCACACGCGGTCCGCATGGAGCGCCGCTGCCAGATTCCCCCTTGCCGCACTTCTCGCGGCCCCGCGAGCGCAGCGAGCCCCTGAATCTCGGAGTCGGATTCGGGTGGGGCGGTCCACCATCGGCGCCGCCGTCGTGCGTCGCAAACAGTGGATGTTAAAGCTCGCGAACTGGCTGCGCGGGAGAGAGTTGCGGACCAGGTTGCGGTAAGCTGTCGTGCTCGGTCTGACAGGCTGCCGAAGAGCCGTGGCAGGCGAAAGCGCCTGCCCCACTTTTCCCGCGTCGCTCGCACCAGGAGCTAGTTGAAAAATGCGAAGAAAGCAGTTAGCCGCAGATAAACGCAGATTAACGCCGATTGAAAATAGATGCCTTATCTGCGTTCATCTGCGTTTATCCGCGGCCATAACCGTTCATCAACATGCTCCTAGGGTTCGAGGAGCCAGACACGGTAGGCGCGGGCGTCGGCGAAGGGGACGAGCAACAATTCGCGGGGCTTGCCGGCCACGGTGGATTCCAGAGAGTACGCTTGCGCGCCGGTCCAGTTGCGCGGAATGCGATCGTAAGCCGGCGCCAGCTTGACCTGAATTGCGCGCGGGCCCGCGGCCTGGAAGTCAAGCACGTCGCGATTGAGCGCCTCTTCCAGAGCCAGCACCTGCGGCCCACGCTGAATTGCGACGCCGTACGGATAACTCGCTCCGCCGGGCAGAACGCGGACTGTCATATCCATCTCGATTTGCACGGAGTCACCGGGATTCCATTGGCGCTCGATTCTCAAAAACTGACCGGGCGTTCCTTTAAGGGTCGCTCCCCCGGCTGTCGCCCGATAGCTTGCCGTCCACGCGGGAACCCTGAGGAGCAGCGGAAAGCGGGCGGCGCGAACCGGGCGAACGGTCAGTTCGACAGCGCCATCGAGCGGATAAGCCGTCTTTGAGTCGATGGTCACTTCGCCCGCTACTGTTTGCACTTTCACGGACCCGGGCGCGTAAAACAGAATGACCGGGGCCTCGCCGATGGTTCCCCAGGCTAGCTGCGGGATCATTGAAATGCCTCTGGGCTCGCTCGAGACGCAGCAGTTGATGCCGGGGGTCGGATTCTTCTTTCCATTGAGAGGCGTGAAATAGCAGATGTTGCCAGTGCGGGGATCCTGCGCGCCGAGCAGCGCGTTGTATACGGTGCGCTCCAGTTCCTCGGCGTATTGCGGCTCGCCGGTGAGGCGCAACAGTTGCCAGGTGAGTTGCAGGAAAGTAACCGTGGCGCAGCCTTCTCCGGTATTGGAGCTTTCTTCTCCGGGCAGAACGAAATCGTCGGTGAAATGCTCGGCGGAGCTGGTGGTTCCGTCCACGTACAATCGATGATCGACAATGTCCTTCCAGGCGATCTGCGCGGTCTTCAGATACAGCGCATTGCCCGTTGCTCGGTGTAGCTCGGTCAGACCGACCAGGTTGGACATCATCTCATAGGCTTTGGCGTTGGCGGTTTTGAACACGCTGCCGCTGGAATTGAGCGAGGCAATAATCCTGGGGCCATTGGGCTGGTCCCATGAGCGAACCAGGTATTCGCAGAAGTCGAGGTACTTGCGCTCGCCGGTGAAGCGGTAGAGACTGACCATCGGCTCCAGCACGCTGGTGGCGGCCATGCCTACGTGCGTCCCCGACTTGATGATGTCAAGCCGGCCGGGGTCTTGACCGAAGGTCCGGATCAATAGGTCGCCGATCTGTTTCGATGCTTCCAGCGCCGGCGTGTAGCCACTGACTTGGTAGTAACTGAGCAGGCCGATCAGGTCGTACTTGTGGACCCAGACATCCCAGGCAGTCCAGCGTTTGTCATCGGTGTAGGTACCCAAGTAGCCGTCGGGCAGTTGATTCTCGACCAGCACGCGAGTGACCCGATCCATGAGCGACTTCAGGCGGTCGTCCGATGTAAACAGCCAGGTGTTGGCGGCGGCGTCGAGGAACTTGCCGGCGTGCTCGCCCTGCCATTCCTGCGGCCCGGGACGGTGGCGGAAACAATCCAGGATGCCGGCTTCGTCCACCTGGAGCAGGCGGCGTTCGAAGTTGATCTTCATGCGGTCGCCCAGGATGCCTTCGATGCGCTGCGTCTCAAACGGAGCGGCCGTGAAGCGGTCGGCAACCTTATCGGCGACGGCGGGCCGGACCGGCGCGGAAGCGGCCAATGCCGGCAATGCCCAGGCAACGAGGATCAAGTAGCGTCTCATGGCGTTTGCCGTGAATTATACATCCTGGCGACGGGCTGGAGGTTCGGCGCCGAAGGCGGGCTTGACATTGCGATCGGTTAGTACTATATATATCGTATGACGAAACTCGGGTGCGTGCTAGCTGTAAGCGTCCTTGTGGGAGCGGTGTTTGCCTTTGCGCGGACTTCCCCAAGCCAAGTTGCGGGAAGTCAGCCTACTTTTGAAGCGGCATCGCTCAAAATTGATAACTCCAATGCCTTTATTCTCGGCGTCAGCCACCGAATCAGGGGCGGCCCCGGAACCAGCGACCCTGGGCGTTTTTCTTACACGCAAACGACGCTGCTGGAGTTGTTGCGCAGGGCGTGGGGGCTCCACGCGTCGGATGCTTACCGGATCGCCGGCCCGGCTTGGCTCGGGGGCTTTGAACATCAGTACACCCTGAACGCGACAATGGCGCCGGACACCACGGAAGAACAGTTTCGGCTCATGCTCCAAAACCTGCTGATCGAGCGATTCAAAATTCGCCTCCACCACGAAAGCAAGGTCATTCCAGGCTATGAGTTGGTCGTGGCGCCGGGCGGGCCCAAGCTCAAGGAATCGGCGAATCCCGCCGCTCCCGACCCGACGACCGGAGCCAAAGGGGACCATGACGCCAACGGTTTCCTGGTTCTGCCGCCTGGGCATGGATCGGGCATCGTGATGGCGGGCAACGCTTTTTATGTGAAATTCCAAAACTTTACGATGGATGAATTGGTCAACCGTTCCACCTTCAGTTCCTTCATTCGAATGTCCACGGGAGATCAGGAATTTCGTGTGGTGGATAAGACTGGCTTGACTGCTAAATACGACTTCACGCTCAAGTTCGATAGCCGTCTCGATGCCTCGCAGATCGTCATGAGCCCCGCCGTGGCGGCCAGCCTCGCAACTGCGGAAGCTTCCTCCCAGGGGTTGGCCAACGACCCGAGTGGCGCGCCCAAGCTCTTCAAGGCTCTTGAACAGCAACTCGGGCTGCGACTCGTCAAAGTGAAAGCCGTTCCGGTCGATATTATCGTGATCGACCACGCGGAAATGACGCCGGTGGAGGACTGACGGCCGGCCGGGTGGCGCACGCTTCAGCGTGCCGCCGTGGGCTTCAGCCCACGGTTTCGCGGCGCTAGGAAGATGGCGAGCTGAAGCTCGCCACGGCACGCTAAAGCGTGCGCCACCATCGCCGTTGGGAATGTTATTTCCCGACGGACCCTACGCCCCCGGCGTCCAGACGCCGTTTCCCCGCATTGCAAAATTGGCTACGTGGCCGGCGCGGGCGGCGGAGACGCCCACTTCGATCGGCGCGTTCGGTTCCTGGCGCGAGCGGACGCAATCGAGGAAGTTCTTGATGTGATCGTCGGTTCCGTCGTGCGTGGACCTGACTTTCATTACCGCCGGCGGCGGCGCGAACGCCTCGGAGTAATTGGGGATCTCTTTGTAAACTTCGTAGCCTTCGCGATGCAGGCGCATGGCCCCTTTGGTACCGCGAATCATAAGGCCGCCGCCTTCGATGTAGCCGAGCAGGGCGCTATCGAACTCCACCACGGATTTCGGGTAGGAGAGCGCGGCGCTCATCGTGTCCGGCGTCTGGCGCTGCTGGAGGAGGGCCTTCACGCCCGTGGCCGTGGCGCGCGTGGGCATATCGTGCCCCATGTACCAGTGGGCCACGTCCACCCAATGAACGAACAGATCCGTCATGGCGCCGCCGCCGAAATCCCAATACCAGCGCCAGTTGGCGAACATGTCGGCGTCGATATGGCCGGTCGGAGGCGGAGCCGAGGAAGCGCTTCCAGTCGAGCTTGGTGGTGTCGAATTGCGGCGGGCGGCCTCCGGCCGGTGTTGTGATTCTGATACCAGTAGGTGCGGATGAAAGTGATCTGCCCCAGAACTCCCGCGTCGATCACGTCTTTCTTCCCGGTGATGTAATGCTCCCAGCTCCGCTGCTGCAGGCCGATTTGCACGATGCGCTTGGAGTCGCGCACGGCGGTGATGATGGGCTGGCTCTCGGCGATGGTGTGGGTGATGGGCTTTTCGCAGTAGGCGTCCTTGCCGGCTTTGACGGCGTCGGTCAGGATTGGGACGTGCCAGTGATCCGGCGTGGCGATGCATACCGCGTCCACATCCTTGCGATCGAGGACTTGCCGGTAATCCACGTAATCCGTGGCTCCGGCGGCGGCTCGGGCCTTGGCCTGCAAACGGCGCGGTTCGTAAACGTCGCAGACGGCCACGATATCGTTTCCGCCGGCTTTTTGCAGGCCGGAATAGTGGGCTCCCCAACGGCCGCCCGTGCCGATGGCTCCGATTTGGATCCGGTCGTTGGCGCCGAAGATGCGCTGGTAGGATGCGGCTGTGGCGATGGCGCCGCCAATGAAACGACGGCGATTGGGATACTCGGATGCGGACGTGGATGACATGATTCGCTCCCGCGGAGCCAGTCTCAACTGGCCCGCAACCTAGATTTAATCAGAAATCGCGGGGCAGCGTGGGCCTACGGTCCCCGCGCGGCCGCGGCGCGTCGCTATGCTGGATGTACAGCGCGGCGCGCCGGAAATGAGTTACTTAATCAACCTCGTTGTGGACGGGCGGTTGGCGGTGGTAGTCGGGGCGGGGAATATCGCCAGCCGCAAGGTCTCGGATTTGCTTCAAGCGGGGGCCGAGGTGCGCGTTGTTGCGCCCGAGGCGTGTGCGGAGATTGAGGAACGCGCGTCGGCCGGGCGCGTCGCTTTGCGCCGCGTGTCGTACACGGCGGACGAACTCGCGGGCGCGTTTGTGGCGATCGCGGCGACGGACGACGAGGAATTGAACGCGCGGATCTCGCATGACGCGCAATCGCTGGGGATTCCGGTGAACGTGGTGGACCGGCCGGCGTTGTGCACGTTTACGCTGCCGGCGGTGGTGCGTCGCGGGGACCTGACGATCGGCGTTTCCACGGAAGGGCGGTGCCCGGCGCTGGCGAGCGTGATGCGGGAGGACCTGGAGCGGAGTTTCGGGCCGGAGTGCGCCGAGCTTGTGAACTTGATGAGCGGACTGCGGCGCGAAATGATGGCGCGCGGGTGGACGGGAGTCGAGATTCGGCAAGCGGTTCAAAGGCTCTACCAATCGGGAATAGCGGAAGCGATCCGGCGTTCGGATCGACGGGCGGTTTCGGAACTCATAAGGAGTTCTCTAAGCTCCGATTTTGCGATTCCTCCAGGGTGCATCGGAGACTGAAGAATCGCGATTGCGGGCGAGTCCGGACCTGGCGGCGCCAGGAAACCGCCCCTCGGATTCTCTCGATCCCCATGCTACTCTGATCCTACAGAAGCCTATGCCCGTCACGCGCGAAAAAGCCCAACTCATGAGCGCGTCCGAAATCGACCGCACGCTCGTTCGTCTGGCTCACGAAATTCTGGAAAGAACTAAAGACCTGGATCTGCTCGCCTTCATCGGCATCCGGCGGCGCGGCGTTCCGCTGGCGCAGAGGCTGGCGGCGAAGATCGAGGCTCTCGAGAAGCGCACGGTTCCGGTCGGAATCCTGGACATCAATCTGTACCGGGACGATCTATCGACCGTCGATATCAAGCCGGTGGTCAGCGCCACGGAGATTCCATTTTCGATCCAGGGCAAAGATATTATCCTGACCGACGACGTTCTATACACGGGGCGCACCACGCGGGCGGCGCTGGACGCGCTGTTCGATCATGGCCGTCCGGCGCGCGTCAGCTTGCTGGCGCTGATCGACCGCGGCCACCGCGAGCTGCCCATCGAGGCCAGGTTCATCGGCCGGGTGGTGCAGACTACGGACGAGGAGATCGTCGAGGTTAAATTCCAGGAAATCGACGGGATGGAAAAGGTCCTCCTGGTCGAGCGAACGGCGGAAGCCTGACGACTATGCCCGCAGGACTGCTCGGAATCGAAGAGCTGGACCGCGCCGAAATCGAAGCTATTCTGGCGCGGGCCAAGGACTTTCAACCCATTCAGAGCCAGTCGCTGAAGAAGCTGGATACGCTACGCGGGAAGATGATCGTCAATCTCTTCTACGAGGCGTCCACGCGCACGCGCACCAGTTTTGAGATCGCCGCCAAGCGGCTGGGGGCGGACGCAATTTCCATCACCGCCGCGGGCTCGAGCGTTTCCAAGGGCGAGTCGCTGGTGGATACGCTGAACACGCTGGCGGCCATGCGGCCGGACGCCATCGTGATGCGGCACGCGGCCTCGGGAGCGCCTCACTTCCTGGCGCGGCACCTTCCGACGCCGATCATCAACGCGGGCGATGGAGCGCACGAGCACCCCACGCAGGCCCTGCTGGACGCGCGGACGATCCTGGACCGGCGCGAATCGCTGGAAGGCCTGCGGGTGGCGATTATCGGCGATATCGCGCACAGCCGCGTGGCGCGCTCCAACGTGCACCTGCTGGCGAAGTTCGGCGTGGATATTGTCCTGTGCGGGCCGCCCTCGCTGCTGCCTCGCGAATTGGCGGACCTCGCCCCGGGCGTGCGGCTCACCAACGATATTCGCGGCGCGATTCGCGACGCCGACGTGATCATGATGCTGCGCGTGCAGCTCGAGCGGCAGCACGAAGCTTCGTTTCCGGCGAGCGAGTACTTCCGGTTTTACGGGCTGAGGCTCGAGCACATGGACCTGGCGAAGCCGGATGCGATCGTCATGCACCCGGGGCCGATCAATCGGGGACGCGAGCTGGCGAGCGAGGTGGCGGACTTCAACCGGTCGGTGATTCTCAACCAGGTGGAGAACGGAATCGCCGTGAGGATGGCGGTGCTGGAAAGGGTGATCGGGTAGCCATGGCTATCGTCATCAAGAACGGGCGGGTAATCGACCCGGCGTCGGGAACGGATCGCGTGGCCGATGTTTTGATCGTGAAAGGCCGCGTCGCGGGCGTCGCGCCGGGGCTCTCGTCGCCGAAGGCGCAAGTGATCGACGCGAGCGGGATGATCGTCGCGCCGGGCTTTATCGACATGCACGTGCATTTGCGCGAGCCCGGCTTCGAGCACGCCGAAACCATCGAGAGCGGATCGCGAGCGGCCGCGGCCGGAGGATTCACTTCCATCTGCGCCATGCCGAACACGAAGCCGGTGAACGACAACGCGACGGTGACCGGCTACATCCGGGAGCAGGCGCGTAGCAAGGCCGCGGTCAACGTGTTTCCGATCGGCGCGATCACGAAAGGCTCCGAGGGAGAGGAACTGGCGGCCATCGGCGCCATGAAAGAGGCTGGCGCGGTGGCCATTTCCGACGACGGAAAGCCGGTCATGAATTCGCGCGTGATGCGGCGGGCCATGGAATTCGCACGGTCCTACGGCCTGCCGTTGATCGATCACTGCGAGGACCTGGCGCTCAGCGCGGGCGGGGATATGCACGAAGGGGCGCAATCGGTGCGCTGGGGATTGCGCGGAATTCCCTCGGCGGCCGAGGACGCGATGGTGGCGCGCGATCTGGTTCTGGCGCAGTTGACCGGCGCGCGATGCCACATCGCGCACGTTTCCACGCGCAACGCGGTGGCCATGGTGGCGTATGCGCGGAGCCAGGGTCTCGCCGCCACGTGCGAAGCAACGCCTCACCACTTCTCGCTGAGCGATGCGGAGATGGCGGCCTACGACAGCAATTACAAGATGAAGCCGCCCCTGCGCTCGCCCGCGGACCGTGCGGCCGTGGTGGAGGCGCTCGCCGCGGGTACGGTCACGGCCATCGCCACCGATCACGCTCCGCACCCGGGCAGCGAGAAGATGCAGGAGTTCGAGCGCTGCCCGTTCGGAATTATCGGGCTGGAGACGGCGCTGGCGCTGGCGCTCGATGAGTTGGTGCGGCCGGGCAAGATTACGCTCGATCGCATGATCGAACTGTTCACTACGGGACCGGAATCGATCCTGCGGCTCGGCCGGGGCACGCTCGCAACGGGAGCGCCGGGAGATGTAACGGTCTTCTGCACGGACCTGGAGTGGACGTACGACGTGAACCAGTCTCCGTCCCGCAGCCGCAATTCGCCGTTCCACGGGCGGACGTTCCATGGCGGTCCGGTTGCGACGGTGGTGAACGGCGAAATCGTCTGGCGGCGGTGAGGCTCGCTTCGCTCGCCGGGGGCTGGTAGTCTTACTAGGAGGCTTTATGTTCAAGCGAATTACGGTTGTCGTCGTGGCGGCGATGGGCCTCGCTATGGCCGCATTTGGCGCCGACCCGTCCGGAAAATGGACGGCCACGTTCGACACGCAGATCGGGCAGCAGAATTATACGTACAAATTCAAGGTGGACGGCGACAAACTGACGGGGACCGCCACGTCGCCGAACGGCGCGACACCGATTACGGAAGGCAAGGTGACCGGCGATACCATCACGTTCGTCGAGAACATGAACTACCAGGGCAACACCTTGCGGATCGCGTACACCGGGAAGGTCGCGGGCGACGAAATCAAGTTCACGCGCAACGTGGCGGATATGGTTACGGAAGAGCTGACCGCGAAGCGGGCGAAGTAACGCGAGAGCGTTCAGCCATCCGCGATCTTCTTGCGGGCGCCGCACGCCGGCATGAAAGCCGGCGTGGCAAGCTGAAAGCTCGCTCCACGTGGGCGACCGATGCGGCTGCGGAGGGACCAGATGCGTTTGTGGTCCCGCTGACCCCTGTTTGCCGATGGTGAGTGGCTCGGTCCGCATCCCCAACCCCCAGTCCCAATCCCCCAAATCCCCCTAATCCCCAGCCCCCAGTCCCCAGCCCCCAGCCCCTATAATATTCGTATGTTCTTCCGCAGGCATCGGCCGGAAGCCGTCACTTATTCGAGCCAGATCGAGGCGTTGAAGCAGGCGGGTTTTACCGTTTCGGCGCTTGCGGGCGGAGGCGTGCGCGTCTCGCGGGAAGGCTGCGCGGTGGATTTGAAAGAGGAAGGCGGGCGCGCGAGGGTCCAGGGTTGTGCGGGCGTCTTGGCCGGTTCTCGGATCGCCTGCCTGGTGGACGGCGGTTTTCAAAAGTTCTTCCGCTCGACGGATGGCGCGCGCAGGCCCGCCACCGCCCCGCAGTTAGCCGCGCTGCACACGTTCGAGGAAGATCTCAAACAAGCGCTGCACGAAGAGAGCCTGTATAACGAATCGCTCGGAACGGTGTCAACGGCCTACGTTTACGACCGGCTTGAGGACCGCGACGCCGGCGTGCCCAAGCGCGCGTGGGAATAAACGGACCGGCTACCGGCCCATGTGCAGGTTGTTATGGATGGCGTAGAGCGCCAATTCCAGACGGTCGGAGACCCCAAGCTTGTCGAAGATGTTGTGCAGGTGGTTTTTCACAGTCTGCTCGCTGATGAACATCTTCTCCGCCATTTCCTTGTTCTTAAAGCCTTGCGCCACCAGAGCGACGATTTCGCGTTCGCGCTGGCTGAGCGGGGACCTGTCGCGATCGCGCGTCTGCATCGGAGGCGGCGCGGCGGGGGCGGTAGCGGGAGCGGAGCCAGCCACGAACTGGCGAATGACAGCTTCGGTTGTCGTGGAATCCAGCCACATCTCTCCGGCATGGACTCTGCGGATGCTTTTGATCAGCAAGTCCGTGGCCGTCTGTTTCAGGACAATACCGGATGTGCCCAACTTCATGGCCTGGACGAATTCGTTTTTGTCGTCGGAAGCCGTGAGGACAATGACTCGGGTCTTGGATTTCCCGCCCTGCAGCCGCTGAAGGGTCGCCAGGCCATCCAGATGAGGCATACGGAGGTCGAGCAGAAGGATATCGGGTTCGTACTGCTGCAACACTTCCAGCACTTGCCGTCCATCCTCCGCCTGCGCCACTACCTCAAAATCTTCTTCGAGCGCAAGGAGTTTGCACAACCCGTCGCGAAAAATAGGATGATCGTCCGCCACCACGATTCGGATCTTGGGAGTCCCACCCGGGGGCGAGGATGTGGGCCCGTCCGCGCTGGAACTAGTATTGGGCATACTATCAACCTTATCGGCTTAATTGTAAGGTCCCTCTAGTACTAAGTCAACCTGCGAAGGGACGGTCGTCTACGGTTTTTCCCTGATGCCGGTGGTGGCTCTAAAGAGCGAAACGGTCCACATAGCTGATTCTCAATGACATACGGCCGTTCAGCTTTAGATAGTGCTGTCACAGCTCCCGATCTTCTGTTAACGTTAAAGACAAGATGAGCGAAGAACTGGCGGAGGTCGATTTTCAACAGTTCTGGCGGCGGCTGCAGCAACTCGGGCTGAACGCCTACGAATCCCGTTCCTACCTGGTGCTGTTAGGCCATTCAAGGTTTAAGGCGCTGGAGCTTGCGGCACGGGCCCATGTGCCGCGCCAAAAGATCTATGAGGTGCTCGACAGCCTGGTCGAGCGGGGTTTTGCCCAAGTTGTACAGGAAAAGACCAAGCTGTTTTCCGCGGTCGAGCCGAGTCTTGCGATTCCCGCTTACATGACGCGCCGGCGCCACTTTATGGAGCAGGAACTAACCGATAGCGTGCGAGCGGGCGCCGCCCTCATCGACGATCTGACAGCCCTTTACTCCGAGGGCCAGGGTGGGCGAGGCACGCTGGATTTTCTGCGGATTGTCAGCGAGCCGGCCCAGATTGCGGCGGAATACCGGCGAATGCTCTCGGAGGTCAAATCGGAATACGCGGAGTTCTCCAGGCCCCCTTATGCCGTGGACCCGCTTGACGAAAAGCTTGTAAAGCAGGCTCGCGCGGCCGGCGTCCTATGCCGTCTGTTGCTCGAAGCGGGCTCGCTCGATGCGGAACACCGCCATCGGCTCGCCGAGTACGCGGCGGCCGGGGTGGAGGTGCGCATAGCCGCTTCTCTACCCATGAAGCTGGCCGTTTTTGACGACCGCGACGGAATGGTTGCGCTTCTGGATCCCGTGGTGACTCGCCGGACCTGGACATCCATCGTGTTCCATCACGACGGCATGGGCGAGGCGATGAAGCGGCTATTCGAAGCGCACTGGGAGGCGGGAACGGGGCTGTAACCGCTATCCGCTATCCGGTTTTCGCTATCCGCTTTCGGCGGCCGGGCGGATTCCGTATTCGGACGGCGGTCGGCGGAGAGCGAACGGCGGCTTCACCGCGCTCCGCCGGCGACGTCCTTTTGCTTGCGGCCGACGATTTCGCGGACGGCGTAAATGCGGCGGTCCTGGCTTTCGAAGTACGTCCGCATGATCAGCTCGCCCAGCAAGCCTGTGCTGAGCAGCAGAACGCCGGTCACTAGAAGGACTCCGCCCGCGGCCAGGGCGGGGCCGCTTTCCGTCAAGATATCGTGGCCCAGAATCTTCCTGACAAGCAGGTAGGCCAGAATTCCGCCGCCCGAAGCCGCGCCGGTCAAGCCGAGCTTGCCGAAGAAATGCATGGGCCGCGTCATGTACCTCAACAGGAAGCCAATGGTGAAGATATCGAACATCACTCGGAAAGTGCGGCTCAATCCGTAGTGGGAATCGCCCGCAGGACGGACGATGTTCTTGATGGGTACTTCGGCGATCCGCGCGCCGTAGTAGCTGGCCAGAGCCGGGATAAAACGGTGCAGTTCGCCGTAGAGGTGGACGTCCTTCAAGACCTCGGAGCGGTAGGCCTTGAACGTGGTCCCGAAGTCGTGAAGATCCACTCCCGACGCTTTGGCCATAAGCCAGTTGGCGATGCGGGAGGGAAGGCGGCGGCTGACGGCGTTATCCACACGCTCCTTGCGCCAGCCGCTGGCGATATCGTACCCTTCGTCGATCTTCGCCAGCAGCGCCGGTATGTCTTCCGGGGAGTGTTGCAGGTCGCCGTCCATGGCGATGACCACGTCGCCGGCGGCCTCATGAAACCCCGCCGATAGAGCTGGGGCCTGTCCGAAATTGCGGCGCAGGCGGACCACCTTGAGCGCACCATCGGTCTCCACGAGATTGGCCAGCAGATCGAAGCTGCGGTCCGTGGAGGCGTCGTCCACAAAGATGATTTCGTACGGCCGGCCGAGGGCGTTGAGCGACGACGGTCAGGCGGTCGTACAGCGGCAGGATCGAGGGCTCCTCGTTGTGGACCGGTATGACGATGGAAAGCATCAACCTTCAGTTTAAGACTGTTTGTATCGAACTGCTCAAAATTGCGGCAGGGCGTTACCATGGGTCTTGTCCCAAACCCTGGCGCGCCTTCGAAACACGCTCGAGATTATTCCATCGCCTTCGCCGGAGCATCCCGGGCTGCTGATTCGCGATCCTCTCAAATTCACGGACGCCATGCTGGTGGTTCCTCCACTTCTCGCGCAATGCATGACCTGTTTCGACGGCGTACAGACGGAGTTGGACCTGCGCGCCACACTGGTGCGTCTCACCGGGAATTTCGAGGTGGGAGAGGTTGTTCGGAGGATGGCAGAGACCCTGAGTGCGGCCGGGTTCCTGGAGGACGCGACGTTTGAAGGCATGCGCGAGGAGCGCACGCGCAGTTTCGCGGAAGCCCCCGTGCGCGAGGCGGCGCACGCCGGCTCGGCGTATCCCTCCGACGCCGGCGCTTTGCGGGCGGCCATGACGGAATACATGGACCCGGAACCCGGCGATGCGGCCTCGCCGGATGGCGGAATTTTCGCCATAGCCGCGCCACATGTAAGTCCGCAGGGCGGCTGGCGATCCTACCGCGCGGCTTACGCGGCGCTGCGGGAAGAGCATCGGGACCGCACGTTCGTCATTCTGGCCACCTCGCATCGGGGCGAGCCGGAGAAATTTGGTCTGACGCGGAAAAGTTACCGGACGCCGCTCGGCGATGCGCCGACCGATTTGCGGCTGGTGGACTGGATGGCGGAGCGCGGAGGCGGCGCGGTACTGATGGAGGATTACTGCCACTCGTTCGAACACACCGTCGAGTTCCAGGTGGTCTTTCTTCAACACGCGCTCGGCCCCGCCGTGCGGATTCTCCCGATTCTGTGCGGGCCGTTCGCGCGAAGCCTGTTCGGCGGCGGATTGCCCGAGCATGACGACAGCGTGCGGCGTTTCCTCGACGCGCTCGCCGAACTGCGGGATCGCGAAGGCGACCGCCTGTTCTGGATTCTGGGCGTGGATATGGCGCATATGGGAGCGCGATACGGGGACGGGTTTGAGGCCTTCGCGGACGAGGGGTTCATGAACGAGGTCGCGGGGCGCGATCACGCACGCATGGAACGCATCTCCGCCGGCGATTCACGAAGTTTCTGGGACCTGGTGCAGGAAAATCGGGACGATCTCAAGTGGTGCGGGTCGTCACCGTTCTACACGTTTCTGAAGGCGGCTCCGGACGCTCGGGGCGATCTGCTGCGCTACGAGCAGTGGAACATCGACGATGCCAGCGTAGTCAGTTTTGCGGGGATGGCGTTCAGGGACGGCAGGCGGTAGGGAGCAGGAAGGCAGAAGGCTGAAGGCTGAAGAGCCTGAACAATACCTGTCACTGAAAGTTGCGGTCAGCCCTTCTAGGAATTGCAGGGGTATTCAGGCTTCTGTATTCAGTCTTCCGCCTTCCGCCATCTGACTCCCGTTACTCCAGGAACTCCACGCGGTATTCTTCAATCACCGGGTTGGCCAGGACCTCGTGAGAGATTGTCTCGATGTCCTTCGCGGCCTGCTCGCGCGAGACCCCATCCGCGAGGGCGATATCGAAAAACTTCCCCTGGCGGACATCCAGAACGCTGGAATAGCCAAGTCCGCGGAGCGCGGAACTGATGGTCTGACCCTGCGGGTCCAGTACCGTGGTTTTATAAGAGACGAAAACGCGAACTTTCATGGGGAAACCCGATTATCGCACGTGGGGGATGCGAAAGCGGACGCGCGCAGGGCCGAGCCGCGAGCGCCGTTTTCCGGCACGCTACGTCCGAGGCCGTGAACGGTCACACGCGGCGGGGTTTTCCGGAATGAACGAGGCTCGGCGGTCGCGGTTCTATCATGAGCCGGACCACGGACTCGATCACCGCCAGGAACGGCAACATTAGAAGAGCAATCAGCATATAAGATCCCCGGCAACGGCAGCCCGTTCATTGGGGCTACCGCGCCACAGTGTACTTATCGGCGGGTTGGCGGAAGGCCTTTACGGAATTGAGGTCGAGGGCAGAGGGGCAAACCCGTCATACCTTGGTTGCAGGACGCGGCGCGTTTGAAGGGATATGAATTATGGGTGATCGGGGAGGTTATTGAGATAGGCGAAGATCTCGCGGTAGAAGTAGGGATGAGCCCGCCAGCTTCGGCCGGTGATCAAGGAGCCGTCCCGGACGGCCGGCTCGTCAACGTATTGGCCACCATCCTTCTCGACCTCCACTTGCACATGCTCATGGCAGGTCACCCGGCGGCCCTTGGTCAGGCCGGCCGCGGTGAGCACCTGGATCCCGTGGCCGAGCGCACAGATGCACTTGTTCTGTGCGGCGAACTCATGCACGAGCGAAAGGACACTGGGGTCGTTTCGCATGTACTCGGGCGCGCGTCCGCCGAGGATGACGATCGCCGCGAACTCTTTGGCGGAGACTGCGGCGATGGCCACCTGGGCCTCGAGCGTGTAGCCGGGGCGTTCGATGTAGGTGTCCCAGCCGGGTTCGCGGTCATGAACCAGCAAGTGCAGCCGGCGGCGGGCCGGACCGGCGATGACCGGGTCCCAGCGGGCTTCCTGAAATCGATGGTAGGCGTAGAGCGCTTCGAAGCTGTCTCCGCCATCGCCAGTAACGATGAGGACTTTCTTGCTCATCGGCTTCCATGGTCAGCATAGCAGCAGGAGCGCGGCGTGGGGTAGCGGGAGCGCTTTCGGGATAGAATGGCTGAGAGCCCAACCTGAGCTCGATGCAGGAGGAAATCGCAGTGAAGAAGACAGTCTTTATGATCGTTTTGGCGCTGTGCGCTTCCGCGCTTTTGGCGCAGGTAGTCGTGAACCAGCCCCCACCCGCGCCGCCGAGCGGCCAGACCGCGGCCGCTCCCGCCGGCAATCCGCTGGTGGCAGAAGCCCGGCAGGCGTACAACTCGGTGAAGACCAACCTCACCGGCATGGCGGCCAAGATGCCGCCCGAAAACTACGACTTCAAACCGGTTGCCGACATTCGCACGTTCGGCGAATTGATGGCTCACATAGCCGATACTCAGACGATGTACTGCTCGTCGGCGGCCGGTCAGCAGAAGCGGGGCGATGCCGCATCCAAGAAGAGCAAGGCCGACATCGTTGCCGCCTTAACGGCATCGTTCGCCGAATGCGACGCCGCCTGGGACGGAACCAACGACGCGAACGCCGGAGTGATGGTTGGAGGAGGGCGCATGCAGCGATCGCGCCTGGGCATGCTGATCGGCAACACCATTCACGACAACGAAGAATACGGTTACGGCTCCGTGTACCTTCGGTTGAAGGGCGTTGTGCCTCCTTCGAGCGATCGGGGCGCGATGGGCGGCGGCATGGGCGCCGGCCGCGGACCGGGCCGGTAGAACTTCCGGGGGCCGGGGTAAAGCCCCGCCGGCTAGATTCCCGGCCTTACGCCGATACGCGCGCGGCGTGGTTACCGTGGGCGCCAGTCGCGCAGGCGGACCTAGATGCCCGTGCCAGTAACCGGTTGACTTTACAGCCGGATTTTGGTGTACACTTGAGTTGACCGCAACTTGAGTTCATCTTTTACTACCACGTCGCTGGCTCCCGTCACGGGATCCTTGATAGTTATAGCAGCGGCGCGCGCCTGCCTGTACGAATCCGCCATCATTAAATAACCAATGTTCCCTGGAAGAAACTTTCCTCCTCGAAGGCAGAATCGCCGAGAGAATGTCAATGAGACGATCCGCGCGCGCGAAGTCCGGGCGGTGTTTCCGGACGGGACCGCCGAGGTCATGCCCACTTCCCTGGCCTTACGCAAGGCCCAGGAGCTAGGGCTGGACCTCGTACTCGTGGCCCCAACGGCCGTTCCGCCGGTGGCGAAGGCCGTCGATTACGGGCACTACCAGTACGATCAGAAGAAGCGCCAGCACGACGCCAAGAAAAAGCAGCACGTGGTGCAAGTCAAGGAACTGAAGTTCAGGCCGAACACCGACGACCACGACTACGACTTCAAGAAGAACCACGCCATTCGCTTCCTCCAGGAAGGCAACCGCGTGAAGGCCGTCGTTCAGTTTCGCGGGCGGGAAATCGCGCATACCGACCTGGGCAAGAAATTGCTCTCGCGGTTCGCGGAAGACCTTGCGGCGCACGGCACTGCCGAAGGCATGCCGAGACTGGAAGGGCGCAACGCGCACGTTCTGATTACGCCGGTCAAGACAGGCGCGAAAAGCCCCGCCAAACCGCAGCTACCGTCGGCTCCGCCGCAGCCGCCGTCGTCATAGGTGCGGGTCCGCTAGAAATCTTCTCCGAGTCTCGTTTCACCAATCTTCTCGGGCGCTTCAGGGAAACCGAATGGCGCCGATCGACTACCTTCTCCGAGTACCCAGCCAAGCGCTGCTGACCTCGCCATTTCCCGCCGATCGCGCAAACTCCCGCCTGTCGGATTCCTAGACCCGTAATCAGGTGTTTTCCTGCCAGAAAACTAACCCTTTCTAACTTCCACAATGACTACCGCCGTACTACATTCCGAGAAGACAGGGCGATACACTTCGAAAAGAAGCTGAAAGAAAAGGAGCTCGCGCGCCAGCGAGCCCCATAAGGAGATTTTTCATGCAACGACGTTTCGGAGACAAATCCTTGGTGTTCGCGGCCGTGCTGGCTTTCGCGCTCGCGTTTATGTGCAACGCGGCGCAGTGTGCCGACGGCACTGCCGCGAATTCGAATCTGGCCCCAATTACGGGAACCAACGTGACGCACGGTCCGACGATGCCCCCGTATCCCTGGGAAGGCGTGCAGGGGACGCACGGTCCGACGATGCCTCCGTATCCGTGGGAGGGTTAACGCGAGGAACGGCGCGTCCTGACGCCGCTTCGTAACACCGGCTCGTGGCCCAGGCTTCGGTGTCGATCCACGTGTGTCGCGGGGGCTCGATACGCCATCCGCGCATCTCTGTTGGCTACTCCGATCCGTTCCGCAGTAGGGCGCGTGTTTCCGCGCGCGGCCCAACGCGATGGCGTCTTGATCTCAGCTTCGTGGGGCGGTCTGGCAGGGCGAAACTTCGGCTGCGATATCGGTATTAGAATAAGCGGACTGGCGTGGAGTTCGCGATTCAGATCGTCGGCTGGTGCATCGGGCTCCCGCTCGAGATTCTGATCATCGCCGCGCTGCTCGGCGGGTTGTGGTCCCGGCTGACCTTCCTGTTCGTCTATGTCATCGCGCTGTTCCTGGCGACCGCGGTGGAGATTCCAGTCTACGCAGCCTACTACACCGGGAACCACCAGGCTTTTCGATCGCGAGCCTGGACCTACTGGCTCGATGAAGTCGTGCTCCTGGCGCTCATCCTTCTGGTGGTTTTGAACCTAGTTTGGCGCGCGTCGGCGAGGATGGAAGCGCGCCGTGCGATCCGGTTGTGGCTGATCGCGGGCAGCGCCGCCGGCATTGCGATTTCCTGGTGGTTGCGATACGATCCACGGGCCTCATCCACCGGTCAATGGATGACGCCGTGGACGCGCGATCTGTATCTCGGCGCGGCGGCTCTCGACCTGGCGCTGTGGATGCTGCTTTTGGCCGGGCGCGGCGAGGACCACTTGTTGCTGCTGATGAGCGGCGCGCTGGGTCTCGAGTTCACCGGCGAAACCATTGGCGGCTCGCTGCGCAACCTGGCCGTGGAGATGTATGGCGCCGCCGCCAGCCCGCGAGCGCACGCGGTGGCGTTCGCCGGGAACGTCATTACGATGCTTGCCAACGTCGCGTGCCTCTACATCTGGTGGCGCGCATTGCGAAGCGCATCACGGATCGAAGCGAGGGGCGCTTGACACGGGGCGTAGCCCGGTTACAATCCAAGATAGGCCCAAATTCACAGCGGAAGCGAACCATGTCCAAGATCAGGAAGGCGGAGACGGCGCCCGGCGATGCGCGCGGATTCAACAGCAGCGAGGTGGCGCGTATCTGCGGCGTGAGTCTTCGCCAGTTGCAGTGGTGGGACGAGCGCAACGTCGTTTCACCGCAGCAGGACGGCCATCGGCGCGTCTACATGCCCGAGGAAGTAGTCGAGATTTCCGTGATCGCGGAGCTTCGGCGCAAGGGGTTCTCGCTTCAGAAGATCCGGCGCGTTCTGCGTTTCCTGCAAAAAGACATGGGGAAGCGGTTGAACGAGGCCATGGCAGCGTCCTCGGACATGCATCTGGTGACGGACGGGAAATCGATCTACCTGGAAGATGCGCCTGGCCGGATCATCGATCTGCTGAAGAACGCGCGCCAGCCCATGTTCCTGGTCTGCGTGACGGACCAGGCGAAACGATTGGGACCGCAGGCGGAGCGCAAACAGGCTCGCTCGGAGTCCGTTCTTCCGGCGCGCAAGTTGAAAGCCGGCTAACGGGCTCAGTTTTCAGGCTTCAACGCGAAGCGACAGCCGATCGGGCCATTAGCGCCATCGCCAGCAAAGCCGCGCAACCCAGCGCAGCCCACGAATACGGCGAGTGATCCGCCAGAAACCCTTCGGCGCGGAGTCCGTACTGCCCCAGCAGCTCCCTGAGGCTGGGCGACAGGGCTACGTAACCGCCGGCCAAGACCAGCACGCCAATCGAACGAATCATGCTTACTCCAGAAAGGGACTCGTTCCCTCTTACGGACAGTGTTAGCGCTGGTTAGGTTACGTGCCAAGTACTGCGCTTCTCATAACCGTACTGTTAACCTCTGCTGCCCGCGATTTGAACTGCGATGCGCCGCAATTTCCCGCGCGCCGCTTTGGGCCGCGCCGCAGTACGCTAACAGGATGACGGCTACTACGAAGCGCGGGCCCGACCGGCCCCGGCGTCAATGGATATTGGGAACGGCGATTTGGCTGGTGATAATGTCGGCAGTTCCGCCCGCGCCGGCGCAGGACCAGAATCCCTCGCCGATGGTGGAACATACGCGGGCGCACCCGCGGCTTACGCAGCGGACCGCGACTGGACGGCGCGAGAAGCTCTCGACGGGCGAGCTATTCATCCCCGCCGCGATCGAGAAGAAGAAACGCCTGCCGCTGTTTATCCATTTCCACGGAGCGTCATGGGCGCCGGAATTGGCCGCGGCGCAGTACGGTCGCTCGGCCGTAATTTCAGTCGAGGCCGGAACGGGCTCGGGAGCTTACGCGCGGGTATTCGAGGACCGCGCGCTGTTCGGCAAGATGCTGCGCGAAGCCAGCGAGTTGACGGGCATCGCATTCGGGCCCATCACGCTGACGGCGTGGAGCGCGGGACATGGCGCTGTCCGCGCGATTCTCGAGACGCCCGAGTATTACCCGATGATCGCGAAGGTTCTGCTCATCGACGGGATGCACACCGGTTATGTGGGCGGAAAGCCGGGGCCGCTCGAATCGAATCTCGAGCCGGACCACCTTGAAGTATTCCTCAAGTTTGCGCGCGACGCCGTGGCCGGGCGAAAGACGTTTATCGTCACGCATTCCGAGATCTTTCCCGGCGCATTCGCCAGCACGACGGAGACGGCGGACTGGCTGCTGGCGCAGCTTGGTCTGAAAGCCCATCCGGTATTGAAGTGGGGACCGATGGGAATGCAGCAAATCGGCGAAACGCGAGCAGGCAAGTTTCTGATGGTCGGATACGCGGGCAATTCCGCGCCGGATCACGTGGACCAGTTCCACAGCCTGGCGACGTTCCTGAAGTGGCTGAAGTGATCGGGATTGCAGTATGGTGGTATGGTACAGATATGGGAACCAAGATGACCTTCGTCTTGGATGACGACACCGTCGGCCGTCTTCAGCGAGCCTCCTCCACCCTGGCTTTCTCCAAGAGCCGGGTTGTACGCGAGGCGATCCTGGAATACTCCGAACGAATCGGCCGCTTGAGCGAGCGGGAACGGCTGGCCATGCTGCGGGTCTTGGACGATTACTTCGCCCGGCCTGGAGCTCGGGATTCGAGAGCGGTCGACCGCGAACTTCGCGCTCTGCGAGCGGCGCGTCGCGCGGGAGGCAGAAGAACCCCCGAAGGACAGACCGAGTGATTCTCATCGACACGTCGGCGCTGATCGATAGTCTCACCGGCCCCAGGAGGTCGGGCCCGAAGCTCTATTCGCTGGTGGAGCGCGGGGCGAGGATGGCGCTGACGTCACTCGTGTTGTTCGAGTGGCTTCGCGGCCCGCGAACAGCCGCCGAACTCGCCGTTCAGGAGTCGTTGTTCCCTGGGGAGGCCGCTCTTGCGTTCTCCGCCGCGGACGCTCGGTTGAGCGCGAAGCTCTATCGCGAACTTCGGCGCCCGAAGGGCCGCGAGATCGATATCGCAATCGCCGCCTGCGCCATCAATCTGGCCGCCGAAGTGTGGACGCTGAACGCGGCGGACTTCGCGGATATTCCCGGAGTGAAACTGCTCGCCGTCTAATCTCAGCCGACTTTTTCGGACGGCGGGGCGAGAATTTGCGCGCTCCGGCGGGACGCCGGCCAGAAGCGCCAGCCTGACCTGCCCCCAAAACCGTGAATGAGCGGGCTCGGAGAATTCTCTTGACACATCTACTATTTAGTAGTAGATTCGAACTGGACATAGTAGATTGCCATGAAACGACCGAAACTGACGCGGCTGGAACTTCGGATTCTCGAAGCGCTCTGGACCCAGGGCAAAGCGTCCATCCGCGAAATCCAGGAAGCGTTTCCGGAACCGCGCCCGGCCTACACCACCATCCAGACCACGGTCTACCGGATGGAAGGGAAGAACGCCGTGCGCCGCCTGCGGAAAATCGGGAACGCCCACATTTTCGAGCCCGCCATTGCGCGCGACGTTGCGCGCCACCGGCTGCTCGACGAAATCTTGAGTTTCTTTGGCGGCCGCGCGCAGCCCATGATGGCGCAGCTCGCCGAAGCGGGCAAGCTGACGCTCGACGACGTCCGGGAGCTGGAGAAGACCATCAAGCGGCTTGACCAGCGGAACAAAAGAAAGGAGGCGTGATTCCCCATGTTCGGCGATCTGGTCGTCTCATCTTTGGCAATCCACGGTGTTCGCTCTGGCGGCGGGTTGCTGACCCTAGCGTTTCGCAAGAACCACGCCGGAGTCCGCTTCTGGTTGTGGCTGAGCGCGTCGCTGAAATTTCTGCTGCCGTTCTCGCTGTTGATGAGCATGGGCGGCCATCTGCACTTTGCTCCGGCGGCGCAGAGGATCGTCACGCCGGAGCTGACCTTCGCGGTGGAGACCATGGCGCAACCGTTTACGCCGGTTCGCCGCTCTCGATCCGTAGCGCCTCGTGCCCGTGAATTGGATGCCTATGGCAATCGCAGCGGTGTGGGCATGTGGATTTTTCGCCATCGCCGCCATGCGTCTGCGGCAATGGCGCCGGCGTCCGGGCTGCACTCCGCGCCAGCGAGCCGATGGCAATTCCCGCCGAAGTCGAGATCCGCGCCGCGCCAGGCTTGCTGGAACCCGGCGTAGTGGGATGGCTGCGGCCGGCGCTGTTGCTGCCCGCGGACATTGTGGAGCGGCTGACGCTCGCCGCAACTCGAAGCCGTGCTGGCTCATGAACTGTGCCACGTGCGGCGGCGCGACAATCTGTTCGCGGCGATTCACATGGTAGTGGAAGCCGTGTTCTGGTTCCATCCGTTTGTGTGGTGGATCGGAGCGAGGCTGATTGAGGAACGCGAACGCGCGTGCGACGAAGGAGTGCTCACGCTGGGCAACGAGCCGCGAACCTATGCGGACGCGATTCTTAACGTTTGTAAGTCGTACGTGGAATCTCCGCTGGTGTGCGTGGCGGGCGTGACGGGGGCGGATCTGAAGAAAAGAATCGAGGCCATTATGACGAACCGAATCGGGCAAGGTTTGACTCGCGCAAAAAGAATACTGCTTGCGGCCACCGGAGTTGCGGCGCTGGCGGGACCGGTCGCAATCGGCGTGCTGATCGCCGCGGGGAACGCGCCCGCGATCCGCGCGCATCCGTTCCTGGCGGCGGTGGCCCCCGGTGAGACTGCACAGGCGGCCTTCGCCGCGCCGGTGAACCCCCAAGCACAGCCGGCCACTGCCCCGTCGCCAGAGTTCCGTTACACCGACCACCGCTTGATGGCGCTCCTGTTGGATTTGGATGCGATGAATCCCGACGACCAGGCCAGGTCGCGGGAGAGGGCGATTTCTTTCGTCCAAAACAGCGTGCATCCGGACGATTCCGTCGCGGTCATGAGTGTTTCTGGCGGCAAGGTAACGGTTGCACAGGACTTTACGGCCGACAAGGCCGCGCTGGAATCTGCGATCCAGAAACTCAGCCCAGGAGACCCAGGCGGCGCCGCGAACGGTACCGACCGCAGGCTCGCAGTTCTGCAAGTGGCGGTGCAGATGTTGGGATCTCTGCCGGGAAACAAAGCGCTCGTCTATTTATCGGGCGGATCCGCGGGGCTGGCTCTAGGCGACCAAGCCCAGATGACAAGCGCAATGAACGCCGCCGTTCGCGCGGGCGTTGCTCTCTTCCCGATCGACCTGGATAGGAGCGATGGAGCGCTGCGATTTGGCGCGTCACAGGTAAATGGCGCATCCGCAGTACCAACGCCGCCGCAACCCGGCGGCCGAGGTGCAGGCTGGACCGTATCGCCAACCCCGCCAGCGGGCGTATCGCAAGAGGAATACAACCGCCGTGTGGCGTACGCGCGGGAGCATTTTGCCAGCGCTAGCGCGCCGGCTCGGTTCTACATCAACTACGGTCCGCCGGACCGGATCGACGACCAAAGCTCCGACGCGCAGAACCCGCGCCAAATCTGGCGCTACAACTATCTGGAGAGTTTCCGCAGCAACGTGGAAGTCGAGTTTCGGCCGGGGAGCGTCAGCCCGCGAGTGAATTGGCCGCCGCCGCTTCAGACTTACACAGGCACGCCAGAGCTTAACCGCAGTTTGGCGGAAGCACTGTCACGCGAAAAGGCAGGGCAGGAGGGATCAACCGCGGCGAACCTGCTCGCGGGGCTCCCCGGCCGGCGAGCGACCATGGGGACGTATCCGCCTGAAGCGCGTCAAGTTCTCACCGTTCCGCTCGATACGCTTTCCGGTCGCGTCGATATCATCGCGCAAATCACGACCTCGGCAAGCACAGGCGAGAGCCCAACGGTCGCCGCAACCATGCGGGACATGATGGAGGCCTCGGCCGGTCCGGACCAAACTGCCTTCATGCTGCAAGCCGGCTCGTACGATTGCAAATTGCTCGTCCGAGAACAATCTACCGGCCGGCTGTTCGGCGAGATCATTCACTTCGAAGTGAAGTGAAGTCCGCCGCGCGGAAGCGTAAGCCTCTCCAGAAACCTCTGGCTTTGCCCGCGGGCGAATCGGGATACGCTTCTTTCCGTGCCGCGACCAAAGGGAGCGGTTGGCCGGAACCCGAAGATACCGCGGACCTCTTCGCCGGGGGCAAACACCGGATCGGTCGCGTAGCGCTGCGCGGATAGTCTGCAGAATGATCACCGCCCGGCTGACCGCTCATTTCGGGGTGCCCCCTGGGCCCGGCACGGAAACGGCGGGGGAATACGTCAATGCCTCCGGAGGGGCTAAGTCGATCGAACGGTAGGACCGCGAACACGGCAAGAATGAGAAGAACGTCACGGACCGTCAAGCCGGCGGGCAAAGCGGCTAAAGCTGCATTAGCGTCCTGGCGGGCCTGTCACTGACCTCGGGGCTCCCGCTGGTGCGGCGCCCACTGGCGCTGTTCGCGGACCGTAGTGCGGGACTGGCCGATCCAATTCGTAGGCGCCGAGGTCCGGCGCTTTGCCAGAGAAATCGTCGTTGATCGTCGGTAACGCTACGCCGGCGTCGATGGCCGCGGAGCCCGGCTTCAGACGGAAATCGAAATCTTCGGGATTGTACAGATGCTGCGGATCGGCCGGGTCCGGCATCGTTACCTTGACGAAGATGTCGTAATCGACCAGCGCGCTGTGTTTTTCCTGCCCGGTGGCTTCGCTCAGTTCCTTGAGCGTCTTGAATCGCCGCGTGACCTGCTGCCCTCTGTAATCGGTGGCTGTCTCGAAGGCCGGGGAGTTCCATGCGAACGGATACTCGACGTTGGCGTTCGGCCTGAAGCCGTTGTAATCGGACGTCGAGTAATTCGTAAACGTGCGCACGCTGAACACCGGCACGTTCCAGTTGTCGCCCACGAATAGGTTGTTCAGGAAGTGGATGTTCGCCGCCGGGCCGATCATCGTGCCCTGGCCCACGAACGTGTTTTGATAGGTCAGGACTCCCGCCGGCGTGTCCAGGAACTTCAAAGGGCCGCCGCTGGTGGCCGCATAGACCAGGTTCTGGTAGAAGTACGTCGGACCGCCGAAGGAGGGCTGCGCGCTCAGCGCGCCTCCCGCCGAGTTGAAACAGCGATTCCGGAAGACGCGGATGTTGTGCGCGCCACCATCGGCTTCGATGCAGTTATCCGCCATGTTGTAGTAATCGTTGTTGTAGATATCGATGGAGACGGGCGTGCGGTCCGGAAGCTCGTTGGGCGTGCCGTCGGGATCTCCATAGGTGGCGATATCGGTTCCATCGTGCCAGTTCGCCACGTAATTGTATGCGATCACGTGGCCCTGGCCATACACCTTGACCGCGTACTCGGAGGCGATGGATGACGGAAAGCCGGGGAACTTCGACCACACGTTCGCGGGGTTCCAGCTTTGCAGCTTGAGCGGGTCGTGCCGGCCGATGAAGACGTTGTCGGCGATGTAGAAATCCTTCGACCCCGACCATTCGGCCTGCACGCCGCGGCCGATATTCTCCAGCCTGGAATGCTTCAGTGTGAACCCGCTCGATCCGGCGATGTTCTTCAGCCCGGCGAGAAACGCCACGTTGGTGTTTCGAACGGTGATGCCTTCGAAGTAGTTGTAATTGGCGGCCATCATGTTGAACAGGTATTGGCAGCCGTCCCCATCGAAGATCACCTCTCCATCGCCGGCCGATTTGATGACGATGGGTTTCGCGGCCGTGCCGCTCTGGGTCAGATAGTACGTGCCGTCAAAGGGAGTTCCTAACGCCGGAATGGTCCGGTCGAAGCCGCCGTACACAAACCGGCTGTCCTTGTACAATCCGGCGTGCAGCAGGATGATATCGCCCGGTTGGACGCGGGGCGGCGATACGTTGGAATGGTCGGATTCGTCGGCCCCCATATAATACGCGGCCATCAGGCCCGTGAAGGCGGGCTGCTGCCGCTCGCCCTGGTATCCGAACGGATAGACGTGATACATATGGCCGCCCTGGGCCGGCTGCGGCTCTTCGCGCGTGCGCACGGTCACCGTTTTCTCGGCTTCGCCTTGTACGCCATCGGGATCGGAAAGAACGAAATGGCATTCATACTCCGTTCCCGGCTCCAGATTCAGGATGCTGCCGGCGAACATGTTCGGCGCCTCGTAGGTGTAATACCAGTTGCGCCCGCGGCCCGGTCCTCCGTTCGTCACGGCCTCATGCTGGAGGCGTAACAACGGCAGCGCCTGGCGCCATGCCTGCTCGCCTTTTTTCCGGTACGTCGCCTCGACGCGCGCATTCCGGTTATCGTCCCCCGTAATCCGCCACTCGAAGCCGAGAGCGGTGAGAGTGGGCGGGTCAGGCCGAAATTCCCCGGCGATTGTGTCGGTCTGCGACTGGGCTAGCGTGGGGAAAAGGGCCGCGAAGAGAAGAGGGAATACCGCTCCGAGACACCGCGGCGGGATGAGAGAAAGCGCGTGACGCACGTTCCGCCCTCCTTAAAGTACGAATAGTGTAGCACTCAGGGATCGATCTCAGATGTGACTCTCGATCCCGCTACCGCATCGGCATCGAGTTCAGCCGGTCGCGGTCAAAACCTGCGACCGCCTTGTAGCGACTCGCTACTTCTTCCAACTCTTCCCTGGAGATCACGTCGAAGAGATTCCGGAATCCGTTTGGCGCGCGGTCTTCCACCATTTGCATGACGGCCTCCGGCCCTTGTTGGCGGTTGGACAGGACGATCCTCGCGGTCTTCTCCAGCCGTTCCGCTTCGTAAGCGCGCAGCGCATCGCCGGGATCGGTCTCGCTCGCGAGAGCGGCAGCCAGCGCGGCAGCGTCGAGGATGGCTTGCGAAGCGCCGTTCGACCCGACGGGATACATGGGATGGGCGGCGTCTCCCAGCAGCGTCACCCTGCCGAAACTCCAGCGGGGAAGGGGATCGCGATCCACCAGAGGGTACTCGTAGACCATTTCGGCGCCCTCGATCAGCGCCGGAATATCGAGCCAGTCGAAGCGCCAGTCCGGAAAGCGGCGGAGCACGGTCGCGGCGTCCGTGCGGCGGTTCCAATCCCGCGCCATGGGTGGCTTGTCTCCGCCGACGAAAACGTCGGCCACCCAATTGATGAGCGCGCGGCCCGTTCGCGGAGACGGCTCGGACAGAGGATAAGCCACGAACTTCCGGTTGGCGTGACCCGCCATGATCATCGACCTTCCTGTGAGGAACGGCGGCGCTTCGGCGATGGCGCGCCAAAGGACGCGGCCGGAGTAAACCGGCTCGGTCTCGTTCGGGTAATAGAACATGCGCGCAACCGAATGGACCCCTTCGGCGGCGATGAGAACGTCTCCGCGAGCCTCGGCGAGAAGCGCTCCACTCGCTTTATCGACGAACCGCGCGACGACTCCGCGTTCGTTCTGCTCAAACGAGGCCAGGTGATGACCGGTGTGCAGGCGATCGGCTCCAATGCGGGAGCAAAACTCGGCCACCAATATGTTCTGAAATGAGCCGCGATGGATGGAGTACTGCGGCCAGCGGTAACCGGCTGCGATTCCGCGAGGCTCGCGCCAAATCTCGGAACCGAATTTGTCGAAGTACGCGAGTTCCGCGGTGGCAACGCCTGCGGAGCCCAGTTGGTTGGCCATCCCGAGTATCGTCAGCTCACGAACGGCATGAGGCAGCAGATTGAGGCCCACACCAAGCTGGCGGATCTGGCCTACGCTCTCGTAAACCTCGCATTCGACTCCCATGCGCGCCAGATACAGAGCCGCCGTCAGCCCGCCCGGTCCCGCTCCGGCAATCAGAACTTTCAACGGCTCTCCGCAGTCCGATGGATCGGCGCTTTGAAACGCGCCGGTCGCAGATGGCGATGGAGTGAGATCACGATGGCAACGCTACCTGGAGACTTGGAATGTGCCCACCCCTCCGGTGGACCAATGTCGCATTATAGCGAAGGCTTCAAACGCGCGTCAGCGCGGTAATCAACTCGCCGAACGACGGATACGCAGCCACCAGGGCTTCCCGCGATCCGTCTTCGAAATCCGCAGCGCCTGCCCCACTCTTTCCCGGAGCGCTTCTCTTACTTTGCGATTCCCTGGACTGGTTGGTTGACGATGTTTCTCAGCTTGCCTTCCATCAGCGCGTCGCGAACGGTTTGCGCCGCTTTCCGCCGCAATTCAATCATCGATTCCCGCGAGTAGAAGGCGCTGTGCGGAGTCACAATGCAATTGGGGAATCCGCTAATCGCTTCGATTCCTTCCGGCTCGCGCTCCAACACGTCGAGGCCGGCGCCGGCGATCTTTCCCGCGGCCAGGGCCTCCATGAGCGCCTGGTGGCTAACCACCGCGCCTCGGGCGGTGTTGAGGAGGTAAGCGGTGGGCTTCATGCGGGCGAACTGCTCGCGGCCGATCATGAGATGGGTCTCATCCGTCAGCGGCACGTGAAGCGAGAGAACGTCGGACGCCTCCAACAACTCGTAGAGACTGTCCACGCGCGGCACGCCGATGGCCTTCTCGTAACCCGATGGAAGGTACGGGTCGAAGAACCGGGTCTGAAATCCGAGCGCTTGGGCGCGTAGTGCGGTGGCCGTGCCGATCCGGCCACAGCCCACGATCCCGAACGCCAGTTCCCGCACCCGGCGGCAAGCCGCGCCCGTATAGTAGTCCCAGTTGCCGCGGGCCGTATCCACCATGAGCGGCTTGAGCTGGCGGACCAGCGCGAGAGCGAGCGTGATGGCGTGATCGGCCACTTCTTCCGTACCGTAATCGGGCACATTCGCAACGGGAATGCCTCGCTCCGCGGCGGCGGCAACGTCTATGTTGTCGAACCCGACGCCATACCGCACGATGATGCGCGTCTTGGCAAGCCGGCCGATGACCTCCGCGCCGAAGGTCAGGTGATGCCAGGCGATGATGGCGTCCGCCTGTTCCACGTAAGGGAAGAAATCGGATTCGCGGTCCAACGCCACCGATTGGATTCTGGCGCAACCGCGCAGTACTTCGCTCTCAATGTCGATATCGGTGATGTGCCGCGACGCGGCGGAGTCGATGATGAAGACGTTAAACATGATGGGTTCAAGCCTGAAAGGCCGAACTCCGAATGTATCTCGATTTAGCCGCCGCCGATGGGCTTGGCAGGGCTGAGATGAATGCCGGTAGAGCCCACGAACCCAGAGGACGGGTGTGGTGCGGGGGGGGGGACTTGAACCCCGAGGGCCAACCGGGAATCTGTAACTTCCGCGTTTTCAATTTACCACTGTTACTAGATTGCCTAGATTCACACCTCCTGGTACATGGACGGTACACGGACCTACTAATTACTAAGCAGAACATGGCCCTTGCCGGTTCGTCCGGCCTCCCTCAAGAAAATAGTTTGACATTGCGGCCGTGTTGCTCTACAAATTTATCATAGCGAGCAACTAGCAATGAGTAATTACGATCAAATTGACCTCGACCAGCCCTTTCTAAAGCCGGCGGAGCTGGGGAAAATCGCTGGAGCGACGGCAAAGCAAGTGGCGAACTACGCGGACAGGCACTTTTTCCCTGACTCGGGTGGGGAAGGTCGGGGCCGGGGGCGCGCTCGGCTTTTCTCCGTGCGTGCGGCTCTGTGGTTGCGACTCGCAACCGAACTGGAGACGGTCTTTCCGGGAACCGTGGCAACGATTAAGCGGACGGTTTGCGACGGCGTGTTTGGCCGCGGCCGATTCGACTGGAAACAGTATTTCGAGGTCTATTTTGGCCTTCAAAACGGCGTGGTTCAGTCGGACCAAAACGGTTGCCGGCCCAATTCCATAGTCGCGCTTTCTATTGAGTGGCTCCCGCTAGTCAAAGAAGTCTTCGCCGCCCTGGAAAGCCTCGGCGCTCCCGTAATCTTTCAAGTGCGTCCACATGGCTATGCCCGCGCAAATCCAAGGTTCCATCAACATCCACTGCCATTCCTGCAGCAAGATGAATGAGTGTGGGCTGTTGCCTGCGAACTTCCTCTTTGAGTTTCTGGCTTGTTCCAGCAATGCCTTCTTCGTTTTCCTTGCGCTTAGATGCCTCTTTTTCGCCTTGCGCTCCCGAAGCCAATGGTTCCTCATGTCTTGCCTGAGTCTCAGACGCAACTTCCGCATCCATAAGGCTAATATTTTTTTCCGGTTTTCGTATTACATCAGGTTCAACCAATTCACACCCGTCAGTCTGCAAAAAAAGGGAGGGCCGCCTGTTCGCTTCGCTCTCTTTCTCCTCATTTTTACCTCCGCCCGTTGGGG